>OZ253528.1:0-511303 GCA_965262335.1 Phototrophicaceae bacterium
CTTCCTGGGCAGCCTCGGTCGCCTCGATACAAGCGTAGTTCTGCTCCACCAAATAGTTGATGCAGTCCGTCACCCACTCGACGTGCTGCTCGATGGCCACCATCATATTGGTCAAGACCGAGGGACTGCCCGGTCCCGTGATGGTAAAGAGGTTAGGAAAGCCGGGGACACCCAGCCCTAAGTAATTGACCGGTCCGGCGGCCCACTTTTCACGCAGGGTCAGCCCATTGCGCCCTTGGATGTCAATCCTGAGCAATGCGCCGGTCATGGCATCGAAGCCGGTGGCGAAGACGATGATGTCGAGATCATAATCGGCGTCGGTCGTCCGGATACCGTTGGGGATGATCGCTTGAATGGGGGCGGCGCTGATATCAACCAGCAGCACATTGGATTGATTGAAAGTCTCGAAGTAACCGCTATCAAGGACGGGACGTTTGCAAGCAATAGTGTAGTCGGGGGTTAACATCTCGGCGACCTTGGGGTCTTTCACGATCTTGCGGATTTTGGCCCGCACGAAATCCGCCGTCGCTTTGTTGCTATCGGGATTGAGCCCAATGTCGTTGAAGCTGACGAGGTAGAAGGGAAAGCCCCCAACTTGCCACTGCTCCTCGAAGATGCGCTGGCGTTCTTCCTCGCTGACCGACATGGCTGAAAAGTCGTTGCGTGGGATGTGTGATAATTGAGCCGACGGCTGCAGCCGATTGCGGGCTCGGAAGCCGGCGTAATTGGTCTTGATCTCGGCTACCAAGTCGGGATCAACCGGGCGATTACGAGCCGGAACAGAGTATTGGGCTGAGCGCTGGAAAACTGTGAGATGCTCCGCCTGCTTTGCGATGACCGGAATCGATTGCACCCCTGACGAGCCGGTGCCGATGACAGCCACCCGCTTTCCGCTTAGGTCAACGCCTTCATGCGGCCAGCGCGCGGTGTGGTAGATGGGTCCGCTGAAGGTCTCCATCCCGTCGATGGACGGCATGTTGGGCTCTGAGATACAGCCTGTCGCCATAATCAGAAATTGACCTGACAGCTCAGTCCCGTCATCGGTATTTACTCGCCAACGGTTGGTCTCTTCATCGAAGATCGCCGCTTCGACGCGGGTGTTGAACGCTATGTCAGGCCGCAGATCATGACGATCAGCGACGTGGTTGAGATACGCTAGAATTTCAGGCTGGGTTGGATATCGTTCCGGCCACTCCCATTCCTGCTGGAGATCTTCGTCAAAGCTGTAAGAATATTCCAAGGTGTCGGTATCGCAGCGCGCGCCGGGATAGCGATTCCAGTACCAGGTGCCGCCGACACCACTGCCCATCTCGATGACTCGGGTAGATAAGCCAAGTTTGCGCATGCGATACAGCATATACATGCCGGAAATACCGGCTCCGACGATGATGACATCGAAATTTCCTGCTGATTTCATTTCCAAATCCATTCTTCCATACTGTGGCCTAAAGCTTAATTCATCTCAAACCCACCGGCTACGGTAAGCGAAATGCCGGTCACATTGTCGGCGCCCGTCAGATACAGAGCCGCTTCGGCAATATCATTGGGCGTTTGTTCGCGACCCAATGGGACGGTCTCCCGGATGACGGCATGAAAGGTGTCGTCATCCGTTTCTGTGCCGTATTGGCGTTGTCGCCCCTCCGACTTGGAAAGATGATCAAACCACATGGATGTCGAGACATTTCCCGGGCAGATGGCGTTAACCCTGATTGAGGATTCGGCAAGCTCGGCTGCCATGGACTGGGTCAAGCCAATCGCCGCAAATTTTGAGGCACAGTAGGCGCCCATCAGCGGAAATCCTCTTTTGCCTGCAACCGAGGCAATGTTAATGATGACCCCACCACTTTTTATCAGGTAGGGAATCGCAGCTTGCGACATAAGGAAGATGCCCTTGACGTTAACATCAAAAACTCGGTCCCAATCGGACTCGGCAAAGTCTACAATGGGCCCCGTCTGAATAATGCCTGCATTATTCACCAAGATATCTAATCCGCCAAATGCCTCAACCGATTTGTCAACAAGTTTTTGACAGGAAGCGCGGTCTGATACGTCAACTTCAATCGCCAAACAAGTTCCGCCACGCTCGCTGATTTCCTGTGCGGCCCCTTCCAAATTGGTTTTGGCGGAGAGTGCGTATGTCCAATCGGCCCCCGGATTAGCCGCCAGCGAGCCTAAGTCAGCAGCAACAACATTTGCACCCTCTTGGGCAAATGCTTCAGCAATACCCCGCCCGATTCCGCGAGCAGCGCCGGTAACGATAACGGTTTTACCGTTGATCTGCATGAGCGTCTCCTGACTACGTTATGTCTGTACAATTGAAGCTGCGCGAACGTCACAACTTGGATCATACAACATGACGAACTCACGAGAATGAGAATGTGTAGGCGGCTCACTCATAGACGTTACCTGTTGGATAACATCAGCATCCATCACATACCTTGGACTCCCCAGGGCCTTTGCTAAAGTCACTGTTGATACGGCTGCGCTAACCATTGAAAACTTCCCTTTCAATATGGGGAGAAGTTTGTTGTAGTCCCGTCCGCCTGCACATGGCGAAACTAGTTACTGGAAATCGTCACCGAATACGGCCTGCACTTCGCCGCGCAGTTCGTCGACAGCGCCCCAAAGATCCCGCGTCCCACGGTAAGTCTCATAGGGGTGACCACCCAAGAGCATGATGGGACCGTCAAAACCGTTATCGCGCGCCATTTTCAGGCAGTGCCGGGCATCTTCAACATTGAGCGTGCCTTCATCATCGATCTCGACCCATTGGTGAATTGCGGTCGCCCGTGGCGCCAACTTCTCCAAGGTAGCGTATTTGTTGGGCCCTTTGGCGTTGCCAAAATCGGCAACCAGGCCATATTCTCGCTCGGAGAGATCAAGAACTTGCAAGAGATCGTCCGCCTCATTGTTGAAGAACTTATAGTTTTCAGTGGCCGGCACCACGCCACATTGGACGCAATAATCGTACAGCTCGCGGAACGCTTCACCGCTCTGACCAATGGTCTCCGCCGTGGGTTTCGTCTCGCCGGGCACATAGCGGACCCCGCTCGACCCCAGCTCGGCGGCAATCTCCATCCAGCGTTTGGTCAACTCGATGCTGGCGCTGCGCTCATCGGGATCTGGACTGGCGACCTCTCCTATATCAATCAGCAGTTGATACAGCTCCACTTTCGCAGATTCGAAAGCGGAACGCAGTTCAGCCAAATAGCTGGGCTCAATGTTTGGGACATGTTGAATACAGAGATCGACACAGTTGATCCCATGTGCGCCAACCTCGGCCGGGAAATTCAGCAGATCGAGCGTAGGTGTCTGGCGGAAAGACCCGGAGACGCTTTTGCCGCCAACGTCCAATTCATACCAGGGATCCCCCAAGGCGTCCGGCAAATGCAACGAGAAACTTGATAAACCTGCGCGTACCATAAGATTTCTCCTTCTCCACTAAGGTATCGGCTCAAAAGCGTATGCCAAATCTTACCACTTCCGTTGGCTCGTTCACAATCAGATCCCAGACCCCGGGAGCCTCATCCAGCGTGACCTGGGGCTGGGTTAAGCCCGGGACGGTACGCTTGCCCTAGGCATATTCGGTCTGAATTCACACCTCATTGGGCGCCAAGGATCGATCTTCATATTCGACCACTTCATCCTGATCTGCTTTTGAACAGTCAGCGCGATTTCAAACAGCGCCCACTGCGGATCATTAGTTTTACCGAATTCTTCCTCTGCCGATGAAACAGATTCATCGTCGTCTATCATGTCCTCTACACTAATCTTAGCCAGGTCGGAAAAGTATCGAGTTGACTGTTTGTTGTTGGTTACACCAAGAAAGTCATCCAAGGCTGTTGGAAAACCAAGCTCGACACCCTACCACCGATCCGTTGGAACCGAGGGATCTGTTCAACCTGAATCCAAATCCAGCTCGCGGTCAGCGCGAACAATAGCAACGCCTGCGTTCTTCGCGGTATGTTTGCCAAGCTTGCGACCGCCAGCGCTTTTTCCGGTTCGTGCCTCATTGTTGGCAACGGAATAACTCACCGTGACACGCTGTTCACGCCCTCGAAAAGCATCATCACACTTATTTGGAGTGCCCCAGGTTGTGAACATCACCTCACCTTCCCGAATTTGTGGCAAATCTGGCGGACATGAACTGATCGATATCAGGTAGAGTGGGTCATTAGGGCGCGCTGGTAGATGGAAGTGTGCACTCCCTGAGATCGGTACTGCAAGCCTGTTGCACAACCGTTTGTGCCGATCCATCGTTACTACCTGCTGCGCAACGAGCCGCGGCAGCTGCTTGACCGGCTATTGTTTAAGCATACCCTCTATCCCCGATCGAGGTCTCGGAGAGCTCTATGTCTTCACAGGTACTACCGGGATAAGCGGTGATGCGGCCGCTCAAGAAATAATTGGCAATGTTGCTAGCGCCTTGCCGTGTCAGGACAGCGACGAGGTCGAATTTAGATATTATCTGGCGCGCTTATCATTGCGCCCGGCATGTGGTCTATGCTATTCAGGATATGGAAGACCAATACACCCGCAGCGCATTCTGCCCCAATACCTGTGCCATTTCCTCAGCAGACAGGAAATCACAATGAAGCCGGACATAATTCAATAGCTGCCGATAACTCCCGCTTGTCAGCAGGCCCGGGACATCCGTACCCCACATGATCTTCTCCGCGCCGATCAGGTCCACCGCGCGGCGAATATAGCCTTGCGCCACTACATAGGGATATTCATCGTATGCCGGCGAATACGCGGGTAGCGCCGATAGATCAAATGAGACATTCGCCCGGCGACCCAAAAGGATTTGCTCTTTCCACTTTGCGTTTAATTCAGCATTGTCGCTATTGTCGATTGGCGGCTGTGCCAAATGGGCGATGACGATCTGCAAATCGGGATATCGCTCGGCTATGGTCGCCACCGCCTCAGTCTGATATGCCTTGCTGCCGATCTTGCCCAGATCGAAAGTGACGATCAATCCCTCGCGCTGCGCCGTTTCGAAAATCCAGTTGAATTGCGGCGCGTCAATCCGCAGGCCCGGGTAACGGCCCGTCAAGCCAGTCGGCTCAGTCAGCTCGAATTTGACGATGCGCAAGCCGTATTCCTCGACGCACTGTTTGAATTTCTGCCTGGCATCGGCGGCCACTGGATCGGGCGCAAAGGCGCCAATGAAGCGATCAGGCCATCGCTCGACCGCAGAGGCGAAATAAGCATCCGCCTCGCCATAAAAGGGACCCTGCAGCAGCACCGCCCGATCTACACACGCCCAATCCATCTGTGCCAATAGCGTTTCCGCAGGGAAGGTGGTGAGCTCGTTGAAAGGTGGCAGCAGCTGAATCGTCTCTTCGCCCCAGCGCACCTTGCCCCAGGAAAGCGACCGCGTCGGACCGGTGGCGCTAGTCCCTTGCACTGCCGTCATGATATGGGCATGCGCATCGATAATCATGTTTTTCAGGTTTTCGAGCGCCTATAGAATTCCGAATTCAAGTAGACAAACCCGTGATCTGTCGCGCCTCTTCGGGCGTGGCGATCTCGCGGCCGACCTCGTTGGCGATACGCACCGCCCGTTCCACCAGTTGGGCATTGCTCCTGGCATAAATGCCTTTCTCAATATACGGGCAGTCTTCCATGCCCACGCGTACGTGACCGCCAATGGCGATACCATGCGCGATGGTCGACCAATACACCTCGGGTGCCATGCAGCTCATGCTCCAATTCACATTCTCCGGCAGGTGATCAACCATAAACTGAATGCCTTTGGCGGATGGCGGCGTCCAACTCTGCCCCGGCCAGCCAAAGAACAAGGTCGCCCACAGCGGATCGGGCAGCAGATTCAACTCGTCCTCGCGTCGGCCACCGATCCAGAATTCGCCGGCGCGTACCTTTTCTATCGCCCAGAAGGCGCCCGTACTGAAGCACTCGATTTCCAGCTTGACGTCATTTTCCTTCGCCGACCGAGCATACTCCCGCAGTTCGGAAATGGGATGGATCGAATAACAGTATCCTGCCGGCGGATGCTCCGGCACCGGCTGAAAATATTCGTCGTGCGAATCAAAATTGATGGAGCTCATATCGGGTTTCAGCTTTTGCCAAAGCTCGATCTTCTGCTCCAGGCGGATACTCGCCAATCCAAATTGCACAACCGCCCTGCCCGTACTGCGGATTCGCTCTGTGATCTCGGCCCAGCCGTCCATGATAGGAATTTGCAGCAGCCGTCCATCGGGCTGTATTTCCGTATCGCTGACATAAGACCCATGCACATGACAAATCGAGGCTCCGGCATCGATGGCGCGCACGTATTCATCGGCGACGCCGGTTGGGTTATCGGGTTTCGGTCCGTGCGGATTATGCGGATAGGTCAAAGTCGTATCGCAGGTGACGGTAATAACTAGCTTTTCCATGAGTTGCTCTCCTGGTTTTACGTTTCGCAGAACTTTCTATTACGACACGCCGATCAGCCACAGGTCAAGACAATGCGGCCGGTGACACCCTCACGTAATTCAGCCAGCGCCTTGTTGACCTGATCCAGCGCATGCTCCCGGCGCACGATCGAGCGCAATTTGCCTGCCGCATACAGCTTGAGGCAGCGAACCAGATCGTTACGCCGCCCCGCGCGCGTGCCGATCACTTCTTTTTCGTTCTGCGCCAATTCCTTGCCCGAAAGCGGAAACGGCTCCGGCGTATAACCCACAATCACCATGCGTCCGCCGCGCCGCAGCGTGGTAAATCCGGCTGCCATCGTACTTTCTAAGCCGACCACATCTATCACGCGATCCACACCGCCGCCACTCATAACTTGAACCTGCGTCACGAGCTGCTGATCTGCAGCGGGCAAGAAGACGGACGCGCCCTGTTGCAGCGCCCATTCCGCTTTTGCCGGATCAATATCGACCGCGATAACTTTTACGCCTGACACTGCCAGCAGTTGCGTCACAATTGAACCGACACCGCCTATGCCGATCACCAGGGCAGTTTCGCCAATTTTCACATCCGAGCGCTCCACGGCATGCAGCGCGGTCATACCAGCGTCGCAGCAGGTCGCGCCATCCGCCCAACTCACTTCCTCGGGCAGAGGGACCAGCTGTGAAGCCGGTACGCAGACATATTCGGCAAAACCACCCGGCACATCCAGGACCCCGACGATACCGCGCATATTGAGGCACAGCTGATCGCGAAAGGTCCGACAATAGACGCAGGTGCCGCAAGTGACGAAATTGTAGACGACGACGCGATCTCCAAGCGCAAAGTCGCAGACTTCCGCCCCGACAGCAGCGACCTCGCCCGAGATCTCGTGCCCCATGACAAAGGGCAATTCCGGCACATAGCCAAAGCCATCCATCAGCTTAAGATCCGTTCCATCGATGCCGCAAGCGCGCACCTTCACTACTACCTCGCCGGCGCCGGGCTGTGGCCGTGGAATCTCCTCTATCGTCAGTCGCTCGCCGATCTTGTGCAACATAGCCGCTTTCAACAGTAGTCCTCGTCCGCGATTCCGATTTCGATCAAGGCAGCGCGGTAAACCGGTAGTCCCCAAATGTATCCTTGTTCCGGCACCGGATAACCATACATATCAAGGGTCGAGGTGCCAACAAAACCAACATCGACCAGCGCTCGATTCATCGCTTTCAAATTGAGCACGCCCTTACCGGGCGGATAATGAAGTTCGCTTGTCACGCCATCGGTATCGGAATAGTGCAGGTGCTCGATCCGCGCTCCCAGTTCATAAATCGCCTTCACATAAGTCCCCGGCTGGCCCACACCGTAATGACAAAAGTCGAATAGCACACCAAAATGTTTTCGATCCAGCTGATCGCAGAGTTGCTTCATGAATTCATTGTCCATGCCCAGAGTGAACGGATGCGGTTCAGCTGTGAAGCGCACGCCCTTTGGTCGAGCATAATCGATCGCCTCGCGGAAGAGATCGACCAGCACAGCTAAGAGATCTGCATCGAGCATGTCGCTATCTTGCGGTCGCACTCCCTCCCATACCATCACATCCGCGACGCCCAGCTCCAGCGCATAATCCACATCCGCCTTCAATCCCGCCAGCGTTTGGTCGTAACTTTTCTGCGATCCAAAGGGCTGAAAATACTCAGCGCCAACCGCGTTCAAGCCCCACAGCTCCAGCCCGAGCTCCGCGGCAAATTCGCAAAACTGCTGCAAAAGCAAGGGCGTACGGCAACTGACCAGATGAGGCGGCCACATCTCCACCGCATTGCAACCCGCCGCCGCTAGTCGCTGACAGGCCTCTTCAACCGTGTAATGCTGGAATGTGATGGAATTTCCGCATAGTCGCATCGCTCATTCTCTCTCGACATTCATGCCGAGTTCCTCCGCCAATTCGCTTATCGCCTCCCACAAACTCTCAGGCAACTCAATGCCGTCGCGTTCCCGCCGCAGAGCCGAACGATGTTCCGGTTCGCCCGGGAACAAAACCTCGTCAAAGCCATCCCGCGGCTGCGAGGACTTGACGTGCGTAATGAGCTCACGCGTGCGCCGCTTAAAACTTTCGATGTCTTCAAACGCAGTGACATTCATCACCTGAAGCAGTACGCCATTGCCATGTGCCACGGCCGCCTCGCTGACGTAACCTGCGCCACTTAAGCCGCCGGCCAGCATCTCGATCATAACACCCAGCGCGTAACCTTTGTGCCCAACCGGCCCGCCTAGCGGCAAGATGCCCCCCATCGGCGGCCCATAAAAGTCTTTAGCGTCTCTTGTAGGATTCCCTTCAGCATCAATGATGACATCCGGCGGCAGGAGAACATTGCGGTATTGATAATCGCGCAACTTACCCTCCGGCATCACCGAAGCGGTGATATCTACCAGCACATGCCAGTCCAGACCACTCGGCGCGGCGAAGGCCAGCGGCGTCGGAGTGAAGCGGCCGTCAATGCCGCCCCACGGTACAACATTGCCGCTCCCACTGGTCTGAGAATTGACATAAGCTGTGCCGATCATATCGCGCTCGGCAGCCATCAAAACGTACTCTCCCAGTCGACCGATGTGCGGACAATTCTGCAGTGCGACCATTGCAATCCCCTGCACCGCCGCCATCTCAATTGCCCGCTCCATCGCTTCCTTCGCGGCGACCTGGCCCCAGGTCCGCTGTGCATCCAATAAGGCGGTAGCAGCTGTCTCGCGCAAGCTCACGACATCAGCAGAAGGATCAATATGTCCCTCGCGCACGTGCGCCGCATATTGCAGCACGCGCATGAAACCATGCGAATCGTGCCCGGCCAGATTTGACCGCAAGAGCGTTTCGACTACCCATGCCGACCGCTCATGGGGCGATCCCAGGGCATCGAATATCGCCGTGCCCAGCCGTCTCAGTTGCTCTACCCCCAGGGTGGTCACTATGAATCTCCGATCGCAGCCGTAGCGCGGAAAACGTCCATCATCTCCCGCGCGCCCGCCAGAATCAGTCCCTGATCCGACGCAATCGGTATGATGTGCAAGCCCTGCTTCAGCAGGTTATTCCAGCTGAAGGCGCTGCTCTCGTCGGCGTCAGGCGATCTACCCGATGCCAGCGGCATATTGGCAGCGCGCGCCTTGGCCGCCACTCGGTCAATCGTCTCGATCACGCGTTGATCATCGAAGTTCGGCAACAGACCCATGCTCGCGCTCAAATCCACCGCACCGATCATACAGGCGTCCAATCCCGCCACATCCAGCACCGCATCAAAATCGTTCACGACGTCGACCGTCTCGATCATGATGACGACGATGGTTAAGGCGTTCGCGTCCGCCAGGTATTCTTTTTCATCGAGTCCATATCGGCTGGGACGGCGGGGACCGGTGCCGCGGATTCCCAGTGGCGGGTACTTGCAAGAGGCCACAGCCAGCCGCGCGTCTTCGGCGCTATAGATATGCGGCACGATGACCCCGGCAGCGCCCATGTCCAGCACACGTTTGATGTGGACCGGATCGTTGCCCGGCACCCGTACGATAGTCGGTGTATCACCTAGCGCGATCAGCAGATTTTGCAGCGTCCCCAAGTCAATCGCCGTATGCTCGGTATCGATGGCCACCCAATCCAGTCCGACATCGCGGATCATTTCGGCGACGGTGATGTCGGTCAGGCTCATCCACATCCCCGGGCTCGCTTCGCCGCGCCGCCACTTCGCTTTCAACTCGATTGCGTTCACAGTTCCCTCATTCCTTTGCGTTCATGGCTAAGATTTGTCCATCGCTGTACATCGGCAGCGGACGCAAGTGCAACCCGCCATCGACCACGTATTCGGCGCCGGTGGTGTATGGGCTGAGCTTGTCCGAGAGCAGCAGAAGCGCCGTCGCCGCCAGTTCCTGCGTCCGCCCGAAGCGACGCAATGGGATCTGCCCGCGCAAAACCTGCGCCTGCTCGCCACTAATATTCTCTGTCAATGGCGTCACAAAATGACCTGGCACCAGCAGATTGACTCTGATGCCCTGCGGTGCCATCTCGATCGCTAGCGTATTCTTGAAGACGCGCAGTCCCGTCTTGGAAATATGATAGGCCGCCTCGCCATACGCCTGATTAAACTGCGCGGTGGATCCGATAATCAAGATGCTGCCACCGCCACGCAAGATCATGTGCCGGCAGATCTCGCGGCAAGCCCAAATGCAAGCTGACAGATTGGTGTTGATCGTCTTCAGCCAGGCATGGCTGCTGATCCGCGTTATCGGTTCGTGCATAGTGATCGCCGCGTTGTTCACATAGAGATCAATCGAACCCAACCCATTGATCACTTCATTGACCATGCGTGACACATCGTCTTCGCAACTGACATCCGCCTGTACATGCATCGCCCGGACGCCGCGCGCAACGAACTCGCTTAACGCATCGTCTTCGGCTTGATTGCTGCCGATGGCGATATTAACGCCTTCTTCCGCCAAAGCCAGACCAATGGCACGTCCGATGCCACTGCCGCCGCCCGTGATTAAGGCGTTCTTGCCGCGCAAGCCCGCATCCATCATGAGCTGTCCGCCCCGTCAGCCAGCAGAGAGAATTCACTTTCGGCATCGAAGAGGTGCATTTGCGCGCCATCAAAATACAGGTGACAGCTGTCGCCCACAGCAGCTGAATAAAGTGCATCGACGATAACGCCGAAAAGCTCCTGCTCGGCACGCACGAACATCAGATCACGGCTGCCTAATGCTTCCACCAGCTCCACCGTGCCGCTGACGCAGTTCTCTCCCGGCTCCGCTACCAGTTTGATGGCTTCCGGCCGAATGCCCCAGATAACGCCATCGCTTTTCATTTTGTCCAACTCGTCCTTAAAGCGTGTTGGAATGTTCAGATTGAAGCCAGGCAATTGCACCCGATAATCGCCGTTGTCCACCGCCTGCACGGTTCCAGACAGCATATTCATGCTCGGTGTGCCGACGAAATTAGCTACGAAGGCGTTTTGTGGCGCGAAGAAAACTTCGTGCGGGGTGCCCACCTGTTGAATATCGCCGTGGTTCATCACGATGATCTTGTCACCAAGTGTCATGGCTTCTTCTTGATCGTGAGTGACAAAGATGAAGGTGGTTCCGGTATCCTGATGCAGGCGTTTGATCTCGGTGCGCAATTGCACCCGCAATTTCGCGTCCAGATTGCTTAAGGGTTCATCCATCAAGAAGACTTCGGGGCGGCGCACCATTGCCCGTGCCAGCGCTACCCGCTGCGCCTCGCCACCGCTCACCTGGCGCAAACTGCGCTTCAGCAAGTGGTCGATATTAGCCAATCTCGCCACATCGCGCACGGTCCGGTCGATTTCCTTGCGATCCATCTTGATGGCGTGTAAGGGAAACGCGATATTGTCATAAACATTCATGGTGGGATACATGCTGAAGTTTTGGAAGACCATAGCGACGCGGCGATCCTTTGGCGCTAGATCGGTGATATCGCGGTCTTGAATGTAGATGCGTCCGCTATCCGGTTGCTCCAGACCGGCGATCATGCGCAAGGTCGTGGTCTTACCACAACCCGATGGCCCCAACAATACCGCAAGCTCGCCTTGTTCGATGACCAGATTGATCTGGTTGACCGCGACATGATCCGAATTCGCGAAGTTTTTGATTAAATCTCTGAGTACGACCCTCATAGTTTCCGTTTACTCCAGAATGCCGACACAGCCCCAGCCCAATGCAATAGAATGCGGTGACTCGAATGCCGTGGTTATTGCTTTCATAATTGCAATCTTATGTCTTCGCCGTGCCCAATGATTCAGAAGATATGACTTGCCGCATTGTTAGTCAAAAATGCCAAAGGTAAGTCCCTTGACCAGTTGCTGCCGCAAGACTACCGTCAGCACAATCACCGGCACCATAATGATCAGGTTCACCGCGAATAAATTGCCCCATTCCACACGGGCGCGCACGACATAAGTGCCGGCCGACATCGGCAGTGTGCTGGTTCTGTTGCCTGCGAGAATCAACGCAAGGAAGAATTCGTTCCAGGCGAAAATGAAATTCAGCAGGGCAGTGGCCACGACGCCGGGCCAGACCACCGGCATCACCACGCGCACCAGAGCGCCAAGCCGCGTATAACCCTCTACCATAGCGCTTTCTTCCATAGCGGCGGGCAGCTCCACGAAGTAGCCGCGCATCATCCAGATGACCAAGGGCAAGAGAAAGGTCTGATAAGTAATGATGAGACCAGGATACGTGTCACGCAGGCCGATGCTAAATGTGCGCTCAAGAAATAGGAACATAGCATAAAATGGCAGGCCGACGACAATCGGCGGGATCATGCGCAAAGAGATCAGCCATTGCATCAACGCCTTCGATCCACGAAAGCGAAAACGGGCGAAGCCGTAGGCAGCCGGTACTCCTAAGATCAGCGCCAAGACCACAGAGCCGATCGAGATAATCAAACTATTGCGCAAATGCACCCAGCCCTGACGTGTGAAAAACACGAACTCGAAGTTGTCCAAGGTTGGCTCGAAGATCCAGGTCGGTGGGCTCGATACCCAAATGATCTGCGGCTTGAATGCAGTGAGACTTCCAGCGAGAACAGGAATCAAAACCAGGGCCGCCATCACAATCAGAATGACATAGGCAAGGATCCGTTCAGAGGTCGGTACACGCATCGGCGGCTATCCCACTTCAATATCGCGATACAAGAAGCGGAACATCAGGGCGGAGATCAAACCAATCACTAGCAACATCAGAAGCGATCCAGCCGCCGCGCGGCTCAACTTGTTGAATGTGAAAGCAGTACGATATAGATAAAGGCTTAAAGTTTCTGTGGTCAGCGCCGGTCCGCCGTCGGTCATGACGCGCACGATATCAAAAGTGCGGAAAGCATCGACCGTGCGCAAAAGTAAAGCTACCAATATCACCGGCCGCAGCATGGGCAAGGTAATACGGCGGAAGATCATCCAGGACGAGACACCCTCCAGCCGCGCCGATTCATAGGGTGCGCGCGGCAAGGACGCCATACCCGCTTCAATGATGACAAAGACCAGCGGATACCATTGCCAGATATCTACCAAGACGACCATCATTCGCGCCGTGCCCGCTTGCGCCAGCAAGGTCTGCCTCGGTATTCCCAGTGAGACGAGGAACCAGTTGATCAGCCCAAAGAGCGGATCAAGCATCCAGTTCCACATCAAGCCGACCACGATCGGCGCCATGGTGATTGGAATGATCAAGATCAAGCGTAGTAGGTCCTTGCCCACGGTCACGCGGCGGAGCAGCAGAGCAGCGCCAAATCCCAAAATGAAAGAACCGGAAACCGAAAAAACCACATAAAAGAGCGTATTATAGGTAACCTGCAGGAAGTCATCGTTGCTGAGCATGCGCTCGAAGTTTTGCAAACCTACAAAGGGCCGCGACAGCGAGGCAAAAGTGACGCGAAACAGGGAAACGCCGGTCGAGAATATGATCGGGTAAATCACCACCGTCAGCAGGATGATCAGCGCCGGGGCGACAAAGAACCAATGTTTGTGCTGCTGCGTCAGACGGTAAAGGCGGGTTGAAAACGACTTGTTTTGATTGCTTGATGTGAAAGCCGCATTCATGGGCAATGTCTCCGTACCCCCATCCCCGGCCCCTTCCCCCACGCGGAGGGAAGAGGAGCACATCAATACGATCTTGAATCTCAAAGCCCCCTCCCATAAAGAGGGAGGGGGTTTGGGGGCGGGGGTGCTACACTACATGCACTCGTCGTGGTCCAAGCCCAGTTCTGCCAACTTCGCGCAGACAAACTCTTCGCGCTGTTCTACCGATACATAGGTGATACCCTCGTCGTAGTAGCCGGCGTCTTCGACGATTTCCCTGATGTCGTTATTGGCGTCCACCATTAATGCTGCCGGATCTCCGCCCGCGGCGACCTCTTGCAAGGCGCGCCCGACGGCATTTTCCGCTTCAGGCCACCAGGGTTCCGCGGGACGACCGATGCCGACTTTCGCCGCTTCATAATTCGCCGTCAGATGCGGCCACTTTGCGACCAGATCGGGATCGGTCAGCGCAGAGATGCGATGTCCAGCGCCAGTTTGGTCCGCCAGAATACGGGAGAACTCTACGCCGTGCGCCAGTTGCAGGTAATCCCAAGCGAGCTGCTTGCGTTCCTCGGGAATCCGGGCGTTGATCATATAAGCGGGACCTGCCGAAAGCAGCGCCGATTGAATCTCACCCGTTTCCGGATTGCGCCAGCCCGGTACCGGCGCGAAGGCGGTGTGCGCCGCAACGATCGATGCTTCCGGATCCAACAGAAGCGGGATCGCCCAACTCTCCGTACCGTACATCGCTACCTTGCCTTGCGTGAAATTCTGCAGCACTTCGCCAAATTGGTAGGATTCACGGCCCGGCGGTTGCATGTTGAGGAAGTCCTGACCGGCAAAGAAGGCTGCCGTATCTATCGCCGCCTCAGTATCGAATAGCGGATTGAAGCTGCTATCGAAGAAATCTACTCCGCGCGAGAAGCCGAAGTGAATCATGTAGTCGAAGAGAATGTTGTTCGGCGTACCATAGCGATAGTTGAAACCCCAGAGCTCATCCTCGGGGCGGGTGAAGAATTCGCCAACTTCCGCAAGTTCGTCCCAGGTCTGCGGTACGGTGAGCTCGCGCCCATATTGCTCCATAAAGGCCGCTTGCTCATCCGGATCTCCAAACAAGTCCGTGCGATAGGCGAACATGCCGACAGCAACCAGCGTAGGCATGCCAACCCACTTTTCTTTGGCCATTGCCACGGTGCCGAAGGCACGGGTGGTGAAATCTTCCGGATGCGAATCGCCCGGTGCCGCCAGATAGAAGCGATCCAGCTCTTCCAGGCAGCCCAGTGCCGCCAGAGCGCCCGCCCAGCCATCCTCGACAAACATGATGTCGAAGTCGTCGCCGCCGGCCGCGCAGGCCGTCTGAATGCGGGGCAGAACATCGCTATGCGATGCGTTTTCATAAATCAAGGTGACGCCCGAGGCCTCTTCATACAGGGGATCGAGGATCTGGTGCTGATATGCCAGGATTGGCACAACCTCTGTATTGAGGATGCGCAGTTCCTGGCCCTCGTATGGGCGTGCGCCCGTTGCAGGATCCGTCAGCGGGATGGTATCCTGCGCCGATACCAAAGGCAGGAACAGCGAACATACAACAAGCAACATTAGCATGGTTTTGAAGTGTCTCATCTCTATTAGCTCCTATACTAAAATCTACTCGGGTTTTCGATACGGACTTTTGCTTATCCTCCTATAGTAAATGCCTTTCTACTCGCAGATTTAAACTTACTGTAGACCGGACAGGGCGAGTTCGACTTCCGGTGCTCCTAACGATACAGAAAAGTCGTGGCTCAAATCACGTAGATATATGCCGTACCTGTGCACGCGCTCCCGCGTTAGGCGCGTTGAGGGGCCGGAGATGCCCATCGCGGCGATGAATTCGTCCCGATGATTGCGTACCGGCGCCGCTACACAACGCACACCGTGAAATGTCTCTTCATCGTCAATAGCATAGCCGCGGTCTTTCGTGAGCCGCAGCTCCTCGCGGATCTGTTCCATATCGGTAAGGGTCTTGCTTGTAAGGGGTGCGCAATCGATGAGATCAAAGAGCCGGTCCCGTTCCTCAGCCGGCATGTGTGACCAGATCGCCTTGCCCACCGCCGAAACATGGACGGGCCTCCGTACACCAAGCATTGGCGCCACAGTGATCGCCTCTTCGCTCGGCAGGTGATTAACATAAACCACTACCGCGTCCTGCAAGACCGCCAGCGATGCGGCTTCGCCAGTTTTCGCGCGCAGTCTTTCCAAATAGGGAGTGGCGAGAGTCGGGAAGTGCAGCTTGCCGACGACACTGTGGACGAAGGAGAAGACTTTGCTTACGTTGGCAACATATTGATCGTCCAGGGGATCGCGCAGTACAAAGTCGTGTGCCGCCAACGTATTGAGGATACGATAAGCAGTTGTGCGGTCGACATCCAATGTCTTGGCCAGGCTCTGTGGCGTCGTCGATTCCTGGAGAACCAACTCCAGTGCGGTCAAGCCGCGCGAGAGGGATTTGATGACATTGCCATGAACTTCATTCATATTTCAAAAATCTAATTCTCTATTGGTGAGATTATTGCACAGCTTGTGCATAATGCGCACACTCTTGAGATGGTATCGCTTTTGCCTGCGTCTGTCAACAGAATCGCCTACATTCCGCCGGACCATGCCCAGCGATGAGTGATCGATTTCCTGCTGCATCTATTTGCTCGCCAAAAAACTAAGTGTAAAAGCGCTCTAAAGGAGTCTACTGTTTCGGCTTAATTTCGGCAGATCCGCCACATTGATTGCAGGCGGGATATGTGAACGCAGCCACCGCGTTGGTTCTGCTGCTGTGACTCGTACTATACGTGCATTAGAGAAAACTCTTGTTGCAAATGAGCGCTGTCATTCCAGCATCGACCCTGATTACTTGTCCGGTTATCGCACGTGCAAGCTCTGAAAGTAGAAACGCGACCACCCATCCGCAGTCAATCGGTTCAATCTCGAATTCAAGTGCTTGTTGATTGACAGAATGAGCGCGAATCCACGCTTGTGGGTCATCTGTCCAGGTACGAATCAAGTCAAAATTCTGCTCCGCATGCACGTAACCCGGTGCAATTGCATTGCAACGAATATTCATTGGTCCCAATTCCACCGCCAAGCCCCTTGTTAACCCTTCAACCCCGGCTTTGGCACTGGCATAAAGCGCATAACGCGCCGGGAAATCGGGCCGATCTTCTAACACCATCCGCGGCAAGGTGGCTCCTTGCGTTTGCAGCAGCTGCCGCAATGTCTGGACACCATAAAACAGCCCGGCCAGATTGTGTCCGGCAATGAGGACACCCTCTTGTGCAACAGTAAGCCGATAGCCTTCGGCGCGGGCAATGGCAGGATCCAGGGTTAGCGCCCCTTGCCCCGAAGCGCCTCCTGCCGGCGACCATCTGGCATGTGTTGCTCTCCACGGTCGAGGTTGAGCACGCCCGCCGGTGAATGTCAATTGTTGTGGCTGGGGAAGCAACTTGAGCGCTCTATTCAACTTTGGACTCCAAGAATCGCACAACAAATACTCAAAGGAATCGACCAACACAACTATGGAGGGGCAGCGAGGCAAAGCACCCCGCTGCCCGACGATAGAGCGGTGCAGTTATTCGTCGAGGATTTCTTGCCAAGCCTCTTGTATGGTGGCAAGCGCCTCAGCCATTGTTTGGTCACCAGAAGTCACCTGGCTAAGCTCCTGGTTGTAGATATTTTGCAAGCGGGCCTCTTCGCGATGTACGAAGGGCGCGCGTCCATTAGCAACCGAGTTGATCACGAACTGTTTTTGCTCTGCAGTGAGCGCCAGCACATCTTCTTCCATGAAGCCGTCCATCGCGGTAGCGGCCTGCCCGGGCGGGAACCAGGCCCAGTCACTGGCGCGCTGAAATTGCTTCTCTGGGGCAGCGAAGAAGTCCATGAATTGGCGAACGGCATCTTGCTTCTCGGAGCTTGCAAAAGCGGCCAGCGTGCTGCCCCAAGCGAGCACGGCTTCTTCCGTGCCGATCGGAATCGGTACAACATCCCACTCAAATTCGACATCGCTTAAGATATACCAGGATCCCCAGGGGCCCCACATGTTCATCCCTACGCGATCATTCGTCACGCCTTCTGTACCAGGCAACGGCGCGGACTGGTCCTCGACCAACAAAGCATTCAAGAGTCCCATAGCCCGCTGCACAGGTTCGGATTCCATGGCAGCTTCGCCGGTCTCCGGGTCGATGAAGTCTCCGCCGTAGGACCAGGCAATCATGCGCGTACGGCCAAAGTTAAAAGCGGTCGAGCCATATATTTTACCAACGCCCTCACCTTGAGTAAGCGCCTTGGCTATAACGCGGTAATCATCCCATGTCCAGCCTGCCTCGGGGTAGCTGACACCGGCAGCGTCAAAGACATCTTTATTGTAGTAGGTCAAGGCCAAATCCAGATCCGTCGGCAAACCGTACTGAACGCCACCGTAGTTGTAGGAAGCCAGCAGATTGGGCCAGAAATCTCCCAGGTCGAGAACTTCAAATTGATCCTGGGTCAGCTCGGCCAAAACGCCTCGTGCTGCCAGGGTGCGATGCCACTGTGCGCTGACCACGGCCACATCGGGCAGGTCATCACCGGCGGCCATAGTCAGGTATCTTTCAACGGTCTCGCCCCAGGGAACGTATTCGTGAACGATCTTTATGCCCGTTTCAGCCTCAAACTCGGCAAACTGCTCTTCCCACTTCTCGACCACGGCACCACTCTGGAACGAAGCGAAACGAATTGTCAGCGGCTCTTGCGCGATAAGTGTCGCTTGCGAAAGGCCAACGAGAACGAGTAACAATACTGCCAACGATATTCTGCGAATCATGATTCTACTCCTTATTCATGACGTAATTGGACGGTTTGACGATGTTATGCATGCCACCACCTTTCTCATCGTTCTTGACATTTGCTATCCCAGCCCTTGAGCCCTGTAAGCGTGATGCCTTCGATGAAATAGCGCTGGGCGAGCATGAACACAATCACGATCGGGATCATGGCCGTCAACGTGCCTGCCATCACTAACTCCCAGGCCGTCGCAAACTGGCTCAAACCTCGCAGCAGCCCGATCCCTTGCGTCACCGTATAGAGTTCGGGGCTTCTAATCAGGATGAGCGGCCACAAGAACGTGCCAAAGGGCGTTGCCAAAAAGGGCACGATCAAGGATAAATGCGAGTTTTCCCATCCCATTTCCTTGACCATCAAGAAAATGGTGATCATGTTGACCTGGAATGGGATCATTAACGAAGCCAAATAGAGCAAGAACAATCTATCACGACCTGGAAACCGTAAACGCGCAAAAGCAAAACCAGCCATAGAACTTGTGAACAACTGTCCGATGACGATCAAAGTCGTAATATAGAAACTGTTCCAATAGAAATTCACAAAGGGCGCTAATTCCCGGGCCTCGGTGTAATTGCTCCAACGTGGATTCTCCGGAATCCATTGAGGCGGATAGCCATAAACGTCTACATTTGTCTTGAGCGAAGTTGAGACGCCCCAAGCCAATGGTGCCAGAGTGATGATTGCAAAGACGATCAGCAGCAGATAGACAATGACATTCTTCGTATGCTGGCGATCCATCTCCCAGCTATCAGAGCTTCCACCCATGGGCTTATTCCTCGCTATATACTCAGCGCCGCCGTGAGAACCGCTGCGCCGCTGTAAAGCACAGGATAATGGCGAAGAATACTCTTGCGATGGCGGAGGCATAGCCCATATCAAAGTATTGGAAAGCGTTCTCATAGATATACAGAACCATGACCAGGGACGAGCGCCCCGGCCCCCCATAGGTCATCAGATAAACAATGTCGAACACTTGGAACGAGTTGATCATCGAGATGACCACAGCAAAGAACATCGGCGCAGCAATCATGGGCAAGGTTACGCGGCGGAATTCCGCCCAGCCCCCCTCGTCAAGCCTGGCAGCATCGTAGAAGGACCGAGGCACATCTTGCAAAGCCGTCAGAAGGATGATCATCTTGAAACCCAAACTCTTCCAAATCGTGACGATCACCACCGCCAAGAGCGACCAGCGCGGGTCGTTGAGCCAGCGAGGTCCTTGAATACCGATCTGCCACAAAAAGTAGTTGACCGGGCCATAGCCGGCATTGAATAGCCACTGCCAGGTATGGCTGGCCAGCACGCCAGAACAAGCGAAAGAATGACGGATACCGGCACTGTTGTGACGGTATAAACAACGGTATTGCGGAGGGCGATCCAGAAATCGTCATCGTCTATAAGGTCAACATAGTTTTCCAAACCCACAAATTTCAGTTCGCTGAAAACATCCCATTCTGCCGTGGACAGAGCCAATCCCCTCACAGCCGGGATAGAGGTAATCAGCATCACGAGTATGAAGTTGGGAGCCACAAAAACAGAAGCCCGGCCAAACTGTTTCAGGAGCGTTTTCCGCTGGATTCGGCTTCGCAAACGGGCGATGTCGACTCTATTCGCGCTTCGAATATCTACCTGTTGCTCCGCCCTTTCCTTACCTTCCATACTACTTCACAAATATCCCTTGTTCTCAAGGTCCAGGCGTATTGCATGGCGCTGTTGACCCCTGGACAATCAACTGGGTAGGCACAACCGCACTGGTAGGTTGACGACTACTGGGAACCAGGTCATTGACCAAAATGTCTAAAGCAATTTTTGAGATTTCATCAATGGGTTGTCGGATTGTGGTGAGTGGTGGCCACAATTGTCTGGCTAGAGATGCATCACCAACGCCGACAAGGGACAGCTCTTCAGGCAGACAAAGCCCTTGACCCAAACCCTGTTGAATGATGCCGGCGGCGATCTCGTCCCCTCCGGCGACAATTGCCGTTGGCCGGGGATCGAGTGCCAGCAGATTCAATGTGCAACTCCGGCCTGATTCCGATGTCCAGTCGTCCTGGTAAATAAACTCTGACAGTCCAGCCTGCCGCATGGCCTGACGGTAGCCATCCAGGCGTGCCCAACTTGCTTGATGAAGACTATTGCCCTGAATATAGGCAATTCGTCGGTGTCCCAGTTCGATCAGGTGCTGTGTGGCTGCACAGGAACCTTCTTTGTCGCTGGCTGCTACCCAAGCATACTCTTTATCTCGATCATGAAGGGTGAGCAGGACAAATGGGAAATCAAGGTCCTGGAGCGCGTTGAGCAATCGTGGGAAACTGTCGAAGGGAGGCGTTATAATCAGGCCGTCAACCTGATGATGTGCAGCCATGCGAATGACCGCATCGACATCTTCAGGATGGTCAGCCTTACAGCGCCCCACACTGATCTCGTAACTCGTCGAGACACTGGCTTCCATCAGGCCAATCATGACTGTCATCACATAAGACGGTGCCGCATCATCGAAAATCAGTGAGATAAGTCCCGATGATCCTCGTGCAAGACGATGTGCCCAAGGATTAGGTGAATACCCTAAGGTGTTTACCGTATCGGATACCCGCTGCCATGTAGCTTCCGCGACGCCCTTCTCATTGTTGATCACACAGGAAACCGTTTTTTGGATATTTTCGCGAGTTTTGCAACGTCAGAAACCGTTCTAGGCAATTTGTAGCTCCCCACTGGACTATAGGCAATCGGCTATAGACACCGGTGTCAAATCGTTCACTTGGCATTGACGAAGTTGTTCAAGCCGCCCTACATATCGCCGACTGCGCTCCCTATGTGTGAACCGATGCTTACAAGTTGCGATACGCTGTAGATCGCCGGAAAATGCATTACATTGTGAACAGCCAAAGCCACGTAGCACTATCAGATTTGGCTGGGGACAAATGGCTATGCAGACAGTACGCACTTTGGATGATGTACGACATCAGCTTGAGCAGATTATCGTAAAAGGCGAATGCGGCAGCACAAAAGCCCCTCGACATTTCCCGCCGACAAGGTATAATACCGAGCTTGCAGTAGAAAAGAACAGCGCAACTCGCGCCAGCGAACACGAAAGTTGCGTAGAAACAGGGAGAAGCAACATGCCCGGTAGACGTAAAATCACAGGCGTCAAACCGCTTTTCGGTCAATCGCGCAGCAAGGCTTATAACACCGTCAAACGGCAGTTCAAGCCCAACCTGCAAAACAAACGCATCTTCGTACCTGAGCTTGATCGCTGGGTGCGTGTCAAAATTACCGCCAAAGAACTCAAGACCATCGACAAGATCGGCTTCAATGAGTTCCTCAAACGGCGCAATGTGTCACTGAAAACGTTGCTCTAAGCGGGCGAATTTCCGCCACGAAAACAGCGATATCATGTGTGGGCGGCTTATCGAGTTGCCCGTTATTTCCTACGCCAGTAGCATGAATCCCCACCACCAACACCTCGTCAGTCAGTTTCAAGCTATCGAGCCCGGTCGCGGCAAGATGCAACAACGGCCCGAACATCGCGGTATTTCCCGCCGCTGGTATGGCTTGACCAATGCCCAGCACCGTCAAATCATCCAGAGCTTCATCGCTACACACAGAGACCTGCCCTATGACGACTGGCTCGCATTGATCGATTCACTTTATCATGGCGATTCTTACGAAGAACGCTGCGCGCCTCGCACCCTCTTCAAAAAGTATCCGCGTTTCCGCCGCCAACTGCCGCTGCAACAGCTGGATGAATGGCTGGGATTGCTTGAGGGCTGGGCCGAAGTCGATAGCACCTGCCAAACTGTCTTCAGCGGCAAGGATCTGCTGGCGGATTGGCGTGCCTGGCAGGCGCTGCTGGAATCGCTCTCGCGCGACCAGAATATCAACAAGCGGCGTGCGGCGCTGGTGCTCTTAACCGCGCCCATCACACAATCGCCAGATGAGCGTATTTTGCGCTTGGCTCTACAGTTGATTGACCGGCTCAAAGGCGAAAAAGACAAGCTGATTACCAAGGCGATCTCCTGGTTGCTGCGTAAAGGCATAAAACAGCACCATGAAGCAATCGCAAATTATCTCGATGCCAACGCAGACAGCCTGCCCGCCATCGCCCTGCGCGAAACCCGCAAGAAGCTCGCGACAGGCAAGAAATGACCCTGTTGTCTTGGCATGAAGAACTGACCCTTGCTCCCCTACCCTCTTGATGGGGGAGATGCTCACATATCAGCGTAGCGATCTTCAATGATGTATTGGTAGTCGCGCGGGGGACGCACATAATTCTCGTCGCGAGGCGGCAAATCAGGCAGTTTCATCGGCCCAGGTATCACATCTTGGTAGGGCACAGACTCCAAAATATTGCGGATGATGTTCAAGCGCGTGCGCCGTTTATCGTTGGAACTGACCTGCCGCCAACGCGATTCCGGGATATCTGTGTGCTCAATCATCAGATCCTTCGCCTTGGAATACTCCACCCAGCGGTTGCGGGATTCGAGGTCGATCGGGCTCAGTTTCCAGCGACGCGCCGGGTTGGCTGCGCGCTCTTGAAAGCGGCGCTCCTGCTCGTCATCATCCACAGAAAGCCAATACTTTAGCAAGATGACGCCATCGTTGATCAGCAGGCGTTCAAACGTGGGCGCGTTACGCAAAAAATTCCAATATTGCCGGTCCGTGCAGAAGCCCATCACGCGCTCGACGGTGGCGCGGTTATACCAACTGCGGTCGAAGACTACGATCTCGCCGGCAGCGGGCAGATGCGGCACGTAGCGTTGGAAATACCATTGCGTCTGTTCACGATCGGAAGGTTTGCCGAGCGCGACCAAGCGGATATCCCTCGGTTGTAGAGGCGCCATGATGCGCTTGATGGTGCCGCCTTTGCCGGCTGCGTCACGACCATCAAAGGTTATCATGACGCGCACCCCCTGCTGCTTGATCCAATATTGCCACTTCACCAACTCAAACTGCAGACGAACCAGCTCATTCTCATAGAATTTTTTGTTGAGCCGTTTGCCTTTATGGGCGACATCCCGCTTTTTCTTGGACACAATAGCCTCCCATAAGTTTTTCTTAACTAGTCATCCTCTAGCATAACAAATTATCCGGATCCTGTCTGAATCCTCACTGCGTGCGCCGGCAGCCGCCCGAATCTTTACCAGCTGCTCATCAGGCGCCGTCCTAGTCGTGCGCCAACAGACTATCTACATCAGCGAATTGTACTATAATCCTCTGGTGTCGAATCAAGAAATCGCACGGTCCATAATGGCGCTCCGGCAATCCGCAAATCACCAGGCGACAGTGGCAGGCAAGGCCAAGCCTAATTTTTTTATCGTTGGCGCGCCAAAATGTGGCACGACCTCTCTGCATGAATATTTGCAGCGTCATCCCGATGTCTTCATGCCATTCTACAAGGAGCCGCACTACTTTGGCTCGGATTTGCGGGGCTCGCGATTCCGGCAATTTCGTAATCAGCCGGAACGTTATTTTAAGCTGTTTCGCGATGTGCGAAGCGAACAACGCATTGGCGAATCGTCGCCTTGGTATCTCGCCAGCCAGCGCGCCGCGCAAGAAATCCGCGACTACGATCCCCATGCGAAGATCATTATCATGCTGCGCAACCCGATCGATATGATGTATTCGATGTGGGCGCAATTCCGTTACAGCGGCAACGAGCAGATCGAAACCTTCGACGCGGCCTTGGCCGCCGAGGCACAGCGCCGCGAAGGCAAATGGATACGCCGCGCCGCGCATTGCATCACCGGCCTCCTTTATCGCGAAATGGCACGCTTCAGCGAGCAAGTGCAACGGTACTTCGATCGCTTTGGCCGGGAAAATGTGCAAGTTATCATATTTGACGATTTCAAGTCCGATACGGCAGCCGTTTATCGCGCGGTATTGGACTTCCTGCAGATAGACAGCCAATTCCAAACGACATTCGATATCATCAATCCCAACAAGGAGGTGCGCCTGGAGTGGCTGCAAAGGCTGATCGTCAGCAGCGGATTCTCCTTGATGTTGCTAAAAGATCAGTTGACCTACCTGGCAACAACGCATTCGCTGGTGCCTTTTTCCTATCGAACGCGGGCGGTCAAAGGCGTTATCGCGGTCTATACCAAGTACGAACAGCGTTCGCCATTGACCGATGAATTGCGCTGTCAGCTTACGCGCGATTTTGAAGGAGAGATCGACCAGCTGAGTGCCCTGCTCGATCGCGATCTGACGCATTGGTATCAGCCCAGCCAAGACTTGTGAAAATCGCATGACAGCTTACGATACTGTAAATACGGAACGCAAAAAGACCCTCAATCGCAAACAACTGCTTTGGCGCTTGTTTAGTGTCCTGCTCACGGTGGCGCTCTTGTATTTTGTGGTGAACGAGCTGCAAGGCGTGGATCTGCGCGATATGCTCGCCCGTATCCCAGCCGAGAGTTGGTTGGGCGCTCTGATAGCCTATCTTGTGCTGAACCTCTTACGCGCGATACGCTTCCGCATCTTGCTCGACAGGCAGCATACACCCTTTAAGCTATTGATCCCGATCACCTTGTATCACAACGGCCTGGTGCGCGTGGTGCCCTTCAAACTGGGAGAAATTTCTTATGTCGTTCTCCTGCGCACGCGACTGAATTATTCCCTGCAAAAAGGTGTCGGCACTTTATTTGGGGCACGTGTCCTGGAGCTAGTGATCATCGTGCTGGTCTTCGCCTTTGGCATTCTCCTGAGTGGCGAACAATTTGCAGAACAGCGCGATCGACTGATGCTTGTAGTGCTATTTGCCTTTGCTGCGATCGTTGCTGGTCTCTACTTCGCAGGCAGTTTATTGCGGTTGCTGGTACGTGTCTTGCAGAAGATCATGGCCAGCCAAGGCCGGGACGAGCGACGCTTCATTACCAACGCGCAGACCAAATTGCTTGAACTCGCTGCCGAGTTTGATCGAATTCGCCAGGCACGCCTTTTCTTATCTGCCCTCTTCATCAGTTGCTTCACCTATACCAGTTCATTTCTGACCAACTATGTTTTGTTGCGGGCGATGGGGCTGGACGTTGAACTACCGGTGGTTATCACCGTGATCAGTTTGGGCATGTTTGGCTCGGCCTTTCCTGTTTCGCTCAGCGGCTTCGGTATTGTAGAGACGGCGTGGTGGTCCGGCTTGACGCTTTTTGCAGGTTATGCCGGGGACGAAGCAGCGGCGATCGCCATTGTGTTGCACGGATTTCAAATCGTCGCGGCGGTACTTTATGGGCTGGCCGGGTACCTTCTGATACGCCTGACACCGCCATTACCAGCGGAATCCACTCAGGCACAGGAAGAAATCACGTAAATTCGTAAGGAGAAGCCTCATGCCATATCACTTTCAGAGCGGCAAGATGTATCGTATGCCGACGCACTTTGGTCCGCGCACCGGACCGCGGCAAGGGCCCGACGGCCGCAAATTTGAATGCCTCGACAATCCTCGTAGCACCTCCTTCGCCGTCAGTTTCTTGAGCGATGCACCGTATTTGGACGCCCTATTGCCGCCCGGCTTCGCCTTGGATGGCCAGCCGGTAGTAACTATCGCCGCCTCCTATATGACCGAAATCGAATGGCTGGCCGGGCGCGGTTACAACACGCTTGGCGCATCCTTTCCGGTGCGCTTTGATGGCGAGGTGGATCATGTACGCGGCAATCTGCTGACGGTGCTGTGGGAGAACCTGACAGATCCGATCCTCACCGGGCGCGAAGAAATCGGTTTTTCCAAGATTTATTGCGAATTGCCTACCCCTACCTGCTTGCGCGGCGAGCATCATGTCATAGCAAGCTGGCTCGGCTTCAAATTTCTCGATCTGTACGCCACCGATCTGCAGCAGCAATCGGCCGATGAGATTGAAACCATGCTGGCCAATCAATCCGGCGATGGCACATTACATTACAAATATATGCCACGCACCGGCGAATGGGGAACAGCGGATGCCGCTTATGCCGTTTTGACGCCCGCTGCCACACCCAATCGCAAAGTCCTGGAAAGGTGGCAGGGCGAGGGTACGGCAAAATTCCATCATGCGCGCTGGGAAGATATGCCGACGCAGTACAATATCGTCAACGCCCTGGCGGACTTGCCCATCCACGAATATCGCGGCGCCAGCCTGACGAAAACCATTGGCGGCAAAGACATCAGCGATCAGCGGATCTTGCGTTAGAAAGTTTGCTCCAATGGAGGCGGGAATGTATGACTTGGGAGGTAAAGTTGCGCTGGTAACAGGCGCGGCGGGAAAAGCGGGTCTGGGACGGGCGATCGCCCAGCGCTTGGCAGAAGAGGGTGCTGATGTAGCCGTAAATGACCTGAGCGAGGGGCAAAGCCAGCGCGGTAGCCTGGCGGACACGGTTGCCGAAATCGAAGCGCTGGGCCAAAAGGCGCTGCCCGTTTACGCCGATATTACACAAGCCGACCAGGTTGAGCAAATGGTTGCGCGCACCGTCGAGCATTTCGGACGGATTGACATTCTCATAAACAACGCGGGAGCGCCAGCAGGCCCTGATCGCGTCCCGGTCGTGCAGCTGGAGGAATCCGCCTGGGACCTGGTACAGGCTGTCAATGTCAAAGGCACCTTTCTTTGCTGTCGCGCCGTGGCCCGCGCCTTGATCGCGCAGGGACCGGGTGGCAAAATTATCAATATATCATCGACCGCGGGCAAGCGGGGCATTCCGCGCTTCGCCGCATATTGCGCTTCGAAATTCGCCGTTCGCGGACTTACCCAGGCGCTGGCACTTGAGTTGGCGCCTCATCAGATTACAGTCAACGCAATATGCCCGGGTTTGATAGCCACAGAACGCATCGACGATATGGCTGCTGCTTTGGCACCGGCTGGCATCGACGCCGGCAGTTTTCGCCAAACGATGATTGACAGCGCCACCCTTAATACGCCGCTGGGGCGCATGGTCGAAACCAGGGATGTTGCGAAAATGGCGGCATTTCTGGCATCCGACCAATCCGATAGCCTGACCGGCTTGTCGCTAAATGTCGCCTGTGGCGTAACCATGGATTGACTTGACTTATGACCGCTGTTTCAGCTTAAGACTGGAGATCCAATGTCAGAGGCACGATTGAAGGACAAGATTGCCATCGTTAGCGGCGCCGGGACAAGGGGACCCATGCCGGGTACCGGCCAAGCGACCGCGATTCTCTTCGCACGCCAAGGTGCCAAGGTGCTCTTGGCGGACCGAGACCTGGATCGCGTGCAAGCCACGCAGGCGACCATCGAGGCGGAAGGAGGCGCCGCTTCAGTCTTCCGGGCCGATGTGACTAGCGAAGCAGATTGCCGCGAAATGATCGAGACCTGTGTTGCTCGCTATGGTGGCCTGCATGTGCTCTTCAATAACGTTGGCGGGGTCGGATCGGGCATGGTCACCGAAATCGAAGAAGACTATCTGGACCTCGCGCTTGCCGTGAATTTGAAGGGTTCGATCTTCACCAGCAAACACGCTATCCCGGCCATGATAGAATCGGGCGGCGGTTCCATAATAAACGTTTCTTCGATAGACGGCGAACGAGCCGGTTGGTCGCGCAATGTACCTTATGCGGTGGCCAAAGCCGGCGTAGCGCAATTGACGCGTGTAACGGCGGTGCATCACGGTCGTGAAAATATCCGTGTCAATTGCATCGCACCGGGCCATCTGCATGCGCCTTTCGTCGCCAGGATCAGCGACGAAGCTCGTGAATTGCGTCGAAAGGCCGGTCCACTCGGCACAGAAGGTGACGCTTGGGATGTAGCTTGGGCGGCGGTCTTCCTCGCGAGTGACGAATCGCGCTGGATCTCTGGCGTTGTCCTGCCGATCGATGCGGGCTTGCTAGCGGCAACCCCCCTGGCTGTGTACGACAATTTGACTGAATAAATTTATTACAATTATTACAAGGTGCTGCTGAATCCTGGCCACCTTGGGTACGGTAACCCGCCCTACCCTGCTAAGTCTCCACCACTAAAGTGAAACCTGTTTCCTGTAGCAATCTCTCGCGCAACTCGTCGAGCTGCTGCGCTGGTGCCTCATTTACAAGTTTTATACTCAATTCGGCGCGATCGGTATGTATGCCAGGACCTTTGCTAATCTGCCAGCCTTGCTCACGCAGCGCGCGATTAGCGATCTGCAAGATCGAATGCTGGTTAGGATGAGGGTGAACGCTCAAGCGATATCCGGTTTCTTGAGCCAGGCGGCTAATCTCTGCTTGATGGCGTTCGCCAATCTGTGGCGATAAGAAGGCAAGTACTATTTGCCCCTGTTTAAGGCTGGTTTTGCTGAGGCCCGAGTCCTGCAAACGTGATCGAATCAGCCCATAGGCGGCATTGATCTCCATCTGCTCGCCGCTTTCTGGCTCGGGAGCCAGCGGGTCCTGCAAATCGGGATTGACCCGCGCGCTGCTGACAATAAGATCATATCCGGTAATTTGCCGATACTGTTGACGAAGTTCAGCAATTTGACTGCCATCGATACCGGCGAGCTCATATTGAACTTGACCTTTGTCGATATGATAGGCGGGGCCCTTCTTGACTGTAACGCCAGCAGGCATTAGCTCTTCTACTACCGTGCCCAGCGCTTGCTGGTTAACTGTCGGTCTGATCTGGATATCCCAGCCGCTTTGCTCCGCCAGTTGATCCAGCTGTTCTTGATAGCGCGCCGGCACAGTGGCCGGAAAATCGAAGGTGAGATTCAGGCGATTCCTTGCCTTTACCATACCCACCTTGCGCAGTCTCGCCTCAAGCGGAAACAGACGCATGGCGAGTTCGCGCGCTTCGTTCTGTTCCATGGGACCATGTTCGAGCGCACGATGCGGCAGTAGCCCTTCCTTTTCCAAAGTGGCGCCATCTTCCGCCAGAGCAACCACAATTGCGCTTAGCGCCAATTGCCTGTCTATCCCCTCGGGTAAGCTCTCGGGCAGCAATTCTCGCGGCAGAACCGGTTTTCCGGCTCGAACCAAGGCTTGCCTGCGATCAATAGTCAGCAGTCGATCTTTACATTTCCGTGCCTGCGTCATCAACTGCGATAGATTCGCGCGCAGGCCCTTGTCATCATCCGCCTTCTTCCATTCGCCTATCACCCAAAGCAGTGAATCCGCTGGATGTTGCGTGCCGCGTTGCTGATGCACAATCGCCGCAAAACTATCAATCTCGGCGCCTCGTACCACTGCCAGACGCACTTGTCCGTTGCTGTTACGCATCACAATCAATTTGCCAACCAGATCCGGATTCGCTAGCATGATGGCTCGGCTACGCTGGGTCTTTTGAACTTGTTCGGCAGACCTAACTTTGTATGATTTCTTGTCGCGCCAGTCCGAGGAAAAGTAGAGGTTCTTGTCGCTTTCCAGTGCTGCTTGCATATCGCCGCTGCGATCCGATGTTCCCCACCAGATTTGCGCTAATTCCCGCAAGCTAAAGTAATCGCCCGACCGACCTTTAAGAGATTCCCAAAGTCGGTTCAGATCAACCTCGCCACTTTCCGTTCCCGAGCGAAGCTTACCCAGCGCCCAGGGACGCGGCTTGTAAGTCAGGACCTTGGTCTGTCCAATTTTTGGAGTGGTGACAGATTTGCCGCGCTGTCGCAGTGCGGTTGCCAGGCTGTGCCGGGCACCAGCATCTCCATGCACCAGCATGATGTCTTCCGCTTTTAATGCATCGGCGAAACTCACCAGTTCCATCTCGTCCGCATGTGCCGAGAGCGAATAGGTACCGATCTCGCAGCGCACTTTAACAGCGGCATCAGCCAGTTTGAGAGTCGGCGCTTGCCCTTTTTTTCGTTCCTGCAAGATGCGTTGCAAGAAGCGCCCCGGTGCCTCCTCATCCTGATAACCGGTCAGCAGGATAGCGTTGCGCTCGTCGGGGGCGAAGTGCCGCGCATATACTACCGAAGCGCCTCCGGTCAACATGCCACTACTCGCCACTACGATCAGCGGAGAATCTCTAGTAGCCACGTCCAGCCGTTGCTGATTGCTCTGGATCGGGCGGATCTTGTCCCGAAAGAAAAGGTGATTTTCGCCTGCCATGCGTAAGCAGGTTTTCGGCAAGATATCGCTAAAGCTCTGATAGGCATCGCAGACCGTGCGCACCATGCCGTCCACGTAGACCGGTATATCAAGTTCGTCACTGTGGGCCAAGAGGATCTGAATCACCTCCTGCGCCCGGCCCAAGGCAAAAGCCGGTATTAAGACCTTGCCTCCCCGTTCGCTCACCTGCCGCAATGTCCCTATGAGTCGTTTCTCTTCACCTACACGATTGGCATGCAAGCGCCCCCCGTAAGTACTTTCCAACACCAGGGCATCCGCTTTCATCGGCGGCACAACCACGCTCTTGACAGTTCGCTGCGCAGATTTGGATATATCACCGGACATAACCAATGTGCCTTCACTGCTTTCCAACACCAAAACAGCAGCACCCGCGATATGTCCCGCGGTGTAGTAGGTGACCTGCAAGCCTTCAGCAAGTTTTAGAGCTTTATTGAATACAATCGTTTGGAAGGCATCGAGTAGCCGCTGAACGGCGATTTCATCAAAAAGCGGTAGCTCGCCTTCTAATTCTTGCCTGCTCTTCATGATGCGCTGCGCATCCATTTGCAGGACACGTGTCAGCGATTGCGTAGCCGCCGTAGCCAGTACCGGAACGTGTGGATACTGTTCCAATACCAGGGGCAAGGCGCCCGTATGATCAGTGTGCGCGTGCGTGACCAAAATAAAATCCGGCCCGCCTGCCGCGCTGATTGGTTGCAAATCAGGAAGTTGGCTGTTTTGAATCCCGCGGCTGGTACGCGGTGAAATACGAATGCCGGCATCGACCAGGATCAGCTTGCCAGCAATTTCGATCAAACTGCAACTGGCGCCCACTTCATCCGCCCCACCGAGAAAAGTAATCTTCATAGGCTTACTGCCCTACCCTGCCTGACCAGCGATAAATTCGCTTCTGGATAAAAAATTAGAACTGTTGTGCTATTATTGAGTGAGCCCGTACTGCTCGACGGGATTTAAGCACAGCCTGTCGGATTTTCACAGAACGAGTTGCGCTGTGTAGGGAAATGCTGTAAACTCGGGGCGGATATCAACGACAACAAAAAACGAGCCAGAAGCTCGCTTTAATTTGAAATCCCTGCGCCAGTAGGGAAGTCAAAATCATAAAATCCTGCCGATATTGTAGCATACAATCGGTTGTATGTCACCCTGAATTAGGGGTGAATGTTATTCAATTTGCTTGAATCTACTGCGGGATTTTTGCGGGGATTTCTTTTGATCGTCGGTACCAAATAGAGAAGAGGCGTCCACCTCTTCTCCGAAACTACCGATAGTTAGGCATACCGTTTATCTTGGGATCGCAGGCCGGCCTGGGTATGCACAGGTGACGACCTATTGTCTGTCCACAGGTGCGTTTCGCTTAGGAACGGCACTCTGCTTCATACGTACATTAACAGAATTTCGGTTGAATTGCAAGTGTTTTGGCTCTATAAGGATGATTATATCATGAAAAAAAGCGAGAATTTTCAACTGGATATACTGAAAAAGGAAGCGAAGGGTTTGGTACGCAAGGGATTTTCGGTGTTGGCCGTGCAGGGCAATAACTTACCCGAGCGCCCTAAGCAGCCGGCCACGATGTGGCGCAGTTTTCAGCGCAGGATCGCGACTGATGCCGAAATCGAGTCGATGTTTTGCGGACAGATCACTGCGATGGGAATAATCTGCGGACAAGTGTCCGGGCTGACGGTGCTTGACTTTGACGATCTGCAGAGTTATCGCAAGTTCTGCATGCGTTTTCCCGACTTGATGCGCAGCTATACGGTGAAGACTCGTCGTGGCTTTCATGTATATTATCGGACGCGGACGAGTGTGCGTAGTCAGAAGTTCGTCGGCGGCGATATTAAGGGCGAGCGTTCATTTGTGATAGCGCCGCCTTCAATTATTGGTGATTTTACCTATTCGCTGGCAATCGCTGATTCAGTTCGCGAGTTGGGTTCGGCGGAAGTTGATACGGTGCTGAATTACTTGCAGGTTCGCGGGCAACCGAGTCATTTGCTAAGTGAATTTGCCTCAGGGAAACGTGATATCGATGTAGTGACTGTGTATCGGCGACTGTCTCCTGAGATCGGCAGGAATAATGCGCTTTATCGTTGCGCTTCGATTGCGCGGCAGTCTGGCTATAGTGAAGTGGAAGCAGTTGAGTTGTTGGCGCGAGAGCATGGCGTGGCTGATGTTCTGGGGAAAAAGCCTGAGAGTATGGCTTCTCGTTGGTCAGAGGCGCTGCGGACGATCGAAAGTGCCTATCGTGGGGAGTATGTGGTGCCAGTGGTTGGCAGGGGTATCGTTAATTCTGTACGCGAGTGTTTGTTGCGTTTGCAGAAATCTACGGTGCTGGTTCGGTTGCTGGATATTTTTTGTCTCGCGGGATGGCGGCCGGGTGCGTGGTTTAGTTTGCGGGAGGCGATTGAGCTGGGATCAGCTTTCGGTTTGGGAAGGAATGCTGTATTGGATAGTCTGGTCGGTAGACGGTGTATGTACGAAGGGCGGGTAATCATAGAGAGAAGATATGTAGAATACCTGGACATTGGAGGACTTTATTCTGGAAAGCGCGGACGACCCATAGAAAATGTGTATCAAGTTCCTTCAAATAGAGAGCTGGTTAGTATGTTTGGGGTGAAATGGTCACCGGCGGATCGTGTGGATGCTGATGATGTGCGATCGGCGCATAGATATAGATTGGCGTTGCATCGCGAATACATCAGACGGCTTGCTCCCCGTATGCCCATGTCGGTATTGGCTGAACGTATCGGGGTGGATGTGCGTTCGATACGTCGTTATAACCGCGAGCTTGGTGTGGAGACTGTCGTGAGTGTGGGGGAGTTTCCCCTTTCTCTGTCGTGCTTGGAAAGTTTGCCGAAGAGACGACTTGGCGTAAACCGGAACAGTACACCGGGCATGTGGCTTGAGCTTGGAAACGGTCGCCGATATCCTGCCTGGCGTCATATCGGTTCACGTTTATTGGAAGATGCAGCCGGTGCGGTGAGGGTGTGCGCGCGCGGTATATCGCAGTACCGGTTGCTTGGTGGTGTGGGGTCGGTCTGTTATGAGCCTTTGAGTATGCTGGAGTTCGTGCGCATACGTGAGTGGCGATTGGGGGAGATGAAGAGGAAATCGTTTTTGGGTGGTCTTGTTGCTGCGGTAAAGGAGAGGGCGGCGTCGATACGGTACGAACGGGTGCCGCTGTTCTTCGATACCGTGAGCGAGTGTATCGCGAAGGACAAGGTAGCTGATACGATCGCCGGTTATGTGTATGCTTTGGATGATGCGGGTAGTGAGATTCGGCGTCCGGCGAAGCGGGGTGTGGCGTATCGGATGTTGAAAGAGTTTGGCGAAGGGCAAGTCTATTTGGCGTTGCTCGATAGCCGGTTGCAGACCTTGTATGTCCTGGCGCGTCATTTGTTGGGGATGGGCAAGGTACCTGCGGCGTTGGGTCTCTTGTCTAGGGCTTTGACGTAGGGTGCGTTGCTGAGGATGTCTATGGTGGATGTGTTGCCCGGGGACGTATACGGTAGATAGCGTTACAGGTGTAACGGTATTTCTTGGTGAGGTAGGGCGGTCAGCTTTGGAAAGACGGTGGTTTTGTGGTGGTGGTCTTGGAGGTCAGTTCGAAGGTATACCGGAGTCTGAATCGTCGAGCTCTGCCATCAGTCGGAGCAGCTGTCGGATTTCGGTTTCGATGAGGCGGCGCAATCTTGGCCGTGTGTCGTCGGTGGTAGAAGTGATCTCTTTGCGAAGTCGTTTTCGCCATTGGCCAGCGTCTGTAGCAAGGCGCGATAGAGCATCTTTCTTGCGTCTGTCTGTGGGCGGTGCCGTTACACGTGTAACGGTATTTCTTGGTGAGGTAGGGTGGTCTGCTTTGGAAAGACGGTGGATTTGTGATGGTTGTCTTGGAGGTCAGTTCGAAGGTATACCGGAGTCTGAATCGTCGAGCTCTGCCATCAGTCGGAGCAGCTGTCGGATTTCGGTTTCGATGAGGCGGCGCAATCTTGGCCGTGTGTCGTCGGTGGTAGTTGTGATCTCTTTGCGAAGCCGTTTTCGCCATTGGCCAGCGTCTGTAGCAAGGCGCGATAGAGCATCTTTCTTGCGTCTGCCTGTGGGCGGTGCCGTTACACGTGTAACGGTATCCAAGGCGGCTTTCATCTTGCGCAGTTCGCCCTCACCGAGATTTTCGTCATCGCCTTTGCGCCACAACTCGACAGGCAAACGCAAGAGCGCTCGATACTGCCGCAATTGACTGGCTTCAGTCATACCCATGGCGTTAAGCAGGCGTTCACCCTGTCCTCTGGGAATCCGCCAACGCGTACCATCGGCCACTTGCGCATAAAATGCCAGTTCGCTTTCACACTCAGCGAGAGCAGAAAAGCGTTGCCAACCATGCAGGTCCATCAAAAGCAACGCAAGCTGACGGGCCCGGCTGATGGCGTTGAGGTTGTCGCGCGCGTTGTTTTCGCTGGCTTGACGCCAGACATCAACTCGCTTGACAATTCGCGCAGGAATGCGCGACCAGTTGACCCGCGAACCATCCGGCCGCGAATCGCCATCGCCGAATTTCCAATACAAAATGTGATAGGCAAGCCAGCGCCGTTCTCCCGTTTCGATCTCGAAATGATCGGCATGCCGGACCAGGCTGATGGGATTGGACAAACCGTCACGGCGGATGCTGGCGGCGAGATCAACCAACTTCATCAGAGCGAATTCTTTGGAAGAGTGAGGCAATCCTGCCAAAGAAGAGCTGTCAGCATCGTCGTTTTCTGCTCGGTCGCCGCGTGCCGTCTCATCGCCGGTCAGGAAATTCGTGATATCAAAATCTTTTTCCGCCTTCTCCAATTGCACTTCAATAATCCAGCGCTCAAATATGTCAACAATGGTTTCCGATTTCAGTTCAAAAATGTCGGTGAGATCATGAGGAATGCTGTATCGCGGTTGCATGATGTTGGGACGGATATCGTGAATGCTCACCGCTTCTATTGCCTGATACTCGCTATCCGCGGCGGCGATTTCCGATGTCAGGTCGCCCAAGCCAAATCCGATAGCATCGGCAGTTTTTGCATCTAAAGAATTTGGATTAGCAAACAATAAATTGTCTTCGTCTTTTATCTTCCTGCGGCGCTCACGACTGCTCATGAATGCGTCCTTCCAACTGATCGACGAGCCCCCAAGCATCGTCTGCTGTTGTGGTGCCCGGCGCCAGGGAGAACACGGTCCGGCGCGCACTGGCAACCTCAGCCCAGATTGTGCGCACAGGCAACGGTTTCCAGACCAGGTTTCCGAAGGTATCTTGCAGGCGACGCAAGTTGTCTTGATGTTCCAGGGTCCGCCCGCGAAACATGGTAGGCACTACGCCCAGCACCTTGATATCGTTCAAATTGTACTGCTGGCGTATGGGGCTGAATTGGTCCTTGTGCGTCAGACTCTCGCGCAAACCATCAAAGCTCCACGCTTCGCATTTTGTGGGATAAATGATGCCGTCGGTCGCCATATAGATGGACGAATGCAATAAGGAAGGAGTCGGCGATGTATCAAAGATCACAAAGTCGATGGCGCTGCGCAGCTGATTGAAGCGCTTTAGGACGGTAAAGGCATCGGAGATATTGCCAGCAATGCTACGGGTTTCAATATTTGAAGGGACCATCAACAACTGACCGCGCGTATTGTGCGCCTCATCAGGCACATTGAACCGCTCTGCCGGCACCGGACGCAACACCTGCTGGAAAGGGGCGTTTCGCACCATTAAATCATAGAAGCCGGGTTCTTTTGCTAAGCCGAAGGCAATTGTCGCATGACCTTGCGGATCCGCGTCAACGAGGATCACGCGATTGCCACGGATGGCCAAGCCGGCGGCGATATGCGTCGCCACGGTTGTTTTGCCGACCCCGCCCTTTTCATTGAGGAGGGTGATAATATTCATGTGTAAACTACCTGTTGCAGATCACGCCGGTTGCCGGCATGGTCCACGCGGAATTTTAGGTCAATCCAATATTTTCGGTCTGCGCTTGGCTAGCTTCTCTGATTGACGTCTGCGATCCTGCTGCCGAATACACGTATCCCGTTACTCCATTATGAAAGGTAACGATGCTGCGATTGAATATGCCTTGGTCAACCAAGGCATCCATCATGTCTATGAGATGCGGTGTCTTCTTCCGATTGAGCCGGTTTACGATCTGCGTGCGCGTCAGCGGTTCTTGGCTTTGCGCGACGATATCGATCATCATTTCGCGAGTTGCGGTGCGAGGACGATGGTCCTGAGACATTGGCTACTCATCTCCCGAATTCAACAGTATAGATACTATGTGATGATAGCGCACTTTCGATCAGGATGCAACCGCTTCACGCTTGGATTTTCAGATTTGATGAAACTCAGTTTACATAGGAATCGAAAATGGATAGCAGTGAATTCGCAACATTCTACTTAAGAAGATTACGGAATATAACTCACTTGGAGAAATTGCGCTGTAGAGATGAGGCGGTCGGCAGGATAAATGGCGAAGCAAGGGTGCCACGAGCAGAAAGAAGATGTGGGGTGTCTGTTAGTCATGAGCACGGATGTGCTAGCGCTGCAGCGTGGGATCAAAAGCGTCGCGAATGCCATCGCCGATGATGTAGAAGCAGAGTACTGTCAGTGAGATCAGCAGGATGGGGAAGATGATCAAGTGTGGACCATGGCGGAAATACTGGAAAGACTTGGTCAACATATTGCCCCAGGTGGCTTGCGGGGGCTGGACGCCCAAGCCGAGGTAACTTAGGGCAGATTCGGCCAGGATCAGGCCGGCGATGCCCAATGCCAGCGAAATAACGGCGACGGAAGTGAGGTTGGGCAGTATATGCGCGAAGATGATGCGTCGCGGACTGGCGCCCATCGCCCTCGCGGCAATCACGTACTCTTGGGCGCGGATGGAAAAAGTCTGCCCTCGGATTAGTCGATATGTGCCCGTCCAACCCACCAGCCCAACGACCAAGATCAACGACTCGGCAGTAAACGATAAAATAGATGCAATCAGAATGAGTAAGAAGAGTGAAGGTATCGAATCGATCGTGGTGACAATCCAATTAAAGAGATCATCAATGACCCCGCCAAAATAACCGGATGTCATGCCCATCACCAAGCCAATCGACAGCGAAAAGAGCGAACCGAAGAAACCAATGCCCATCGAAACGCCGCTGGCATGCAGCAGCCGCGCCAATTGATCGCGTCCGATATCGTCGGCGCCCAGGATATACCCCCGGGTGAGAGGAGGGGTGAAGATGTCAGCAGAGCTGGGTTCGTTAGGATCGACACGCATTACCGTGTCTGTGATAAAAGGCGCCAGCACGGCTGCGGCACTCAAGATGAGCACGATGGCAAGTGCGATTAGCGTCAGCTTGTCGCGCCAGATCGCGCTTAATGCCTTCTGCGTCATCGACTTGCTGACGAGCTGTTCTGCCTCGTACTTTAGTTTGGGAGCTTTCTTCGCGTACTGCTTCATGAGGCCTTTCCGGCGATTGTTAATTGTAACGGATGCGCGGATCGATAATCCCGTACAGGATATCGGACAACAAATACCCCAGGATATTGGCAATGGCGGAATAGATGACCACGATCATGACAACCGGATGATCGCGCTGTCCGACGGCGTTGACCACCAATCGTCCCACGCCGGGCCAGGAAAAAACCGTTTCAACCACCGCCGCCCCGCTCAACAAGAAAGTTATGGACGGTCCAAGAAAAGTCGCGATGGGAATGAAAGCATTGCGCATCCCGTGACGTATCCAAATGCTGCGCTCGTGGATTCCCTTGGATCGAGCCGTGCGAATATAGTCCTGCGAGACGACATCCAGCATGGAGGCGCGCATAAAGCGCGAATAACCGGCCACTGCGCCGGCAGCCAGTACAATGGTCGGCAATACCAGATAATTCAGGCGCTCCGGCAGCGGTGGACAACTGGGATCTAGCGTCGTCTTGCAGCGTCCGCCCAAAGGCGCAATATGTAGCACAGAGCCGAAAAACAACAGCAGCAACAAACCCAGGCCGAAGTTCGGTATAGAATTGACGATGACAGCGCCAATGCGGCTGCTTTGATCGAACCAACCCCGATAATTGACTGCCGCTACTATGCCAACCGCAATGCCCAGAACGATCCCGACGAGAAAAGCTGTCACGCTCAACTCTATTGTGGCGGACAGGCGCTCCGCCAGCACATCGATAGCCGGACGTTTGTAATAGAAAGAATTGCCGAAGTCTCCGCGCAGGGCGCCACGCCGCCTGCCAGGTGGCAAGGGCCGCAAGACCGGCTCGCCGGTGTTTTCATCGATTAGCGGTTTGCCTTTGTCATTCAGCTTCGGTGCAAAGAGGTCTATAAAGAAAACAGAGCCATCCGCCAAGCCGTCGCCGTCGCTATCCCAGCGCAACCAGTCGTCGCCCAAGAGCCAGCGCAGATATTGCACGGCCAGGGGATCACTGATGCCCAGGATGAACTTCAGTTCTTCTTTTTCACGGGGCTTCATTCGGTTGTTGAATGCCAGTGTTTCGACCGGGCCACCGGGCAAAAGCGACATCAACAGGTAAGACAATATCGTGACACCAAAAAAAATGGGGATTGATTGCAGCAGGCGCCGTATTATGTATTGGCTCATACGGAAAACTTCACTAGAGCAGTCCCCCCAGAGACGTTGAGGGGACTGTCGTAGGGCATTAGCCGATCAACTATTGCTGTTCGATAGTCCAGGCATCAATGTTCCAGCGAGCGCCACCGACCCGTGGTGCCCAGTTTTCCACATCGGTCTGCGCTGCCAGCAAGACGTTACCCGTGCTGATCCAGATCCAGGGCGAATCATCGCGCAAGATCTGATAGGCTTCGCCGTACATCGCCGTGCGTGTTTCCACATCGCAGCCGGGCAGATTGCGAGCGTCTTCGATCAACTGGTTCAGGCGAGGATTATTGTAGGATTGCGTATTGTAACCCGCGCCAACCACATCAGCGCCCGGAAGGAAGATATCGGCGATACCGTTAGGATTAGCCGGTGTCCCCAAACCCCAGAACACACCAATGGCATCGTAGGTCTGCGCCGTGAACTCGCTGACCAAGGTACCAAATTCGAGGAATGCCACGGTGATATCGAAACCAAGCTCGTTCCACTGATCTTGCATGATGGTATAGAGCGCTTCCTGAGATGTGTTGCCGGCGTTGGTCTTGACGGTCAGCGCCAGCGGCGCGCCATCTTCGGCATACATACAGCCGTTGCATTCACGCACGCCATCGCCATCGGCATCGGTGAAGCCAGCCTCGTCCAGCAGGGACATGGCTTGTTCGGCATCAAAGGGATAAGGCTCAAGACCGGCTGGGAAACTCCAATCGGTCGGGCGGACATGCGAAGCGACCGGCACGGCGGTGCCGAAGAACGCGCCTTCGTTGATTTCATCGAAGTTCATGCCAAAGTTCAATGCCTGACGCACGCGCACATCGCCGAGAATGGGGTGGTTTCCCTGATCGATGGCATTGCCATCTTCATCCAGGCCATCTTGTGGATTGGTCGGATCGGCGGTATTGAGCGAGAGGACGCGGATGGTGCCGGCCGGCGTCTCGAAGATTTGGAATTCGCCCGCTTGTCCCCGCATCTTGACGTCATCGCGGTTGGCTTGTGGTACGCTGCCCACGAAAGTCAATTCGCCCGCGAAGAATTGTTCCATCTGAATGACTTGATCAGTCACAACTTTGTAAACCCAGCCTTCCGGAATCACCGCGCCGAGTTCCGCCTCGCTGAAATCAGCATTGGCTAGCAGGGTGGTTTGTTCGCCCGGGCGGAAGTTGGAGAAGACGAAGGCGTTGCCGCCAGTGACCAGCGGATTCAGGTTGTAATCGCTTTCGTCCATGCCGGCGTAATCATCGCCATAGACTTCTTCGTAGACATGGGCCGGCACCGGATAAACCGGGCTGAGGGTGTCGATGAGCGTGCAATTGGCTTCGCTGAATACAATGTTGAGGGTATTGTCATCCACGACTTCGTAGCTGGCGACGCTGTCGATCAGTTGCTGCCGCGGCGACGAGGTTTCGCCACTGAGTACTGCATCAAGGAACCAGGCGACATCGTTGGCCGTGATCGGAACGCCATCGCTCCAAGCCATGTCATCGCGCAGGTGGAAGGTATAGGTCACGCCATCTTCGGCGATATCCCAACTTTCGACCAAGGCGCCTTTGGCGCCGCCCATGTATTGGACAGTCTCTGAATCGACGCCGATAAAGTCCGGCAACATCCGGTTGATGACAGCGTAAGAAGTGCCATCGTTGGCGATAATCGGGTTAAAGGTGGTGGGGTCATCGCCAAAGTTCGGCTCAATAATCGGTGCGCCGCTGCCAGTTTCTTGCGCCGCGACCGGTAAAACCAGCATCGCGACCACAACAAGCAGCAGGCCTATTGTCAATATACGTTTAAACGTGTTCATTTCTGTTGATCTCCTCTAATGCAATGACGTATGGGAATTGTAGCGACATACATATACTAACCGCGATTTAATTGTGCACCAAGTCCATTGGATAATCTGCACAGAAGAATAAGCTTAGGATTTGTAAAAAAGGGGCGCAAAAGGCACAGAAACGTTTCGCATAGTCATACTACCACCCGCCGCAGACTCTGATACTCTGTGCTGCCCCTGTCGCTATCGCCTGCAACAGACTTTATAATAGGCGGCATATGCATAACTGCGTCTGAAAAGCCATATATTGAAGACTGCAAATTCGTCAATTTCCGGTAACAACATTCTCTCTGCGGAATTGGCCACGGCGCTCGATCAAAAAATCTGGTTGGAGGGCATCGCCGGCAGCGGTAAAACTAGCGCTGGGGTGGGGCGTTTACTGCATCTGTTGCGGCGGGGCGTCCCGGCCGAGTCAATCCTGATCTATGTGCCGCAGCGTTCGCTGGCGCAACCTTATCTGCAAGCGCTGCGTCAAGATACCGCTTACCGCGGCGGGCAGGTCGCGATACACAGCATCGGCAGCTTATCTCTGCAGATGGTAGAAGCCTTCTGGTTCTTGATTGCGGCCGAAGCCGGTTTCAAGCATCCGCACGATCTGCCGAATTTCCTCAGTCTGGAGTTAGTGCAATATTTCATGACCCGCGCCATCGAGCCGCTGGTTGATGAACGCGATTATTTCAACAGCGTACGCATTAATCGGGCGCGTTTGTACAGCCAAATCATTGATAACATGAACAAGGCGGCCGTTGTCGGTTTCCCAATCACCGAGATAGCGCCCCGTCTGAAGGCCGCTTTGGGTGGCGGTGTCGAGCAAGGGCATATCTACGACGATGCACAGACCTGTGCCCTGGCCTTTCGGGAATATTGCCTTTCACATAATCTGCTCGATTTCTCGCTGCAGCTGCAGATCTTTTGTCAGCGGGTTTGGGATTTGCCACCGGCGCAACATCATGTGATCAGCCGCTTCAAACATCTGATCGCGGACAACGTAGAAGAGGACAATCCGGCCTCACACCGTTTGTTGGCGGATTTATTGCAGCACTGCCATTCGGCACTGGTCATCTATGACAGCGATGCCGGTTTCCGCCGCTTCCTGGGTGCCGATGCCGCCAACGCCCGGAGCCTGCGAGCTCACTGTGATGTTCACGAAATCCGCAGCGATACCATGGTCATGCGTGATGAAGTGCGCGCAGTCGGGTCTCTGCTGGCTATACAGCTCGGCAGCGGGGGCGATGAGCATGTTAATGGCGTGGACCCGCGACCGGCGCTGATCACCAAAGCCCATCGCTATCATCCTGAGATGGTAGGCTGGGTGGTTGAGCAAATAGATTCGCTGGTTAACGGGCAAGGCCTTCCGCCCAACGAGATTGTGGTGCTGGCTCCCTTTCTCTCCGATGTATTGCGTTTTGGATTGATGAACGGATTGCAAGCGCGCGGTATCAAAGCCCGTTCGCATCGGCCGTCTCGTGCCTTGCGAGATGAACCGGCTGCGCGTGCCTTGTTGACCATCGCCCGCCTGGCGCATCCGCACTGGGACATGTCGCCAGCCGAGTTTGATGTCGCCTTTGCCCTGATGACCGCCATTGAGGGGCTGGATCTCATCCGCGCCAAATTGCTCACGGAAATGCTTTATCGCCATGGGCGACTGCTCCCCTTCGCGGATATCAAAGTCGTCGCCACCCAAGACCGCATCACTTACGACTTAGGTGCGCGCTATGATCGCTTGCAGAGCTGGTTAGACGACTATATTCAAAGCGAGCCAACCGAAGCAATAGATATTTTTTTCCGCAAGGCTTTTGGCGAGGTCTTGTCGCGGGCTGGCTTCGGCTTTTATGACAATGAGCACGCCGGCAATATCTGCATGAATCTGGTAGATTCAGCTCGTAACTTCCGCTGGTCGCTCGATTTCATGCGGCGCTACCAAGAACAGATTGACCTCGGTCTCGATTATGTGCAGATGGTGGAGCGGGGCGTTATCGCCAATTTCTATTTGCGCGATTGGGTTGTAGAAGGCGAAGACAGTGTGCTCATCGCGCCTGCCTATACATTCTTGCTGAACAATCGCGCGGTCGATTATCAGTTCTGGCTCAATGTCGGCAGCGAAGGTTGGTCACGGCGTTTGTATCAGCCATTGACCCACCCCTATGTTTTAAGCTTGGACTGGCAGGCGGGCAGGGCATGGACCGACGAAGACGAAGCTGCGATGAATCGACAGATGCTCAGCCGCCTCGTCCTGGCGTTGACGCGCCGCTGCCGTCGAGCCATCTACCTTGGCTACAGTGAATTGAGCGAAAGCGGTTACGAACAGCGCGGTCTGTTGTTGGAGACCGTTCAAGGTGTCTTGCGGCGAATTGCCAAGGGCGACGATCATGTTTAAGCCTCGCCCAAAACAGCAAGAAGTGCTGCAATACCGGCAGGGTTTCCTGGGTGTCGCGGCGGTACCCGGCAGTGGCAAGACGGCGACCTTGTCATACCTGGCAGCGAAGTTGCTGGCGGAAACCGACCTGGACGACGGGCAAGAGATTCTCATCGTCACTCTGGTCAATTCAGCGGTTGCCAATTTTGCGCGGCAAATCAATGAATACGTCAGTGCCGATGGGCTGTTACCCGGCGCCGGTTATCGTGTGCGTACCTTGCATGGCCTGGCAAATGACATCGTGCGGCAAAAGCCGACGGCCGCCGGTCTGGACGAGGCATTTATCATCGTTGACGAACGCGAAAGCAACGAAATTCTGGCCGATGCCGTCGATGCCTGGATGCGTAGATCTCCGGCAGCGCCCGATGCCTGGCTGGCGCCAAATTTCCTGGACAATCCGCGATATCGCACGCATCACTGGGGTCAATCGCTAACCAACAGCGCGCGCAATTTCATCCGCCAAGCCAAGGACGAGCTGCTGTCGCCAGCCGACTTGCAAAAGCGACTTTCTGGACGCGCTGATGAATTGCAGTTGGCACAGATCTGTAGCGAAATCTACGAAGATTATGATCGTGCCTTGCGCTATCGTGGCGCAGTTGATTTCCAAGATCTGATTCGGCTGGCATTACAGGTATTGCAGCGAGACGCGGCTTTTTTGACGACATTGCAGCGCAAATGGGTGTACATTCTCGAAGATGAGGCGCAGGATAGCAGCCGCTTGCAAGAAGATATTCTGCGTTTGCTGGCAGGGGAGGGGGGAAACTGGGTGCGCGTCGGTGATCCCAACCAAGCCATCTTCGAGACCTTCACCACTGCTGATCCCAGATATTTGCGCGATTTTATTGCAGCGCCGCATGTCGCCGGGCGTGAATTGCCCAACTCCGGGCGCAGCACCCACAGCATCCAGAAATTGGCAAATCAGCTTATCGAATGGACGCTCAAGCATCCGCATCAAACGATTCGTGAGCGAATGCCCTTGAGTACACCCTATATTCAGCCGACGCCAAAAGGTGATCCGCAACCGAATCCGCCGGACAATCCCGACGCTGTAGTATTGTTTTCCGAAGCTTACAGCGCCACTAAAGAAGCCATCACCGTGACCGAATCGTGCAAGCGCTGGTTGGCGGCACATCCCGATCAAACAGCGGCCATCCTGGTGGCACGCAACGGACGCGGCTCGGAAATCGTCAAATTCTTGCGCGAGAAGCAGGTCCCTTATGTCGAGAATCTCAACAGCACCTCATCGACGCGCGCCGTGGTCGGCTCGCTTATGCGCGTCTTGGCGTATTTGGCGGATCCCAAAGATGCGAAGAAACTGGCGGAAGTGTATCGGGTCTGGCTGCGCGACAAGCAAGAAGATCGCGAAGAAGTGGCAGCTATCAAGCGCGTGGCCGATGGATTGGGAAAGATTACCTGCATCGAGGATTACCTGGCACCGCGCCTGACCGATTGGCTGGAAGACGTTGTCTCGGCGGAAACACATGCGGAGTTGTACGAACAGTTGCGGGCCTTTCGTCATATGCTAGCTGGATGGCTACGCGCGGCGGAATTGCCCATCGATCAACTGATTCTGACTATCGCCGGAGACATCTTCACCGATGTCGGCGAGATCGCCACGGCGCACATGGTGGCCATGTACCTGTCTCGCCTCATTGATACGCATCCGCTGATGCGCCTGCCGGAATTCGCCGCCGAATTGCGAACTATCGCCGAAAACAAGCGAAAATTCGCCGGACTGAATGATGACGATTCGCAATTCAATCCTGATGCCCACTGCGGCAAGGTGACGGTCACCACCTTGCACAAAGCCAAAGGGCTGGAATGGGATCGCGTCTACTTGATCTCGATCAACAACTACGATTTTCCCTCAGCCGATCCTAACGACAGCTTCATCGGCGAGAAGTGGTTCGTTCGCGATGATCTCAACCTCTCGGCCGAGACATTGGCACAATTGAAGGCGGTGCAAAGCGGCGAAGCCTATCAGGAAGGCTTCGCTAGCCTGGATGCCCGCAATGATTACGTTGCCGAGCGCTTGCGGCTGCTCTACGTCGGCATCACCCGCGCCCGCAAGGAGCTCATCATCACCTGGAATACCGGCCGCGGCTCAGCCACTGAAGCCACGCCCTTGCTCGCATTACGAACCTTCTGGGAAGAAGAATTGCGCAAGAGAGTTGCTGATGAACCTGCCCGTTGACTTCGCTTTCACACAAGGCAGCCTGCAAGATTATGCGGATTGCCAACGGCGCTTTCAATTGCGCTATATCAAGCGCCTGCAGTATCCGGCGTTGGAAGCTGCCCCCGCGCTGACGTACGAGGCGCGTACTCGACAAGGCGCCCGCTTCCACAAACTCGTGCAACAGCATCTGCTCGGCACACCCGCCGACCTGCTGGCTCACTCACTCGGCGATGACGCGGAGTTGGCGGATTGGTGGGCGACCTTCCGCGCAACGGGCTTGGCGGGCCTGCCGCAGGGCTATCACGCCGAAGTCACTTTGCAAACGCAGCTGGGCGGACGCCGCCTGATCGCAAAGTATGACCTGTTGGCGCTGGAGCCGGGCGGGCAAGCGCTTATCGTCGACTGGAAAACCTGGCGCAACCTGCCATCGCGGCAAGCCCTGCAAAGCCGCCTGCAAACCATCCTCTATCGCTATGTGCTTGCGCAAGCTGGCGCGCATCTCTATGGCAACCAGCCCATTCCGCCGGCGAAGATCCGCATGATTTATTGCCTGGTCGCGCAAGGGGGGCAGCGCATCGCCTTCTCCTATTCCGCTGAAGCCATGCGGTCGGACGAAGAATATTTGCTTGGGCTGATTCGAGATATCGATGGCGCGCAGCACTTCCCGCTGACGGAAGTAGAGTCGCGCTGCCGCTTCTGCACCTACCGCTCGCTCTGTGATCGCGGTGGGGCAGGGCAGGTGGATCTGCTCGACATTGAAGACGAGCCGGAGGATGAAGACCTTGAGCTGGATTTTGATCAAATTGCCGAAATAGAGTTTTAGATTTGGAGGAGCAAAAGCCCATGAAAATCGACCGCGTCCGCAGCCTGCACGTCAGCGCCGAGTGGGATTACCACGAACCCCTGGGCGAAGCCGGCTTGGCGCGCCCGGCCTTCATCTATCCTGAATTGGAAGCGCGCGAGCCTCGCTGGCCCATCGCCGATATGTCCGCCGGACCACCATATCCGGTCGATGCGCACTTCCTGCTCATCGACAGCGATGCGGGCGCCACCGGTATCTGCGGGCCAATCGGCGAAGAAGACATCGCCATCATACAGCGTTATTTCGCCGACTTGCTCATCGGAGAAAATCCCCACGCGGTCGAACGCATCTGGGACAAGATGTACCGCCACGCCATCCATGGCCGCAAGGGCACGCCGATGATGGCGCTTAGCAAAGTTGATCTCGCCATTTGGGACCTCAAAGGAAAATTGCTGGACGCGCCTGTTTATATTCTGCTGGGCGGGCCATCGCGCCCCAAGATCCGTGCCTATGCCTCGATGCTCGGTTATTCGAGGCAGCCAAATAAAGTCGTCGAACGTACGCGGCATTTCCTCGCGCAAGGTTTCACCGCCTTCAAATGGTTCTTGCCCTTCGTGCCCAAAGATGGTGAAGCCGGTATCCGCAAAAATCTGGCGATCATCCGCGCTGCGCGTGAAGCCGCCGGTCCGGATAGCGATCTGATGTTTGATGCCTGGAGCAGTTGGGATGTACCCTACACCCTGCGCATGATTGAGCTGGCGGCGGAATACCGACCCTATTGGTTCGAAGAGCCCGTCATGGCCGATATGATCCCGCAATATGCCGAATTGCGGCGTTCCGCCCGCGGTGTATTCATTTCCGGCGGTGAACATGAATACACGCGCTGGGGTATCAAGGCGCTCCTGGATGCCGAGGCGGTGCATGTCCTGCAACCCGATGTGACCTGGGCCGGTGGCTTGACCGAAATGACGAAAATCTGTGCCATCGCTTCGGCACATGGCATACCAGTTATCCCGCATCACGGCGGCTGGCCCTCGACGCATTTGATCGCTTCGCAAACGCTGACGACCTGTCCGCTACAAGAGTGGCTCTTTCAATACGGCAGGCTTAGCAATGTCTTCTATAAGCATAAGCTGGTGCCAGTTGACGGGCATTTCGATTTGCCGACGGCGCCGGGCTTGAATATGGATCTGGCTGATGACGGCATCACCATCGTCGAGGAACGCATCCTTGCTTGAATGGCAGGAACCGCCAGCGGTAGACGTGCCCGACAGCCTACGGGCGGCGATCGGCGGGCACCCGCTTGTCAGCGAGCACCTGACAAGAATGGGCATCAGCTCGCCGACGCAAGCGCGACGTTTCCTCTCGGCAGTGGACTACCAGCCGGCATCACCAAGTGACCTGCCCGATATCGACCGCGCTGTCGATCGTCTCAACAGCGCGATTCGTGCCAAAGAACGGATCCTGATCTGGGGCGATTTTGATGTCGATGGCCAGACTTCTACGGCGCTGCTCTTTTCGGCGCTTAAGCGGCGTGGCGCAAGGGTCAGTTATCATGTGCCGAATCGCTTTCGCGAAGGGCACGGCATCCACCTGCCGACGCTGCAAGACAAGCTTGACGGGGGTATCGAGCTGGTCCTGACTTGCGATACCGGCGTCACTGCCCACGAAGCCATCGACTATGCTACGCGCCGCGGCGTCGATACCGTGATCACCGATCATCATGCGCTGCCCGCGACATTGCCCGCCGCCGTCGCCGTGGTCAATCCACGTCGCCTGCCGTCCGCGCATCCGCTCATTGAACTGCCGGGTGTCGGCATCGCCTACAAGTTGATTGAGGCGCTCTATCAAGGTGAAGACAGTGACTTCCTGTTGGATCTGGTGGCCCTGGGCATTGTCGCTGATGTCATGGTGCAGGTCGATGATACACGCTATCTATTGCAGCGGGGTCTCGAAGAACTGCGGCAGAACCGGCGCCTCGGCCTACGGGCACTGCTGGAACGTGCCGAGATTCAGCCTGCTGAACTCAACGAGGGGCATATCGGCTTCGCGCTGGCGCCGCGTTTGAATGCGCTGGGGCGCCTCGACGACGCCAACCCGGCCGTCGAGCTATTGACCACGACGGATTGGCAGCGGGCGCGTGTGCTGGCCAATGCGCTGGAAGGCTTTAACGCGCGTCGCAAGTTCCTCTCGGATCAAGTCTATCACTCGGCTCTGGCGCAAATCGAAAACGACCCGTCACTGCTGGAGTATGCTGCGCTCGTACTCGATCACAGCGAGTGGCCTAGTGGCGTCATCGGCATTGTGGCCAGCCGTCTTGCGGAAGAATACCATCGTCCCGCTGTATTGATCGCGACTCCGGACGAAACCGGGCGCGGATCGGCACGGTCTGTCTCCGGTATTGATATCACCGCCGCCTTCGGGCAAGTGGCGCATCTCTTGTCACAATATGGCGGACATACCATGGCCGGCGGATTGAGCATGCCGGCGCACAATATCTTTGAATTTCGCCGTGCCCTTTCGCGGGTGATCCGCGCGATGGGCGGCGATTCGCCAGTCACACCCAGCCTAATCGTTGATGGTTACCTGGAGTTACGCGACATTTCGCTGGATCTGACACAAGACATCGAACGCCTGGCGCCTTTTGGCAATGGCAATCCGCCCTTGACGCTGGTGACACCCGACGTGAATGTGGTCAGCCGCGCCGGCTTGGGCCGCAGAGGCGAGCATCTGCAACTGCAAGTAGAAGATGAAAATGGCTGCCGCCAACGCGTGATCTGGTGGCGTGGCCACGGGCAAGATCTGCCAGCCGGACGCTTTGACCTCGCCTACACGCTGCGCACCAACACCTACAAAGGCCAACGAGAGGCTTTGGTCGAATGGCTGGACTACCGGCAACTGACGTCTCCAGCTATCGACTTGCCCAAGGAAACTTCCACGCTGGAAGTAATCGATCTGCGTCAAAGCTTGGCTCCGCAGGCAGATCTTGCCAGTGTGCTAGAACGCTTACCTGATGCGCTGATCTGGGCGGAAGTGGACAAGGTCGACCTTGCAGTCGATCGTTTGCATCTGCGATCAAACGAAACACTGATAGTCTGGACGGTCCCCCCATCGTCCGAGATCTGGTCAGCGCTGCTGGCGACGGTTAATCCGACACGTCTCTTCGTCTTCGCCAATCGCCCACCAACTGAAAGCAAAGCGGCCTTCATGAATCGGCTGGTGGCTCTGGTCAAGTTTGCGCTTAATCACAAGGCGGGCTCGATAAGTTTGGAAGCATTGGCAACGGCGCTGGGCCATCTCGAACGCAGTGCGCAGCTTGGATTGCATGTTCTGCGCGCACTGGGTAAACTCGATTATCGGGTAGGGGAGGCCGGGGATTATCAGCTTGTTGCTGTGGAAACATCGCCGAGTGACGAACTGGCCAGCCTGCATAAACGCTTGGATATGCTTCTGCGCGAGACGCGTGCCTATCGTGATCACTGGTTAACGATGCAGATTAAGGGATGACAAATGGGATATCGGCAATCGGTATCGTGGTGGTGCTTTGAACGTGAGGACATCGACGAACTCGAGCTGATCGAGACGATCAAGGCGATCGGTTATTCCGCGCTTGAACTTGTGCCGGAGGACAAATTCCAGTTAGTTACCGATCACGGTTTGAAGATCGCAACGCATGGGCTGCATCAGCCGCTCACACAGGGCATAAGTCATAGCAAGTATTGGAACGATATTCAGCAACAGGCGGCAGTGAATTTTAAGCTGGCGCAGCAATGGGATATTCCCTACTTGATCGTTTTTAGTGGCAACCGGGAAGGGTTGGACGATGAACGCGGCGCCGAGAATGCCATCAAGCATCTGGAAGTATTGGCGCGCGATGCCGAATCTGCCGGCGTGACCCTGATTCTGGAGCTGCTCAATAGCAAGTTGAATCATCCCGATTATCAATGTGATCGTACCCCTTGGGCGGTTGAGGTCGTTTCCGCAGTGGATTCACCCTTTGCTCGCTTGCTTTATGACATCTACCACATGCAAATAATGGAAGGCGATGTCATCCAAACCATTCGCGATAATCATCAGTGGATTAGTCACTATCACACCGCAGGCGTGCCCGGTAGAAATGAGATTGATGACTCGCAAGAGTTGAATTATCGCGCCATCTGCCGGGCGATCGCAGCGACGGGCTTTCAAGGATTTGTCGGCCAGGAATTCATCCCGACTGGCGATTGGACAGCGGCGCTGCAGCAGGCCTATGATGTCTGCGATGTCAATGATTAGAACAGACCATTAGTCCGCAATCAGGCGGACATCAATATGATCCGCGATGGGGATAGCGCCGCATCCACGTGACAGACGCCTTGTACTCTTGTAGCAGGGCAATACCACTGACAATCACGCCCATGCCAAAAATCATGGTCAGCGTGATCTCTTCTCCCAGCACCAGTACACCACCGATCCCGGCCACAATGGGAATCACATAAGTTGTCATTATCGCCGGTGTCGCGCCGAAGCGTTTGATATTGTAAAAGGAAAGAAGTATCCCCAAAAAGGTACCCACGACTGCCGAATAGATCATTACAAAGACACCTGCCTCGTTGACAGCGCTCAAATCAAAACCCGCGGTGATCAGCGAAAATGGCATAACTACCATTGCCGTGGTGAATATGCGAATGCTTCCCACATCGTAGGAGTCGTAACCACGCAGATACTTGCGGGCATATATGACCATCACCGAACTGAAGATCATCGCGACAGTGACCAGGATGAAACCGGTTGATTCAGTTGCTTGCACATCAGGCAATCCATTTTCGCCGCTGATCGCCAGCATAATGGCGCCGCCCAAGGCCAAACCAACGCCGAAAACCTTGCGCCGGCTCAAGAGTTCATCCGGCAAAAAGAAATGCGCCAAGATAATCGTGATCGCCGGTCCCGTGCTAAGCAGCAGCGATGTCACGCCGCTCGACTGGTATTGCAGCGACACTATCACACAGGTCATCGGCACCGCTGTACCGAAGATACCCAGCATGCTGGCGCGCTTCCATAACTCCGGGTCACGCGGGACTCGGCGTCCCGAGGCCAGGAAGTAAACCGCCAACGCCATCACGCTCGAGATGATCATGCGCAAACCGATGTATGTGGTCGGCTCGAACTGACCGACGCTGAAACGCGAGGCTACAAGCGAAGAACCGAAAAAGAAACCTAGCAAGACGATATGGGGAAGCGCTTTGATATTCAAAAGGAGAGATCCTGCTTTGGATTGTCAAACGAGAGGCAGTATACATCAGAGCTGGAGGAAAACGAAACGCTCTTACCAATACTCTTGCCAAGGGTATTGCTACTTACCGCTGTTGAATCAAGACTGGCTAAATGTAACCCGATAGAATGACACATATATTGGATGGAAACTCACGGTAACGCCTCGGGCTGGCACAAACTACAAACCGTGAAGCTCCCGATACCACTGCCAGGTGCGATACAAACCTTCCTGTAGCGTCACCGAGGGCGCGAAATCCAGTAGCTCACGAGCCTTGGTATTATCGCAATAAGTAATCGGCGGATCGCTTAGTGGAGTCGGCACGTCGACTGTATTGATCGATTTGCCGGAGTACTCTTCGATGATTGCTACAAAATCGGATAGTGAAATTGGCGAGCCACAACCCAGGTTGATGGTTTCAAATCCCAACGGCTTATCCAGCGCCGCCAGCACACCCCGAACCGTATCAGCGATGTAAGTCCAATCGCGGTGGATATCGCCGCCGTTGAATAGCTTGATCAATTCGCCCGATTGTGTGGCGTCCATCAGCTTCCAGGGCATCATGTCCGGACGCCCGGCCGGACCATAAACGTTAAAGAATCTCAGCACCGTCACATTCATATCGACCAGGTTGTGATAGGTATGCGCCAACAACTCAGCTGCGCGCTTGCTGGCCGGATATGCCGCCAGCGGACGATCGGCAGTATCCGTTTCGACAAAGGGCAGGATTTCCGTTTTGCCATATACCGATGAGGTCGATGCCAGCACAAATTGCTCGATCTCTGCCGCTTTGCTCGCTTCCAGCAGGTTCATGGTGCCGGTCAAGTTGACATCCATATACAAGCGCACCTGACGCACACTCGCGCGCACGCCGGGCATCGCCGCCAGATGCGCCACGCGCGTGATGCCTTCCTCGGCAAAGAGCCGTTCCACCAGCGCCACATCGCGGATGTCCCCTTCAATCAGTTTCAGCGCGTCATATTGCCGCAGGCGCTCGGCATTGCGCCGTTTGATGGTAGGGTCGTAATAGTCGTTGAAGTTGTCGATGACGACGACGCGGTCGCCACGAGCGAGCAATTCCGCGGCCACGTGGCTGCCAACGAAGCCGGCGCCGCCTGTGACGAGGGTGGTCATGAGCTTTGCCTTTGATTCATCAATCGACCGACGTGGCAGGGGGTCATCACAGCACATGATTGGCGCGCCAATTAAGCTTTTTCCCGACTAAATAGAAGACACACAGAGTAAAACCGAAAAGGATGGCGAAATCCAGTGCGATCTGCTCGCCGATTGGACCAATCAATCTCTGTCGCAGCGCCGATGCCGCCCGCGCCGCCGGATTAACCGTTCCGATCAGTCGCAATATCTCCGGCAGGCGCTCGGCTGGGAAGAGGACGGGACCCAAGCCGCCGAAGAGGAAAGCCGTCAATACGCTCAGCGATCTGCCTTGCTGTGGACTCCGCACGCTGACGCCGATAAGCGCGCCGACAGCAGACATCGGCACGACGCAAAGCGGTACCACCAGCTGCAGCAGAGGATGCGGCGCAAGAAAAATCTTCAAAAGGTTCGATCCGACGATGAGCAATGCCAAGATGGATGGCAGCGATAGCAGAAAAAAGGCAATGATAATGGCCAGCATCAGCGAATGTTTGTGGATCGGTAAGCTGGCGAAATACTCAAGCGTGCCTTGAAAGCGCATGAATACCACGTGAGACTGAATGTTGCCGAGATTGCCGAGCATCAGCGACATCACCAGGCTGCCGCTGAAAACGGTGTTCAAGGCCTCGGCGCCCAGATCACGGGCGTAGATCGACAAGCCGATCATGCCAAAAAGCGGGACAACTGTGCCCACCACCAGAACTGAGCGCCAGCTCCAGCGCCAGTTGCTCAACTCGATCAATACCAGGTCGACGAGTTGTATCGGGTAACTCTGTACCCTAATCCGCTTCGACAAAATGAAAATATAGATCCTCCAAGGTTGCCGAGCTCAGCTTCATATCGGTCAGTTGCTCGATTGCAAGCAACTCCATCACCGGTCCGACCTGATATGCTTCGAGGTAAATCTGCCAGCGCGTCGCCGTCAGCTTTTGCAGCGCGATAGTGGCAGGCAACTCCGGCGCTTGACCGGGTTCGAAGGCGATTTCCAGGCGCAGTTTATTATTGAAATTCCGCTTCAGATCATGAGGCGCGCCGGTGACAACCAGTTCGCCCTGATGCAATATACCCACGCGCTCGATGATCTTCTCAGCTTCGATAGCGTCATGCGTGATGAAGATGATGGTCGTGCCGCGATCTCGGTTGATCCCTCGCAGATTCTCCCAAACCAGACGCCGCTTTTGCGGGTCGAGATCGTTTGTCGGCTCGTCCAAAACCAGCACCCTTGATGAAGCCGCTGTCGCCACAGCCAGCCGCAGTAAGCGCCGCTGCCCACCGGACAGACGCGAGCTATAGAGGTCGCGCAGGGCCTCCATTTCCCAGGTTTGCAGAAGGCGGTTTCGCTCGCTTATGGCGGCGCTCCGCTTCATGCCACGCAAATGCGCGCTGAAATAGAGGGCTTCCCCCACCGTCAATTGATTGAGCGCATGGCTCTCCTGCGGCATATAACCGACGAGCGACGGCAGGTAGAGGCTGTCATGGGTGATTGGCTTGCCATAGACCAGGATATCGCCGGACGTGCTGCCTAATAGGTTGACCATCTGCTTGATCAGTGTGGTCTTGCCGGCGCCATTGTCGCCCAGTATGCCGAAGATCTCGCCTTCGCGCACCTGAAAACTGATGTTTTTATTGGCGGATTCAGTCTCTCCAGGGTAGGTCTTCGCCAGATCATTTACATCGTAGACGATCATTCAGTCCCCCGCCGCGGCCACCTCAAGCAGAATACACTCCAGTTCGGCATAAGACTCAATCCGCACCAGACGATTCCGCACTTGAGCTTTGCCTGGCGTATCCAATCTGTACTTGCTGATCTGCCCGCGCAACTCCATAACCGCAACGTGTTCCGGGAGATGTGCCGTTTCCAACGTCATTTGCGCGTGCCGGAAGGCGATCTGTGCCCGTGCTGCGCGTGAAGGCTCCGGCAAGCTGATTCCCGTTTCCAAAAAGTGCATGATCTGTTTAAAGATCCAGGGGCGGCCCAATGCCGCTCGCCCTACCATGACACCATCGCAGCCCGTCTCCTGCAGCATGCGCAGCGCATCTGCGCCATTATGCACATCGCCATTGCCGATAATCGGCATCCCCGACGTAGCCTCCTTGACCGCAGCAATAACATCCCAATCGGCATCTCCGCCATGCCCCTGGCCCGCAAAGCGAGCGTGAACCGCCACTGCCTGCGCGCCGACAGCTTCCGCCGCTCTAGCAAATGGCACTGCCGTCACCACACCGTCTTCAAATCCGCTGCGCACTTTCACCGTCACCGGCACATCCACCGCTCGCACGACCTCAGCGACCACAGCCGTCGCGCCTGTCACATCTCGCAGCAAGGCGGCGCCCCCACCCTTCTTGGCGATTTTCGGCACCCAGCAACCCATGTTGATATCGACGATATCGGCGCCATGATCGACCACTACTCGGGCCGCTTCGGCGACGACCGTCGGCTCAACCCCGAACAACTGCACCGCAACGGGGCTTTCGCTGGACTGCCAATCGAATCTCTGCAAGGCGCGCTGGCGTGAATTCTTGACGATGCTGCTGCTTATCAGCTCGGTACAGACCAGGCCGCAGCCACCCAACTCTCGGCACAATCGACGCAAGGCATAATTGCTGTGCCCGGCCATCGGCGCCAGCATCAGCGGCGTCTCGATGATGATATTACCTATCTGCAGCGGCTCAAACACTTTTACGGACGTGAGCATCTTGCCTCTTCAATCAAATGTAAATCGCGTAGATGAAACGCGAAAATTAGCTCAAAGTATCAACTCAGCCATGAATCGCACAGCTTCAATGTCGAAGGCGCTGATATTCAAGGTGGTGATCGGGCAATCGCGCCAGATCTGCAAACGGTCGCGGATGCGCTCTTTCGGTCCCACCAGCGCCACTGCGTCCACCAGCGCATCGGGTACTGCCATCATCGCTTCGCCCTTGTGCCCCTGTAAATAGAGTTCCTGGATCGTATCGGCCGCAGCGGGAAAGCCATAACGGCACGCCAGATCATAATAAAAATTCTTGCCTTTGGCGCCCATCCCGCCGATATACAGCGCCAGCACCGGTTTGATCTGATTGTACGCCAGCTCGAGGTCATCCTCGATTATCACCGTTACCGTGGGCGCGATATCGAAATCTCTCAGGCTCTTGCCCCTTTCCGCGTTAGCGAAACCAGCTTCGACGCAAGCCCGGTAGGTTGTTTCGTAGGCAGACGGCGAAAAGAAAATCGGCAACCAGCCATCGGCAATTTCCGCGGTCAAGGTGACGTTCTTCGGACCAATTGATGCCAGATAGATCGGCATATCGGCGCGGCCGTGAATGATGCTCTTCAACGGCTTGCCCAAACCGGTAGCATCGCTGCCATGGTAGGGTATCTGATAATGCGCGCCGTCATGTTGCAAGGGTGCCTCGCGTGCCAGGATTTTCCGGACGATCTGCACGTATTCCCGCGTTTTGGCCAAAGGTTTGCCGAAAGGGCGCCCGTGCCAGCCCTCCACCACCTGCGGACCGGAAAGACCCATCCCCAGCAACACACGTCCACCCGACAATTGATCGAGCGTGATAGCAGTCATGGCCGTCATGGCCGGGCTGCGCGCCGGCATCTGCATAATCGCCGTGCCTAGTTTGACCTTCTTAGTCAAGGCGCCCAGCCAGGCAAGCGGCGTGATGCAATCCGAGCCATAGGCTTCCGCGGTCCATACCGCCTGATAACCGAGCCGATCCGCTTCCAGAATCATGTCCATCGGCAGCGTGATCCGCGCGCCCGCATAACCAACATTCAGTCCCAGTCGCATCTAGTTTGTCCCTTCTTTCGGATGGCAGGCAGCGTCGCACATACTAAATGCCTAGACAAGTCGGAGGTAAAACTGCGGATAAAGTGTAATTTGTAAAGCAAAGGTCTATTGCAGAGTGCAAAATCCTAGCCAACTTGTCTTTCCTAATCTAAGGTATCTGAACATGCTGCATCAGACACTGAACCGGCCGTCCTACCGTTCGACTGTACTACGGTCTACCACTCTTTTTTCGATTCTTGTAAGAAGCTAAAGCATCCTCCAATTCAGTCTTGGAAAGTCCTTTTACGAAGTTGACAAATATGTAAGAATACTGCATGCTGCCGCCACCTAAGGCCTTCCATATATAATCTGTGTTTTGTTTGCAGTTATACTTAAAGATTATTGCGTTGAGTACATGTTGGTTGAATATCACGCCCTTCAAAGTATTGCCAATCTTTTCAAGGATATCTTTTCGCTTCAAAGGATATCGTTGATTAGAATCAACATCTCTTTGAACCACAATCGTGCTACTGTTTCCGTTGGCTGTACCGTCGATTCCAACCACTATGTCGGCTACAGATATCTTTTTCACGGATTTGAGGCTAACGCTGAAAGGAGTCAAGAAACGTCCTGTATCTAGGTTCTTCTCTTGAAGATTCCGTGTAGAGTCAACGATTTCAGTGATGAATTCGTCCAGAATTCTGTTTTTTGATGGTTCTTCAGTTTTTTTCCGTAGGAATACGATCGGGTCGGGCGGGCTACCGAATCCAAGCGGCAATAACGTAAGTGTGATTTCCTCTGTTATGTCTTGTCCAAAAACTTCAAGCACCAGATCTTTGTAATTTACTATGCAAGTTTGTGCGAGACTGTAAAGTACGGCGCTCAGACCCGGCTCACTGTAATAGTGGACGGTACTGTTTCGATATTGTTCCAACAGCTTTAAGTTTTCTAGAACTGGCTGGTATGGGACTGATTCTGAAAAAAACCCACTTGCCTTACTGAAAGCTTCACGAAACCGCCACGTCCGATATGGCTGTCCAGGCTGTTTTTTGCGGAAAATGTTTTGCTTGTTTTTCGAAAGTATTGCTTTCGCTAGCAGCTCCCAAGCATTGATAAGTAGAATAACGAAACACTCATCGCGATACGTCATCTGAGGCTTGTTGTAGATCTCAATGGCTGCAAGCATGGCGGCTTTTGAGTTTGCAAGCAGCTTTCTGTACGACCCTCTGTAGTTCATGGCTAGACCTCTGGACAATGTTGAAAAACTTGATTGAGATATAATAAGATTATAGCTCAATCACAAGTAAGTGTGAAATGTCATTGAAACAGTCCTTTCCAGGCGAGATTCCCACCACAACCCGTGAGGTAGTCGACGCTTTATTGCCAGCCGATAGTGTATGTCGCTTGCTCGGTGACAAAGCCGAGGAGATTTTCGATGAGAGCGCCTTGGCGAGGATGTATCATCAGACCGGTCGCGGCGGGATCAACCCGGTACTGCTATGTTTTGTGCTGATCCTGCAATTTTTGGAAAAGCTGCCTGATCGCGAGGCAGCAGAGATGGGTTTTCTTAAGTCAAAGCGTCAGCGGACAGATGCGACGCATGTATTGGGAGCGGTGGAGCGCATCAGTCGCTTGGAATTGGTATGGGAGACGCTGCGTTTGGCCTTAGGCGCATTGATAAACGCCAATGCCAAATGGGTAATCGGGCAATTGCCATCGGCTTTTGTAAGTCACTACAGTCAAAAGCGCGGGGATTATCGTTTGAGCAAAGCACAAGCCGAGCAAGCGATGGTGGATGCGGGAGGAGATGGTTTCTGGTTGCTGTCGCAAATTGAGCGTTTCGGTTCAGCGGAATGGCAAGATTTGCCTGAGATTGTCTCGCTTCGTCAGGTGCTGGAGCAGCAGTTTGATGACGGCGATGGTGACGGCAGTTCGGGAGTGAAAACGAAAGCCAATATCGATGTTAAAGGCGATGTGATTAGCTCGCCACATGACAGTGCAGTCCGCTATAGTCGAAAGAATAAAGTGACGGAATGGACTGGCTACAAAGCGCAGGTGACGGAGACGGTGGATGGCGACTTGCCGATCATCACCGACATAGGGATTCATAGCGCCATTGAAGCAGATGGCTTGGCGCTGGGAGCGATTCAAAGGCGCTTGGGGCAGCGCGGCTTGTTGCCGGAAAAACAGTATGTGGATCAGGCCTACTGCAACGGCAAAACGCTGCAAGACAGTGAGCGAAAGGGGCTTGATCTGCGCGGATTTATAGGCAGCAATTCGCGCAAGCCGGTGGGCTTTCGTCTGGAAGATTTTGACATTGATCTGGAGAAGCGGCGAGCGCACTGTCCGGCGGGCAAGACGGCCTCCACTTTTAATCCCTCGTCACAGCCCGATGTCGGCTGGAATGTCCGCTTTGGCAAGCAATGCCAAGACTGCCAATTCAATCGCTTGTGCACCAGCGAGAAACGCGGTCGCAGCCTGGAAATTTCGCCTTATCATCAACACTTGACAAGACGCCGACGAGAGCAGGCGGACGCTGCTTTTGTCAAAGAAATGCACGCCCGCGCTCGGATTGAAAGCACAATTTGTGAACTGGCGCGGAAACATGCATTGAGGCGAAGTCGTTATCGCGGTCAAAACAAGATTCAATTACAAGCGGCATTCACCGCAACAGCGGTCAATCTGAAGCGCTTGGCAAGGTATCTTGCCCAAGGCATTGATTCTTTTGCGCTGCAATTCCCAGCAATTCATGCATTTTGAATCCAGTTTTTCAACAGTGTCCTCTGGGTTGCCCGTACTCAATAGTCTATGAGATGCCTCATTTGCCGCAACTCATTTCAATAAGTTGCGAACCGAGTAACTGTAACTCATCAATTCTACAGGTGAAATCTTTCGAAATAAAGATCAGCAGCCGCTGCCCGTCAGATTCGCTGACTTTAGAATTCAGCCGCAACTTATGCGCTGTTTGATCGACGCCGCACCCAGCGCCGCACTCGTGCCACCAGCCATCGCGTCCCGATTATGATGGTGGCGGCCAGCGAATTAAATGCAATGTCGATGATGTCAAAGACCCGGTTAGGCAACATGGACTGAATACCCTCATCAAGGCAGCCTAAAAGTAGCGATATGATCAGCGCAAGAAGGGCAGGCGCCGGCACCCGAAGACCGTTGTCCCTACGCTCCAAAAGCGCTTCATGGACGAGGCCAGCCACCAAGCCGTACTCGAACAAGTGGGTACGCTCCGCCCATGACCCTACTCTCAGCCAAGCCATCAGAAATACCGCGAGTATTCCTAGTCCGACCGCGATCTCATTACGACCGAGTCGCTTGTCTATTAAGAAAATCGGGATCACCACCAGTAGCGCGAGCAGCGCGAAAAAGAGGTTGGTACCGGCACTTGCGACAATTCTTTCGCCCAGCGCTACCACTATCGCAGGAGCTTGCCCTAGCGTGGCGTAAATCCCTGCCAGGACGATGACGAGCGCAAACCAGAGCCGACGCTCCCGATGAGAACTGAAGAAGCCCAATATAATCTCCCGAGCTATTAAATTTCGCAATCCAATTGCTCTTAAGTGAATACGCCGCGTGAAACAGATAGTTGCTAGCCCAAGCAAGAACCCCGATTAACTGGCGACTCTTTCAGCGCGCAGCCGCAAGTGCGGACAAGCGCAGATTGAGGTCTCGGCTTTGACTTATCACGCCCTCGCAGCTAATATCTCCTTAGCAATTTAACTATGGCAGACAAAAGAGAAAAACGGATGAATGGCAAACAACTTATAGCGGCACTACGAACCGGGCAGCGCGTCTATGGCACGGCGATTTACTCACCCTCGCCCATTTGGCCTCGTGTGGTCAAAAACCTCGATCTTGACATGGTCTTCATCGATACCGAACACACCCCGCACGACCGCAACACCGTCTCGTGGTTGTGCAACGCCTTTGCTGCGCTCAACCTGGCGCCGGTCGTGCGCATCCCATCGCCCGATCCTTACCAAGCACAGATGGTTTTGGATGGCGGCGCGCAAGGCATCATCGCCCCATACATCGAATCTCCCGAACAAGTCAAGAGTTTGGGCGGCGCTGTCAAAATGGGCCCGCTCAAAGGCGACCGGTTGCGTGCCGCGCTTGATGGCGAAATAGAATTGGAGCCGGAACTGCAAGAATATCTGGCGCGGCGCAACGCCAACAAAGCACTATTTATCAATATCGAGAGCGTCCCGGCATTGGAATGCCTGGATGACATTCTCAGCCTGCCTTATGTTGATTGCGTCCTGGTCGGACCGCATGATCTGTCTTGCAGCCTGGGTATTCCCGAAGAATATGATAATCCTGTCTTCGATGCGGCGATACGCAAGATAATCACAACCTCGCGCGCGCATAATGTCGGCATCGGCATTCATCACAATTTCGCACATCACGAAATCGAGTGGGTCAAAGCCGGCGCCAACCTCGTCATGCACAGTTCCGATATCTCGGCATTCAATCGCGCGCTAACCGCGGAGTTCAAGGCGATCCGCGAAGCCACGGATGATGTCGGGCAGATCATCGATGAAAACGTGCACTTCTAGATCCAACGATATTCAGCGCGCCTGGAAAGTATGAGCATAAAATGCACAGAATCTGGTTTGAACGAGATGTGCCGGCCGAATACCTGCACATGTTTGAAGATCTTGCCGAAGGAATCTGCCCGGGCGATCGGGATGCGCAGGATCCATATCATCAGCTGGAATCGGCGCATGCGGTCATGGCCGGTGGAAAAACCTATGACGCCGCAGCGCTGGATCGCGCGCCTCACCTGCTGATCGTCTCGCGCATGGGGATTGGCTATGACAAAGTGGATATTGAAGCCGCCACGGCAAGGCAAATCGCGGTAGTTAATGCGCCGGACGCGCCGACCATCCCCACCGCCGAAACAGCGCTGGCATTGATGATGAATGTTGCGCGCAGCGTCAAGCAGATCGAAAACGACATGCAAGCTGCGATAGACAGCGGCAAGGCGCAGAGTGCCTGGGATGTCTACATCGGTATCGAGTTGCAAGCCAAGCAACTCGGCGTTGTGGGCTTGGGACGGATCGGCGGGCACGTGGCGGGCGTAGCCAAAGCGATCGGCATGAAAGTCGTCGCCTATGATCCCTATATCAGTGCCGAGCGAGCCGAGAAATTGGGCGTGCAACGCGCGGATTCTCTGGAGGCGCTGCTCGGCAGTTCCGATGTTGTGTCCCTGCATCTGCCGCTCAATCCGCAGACGCACAAGCTCATGAATTCCAAACGCTTCGCTCAGATGAAGCTCGGCGCGATCTTCATCAACGTCTCGCGTGGCGGTCATGTCGATGAAGCTGCGCTGGCAGCCGCCCTCGATAGCGGCCATCTCTATGGCGCGGGCCTGGATGTCACAGATCCGGAACCGCCGCAGTCGGGAAATCCCCTGCTGAATCGCGACAATGTCATCATCTTGCCGCATATCGGTGGCGCATCCGTTGTCGGCAGGCGTCGCCTGTTCGTGCACGCCATGGAACAAATCTTGCAAGTCTTGCGCGGAGAACGTCCGCCTAACTTGATCAATCCTGAAGTGTGGGACGCGGTGCGAGCGCGCTGGGAGGCTGCGCTACTGTAATCCAATACACGTTATGGTAGGGGCTCCGGTGGATCGCCTGCAAAGAATGACTTTGCGACAGTTCGCGCAAAATCGATACCGTCTCTAAATCGAGGTGTGACATGTCTGCGTTCGAATCCAATCGGGTTAAAGCCGACTACGATGTGCTGGCCCCCGATAGATCGGAGATTCGTCTCTTACACAGCCTGCCCGGCGCGAGCGTCGTGCACTGCACTCTGTCTGTGGGCGCGGTCTCGATCCCGGTGCAGCACCGCACAGTAGAAGAAGTCTGGTATTTCCTGGCGGGAGAGGGACAAGTCTGGCGGGTACAAGGCGAGCGCGAGCATGTGCTGGAAGTGAGCCCGGGCATAAGCCTGACCATTCCGCTGGGTACGCGGTTTCAGTTTCGCAACACAGGCGAGCTTCCGCTGCAGTTCATCATTACCACCACTCCGCCCTGGCCCGGCGAGGATGAGGCAGTGGTGTTGTCGGACGGTCAGTGGAGTTCAACCCCTGCCTAAGTTTTCAAGAAAAATTCTCCTCGAAACAGCCGCATTCTTAAGTTGAAGCGTTCGCACATTTGTGCTAAAATTGCGTTCGTCGAATACGCGAGGGTTTACGCGAAATGGCGAATGACAATCAACTGCTGCTTTACCAGACCGAAGGCGGCGAGATTCGGCTGGAAGTGTTGTATCAGGATGAAACTGTATGGCTTAGTCAGAGCGATATGGCTCTACTTTTTCAGGTCACAGCAAGGAACATAAGTGGGCATATCAGCAACATTTTTGAAAGTGGCGAGTTAAGGGCTGATTCAACTCGGAAGTATTTCTTCCGAGTTCAAACAGAGGGAAATCGGAAAGTAAGCAGAGAAATAATGCACTACAACCTCGACATGATCATTTCTGTCGGCTATCGCGTCAATTCCTATCGTGGCACACAATTCCGCATATGGGCGACACAAAAACTGCGGGAGTTCATCATCAAGGGCTTCGTCATGGACGACGACCGCCTGGCGCACGACGGATCAAACTACTTTGATGAACTTGAAGAGCGTATACGCCGCATACGAAATTCGGAATACAACTTTTACCGTAAAGTCCGAGAAATCTTCGCTACAAGCATTGACTACAACAGCAAGACACCCGAAGCCGGCCTATTCTTCGCCACCGTGCAAAACAAGTTCCATTATGCGATTCACGGCCACACGGCAACCGAGCTGATTCTGGAACGCGTTGGACGCGACAAACTGAATATGGGTTTGACAAGCTGGCGTCGCGACACGATGACGATTCGTGATGCCTACGTCGCGAAGAACTACCTAACCGTGATCGAATTGAAACGGTTAGATTTGCTCGTGGACCAGTTTCTCGCTTATGCCCAGTTGCAAGTACTCGAGCAAAACCCGATGCGTATGAGCGATTGGGTCAAGAAGCTCGATCAATTCATCGGTGAGTTAAATGAGAAACCCGTCCTGACCAATGCGGGCACAGTATCGCGGGCAGCAATGGAAACCAAAGTTAGGCAAGAGTTCGAAGCCTATAGATCGCATCTTATGAGCGAAGAAACGCTATCAGAAGACGAATTTGAACGCCGCCTTACTGATGCCGGGGCAAAAATGATACCTTCAAGAAAAGACGAACTCGATACTGGCGATTCACCTACCCCCGACCCTCCCCCACCACCTCGATAAACTTGATCGTCGACTGTATCCCGTTATAAAAATTCTGCAAATAGATATTCTCATTCGGCCCATGCGCGCGACCGCTCTTCAGCCCATAGCTCATAATCACCACCTCATTCGCGACCTTCATGCACTCGAAGCAGATCGGCACACTGCCCCCGGAACGCTCGAATATCGGCTCCACACCCCAGGCATGCTTGTAGGCCGTCGCCGCCGATTGCATCGCCACGCTATCGACATCGAGCAGCACCGCTTCCGCGCCCATTCCACCGAACTGGAAGTCGACATTGACCGTCTCGGGCGCGATACGCTTGATGTGATCCACCACACAGCGCAGCACGCGCGTCGGATGCTGCCGCGGCACCAGGCGACATGTGATCTTGGCGAATGCTCGCGCGGGTAAGACGGTCTTCATGCCGGCGCCGGTATACCCGCCTTGCATGCCGTTGATCTCAAGAGTCGGGCGTGCGCCCAGCCGCTCCGGCAATATATACTCTGATTCGCCCCATACCGCCGGCGCGCTGACCACATCATCCCACTCGGCCTTCAAGAAGGGCTCGACCTTTTCCAGCAAGGCGCGGTCTTTTGCAGTCACCTCATCGACATCATCATGAAATCCGGGCACGGTTACCTTGCCGTTTTCGTCATGCAGTTGCGCCAGGATCTCGCACAAAGCCTGAATCGGATTGTGCACCGAGCCACCCCAATGGCCACTATGCAAATCGCTGACCGGCGCCTGCAAGTGCACTTCGAAGGCAGCGACCCCGCGCAAGCCATAAGTCAGGCTGGGCTGATCCGGCGCCAAAATGGCGCCATCCGAGATCATCGCGATATCGGCAGCCAAACGTTCCGGATGTTTGGCGATGAATGCGTTGATATTCTCCGAACCGGATTCTTCTTCGCCTTCCAACACTACCTTGAGATTGACCTTGGGTTTGTCGTCCTGCGCCAGCCACGATTCCACCGCTTTCAGGTTAGACATCACATGCAGCTTGCTGTCCACCGAGCCACGGCAATACAAGCGTTCGCCTTTGATTGTCGGCTCAAAGGGCTCAGTATCCCATCCATCCGCCACTTCTGCCGGTTGCACATCATAATGGCAATAGATCAGGATGGTCGGCGCGTCAGGTCCGGCGCCATCCCACTCGCCCAATACCAGCGGACAACGCCCTTCCGGCATCTTGATCACCTCGGCTTTGTTCATGCCGATTCTCAGCATCATCGCCTTCAGCCATTCCGCCGCTTCAGCAACATCGCCAGCGTGTTGAGGTTGCGTGCTGATGGTGCGGATGCGCAGCAGATGCTTGTATTCATCCAGAAAGCGCTCTTGATTGGCTTTTGCGTAGTCGTAAGGGTTTCCCATGTCTTTACCTGCCTTCATGTCGTTATCCGGTATCAAAAGCATGATACACCAAGCACTCTCCCAAGCGTATGTGATAAATCAGGGCAATCCCATCAAAACCACCTGCTATCAAGAAAAGACAACTCCAGACCGAAGCCTGCATACATCCGCTCGGCTGCAGAGAAAATGACTGAACTGGCATTATTCTCGATCATGTCCGATAATAGATCTTTGTCCCCAAAACACAATCGAGAAACTCAAACCCCTATGGCGTTTCACAACCTAAGAGTGAATGAATCCCTGCTTCGCATGGTCAAGCAAGCCGGGTATGCCGAGCCGACACCGATACAATCCCAGACCATTCCGCAAATCCTGGATGGGCGGGATATCGTGGGTTGCGCCCAAACCGGCACCGGCAAAACCGCTGCCTTTGTCATACCCATTATTCAAACGCTGTGCGCCAATCCCGTCAAGGGATTCATACGCGTACTCGTGCTGGCGCCTACCCGCGAACTGGCGGCGCAAATTGATGAAGAATTCGGTAAATTCAGCCAGTTCAGCCGGCTCAAACATGCAGTGGTCTTTGGCGGTGTTGGTCAACAGCCACAGGTGGATGCCATTCGGCGCGGCGTCGATATTCTGGTGGCGACACCCGGGCGCTTGCTTGATCTGATGAACCAGAAAATTATCCGCCTGAACCGTATCGAAGTCCTCGTCCTCGATGAAGCCGACCGCATGCTGGATATGGGCTTTATCCACGATGTCAAGCGGATCATCCGCACCCTGCCACAAAAGCGCCAGACCCTGCTTTTTTCTGCCACCATGCCCCAAGCGATTCAAGACTTGAGCAGAAGTATCCTGATTCGGCCGGTAAGGGTTGAGGTGGATCCGCAGGCAACCCCCGTCGACAAAATCGCGCAATCGATCTTTTTTGTCGAGCGGACCGAAAAACAGAAGCTGCTCAAGCATATCCTGGCGGATTCGGCTTCGGAACGTGTACTGGTCTTCACCCGCACCAAACATCGTGCCAATAACCTCGCCAAACATCTGAACCGCGCCCGTATCCCGGCCGAGGCAATTCACGGCGACAAATCGCAAGGGGCGCGGACGCGCGCGCTGGCCAAATTCAAGTCAGGACATGCGTCCATCCTGGTGGCGACGGATATCGCGGCCCGCGGATTGGATATTGATGCCGTGTCCCATGTCATCAACTTTGACTTGCCCAACATCCCCGAAAGTTATGTGCATCGCGTCGGGCGTACCGCGCGTGCCGGCGCATCCGGCATCGCTTATTCCTTCTGCGATATCGATGAACGCGCATACCTCAAAGACATCGAAAAACTGATCCGTCAGCGCATTCCGGTTGTTTCCGATCATCCCTATGTATCGGAATTCAAAGCGCCACCGCCTGCCAGCAACCCACCCAACACAACGCGCAGACAGCGGCACCGCAGGAGAAGATAATGCCCGGCATCCAATATCCCAAAGTCGTGGTCATCGGCTCTGGCAGCTTGTTCTTTGGCAGGCAAGCCATCTGGCAGATGGCGCAATCCCCACATTTGAACAAGGGCACGCTTGCGCTGGTCGATAAAGATCCGCGGCGCATGGAGAAGATGGGGTTGCTGGCGGAAAAAGTCGTTGCGGAAACGGGTGTCAGCTTACAGATCGAAACAGCCACGGATTGGATAGAAGCCTTGCCCGGCGCAGATTTCGTCGTGCTCAGCTTCGCCGCCGATACCGTGCGTTATCGCGGGCTGGATTGCCGGATCAGCGAGAAGTACGGCCTGCGCATGTGCAGCGGCGATACTATCGGTCCCGGCGGCATCTTCCGCGCCATGCGCGAATTGCCCCTCATCATGCAATGCGTCAGCGATATCGAGCGCATCTGTCCCGATGCCTGGGTCATCAATTACATCAATCCCAGCGCGGTCAACGGCATGGCGATCGCGCGCTTTGCGCCGGGGGTCAAGAGCTTCGCTCTCTGTGATTCACTGCACATGCCCCATGTCAAGATCCGCTACGCCATCCGCGCCGGTCTCATTGCCGATGCCAGCGAATGGACCGACGACCTGGACGCGGACTTCGACCTGCGCATCGCCGGCGTCAATCATTTCACCTGGATGCTGAAAGCGGAGTGGCGGGGCGAGGACGTCAGCGGGCAGATTGCCGAGTCCCTGCGTCACAGCGCCGTTCCTGCAGGCATGGACGGCGACAAGGGCGCCAAAGCGCTACATAATGACGCCATCGCCTGGCAGCTCTACAACGTCTTCGACACCATCCCCACCTGCGTCGCCCATACCAAAGAATACCTGCGCTTTTATCAAGGTCATGGCGTGCTACCCGACGAGATTCCGCCGCTCTCGATTTGGGAGACCGACGTGCGCTACGCCCGTCACGACGCCATGTGGAAGCAGGTCGACGACTTCATCAGCGGCGTCCTGCCCATCAGCCAATATATGAACAGCTTCGCACCCGACCACGCCACCGACATCATCGAAAATATGGTCGGCGATCTCGGACGGCCCTTTTATATCAACACGCCAAATCGCGGCGCAGTGGGGAATATGGCTGATGACGCTTTCCTGGAGCTGCTCTGTGATGTCGATATGGAGGGACCGCGTCCGCGCCCGGTCGGTGAGATGCCTCGCGGCTTGCGCGGACTGAGCGAGCAAGTGCTCGATACACACGAGCTGACGGCGGAAGCCATCGTCAAGGCCGATTACTCTCTGTTGCGCCGCGCCATGATGACCGATCCGCTGACGAATTCAATCGCCGATGCCGACGCAATCCTGCGCGATCTGCTGGCTGCCGAGCGCGAGGCTCTGCCCGATCACTGGTATGAAGCGGTTACTGCCCCCTTGTGAAAAAGCGAAACCGCAGGCGCGACTTAATCACAACCTGCGATCCCGTATGGATTTGCTGATTAGCCGCGCAGCCAACTGGCTAGGTGTTTGGCGTCCCATTTTCATAGACCGACCAATTACTAGTCCCGGCGCTGCTCACGGCGCGCACCGCCACTTTGTATTCCGTGCCATTGGTCAAGTTCCGAATCGTATAGCTGGTGCCATTGACGCGCTCAATCGTCGTTGCGGGGCCCCCGGCCGCTTCAAGGTAGAACAGTTGGTAATACGAGATGCCGCGGTCATTGCTGTTGGGCTGCGTCCAACTGACGCGCAACTCGCCATCGCCGGCCACATGCGTCGGCTCATCCGGCGCGTCGGGCGCCTTGAGCGGCGTCAGGAACAGACTGCTCGTCCAATCGCTCGGGCCGATTTCATTGAACGCCGCCACCTGGAATTCGTAGCGCCTCCCGTTAACGGCATCAGCGCCGCCAAGTTGGAAGCCGGAAACGCTGCCTGTATTCTTCTCGATCCAATCTTGGCCGGACCAACGATAGCGCACGATATAGTACTCGATGGGGCGCAAGCCGTCGGAAGTCGGATGATCCCAGAATACCGAGACGAAGCTATCATCCTTTTCGTCTGTGAATGCCCAGCCGTCCAAATCGGTCGGCGGGCTCGGCCAGCTCGGGACGAGCGTACTGGTGGGGGCAGGCAGCGGCGTAAGATTGAGTTCGGAATCTCGCAGATAGATCGTATGTGACCTGGACCAGGGACCGTATCCGCTGAGGTTATCCGCGCGCAGTCTGATGGTGTATGTGGTGCGCGTCGGCAAATGCGTGATGTAGACATCGGGATGCTGCTTCTGCACACCGTCGGCGTCCAATGGCGGGAAAAATAGTATGGAGCGCGGGACCGGGTCAAGATGCGTCGTGTATTGCAATTCATAGCCCAGAATCGGATTGTTTTCGTCCCTATCCCTAATGTCGTAGAACCACTGCACATACACCCATGGATTAGCTGAATTGAGGTTCGCGGCGTAAACTACCAGCTGGACCGGGGCATTCGGCGGAATTCCTGTATCAATGACACCCGCAACTATGAGCGTGATGGTCCGTTCTGACGACCAGGACCCGAAGCCCGCGCTACTCAGCGCGCGGACGGCGAAACGATAGGTCTCTCCTTTTACGAGATTGTCCATCGTCTTTGTTATGGTCGTCAGTGGGATGTCATCGGCATCCACTGGCGCATTGAATTTCCTGTGAAGAACGAGACTGCAATCCCCGCCGCAATAGCGAACTTCGTATTCCGTGATCGCAGAGGAGCCGTCGCCGGGCTTATTCCAGGTCAGCTCGACTTCAGTGTCGGCTGTCTGTTCGACCTGGGGCGTCCCGGGACTTCCGGGCGTAGTCGCTTGCGTCTGTGTCCTGGCGTAGACCTCGCTGGATGGCTCACCGAAGTGCCCGCTTTCGCTGTTCGCGCTGACCTGGACGGCATAGCGCTCCCCGCCAAGCAGATCGGGAATGGTATAGCTATTGCCGGTAATATTCTGTACGACGCCGCTCTCGCTGTGAGCGGGAATGGTTGAATCATCTCCTCCCACCCAGTTCTCCGCGGACGACCGGTCGGCTCTCCTCCAGATCACTGTATAAGACGCATGGTCGCTGGATGAATTCCAGCGCACCGTCAAAGCGTTCACGCCAGCCGAGACGCGCACGCCGCGCCTGTTGGGTTTATATATTATGTTAGGAGTACCCGTCTCCACATACCATATCCTGACCATTTCGGTATTTAAGTCACCCTGCCAGGATACGTAGAGGCTGTGATCGCCGGGCTCAACATCGAAGCTAATGATAGACGGCTGGGGCGTCGGCGTATGGGTATTGGAGCCGTCATGGAACCTCGCCGACTGCCGTGTAGCGGTTGGCTCGAGGACAGGCTTGCTCACGATCTGCCCGCTCTGTTGGTCGTTGTCGTCGTCGCGCTGCTGCTGATTTTGCTGGTCGTCCGGGTTCTGCGCTGGCGGGGGCGGCGCCTCGGTCGGCGGCGGTATTTTGGTTGGTGGCACAGCCGTCATCGGCACAGGCGTCGGCGGGATGGGCGTAGCTGTCGGCAAGGGGACAGGCGTCGGCGGGATCGGCGTGTCGGGCGGCGGCGGCACGGCGGTTGGTGGCACAGGCGTGTCGGGCGGCGGCGGGACAGGCGTGTCGGGCGGCGCTTGGGCGGAAGTGCCGAAGTCGCCGGGAGCGACATTCACGGTAAGTTTATCCGACCATTTGCTTAAGGCACCGTCAACCCAGGCGATCACGCGATAGATGTATTTCCCGTCGTCCGCATTGACCTTGCTATCGGTGTGGCTCGTCGCGCTGCTGCCGGTATCGGCTACCAGTAGTTTCAGCTTATCTTCGCCCTGTGTCGGACGCCGGCGCAGAATACTGTAACTGTCAGCTCCGCCCTCGGGCGCGCTCCAACTCAGCTTGATGCCATTTGCCGTCTTTTGAGCGGACAGATTGGTGGGTGGCGGGGAGTGCTCTTGCGCGAACAAGGCGCCCCAACTACCAAAGGCTGCAATTAAAACTGCGAAGGTTACAATGACAGCGACTGTAATACGAAAAGTTGGTCTAACTTGCTCTCGAGGGTTCATAATATCAGTATCTCCTTCATAATAACGACGCGAGAGAAAATCGCATAAACAAATAGTTTAATAGTTTAATATCAGTATAACGAAGTATCGATTTAAGTCAACAAATTAGCATGAAACGATATGTAGCGGCAAGAAATGGTGCTGAAGGCATCGCGCCGGCATTAGGCGCGCATCGCTGCCAGTTAGGATCAAGAAAGCCAAGGTTGAAGCGGTTACTGCCCCCTTCTGAAAAAACGAAACCGCAGGCGCGACTTAATCACAACCTGCGATCACGTATGGACTTTCTGATTTACTACGCAGCCAACGGGCTAGGTGCTGGGCGTCCCATTTTCGTAGACCGACCAATTACCAATCCCGGCGCTGCTCACGGCGCGCACCGCCACTTTGTATTCCGTGCCATTGTTCAAGTTCCGAATCGTATAGCTGGTGCCATTGATGCGCTCGATCGTCGTTGCGGGGCCCCCGGCCGCTTCAAGGTAGAACAGTTGGTAATGCGAGATGCTGCGGTCATTGCTGTTGGGCTGCGTCCAACTGACGCGCAACTCGCCATCGCCGGCCACATGCGTCGGCTCATCCGGCGCGTCGGGCGCCTTGAGCGGCGTCAGGAACAGACTGCTCGTAAAATCGCTCCTGCCGAATTCATTTTCCGCCAACACCTGGAACTCGTAGCGCCTCCCGTTAACGGCAGAAGAGCCGTGGAGTCGCAAGCGAGTATGATTGGCGCTTTGACCAATTGATGGCATCCAGTCGACCCCGACCCAACGATAACGCACTAGGAAGTGCGTCACCTTATAGCCGCCGTCGAAACTCGGATAATCCCAGAATACCTCAATGTAGCTGTCATCCTTCGCGTCCGTGAATGCCCAGCCGTCCAAATTGGTCGGCGGGCTCGGCGGTCTGGGGACAGCCGTCGCAGCAAGAGGAGTGGCGGTGGGCAGCGGCGTAAGATTGTTGTCGGCACCTGGCAGATAGATCGTCTTTGACGGGGACCAGGGACCGTATCCATTGCGGTTATCCGCGCGCAATCTGAAGGTGTAGGTGGTGCGCCTGGGCAAATGCGTGATGTAGACATCCGGATTCTCGATTTGCACACGGTCGTCGTCCAGTGGCGGGAAAAATACTATGGAGCGCGGGACCGGGTCAAGATGCGTCGTGTATTGCAATTCATAGCCCAGAATCGGATTGTTTTCGTCCCTTTCCAAATAGGGGTAGACCCAGGACACATACAAATATGGACTAGGTGTATCGACGTTCGTGATGAAAAGTACCAGGCGGCCCGGGGACAATGGCAGAATTTCTGTATCAAAGGCACCCTCAAGTGTGAGCGTGAAGGTCCGTTCTGACGACCAGGCGCCGAAGCCGGCGTCATTCCGCGCGCGGACGGCGAAACGATAGGTCTCTCCTTTTACGAGATTGTCTAGCGTCTTGGTTATGGTCGTCAGTGGGATGTCATCGGCATCCACTGGCGCATTGAACTGCCTGTAAAGAGGGAGACTGCAATCCCCGCCACAATAGCGAACGTCGTATTCCGTGATCGCAGAGGAGCCGTCGCCGGGCTTGTTCCAGGTCAGCTCGACTTCAACGTGGGCTGTCTGTTCGGCTTGGGGCCTCCCGGGACTTCCGGGCGTAGTCGCTTGCGTCTGTGTCCTGGCGTAGACCTCGCTGGATAGCTCACCGTAGTGCCCGCTGTGGCTGTCCGCGCTGACCTGGACGGCATAGCGCTCCCCGCCAAGCAAATCGGGAATGGTGTAGCTATTGCCGGTGATATTCTGTACGTTGCCGCTCTCGCTGTGAGCGGGGATGGGTTTTTCATCACCTCCCAGTATCACCCGGTTCTCCGCGGACGACCGGTCGGCCCTCCTCCAGAACACTGTATAAGACGCGTGATCGCTGGATGAATTCCAGCTCACCGTCAAAGCGTTCACGCCAGCCGAGACGCTGACGCCGCGCACGGTGAGATCGGCCATCAGCGTGGTTACGCTTTGTTCGCTCGTAGTTGGAAAGTCAACGTTATTCCTGTTAAATGGTTTGATTCTGACAAGGTATTCGGTGTTCCCCTTCAAGTTGCCGATAGTGACTTCACCGCTGAGACCAAAGTTGACTGATGCGCCGGAACCGGTTAGCCCCCTGGTTATAACTTTTATATTGCCGGGATTTCCGTGCTCCCAATATGCTATATTGACCTTGGTAGTTAACGCGTTGCCCCCGTAACTTACCACGAAGCCTCGATCGACGGCTTCAAGGTCGAATCTAATGATAGCCGGCATCATCGCCGCCGGCGTATGGGTATTGCGGCCGTCATGGAACCTCGCCGACTGCAGTGTAGCGGTTGGCTCGAGGACAGGCTTGCTCACGATCTGCCCGCTCTGTTGGTTGTCGTCGTCGCGCTGCTGCTGATTTTGCTGGTCGTCCGGGTTCTGCGCTGGCGGGGGCGGCGCCTCGGTCGGCGGCGGTATTTTGGTCGGCGGCACAGCCGTCGTCGGCACAGCTGTCGGCGGCACAGGCGTCGGCGGGATGGGCGTAGCTGTCGGCAAGGGGACAGGCGGCGGCGGGACAGGCGTATCGGGTGGCGGCGGGACAGGCGTATCGGGTGGCGGCGGGACAGGCGTGTCGGGCGGCGCTTGGGCGGAAGTGCCGAAGTCGCCGGGAGCGACATTCACGGTAACTTTATCCGACCATTTGCTTAAGGCACCGTCAACCCAGGCGATCACGCGATAGATGTATTTCCCGTCGTCCGCATTGACCTTGCTATCGGTGTGGCTCGTCGCGCTGCTGCCGGTATCGGCTACCAGTAGTTTCAGCTTATCTTCGCCCTGTGTCGGACGCCGGCGCAGAATACTGTAACTGTCAGCTCCGCCCTCGGGCGCGCTCCAACTCAGCTTGATGCCATTTGCCGTCTTTTGAGCGGACAGATTGGTGGGTGGCGGGGAGTGCTCTTGCGCGAACAAGACGCCCCAACTACCAAAGGCTGCGAATAAAACCGCGAAGGCTACAATGACCGCGACTGTAATACGAAAATTTGGTCTAACTTGCTCTCGAGGGTTCATAATATCAGTATCTCCTTCATAATTACGACGCGAGAGAAAATAGAATAAACAAGTAGTTTAATAGTTTAATATCAGTATAACGAAATATCTATATTAGTCAACAAATTAGCATGAACCGATATGTAGAGGCAAGAAATGGTGCTGAAGGCATCGCGCCGGCATTAGACGCGCATCGCTGCCAGTTAGGATCAATAAAGCCAAGGTTGAAGCGCTTACTGCCCCCTTCTGAAAAAACGAAACCGCAGGCGCGACTTAATCACAACCTGCGGTCTCATTGGACTTTCTGTTCCACTACGCAGCCGGCACGCTAGGCGCTGGGCGTCCCATTTTCGTAGACCGACCAATTACTAGTCCCGGCGCTGCTCACGGCGCGCACCGCCACCTTGTATTCGATGCCATTGGTCAAGTTCCGAATCGTATAGCTGGTGCCATTGACGCGCTCGATCGTCGTTGCGGGGCCCCCGGCCGCTTCAAGGTAGAACAGTTGGTAATAGGAGATGTTGCGGTCATTGCTGTTGGGCTGCGTCCAACTGACGCGCAACTCGCCATCGCCGGCCACGTGCGTCGGCTCATCCGGCGCGTCGGGCGCCTTGAGCGGCGTCAGGAAAAGACTGCTCGTATAATTGCTCGCGCCGAATTCATTTTCCGCCGACACCTGGAACTCGTAGCGCCTCCCGTTAACGGCATCAGCGCCGCTAAATCGGTATCTGTGCCGATCTTGTAGACCAATGTTGTACCAGTCTTGTCCGACCCAACGAACACGCAATACGTAGTGCGTCACCTTATAGCCGCCGTCGAAACTCGGATAATCCCAGAATACCTCAATGTAGCTGTCATCCTTCGCGTCCGTGAATGCCCAGCCGTCCAAATTGGTCGGCGGGCTCGGCGGTCTGGGGACAGCCGTCGCAGCAAGAGGGGTGGCAGTGGGCAGCGGCGTAAGATTGTTGTCGGCATCTGGCAAATAGATCGTTTGTGACCTGGACCAGGGACCGTATCCGCTGCGGTTATCCGCGCGCAGTCTGAAGGTGTAGGTGGTGCGCCTGGGCAAATGCGTGATGGTCACACCGGGGGTGTCCTCCGGCACACCGTTGTTGTCCAATGGCGGGAAAAATAGTATGGAGCGCGGGACCGGGTCAAGATGCGTCGTGTATTGCAATTCATAGCCCAGAACCGGATTGTTTAAGTCAGTGTCCGTTCTTCTGTTCCAGGTCACAAACACTAAAGATGTATCGTCGTCCGTGAGGTAAACGGTCAGTTGGAGCGGGGCCCCTGGCGGATTTCCTGTATCAATGACACCCGCAACTGTGAGCGTGAGGGTCCGTTCTGACGACCAGGCGCCGAAGCCGGCGTCATTCCGCGCGCGGACGGCGAAACGATAGGTCTCTCCTTTTACGAGATTGTCCATCGTCTTTGTTATGGTCGTCAGTGGGATGTCATCGGCATCCACTGGCGCATTGAACTGCCTGTAAAGAGGGAGACTGCAATCCCCGCCGCAATAGCGAACGTCGTATTCCGTGATCGCAGAGGAGCCGTCGCCGGGCTTGTTCCAGGTCAGCTCGACTTCAGTGGCGGCTGTCTGTTCGACCTGGGGCCTCCCGGGACTTCCGGGCGTAGTCGCTTGCGTCTGTGTCCTGGCGTAGACCTCGCTGGATAGCTCACCGTAGTGCCCGCTGTGGCTGTCCGCGCTGACCTGGACGGCATAGCGCTCCCCGCCAAGCAAATCGGGAATGGTGTAGCTATTGCCGGTGATATTCTGTACGACGCCGCTCTCGCTGTGAGCGGGAATGGGTTTTTCATCACCTCCCAGTATCACCCGGTTCTCCGCGGACGACCGGTCGGCTCTCCTCCAGATCACGGTATAAGACGCATGGTCGCTGGATGAATTCCAGCGCACCGTCAAAGCGTTCACGCCAGCCGAGACGCTGACGCCGCGCACGGTTAGATCGGCCATCAGCGTGGTTACGCTTTGTTGGCTCGAGTCTGGAAAGGCAACGTTATCTTTATTAAATGGTCTGATTAAGACAAGGTATTCGGTGTTCCCCTTCAAGTTGCTGATAGTGACTTCACCGCCGATACCAATGGGTTGTTCGTTGGGACCTGTTTGCCCCCTAGTTATAGTTTTCAAACTGTTGACATCTCCGCGCTCCCAATATGCTATTTGCACCTTGCTAGTTAACGCGTTGCCCGCGTAACTTACCACGAAGCCTCGATCGACGGCTTCAAGGTCGAGTCTAATGATAGCCGGCATCATCGCCGCCGGCGTATGGGTATTGGAGCCGTCATGGAACCTCGCCGACTGCCGTGTAGCGGTTGGCTCGAGGACAGGCTTGCTCACGATCTGCCCGCTCTGTTGGTCGTTGTCGTCGTCGCGCTGCTGCTGATTTTGCTGGTCGTCCGGGTTCTGCGCTGGCGGGGGCGGCGCCTCGGTCGGCGGCGGTATTTTGGTTGGTGGCACAGCCGTCATCGGCACAGGCGTCGGCGGGATGGGCGTAGCTGTCGGCAAGGGGACAGGCGTCGGCGGGATCGGCGTGTCGGGCGGCGGCGGCACGGCGGTTGGTGGCACAGGCGTGTCGGGCGGCGGCGGGACAGGCGTGTCGGGCGGCGCTTGGGCGGAAGTGCCGAAGTCGCCGGGAGCGACATTCACGGTAAGTTTATCCGACCATTTGCTTAAGGCACCGTCAACCCAGGCGATCACGCGATAGATGTATTTCCCGTCGTCCGCATTGACCTTGCTATCGGTGTGGCTCGTCGCGCTGCTGCCGGTATCGGCTACCAGTAGTTTCAGCTTATCTTCGCCCTGTGTCGGACGCCGGCGCAGAATACTGTAACTGTCAGCTCCGCCCTCGGGCGCGCTCCAACTCAGCTTGATGCCATTTGCCGTCTTTTGAGCGGACAGATTGGTGGGTGGCGGGGAGTGCTCTTGCGCGAACAAGGCGCCCCAACTACCAAAGGCTGCAATTAAAACTGCGAAGGTTACAATGACAGCGACTGTAATACGAAAAGTTGGTCTAACTTGCTCTCGAGGGTTCATAATATCAGTATCTCCTTCATAATAACGACGCGAGAGAAAATCGCATAAACAAATAGTTTAATAGTTTAATATCAGTATAACGAAGTATCGATTTAAGTCAACAAATTAGTATGAAATAATATGTAGCGGCAAGTAATGGTGCTGAAGGCATCGCGCCGGCATTAGGCGCGCATCGCTGCCAGTTAGGATCAAGAAAGCCAAGCTTGAAGCGGTTACTGCCCCCTTCTGAAAAAACGAAACCGCAGGCGCGACTTAATCACAACCTGCGATCACGTATGGACTTTCTGATTTACTACGCAGCCAACGGGCTAGGCGCTGGGCGTCCCATTTTCGTAGACCGACCAATTACCAATCCCGGCGCTGCTCACGGCGCGCACCGCCACTTTGTATTCCGTGCCATTGGTCAAGTTTCGAATCGTATAGCTTGTGCCATTGACGCGTTCGATCGTCGTTCCGGGGTCGGTGGAACTACCGGCCACTTCAGCGTAGAGCAGTTGGTAATGCGAGATTCCGCGATCATTGCTGTTCGGCCGCGTCCAACTAACGCGCAACCAGCCATCGCCGGCAACGTGCGTCGCCTCATCCGGCGGCAGGAGCGGCGTCGCGTAGACACTGCGGGACCAATTGCCCTGGCCGATCTCGTTGATGGCCGCCACCTGGAATTCGTAGCGCCTCCCGTTAACGGCATCAGCGCCGCAGAGTTCAAAGCGATTAAAACCGGGGCCTCGACCATCTGAAATCAGTCTTGCCCGACCCAACGATAACGCAATATGAAGTTCGTCACTCTTCGGTTGCCGTCGAAACTCGGATCATCCCAAAATACCGTGATGTAGCTTATATCGTTCACGTCCGTGAATGCCCAGCCGTCCAAATTGGTCGGCGCGCTTGGCTGGCTCGGGACGAGCGTGCTGGTGGGGATGGGCAGCGGCGTAAGATTGTTGTCGGAACCTGTCAGATAGATCGTTCTTGAACTGGACCAGGGACCGTATCCGCTGAGGTTATCCGCGCGCAATCTGATGGTGTATGTGGTGCGCGTAGGCAAATTCTTGAGGTGGACAGAGGGGGTGTCGTCCGGCACACCGTTGTTATCCAATGGCGGGAAAAATACAAAGGAGCGCGGGACAGAGTCAAGATGCGTCGTGTATTGCAATTCATAGCCCAGAATCGGATTGTTTTCGTCCCCGTCCACGTTGGGGTAGACCCAGGTCACATTCACTAATGGATTAGATGTATTGGCGCTCAAGATGAGAACTGTCAGGCCGTCTGGGACCCCTGGCGGATTTTGTGTATCATAGAGACCCTCACGTTCGAGCGTGATGGTCCCTTCAGACGACCAGGACCCGATGCCCAGGACACTCGACGCGCGGACGGCGAAACGATACGTCTCTCCATTTGTGAGATTGTCTATCGTCTTTGTTATGGTCGTCAGTGGGTTGTCATCGGCATCCACTGGCGCATTGAACTGCCTGTAAAGAGGGAGACTGCAATCCCCGCTGCAATAGCGAACTTCATACTCCGTGATCGTCTGGGAGCCGTCGCCGGGCTTGTTCAAGGTCAGCTCGACTTCTATGTTGCCTGCCTGTTCGGCTTGGGGCGTCCCGGGGCATCCGGGTAGTGCGCCCGCAGCCGATGCTGGCGTGCCGAAGACCTCGCTGGGCTCCACTGGCCACCCCGTCTGCGTTGAAGGCGGTAACCTCGATGCGATAACGCTCTCCGCCAATTAGACCGCTAATTGTATAGTCAGGGACCTCAATTCCGCCTGCGCTGCCGAAACCTGTGTCACCAGTCGACCGGTCGGCTCTTATCCAGAAAACCCGATAGTAGGCGTGATCGCTGGATGAATTCCATAGCACCAGAAGAGATTCCACGGTCGAACTGACGCTCAATCCGCGCACGGTGAGATCGGCCATCAGCGTGGTTACGTACCTGTCGTTCGGTGTTGGAAGTTCAATGCCTCCGAACACTATATCTATGCCGACCTGGTATCGGGTGTTCCCCTTCAAGCCTGTGATATGCATTTCACCAGCGGCGTGCCTGTTGGATTTATGTTTTTTGTTAGCAGTACCCGTCTCCACATACCATATCCTGACCATTCTGGTACGGAAGTCGCCCTGCCAGGATACATAGAGGCTGTGATCGCCGGGCTCAACATCGAAGCTAGTGATGGCCGGCAGGGGCGTCGGCGTATGTGTCCCCGCAACTCCGTGGCTCCTCGCCGACTGCAGTGTAGCTGTTGGCTCGATGACGGGCTTGCTCACGACCTGCCCGCTCTGTTGGTCGTTGTTGTCGTTGCGCTGCTGCTGATCTTGCTGGTCGTCCGGGTTCTACACTGTCGGGACAGGTGTCGGGGGCAGTGGACTTGCTTTTGGCGGCAGTGGCGTCGCAGTTGGCGGAATCGGCGTCGGCGGCATTGGCGTGTCGGGCGGCGGTTGGGCGGAAGTGCCGAAGTCGCCGGGACCGACATTCACGGTAAGTTTCTCCGACCATTTGCCAAGCACGCCGTCAATCAGCCCGATCACGCGATAGATGTATTTCCCGTCGTCCGCATTGACCTTGGTATCGGTGTAGGTCGTCGCAGTGCTGCCGGTATTGGCTACGAGTAGTTTGAGTTTGCCTTCGCCCTGCGTCGGACGCCGTCGCAGAATATTGTAACCATCAACTCCGCCCTCGGGCGCGGTCCAGCTCAGCTTGATGCCAATTGCCGTTTTTTGAGCGGACGGATTTGGTAGGAGGCGGGGTGTGCTCTTGCGCGAGCAAGACACCCCAACTACTCAAGGCTGCAATTAAAACTGCGAAGGTTACAATGACAACGACTGTAATACGAAAATTTCGTCTAACTTGCACTCGAGGGATCACAATATCAATATCTCCTTCATAGCTAAGACGCGAGAGACAAATAGAAAAACAAACAGTTTAATAGTTTTATATGGGTATAACGAAATATATTTTCAGTTAACAAATTAGGATGAAATGATATGTAGCGTCAAGAAATGCAGCTGAACGCATCGCGCAAGCATTAGACGCGCATCGCTGCCAGTTAGGATCAAGAAAGCCAAGGTTGTATCGGTCGGCAATGCGCCGCATCGCTTGCGCGGGCTGACCGGAGTTGCTCTCGAACCGCGTGAACTCACGGCGGAAGCTATCGTCACGGCGGCTTACAGTTTGCTGCGTCGCGCCATGATGACCGATCCGCTCACCAATTCCATCGCCGATGCCGATGCCATCCTGCGCGATCTGCTGGCTGCCGAGCGCGATGCCTTGCCTGATTGTTGCTATGACAACGTCGAGACAGCATACAAACCCTGAGCCCAATCGGCAGGTCCCCGGTTATGCGCCTTGATGGCAAGTCCTTGTGCAATTCTGCAGTAGGTATCGCCGGGCACAGCTTTGCTTGACAGCCTGTGGCCCAGCAATTATGATCACCATCTGTTTAACACTCCAGGCCGAGAGGATTGGCATCCCATGAGATCGGCAGACTGCATACTGGCGGTTGATATCGGCGGCACCTTCACCGACATCGTTGCGCTTGACCTGCATAATCGTCAGATCGAGGTGGAGAAGCTGCTGACGACTTATCCCGATCCCTCGGGCGGAGTGCTGGATGGCATCCGAACACTGATGCAGCGGGCAAAGATCGCGCCGCAGTCCATCCAATACGTCGTACACGGCACCACCCTCATCACCAACACGCTCATCGAACGCAAAGGCGCAAGAACCGCTCTCTTGGCCACGGCCGGCTTTCGCGATGCCATAGAGATCGGCAATGAAGGCCGATACGATATGTATGATCTGGCGCTGGTTAAACCGGCTCCCTTGGTGGAACGAAGCCTGCGCTTTGATGTGCCGGAGCGCATCCTGGCAGACGGACGAATCTGGCAAGAGCTCGACACCGGCGCTATAGAACGCCTCTGTGATTCGCTCTGCGGCGCAGACATCGAAGCGCTAGCGATCAGCTTCTTGCACGCCTATACCAACCCGGCGCATGAATTGGCCGCGCTGGAGATCGTCCGCAAACGCCTGCCCAACATCGCCATATCGGTATCACATCAAGTGGCGCCGGGCATGCGCGAATATCCCCGCACATCAACGACTGTCGCCAACGCCTACGTGCAACCGATCACCGAGCGCTATCTGGAACGGGTTGCCAATGGCTTGAAGACGACCGGCATAAGAGCGCCGCTGAACATCATGCTCAGCAGCGGCGGCACCACCACTGTCGCCGCGGCACGCGAGTTTCCCGTGCGGCTGGTGGAAAGCGGACCCGCCGGTGGCGCACTGGCTGGCGTCTATTGGGGGCAGCAACTGGGGCATAGCGATGTGCTGGCATTCGATATGGGCGGCACCACAGCCAAAGCAGTACTCACGCGCGCCGGCCAACTTTCCATCAGCAATCAATCCGAAGTGGCGCATGTGCACCGCTTCAAACGCGGCAGCGGCTTGCCTTTGATGGTGCCGATGATCGAGATGATCGAGATCGGCGCCGGCGGCGGCAGCATCGCCCATCTGAACGCGCTGGGTCTGCCGGCGGTCGGTCCGCAAAGCGCCGGCTCGGCACCCGGACCCGCGTCTTATGGCCAAGGCGGCAAGCTGCCTACCGTAACCGATGCCGATTTGCTGCTCGGCTATCTCAACCCCTGCTACTTCGCCGGCGGCAGCATCAGCCTCGATATGGAATCGGCACAGCAAGCGCTGCTTCCACTGGCAGAGGCGCTGGATTTGTCGATTGATCGCCTGGCTTGGGGTGTGCATCAACTGGTCAACGAAAACATGGCGGCAGCGGCCCGCGTGCACGCTGCCGAACGCGGTTTGGAGATCCGGCGTTACAGCATGGTGGCGACCGGTGGCGCCGGTCCGGTACATGCCTGCGGCGTCGCGGCTGGGCTGGGCATACGCCATATCATCATCCCGCCCCTGGCGGGCGTAGGCTCCGCCTTCGGCTTTATGACCGCCCCGATTTCCTTCGATTTCACGCGCAGCTATGTCGCGCAACTCGACGAGCTTGATCTGACCGCGCTCAACCGAATCCTGCGCGATTTGGAAGCTGAAGGCAGAGCGATCGTCGAAACGGCAGGTGTGCCGGCGCGAGATATCAGCGTGGGGCTCAGCATCGACATGCGTTACCTCGGCCAAGGTTATGAAGTGCGTGTGCCCTTCCCGATGCAGGCGCTAAACGCAACACATATCAGTGAGATGCAGCAAGTCTTTGAAGCGGAGTATCGTCAGTTTTACGGCCAGTTGGCAGATGGCGTCGCGATCGAAGCCGTCAACTGGCGCGTTCTGATCGCCGGTCCCACACCGAAAATCGAGGCCTTGTCGCTCGCGTCTTCAGAGATGATAAGCGACCTTCCGATTGCTCGTCGTCCGGTTCGTTTTTCGGCAGATCAAACGGCTATCGACACAGCCGTTTACCGTCGCGATCAACTTGATATCGGCTTTTGCGCCGAAGGCCCGCTTATTATCGAAGCAGCCGCCTCCACCACCGTGGTCCTTCCGGGCTGGTCGGCGCAAGTAGCAGAAGGTGGCTGCCTTGTACTAACCCGACCGAGCAGTGACGAGAAATTGGAATGAGCAAGCGCGTGAATGCAGTGACGCCGCAGGCCAATCTCCTCTAAATCTCTCTACCCATAGCTTTGGGGGAGACTTGCCCACGCCCATGTCAGTAATGCTTAACCAGGCAACTGCGCCTTTCGCGCGTCACCTCCCATTTCAATGGAACAACCATTCAGAAGCAGACATGCTTCTAAACACTTCGACTTGACTGGCCTTGCGGGGAATCGGGCCTCGCACTGCGGTAATGAAATGCAGCATTCCGTTCAAAGTCTGGGGACATGAACCAAAATCAATGATCGCTATACCTGATAGGTCTCGCGATCGGTAGGTGTCATGACCGGCGTCGAGACCCTCACGCTCGCTTCTAAACTAAGCCCAACAGCGTTGGCGCCCACCATCTCAGCAGCGCAAATGTGATATAGTATAATAGCCAAAGGGCTCACCGTATAAGTCGCAAGCCCTTTAGAGTCGTGGGATTCCCAAAACGGGTTCCCTCGTCTTCCCCTAACCCCGTCTGTCCAGAGCGGTCTAGGGGTTAGTGCTGGATCTCACCATACACCTGTCTACAAGTTACCACAAATCGAGAAACATTGTCAACATGACCACAGGAAGATTCGCAGAATCCAACTATTTTCCCAAAACCTGCCGCGAAGTATATGAACGGCATTGGAGAGACCAAATCGAAAGGTTGCTTCAGCATCCCGATGACCACGCAGCAGCGTTGCTGAGCATGGTAGCCTGCATGGAATTGGCATTTCTATGCAAAAAGAATCTGCCGCTGCACCCAAAGAAGCGCAGCCAATACCCTAGTCCAAAGCGTATAATTGAGGAATTCTTCCCCACCAAGAAATATCCAGGGGCTCCTGAGCTTGGCAGCAAGCTAACCAATGGGCTTAAGCATAATTCCTTCATACGTAGGGGAGTCGGTCTGCTCGATACAGTAAATGGGCAGTTAATTCCTGAACCCATCGAACGTGAAGGAAAGTTGGTATGGGTGGCGCCAACTGCCTTTTGGAAACACATTAAGCCTCAAATCGAGGCAATCTATGCTCAGCATAACTGCCCATACGACACGTTTCAGAAATGAGAGGGATGCGGCGGGAAAGTAACGCGCCATTCATTCACTCACGCGTTGTCACCTTTTGACGATGAGCCTCACAGCGATGAAGGCCGGGGTGGGGTTGAATTTGGAGAACATAGCACATGATCGATCCGATTACACTGGAAGTCATCTGGAGCCGCTTGATCTCCGTGGTTGATGAACAAGCCGCTGCGCTGATCCATTCTTCCTTTACCACCGTCGTGCGCGAAGCCGGTGATCTTTCCGCCGGTGTCTTCGACCGCGCCGGCAATATGATCGCGCAATCGGTCACCGGCACACCCGGCCACATCAACACCATGGCCAATTGCGTGCGCAAATATGTCGTGCCCAACTACCCTATTGACAGCTTGCAAGTCGGCGACACGCTGATCACCAACGATCCCTGGCAAGCATCCGGCCACCTCTTCGATCTGACGATTGTCTCGCCGGTGTTTTATCGAGGGCGCGGCGTGGCTTGGTTTGCAAACACTTGCCATGCCGTCGATATCGGCGGCGCGACCATGGGCGGTGACGCGCGCTCGCTCTATGAAGAAGGCTTGGCGATTCCCTTGATGAAGCTCTTCAAAGCGGGCCAAGCGAATCAGGAACTATTAGATATCATCCGCGCTAATGTTCGCGTGCCCGATCAGGTGATCGGCGATATTTATGCCCAGGAAGTCGGCAATCAGGTCGGCGCGCGCAAGCTGATCGAAATGCTGGAAGAATACGATCTGCCCGATATCGAAGAGATCTCCAGGCTGATTCTCGATCGCACCGAGCATGCCCTGCGCGCTGCCATAGGCGCCCTGCCCGATGGTATCTATCGCAGCGCCATCACCATCGACGGCTTTGACGATCCGCTGGATATCGTTTGCGCCCTAACGGTGGCAGGCGATCAGCTGCAAGTCGACTATGAAGGATCATCTCCACAGGTCGAGCGTGGCATCAACGTCGTGCTCAACTATACGCACGCCTATACCACCTACACCTTGATGGTGGCTCTGGCGCCCGGAATCCCCAACAATGAAGGCGCATTCCGTCCCATTGACGTCCGCGCGCCGCACGGATCTATTCTCAATTGCCGCCGTCCCGCGCCGGTCAGCGCCCGTCATCTGATCGGGCATTTTGTCAGCCAGCCGCTGCTGACAGCCTTGTCCGAGCTGATCCCGCAGCAGGTGATCGCCAACGGCTCGGCCGGTTTGTGGAATACCATGATGGACGGCATCGATGAGAATGGTAGCGAATTCGCTTATGTCTTTTTCTCCGCCGGTGGCATGGGCGCGGCACACGACCGCGATGGGCTTTCGGCAACGGCTTTCCCGAGCGGGATCAAGGGTGTGCCGGTCGAAGCGATTGAAACTGCCGCGCCGCTGCTCATGCATCGCCGAGAACTGCGGCCGGATTCTGGCGGTCCCGGCCAATTCCGCGGCGGACTTGGCCAGGTCATGGAGATGGAAATCATCACGGGCATGAACGCCAGTCATTCTTGCATGTACGATCGCACCGGGCATCCGGCTGTCGGCCTGTTCGGCGGCAAGTCAGGCGTCAGGGGCGACGTGCGTCTCTCGGATGGCGCGCATCCGCATCCCAAGAGTCATTACGTCTTGCGGCCGGGCCAGCGCGTGACATTAAAGCTACCGGGCGGTGGCGGATACGGCCTTCCCCAGCTGCGCGCTACCGAGCGCGTGCTGGAGGATGTGCGGCAAGGTTATATATCGGTCGAGGCAGCCGCAGCCGAATACGGCGTGGTGATCGATAGGGAATCTATGACTGTAGATGCCGCGGCCACGCAAAGGCGACGTGAGGAGAAGGAAAATGACCGCCAATCACTATGATCTGATCGTGGTCGGATTAGGCGCGATGGGTTCTGCGGCGCTCTATCCGGCGAGCAAACGTGGCGCGACCGTCCTGGGCATTGAACGCTTCAATCCGCCGCACAATTTCGGATCCAGCCACGGTGATACCCGAATCACGCGGCAAGCCATCGCCGAGGGCGAAATGTACATGCCCTTCATCCGCCGCAGCAACGAAATATGGCGCCAGTTGCAAGCGATCAGCGGGCGCGAACTCTTCCATCAGAGCGGCGGGCTTATCATCTCCCCGCCACGCGACACAGCAACCTTCCATGCCCAAGGTGATTTCGTCACCGCTTCCGCCCGCGTTGCCGAAAAATTTGGCATCGCGCATGAAATTCTGGACGCGGACGAAGTCATGCGGCGCCATCCGCTGCTAACCTTGCGCCCGATCGACCGCGCCTATTACGAAAGCGGCGCCGGAGTCCTGCGGCCGGAACGCTGCATTCAAACCCAACTCGACCTGGCGCTGGCTGCCGGCGCGACGATAAACATGCGGGAAATGGTGACTGCCTATGAGCCGAGCGCTGATGGCGTCAAAGTGCTCACGGAAAAGGGCAGTTACCACGCCGACAAAGTGATTCTGTCAGCCGGCGCCTGGATCGGCGATTTGCTGCCGGAGGACTATCGAGCCGGTATCCGCGTTTGCCGACAGGTGATTTATTGGTTCGAGGCGGAAAATATCAGCGATTTCTATCCGGAAAACTTCCCCTTTGTCATCTGGATCGGCGACAAGTTGGAGGAATTCTGGTCTGCGTTTCCGGCACCGCGCGATGGCATGCCTGGCGTCAAGATGGTCACCGAGCAATACCATACAGCGACTCATCCCGATCGGGTCAGCCGCGAGGTAACAGCGGCTGAAACGGCAGACATGTATCACCGCTTGACCTTGCCGCGCCTCAAAGGTCTGCGCGAAAATCTTGTCCATGCCGATGTCTGCATGTATACCGTCACGCCAGACGAACACTTTGTCATCGATCAACATCCGCAATCCGAACGGGTGATCATCGCCTCGCCCTGCTCCGGCCACGGCTTCAAACACTCGGCGGCAGTTGGAGAAGCCCTGGCACAACTGGCATTGGACGGGCAAGCGCAATTTGATATTAGCGACTTTAATCTGGCGCGCTTGCGAATCCCCTAAACTAGCGACAAACGAGGCGCTGGATCGCCTGCGAGTGTTGACAACTATCGGTCTGAATCTCCCCTCCCTAATGCTTTGGGGAGGGGTTGGCGGAGAGGAAGAAAAACCATGCGACTTCAAGGAAAAACAGCCATTATAACCGGTGGCGCCAACGGCATCGGCGCGGGCTGCGTACGCCGGCTTGCCAGTGAAGCATCCAATGTTGTCATCGCCGATATCGATGATAATAGCGGGCAGGCATTGGCTGCTGATCTGGCAGCTGCGCCCGCCGGTGTCATTTATCATCGCACCGATATCACGGAGCGCGCTGCGGTGGAAGCACTATTTGCTGCAGCTATCGACGCGTTTGGCAGCATCAATATTCTGGTGAACAACGCCGCCTTCGTGCATAAATCCGGTGTGATCGCCAACTTCCTCGATTATAGCGATGAATCTTGGCAACTGACGCTGGCGGTGAATCTCACCGGCATGTTCTATTGCTCGCAGACGGCCGCGCGCCTCATGGCGAAGCGCGGTCAAGGTGGCGTGATCATCAATATGAGCAGCGGTGGCGCCTCACGCGCGCATCGGCATATGTTCGGCTACGACACCAGCAAAGGTGGCATCGAGGCAGCCACGCGGGTGATGGCGCTTGATTTGGCGCCGCTCAATATCCGCGTCAACACCGTCGTGCCAGGCAGCACCCGCGTCGATCATGGTACTTTCGTCGGCGATAATCCCATCCCGCCCTCGGACGTCATCCCGCTGGAGCGTCAAGGTAGGCCGGCCGATATCGCCGCTGCCGTGGCTTTCCTGGCATCAGATGACGCTGCCTACATCACTGGCACGCGCCTCATCGTCGATGGCGGTATGGACGCGCAATTGCGTACACCCTCGGTCGACTTTCGCTATGATTTCAGTGAGTATCGTTAGCTGATGGCCATCGCGGCCGCCGGGTAGCTCTGAGAAAACTAGGTCCGACTAATTCTCTTTTCTTAACAATCCGCTATGCTCGAACGAGCAGTCGGTTTGATATTTTGCGCGAGCACGGCAGACCTTATCGCTGCCGCCGAGCGGCTGCGTCGCTTGCATCGCTGCTGTGCCAGGCAAGCCGGCCCGTCTCATCGCTGCGATACCCGCTCTGCGCCCCCAATTCTTGTTTGAACGCCTCGTCCTGCAGCACCTGCAGAAGTGCTTGTACGCCGGGTAATTCCAGGAATCGCTCTGGAATCACCAGATCGAATCGCTCCCAAGTGATGCCGATGAAATCCAGCCCCATCGCCTCAGCCGCGCTGCGCAATCCCATGCCGCAAGCGCCGATGCCATCCGCGACAGCCGCCGCCACCCCCAGATGCGTGTACTCTACGTGATCGTATCCTTCAACCGCGTCGGATGAAATCTTATGTTCATCCAGCAAATAATCGAGGAGGACGCGCGTTCCGGCACCACGCTGCCGATTGACATAACGCGATCCGCGGATATCCGCGATTGATGTGATGCCCTGTGGATTGCCGGCTTGTACTATCAATCCTTGTTCACGCTGGGCAAATGTAATCAATTGCACGGCTTCTTCGCGCAGATATTTTTTCAGATAAGGCACGTTATAGCTGGCCGATGCCGGATCAAACAGATGACTGCCGGCGATATGAGCCTCGCCGCGCCGCAAAGCGATCAATCCGCCCAGCGACCCTACGTTGACCGACACGATTCGTCCTTCCGGATTGCTTAGCCGCAAATGCGTCGCCAGCAAATCCAGCATGGGATCGTGGCTGCCCATGATCATGATCGTTTCTTGGATCTGCCTGAGCGGGCGATACAGCGCCACATTCAAACTCGCGCCTCGGTCCACGCCCTCGTGGAAGCGCGGGATATGCGCCAAGCCGTCCGCCTGCACCAGGGATGTGATCACGCCGGCGCCGCGTTGCAGCGGTGTCGCCTGCATTTGTCCGTCGATCTGCGCCAATGCCACACGCACAAAATCATCATCACCGGTGGGCGAGACAATCTTCTGCGTCGAGATTGCTTCAACGGTCCGGACATCGGCCTCGCCCAGCCCCAACCATTGCCGGATCAGCGGTATGACCAAAAGCTCGCCGGTGAGCGCCGCGCTGACCGGATAACCCGGCACGCCAATAATGGGGATGTCCGCCACCATGCCGATGATGACCGGATGCCCGGGACGAACCGCGATGCCATGCACCAGCACCTCGCCCAGCTCGCCTATGGCCGCGGCGGTGAAATCATGACTGCCGGCCGATGAACCGGAGAGCACCAAAATCAAATCTGGCCGTCTGGCGACCGTCTCTTGCAACGCAGCGCGCAATTGGTCCAGTTCATCGTTGACGATATCCTCCATCGTGGCATCGCCACCCGCCTGGCGAATCTGACTGCCCAGGATCAAGCTGTTGTATTCGATGAGTTGCCCACGCTGCGGTTTTTGCTGCCGCGGGACCAATTCGCTGCCGGTAGGTATGATCGTAACTCGTGGTTTGCGCCGCACCGTCACCTGCGCGTGGCCGCAGCCGGCCAAAGCGCCGAGATCGACCGGTCGCAGCTTGTGATTGACCTGCAAGACCGTTTCCGTCGTTACCATGTCCTCGCCCATCAGGCGCACATGTTGCCAGGGCGCTACAGCAGCGTAGATCAGCAAGCTGCCCTCATCGGACGGATTGACATTCTCAATCATGATGACGGCGTTGCTGCCTTCCGGCAATGCATCGCCGGTATTGACCGGGTGCGCAGTTTGTCCCGGGACCAGGCTGACGGCTCTTGTCTCCCGCGCTTCGCTGGTATCGGCAGCGTTGACGGCATAACCATCCATCGCCGCGCAATGATAATGTGGCGAGGACAAATGCGCGCGCACCGGCTCAGCGGTCACTCGTTCCAGCGCATCCGCCAGCCCGATGGTTTCGCCTGTCGTCGGCATGGCGCGTCCGGCAGCCTGCAACGCAGCTTGCAACGTCGCCTTTGCCTCTTCCAGCGGGATGTCTTCCAAATAGATGTGACGTTTAGCCATCGTTCTTCTTTATACTGCTTTTTTGATAAACTTCTATGCTGGCAAAAGCGGAAGCTTGATAATTTTGTATGAGCGCACTTGCCCTTAGCGCTGCCGCCTTGAGGCTAGTCCGCCGCTGGCCTAAAACCGAATCACCTCGACCAGGCTGCCGGCTTCCAATCCGCCCGAATTCAAGGGCACGCGCAGCAGTGCATCGGCTTGTACCAACGTGAAAATCAGATTCGATTTGCCAAATATCGGTTGCGCCAGCGGATACTCGTCTTTCCCTTTCTGCAATCGCAGGGCCACCCAATCCTCACGGCCACTGACCGAAGCAATGCGCAGCCCAAGACGCGCGCGGGTCGTTGCCGGCGTTTCCAGCGCTTGACCGCCAAAGCGGGCGATCAAATGGGGTAAGAGTTGCCGCGCGACCAAGAGTGCCGAGACCGGATTGCCCGGCAAGCCAATCACCGGCGTGTTGTCACAGACTGCGATGATGGTCGGTTTGCCCGGTTTGGTTGCCAAGCCGTGCTGCAATACCCCCGGCTCTCCCAGACCATTGATGACATCACGGGTGTAATCGCGCGCCGAAACGGAACTGCCGGCGCTTAACAACAATATATCGGCAGCGGCGAATCCGGCTTGAGCGCATCGGCGGTATTCCGCTAGCGAATCAGAGGCGATGCCCAGCGGCACGGCTTCGCCGCCAAGTTTCTCCGTCAAAGCGCTCAGCGTATAGGCATTGATGTCGCGCACTTTGCCCGGCGGCGCCTCGGCATCCGGCGCGACCAACTCATCGCCACAGCTGAGAATACCCAGCCGTGGCCGCTGCAGTACATTGATCTTTCCGATGCCGACCGCCAGCAAACCGCCGATGTCCTGCGGGCGTATGCGATGATGTCGCTGCAGAATCAGCGCCCCTTCCGCGACATCCTCGCCGGGTTGTATCATGTTCTCGCCCGGCGCCACCGCCTTCAAAACCTCGATTTCCCCTTCATTGACGCGCTGGACAGTCTCCACCATCGCTACCGCATCAGCGCCATCAGGTAACATGCCGCCGGTGTGAATCTGCAGTGCCTCACCTGCGCCGATAGCACCCTGCGGCACCTCGCCCATTTTTATCTCGCCGATGACAGCGACGAAGGCGGGCAGCGATTGGCTGGCGCCGAAGGTATCAGCCGCTCGCAGGGCATAGCCATCCATAGTGCTCTTGCGGAACGATGGCACCTGCTCCGGCGACAGAATGTCAGCAGCGACAATCCTGTCCAACGCCTCGGCTGTCGACAGCGTTTCGCTTTGTGGCTGTGGCTGCCAATGGGCATCCAGCAGATTCAGAGCATCGGCTACGGGCGTGACCTGAAAAAACTCGGGAGATGGCATCCTATCCTGATTCTCAACTGAAAGCTGGTTGATCAACGGTAAGAAATTTTACCACAGCCGCCCGCCGGTAGCGAAATGGACGGCCGCGCTCACACACGATATATCAAGCCTCTTGCTAGTGCCAGCACACTGGTTCGTCAAGAAAAGAGGCATCGAGCATCTTAGGCGAGTCAATCTATGTGCTTGCGAAAACGGCAAATGACAGAAATAGGCCGAAAATGGGCAACAAAGGCGCAACAAAGGGCGGCAAAGGGGCAACCATCGGCGGCATCATGCCCTGATTTGGCAACAGGGTGTCAATACAGTATTGACATTATATGGGATTGCACCAGAATGGTTAACGATGCGCAGGGAGCGTGTCAGCCGGCCGGCGGCAACGAAAAAGTCGTCTGCGCTCACGCGAAACAACCGACCTCCGGCTCGTGCGAGCACGGCGATCTATTGAAAAAGTTGCAGGTTTACCAGGAAGGTTAGCGATGCGATTGCCATAGAGCCGAGCGTATCATCATCTTGCGAGAATCTGGGGACTAAATGGACGCGGTCTATTGCGAGTTGAGAATGATTGATGGTGACAGGCAGAGAAGCGGGTCCTGTCCTCTGAATGTTTTGGAGAGGTGACCGGGCATGGGATTGCTAACTTATCGCAAACCGAGCCGCCAGCTATGCGTATATACACGCATACCACCCTGCCGCACATAACCGATGACGCAGATATTCCAGGCCTGCGCCATCTCCACCGTGATGCTGGTTGGTGCCGTGCGGCTGGCCACAACCGGAATGCCCATGCGCCGCGCCTTGCCCAACATCTCCGAGCTGATGCGACCGCTCGTCAGCAAAATCCGATCTTGAGTGACTATTCCGTCCAGCAGCGCCTGCCCAGCCACCTTATCGACCGCGTTATGTCGCCCGACATCCTCGGCGCTGATCAGCAGACCCGCCTCATCACCCAGCACCGCCGTATGCACACCACGCACGGCATTGTATAGCTTCGCCGCGCCTTGCAACTCGCGCATCAAGCGCTTGATAGTCACCGTCGATGTCGTGTATTCGCTTTCCAAGGCCGGGAAATTACTCGAGAGTACTTGCCCGGTCATGCCACCGCCGCATCCCGTGGTTAGAATCATGCGCCGCGGCAACTTGACCTCATCGTGCTTGAGGATGACATCGGCAACGCTATTCGGCAGGTTCAGTTGCAGCAAGCCGATCTCCGCTGCCGATTCGATCACGCCTTCGTTATACATGAAGCCGACAGCCAGCGCTTCCAATTGCAAAGGGCTGCACATCATCGTCGCCAGCGATTGCCCGTTGACATATATCGAAAGCAACTGCTCGTCGATCACGCCGCCTTCGACCTGCCGCACAGTCTCGCCTTCAATCACTTGATAGCTGAAGGGCACAGCGCCGATCAAAGTTTCCTGCACATTCCCTGTCACTATCTGTCCCTTGTTTGCCACCATCTGCTCTTCTCGCAGACCTATTCGCTGTCAACGCGCCGCTTGCGCGGACGACGTGTGTTACTGCGCAGCTCTTCCGCGCTCCAACCCTGCTCCATACCCCATTCCACTTTCGGCTTTAGCGCGCCAGTCGGGCAGACGCCAACGCATTGACCACAAAACACACAAGGCGATTCGGTCATCGAAATATCAAATGCGGTGGCTACTGATGTCTCATGCCCGCGGTTCTTCAGCGTCAAGGCAAAGGTAAACTGCGCATCCTCGGCGCAGACCTGCACACAGCGCCAACACAAAATACACTGCTCATAATCTCGCACGTAAAAGGGATTGTCATCAATGACCTCCGCCTCGCGCCGCTGCGCGTCCGGGAAGCGCTCATCATCCGCAGTGTATTCCGACATCATGCCCTGAATCTCGGGCGCCTGTTCCAGATTTACCGAGGCATTCAGCATTTCCAGGATGGTCCGCCGGCTGCGCTCGACGCGCTCGTTGCGCGTTTCTACTCGAGAATCCGCTTGACACTCTGCCACGCAAGCCGGCTGCAAGACGCGTCCATTATCCACATCCACCACGCAAATGCGGCAGAGTCCGTTGGGTGAGGTCGCCTCGTGATAGCAGATGACGGGGATCTCCACGCCGGCCTCGCGCGCCGCGTCGAGCAGCGTCGCGCCTTTTGGGACTGTGATCTCTTGGCCGTCCAATTCAAGCCGTATCGTTTCTTCGCTCATTTCCCTGCTCCTTTTTGACGGTTGTGCTCGCGACACAGGACTTGGCCGTTTTCGATCAGGGTTTGACCGCCGTTGCTGTGGGGGAGTACATGGTCAGCTTCGAACGCTGACCAAGGCACTCGTGCTTCATGATCTGACATACCTTCAGCGCGGCATTTTTGGCAAATGCCATTGTCACGCAGATAGATGGCAATGCGATTCTTTTCTGAGAATGTGCGTTGATTATCTTTGGAGAGCAGCTTAAGGCCTCTTCGTTCAGCGAATCCAAAGAACTCAAGACGGAAAATCTGCTCTCTTAATCTCTACCGCTCGGACATTCTGTTGACGATTCTCTACAAACCGGACCACTTGTTCGGTTGCTCGTGATATTCCCTTCGTACGTTCAAAGAAATCATATGCGAAATCCCTGAAACATAGTTGTGTCTCATTTGAAAAGACGTAATACTTCAGCAGATGACGTAGCAACAAGTAGCAAGAAATCGTAAAGTACTCAAAGCGGAATGCTAGGACACCAGTGCCGTAAGTTGTCGTGTCCAAAAGCGGGTCGTCATGAAAGACTTTATACATCTCCTTGAGATTCTGAAGAACTGCACGGGCCGGCACTTCTTGCTCATAACTTGTGTTTCCAATGCCATCCGCCTGAATCGTTTCGTCAATTAGCGTAACTATATTTTGATCACCAATATTAGTGGGCCCGCCCGAAATTTCCAAAAGCAGGAAGCGTCCGAGCAGTGTTAGATGTTGCATTCGACTATTGGATCTGGCCCGGGTTTCTGAAAAAAATCCTAATTTGTGTGGGTTGTCATCTATCGATACATAGGAACTAAAATCAAAATCAGAATCATCGGCATATTTGACAAGGAAATTGCGAACCAGACTTGAAAGTCGCGCATGTGCAGTTTCCATCTTGTTAAGCGACTCGCCCTGTTGAAGACGCCAAAAGATTTCGGTGGCTGTCTCTTGATGCCTTGTATCGAGTGGATCACTTATATTCTTAATTATATCGACGTCAAACTTTAGTTCTCGGTCAACGAACTTTTTGATCTCCGCGGGTAATCTGGAATACGTGCAATTCGGTAAGAGAGTATTGATGTCGGAGAGTGAATCAGGCAAAGGCAGTTCGTCCTGAAAGAATGCTTGAACCGTGTTAATCCTTTGTTGGCCGTCCACAACTTCGTACTTAGTTTGCATTTCGCCAAGACGCACTAGGCGGATTACTACACTTGGTATGTAGAAGCGACGGAACAAGCTATCTAGCAGAGCTTGCTGTTTCTTTCTCTCCCAAACCACCTTGCGCTGATAGGGCGGTCGAGTTTCATATTCATCTGCATAGGCAGAGAAGTCACGAATTCGAATATTTGTTCTCTCAGTGTCGTATTCTGTTCTTGGATTGAATGCCATATTCTCTTCACTCCTGTCTGAACAGCGCTGGAAACTTCTCCATCGCGCTCATCACCGCTATCGCCGCCGTATGCCCCAAGCCACAAATCGATGCCTCTGTCATTGTCATGCCGATATCATGCAGCCGGTCACGATCGCCCGGCGCGGGAGTATCCAGCCGCTCCAATATCTCGACCTGACGCTGCGTGCCCAACTGACAGGGAAAGCACTTGCCGCAGCTCTCGTGTTGGAAGAAACGTCCCAGCCGCTTGAGAACATCGCGCAAATCCGTCGTCTGATTAAAGACCATGATTGCGCCCGAGCCGAAGGTGCTGCCCGCCGCCCGCAAATCCTCGAAAGTCAGCCTGACGTCAATCTCGTCCGGCAGCAAAAATGTGCCGGCCGCGCCACCCATCAGAATCGCACCCAACTCACCGACGACACCGCCGCAGATCTCATCGAGAAAATGCCGCAGCGTGATTCCGGGCTCGATCTCATAGCAGCCGGGTTTTCCAATATGTCCACTGACCGATACCAGTTTAGTGCCGCTGCTTTGCTCGGTGCCGAACTGCTTGAACCAATCCGCTCCATGACTGATAATGCCAGGGATCGCGCACAAGGTCTCGACATTGTTGACCGCAGTCGGCTTGCCGAACAAGCCGAAAGTGGTTGGATACGGTGGTTTCATGCGCGGGAAGCCGCGTTTGCCTTCAATCGCTTCAAAGAGCGCGGTTTCTTCGCCACAGATATAAGCGCCCGCGCCCCGCCGTATCTCGATGTTCAGCGAGAGTGTTCCCCCCAACATGCCATCGCCAAGCAAGCCATTCTCTTCCGCTTCTTTTATGGCATTCTGCAGGATCGCGGTCGCTTTAGGATATTCGCCGCGGATGAAAATATACGCCTTGTCCGTGCCCACAGCGAAGGCTGCCAGCGCCATACCTTCCAGCAACAGATGTGGATGGTGCTCCATCAACACGCGATCCTTGAAGGTGCCCGGCTCACTTTCATCGGCGTTACAGACGACATACTTGATCTCGCCCGTCGTTCCACGCGTAAACTTCCATTTCATGCCGGTCGGGAAAGCCGCGCCACCTCGTCCGATCAAGCCGGAGCCTTCCACTTGCGCGATCACCGCCTCGGGTGTCATACTTGTGATCGCCTTGCGCAACGCCGCATAATCGCCGTAATCAGACAGAGACTTCGGTGCTGCTGTCATGTCAGGATCAAGCATCACCGACCCGCCATCACCCGCAGGCGTGAAATAATCGTCTTCCCATTCACCTAACAGCTCATCCACTGTCACATTCGCCAGCGCCATATCCGCCTCACCCCGCGCGCTGACCAAAGCCGCCGGCGCATAATCGCACATGCCGAGGCAAGGCGAATGCTCAACCGTGTATTCGCCATCAAGAGTGGATTCGTCGGCCGCAATATCCAGCCGGGCGCAAACATCATGCAAAACCTGATCAGCGCCGGACAAGCTGCAAGTGGGATCGGTGCAAACCCGGATGATGCGCCGCCCGGTCGGCTGCTCATGAAAAAGCGTGTAGAAGCCGATCACCCCATAGATGTCCGCTTCCGGAACCCGCAATAAATGTGAGATTTTATGCACATGCTCGGGACTGATACTGCCGCAAGCGCCCTGTACATCCCAAAGTACCGGCAACAACGCCTCGCGCCCACGTCCGTGGTAGGGCGTGAAGAGGGATGCGATTGAAGGAATTGAAGTTTCTGTATGATTAGTCATCCATAGCTTCAATCAACAAGCTTGCCATCACCATCGAAAAACTCCCATCCTAAATTTACTGTACACGATTCGTCCCACGTTTGCAGAGCCAAAGCGTCAAGGTTCAAGTTGTACTCATCGTTCAGATAAGCAAGGTACTGTGCGAATTTCCGCCTCTCTGTGAGTCGTTCCAACGCTGTATCTTTGTCTGTCCAGTAATGGTATATCAGGGTACAGGAGGATTCCAGAACACCTGCTCTCATGTAAGCCCCGTCAATGTTACATCGTCCGTAGCTAGCCGTATACAAATCCAGCTCGTCAATGATTCGCTGAGTTTCGCAGTCATTGCTGGCAGGTATTGTTGAACCTATTGAGCTTGTACGAGCTGTGACTTCAGGCTTTCGCGTCGCAGTCACTGGGGGCTTTCCGCGCGTCAATAACGAGGAGTGGATGTACTCGTCGGCATCTGTTCTGGCCCATCGGCTGCTTCCGCTAATAGTTTGACCGTCCTCGAACCCGGTAACATACACGGTTTTCCCAAATTGAACCCGTGCTACCACAGAGCAGGATGTACTGGCACAGGACCTTACATTTACACCACCTGACCTGCTGATGTAGTAAGTGCCCGCTTCTGGATCAACAGTCGGGCGCGGAGTGCGTGACGAAGTAGGTATGTTCGTCGGCGAATCCGTTGGGGTGATCGAAGGTGTCGCCGTCAGTATATTAGTTGGTGTAATCGTCGGCCTCACTGTCAATCTCGGCGTAGGTGTTTTGGTTGCCGTCAGAGTGACTGTTAATTTGTTTCGGGGTGTTAATTGAGTTATCAGTAAAAGTGTATGTGAGGAATTAGATCGCACTTCGAATTTCAGGGAACGCAGGGGACATATGATATGAAATGCTTTAGCTGCCTCTGATATCAGTGAAGTAAAACATCTTTGCGGAGAAGCCTGGAGTTCGATGTCTGTATTTGGAAAATCCTTACCTCTATAATTTGTTTCATCATCGCCGCCTATTCCTACTGTAATAATCGACCATGAACCTTCTTCAAGACCAAGTGTTCCTACAGTCCGATAGTAGTCAGACTGAAATGTCCGTTCTTTCTTATTCCCCTTCATCAGATAAACTTGAGCTAGGTTGATGAATTCAGCCTCACCAATGTCGATAAACAAAACAGGACTTTCTTCAGTTGCCTGATCAAGCGTGTCTTGTGCCAAGACAGGAATATTCAATGTAAGAAAAGCAATCAGCAAGACAAGTATTCGAATCATGGAGTACGTCTTTTCAGCGTGTTGGTTCATTTATTTCGTGTTGTCCACTACGGTTTCAGCTTCGTTGATGTTCATTGATCCAGTTCTCAGCAGCCGCCATTTCAGCCGGCGTATTCAGATTGCTGAAGCACAGCCCGTCTGTGTCATAAGCCGCATAATCCGCCTCATCAAGATATCGCACACGCATCCGGTCGTAGAAGCGGATGATCTTCAGTCGATTTTGCTTCAACTGTTCGGCAATAGGAGACAAGCAGGTTTTTTTGTAAATCGCGTGCAGTCCTTGTGGATAACCAGCGACGCGCGGCACTACAATATCTGTCGCCTCGTCCATCTGCTCGATCATGAAGCTCAACATATCCGGCTTGATGAAGGGCATGTCGCAAGCCAGCACCAGCACATCGGCTTTGTCAGCCTTCGTCAGCGCAGTGTAAATCCCGCCCAGTGATCCTTTGTCGGGATGAACATCCGCGAACATTTCCAACCCGAGATGCCGATAGTCGTCGGTTCTGTTGGTTATCAGCAGCGTCTCCGATTGTCTCAGATCGGCAGTCCGCTCAATGACATGCTCGATCATGGCTTTGCCGCCCAACTCGACAAAGGCTTTGTCGCGCCCCATGCGCCGGCTCTTGCCACCTGCGATTATTGCGAGGGAGACTTCGGTCATGACGCATCGGCCTCAAGGATGTGCTCCAAATCGTCGATTAGCGGCGGCATGTGTTCGGTTGCCGTCTGCCAGATCACGTCCAAGTCAATGGCATAGTAGACATGGACCAGTCGATGGCGCATTCCGATTATGTCAGGCCATGGAATGGTCACGTAACCTCGTCTTGTATCGGCCGTGACGCTATTGGCAGCTTCTCCGATGATTTGCAGAGTTCTTGCCAATGCAAGCTGTAGCATCCGGTTTCTGTCGAGCGACTGGCGCGATTCACCCGTAGCAATGCGTTCAGTGTATCGCGCCCATTCCAACATGTGAAGCAAACGGGTCGGATCATTCTCGCGAGTTTTGGACAAAAACAAGTGTCGCCCCTTTAAGGATCGTTTGCCGAGTAGTCATTTCAAGCTCGTTTGGCGTACGCAAGTCAATCGCGCCACCGATGATCTTACTCAATTCGCGTTCTTGCCGCGCCATGTCAATATACGTGATGGACGCGCCGGGAAGATAATCCACCAGTATACCAACTTCGGTATTTGGTCGGAGCCAGTCATCAAATGCTGCGCCCAACAGCGACAAGTTAGCTATTTGTTGCGTTTCGCAATAGGCGCGAATCGCTGCTACCGGAACATCAACTCTCAGCGTCTCGCTCATGATTATGCCCTTCAATCGTAACCTGGCTGGCCCACGCTAATGCACAAACCGCACTGGATCCTTGATCGCGCCCTGCTCTTCCAGCACGGTCGACGCCCGAGCCACCTTCTCCAGCTTGACCGCCGCCATCTTGAAATCGGGTATCTTGGCGCGCGGATCAATTTTGTCCAATGTGAGCAGGTTCGCGGCTGCCTCGACAAAATGGAAAGGCAGAAACACCGTGCCCGACGGCGAGCGGCCGGTGACCATCACCTGACATTCCACCTGCCCGCGCCGCGACGTGATGCGCAGCCAATCGCCCGAAACGACTTGCAGCTTGCCAGCATCCGCCGGGTGCATCTCGATGATCGGCACCGGAAATGCATCTTCCAGTCTCGAGCGCCGCGTCATCGTCCCGCCATGCCAGTGGAATAGCACGCGCCCGGTCGTCAGATGATAAGGATATTCCGAATCTGGCAATTCACTTTCGGTGCCATATTCCAGTTCCCAGAATTTACCTTTGCCGCGAGGGAAATCATCCTCGAACAGATAAGGCGTGCCCGGATGATCCACCGCCGGGCAAGGCCAGTGCACACCGCCCTCGCGGTTCAGCCGCGCATAAGTGATGCCATAAAAGTCCGGCGTGACCGAGCGAATCTCTTCCCAAATCTCTTCCGCATCGCGATAAGCGAATCCGGCGCTGCGTTCCACGCCCAGTTGCGCTTCCATGCGCTGGGCAAGTTGACAAATGATCTGCCAATCGGGCAGGGACTCGCCGACCGCCGGCAAGGCCTGCCGCACACGCTGTACGCGTCGATCGCTGTTGGTAAACGTGCCTTCTTTTTCGGCAAAGCTCGCCGATGGCAAGATGACATCCGCCATTTCGCCGGTTTCATTCATGAAAATATCGATGCAGACCAGCAGATCCAGTTCTTCCAAAGCATGTTGCGCATGCGACAGATTCGGCTCGCTCATCATCGGGTTTTCGCCCATGACGATCATTGCTTTGATCTGCCCCAGCAAGGCGCCGTCCACCATCTCGGTGACGGTAAGCCCCGGTGTCGGGTTCAGTTCCGTATTCCAGGCGGCTTCAAATTTGCCCTTGATCGCCGGATCGCTGACCGACTGATAGGCCGTATACACTGTCGGTAAGCCGCCGCTATCGGAGCAGCCCTGTACATTATTTTGTCCGCGCAAAGGATTAAGCCCGGTGCCAGGTTTGCCGACATGCCCGCACATCAGCGCCAAATTGGTGATCGACAGCGCGTTATCGGTGCCGTGGGTGCTCTGGCTGATGCCCATGCCCCAATAAAAGGCGGCTCGCTCGGCATCGGCATACATGCGCGCCGCCTGACGAAGGTCATCGGCCGGCACTCCACTAATCGCCTCCGCCCATTCCGGCGTACAATGCTCCAGCGATTCGATATAGTCCTCAAAGCCTTCGGTGCGCGCTTCGATGAACGCCGGATCGAAGCGGTTCTCGCTAACGATTACGTTGGCCATCGCCTGGAAGACCGCCACATCCGTGCCAGGTTTTTGCCGCAGCCACAAGGTCGCGAAGTCCGTCAGCTCGATCTGTCGTGGATCAATCACAATCAGCTTTGCGCCATTCTTGCGCACCGCTTTCTTCAGGAACAGACTGATGACCGGATGCGTCTCGGTGGTGTTGCTGCCGGTGACAATAAAGGTATCGAGATGCTCCATCTCGGCGATGCTATTGCTCATAGCGCTGGAACCGATCGCCAGCTGCAAACCGGTCACGCTGCCGGCATGGCACAAACGCGCGCAGTGATCGACATTATTCGTCTTCATCACTGCCCGCACCCACTTCTGGAAAACATAATTGTCCTCATTAGTCGCTTTGGCACAGGCATAAGTCGCCATACTGTCTCCGCCGTGCTGCCTGACAATGGACGACAAGCGTTGGCTAACGAAGTCCAGCGCTTCATCCCAACTGGCTTCGCGGAAATTGCCGCGCGCGCCATCACGGATCAGCGGCTTTTTCAAGCGCCGCGGATGCGTGGCGAAATCCAACCCGAAGCGCCCCTTGACGCAGAGATTGCCGTAATTGGGCGCGCTGTCAAACGGCGCTTCCACACGGTAGATTTTCTCGTCTTTGATTTGCAAGTTCATCTGACAACCGACGCCACAGTATGGGCAGGTTGTGCGGACAGTAGAGTCAGGATGTACGGCGGTCATAGGCCACTCTCCAGGAAATTGTCCCTCTTCTCATTATATCCGGCGTCTATGCCCTTGCCAACAAGAAGCAGCCTCCAGCTACTTCGCGCAGCCAAAATCTGCGATATGAGCGAATATTGCATACAATGTTAGAAAGTTATATAATTCTACGAAATATGGAGCGTGGCGAGAGTCACACTTCTGGACGAAACAAGCTATTCGCGCCAAACTCATGACAAAAAACTTAGCGTAATGCCTATTCTTGAGGTACTATTTTGCTAATTATCTATTACTAGTAAGGCTTACTCATTTGATTGATGTTATAATATGAATAAATACTTTGATCTCGGTGGCATGCATGCCAAATCCTCATGGTTGACGAGATGTCTGCTCATGCTACTGTGTGTATTGTTCTCCGGTGCTGCGCCGGTTCTGAGCCAGGGCAACCCGGAGCCGGCCGCCTGTGGTCTGCCGGTCGGTGGCATCATCTTTTCGTCAGTTACCTACTCGCTTTCTGCCGACTGTATCCAGACTAGCGTTCTTCAAGTGAACGCCGGGATAACACTGACCATCAATGGCGCCGGCCACAGCATCAGCGGCGGTAGTTATACTCTGATTCTAGGAGCTGCCACCAGCACCTTGAATCTGAATCAGTTGTCTTTTGATGGTGAAGATATCAGTCGCACATCAATGGTCGGTGTTGCTGGAAGCCTAAGCGCGAATAGCGTCACGTTTCGGCGCGGATCCAGTGGTGTCGCCCTGAATGTAGTCGGGGCGGCGACGCTGACAAATATGCTGTTTGATGGCAACGTGGGTGCAGCGTTTAGTCCAGGAAATGGAGTAGCGCTGAATATCGTCGCTGGTGCAACTGTCACCATGACAGATTCTGTAGTTCGAAACAATCATTACGTCGGCGGCGCGATCGCCGTACACGGTGATGGTTCGTTCACCGCCAACGGCTGCCTGACATTCTCCGGCAACCTCCCGTACAACGTCGCTGGAGACTGGACGGACAACAGCACGGGCGCCTGTAGTGGAACGGTCGGAAACGGCGGGTCTGCGGTCATCGCGCCTCCAGCCTTGCTCAGCTGTGGCTTGCCCGGAAAGGGAAATCTGGACAGATCGACCAGCTATACCTTACGATCTGACTGCGATCTTAGTGCGAGCGGAGCTAGTCAGTACTTGTGGACCGTTTCTGAAGGCGTGTCGATTACTGTACAAGGCAATGGTTTCAGCATTATCGGCGGCCACGGCGGCTACCTTTCCGTTATCCAAACCGCCGCAGGCGGCACTCTTACTTACCGCAATGTAATAGTGGAAAGTACAATATTCATCTTATTCGGCGATATCGTCTCCGAATTCAGCACATTCAGGAACACGCGTGACCGAGTGTTTGCATCCGAGGCTATCGCCACGTTTTCAAACACCCTCTTTGAAAACAACTCCACGAGTCGAAGCTCCGGCAATGCATCTGTCTTCTATAATTTACCTGATTATGGAGGGGGGCATGCCACCTTTACGAATGTCGTTTTCCGCAACAACATGGGCACCGGCGGCGCTCCCGTATTGAACACGTTTGGGTCTGCCACCATCACCCTGAACGGCTGCATCACCTTTGACAACAATTCGCCAGCCAATTTCTCCGGCAATGTGACCGACAACAGTATCGCCTGTGCTGACGATATCGTCATCGGTCCTACCGGTCCTACCGGTCCTGTTCCTGATGAGCCGCGCAATTCCCCGTCGGAGCCTGAGCCTAAAGGCGTCGTCGTGGTCGTGCGCCGCAAGCCGGAGAATTGCTTCCAGAAACTGGGCGCCATCGGTATTATCTGTCGCCCGCCGAATCGTCCCGATGCCACGCTTGAAATCTGGGGTGTCACCGCTGAAAGCGAAGGCTTCTTCATCATGGAGCTGAGGCAATCGCAGGTCGAGTCCCAGCAGTCGCAAGGCCTGGTAGCAAGTTCGCCGGACGGGCGCGTGGCGATGCGGGTCACTGGATCGGAGTGCATCATACGCGATAGCAATAACGTTCCGCGCGTCAGCGGACCGGAATGTGTCGCCGCGCGGTTGACGCAAGGCTCGGGCGCAGCCATCGGGTCACAGCGGTTTATCATCGTCTCAATGGGCCTCACCTTCGAAGGCAAAGTACACAGCGTCGTTTTCGATAACAGTCTGGCCGGGCACGTGATCGGCACGGTCGATACCTTCACCGGTCTGCCGGGCGTCGTCGCCACTCCCGCAGACACGCCAGACGCGTCCACAGAAACATCCGCGGAAACGGCGTCCACAACCACAGCATATGCACAGCCGGTGTCTGCGCAGCCGCCCCGCGCTGACGGCTCTATCATCCATATAGTGCAACCGGGCGACACCGTCAATGCCATAGCCTTGACATACAAGGTGAGCGCAGCTGAGATCATAGTACGCAACCAGCTTGCGGACCGCAATTACATCACGATCGGGCAAGAATTGGTTGTCCGCGACGCCAACTAAGACTAGCTGACACCTAAACAAAACGTAAAGTTGGGATGGCAATGTCATCGCTTGGCTTTCCCTTTTTTCTATCGCCGCCTGACGTCGCAGTTTGACCGGCAAAGGGTGCGCTTTGCCTCAATCGTGGTTAAAATGATGTCGATATCATCAACAGCGATAGAGGGACACAAACTATGACCTACCAAGCCAATGAGCCCCTGCCCAAGAGCATGTCCGCTATCGTCTGCCACGGACCCGAAGACTACCGAATTGGAGAATGGCAAGTGCCGGAACCCGGCGCCGGCGAAGTCGTCATCCGCGTGCAATCGGTGGGCATCTGCGCCAGCGACCTCAAGTGCTATCAAGGCGCGCCGCTCTTTTGGGGTGATGATACGCGCCAGGGTTACTGCCAGCCGCCGGTCATACCGGGCAGCAAGTTTGTCCACACGGGTTTGAAGCCCCTCCCTCTTAAAGGAACCGAGGCGCGGATCCGTAGTTTTTGCCACTTACAATAGCTAAAGCGCAATTAGGGGGAGTTCTTATGGATATCGACGGTACTAGGAGAGGTATAATTCCCGGCCTCATATCTGGATATCTATTCCTTGCCTATGCAGGTCCGGCGATACAAGATATGACTGGGGACATGTTAAGCGCTGATTCCCTTGTCGGCTTCGTCTTGCATACCGTTATCAGTATCGTTATCGGCGCCCTTTACACCGGTGTGTTCATGCTGTACGTGGACTTGGGCAGTCCGACGTTGAATATCCTAATTGGAGGTTCGATCTACGGACTGATCTGGTGGATCATCGGCGTCAATATCATCGTGCCCATCCTAACTGGCGGCCAGGTCTTGCAGCTTTCCATCGGGCCTAGTTTCTACGGACACATCATCTTTGGGCACACGCTCGCCTTCCTGGTCGTCCTGCGAGAAGCAGTTTATCTTGCTCGTGATTACCAATATTTGCGCAAGAGTGAACATCCTGCTGGATTTATCTATAATATTTCTGACCCTATATCCGGGCTCGTAAAAATTGGACGAACCATTAATCCAAAACAACGCATGCAACAACTCCAAAGCGAGCACGGGAAGCAATTGAGATACTCAAGCCTGATGAAATCAGATAACGCGCCGAAAGATGAAAGACGTTTGCACAAGAAATACGCTTCTAGGCGAAAAGATGGAGAATGGTTCGACATGAGCGAAGAATAGACAGGTCAAGAAATGAATTACCTCTCTAGTCATTTCGCCAATTATATGAGCGAATACTGGAATGCGGAAACTACAGAGTTGTGACGTAATAAGCAAACCGAAAAAGGAAACATTAATGACCTACCAAGCCAATGAGCCCCTGCCCAAGAGCATGTCCGCTATCGTCTGCCACGGACCCGAAGACTACCGAATTGGAGAATGGCAAGTGCCGGAACCCGGCGCCGGCGAAGTCGTCATCCGCGTGCAATCGGTGGGCATCTGCGCCAGCGATTTGAAGTGCTATCAAGGCGCGCCGCTCTTTTGGGGTGATGATACGCGCCAGGGTTACTGCCAGCCGCCGGTCATACCGGGACACGAATTTGTCGGCGAAGTGGTGGCATTAGGCGAAGGCGCGGGCGAAAAGTACGGCTTGGCATTGGGCGATAACGCCGTCTCCGAACAGATCGTGCCTTGCTGGAATTGCCGCTTCTGCAAGCGCGGTCAATATTGGATGTGCCAGGACAAGCACGATGTCTACGGCTTCCGTCAAGCCACCGTTGGCGCCATGGCGGAATATATGCTTTTCCCGGTCGGCGCCCTGAATTACAAAGTCCCCGATACCCTGCCGGCCCATCATGCCGCTTTCATCGAGCCGCTCGGCTGCTCCATCCATGCCGTGCAACGTGGCGAAATCGAACTTGATGATGTGGTGGTGATCGCCGGTTGCGGACCGCTCGGTTTGGGTATGGTGGCTGCCGCAAGGCTAAAGAATCCGGGCCTGTTGATCGCCATCGACTTGAACGACGACCGCTTGGAAATCGCCGAACTCTGCGGCGCTGATATGCGCATGAATCCGCGTAAAATCGATGTCATCGACGAAGTGCTAAAACTGACCGAGGGCTACGGCTGCGATGTCTATATCGAAGCCACCGGTTACCCCGCCGCCGTGCTGCAAGGCTTGCAGATGATCCGCAAGCTCGGCACCTTTGTCGAATTCAGCGTCATGCGCGAGCCGGTCACCGCCGATTGGACCATCATCGGCGATACCAAAGAACTCAATATCCACGGCTCCCACCTTAGCCCCTATACCTATCCCATCGCTATCGATATGCTGAGCAAAGGATTGCTGCCCATGGACCGCATCATGACGCATCAGCTGCCCCTGAGCAGTTTCCACGCTGGTATGGATATGGTCGCTGCTGGCACGGAATCGGTAAAAGTCACCTTAACGCCTTAGGATCGCCCGTATGAACCAGGAGAAGCTACTTGACCAACCAACTTGCCGATAAAGTCGTCATCATCACCGGCGCTAGTTCCGGCATCGGCGAAGCCTGTGCCCGCCTACTCGCCCAACAGGGCTGCAAACTCACGCTGGCCGCCCGTTCCGTCGACAAGATGGAAGCGCTCGCTGCCGAGTTATCGACGGAAAGTTTAGTCGTACCTGCCGACATGACCCAGCCCGCTGACATATCCAACATGGTGCAACGCACCCTTGATCACTTCGGGCGTATTGATGTGATGTTGGCGAATGCCGGCATTTATATCAAAGGGCAGTTTGCCGACGGCGACATCAATGACTTATGCACTTTGCTCAAGATCAATGTCGATGCCGTTTTGCGCTGTGCCCACGCCGTCATCCCGCAGATGAAAGCGCAAGGCAGCGGAGATATCATCGTCAGCAGTTCTGTCTCCGGACATCACGATATTCACGGTGAACCGATCTATAGCGCCAGCAAAAACGCCGTGCAGACCTTCGTGCATACCGTTCGACGTCAATTGGCGGGTGATGGCATTCGCGTCATGTCCCTGGCGCCGGGCCCGATTGCCAATCCTCTATTGGGTTTCCATGATGCTGAGGATATCCGGCGCGTATCGGAGGATGACCGCGCCTATTTGACCTCCGTCGATTGCGCGGAGGTGATTCTCTTCATGCTTTCCCGTCCGCCCCATGTGACCATCCGCGATTTGGTCATGCTGCCACAAATCGACCGAGTCTGACCAAAGGCTGTTCCATTCTCTTGTCGTATTGAATTCGAGGAACTTCAATGAGCAATTCACTGGAAGGTAAAGTCGTCATCATCACAGGAGCCAGCTCTGGCATCGGCGAAGCCTGTGCCCGCCTGCTCGCTGAGTACGGCTGCAAACTCACGCTGGCCGCCCGCTCTGTCGACAAGATGGAAGCGCTCGCTGCCGAGTTGTCCGCGGAATGTTTGGTCGTCCGCGCCGATATGACCGTGCCACAGGATATTGCGGCCATGATCGACCGCACTCAAGATCATTTCGGACGGATTGATGTCATGTTTGCCAATGCCGGCGTCTATATCGACGGCGAATTTGCCGATGGTGACCCCGATGCCTTTTCGGACTTGCTCACGATCAATATCGACGCGGTCCTGCGCTGTGCCCATGGCGTCATCCCGGCGATGAAAGAACAGGGCGGTGGCGATATCGTCGTCACCAGCTCGATTTCCGGTTTCGGGGATATACATTGGGAACCGATCTATAGCATGAGCAAGCACGCCGTGCAGACCTTTGTGCATACAGTGCGTCGACAATTGGCTGGTGATGGCATTCGCGTGATGTCGCTAGCGCCGGGCGCCGTCGCCAATCCACTATGGGGATTTCACGATGCCGCGGAAATCGAGCGCGTCTCGGCCGGCGAGCGCAGTTATCTGGCATCCGAAGATTGTGCCGAAGCGCTGGTCTTTATGCTGACTCGGCCGAAACATGTCACCATCCGCGACCTGGTGATCTTGCCGCAAAATCAGGTAAACGTCTGATGGTGCCGGGGAATATGCGCAACCCGCTGGCGGGCAAAGTCGTCATCATCACCGGTGCCAGTTCCGGCATTGGTGCTGCTGCGGCTCGTCTGCTCGCCCAATACGGCTGCCAACTCACGCTGGCCGCCCGCTCTGTGGACAAGATGACAGCTCTCGCCGCGCAATTGGCCACCGAGTCCCTCGTCTTCCGCGCTGATATGAGCGTTCCGGCTGATATTATCGCCATGGTGGAGCGGACTCTGGAGCGCTTCGGCCGGATTGATGTGATGTTCGCCAATGCCGGCGTTTTTATTATGGGTGATTACGCATCCGGCGACCCCGACGCATATTCCAACTTGCTCAAGGTAAACGTGGACGCCGTTTTGCGCTGTGCTCATGCTGTCATTCCTATCATGAAAGCACAAGGCTCTGGCGATATTCTGGTCACCAGCTCAATCGCCGGTCATGCCGAACTGCACCTGGGACCGGTCTACGGCGCCTCGAAACACGCGATCCAGACCATGGTGCATACCCTGCGGCGACAATTGGCTCAAGACGGCATTCGCGTGATGTCGCTGGCGCCCGGCCGGGTTGCAAACGAATTATGGGGTTTGACTGATCCGCAGGAAATCGAGCGCTTGACCGTAGCCGAACACGCTTACCTGAAGGTCGAAGATGTCGCCGAAGCCGCTGTCTTTATGTTAAGCCGACCAAGTCACGTGACTATCCGCGATATCCTGATGTTGCCGCAGAAACAGGATGTGTAGGTTTGGAGACTGTGCGTCTATGAGAACTAAAGAGAACTAAAGGCGTTCTTTTTTGAGGTAGAGTCGGCAGATAGCCAATGGAGAAACCCGGAATTTCGTGCCGTGGTTGCGCAATCCTACGCTACCGGGCTTGTTTTCTCGGCAATCAAAATCAATAGCAATCGCACCACGGAGGACTTCTTGCACAAAGTCTGCCAGATGAAAAGTCTCATACGCTTCTGCATATAGAAAGCGCACGCTGCGTTTTTTTGCTTCGCCCTTCACCAAGATCAAACGGCGTAATTTTGCCCCTGCTGCCGCGATCAATTCGTCGTAAGACCAATAAGGTGCCGGCCCCTTGACGTGTTTCGGACGCACTATTATCCGTCTCGCACTGTCATCAGCCTTAACTCTGAATAACGCCGACTCTCCCTCCACCGTATGGCGAAAACTCAATCGATCGCGCTGGTCTTTCCAGCCGTAAGCGCGAACCATTTCGCGCATCACGTTTTTGGGTCCTTTGGCTTCCTTGTGGAACAGCGTAATCAGCCGGGTGCGTTTGCTAAACCATTTCATTTCCCAGCCGACGGCGTCTGGGATATCCATCGATCCTGCTGTTAGCCCAAGCAGATCCTCTAAAAACATACCCGCCGCCCCAGTCCCTTGATAGCGAGAGCCTTCCGGCATATGGTACGGTCCATGATCAGTGACGGTACGAATACGATCAAACAATTGGTCTTTGCTACGAGGAGGTTTGCTGGGAAAGTCGATCATTATTGCAATTTGTTTATGCTCTTGATTCGTTCGCGAGCCAATTCGCAATATTCTTCACTGACGTCTATGCCAATCCATTGACGCCGCGAGTTCTCGGCAGCAATAGCAGTTGTGCCCGAACCCATGAAAGGATCAAGCACCACTTTCGCGTTGGTCGAATCAACACACCTCTGAGCGAGCGCTAGAGGAAAAGGCGCCGGATGCGGATTCTTGCTCTCTTGAGGGATTTGCCAAACATCGCCTTGCGCATTGGCTTTAGGCGCCAGCCGAAAGTTGGGCTTGGCTATCAAGTAAAGCACTTCGTATGTAGGCAAGAAATAGCCCGGATTAAAGTTGATCCCACCACTTCGTTGCCAAATGATTATCTGCCGCACAGGAAAACCATCAACGATGTCTGCGCGGTCTTGCAGCAGTCCCCGCTGAACACGCCATTTGTGGTTGTAGAAGATCGCGCCATCATCACTTAACACTCTCATCATGGCGTCCAGACAATCTCGTTGCCAGGCAACATATTTGTCGTGGGGCATAGCATCGTCGTGATTCGCATATCCCTTGATGAGTTCCGCCTGCGGCCATTTACCCCCACTGCCATTCTTTAGACCATTGCCCGTGCTGTTTTTTATGTTATACGGAGGGCTTGTAACGAAAAGGTCAACAGAAGCGGCCGGCATTTGATTCATCAACTCGATACAATCTCCTTGATGAACCTTGCCTAACCAATGTTCAATGCCAACTTGTGAGGTCAGACCTGGATGTACTTCTACTGCCATGACTACACTCCCTAGCACAATTGTACTATTTTAGCGCTTGCAATGCTAGTTTTATCGGGCTTCGGTCCTCAGTCTTCAGGCTGCTAGTTGCAACAATTCCTTGTCTACACCGGTTACCTTCTCCCATGCAAGCGCCGCGCCGCCGCCAAACTCCGCGGCACAGCCATCGTCGCCTTCCAGCCGGTAAGGCAGTCCGTCTGGCATCAGCTATGCCAACGATCTTACAGCGACCGGCCTGGGCAGCGTATGCCCGCAGATGCGTCCCTGGCCCCACCCTTGTATATAATTGAATGGGAGCAACATCGATACTGATGACTATGACCTGTGCCAATCACGTTTTCAAAATTGCTATCCCGCTGCGTTGCGCTGGATGATAGCGTCTTGTGTCGGGACAGCAACAGGCAGAGCAGGAAGGAACCCAAATGATCGCGACAAACACGAACAAGCAACGAGACATGAAAAACGAATTCATCAACATCACCTTGCTGCTGGTGAGCCTCGCGCTGTGGTGTTTGATCGCCCTGGGCGATATTTTGCCGGGCAGCCTGCCCAATATCATCATGTTCGATGCCGTTATCATGATCGCCATTTGCGGTATCAGCTATCTCATCAAATCTCGCAACTTCAATTTCGCTTGTTTCTTCTTCCAGTTCTGCATTGCCCTGCTCGCCGTGCAAATCTCTCTCTCAAACACATTTGTACCCTCCCTCTATCTCATCCCAGCCTGCCTTGTCATCGTCGTGATTCTGCTGCCCCTGCCTTGGATTCTGCTGGCAATTTTGCTCGACTCGCTCTTGATCTTTGCCTTCGCCCCCAACCACGATGGCGCTTTCCTCTTTTTGCTGATGGCCGCGCATCTCGTCGTTGTCGGCTTGCTGAAGCGCTACTTCCTCATCGAACTGGCAATCAGCCATAATTTTCAAGATTATGCTGCCGAGCAAATGCGCGAAGCCCGTGAAAGCCGGGCTAAATTAGTGTTGATGTCCAAGCAATTGCAGGAATATCAAGAGCGGCTGCGCCAGACAAACAAGAAACTGGAAATCGCTTTCGAGCAAGCGGAAGAATCGCGCGAGCTCAAGTCGCGCTTCGCCGCCAATGTCAGCCACGAGCTGCGCACGCCAATCAACCTTATCGTGGGCTTCAGCGAGGTGATGATCCTTGCGCCGGAGGTATACAATCAGCCCTTGCCCTCGCCCTACCGCGCCGATATCCACGCCATTTATCGCAATGCCAAGCACCTGCAAAACCTGATCAACGATGTGCTCGATATCTCACAACTGGAAGCGCGGCATTTGGCTATCGTCAAGCAAAAATCCAACCTGCGCGATAGTGTGCGCGAGACCGCCAAGATGGTCGAGGAACTTATCGAAAAGAAAGGCTTGAGTTTCAGTCTGGATATGCCCGACGACTTGCCCGATCTATGGTTTGATCCTGTGCGCATACGCCAGATTCTGCTGAACCTGCTGGTGAATTCAGTGCGTTTTACCAGCACGGGCAGCATCGCCATCGATATTAAAGTCGGCGACAATCAAGTGATCACCAGCGTTATCGATACCGGCATCGGCTTGAACGAAACGGATATCAAACACGTCTTTGAAGAATTTTATCAGGTCGATGACGGCAATCTATACCTCGACAGAGGATCGGGCCTGGGCTTGACTGTCAGCCGCGAATTGATCCGCCTGCACGATGGCGAGATGACCGTCAGCAGCGCCGGTATCCCCGGTCAAGGCAGCAAATTCACCTTCTCACTGCCCACGACCAAGAGTCTCGTCTCGCGGATGCCCACCAGCAATCACGTGCAAGAGAAGGCCGCTCCCCAAAAGCGCATACTTGTCGTAGACGAGGACGAAGCCATCACCAGTTTCTTTACCCGCTATCTGAAGGCGCACAATGTCGTCGCCTGTAGCAATGAGGCAGACGCCCTGCAGACCTTGACTAAGATTGAGCCCGATGTGCTGCTATTGGCGCATGATCACAATTACCGCCACCTGCTTGCGGAGATCCAGCGACTAAACATCAGCGTGAATGTTATCACCTTGCCCATGCCCAGCGGACGCGAGGCGATACGGCAACGCGGCGTCGCCGAATATCTGGTCAAGCCGGTTTCGCGTGAAACGCTGAATAAAGCGCTCGCTCAGTTTGGTGATGCCTTGCGCTCGATTATGATCATTGACGACAATCGTGATATTGTTCGGCTCTTCTCCCAGACACTGCGCAGCCTCAATACCCAATACCAAATCCGCAGCGCCTATAGCGGTAGCGATGGCATCGCGCTTATGAATCAAGACCCGCCCGATTTGCTTATTCTCGATGTCTTGATGCCGGGAATGGATGGTTTCGCCGTTATCGAAACCATGCGAGCTCACGAGAAATTACGGGGTATCCCCATCGTCGTGATTTCGGCTAAGGGCGCCAGCGAATCCATCACGCACAGCATTCATGGAGATATCACCCTCGCTCGCAGTGGCGGCTACTCGCCAATTGAGCTTGTCTCCAGTATCCAGGCGCTAATTGATGGCATTCGACAGCCCATCGACCTGCGCTTGACCAGAAGCGAAGCAGCGGTCGTGTCTCCTTGATTGCCAAATCAATAGATGCTACGCTGCATTTAGCCAACAGGTTTGCTGCCGTCGCTGCATTGCCCAATATTCTAAAGCCGAAAAGAGAGTCCTCATGACCATACGCCTGGGACTGGAAGTCTTTCTGGATGAGTATCTCCACCTGATTGCGGGCAAGCGCGTCGGGCTTGTCGCCGGCCCCAGCAGCGTCGATCGTCAGCTGCGCAGCAGTGTCGAGCTTCTTTACCAACATCCCGAAGTTAACCTCGTTGCGCTCTTCGGTCCCGAGCACGGGATACGTGGCGAGGCGCAAGCGGGGGAACAGGTCTCGACCTTCTCTGATCCCGTGATGAATCTTCCCGTCCATAGCCTCTACGGTAAGACTTATGAGCCGAGCTCCGATATGCTGCAAGAGCTTGATGCCATCATCATCGATTTGCAGGACGGCGGCGTACGCTTCTATACCTTCCTGGCGACCGCGCTCAATGTTATGAAAGCGGCCGGCCGAGTTGGCTGCCCGGTTCTTATTCTGGATCGCCCGGCGCCCATCACGGCCACGCGCATAGCAGGTCCCATTCTCGATCCAGCTCATACGTCCTTCGTCGGTCCCTATCCCCTGCCCATTCGCTACGGCATGACCATCGGCGAAATCGCCCGTTTGCTGAACGAAGAATATGCTATTTCCTGTGATCTGACGGTGATCCCGATGGCGGGATGGCGGCGCGAGCTATGGTACGATCAAACCGGACTGCCATTCGTCCCATCCTCGCCAAACCTGCCCACTCTTGATGCCATGACACTATATCCCGGCACTTGCCTGATTGAAGGCACCAACTTGTCCGAAGGGCGCGGCACCACCAGACCCTTCGAATATCTGGGCGCGCCCTGGATCGATGCCGAGTCGTGGACCGACCAGTTGAACGACCTGGCTTTGCCGGGTGTGCGCTTCCGCCCGGTCTATTTCGTGCCGACCTTCAGCAAGTATCAAGGCGAGCGCTGCGCCGGTGTCCATGTCTTTGTCACTGACCGGGAACGCTTGCAGCCGCTGCACATGATCCTGCATCTCTTGCAAACGCTGATATCCGCCTATCCCGCTCACTTCGCTTGGCGAGAACCGTGGTCAAAGGAAGCGGCACGTCCCATTGACCTGCTCGCTGGAAGCGATGCTTTGCGTTTACATTTTGATGCTAAACGCGCTGCAGATGAACTTGTCGAATCCTGGCAACCAGCTATGAATGCATTTGTGCAGCTGCGAGATCAATACATGTTATACTCGGGCTAATGAAGCATCAATTTTCGCAAGTCTAAAAGGTTTTTTGGGAGGAATACCATGATTCTCAAACGTTTAGTTGTTGCTCTCTTATTCTTTGTCATGCTGCTCGGCATCTTAAGTGTCGCCAGCTTGGCGCAAGATGACATCACACTGACTATGCTGACCCATTGGGGCACGGAAGACCAGCTTGCAGCGCAGCAAGTCATCATCGACGCCTACATGGAAAGCAATCCGGGCGTCAACATTGAGTTGGTCACAGTCGACTTTGGCGAGCTGCGAACCAAGATCATCACCGGCCGCACAGCCGGCATCAGCGCCGATGTCTACCATTTCTACCACCTCTGGCTGCCTGACTTTGTCAACAGTGGCGTCTTGGCGGAACCGCCACAAGATTCGCTGACATTCATTGACGATTATGTCGCACAAGGCACCATTAATGCAGTCAGCACCTCCGATGGGCAAACCTGGGGCTACCCCACCGAGGTCAATCCTTACCTGCTGGTCTACAACAAACGCTTGCTCGCGGAAGCTGGCTACGATGCCCCGCCCGCAAATTGGGACGAGCTCAAAGAGATCGCTGCCGCTATCACCCAAGTGGATGATACCGGCGCCATCAGCCAAGTAGGTTTGGGTGTCATGCCCGGTTGGGATTCCGGCATCGTGCATCCCTTCAGCGCACTATTGTTCTCCAATGGCGGCAATTACCTCAGTGACGATCGCACCGTCGCCGAATTCAATAGCTCGCAAGGCATCGAAACCCTGCAACTTTATGCTGATCTGGTCGCCAGCGGCGGAACCGACCCCAGTATCAACGGACTCGGCAACTTCCCCAGTGGCACCGTCGGCATGGTGATCATGGCGCCCTGGTGGCGGGCAACCTTGCGCGCAGCCGAAGGCGTCGACTTCGACACCGAAGTTGGCGTTGCCGAGATTCCCGTCGGTCCCAGTGGCGATTCGCCTTCCAGTATCGCCTACACCTGGATGTTCGCCGTCGATTCCAGCTCGCCAAACAAAGCAGCAGCTTGGGATTTCGTGCATTGGATGAATGCCGAACATGACGAAGGCGCGGGTTCCGCCATTGGCGATTTCCTGGTTAACGCGCTGGGCGCTATTCCCAGCTTCAGTCACGACCAGGCCGCTTTCGCCGACTCGATGAGCGATCATTATGTCTCGGCATTTGTCGCTGCCTCCGCTTATGCCCGTCCCGAACAAATTGTCGCTGGCGGTCAAGAGATCAAGACCTTGCTGCAAGTCGAAATCGAAGCCGTGCTGGCTGGCATGACCACGCCGGAAGAAGCGTTGGCTTCCGTCGCACAGCAAGCAGATGCCATCCTGGAAGAACATCGCATGATGGCCGAAGAATAAGCCGCAGCAAGTTGCACTAGCTTTGATTCGCTACAGGCTCATAGTGCCGACAAAGACCAATGAAGTCTCATTGCTCGGCACATGAGCCGCCCTTCCGCATCAATATGGGGAGGATCAGACGTTGAATTTGCCGCACTGGCTGAACTGCGTTCGTCAAAACCAGCGTTGAAGTTGCGTTGCTCCGTGAATAATTTTATCGCGCCACAAGACTCCACCATGATATCAACCCTCCCCAACACGTTATTGATAAATCACCATGCTCGTGAGAGCAGAAGCTTCGATGTTTTTAGGGTGGGCGACGAACCTTATCGCCGCCGCCGAGCGGCTGTGGGAAGCGTCAAGGGGAGCGCTTGACATGTCGTCCCCCGTCGCAAGATCCGCCTGGTGGCTGCCGGATATCCCGAAAAGCACGCTCATGCGACGGCGCATGGTCTGGGCGTACGCTTTCGTCGCGGCGCCTATTTTCGCTCTGCTGGTCTTTCTCTTGGGTCCAATTCTCTTTTCCGGCTGGGTCAGCCTGCACCGCTGGGATATGCTCTCGCCTGTCAACGAAATGCCTTGGCGTGGCTTGAATAATTACGTCTTTCTCCTCACCAAAGACACCGTATTTCTTAAATCACTGGGCAATACTTTCTTGTTTGCCTTCGGCGGTGTCGGCGCTAACACCGTGCTGGGCCTAGGGTTCGCGCTCCTGCTAAATAGCCGTATCCGTGGACGCACGGTATGGCGCGTACTTTACTTCATGCCGGTCATTACTGCGCCACTGGCGTTGGCTGTCATGTTCTCTTTCATCTTCGATCGCAATTATGGCGCCGTAAACAGTCTTATCACTGCCTTGGGTTTGCCCCGCCAACCCTTTCTCAGCGGGCCCAATCAGGCGCTCATGACACTCATCTTCATCGCTGTCTATCAATATGTCGGTTATTATATCGTCATTTTCCTGGCTGGTTTGCAAGGCATCCCGCAAGACTATTATGATGCCGCGCAAGTTGACGGCGCTGGCAAATATCAGGAGTTTCGCTTTATCACCCTGCCCTTGCTGCGCCCCGTCATGTTATTCGTGGTGGTCACCAATACCATCGGCGCCCTGCAGGTTTTTGATCTCGTCTTTGCCACGACCGGCGGCGCGCCGGCCAACAGCTCGATGACCGTCGTGTTGCACATGTATAACATGGCCTTCAAATTCTCGCGTATGGGCCGCGCCTCGGCCATGGCCTTCATCCTTTTTGCCATCATTATGCTCATTACGCTCATCCAGGTCCGCTTTCTGCGCGACCGTACCTACCAGGACTAAATGCAAAGACTATGAACGACGACGCCACCATGCCGCGGATCACCGGAACCCTGCTGAAGTACCTCATTTTGGCCTTGGGCGCGTTTATCATGGTGTTTCCCTTCGTCTGGATGATAGTCGCCTCGCTGATGACCGCCGGTGAGATCCAGTTGCGCCCACCGGTCTGGCTGCCCGCCCATCCGCAATTCAATAACTACAGCGACCTGTCGCAATCCATACCCATCGTCCGACTGTATTTCAACAGCTTGTTCACTTCGGGCACTATTGTCTTCGGCGTTCTGCTCAGCAGCTCCCTGGCCGGCTTTGCCTTTGCCAAGTATCGCTTCCCCGGTCGCGAATTCTTGTTTTACTTGATCCTCGCCACCATGATGATTCCCTTCTTCGTGACGCTGATCCCGGTATTTTTCATTGTGCGGCAATTGGGTTGGATTGATACCTACCAAGGCCTGGTCGTGCCCGGCCTCACCTCGGCCTATGGCATCTTCCTCATGCGCCAATTCATGGTCACCGTGCCCGATGAATTGATTGATGCTGCTCGCATTGATGGCGCCTCGGAATTGAAGATTTTCTGGCGAATCGTCGTTCCCCTGGTCAGACCGGCGCTGGCGACATTGGGCACCTTCGCTTTCATCGGCTCTTGGAACAACTTTCTCTGGCCATTGCTGGTAATCAATAGCCGTGATCTCATGACCCTGCCGCTAGGCATAAATACGATGAAGAGTCTTTATGCCGACAACACCAACCTGCTCATGGCGGGTACCGCCGTTGCTGTGATACCCATGCTCTTTGTATTCATCTTCCTGCAACGCTATTTCATCCAGGGCATCGCGCTCACTGGATTGAAAGGATAGGATCAACAAATGCAAATTCGACCTTTCCAAGGAAGCGACGAACAAGAACTGCTTGATGTCTGGTACCAGGCCATGCCCAGCGACCGCATCAACGACAGCATCTTCCGCACACAGGTTTTGCTTGATCCCAATTTCCATCCTGCCTGCGTCCCGGTCGCCGTCGTCGATGGGCGCGTGGTTGGTTTCATCTTGTGTCTGACGCGACAAGTGCCCTATTTCTTGCAAGGCATGGACCCGGCCGAAGCCTGGATCTCCGCCTTTGGTGTACATCCCGATTACCAGGGACGTGGCATCGGCAGCGCCCTTTTCGACTACATCATCGCCAAGCTGAAGGACGAGCAGCGCGATATCCTGGATATCTCGCCCTACGTGCCCAACTACTTCGTGCCCGGCATCGACACCCGCGCCTATCCCCACACTATAAACTTTCTGCAAGAGCGCTTCGCTTTCGAGACTTTGTACCACGCCATTAGCATGGGCGCCGATCTGACTGATTTCCGAATTCCGCCAGAAATCCAAACGCGCATCGACCGGGCCGAAACTGAAGACGGCTTGACCATCAACCCGATCGCCCCCAGCGATATCCCCGATCTCATGCCATTTCTGGTAGAACACTTCGGCTGGGACTGGTTCCGCCACGCGCAGAGCTACTTACTCGAATACTTTGGCGATAGCCCCCACCGTATTTGCTTCCTTGTCGCTCGGGAAAAAGGCGAGGTTGTCGGCTTTTGTCAACAGCGCAATGAACGCTTCGGACCTTTCGGCGTTCGTCCCGATTGTCGCGATCGCGGCATCGGCCGCATGCTATTATTCAAATGCTTGGAAATGATGAGCGCCAAGCACGTTTTCTTCGCCTACTTTCTCTGGACCGACGAAAACGCCGCTCGTCTCTATTCACTCGCCGGTTTCAAGCGTCGGCGAGAATTCGCCGTGATGCGCAAGACACTTTGAACATAAAGAGGAGAATAAGAAATGGCTGGACACTTAATGGTAGTCGGCGGACACATATCCGACCCGGAAAACATGGCCGGCGCCGTCATGCTCAAACACAAGAACGCAGGCTGGGATATCACCATCGTCCACGCCACCACCGGCGAAAAAGGTCATCCCACCCTCAGCGCCAAAGATTATCTAAAGATGCGCCTGGTGGATGCCCATGCCTCGGCCGAATTTATCGGTGCTAATCTGGAGCTGATGCCCTATGGCGATGGCGAATTGCCCGTCAATGACGAATCAATCTGGATCATGGCCGATCTCATCCGCAAGCACAAACCCACGCTCATCATCACCCATTGGAAAGGCAGCTTCCACATCGACCACAACAATACCCACGATGTGGTTTTGAAGGCGCTCTTCCGGGCCGGCTTGCCCGCCTTCGAACGCGAATACCCGGCGCATTCGCCGCAAACTGTGCTCTACTCGGAAAACTGGGAAGATATGGAAGGCTACAAGGCCGATATCTATCTCGATGTCAGCGATGTCTTCGACGACTATCTGGCGCTGCTGAAAACCCATGCTCTCATGCGCGATGATTATTCCAGTTTCCGCTATTGGGATTATTACAAGGCTTTGGGGGAAGCTCGGGGTGCGCTGGGTGGTTTCGACCGGGCTGTAACGCTAATGCGCCGCCGTAGCCTTTATTCATTCGAGCGTCAACCCGGCCTGCTGCTCAATAGCTAAACATCGCGCATGCACGCCCGCAATTTTTTGCTGCCAGTCGCCTCGCGCTGGAAAAACGGTCCTCACATCACCCACTGGCTCAAGGTGGACAAGAATTCGTCACGGGTCGGCGGCTTCTTGATATATCCATCCGCGCCCAGCGACATCGCCAACTCTTTCATGTCCAGCACCGAACAAATCAAAACCGGAATGTGCTTGGTCAAGGGATGGCTTTTGTAGGTCTGCAAGATCTGCCAGCCATCTTTTTCCGGCAGCATGATATCCAGGATGATGCACATCAGCGGCGTTTGCTGCGCGATCAGCATGGCATCGCTCTCGCGTTGCGTCGACAGCAGTTGATATGGCAGATTCGCCAAATAGCGGTTGAACAAACTGATCGTATCAGGATTGTCATCCACGATCAGGATCTTCTGAATTTCCTGATTGAATAGCAGCGCGATCCCTCCCGCGCCTCCTGCCTCCGCAAGTGAGCTCACCGTCGCGTGCAATCGCTTCATCAACTCGCGCAAGATTCGGTCAGCCTGCAAGACATCGCAAAACGCCTGCCAATCAATAACCGAATTGTCATTGCGGATTTCGATGCTCGGCACGCCTTGGTGCAGGCGCACTTGTATGCTGATTGCTCCGCCCGCCCGCGTCGCTTGAATCAGCTCATGCAATACATTAATGACAAACTGCCGAAAGAGCGGTTGCGCCACGTTTAATATGACCGGTGGAGAGCTATCGTTCAAGCCCAGCGAAACACCCTGTTGCTCTGCGATGACGCGCGTTGCCGCGATGGCCGCCAGGACCTCTTCTTTGGGATAGAATATCTTGGTCTTGGCAGCAAGCTGTAAATGATCCAATTCATCAATCAAGGTTGCTGTCGCAGCGCTCGCCTGGACCCCCTTGGCGTAATGCTTGTCCCAGATGAATTGACTGATTGTCTGTATCGCGCGTTGATGTTCGCGATAATACTGCCGTTCACTCAGCGCCAACTGACCCAGCACCTCGGCCGTCGATTGTTCTTCGACATAGCGCAGCAACAGAATGTTGTAGAGCCGGTTCTGCCGCGATGTCAGTTGCAAATTGTTTTCCGACTTCAAATCCTCGATCGTCTCCAGGATCGTATGCCGCACATCATGCATGCGCGCGCTGCCGGTTAGGTTTGACGAAAGCTGCTGCGCCACCGGATTATTGATCAAGCGCAAATAGTCGTACAGGTTGCTTAACAGATCGCGAATGTTATCTTCAAAGTCGTCGCTGTAGCTCGTCTTCATTGTTCCGCCCCGCTATATGGCAGTATTCTGGCAGACTTATGCCTGTACCTTCCGACTAGACTGCAATTGGGCAGAACCAAAATATATCAGACGACGGCGCTGCATTTCAACAGGGTGCTTATTTGAGAATCCAAAACACGACCCTTTCCTGGCCCTTTGCGTAGTCGTTCGAACGATCGTCCCGTCACGCCAGTCTTTGTGTTTTCCAGCTAACCTGCCCTATAGTATACGTATTCCGGAATGGAGGCGCTGATAAGCAATCGATGTATCACTCGTCCGCAAGTCTATTGATTGATGCGAGGTGCGAAATGTTACGTTCATTCAAATTCTTCACATTCCTTTCCGTCTGCATCCTGATATTCGCCGGCACGGCGCTGGCGCAGGATGATGGCCTTAAACTCACCGGCTGGCCCTATCAAGTGGATGTCGTCACCGAGAACCTGGGACGCTTTACCGAGCAATCAGGTAATGACGCCGTCTTCTTACCCTTCCCCAGCAATGAATACCACGACAAGATGGTCGCCAGCTTCGTTGCCGGCACCGAATTCGATGTTGCCTACGTCCGCGACAGCTACCTGGCGGAATGGGCTTCGGCCGGCTGGATCGTGCCCATAACCGGCTTGCCCAACTCCGAAGAATTGCTGGCTGATCTCCCGGCCGGTATCATCGAGCAGATGTCTTACGCTGGCGAAGTCTATGGCTTGCCCTACTATTCGGGCTTGGAGACTCTCGCCTACAACGCAGCGCATCTGGAAGCCGCGGGTCTCGACGCTCCGCCCGCAACCTGGGACGAAATGCTGGAACAAGCCCAGGCTATCAAAGACGCTGGCGTGGTCGATTATCCCATCTTGATGCAGTTGCGTAGTGGCGAGAACTACCTGCTGCGCCAGTGGGAGACGCTGACAGCCTCTCGTGGCGGCCGACTATTCGATGACGACCTCAACCCGCTTTTCCATCTTGAAGACAGCCCGGCGAGCCAGGCATTGCAATGGCTGGTACAGGGACTCGACGCCGGTTTGATCGATCCGGCTTCGATCACCGACGATGACGGTACTTTGCTGATGATGGCTGGAACCACCAGCTTCATGACCACCACTGACTACACGCTCAAGGCAATAAACGATCCGGAACAATCCAATGTCGCCGGCGACGTCAAGAACGCCCTCGTGCCAGGAGCGAATGGCGTGATAAGCGGCACCTGGGGTTATGTCCGCTTGTATTCCATCACTGCCAATGCCGAAGACCAGGACGCCGCCTGGCAGTTGGTCCAATTCCTCGGCGGCCGGGACGCCACCGGTGTCTACTACGTGCCCAAGCGCTGGGCGCTGGAATTTGGCTTGGGCTTCTCTCAGGCACCGCTTTACGAAGATGAAGAAGTTCGCAATTCCATCTCCGGCTGGATAGATCCCGATCTGCTCAGCGAGCAAGCCGAATACGCCATCTCACGTCCCTATCGCTTCGTGCCCTTCTTCTCCGATTGGGAGATCGACAGTTGGGGTCCGCTGCAATCCGTTATCCTCGGCGATTCCGATGTCGGCGAGGTGCTCAACGACCTGGCTGAAGAATGGAACGACCTGAAAGAAGAATGGGACTACTAGGCCATATTGATCCCACCCCAAGGTCCTTCTAAGAAAGTCTGTGTCTGCGCGAAACAGACTGAGGGAAGGACATCCGCAGTTTTGAACGAACTCCCCTTCCCTCCTTGTGGGGGACGGGGCCGGGGGATGGGGGGCTAAGGAAACCGCAGTGCGATCACAAATCACCGCCACGCGCAAGGAAATGTCACAAGGCATGATGGCGCTGCTCTTCAGCGCGCCCGCCGTACTCATTATCTCCGCCACCATCCTCTTGCCCTTCGGCTTGGCTGTTTTCCTCAGTTTGCATAGTTGGAACTTGAAGCGGCCCGGACGCGAACGCTTTATCGGCTTGGAGAATTACGCCGACTGGCTCACCGATAGCGACTTCTGGGATGTATCCCCCCACAGAGGTGGGGGGAGCGTGGAAGGGGGGCATTCGAATTGATGACGCAGAATTCCACCGCCACACGCAAGGAAATGTCACAAGGCATGATGGCGCTGCTCTTCAGCGCGCCCGCCGTACTCATCATCGCCGCCACCATCCTGGTGCCCTTCGGCTTGGCTGTTTTCCTCAGTTTGCATAGTTGGAACTTAAAGCGGCCCGGACGCGAACGCTTTATCGGCTTGGAGAATTACGCCGACTGGCTCACCGATAGCGACTTCTGGGATGTATTCCCCCACAAAGGTGGGGGGAGCGTGGAAGGGGGGCATTCGAATTGATGACACAGAATTCCACCGCCACACGCAAGGAAATGTCACAAGGCATGATGGCGCTGCTCTTCAGCGCGCCCGCCGTACTCATCATCGCCGCCACCATCCTGGTGCCCTTCGGCTTGGCTGTTTTCCTCAGCTTGCATAGTTGGAACTTGAAGCGGCCCGGACGCGAACGCTTTATCGGCTTGGAGAATTACGCCGACTGGCTCACCGATAGCGACTTCTGGGAACCCTTGCGCACCACCTTCACCTTCGCCATCATGGCCGTCGTGCTCATTGTCATTATCTCTCTGCTGATCGCCCTTCTGCTCAATGAAAAGTTTCCCGGACGCGGCATGCTTCGGGCGCTGCTGCTGGTCCCGTGGGCGATTCCCTCGGTCGTCAACGCCTTACTCTGGAAATGGCTGCTTGATCCCACCTACGGCTTGATCAACGCCCTCTTACTCGAAACCGGCTTGATCTCGACCTACCAAGCCTGGCTGGGGCAAATGCCCAGCGTCATGATCTGGACCGTCATCGCCTATTCCTGGATTCATATCCCCCTGGCCACCCTGCTGCTGCTATCCGGCTTGCAGACCATCCCGGGCGATATCTACGAATCCGCCATCGTCGACGGCGCCAGTATCTGGCAGCGCTTCCTCTTCATCACCCTGCCCATGCTGCGTCCCATGCTCTCCATCGTCATCATATTCGAGATGATTTTCGCCCTGAAAGTCTTCGATATCATCTTCGTACTCACCGCCGGTGGACCCGCCAACGCCACCAATGTGCTCGGCTGGCAAATCTATACCGAGACCTTCCGCAAGCTCGATTTCGGCGCAGGTAGTTCTATTGCGATGCTGCTCGGTGCCATCACCCTCGCCCTCGCCATCTTGTTCTACGCCTTCCTGGACAAAGGAGTAGAACAATAATGAAACAGCGCGCGCGCATCCGCATGGCCATCATTTACATCGCCGCCACACTCTTGTTGTTAGGCACAGTTGGCCCCTTCCTTTGGCTGGTCAGCTCCAGCTTCCAATATGAACGGCAACTGCTCAATATCCCGCCGCAATGGCTGCCCAATCCGGTCGTGATTGACAGCTACCGCGAGATCTTCGAAGGCGCAGTCCTGGGCGAGGCATCCGGCGTGCCCTATCAATCGCGTATTTTCTTGCGTTCCTTCGCCAACAGTTTCTTCGTGGCCGGCAGTGTCGCGGTCATCGCCGTTCTTGTCGGTGCCTACGCCGCCTATCCGCTGGCGCGCCTGCGATTTCGCGGTCGACGCATCTTGCTTTTTGGCATCCTTGCCAGCCGGCTAATCCCGGCACTATCATTGGCCATCCCCATCGTGCTTGTCGCCAAGAAAATCGGCATGAGTGACAAGATCGTCTCGCTAGTCTTCATCAACCTGTCTTTCATCCTGCCCTATGTCATCTGGCTGCTGCAATCCTACTTCAAATCCATTCCCGTGGAATTGGAAGACGCCGGCCGCATTGATGGCTGCAGCCGCCTGCAAGTGGTGCACAAGATCATCCTGCCTCTGTCGCTCCCCGGCTTAACATCGGCGGGCATCCTGGCTTTCTTGCTGACCTGGGGCGAGTTCCTCTTTGCCTTGCTCTTGTCAGAGACGCCCAGTTCCTATACCAGCACGGTCGTTGTCTCGCTCTTCGCCACCGATGTCGATGTCAATTTCGTCAGTATTATCACCGCTGGCGTGATCTCGGTCATTCCACCTATCAGTTTCGCATTGATCTTTCAACGTTTCATCATCAGCGGCTTGCTCTCCGGCTCGCTCAAGGGCTGAGCAAAAATCTGGCAGCAGAGCACAAAGATCAAGACGAACCGAAACTTTCAATTCTTAGTAGTTCCCATAAAATAATGCGAAAAAACTTCATTTGTATCGAGAGTTCTGGATGTAATCCCAATCCCGCGAATAGCGCTCCCCTTCCCTCATTTTGGCTGAGGACAGGACAGGTTTTGAGGTGGAACGTGATGTGGAAAAGGACGGGAAAAGGATAAGAAAAGGAGCAAATATAGCGATTACATATCGATACAGTATCGATATTGAGCATGATTTCGCCAAATTGGATAGTGATCCGGCGAGAACGCGCCAGTTGCAAGAAAGACATGAAGGAAAGCGATAAGATTCCCATATAGCCGAGCGTATCATCATTTGCCGGGGACGCGGCGACTATATGGTCGCGGTTTCATGCAGGAATTGCTGATGGTCGCTAGCTGATGCGCGAGGCGGGAGCGAAACCTGTCCTGTCCTCAGCTCATTTTGGGGGATGGGGGCTGATCGCAAATCACTTTTCTTGCACGGCAAACTTGGTACTGCTTTTGTCTTTTAGTGATTAAAATAAATCGTTAACTTCAGCGTCCGCATAACGAGGCGCAACCATGCCATTCAACATCAAAAAACGCGGCAAACTCGCCTACTACTACGAAGGCGATGACCCCGTGCTGTCCAACATGGTCGTCGAGACCCTGCCCGATGGCGACCTGCGCATCTGTTTCTCCGGGCTGACGGGTGGCTACTCGGCAACCGGCGTCCTCGAGCTTAACTGCGTCGCCTTCATGGAACCGGAGGTCGAAATCCCGCTGGTCTTCCGATGTTGGGAACGCTGGCTGCAAGAAGCCGGCATTTGCGCTTCCATCGCCGATATCGACTTCATCGAGATGCACGCCTTTGGCACCCAACCCAAATCTCCCAATCCCCAGCTTGACCCCGTCGGCTACCAAGCCGAGCTTGAACGCCTGCGCTCCGCCTATGCCCTGGCATACCGCAACTTCTTCAAGCAACACTGTCCCGAAAATGGCCTGCCCGCTCGTTTCACGGTACACGTCGTCGATGTGCCCGACCAAGCCGCGAGTTACGAGTTTTACGCCACCGCACTCTTTCAGAAAGCGATGCAGCGCTAGTTCTGTTTTACGATTCTCCAGCCTAACACGAGCAAATCCTGGACGTTCGATAGCGCTTCATTGGAGCCGATCAGGACGCGGCCAACGCGCCCCTGATAAGCGTGACGGTGAACGATAAACTATGCGACGGAGAGCTAAGCCCGGGCTTGGCAATACAGAACACCGATCCCGCCCATTTGGCTTTTGCGCAGACGATCGAGATTAACCTGCCCGGCCGGACGCTGGTCAAAAGACATAACATGCTTGCACTTCTCGTCGGGGACACTTAAGCGTCACCACATCCACATGCTGTGATTTCTTGACACTCTCCGACGAATATGTCATTATCACCTGAGCAATAAACTTCACAAATCAAGAAAATTTTTAAGGAGATAAAATAATGAACATGCTTAATCGAGCACTGTCTCGGCGTGACATGCTGAGGTTGATGGGCATTGCTTCTGTGGGAACTGCCCTCGGCTCCCGCGTCGCAGCCCAATCAATACCGGAATCCGGCACCTTCCGATTTCAGATCGAGTCCGGTCCCGGTACAGATTTCGTCAACGTCGTTAACGCCTTCATTGAAGAACATCCGGAAATCAACGTGGAGTTCAGCCAGGTCGAAGCGGCGGTCGTCGGCGTCGACTGGCAGCGCATTGCCATGGAGGCCGGTGTCGTCGATCTGATCTCGAACGAAAACCCGAAATTCCTCAAGCTCGACCCAGTTCTCAGGGGCGGTCTGATCCAGTCTCTCGACGGCTACCGCGACTTGTATAGCTGGGACGACTGGGTTCTCCCCGCTGCGCTGCGGCGCTCATCGCGTGGCGGCCAACTATGGACGCTGCCACTCTATTACGAGATCTGCGGTGCTTCATACAGAAAGTCGGTCCTCGAGAGCGTGGACGCCGGTGAGCCGCAGTCTTGGGAAGAATTCATCGCCCTGCTCGAGAAATTCAAGGCAGCAGGCATGATCCCGCTCACCACCGGCCATCGCGGCTTTAGCCAAATCCAGATGATTCACTATCAGTTCTGGGCCAGCATCGGCGGGCTTGATGGACCGGGCAGTATCACCGATGTCATATTTGGCGACGGCAAATTTACCGATGCCCCAAGTGTCGAAGCGGCCAGAGCCATCCTGGATATCTACAAGGCCGGGCTGCTTGATGCGGATGTGCTGTCGATCACCCAGGATGATGGTAATGAACGCTTCATCTCTGGCGCGGCCGCTTTGAACGTGACCGGCACCTGGTTCTATTCGGAGATGCAACGGCAATTCGAAGACGACTGGGACATGCTCACCATGCCAGGACCGGGTGGCGGTCCCATTTGGTGTACCGGCGAGACCGAAGCCATGGTCATTCCCGCGGCCGCGCAAGACCCCGATGCGGCGGCGCTTTTCCTTGATTTCTGCGTTTCCGGCACCGGCGCCAAGAAATTGGTCGAGAGCGGAAATCTCTTGTCTACCAAGGCCTTTGGCGATCTGGCCATTCCACAAGTTCAGCGCCTGCCTATTGTCACGGGCGAGGAATCATCGCTCTTGATTTTCGGCTGGCTGCCACAGTCTTCCCAAGACGCCTACCAACAAGGCTTGGGTGGTATCCTTTCAGAGAGCATCACGCCGGAACAATGGGCGGCCAACGTCCAACAAGCTTGGGAGCAAGACATCGAGGATGGACAGATTCCTGAAGACCGCAGCGATTTGCTCTAGGTCGTGACCACAACCGGGCTCGGCCAGGCATCTTGTCTAGGGCCGGGCTTGGCTGTTAACCCGGCTCCGAGCCGTTCTTGCCGCACTGCCACACCCATTGTCAAGAATACCTTCCGCCGACGAGCCGTTCGGCGGCATCGCATCGGTCTGCCGCGCTCACGCAAAATAACCAGCCGTCTGCTCGTGCCAGCAAGGTCGGTTTGTCAATAATCATAGAGATCGCTTCAATGTCCGCACTTGCATCGAAACTGCGCTTTCGGCCTCTCGACGCTTGGCGAAGCGCCCCAGATAAGACGCGCGAGCAGTGGCTCTTGGCAGCTGTTCTTATCGCGCCTGCCTTGGTCTTAATGGGGATTTTTGTCTTCTTCCCCGCCATACAGACAGTCGGGCTGAGTTTCTATCGCTGGGACGGGATAAGTCCTGATATAGGGGAGTTCGTTGGCCTCAAGACTTTCGCCCGGGCGACGAACAACTTCCCCTTTTCGCAGGCGATCAAGAACAGCATGTTGTGGGGGCTGGTCGGCCTTTTGGTCCCCACGAGCATTGGCCTGATCGCGGCGGCACTGGTGGAGGATACCAATCTACGGCCAAAACCCTTGTTTCGCTTTGCCTTCTTCGTGCCCTACTTCTTTTCTATGGCGGTGGCGGCGGCCGTATTCACCCGCGTTTACGACCCCAGCTATGGCATGATCAACCAGCTCATTCATGCGCTTGGCTTCGTTGATGTCAAACCGCAATGGTTGGGTGACGGCAAGATCGCCCTCTTTGCCGCCATGGGGGTTTTCGTCTGGCACGAAACCGCCTTCTGCTACATCGTCTTCACCGCCTCTATTCAGCAGATCGACCGTTATCTCTATGATGCCGCCAAAGTTGATGGCGCCTCTGTAATCCAGGTTTTCCGCTATATCACCATTCCCAGTGTCAGAGACGTGGTCACCTTTGTCATGACAATTATGCTGATCGTCGGCTTGACTCCCTTTGCCGTCGTCTTCCCCTTAACGGCGCCCGGTCTGGGCGGGCCATATTACGCGACTGAGATTCTGCCGACGCTAATTTTCAAGAAAGCCCGCCAAGGTTATAACGCCAGCGAAGCAGCGGCCCTTGGCGTAATTCTGTTGATTGTCGTCATCGGGATCGTGTCCGTCTTCGTCTGGTTTAGAGAGCGCACCGCGCCCAAGGACTGGACAGGCAAAAACAATGGTATCGACTAAGCTGACGCGCTACGCCCTTTATCTACTGGTCGTCTTACTGGCATTGCCCTTTGTTTTTCCTTCCCTGTGGGTCTTTATGGCCAGTTTCTCGACCAACACACAAATCACAATGGACTCATTGGCACTGCCGGACCGGCTGTATGTCGAAAACTACACCCACGCCTGGACGGGCGCCAAATTCAGTAGTTTCGTCTACAACAGCCTGGCCGTTTCGGGGTCGGTCACCGTCTTGATTGGCCTGTTGGCTACCATGCTTGGTTATGCCATCGCCCGGCTGGATTTCCCTGGGCGCAGGATTCTGCTGCTCCTGATCATGATGGCCCTTGTTACGCCGGTCTTTTCTTATCTGGAGCCCCTGGCTCGCGTCGTGCGTAGCCTGGGCCTGTCCAATTCGCATACTGCCGTCATTTTGACGACAACCGCCACGTTCTTGCCGGTACCGACCCTGCTCATGCGCTCGTTCTATCTGACCCTGCCCGAAGAGCTGGGCGACGCCGGGCGCGTCGAAGGGGCCAGCGAATGGGGCGTCTTCCGCTATATCATGATGCCCATGGCTCGCTCAGGCATTCTCACCGTGCTCATTTTCGCCTTTCTCTGGAGCTGGAATGATCTCTTGCTGCCGGCCGTTTTTATCCAGTCACCCGACAAGTACACCATCGCCTACGCCATAACCACACTCAAACCGGCTGGCTTTCGTACCGATCACGTCACCATGTTTGCCGCGTCGATAATTTCCACCGGACCCATGATCGTCGTCTATCTATTGCTCATGCGCAGATTTATCGCCGGCCTGACGGTAGGCGGCCTCAGAGGCTAGTAGCGCAGATCAGAGAGTGCCAGCTTATTCACCCGGTAACGCCAAGGAACTCTTGATGGCATACAAAATGATTCAGATCGGCCTCGGTGCCATGGGCCGCGATTGGTGCCAGACCTCGCTGCCGCCGAACATCAAAGAGGGCTTGATCGAGGTTGTTGCCGCGGTCGATATCGATCCAGGATCATTAAAGTACGCCCAAAAGCTTCTCGGATTGCCTGCCGATCAATGCTATACAGACATCAAGCAAGCGCTCGACCAGAACCCGGCCGATTTTTGTACGATTGTTGTGACGCCGGCTGCCCACGAAGCAGTCGTCGACCTGGCTTTGGACCACGATCTGCACATTCTTTCCGAAAAGCCGATCGCGGACAGCTTGGCTGCCTCAGTCCGCATCGCGGACAAAGTCAAACGCGCCGGCGTCAAAATGGGCGTGACGATGAGCCACCGCTTCGACCAGGACAAGACGACCCTGCGACAGGAATTGCGCTCGGGGCGATACGGCAGGCTGGACTACCTCGTCTACCACTTGACCTCCGATCTGCGCAAATTCGGCAGCTGGGGTAAGTTTCGCCACCAGATTCCTCATCCGCTCATGGTCGAAGGCGCCGTGCATCAACTGGATATCGTCGCGGATTTGGCCGGCGCCAAATGTGATACCATCTACTCGCAGTCTTGGAATCCGCCCTGGGGCGAGTACGCCGGTGATACGCAGGCGCTGGTCACCCTGTCTTTTGAAAATGACAGCCGCGCTTTCTTTGAGGGCGCCTGCACAAATGCCGTCGGCTTGAAAGATTGGACCCGGGAAACGATCCGCGCTGAATGCGAGCTGGCAACCTTGGTGCTTAATGCGCGCCGTCTCGAGCGTTTCATCTACGACCGCACGCGTTGGCGGATCAGCAAGGCGGAAGGCGAAGGCGAGGAAATCCCGCTGCTTGAACAGCCCAAGTGGATGAATACCTGGTTGATCGAGCAGTTCGTACACTGGCTGGATGGCGGCGAGCCTATGGAGACCCACATCGAAGCCAATCTCCAGTCGGTGGCGCTAATCTTCGCAGCTATAGAAAGTAATCGGATCGGACAGCCGGTCAAAGTACAAGAGTTCTTAGCAAAAGCCCGACAGGAAGCCTAAAAACTATGGATAGCGATGTGAAAACTGAAAAGATCAAGACCGCCGTGATTACCGGCGCGCATCCCTTCGATGTACCGGCCTTCCACGCCGTATTCCGCGCTATGCCCGAGATCGATTTTTATCCGCAGCACCTGGAAGAGTTTGCTGCCGATTTCGGTAAGCGACGGCAGGAATACCATGTGCTGCTCTTTTTCAACTTTACCCAAGCCACTCCCGGCAGCTCGTCGACTGCGCAAGACCTAGAAACCAAAGCCGCGCTGGAAAAACTGGGTGAAAGTGACCAGGGCATATTCATCTTGCATCACGCTATCCTGGCTTTTCCGCACTGGCAGCCCTGGTCAGACCTTGTAGGCATTCAGGATCGTCGTTTCGGCTGGCATATGGACCACAGGACCTTCATTCAGGTCGCCGACTCCCAGCATCCGATCACCCAAGGATTGAACGATTGGAATATGCTGGATGAAACCTATACCATGCACGAGCCCGGGGAAGACAGTCAAGTCATTTTGACAACAGATGATCCCCAAAGCATGAAGAGCATCGCCTGGACGCGGCGCTACAAAAATGCGCCTGTATTCTGCTTCCAATCGGGTCACGACCACCTTGCTTACGAGAATCCGAATTTCCGATTGGTCATCAGCCGCGGCATCCAATGGGCTGCGGGAAGACTTTAGGCGCCATCCAATAAAGAGGCAACGTTTCCTTACCGTGTACGACCGCAGTAGTGAACTAGATCTGAGAAGTCACCTCGCTCTTGGAGTAGAGCACATTTTCAGTACGCTCGACGAACGGCAAGGCTACCTGCCCTTCTTCCATTACGAGCTCATTCAGCAGCCGACTTGCCTCAAGCACGGTCCCTTCGACTCGCCTCATGTCGTGGGGCGTTTCCTGGATGCTTTGGCTCGCTCCTCGCCTATCATTGAACTGCCAGACACACCCGAAGTCTATGATGCCCTGGCTCGTCAACTCTACGAAAGCCTGGAGCGTCACCCCTCCGGCTTGCCCGTTAATGCCCCGACAGCCTGGCAGCCAAATCTAGCGGTGATGCATAACTGCCGCGAAACCGTCCTCGGGCTGCTCGCACTCATGAACTGGCGAAACGATCCGCGGGCGGAGCCAGCCCTGCGACGCCTGTGCCGTTCCTTGCTGGACCTGATCGGCGACGAGTCGCGCTTCGCGGGCGAGTGTCTGGGACCTGACGGCTGGACGACCGCCTTCAGTGGCATCCTGGCATCGGCACCGGCCACAAGCGGACGGCTGATTCGGCCGCTGGTGCAGGTTTATCGTCAAACCGGGGATGAGCTTGCCCTGGAACTGGCGCGTCGCTTCGCGGCTGACAATCTCGAGAATGCCTTCGGCGCCGATGGCTCGATTAGCGCGGCGGCCGGGTCGCATATGCATTCCATCACCGGCACCATAACCGGCCTGATTGACTTTGGCATCTTGGTTGGCGACGACACGGTGATCGAAGGCGCGCGCAGAGTCTACGACCTGGGCATGAGCGAGTTTCGCAGCAGCTACGGCTGGGTCAAAGAGTTTCGCTGGCTGTCCTCACTGGCTGAACCGCTGCGGGCGGCCGGTTACGCCGGGCACGACATCAGCCGGGGAGAAGCCAATAACACCGGCGATCTCATCGAGGCAGCGCTTCTGCTTGGCCAGGCCGGTTATCCAGGCTACTTTGAAGATGCCGACAGGATGCTGCGTAATCATCTCCTGGCTTCACAAATCGTGGATACTTCCTGGGTGCAAGCCGCAACCGGACTTGAAGATACAGACGAGGCGCGCTACAGCGAAGTGGCGCGGCGTGCCCGCGGCGGCTTCTGTTTTGGCAGTCCTAACGATCTCATCTCTTATCCGCAAGAAACCTATCAGATCAACGCCGATCTGGTCGGTGGCGCGCTGCAAGCCATCTGCGAAGCTTGGCACGCCATAACTCAGCTTGATGAGACAACGCTGCGAATTAATCTACTGTATTCCCAGCGCAGCGCCGCAGCAGCATTGACTTGTCCGCCACCTGGTAAAGAACCCATCATCCTGCGGCTCCTTGAGCCCAGCAACTTGCAAGTTCGCATCCCTTCCTGGGCGCAATCCGCCCAAGTTACCCTTCAGATCAATGACAATCCCCGCACATCAGCCGCGGCAGCGATTGAAGACGGCTATCTCAAGCTATCGTCGTTAAAGCGGAACTCTGTCATTAAGCTGTGGCTGCCGTCCCGAAGGGAAACCGTAAGCGAAGTCATCGCGGACCAGGTTTATGAAGTTGAGTGGCATAACGACACCGTTGTCGATATTAACCCGCCGGCGCGCTTCCAAGCCCTCTATGGACGAAGCTAATCTCGGCACTGATGCGATCAAAGGAAAGAATGCCCATGCTTGACTACAAGAGGGTTCATGAAGAAGCGATAGTTTTTGATGGCACTTGCCCGCTCCTCAATTATTCGCCAAACCACACATCTTATTATGTCGAAGGTGGTGTCACTGTTGCGACCCCTTCTATAGCTGCCAATCACAACTGTGGCCAAGCCATTAAGAATATCGCGACCTGGATGGCCATTATCAAAGAACGCAATCACGAGCTATTGCAGGTCACAGAGGTAGAGGACTTCCGCCGCGCCAAGCAACAGGGCAAACTGGGCATCCTCTTCCACTTCCAAAACTCACTGCCGCTGGAGCAGAGTGTCGAGCTGGTAGATGTCTATAGAGCTTTGGGGGTCAGAGTCATCCAGTTGACTTACAACGTTAAGAACTTCGTCGGTGATGGCTGCCTCGAGCGTACAGATGCCGGTCTCAGCTCCTTCGGGGTCAGGTTGATCAAAGCCATGAACCGCGCCGGGGTCGCCGTCGACTGCAGTCATACCGGCGTAAAGACCACCTTCGATGCCATGGACGTCTCCGAATATCCGGTGGTCTTCAGCCATAACCTGGTGCGGGCCGTACGCGACAGTCCGCGAAACCTGACCGATGAACAGATTAAGCGGGTCGCTGAAATGGGCGGCGTCATCGGCATCAACGGCTTCCCGCCCTTCGTGGCGGACACGACCCGCCCGACGCTTGATGATCTGCTCAAACATGTCGACTACATCGCCGAACTTGTCGGCATCGCTCATGTCGGCATTGGCATTGACTTTGAATACATTGATGAATCCATGCAAGAACAGTCAAAGGCTCATTACGAGTACTTCGTCAAAACGGGCCAGTGGGATCCCAAAGATTACCCGCCACCACCCTACTATTATCCGCAAGGCCTGGACGATCCCCGCTATTATCCAAACCTGACCAAGGCGCTCTTGCAGCGCGGCTATAGCGCGGAGGAAACCAAAAACGTGCTCGGCGGCAACTTTATGCGCGTCTATTCGCAAATCTGGCAGTAAGCCCGACCTCAGTAATTCCAACTAAGTAAAGAGGATTCACCACAGAGGCACAGAGGACACAGAGAAAAAGGGTCAAGAGATTATAAACGATTCGCAAAATCAAGATCCGTTGACACATAAGATAATTGGCGCAGCCATAGAAGTTCATCGCGCTTTGGGTCCTGGTTTGTTGGAAGAGCGGAAGCTGAAATATGAGCGACAGCGGCACATCAGCGTCGTATACAAAGGGAGAGACATCGGTGATATGGTTGCGGACATCGTTGTGGAAAATGCTGTAATTGTAGAATTGAAGTCCGTTCAAAGTCTGAATCAAATTCACATCGCTCAATTGCTGACTTATATGAAACTTATGAAGCTCAAAAAGGGACTGCTCAGCAACTTCAATGTACGATTTCTGAGGGAAGGCATCAAGCGGGTAGTCCTTTAGTTCATTCCCTCTGTGCCCTCTTTTCTAACAAACCGCTATGCTCGAACGAGCAGTAGGTTTGATATTTTGTGTGAGCGCGACAGACCTTATCGCTGCCGCCGAGCGGCTGTGGTGAATCTCCCTAATGCTTTGGGAGACGGGGGTTAGATTTGCATGACTAACTTGGTATTACTTCTGCCCCAGGGCATAAGTCGCGCAAAATGCGCTAGCGGAATTATCTATCATTGACACCAAAGGCAGGTAATAAATGAACAGAAATGAGATCCTCGGCAGGCTGAGAGCAACGCTGGCAAATGGCGATGCCATTATCGGCGCCGGCTGCAGCGCGGGAATTGTGGCCAAGTGCGCCGAGCTTGGCGGCGCCGACTTTATCGTCTGCTATAGCACCGGCAAATCCCGCATTATGGGGCTGCGCACGACCGTCATCGGTCACTCGAACCCGCTTACGCTCGAGATGTATGACGAGATCGCCAATGTCGTCAAAGACACGCCGATCATAGCCGGGATCGAAGCTAACGATCAGACCACCTACGATTTGGGCACGGTGATCGATCGCTTTATGGACCAGGGCTTCGACGGCATCATCAACTTTCCTACCGTAGGCACGCACGAGCACGTATCGCCGTTTTTTGTCAAAGAATATCAGAACATCGCCAGCAGCTTGGGACAACCCTGGGGATTCGCCCGCGAGGTCGAATTGATTCGTATGCTGCGCGAGCGTGATATATTCTCAATGTGCTATGTCTTTAATGCCAAACAAGCAGCCCAGATGGCAGAGGCCGGCGTCGATGCGGTTTGCGCCCACGTCGGTGGCACAGCCGGCGGCTTGATCGGCTTCCCGGCCGACCCCATGGAAGAGTCGCTGCAAAACACTCAGACAATCATGGAAGGCGCTTGGCAGGTGAATCCCAACGTCATCTGCCTGGCACATGGCGGTCCCTTCGCCGAGCCGGAAGATACCCGCGCGCTCTACGAAAAAACGGACGCCCACGGCTTCGTAGGCGCGTCTAGCATCGAACGCATCCCAATCGAAAAAGCCGTCATGGGTGCCGTCAAAGCCTTCAAAAATCACAAAATCAGGAAGCGCTAGCCAATGTCCGTCGCACAGAAAACTGTCGTCATCGCCGGCGCTCTTGATACCAAAGGCGCGGAGTTTGCCCTGGTGAAAGACCTGATCGAAAAGCAGGGCCTGCGCGTGCTGGTGGTGGATTTTGGTATCCTCGGCGAGCCCGGTTTCCCGCCCGACATAAAACGCGACGAGGTCGCGCGGGCCGGTGGTGGCGACCTCGACTCGCTGCGCCGCGACAAGCACAGAGACGAAGCCCTGCGGACGATGGGCCAGGGCCTGTCGGTGATCGTCCGCCGCTTGTTCGGAGAAGGCAATCTTCACGGTATCCTGGGCATGGGTGGCAGCGGCGGGACCTCCATCGCCACGGCCGCTATGCGCGCCCTGCCGGTTGGCTTGCCCAAGCTGATGGTCTCCACCATCGCCAGCGGCGATATACGGCACTATGTGGGCCCCAAAGACATCGTCATGATGCCTTCGGTCGTCGATGTGGCCGGTATCAATCGCATCAGCGGCAAAATCTACACCAATGCGGCAGCCGCCATATCGGGCATGGTCCTGGCCGATCCGCTGCCGTCAGCGGCAGAAAAGCCGCTCGTGACCGCCTCGATGTTCGGCAACTCGACAGCCTGCGTCGACCGTGCTCGCGCCGTGCTGGAGCAACAGGGCTACGAAGTACTGATCTTCCACGCAACCGGTACCGGTGGCCAGACGATGGAGAGCCTGATCGCCGATGGGCATATCGTCGGTTCCCTGGATATCACCACTACGGAATTAGCCGACGAGGTATGTGGCGGTGGCGCCAGCGCCGGACCCGACCGCGGCATGGCGGCCTCGCGTGCCGGTGTCCCGGCAGTTATCGTGCCCGGCTGCGTGGACATGGCCAATTTTGGCGCTCTGGACTCGCTTCCAAAACGCTATCGCGACCGCAATCTCTACCAGTGGGCGCCAACCGCCACCTTGCTGCGTACCAACATCGAAGAGAACCGCCGCATCGGCGAAATGATTGCCGCAGTAGCCAATGCCGCGACCGCAGCAGTCGCCATCGTGCTGCCTCTCAAGGGCGTTTCCATGCTCGATAGCATCGGCGGCGCTTTCTGGGACCCCGCTGCCAATGCCACCTGCTTCGATACCATCAAGAGCAAGCTCAAGCCGGATATCCCCGTGATAGAACTCGACAACAACATCAACGACCCCTTCTTTGCCGACACCGCGGCTAACATTTTGCTGGATATGCTGGTGTAATCGCTGCGCGGAAAATCGGCAGCGCCACCATTTCCGGCACCTCCTTCTCCAACAATACCGCGGCTGAAGGTCCCGATCTCCTGTCCATTGATGCCGAGATCACCTTGCAGCCATCCAACTCCATGAGCGCGCAGGGTTACGTCAGCAAGTAAGTCCGTAACACAATCAAGCCCGCCCGGATTATCGAGGCGGGCTCCTGCTTTCCACGTAAGTTTGTATTTTGACGCGAAAATCTGCACGTTTGCGTTTCCGACGTAGCCGATGTAGAGTACGGTAGCCGCGTGTACACGGAGACTACAATGAACAAGACAGACGCAGAAATCTCATTGAATACAATAGATAACACTACATATCGCGTAACGAGATATCGGCCATCGGACCAAGGGCAAGTCCGCAAGCAACAAACATCAAGTCACGACACGGATCGAAAGAAAGCCAAGACGGACACTCAAATATCGCGCGCCGACGCTTTGTCTGTCGCGTCACAGGCTGACTCCGTAAAAAAGTATGGCTCATTCCAAGACAGCCTTCGTGCGCCCGTCCACCGCTGGTTTACCTACCCAGCTGGATATTCACATAAGCTAGTCGAACAAAAGATAGAGGAATATGGTCTTGGTAGGCAGCATTGGATTATGGACCCGTTTGTGGGAACGGGAACAACTTCGGTTGCAGCCAAAGCAAAGGGTGTCAACTCCATCGGTGTAGAAGCGCATCCTTTTGTTTTCTGGGTGGCAAAGACTAAGTTGCACAGTGATCTTGATGTAGCAAAGATAGAAAAAGACGCCGCGACAATTCAGGACCAAGCAAAAGTAATCTCTTCTACCGATATTCAATACGATGGAGTGTGGCCAGCATTAATTTACAAATGTTTTGCGGAAGACAATTTGCGCCAATTGCTTTCAATTCGTACTGCGATTCTACAGCACAAAACCTCTCCAGAGCGTAGAGATTTCTTCAAAGTGGCCCTTACAGCAACCTTGCGGGACGTAACATCTGCGGGTGCTGGATGGCCTTACATCGCCCCTAGCAAATACGCCAAAAGGACAGTTCACCGAGAGGCATTTGTAGAATTCCGGAAACGCGTAGATTTGATGCTTTCCGACATTTTTGAGACCAATGTTTGTGACGCTCAAAAGCTACAGCACAATCTGTTCAACGGAGATGCCAGAAACTTAGAAGAGTACGCTGACCGTAACAGTGTTGATATGGTATTGACTTCACCACCTTATCTCAACAACTATGATTATGCTGACCGCACACGTTTAGAAACGTACTTTTGGGGCATATATGAAAGTTGGGGCGATATAACTCGGCAAGTTCGTGACCACTTGATTATTGCAGCTACTACTCAAATTCGTCGGTCTGAAATGGATGAGGTACGGTCTTGCCCAAGCGTCCTCGAAGTAAGCCGAGAAATTCATGCGGAAATCTCGAGAATCGTTGATCAGCTTTCACAATTACGCCTTGTTAAAGGGGGAAAAAAGAGCTACGACTTAATGGTCGCCGGTTACTTTGAGGATATGTTGAAGGTGATTCAGGGAGTTTATAAGGTATTGAAGCCGGGCCAGCCTTTTGTTCTGGTTCTGGGCGATTCAGCCCCTTATGGCGTACATGTTCGTACTGACGAGATCATTGGGGAACTTGCAATAGCTGCGGGATTCACCAAGTGCGATATTCAGGTTATCCGGAAACGCGGTGACAAATGGGCTGGGAACTCACAGCGTCACAAAGTTCCCTTGAGAGAAAGCATCGTTACAATTATAAAATAGGAAATACTAGGTGACCAAGAAGTCCTCTCAAGTTTCGAATCCAGGTAGCGCGCTTGGCGAAGCGGTTGGAAAACTATTTGAATCTGCGGCGATCGAGTGTCTCCGATCAGAGGTAGCTGCTCGTGGTCACACCATACGCCCTTCTCGATTGAAGAATGGAACCGGCAACACCTATCAAATTGACGCGGTTGTGTTCGATCAAAATGAGAAACCCATTATTATCATCGAACCTAAGTACATTCGATACACGAAACACAACAGGGACAAGGGCAGTTGGCTTTGTACTGCTCACTACAATCTTAGAAAATCCCACCCGACAATACGAAAGTCCATTGCCGTTTTAGGAGGTAGATGGTCAGTTCCATCCAAAGCCCTGATGAGAAGTTTCGGTGTGCAATTGTTTGAAGTTCCATTCGATAAGATTGCTGCGATTCTCGCCAAGTATGGTGTGGCCTTTGATTGGCCAGAAAAAAACGATGGAGAACAACCTAGACAGGCATGGAATACTTTTTTGGGATTGGACGTATTTTCCAAAGAGCAGATATCAAAAGAACTAGTGGTAGATATTCAGAATGATTTGAACGACGCCGTGACCTACGTCTTGGATACTGATTTATCATCCTTGCCACGGCGTATATCATCTGTAGAAGTTCTAATGAAAACAGAACAAGATGAAATCGTTTTGAAAACGTTCGCATCGGTCGCCGATGCCCTGACCGACCTAACACGATACATAACGGATCGTCCTGACATCGGTGCCTTGCCAGATTCTTCAAAAAAGACATAAGCTCAGATCTTGATATTGCATTCCCTTTTCTGTCCTCGTCCGCATATGTCGTTATGCCGGATCTACCCGCGACCAAACAGTCGCCACCCCACACCCCAACCCTGCTACCCTGACCTCAACCCGCGCCTTAACAACCGCATACGCGTTTCCCCATACCGCCACGCAGATGGCCAGATGGCCGAAAAACATTTCTGACAGCGGCCATCTGGCAATAAAAGCATCCCGTGGTTATGGCAAGAAGCGAGCATGGCATTATTGCAGCATAGCCTATGTGTCGTAAAACGTGTTTTCATCCCGACACAAGAACGACACAAAGCCCAACCTTTTCCCAACCACAAGGTCGAGTCACCCTTCTGCCAAGCCTTAAGGCGGGACTTGGCGCGTGATTGGCATTTCCACCTCCGACCATCTATCATTACGCTAGCTTATACGAGGAGAAAAGCCTATGATTCCACTCGCCCAGCCTGGACCCATGACCGAAGACGAACGCTTCACCTTCGAGTGCTTCGGCTACATCATCATCGAAGACGTCCTTACACCCGCCGAAACTGAAGCCGCCCTCGCCGCCTCGCAACGCCTCCACAGCCAAACTAGCGACGCCTGGTGGCAAATCGGCGCCGCCTTCACGTCCGAACCCGACCTCGCCGACCTTATCGACCACCCCGCCATCTTCCCTAAAGTCCGCGCCCTCTACCGCGACCAATTCATTCTGCAGTCCGCCTGGAGTACCAGGCAAGCCGCCAACACCGACGCCGAAAGCATCGGCTGGCATCAGGACGGCTCCGGCGTCTACGAATTTCGCGATATCGGCTACCCCCCGCCCCTTCTCCAACTCCGCGCCACCTATAGCCTCACCGACCAATCGCGCGAGTTCATGGGCAACATGATGATGATCCCGGGCAGCCACCGCAGCCCCGTCCTCCTGCCCGCCGACAAACGCGCGCAACTGAACGTCTCGCCCATCCAGCACAACATCCTCTGCCGCGCTGGGACTGCCCTCCTCTTCCACAACGGTGTCTGGCACTCGCCCATGCCCAACCACCAAGACTTCGACCGCCACAATGTGCACTATATCTATAGCCCGCCCTGGATGCGCCGAGCCGATCGCTTCGCCACTGACGCCGATGTCCGGGCAGAGATGCCGCCGCTGCGCCGCGCTCTACTGGGAGACTACGAACGGCCCGATGCGCCCTTCGCCGGCGGCGTCCCGGAGCTTCCTTTCGAAGACTGAGCCATGCCCATCGACATCCCGCCCAAATGCTGCGCCCTCATCTTCCAGCGCTATAGCATCGCGGCTGGCTATCGGGTTCGCTCAAGAACTGATTGAGTGTTATCTACAAGTGACGAAAGGCCACCAAGAAATCCTTTATTCTCCATTTCATGGTGAATTCCTGTCCTTGTGGCTAAACTGAACCAACAGTACTATTAGCGACACAATGTGTCGAGTCAATAAGGTAGGCTATTAATGAATATGCGATTGTTTGCCGCAATGATATCAGTGTTTTTTCTATGTGTTGTGGCAACGGCGCAGGATTATACCATTCGCGTAACGTTCAACACCAATTTGCGGGATACCTATAGTCTCGAGGGCAATGTCGTTGAATCTGTGCCAGCAGGCGCAACCCTGCATGTCGTCGGCCAGTTTGGCCGATGGCTAACTATCAACAGAAACGGAAACGAAGTCTGGATGGCGAGCTGGGTAAGTCACACCCGCGTTGAAAGCGCTACTCAGACGCAGACCACAACGCAAGTTGCGAGCAACATAGACAACTGCTGTTTCGTAGATCGGCAATGCAATAACGATCAAGAATGGATGGACGGGTATTGGGCCTTTCAAAATGGTCAATGCACGGCGCCTTCAACATCTCAGGAGCAGACGCCATCGCAGCCCGCGGGTAATGAGACGGGTCCAATTGATAATTGCTGTTACGTTGATCGGCAATGCAATAACGATCAGGAGTGGATAGACGGGTATTATGCCTATCTGAATAATCAATGTGCTGCGCCTTCAACATCTCAGGAGCAGACATCATCGCAGCCCGCGGGTAATCAGACGGGTTCAACTGATAATTGCTGTTTCGCTGGCTGGTACTGCAATAGTGACCTGGAATGGGTAAACGGGTATCATGCCTATCAGGACAATCAATGCGGGGCGGCGACCCCGGTGAGCTATGTGGATAGTTGCTGTCAGCTGGGCTGGAATTGTACGCTTTATGAAGACCGGCTCGTAGGGCAGTGGACCATCGGAGAAGGCTTGGAATGTGGCGCGCCCATACAGGTTCCTTACGATGGAACGATAATAGAGGGCACAGAAACTTTTATCGCCCAGGTTAAAGCAGCGCTTGATTTGCTCAAGAGCGCCGCGCCGCCGTGGTATGCCTACGTGGTCAAGGGGCCAATTAAGATTCGCGGGGTTCCTCCCGGAAGCGGCACCTACGCACTGGAAAGGACGATTAATTTAGCGCCTTCCCATGCTGCTCAAGCCACAATCGTGTTTGCCGGTACCATTTTGCATGAGACTTGTCACTCACACAGATGGCGTGCCGGGTTGTTACGTTATGACACTGAAGAACATATATTTATCGAAGAGAACATCTGTGAAACAGTAAGGACAGAGGTGCTGGAAGGGATCGACCCTCAAAGACCACCCAATGTCATTCTCCAACAGGTAATCGCTGAATTCTTTAGTCGGGGAAACCAATTTGATTTTGATGCCGGCGCGCGTCGAGAACGGGATCTTGCAGCCCATCTCCTTTCGACGATGAACTGAAAGCTGATTGAAGACTGAACCATGACCCTAGACATCCTGACCATCGGCGAAGCCCTGGTCGAAGTCATGCGCACCGACATCGACCAACCGCTGCACCGGCCCGGTCCCTTCATCGGTCCCTATCCCAGCGGCGCGCCCTTCATCTTTGCCGTGCAAGCCGCCCGGCTGGGCATGAAAACCGCCGCCATCGGCTCGGTCGGCCAGGATGCCTTTGGCGACTGCCTGCGCGATCAGCTCCAGGCGGATGGCGTACTCACAGACGGCCTGCACTACCTGCCCGACCAACCGACCGGCGTCGCCTTCGTGGCTTATCAAGCGGATGGCTCGCGCAATTTCTTTTTCAGCCTGGGTGCCGGCGGGTCTTTATCCCGCGATATGCTGCGCGCCGATCTGTTCCAGGATTTGCGCTGCTTCCATGTCATGGGCTCGACTCTGTCCATGAGCAGCACTGCGCTCGAAGTCTGTAGCACTGCGCTGGAAATGGCGATTGAGGCCGGCGCGCTCATCAGCTTTGATCCCAACTTGCGCCCGGAACTGCTGCCGCCTGATCAAGCGCGCATCAGCTTCGCGCCCTTTATCAGCGCCGCCGATATCTTCCTGCCCACCGAAACGGAACTGCTCCAGCTTAGCGGCGCCGTCAATGCCGAAGAGGCAATTGCCGAGCTGCTGGACGAAAGACCCGCTCGCAAGATCGTGGTCACGCGTGGCGCAGCAGGCTGCACCGTCTACACATCGCAAGGCCGTCTTGATGTCGCTGGCTACGCGGTGCCAGAAGTCGATCCCACCGGCGCCGGCGATTGTTTTGATGCCGGCTTCATCGCCGCCATCCTAGACGGCAAGTCAATCAGCGCAGCCGCTTCGCTGGCGAACGCCTGCGGCGCGCTGACCGTCAGCGCCAAAGGCCCCATGACCGGCGCCAAACCCCGCGCCGATGTCGAGCAATTCATGCGAACCGGAACATAAGCTCAGTTGACAAGTGCATCCCCGGTAAAGACTTTGCGCAGGGACAACCCGCGCCAACTAAGCTATGAATGCGCGTCGTTCTGAGTTTGATCGGGTTGACTAGAGACTATAGCCTTTGCGTCACCCTTCCCTGATGCTTCCTAAGGACAGGACAGGTTTCGCTCCCGCCCCGCGCATCAGCTAGCGACCATCAGCAATTCCTGCATAAAACCGCGTCCATATAGTCGCCGCGTCCCTTGCAAATGATGATACGCTCGGCTCTATGGGAATATTATCGCTTTCCTCCATGTCTTTCTTGCAACTGGCGCGTTCTCGCCGGATCGCCATCCAATTTGGCGAAATCCTGCTCTATATCAATACTGTATCGATAGATAATCGCTATATTTGCCCCTTTTCCCGTCCTTATTCATCCTTTTCCCATCCTTTTCCCGTCTTTTCCCGTCCTTTTCCACATCACGTTCCACCTCAAAACCTGTCCTGTCCTCAGATGATGCTTCGGGGAGGGGTTGAAAATCAGCGGTGATCTTGAAACAGGTTACGCGTCTCCAGGCCGCTTTCGATGCGCCAGTTGAGCATACTCTGCAGCAACGACTGCTTGACGCCTTCCAGCCCGGCATCATCCCACAAGTTGTTGATCTCGCCCGGATCCGCTTCTAGGTCAAACAATTGCCCGTAATCCTCGCCCAGGAAATGCACCAGCTTGTACTTCTCGCCGCGGATCATCGTCATGTAGGCTCCTTCATAGTTGCCATCCGCCGGGTGCTCGGCAAAGACGAACTCCCGCCCCTGCCAATCCTCGCCCTGCAGCGCCGGCAACAGCGAAACCGTCTGCATATCAGCGCGCGGCTTCACGCCCGCCAATTCCAGCACCGTTAGCCCGATATCCATCCACTGGCATTGCGCCCCCACCCGCTCCCCAGCCGGGAAGCGCCCTGGCGCCCAGAAGATCGCCGGCACACGCGTGATGATGTCGTACATCGTCCACTTCTGGATATGCCCGTGATCGCCCAGGCAATCGCCGTGATCGCTGGTGAAGATCACGATGCTGTTTTCCAGGTAGCCCTCTGCCTCCAACGTCTCCATGATCTGCCCGACCTGCTTGTCGATCATGCTCACGTTGGCGGCGTAATAAGCGCGCAGTCGCTGGTGTTGCGTCCGCGTGGGATTCTGCAAATGCACGACTGAGTCGTGATTGATCTCGGTATTGTGCTTGCGCAACTGTTGATAGGGCGGCGGCTGCGATTCCAGTTCTTCTTGTGTCACCTGCGGCAGCGGCAGATCGCGGTCAATGTATTCCGCGGCGGCTTCCGGTGTCGGATCATAAGGCGGATGCGGACCCGGGAAGCCGATCTGCAAGAAGAGCGGCTCGGTTTTGGGATAGCTGCGCAGCCACCATTGCGCCAGCCCACCGACGAAATTATCGGGATGCGTATCCGCCGGCAGCTCCCAGGTGAAAGCGCCCATGCGCTCACGATAGTCGTCGCGCAGCCGGTACTGCTCTCGCTGCTGCTTGACCAAGCCGCGCGCTGCCAGGGCTTTGTCCCACTCATCGAAATAATAGCGCCCTTCCAGATAGCGATCTTTGTTCTCGACCACGTAGCGCTCGTGGAATCCCAGCGGCGTCTCGAAGGGTTGCGTATGCATCTTGCCGATATTGACGCAGTGATAACCCGCCTCGTTCAAATCCTCTACCCAGGAACGTCGCCAGCGATCGCCGTTGCCCATGATGCCCGTTACATGCGGATAATAACCGGTGAACAAGCTGGCCCGCGCCGGCGCGCAGGAAGGCGCGGTGATATGACAGTTGTCGAAGCTCACGCCTTCATTGACCAGCCGGTCCAGGTTGGGCGTGTCCATATAAGGGAATCCCAGCGCATTGATGCTGTCGTAGCGCTGCTGGTCGGTGATGATCAGAATGATATTGGGTGCTTGGCTCATGGTCACTTCCTACCTGTCCAACTAACGGTACGAGACTAACGCGTAAGCCGCTTCCAGGCAAATTGTAGTCAGCACCTGATCAATGCCTGCGGTAGCGTATGCGAGCCGTGGGTTTCAGCGCCCAGCTTGTGGCGCATACACACGATACGATGAGACAAATGGATTGTAGGAGGTGACTTATGCGCACCTTGCTCTTACTTGCATTTATCGTAAGCGGATTCTTCTTTCCGGCAGCGCAGGTGCTGGCTTGTAGTTATGGCGGCGATCAAGGGAGCATGGAGCGATATATTGAGTTGGCTGACTTGGTCGTTTCTGCCAGCGTCGAGTTTGTCGATGAACTCGGCAAGAACGGAGTTTTGCAGGTGGATCGGTATTTTAAGGGAAGCGGAGGCGAGTTCTTGCCACTGGTGTATTTTCGTCCCGCCGTATTCTACGCCGACACGGTCAGAGATTATGATAATGGATGCCTAACTATTGGACCGTGGGGTGTCGAATTGAGCGAAGGTGAGTCCGGCTATTTTGCCTTGTACGCCAACGGTGATGGCACCTATGACTACAGCAGCGTAACCATGTGGATTCCGGGTGATATTGATCGCTATGGTTATCAATGGCCGACGGATGGCATGGTCGACTTTTACATTGACTCACGCTCCGAATGGTACGCAGAAGCTCCCCTGCCTATTCCAGACTTTGAAGCGCTGCTTCTGGAGATGAGCAAGCAAGAAGAAACTGTAGTACCTGACGATGGCAAGTATCCCCTCATGCGCTTCTTGAACATAACCACGGAATCAGGCAAGCGATATCGTCTTAATCCGGATTTCTCAGTCACTTGGCTAGATCCTGACAAATGGCCAATCGCCATCTCAAATGACGGCAGCCATCTCATGTTCCGCTTGGAGATGGACGAGCTGGGGTTCCAGTATCTTTCGCTTGTCAGAAAAGAGCTCCATCCCTGTCCCTATTGCCAGCCATTGGGTAGCGCCATTGTCGGCGGCGGACGCGCGCTATCAACGGGAGCATACAGCAATGACGGCTGGCTGGAACCTGTGAAGGGTTGGCACGCTACCTTTTCGCCGGACAGCAATTTCGTCGCCGTGCAAGAACGAAATGACTTGCTAATCTATATGTTCGACAATTGGTCGCTCGCCGAATATGAATATGGAAGGCTAATGGGCATGGAGGTGGTCGCCGGACAACGCGTCTGGTGGCATCTCTCGTTTGTTTGGGCAGAGCCATTGGCATGGAGCGCCGACAGCACAACTATCGCTTATCAGGATTCCCGCGGCATTTGGCATTGGGACTTTTTTGAGGAAACCCATCCTCAGCTAGTCCTGCCAGGTGACGGAAGCAATGAGCTGCTGGACATATCCAATAGCGGACGTTACATTCGCTACAGTCACGACGAGTCATGGAGCCTGATAGATGTCGAAAGCGGCAAGACTTACGAAAGGGCCATTGCCACACCCGATGAACGCAACCTGATATTTTTGCAGCCCAGCTATCCAAAAGGCACTGTGACCTTGTTTTCGGGTAGAGAAAACCACTATCGGAAGGCTTGGCGCACCTGCCATGCGCCCTTGTCGGATTGTCCCATCCACGTCGTGTATCCCTACAATCCCATCGATATCTTTGAGTATCAGCCGGGTTGGATCGGTTTAGTTTCACGCAGAGATATACAGCTGTTCCCGTGGTACTTGTCCATGGAGGAAGGCAGACTGCACGTCGGTGCTGAGCCACCTCAAGCCATAAACGCCTTTGACTATGACAAAATGTATAATCGCCCCGCGATTGCTTATGGAGACTACAAGCTCGGCCTTAGTTTTTCGTGGGATTACAGCAAGATGCTGTCGGAAGAGGCGCGCTATGAGTTTCTAGATCTGCAGAATTATCTGGACAGCCCCATCGTAGATCTGGAATGGGGGCAGCCGATCTTTCTCGATCGGCGTTAATGCGGTTCGCTAGCCGTACTTGGGATTATCAACCACCTCCGGCTGACCATCGCGCATCACAACCAACTTACGGAAGCCATTGCGCTCAATCGTTCCGTAATCGTGCCCGGCGCGGGCTTCCCATACCGAGAAGAAAACGAAGTCCTCGTCGCCGATATTGACCGTGCGGTGCGCCCAGTAGGGCGGTATATAGGCGGCGCTGCCGGCGACCATCTCCACTTCGCTGCTCTTGCCGTCTTCCGTTTGCAGGAGGAGGCAGCCGTGTCCGGACAAACCAAAATAAACCTCGCCCTGCTCGCGCCGCGCGTGATAGTGGCCCTTGGTCATGTGATACTCGTCGCCGATGCGCCCAGGCAGAATGCGCGTGCTGCAATGCGGGATCTGCCCTTCTTCCTCCGGCAGCTCGACGCCTTGCACTTCGTAGAGCAACCGATCACCATCTTGCGTCAGGATACGGCTGGCTTCCTCAACATCGGCGTGCATAGTCACCATATCACTGAGGCGACGCTGGATGATGTAATTCGGCTTGGAAAGCACGCCGGATTGAAAGTCAACTTCGTTCTTGAAAGGTCTTATCAAGTTCATATCTAGTCCTGCTCTAGTTTGTTAAGTGTCTAGCGAAGCGGCATCAGCCAATTGGGCAAACAAAAGGTCGCTTATCGTGATCTTGAACACTTCGGCGATGCCCTGCGCCCAGCCATGTAGAAAATAGGTCCAGCCATCTTCAATCGTCAAGTTGCGTGTTTTGGTTTGCGCCAGCGCCTGCTTCATGAAGGACCGTTCACCGCGGTAATTCAGCTCCCAAACCAAGCCGTCGAGCGGAAAACGAGCGGCCGCGGTAATCGGCGAACCGGGCAGATCTTTGCCCAGTCCGGTGGCATTGATCACCAGCGAACCGGCTGGCAGCGTCTCCATCAATGCATCGTTTACTTCGGCGCTACGTGAGAGATGATAATCGAACTTCATGGTTGTATCCAGCTTCTGATGTATGCCTTGAACGGAGTCCAGGCGCTCTTGCAAGATATCGACCAGCATGAACTTGCGCGGATGAGCAGCTTCGCGCGATCGCTCGGCCAGGCAGACGCTAATGGCGATTGCGGCGCCACCGGCTCCCAGACAAAGCACATCACGCGCGCTTTCTTGCCAATGCTCGGGGGGCACAAAGTGATCGAGCGCCAAGCTAGATGAAATGACATCTTTGGCAAAGCCCACGAGCCGACCATCGCGCTTGGCAATGCAGGAGACTTCAGCGCATATTTCGGCATAAGGATCAAGGCTGTCAAAGAGATCTCGGCAAGCGTTTAACAGGTCGATCTTGTGAGAAGTCACCAGTGCGCCCGCTGCCTTCGGATCCGCGCAGATCTCTTGCGCAATCCGACGATAGGTGGCTGCGGGAGCGTGAAGCGGAGCATCACAACCGCGGATTTCGGCATCAATGCCGAGGATTCTTGCCCAGCGCGGGAAGATTTGCATGATCGAGGACTGCCCGGTGCTAACACCGACGAAGTAGAAGATTGCTGGAAGCATGCTGTCAGTTTTGTACAGGTGAACTCACAGCGCGGCAATCTCGTCGTAAACCGGCGCCAGCGCATCATAGAGCTTGTTGAATATCGGGACCATAGGCTCGTAAACCGCTTGCGCCTTGGCATCTGGCATTACAGTAACGGCAATATCATTCATCGTTTCGATCATGGAAAAGTCGCGATACAAACCAACCCCAACACCGCCTACCAAGGCTGCTCCCATGGATGTCGCTTCTTCCAGTATAGCGAGACGATGCACCGGCAGGCCGTAGATATCGGCCATGATTTGATTCCAGACACGTCCGCTGGCGCCTCCGCCGATCAAGCGCATGGCGTCGATTTTGGTACCTTGATCGCGAAAGGCATCGAGGATCACGCGTAAGTTCATGGTTACGCCCTCAAGAACAGCACGATACATATGCGCCCGCGTATGACGGATCGTCAGCCCGACGAAAGCGCCGCGGGCATGTGGATTCCAGCGTGGGCTGCGCTCGCCCAGCAGATAGGGCAGGAAAAACAAACCCTCGGCACCGGCAGCGACCTGGGCGATATCCAGGTTGATCAACTCATAGGGACTGATACCAAGGTGTTCGGCTGTTTCTTTTTTGAACATGAATAGCTGATCGCGTGTCCATTGATAAGAGGCGCCGGCCGCTTGCATGGTGCCGGTTGGCATGACCATATCGGGAATGACGTGGCCGAAGGTAAAGGTGCGATAGTCCGGATCGTATATCGGTTTGGGGGTGGAGATGGCGATCCAGGATGAAGAGCCCACATAATTGTAGGCTGCTCCCTCCTCGATTACGCCTGCGCCGGCCGCCGCGCAAGCGCCGTCACCACCGCCGATCACGACGGGTGTGCCCGCTGCCATACCAACATCGTCGGCGACAGCCGCGCGAACCTCGCCGACAACCTCGATCGATTGACGAATCTCCGGCAGTTTTTCGGCCGCAAGCTCGACTGCATCGAGGATCTTGACCGACCACACGCCGCTATCCAGGTCGTAAAGGTTCATGCTCGAAGCATCTGATGGGTCGGTGACGAAGTTGCCGGTAAGCCGCGCTACTATGGAATCTTTGGCATGCACGAATTTGTGCGTTGCCGCGAAGATTTCCGGCTGATGATCACGGATCCAAAGTATTTTCGCCAATGAATAAGACGAGCTAAGCCGATGCCCTGTGATGTGATACATGTCGTCAAAGGACAGGCGCTCACCGATCCAGCGTTCTTGATCGAGCGCGCGCTGATCCGCCCAGATGATGGCATTGCGCAGCGGACGCGCATGCTGATCCACCGGCACGGCGCCCATCATCTGGCCGCTGAAGGTGATGCAGGCGATATCGTTTTTCTTGACACCGGTCTCACCCAACAGCTGTCGCGTCGATTGACAAACAGCGCGCCACCAGTCCTCTGGGTTTTGTTCCGCCCAGCCGGTATGCGCGTATTCGGTATCGTAAGAGAAATACGCTGCGCCGACCAGTTTGCCCTCGCGATCGTACAGCGTTGCTTTATTGCCGGTGGTTCCCAAGTCGTGTGCGACAACATAGTTTGCCATCGGGCGATCCTAAGGATAAAAGAAGTTAGTTGCAAGAGCATACAGATAATGCCCGGCAATTTCAAGCAATATGCGATGCCATGCGCCGGTGGCGTTCGGCCTCAAAGCAACTGGACCCAACCCTGTTGCGTCACCCGAATTACAAGTGCAATATGCGCCAGCGATTGCAGGTGCTGCTCGGATGGAAGCCGCTCTTGATCATGAGCGGACGCCTGAAATAACGAGAGAAGGGGAACGTCCTGCCGAGCATTGCCCCGCAATCCGCAAGGACACTGCCGTGTTGGTGACCCGCCGGATCATTCCAAATTGGCGTGGCGGGCATTCATCTCGCTTTCTGCGACATCGAGTTTCTGTTTCAGACGAATGATGAGCAGGTCGCAGAGTAGTCCCAGACTATGCTCGAAGAGCGATCCCATAACCAGTACCGACTTTTCGCTGCTCTGTCGGCCGGCTTTGAAGTTGGTAGCGGGGATGTAAAGCAGGGTTTGCGAGGCTTGCGCGATCGGTGATTCGAGGTTTCCGATGAAGGCCGCGAGTGCGGCGCCGGTCTGCTGCAACGATTCGAGATGACGCAGCACGCTGCCCGTGCGCCCGGACGAGGAGCCGATCAGCAGCAAATCACCCGCCGTGATGGCGGGAGTTGTAACATCGTCGACCACGTGCACCGTCAAGCCAAGGTGCATCAAACGCATGGCGAAGGCTTTCATCTGCAAGCCGCTGCGTCCCTTGCCCGCGATGAAAATGCGCTTGGTGGAGAGAATGGCGTTTTGCATCGCCTCAATCTGTGCCGGATCCACAGCTTGAAGTGTGCGCGCGATATCCGCGAGGATAGCGTCAATCAATTCATCTGTTTCCATATTCTTGTATCCTCTCTTGAAATTGCTGTGCCGCGCGGCGCGGGTCAGCGGCGCCGGTGATGGCGGAGCCGACGATGATGACCTGTGGTTGCTGCGGGAGGATCTGCGCCAGCGAATCCAGCTTCACCCCACCCGCAATGGCAAGCTGCAGTGTTGGCAACCCCTGGCGCAATTCTGCCAACAGCCGCCAGGGCGAATCGTGCCGGGATTGCAAATCGTGCGCGGTATGCAAGCAAAGCAAATCACAGCCGAGTTGCACCAGTTCCACCGCGCGATCCAATGGTTTCTCGACTTGCATCATATCGATCATGATCTGCCCTTGATGGAATCGCGCGCTTCGTAGCGCGCCTTGAATGGTGGCGTTGCTGGCAACTGCCATAACCGTGGCCCGATCGGCGCCGGCTCTAAGGGCGATATCAGCTTCCGCTTCCCCGGCATCCATAATCTTGAGATCCGCTATCAGACACAGGTCGGAGTAAGTTGACCGAATTTGCCGGACGGCACGCATTCCTTCGCGAAAAACCAGCGGTGTGCCGATCTCCGCGATGTCGATAAATGGATGTACTGCTTGCAGAATCTCAAGCGCCGCCGCTAATTCTCCGTCGAGAGCAAGTTGCAGTTTTGCCATGATTGTCCTTGTCGCTAGTCGAATGACCTAAAATCGAACACAATAGGACTTGTTAGCCGCTCGGCGGCAACGAATAGGTCTGACGCGCTATTATGGAATGATAAGCCTTCTGCCAATACAAGCAAAGCGGCTTTTCGAAATAAACGACCCAAGTGACAGAGGATTCTGCTATGGTAGCGAAGATCGTGGTTGTGGGCAGTTTCAATGCCGACCTGACATCATATATGGAGCGCATGCCCCGACCGGGAGAAACGGTGCATGGTGACAGATTCGTGACCGGCGCCGGCGGAAAAGGTTCCAATCAAGCGGTGGCGGCAGCGCGTTTGGGCGCGGAAGTCACCTTTATCGGGCGTTTGGGCAAGGACGTCTTTGCCAATCTGGCCTACCAGATTTGGAATGCCGAGGGCATAAATAGCGATTTCGTGACGCAGGACGACGAACACGCGACAGGCGTAGCGCCGATCCTGGTCGATAGCGCCGGCGAAAACATGATTGTGGTGGTCCTGGGCGCAAACTCGCGCATTCAGCAAGCGAATATTGATGCCGCGCGCGAGCGCATCGCCGCCGCCGATGTTTTGCTGGTGCAGTTGGAAATCAACTATGACATGGTCGAGTACGTGCTGAAGGTGGCAAAAGAGCTGGGCATCACGACAATCTTGAATCCAGCCCCGGCAGCGGCACTGTCGCGTGAGACGGTTCAGTTGGCGGATTATCTGACGCCGAACGAAACCGAGCTGGAAACTTTGAGCGGTAGCCATTCAGATGTAGAAAACGCGGCTCGCTCACTGTTGACGCGCGATGATCAAACAGCCGTCGTAACGCTCGGTTCGCAAGGCGCGCAGATCGTCTCGCATGATTCAAGTCGCTCAATAGCCAGCTTCGCTGTCGATGTGGTTGACACGACGGGCGCGGGTGATGCCTTCAACGCTGGGCTGGCGGTGGCGCTGGCGGAAGGCAAAGCGCTGGATGAAGCAGTTCGCTTTGCCAACGCTACGGCTGCTCTCTGCGTTACCAAAGCCGGTACTGCGCGCAGCACACCCTACCGCGCCGATGTCGATGCATTGTATTCAGCTAGTGGCTGATCGCCTTGAGATGATCGGCAAGCCGCAGCGCCAGGGCAACAATCGTCAGTGTCGGGTTGGCATAACCTCCAGTTGGGAAGACCGCTGAGCCGGCGATATACAGGTTATCCACCGAATGCAAGCGTGAATTGATATCGACGATGCCGTCGTCTGCCGTGGCCGACATGCGAGTGGCGCCCATGTGATGGTCGCCTGTCTCCAGCGCGCCTTCATTTGGCGGGAAGGTCCAATTGTCTGCGCCACCGCTGACATCCGTGATCATTTCCTGTCGCGCGACACCCCTCCGCTGCAAATACTCCAAAGTAATATCCAGGGCGCGCGCGGCACTGCGCTTGTCGACTTCTCTTAGACGCCAATCGACATGGGCGACCGGCTGCCCAAAGATGGGATCAAGTTGCTGCGGATTCAGGGTGATGCGGTTGTCTTCGTTTGGCGTCTGCTCCCAATTCAGATTTACAACGGCAGAAGCCTTGTCGGCGCCAAAGTAGAGAATAATGCGGAAGTTGCCGATCCTTTCTTCGAGCAAGGTTTGATGGCTCGGCACCAAGACACCCCAAGCGTTGAACATGCAATAGTCAAATACCAGCTCCGGATTGACCAGGGGCGCGACCATGTGCTCATATTCACCAATGCCGTCGGCCGGCGCTTTTAAGCGGATCTGCTGTTCGCGGAAGAAATTGCGGATTTCGCTGGCAATGGGACGGTCGAAATAGACACGTGCGGCGTTCGTCAAAAGGGGATGCGCCATAAAACCGCGTCCCAGCAAATCACGCCTGCTGTTGCCGAGGTTTCCAGAAAGTTGCAGCAGCCTGACATTTTCGATGCCCCCGCAGGCCAGCACATAGGCACCCGCTTGCACAGCGAAAGACTTACCGGCGCTGCCCTGCTGCTGGTCAATCGTGGAACAATTCAACCTGGTGACATGATGCTGAGCATCATCGGTGTCGATGATGAGCAAATGGGCATTAAACAGCACCGTGATGTTTTCCGCGCTTTTGAGTTCTTCACGGAATTGCACCTGAAAGTCGTGCAGGTTTTCTTCATATTGCGCATGCATGATCGCGCCCGTCATCTTGTCGCCGGGTAAATGATCGAAACAGCGGCCGTACAAGACATCTTGCCAAAAGAGCATATCATGGTAGTTGAAGGGTCCGAATTGCCCGAAGTGATGGGCAGCCACGTAGTAAGGTGTCAATTCCCCTTCATCAATTGGCCATCCGGCATTGCGGAAACCGGGACGCGGCATATAATCGGCGCGGTCGAGCGGACGAGCCCAAAAGCCGAAATGATTGGTGGTCCCGCCGTACATGTTCAGGCGCGATCGATCGAGAAAGGCCGGATCTACTTTTCCAAGAAAACTGCCGACCGTGCCACGGTATAGCGATTGCCGCGCGGCATCGGGCAAGCCTTTGTCTCCCGGTTGTCCGCTGACCAGGAGCAGGACCTTGCGCGAGCTGTTGGTGAGCCGTTGTGCCATGGCGATACCCGCGGCTCCGGCGCCGACAATACAAATATCGAAGTCCTCAAGGATCGTTTCTGCCGGCAAATGATCGGCGTATACGTACATCGTGATCTCCTGGCAGGCTTAGTCTTCGCTGCGCTTCGCCATATAGGCTCCGCCCAGGATTGGCGCATCTTCTCCCAATGACGAGGCGCTAATCTGCACCCTCGCGGCGACCGCCTTGAACGAATATCCATGAAGCGATTCCCTTGCCTTGCTTATGAGCAGATCACCTGCGCCGGCGACACTTCCACCAATCACAAACTGCTCTATGTTAAGCGTCATCGCTAGCGAGGCCACGGCGATACCCAGGGCGCGCCCGGCATCTTGCAAGACCTGCACGGCTACAGGATCGCCCGCCAAAGCGCGTTTCGTCACATCGGCGCCGCTAATGCCTGCAGCTCCAGTGGCTGCGGCATAATGTCGCGCCAGCGCGGGACCGCTGGCATAAGCTTCCAGACAGCCGCGCGAGCCGCAATGACAAGGATGGCCGCTGGGATCGACGGTCATGTGGCCGGATTCTCCTGCACTATTGCTCTCGCCATAAATTAGCTTTCCCTCATAGATGATCGCCGCGCCCACACCGGTGCCCATGACGATATAGATCATGCTGTCACGGTCGCGGCCGGCGCCGAAATGGAATTCGCCCAGCGCCGCGACTTTCGCATCATGATCCAGCCGAACCGGCAAACCGAGGCGCTCCTGCAGTTTGCTGCCAAAGGGCGTGTTGGAGATGCCGGGCAGGTTGACCAAGGTGTGCAGATCGCCGGACACATGATCGACCGGGCCCGGCGTGCAGATGCCAATGCCGGCTATTTTTTCGCCGGTCGGCAGATCGCCTTTGAGCGAGTTGACTTGCGCGGCAATACGATCAATCACAGTATCCACGCCCTCTTCAGCCTGGGTATCGATGCGGCGCCGGCTGACAATCGCATTTTCCGGGCTGACCAGTCCCAACGCGGTTTTGCTGCCGCCGAGGTCTATGCCAATCACCCAAGTCATGATCTATATTCCGTCGCTAGCGGCGGCTTGCCCAGCAAATGATCGCCAACGCGCAGCGCCTGGGCGCAAATCGTCAGCGCCGGATTCATAGCGGTGGATGATGGGAAAAAGGAAGAATCCATCACATAAAGGTTGTCGATATCATGCGTTTTACAGTAGGGATCGAGCACTGATGTGGCCGGATCATTGCCAAAGCGCGCGGTGCCGCATTGATGCGAGTTGGTTTCTATGCCCAAAGTCTCGCTAAAGACCAGGGCATAACCCGCGTCGTGCATCATCGTTTTGGCACGTCTGATCAGCTCGCGATGAGCGACACGGTTTGTCGGCTGCCACTGTACCTGTACCCTGCCATCGCTGCCGAGAGAGACGCGATTGTTGAAATCAGGCAAGTCTTCCGACATGATCCACCAATCGACACTCCGCTTCGCCATCGCGCCTAAGATTGCCTTGGGGATATAGGGCTTGGCGGCTGATAGCATGCCCGCTTGTAGTTTGCCCAAAAGCTGCAGATTGCCCATCGGCCAGGGGAAGGCAGCATCGCCGAAATAAAAGTCGTTGATCGCCATCGTTTTTTGGAAGACAGTAGGATTGATCTTTAGCGGCGCGACGGCGGTCAAGGCGGTGTTGTTGTGCACCATGTAGTTGCGCCCCAACATGTCGGACGAATTTGCCAGACCCTTGCGATGCCGATCGTTTGCCGATTTCAGCAGCAACAGCGCTGAATTAGTGGCACCACAGGACACGACTACCTTGTCCGCCGAGACCGTCATTACCTCCCCGTCGCGCTCGACCTCGACGGCAGTTGTGTGTTTGCCGCTACTGTCGGTGAGGATGCGCCGCGCCAGCGTGTTTGTCCACAATTCGATGTTATCGTGCTCAAGCGCCGGTCCTACGCAACAGATCTCCGCGTCGCCTTTGGCATGCACCTGGCATGGGAAGCCATCGCAAGTCTTGCAGCGGATACAGCGGCCATCCTCGCGCAAATCAATTGCCAGCGGCAGGCAATACGGGTGCAGCCCCTGTGCTCGCAAATCGCTTATGAGCGCTTCAATATAAGGCTCGTGCGCGACTTCGGGATAGGGATAAGGTTGCGAGCGCGGTGGTTCGCTGGGGTCATCGCCGCTTTTGCCATGCACAAAGAACAACTCTTCGGCAAGATTGTAATAAGGTTCGAGGTCTTCGTATGTTATGGGCCAAGCGGGAGAGGTACCGCCTTCATGGTCGATAGCGCCGAAATCGTCGCGGCGGAAACGTGGCAAGGCGGCGCCATAGACCTTGGTGTTGCCGCCGACATAATAATGCACACCCGGTTTGAATTCGCTTCCTGTCCGGGCATCAATCCAGTTTTCTGCAGGTTTGTAACGTGCTTCATCAAATACGGCATTCACTTGCCAGTTTTCTGGCTCTCGCGGCAGAAAGTCGCCGCGTTCGATCAGCAAGATACGCGCGCCGCTTTCTCGCAGGGCGTAGGCCAGTGTACCGCCGCCCATTCCCGTGCCGATGATGATGAAGTCGTAATGAAGTGAGGTGGCCAAATCCTAAATCTCCCTAAGCTTGACCCAACTCCCGCGCTCTGCCGAGCGTTCGGCAGCTTCCATGATTTCTTGAACATGCAAGCCATCGCGGAAGGAGGGCGATGTCGGCGTGTCTTCCCAGATCGACTTGATGAACTGATATTGGCATTCGGCGTGTACGCGCATGAAATCCGGACTCATCGTCCAATCCGGTGCGCGCTGACCGTCGTAACGGCTGGCGGCTTCGATCTTCTGGAAGCCGCGCTGGCCGCCCTGTGGTGTATCCGCACTGAGCGCGTCGTAGACATGGAGCCATGCCGGCTCTGCCAGGTCGAAGCGGATGGCGCCTTTGTCGCCGAAGATCTCAAATGCCAAATCGTTGGTGGCACCGGTGCCCATGCGCGAGATTTCTATCGTGCCCAATGCGCCGTCGGGCAGCCGCGCATGCAAAAGCGCAATATCATCGACATCGACGGGTGCCGTCTCGCTCGCTCCAGCCGCTACCGGGCGTTCTTTGATCAATGTATCCAGCGTGCCGTAAACCGACTCGAATTCGCCCAGCAGATGATAGAGCAAATCCAGAATATGCGAGCCCAGATCAAAGAGGGCGCCGCCACCGGTGATTTCGCGTTGCAGCCGCCAGGAGAGCGGTTTGCTGCGGCTGATGTAGCTTGAGCGATGGTAACGCCCGCGGAAGGAGAAGACTTCGCCGACGAAGCCTTCGATCATGAGTCGCTTGGCGCGAGTGATGGCGGGGAAGAAGCGGAAATTGAAGGTCAGCTGCGCTTTTACGTCCGCCACTGTCACAGCGCGCCACATATCCATGGCTTCGCTGGCGTTCATGGCCAGTGGTTTTTCACAATAGATATGTTTCCCGGCGGCGGCAGCGGCCAGCACGATCTCGTGATGCGAGTTGTTGGGTGTGCAAATATCGATGGCATCGATATCCTCGCGCGCCAGCAACTCACGATAATCGGCGCTAAAGTATTCGCAGCCGATCTCCTCGGCAGCTTTTTGTGCTGTCTCGTGGCGCGTGGTGGCGACGCCGACCACTTTGATGCTGTCTGCGCTTAATCCATAGTGGAAGGGAATCGCGCGGTAAGCCAGCGCATGCACCCTGCCGATGCCCCCGTATCCGATAAGACCAATCTTGATGTCTGGCATAAGTTTTCTCCCTCTGCCACCCCTTCTCCACAAATGAGGCAGCGATTTGACATTCACAAACGCGCGCCACTAACCTTTCAACCCGCTCGCATCGCGATACTTGTCACTCGCCTCGCGCATGACATCGCGCAGGCGCTTGACCGCGGCGCTGATCTGCCCTGTGCCCGGCTGCAGTTTGCCGCCCGGACCCTTGAGCAGTGGCGAAGAGAATTCACCAACGGTCATGCCTGCCTTGATGAATTGCGCGACATTACCCTCGTTAAGCCCACCATCTTCCATTAACTCGATGCGCTCTTCCATACCTGCTGCCGCGATCATTTCATGTAGCTTTTGCATGGTGTCGATGACGATCGTATCGATGGTATGCGGACTTTTGCTGCCGGAGGTTTTCTTCCAGAATGGCGCGCGGCTTTCGTATTCAATAATATCGATATGCGGGTGCATGAATTGCTCGAAAGCGTAGGCGGGCACCCCTTGCCACGCCCAAACGCCGACCTTCAGTCCCAGCTTTTCTTTGATGTAGGTTATGTTCTGAAAGATCATTTCATTGGTGGTTTCCAAGGGCAGGCTGATCAGACTGACTCCAAGCTCGGCCAACTGATCAAAGACGCTGAAGTTCGGGCGTACCATTTGCAGTTGCGCTTCCACTTCCAGCGTGCTGCTGTTGCAGGTGGCCTCGATGATATCGTATCCGCCGCGCGGCATGGCGAAATCCATGTACTTGCCATCGCGCACTTCGATATGCAGCCAATCGACACCGGCCGCCTCCAACTCCTTCACTTGCGCGCCCAATACGGCATAATCCGCCCAGAACAGACCGGCGGCGATTTTGCATTGTTGTGTCACTTTTCCTATTGGCATAGTCTCACTTTCCCTGGTTTAGCAATCCCATCGCGACCCTGTTGTATGGGTCAACGGATTCTGACAAAGGTCAGCCACCTACAACCCCTGACGATCCACGAAAATCATGCCGGGGCGGCTCGGTGGGTCGCCTAATCCGCCCCGCGACCATCATCACTCCAGCATACGCGCTGCCGTATCCTCATCGGTGCAGAGCACATTTATCGCGCCGGTACGCAGCGCTCCAAGAATCGCCGCCGCTTTGTTCAGACCGACAGCCACCGCTATGGTGCATGGCACGGCGCGGAGTTCATCCAATGTCACACCGATGATGCGCTGATTCAACTCGCAATTATACAGCGCCCCCTCGCTATCGAAGATTTGCCAGGCCATATCGCCGATGGCGCCGTTTTCGCGATAGCTTCTTAACTGCTGTGCGTCGGCCACGCCCGCTTTGACAAAGCCGGAAGTCGCAGGATCCAGATCACCAATGCCAACCAGGGCGATATCGGCGCGGCGCACTTGTTCGAGCGCATGTCCGACCACCTCTTGCTCGCGGATTACAGCTGCGGCTGCCGCGTTGTTTGCCATCAGCGGCGACGACAGATAAAGCGCCTCGCCGCCTAACTTATGCGCCAGTTGTCGCGTTAGAGCCGAACTATCGTATTCCTTGAGTGCGTGTGAGAGGCTGCCGGTCGCTTGCATGACTTTGACGTTCGCCTGAAAATCGCTGCGGATGGCGCTGATGACTTCATAGGTGGTGCTGCCAAAACAGATCGACATACTAGCATGATCAACCAATACCTCTTCCAGATAACGAGCAGACATTAGTGCGATTTGGCGCAGCAGCAAGGCGGATTCGGTGGCACCGGTTTGTAGCACCAGAGCCTGATCCAAGCCAAACTCGCGCAACAGCCGGCTTTCCAAATTGATGGCGCGTTTGCTGGGCCAGTCGATCAAAATGCGCACAATCTGCGATTCGCGCGCTTCCTTGAGCAGGCGATAAATCTTTACTCGAGATAAATCGAGCGAGGCGGCGATTTCATTTTGCGTCATCTCCTGCTCGTAATACATCGCGGCGACTTTCGCCAGCAGCTCGTGATGGTTCAAATCCATCATCAGACCCCGCCTCGGTTACGGGTAATGATTTGCTGATTTCCTTGCTGCGTCCGCGGCTCATGCCCGGGCAGGGGCAAGAGCCTTTGATGAATGATGTCGATCATCCACTCGGCGCTCGGGAAGAAACTATGATCGAGCTCGGCCGGCGGCGTGATCCAATTGCGCGCGCCCAAGACCGCCACCGGCCCATCGAGATAATCAAATGCCAGCTGCGAGATATTGGAGGCCATCGTATGCAAAAAAGAGCCGCGTTCGCTGGCATCCGAACACAGCAAGACCTTGCCCGTTTTCTGGACCGACTGGATGAGGGGCTGATAGTTGAGCGGATTGAGAAAGCGCGCGTCGATAACTTCAGCGCTGATGTTGTGCTGCGTCCGCAATTGTTCCGCGGTTTCCAGAGCGCGATAGAGCGTGGCGCCAATCGTGATAATGGTGATATCGTTGCCCGCCAGCTGGACTTGGGGTTCGCCCTCTTCCACCTCATAATAATCGACCGGCACGCCGCCGGCAAAAAGCGTCTCCGCTTGATTGTAAAGGCGCTGACTCTCGAAGAAAATAACCGGATCGGTGCCGCGTAACGCTAGGTTTAGCATGCCCTTGGCATCGTAGGCTGTGGCAGGAAAGTAGACTTTTAAGCCCGGGATCTGCGCCACGATCGAGCTCCAATCTTGCGAGTGTTGCGCGCCATATTTCATGCCGACCGAGACGCGGAGTACCAACGGCATGCGCAGCACATTGGCGGACATTGCCTGCCACTTGGCCATTTGATTAAAGATCTCGTCGCCTGCCCGGCCCATGAAATCGCAGTACATCAGTTCGGCAACGACACGTCCACCGGCCAACGCATAACCGACAGCCGTGCCTACGATCGCCGCTTCCGAAATCGGTGTGTTGAAAAGGCGATGATAGGGGATGGCTTCGGTGAGCCCGCGATAGGCGCCAAATGCCCCGCCCCAATCACGGTTCTCTTCGCCATAGGCGATCATGGTCGGATCCTGGTAAAAACGGTGCAACATCGCCTCGAAGATGGCCTCGGCATAGGTCAGTGTCTTGAGCTTCGGCAGTGGCTTGCCGCCCTCGTCCAAACCAAAGCGCTGTTTAGCCGAAGTGATTTTCAATCGGCTTTCACCGATTGGCTGCAGCACATCGGACTTGCGCGTCGCCAGACTTTCTCGCTTTTGATCGGAGAACATCATCGCGCCGATGGCATCATTCGCGACATTAAGGCGCGGTGAGATATCCAGATCGACAGCTGCGGCCAGCATCTTGCTGATCTTTTCGATAACGCCTGCTTGCACGTTTTCCAGTGTTTCCATATCGGCGTGTCCATTGGCGCACAGATAATCACCATAACCGCGAATGGAATCGTGCTGGCGCCACATTTCTACCTCGTCGCGTCCACGATAAGATGAGGCATCGCTAGGAGAATGTCCACTATAGCGATAGGTAATCACATCCAGCATGGCGGGGCCGTGTCCAGCCAGGAGAATTTCTTTCTTGCGGCCTGTGGCATCGGCGACCGCCAGCGGATCGTATCCATCGATGCGCTCGCTGTGCATAGCGGCAGCATTGACCCCCAAGCCGACCCGCGCCAGCATGCCGAAACCCAGGGTCTCGCCTTGTGGCTGCCCGCCCATACCATAAAAGTTGTTCATGAAGTTGAAGAGGATGGGTGGCGCGCCGCCCAGGCTTTCATCCCAAAGTGTGTGATACTGATCCATCGAGGCAAAGTTCATCGCTTCCCAGACGGGTCCACTGGCGATCGATGAGTCGCCGATATTGGCGATGACGATGCCGGGCTGGCTATTGATGCGTTTGAACAGAGCCATACCCAGCGCAATATCTGCCGAGCCACCGACGATGGCATTGTTGGGCATGATGCCAAAGGGCGGGAAGAACGTGTGCATCGAGCCGCCCATACCCTGGTTGAAGCCGGTTTCGCGAGCGAAGATCTCGGCATAGGTGCCATAAATCAGAAAGGCCTCGGCAAGGCCCTGCAGATTGCCACTTTTGTCAATGGCCTCCACCACGCGCAATGCTTTGCCGCCCATATACTTTTCCATGATATCGAGCAGGCGATCGTCATCGAGCTTGCGTATAGCGGAGAGCCCTTTTGCCAGGATCTCGCCGTGACTGCGGTGGGAACCGAGAATGTAATCCTGCGGATCAAGGTGCACGCATTGCCCGACCGCAGCGGCTTCCTGTCCAATGGACAAGTGCGCCGGGCCGCGATGCTCGTAAGCTATCCCGCGATAGGCGCCTTCTTTCTTGATGTTATCCAGGGCGGTCTCAAACTCGCGGATCAGCCGCATATCGTGATAGATCGCGATCAATTCGCTACGCGAGAAGCAACGCGCTTCCGATTGCGGGTCAGAAACGTAAGCGTTGACCGGGATTTCTGACGATTGTATTGTCGTGCGCTGGCGAGCTATTGCCGGGTCTATCGTCAGCGATTTTGGCATTTGAAATTCTCCGTCCTTGTCCTCTTCACGACCTGCGCGACACGCTTGCGCGGCAAGCTGGCCTCCCTTGTTCTTGGGCCGGCAACTCAGGATGTCTCCAACATAATCAGCAGATCAATATCACGCAGATTCTCCGCCAGTTTCGCCAGGAAACGCGCCGCCGGCGCCCCGTCAACGACCTGATGATTGACCGTCAGCGAGAGCCCGATATGCGGCACAAAGTTGACGCCGTCCTTGCCCGCTATCGGCTTCAATTTGATGGCGCCGATGCCGAGAATGGCGACCTGCGGCGGATTCAGAATTGGTGTGAATTGCTCGACACCCAAGCTACCTAGATTGCTGACGGTGAAGCTGCCGCCTGTCAGCTCGTCGGGAAGGACCTTATGTTGTCGGCAAGCATCTGCCAGCCGCGCTGCTTCGGCCGATAGTGCTCTCAAACTTAGCGTATCGGCGCGACGGATCACCGGCACAAACAATCCGCGCGTTGTATCGACAGCCATGCCTAGCTGCACCGCCTCATGTTGATAGACTGTGTTATCTTCAAATAGCGCATTAAGGTCGGGGAAAGCCGGCAAAGTACGTGAGACGGCAAACATGATCAGATCGTTGAGGGTCACATGGCGAAGCCCGTAGCTTTCATCGCTGGATTTGAAGCGCGGGCGTAATGCCTGCAACGCGCTGGCCTCGGCGGAACGGTGCAGCGTTAGTTGCGCGGTGGATTGCATCGACTCCAGCATGCGTTTGGCAATGGTCTTGCGTACGCCTTTGAGTGGCACGGCATTGACCACCGGTCGCGGCTCATAGTCCACGGGCACCAGATCGATCTTGGTAACGCGAGCACCGGCTGCCGGATCCTCAGCGAGTTTGAAGTCCCCGCTGGCGAGCATTTTCTGTGCCACGGGGCTGAGCTTCGCTTGGCGGTCTATCGCCGCTTCAATGTCCCGTTCGATTATGCGTCCCTCAGGGCCGCTGCCGCTCAGGTCGGCATAATCGATGCCCTTGCGCTGTGCCAGATGCTTGGCACGTGGTGAGATATGCGGTTTCCCTGTGGATTCGCTGGCGCTGAACGAACGTATTTGATCACCTGCGTTGATTGGCGGGAGCTCGGGGCTTGTTGTCGCAATTGGCTCGCTGGTGGCGGCGGGCATAAATTGCGCGTACGCTTCGCCGGCTTGCCCAACGACCGCGATATTCTGCAACACCGGAACTTCGTCGCCTTCCTGGTAAAAATGCGCCAGCACGATACCGTCAGCAGTGCTTTCGACTTCCAGTGTGGCTTTGTCGGTTTCGATCTCGCAGAGCACATCGCCCACGGTCACGGCAGCGCCGATAGCCGCGCGCCAATTCAAAATGATGGCGCTTTCGACAGTATTGCCTAACTTGGGCAGAATCATTGCCTGAGCCATACGCGTTTGCGACCTGTGCAATTGCACACTGAGAGTACATTTACACAGATTTTAGCGCGAGTCTGTCCGCGTGTCAACACATGTGAGCTGCCCCGAATACCGAATTGGCTGCGAACGACCTTCACAACCTTTCCACTTGCGCTAAACTCATCGTCAGAGTCGCTTGATGGCCCCGAAAAGATACGCCGCGCTAACACTGGGCGACGAGCCATCGTATTTCGCCGAGCAAGAAGCTCTGTTTAGAAGTGTATTGGAGAAACGAGCAAATCATGTCTTACCGACTGCAGCATGTCAGCATACCGCGGCCACCTGGCAGCACTGAGAGGACCCGCGCCTTTTACAGGGACCTGCTGCGATTGCAGGAGATTCCCGCGCCGATCACCATCGATGCCTTGGATGTGATATGGTTCAAAATCAGCGAAGACGCGGAGTTACATATCTTTACTGAAGAGCCGCGTGGCGATACCTCCGTACGCCACTTTTGTCTGGTTGTGGAAGATGTTCATGCGATGCGCCGACAACTTGAATCAGCTGGCTTTTCCCCCTGGGATGTTGAGCCAATCGCCGGCCGACCGCGCTTCTTCTGCCATGATCCGAACGGCAATATCATCGAATTCACCAGCATTGATGCCGATTATCTGGACTTTCAGAATTCGCAACCCACTCCCTAGCGCTGTGACGCGTTTGTTGTAAGTACCGTGCTGCCAATGCTGGCGCAATTTGATGACGAGCGTCTCCTGATCGTGCGCAAGCTGTTGGATAGCGACACCATTGCCGCGCTTACAGAAGTAGATGACAGCTTGATCGCGAGTGACCGGGCCAAGTTTCGTCAGCGCCGCAACGGCGTAGAATGTAGCTTGGCTAGAGTTCCGGCCAATCAAGGATTGATTTCGCAATTTCAAGTGACGGCTTGTCGTTGATCTATTTTCACCACAAAGGCACAGTGAGCGCAGAGAAAGGGCCCTGAGCTAACGTACATCGGTCTTGTAAGGCACGACATCACATGTTGCTTGATACCATTGCAACATCCGCTCACGGAGTTGGCTCAATATGCCCGCATAAGCTGGATCTTCAATTAGATTATCAAGTTCAGCCGGATCGGCACACAAATCGTAGAGTTCGTCCGATTCTTCCAAACGCCGCACATACTTGAATTCATGTGTACGGCACATGGTCGCTTTGGTATGCGAGCCGTCTTCCTTGCCTTGCAGTTGCACACGCGGCCAATACAATCCTTCGGGATCAAAGAAGGAGGGACTGTCCTTTTCCATCGCTTGGTCTTCTCCGATTCGACGTCCGCCCTCGCAAAAGACAGCATCACGGTGATCGTGAGCGTGCCCGGCGATCAAGGGCAAGAGTGATTGACCAAAATGGTCATAATCAGGCTCAATGCCCGCAAGTTGATAAGCAGTGGCGGTAAAGTCGATCAATTCAACCAGCTCATCGCGGATGCCGGATTGCAATGGCACGCTCGCCGGCGGCTTGAAAATCAATGGAACGCGTGTTAGGCAATCCTCGAATGTGTTCTGTGTCTTTTCCACCAAACCATAGTCGCCGGTGAAATCGCCATGATCGGAGAAGAAGAAAATCGCGCTATCGTCGTAGGCGCCAGTCTCCTTTAATGCGGCGACGACTTTACCAAATTGAGCGTCAACGCGTGCGCACATGCCGTAATAGGTTGCTCGTAGCTCGGTGAAGCGCTCTTCGCTCCAGCCTTGCATGCCCTGCCGATCATAGATACCGGCCGTGAGTTTAGGTTTCTTCTGCCAATCGGGTGTGGGGATGCGTCGCGGGATGCTAGCGCGGTCGATCTGGCTGTACCAGGGATCCTCGACACCGTAAGGCGGATGCGGGTAACTCAAGGGCAGATAAATGCACAGCGAATGATCGGCCGGCGCGTTGCGGATCAGTTCCACCGCGCCATCAACCATCGCCCAATCGTTGTCGTAATAGACCTCTTCATCGCCAGTATCGAGCTTGCCGGCGTAGAATGAATAATAATTGTCGCCATCGCTATCGCCACGCCATTCATCGGCGCGGTGCAAGTTTGGGCGCAGCGGACGTTCTGCCTCGTATTTGACATCGCAATAATCAGCGAAGCCATTCTGCCGCGGCACCAAATCGTTCTTGCCGCCCCACCAGACGAAATAACCGCTATCCTTCAAGTATTTCAGTAGCACCGGCTCGTCAGGCTGTAGCATATGGAACATGGTGCGGTGCCCGCGCACGTGAGGATACCAGCCGGTCATGAAAGAGCAGCGGCTCGGTGTGCAGACGGGATTCTGGCAGAAGGCATAACGGAAGGAGACGGCATCGCTTTCAACGATCTGGTCGAGATTCGGCGTGACGGCAGCGGGATTGCCCAGGTGTCCCATGACATCACCGCGCCACTGATCCGGGTTGAAGATGATGATGTGCGGGCGGTCTGGCATGGTTTTTCCTTCCCTACGAAGCCGACGAACCAGCTATGCGACAGCCCAGTCTTCTATTCTTAACATGGGGATTCGGCTGAAGTGCCTTGTATTGTGGGTTACGACCGTCAGATCATTCGCCATTGCGATTGCAGCGATCTGCGTGTCGAGAGGACCAATCCTCGTACCGATGTTTTTCAAACGCCCGTCAATTTGCCCGTAGTAGGCGGCTGCGGCATCATCAAAGGGCAAGCTACGGTATTTCGTAAAAAAGGCCAACTGTTCGTTTCGTGTTCCTTGTGGTCGCTTGCTAAGGGCAGCACCGGCAAGCAGTTCAGCCTTGGTGACACTGCAAATTACAATGTCTGACGCTGGTTCACTGTTTACGCGCCGAATTACTATCGGAGGTTTGCTGTTGATGCAGTAAATGCAGATGTTGGTATCCAGCAGGTACTTCATTCGATTATTTCTCGAATGTCAGCGTGTAAGGTCTGATCCCGCGCTATAGGGTCATCTGCCAAGCTGCCGATGGTTAGGTCAAGCACCTTTTCCCAAGGCATGTGTCGGTAGCTTTCGAGTTCGATTCTCTGCTGGAGATGAACCAAAAGATGCGCGTATTGCGGAAGGCCACCGGCCGCCTGCCCGGCAAGCATAGAAAGATATTCCGATTCAAGGGACAATCCTTCCATGCTCTCGCGAAGCAGGTCCGTAACATCTGAATGCGCAGCCAATGATTTCGCAGGTTCGCCAATTAACTCTGAAAACTCCGTTTGCGCGGTCAACGCCTGCATGCGCTCACCAAGCAACACCGAAAAGTCTGTTTCTGCGGCTAACTGCTTTGTGCGTTCGCCGAGCAGCGCGTGAAAGTTTTGCGGCGCGGACAATGCCTGCATACGCTCGCTCAGCAGCTCCGAGAAATCGCCTTGCACAGCTAATTCGTTCAAGTGTGCGTCAAAGGCGCCCGGCTTGTTTGCTTGAGAGGCTAATTTCGTTATGATTTTGGTGAGAGTCTCCGAAAGGTCCGGCTGCGTAAGCGAGCGCGCGAAGTTTGTTAAAAGCACTTCCGCGAATCCCGTCTCTGCGAATGTCTTCTTCAAGCTATCGTCAAGGATTCCCGACAAGATCGCTTGAGCAAGTGGTTTCATCAGGCAGTCTTCAATTATGCCGGACAGCGCATTTTCGGCGGCAACTTCTCTTGCGACATCCGTAAAGTCGGGGGATTGAGCCGCTAATGCTGCTTCTACCTCAACGACATCCTTCTGCTGTTGCGCGGCTATTTCTTCCGCCAAGCCAGCCACAAATCGGCGTTGCTGATCAGCGAATTCTTGAGCGATATTCTTGATCAATTCTGATGTCAGATCAGAGTTCTTCATAGCTGCACCTCTCTACATTCGAATTCGGGCGCATGAAGCATGAAGATTGTATAGCACCTATGTTCGAGCGTCAAGTTTGGCGTTGACGCTTGAGATTTCGTTTGTGGAATAGTGAGCTGCAGTGTTAAAAGATTGCCACCTTTCTACAACAAATCACCCGGCAACGCCCGAAAATCGACATCATAACCGAAGGCTCCCGGACCAACGACCGCCAATGCCTCCGGCGTCTTTAGCTCCTTCGGTGCCGGCAATGCCAGCACCGCCACGCGCAGACCATAACGCAGCGACTCAGTGCCGATCGGCTCGCCATCGTCGAGGCTGATGATGCAGATCAGATCGGGCACGGTGCAGAGTACCTCGTCTCCTCGCCGGGCGATCAGGTTTTCATTCTGAAAGTCGATATCGAGCCGGTCGCCGAAATCATCAAAGGCGCTTATCTGAAGGTTACCGCGGGCGAAACCTTGCTCAGTACGGCGGTTGACATCGATGATTTTGCCGCTGAACATGACATGCCCGTTGCACAACTTTGCGACCGTTTCCGCCGGCTCGGTACTACTAGCGCGGCAATCCAAAACCGTTTCGCCGATGTGCTTGGCCAAGCTAAGCGTGTCGCGAATGATCGTCGCTTTCAGCTGGACGCCGGTCATGACCGGCATCACCAGCCCTGCCGAGCCACCCATCTCAATGGTCAAGCTGCGAGCGAAGGCTTCCGCCTGTTCTGCCGAGCCGATGCGCGTGAAAATCGTGACATTGCCGTGTGCATCCGCCAGTGCGAAAGGCGCCGGAGCAGCGCCGTAGATCATGAAGGTATCCATTTGTAGCTCGGGGAAGGCGCGTCCCATGCCATCGCCATCAATCACCGGCAAGCCGCACTGCATAGCCGTGGTCATAGGACCCAGCGAATTGCCGCCGCCGATCTCGCCGATGGCAATCGCGAACATCTTCTTGCGGAGATGGCCCTCCATTGCCTGGACGGCTCGTTTGATCTCTTGCCCTTCTTGGATCTTTTCGTTGCCGACGGTTGGAGCGCCCATGCCACCTACTGCACAAACCAGCGCATCGTCCGGCACATCATCCGCCCGAATAATGGGGACTGCTCTGCCCTGCTTGCGCAGTTCCTGCTCCAGGCGCAACCGGCTTAAGTAGGTGCTGCCGCCGCCGCCCGTACCAAGGATGCCGGCGCCAATTGCTATCGCATTCGTATCATTGAGTGTGACTGATCGTAGCATGTTATCTCCGCTACCCCCTTGCAGTCGTCTGACCTTCGTTGAGCCATTTTGCGATTTGACGCAAGAGTTCTGCTCGTGGCTAAAGTATTACATCGCCAGTAACACAAAGCGCTTCTGACTTGTTCATGTATAGGTCATCTTTGCGTATACCGACGGCAACTTCATAAATCGCTGGCAATGCCTCTTCGCCCCACACAGAGGCTAAACCAGCGAGATAATTCACTAACTCGGCGATTGGCAAACCGTATCGGTTGGGTCGAGAAATACGAGCATGGCAATAGGAGCATAACGTGATCAGATTGTCAGGAGTATCATCGCCGCCCTTGCTTGAGGGCGTGATATGGTGAATATCCAATCGCGTATCTGTTGCGAAACAGAACTGACAAGCGTGGTCATCCCTCGATAGTATTTTTTCTCGCAATTCGCTCCATGCGCGAGTTCTTCGTTTCATCAACTTATCCTATTCATTTCCCACCAAAGCGCTCTTCCACAGGCACGTAATCGATATCGTAGCCAAAATAACGCGGGTGCACGAGCGCCAGCGCGGCAGGTTCACGCCACTTCGAAGCACAAGGAAAGGCGATCACAGCCACGCGCATACCGTAGCGCAGTGCTTCAGTCGTGATTGGCTTGCCAGTTTCGCTATCCAGCACAGCGATAAGATCAGGTGTTGTGGCAACATATTCGCCATCAACGCGCACTACCAGATGTTCGTTTTGAAATTCGAGCTGCAACGCTTGTCCTTCGAAATCGCCGCTGCCGGTCATCATAGCGCCGCCTTTAGCGAAACCTGCCGATACGCGCCGATCGACATCGCTAATCTTGCCGCGGAAAACCAGGAAACCTCCGACGACTTTGCGCAAGGCATCTACCGGATTCTTCTCGGTCAAGCGAGCATTGCGCACGGTCTTGCCGATCTCTTCCGCCAGCGTAATCGTGCCGTGGATCGCCGCTTGCTTGAGTTGCCTGACCGTCGCCGAATAGAGCGCGATCACGCAGGTGGCGCCCATGTGCATCACGCAGGAGCGCGCGAAGGTCTCCACCCATTTGTTGCTGACGGTATTCATCAGCAGCAGGTTGCCGCGCTCATCGGACATGACGAACGGGCTTGCGCTGATGCCATACGCGGTCAAGACCGTCTGTTGGATTTCCGGGAAGGCCCGGCCCATGCCATCGCAATCGACCACGGGAATCCTTAATCGGGCGCCGACGTATATCGGCCTGATCGAATTCATTCCCCCGGCTTCAATGCTCATAGTGGCGCGAACTGAGCGCCCCAGGTATTTGCCCAAGGCATGAAAGGCGCGGATCACATCGTCGCCGTTGGGTAGCTTCTCCACAATGACACTAGGAGCGCCCATGCCGGCGGCAGGCACAATCAAGTCATCGTCGTCCAGTTCGTCCAGGCTGTAGAGTTCAACCGGTCCGTACTGCTGGATGGCTTCGCGTGCCATCAGCTTGCCGATATAGGGATCGCTACCGCCGCCGGAACCCAATACCGCTGCGCCGACAGCGATGTCTTCGATATTCTCTTCATAGAGCAGTCGCATCAACCGCCTCTATAGCGTTCTTCGACCGGGATGTAATCGACATCGTAACCGAAGTAACGCGGGTGAGCCAATTCCAAAGCGGCCGGTTCTCGCCATTGCGGAGCGCAGGGAAAGGCGATTACAGCCACGCGCATGCCATAACGCAGCGCTTCAGTAGTGATCGGCTCGCCGGTTTCGCTATCCAGCACGGCGATCAGGTCAGGAACGGTGGCCGCGAACTCGCCATCGACGCGCACCGCCAGATGCTCGTTTTGAAAATCGAGCAGCAGTTCTTGCCCTTCGTAGTTGCCGGTACCGGCCATCCTGGCATCACCACGATTCCAGCCACCTTCAATACGGCGATCGACATCGGTGATTTTGCCGCGGAAAACCAGGAATCCGCCGACGGACTTGCGCACCGCATCCACCGGATTGGCTTCGCTTCTGCGGGCGTTGCGCACGGTCTTGCCGATTTCCTCCGCAAAGCTGATAGTGCCGTGAATGGCGGCTTCTTTCAGTTGCTTGACCGTCGCCGAATAGAGCGCGATCATGCCTTCGGCGCCCATGTGCACCACACAAGAGCGCGCGAAAGTTTCCACCCATTTGTTGTTGACAGTATCCATCAGCAGCACGTTGCCGCGCTCGTCCGACATGGCGAAGGGACTGGCGGTGATGCCATAAGCGGTGAAGATGGTCATTTGAATTTCGGGAAAGGCGCGTCCCATGCCATCACAATCGACCATGGGGATGCGCAAACGCGCTGCGACATAGATCGGCATTATGGAATTGAGTCCGCCGGCTTCGATGCTCATGGTGCCGCGTGGCTCCCGACCCGAGTACTTGCCGAGGGCTTTGAAGGCGCGGATCATATCATGCCCGGCGGGCAATTTTTCCACGAGCACAATCGGCGCGCCCATGCCGGCCGAGGGCACGATCAGATCGTCATCATCAAGTTCGTCGAGGCTGTAGAGTTCGACGGGTCCATACTGCCTTATGGCTTCGCGAGCCATCAACTTGCCGACGTAAGGATCGCCACCGCCGCCGGTGCCAAGCACCGCTGCGCCGAGCGCGATATCTTCAATATTTTCTTCATACAAGAGTCGCATCAGATCGCTCCGTATCTGTCTTCCACCGGCACGTATTCGGTGTCGTAACCGAAGTATGCGGGTCCGACGAGTTCGAGACCCTTCTCTGTTCGCCATTTTTCGGCACAAGGAATAGCGATGATGGCGACCCGGAAGCCATAGCGCAGCGCCTCAGTAGTGATAGGTTCGCCGGTATCAACATCCAATACCGCCAGCAAATCTGGCACGGTCACTCTGAATTCGCTATCAATGCGGGCGGCAAGATGTTCGTTTTGGAAACTAAGTTGCAGTTGCTGCCCGGCGTATTCGTCAATGCCGTCCACCATGGCATCGCCTTTGGCGAATCCAGCTTCGGTACGACGTTCGACATCGCCGATCTTGCCTCTGAATATCAGAAAACCACCGATGGCTTCACGAATCGTCTCCACTGGATTGTCTTCTTCGAGACGGGCGCGGCGCACAACTTTGCCAATTTCTTCCGCCAGCGTGATCGTGCCCGGGATGGCGGCTTCGCGCAGTTGGGCAGCGGTAGCGGCATATAGCGCGATCATCGCCATAGCGCCCATATTCACTGTGATGCTGCGTGCGAAGGTTTCCGTCCACAGGTTGCTGATCGTCTCCATCAATACGGTATTGCCGCGCTCATCAGACATGGCAAAAGGAGTGGAAGAGATTCCGTGAATAGTATGCGTGACCATCTGCAATTCGGGGAAGGCGCGTCCCATGCCATCGCAATCGACCATGGGCACACCGAGACGCGCGGCGCAATAGATCGGCACGACAGAATTAAGTCCGCCGGCTTCGATGCTCATGGTGGCTTTGACCGGTTTGCCGATGTATTTTCCGACAGACTGGAAGGCGTTTACGATATCATCGCCGTTGGGCATCTTCTCGACCATGACCGTCGGCGCGCCCATCATAGCTGTCGGCACGACCAGATCGTCATCATCAAGTTCGTCGAGTGTGTAGAGTTCGACCGGTCCATAGTTGCGGATGGCTTCGCGCGCCATCAACTTGCCGATATAAGGATCGCCACCGCCGCCGGTGCCCAGGACCGCCGCACCGAGCGCCAAATCCTCCAATACCGCTTCGTCTATGATACGCATCGTCACACCGCCACCAAATCGCCGACTGCCTTAACCATGATGCGCGTCGCATTGCCCGGCAGGTAAGCCAGCGGCACCTCTTCCACATCGACGATGTCGACGCTTTTGGCAGCGGCACCGGCATTGACGGCGCGATCGGTGGCTTCTTGTTTGGCTTGATCAAGCGCTTCATCGCGGCTGAATTCTGCCAGGGAGAAAATGCGGTCGCATTCGCCGCCGACTTGAGCGATAGCCGCGCCGATGGCGTTGGCAACCGGGAAGTGATCGGGCTTGATGATCTCGGAAGCGCCTTCAATATCGCCGGTGACCAGGATGCTTCCGCCCCCGACAACAATGACCGGCACTGGCGTTGCACTTGTTTTCATGCGATCCACCGCAACGGTGATTATCTCCATGATGCGCTCTTGCACCGCTTTGACGAAGCTGGCGTCAAGCTGGCTGACTGCATCTTTATCGCCGATATCTTCAGTGCCGCCGGCCACAATCACATCGGTGGCTGTGAGTATGTCGCCGCCAAAGATGAGCGCCTTTTCGGTCAATTCATAACCAACACTGCGCGGACCAACTTTCAAAGGATCTCTTTCGATGAGACTGCCGCCACCCAAGCCAATGGAATAGGTATCGGGCATGCGGAAGTTAGTGCGGACGCCGCCTATATCTACTGCCAGCGCCGCAACCCGCGGGAAACCGTGCTGCAAGACACCGATATCGGTTGTTGTACCGCCGACATCGACCACGATGGCATCTTTCAAGCCGCTGAGGAAGGCCGCGCCACGCATACTGTTAGTGGGTCCCGAGGCGAAAGTCAGCACCGGATATTCTTTGGCGAAATCGGCGTTCATCAAGGTGCCGTCATTTTGACTGATGTAAAAAGGCGCGGTGATTTGCAACTCATCCAGAGCGGCTTTGAAACCATCAACGGTGCGCGCGGCAAGCTGCCGCAGGCAAGAATTCATGATGGCGGCATTTTCACGTTCCAGCAAACCGATACGCCCGATTTCGCTGGAGAGCGTGATGTTGGCGTCAGGGATGATGGAGCGCACGATCTCGGCGCTTTGCTCTTCAAATGTAGAGTTGACCGGCGAAAATACCGAGGAGATGGCGATGGCGTTCAAGCCGGCAGCTTTGATCTTTTCGGCGATATCGCGAACTTCTTCCGGCTGAAAGTCAGATATTTCGCGCCCGTCAAATTCATGACCGCCATGCGCCATATGGGCGTTTCCGCCAACCAAATCTCGCAGATCCATCGGCCAATCCACCATCGGCGGCAAGCAGACCGTCGCTGGCAATCCAAGGCGGATACAGGCAGTTGGCGTCAGATGCTTCCGTTCCACCACCGCGTTGGTGAAATGCGTCGTGCCGATCATCACGCCGTCAATCTTGGCTGTATCAATGCCCGAATCTTCGATCACATTGCGCAATGCTGTGGCGATGCCCTCCGACACATTGGACGTGGTTGGAGTTTTGGTTGAACTCACTACCGTTGTGCCTTCCATCAAGACGGCATCGGTGTTGGTCCCGCCCACATCAATTCCTATTCTCATGCTGTGTTCTCCTTAATTTGGCATTGCTAAATTAGACAAGTGACTTTCCAGCAAGCAATATCCTCAACTCGAATCAACGCTGATGAATCGCGCGGGCTCGCGAAATAATGTCTTGTGCGTCAACGACATGAATCGATTTTCCCATTGTAGTCAGTGTCCAACAACTGTCGTCACGTCTTTCAATGAAGCCGGTGGTCCCAAGATATACTTTGACCCAGTCAAGACGATTGTCGATTCTTCGAACCTCCATCCCATTTCGAGTGAATGTCGCTTGAAGCTGTTCTCGATTCAATTCCATGATTTTGGCCACTTCCTGACGGATAGCATCGTTTTTTGCGGAACCACCCAAATTACGCAGCGCATGCAACATTGGATTTATCATGTCTAATATTCTTGGCAGCGTAACTTCAGTCATTGGTTTAGCTCCTGTAGCCATTTTGGTTTACGGGTAAATTTAATGCGCAGCGTCGACAAAGAGGGTTGCGTATCCTCCAGCGAAGCGGGATTTAAGATACGCTGCACATCGTCTGCCGATCTCACTACGTGAGCCTCTCCAAGCCATCTGTTGTGGAAATCCTTTTGATATGCATTCAGGCTGCCGCGAGCGGTCTTCACTTCCAAAAGGTAGTTCTTTCCGTCCAAGCCAACAAGTAGGTCAGGAACTCCCGCCATTTCTCCACCAAGTGTGGCATCAATCCGACGCCAGGTTGCGCCCATTTCCCAAAGCGCGTGAATAATTTCTTGTTCGTTCCCGTCCCGAGTATTATCACGTTTTTCAAGAACGCAACCGGAAATGGTACAACGTGGATCCATCTGAATTCTCCTCGGTCAATGACACTGTTCGCATCCAATTGTCCGAAGTTGCGGGCGACTCACAGAGTCGCCCCTACACCGAGTCTCCATTTGGATGCAAGCCGATGACACCGCCGGGCAAGGGACGGAAGGCGACATCGTAGCCGAATGCGCCGGGACCGACGACTTCGAGAGCGATCTCTGTCTTCAGTTGTGGCGGCGCAGGTACAGCGATGACCGCCACGCGCGTGCCATAACGCAGCAATTCGGTGGTGACCGGTTCGCCTTCTTCTTCGGTCACAATGCAGATCAAGTCGGGAGTGGTTACTTCCACCTCGCCATTAATGAAAGCAATCAGAAATTCGTTCTGGAATTCGATTTCCAGTTTGTCTACGCCGCTAAAGCTCTCGATACGTACGCCGCCGCGCGCGAAACCCTTACTGACGCGACGGTCGACATCGGTGATTTTTCCACGGAAGATAACCTGCCCTTCCAAGACCTCCGCCACCACTTCCGGCACATCGGATTTCTGGCTTTGCGCTTCCAGAACTTGGCGGCCGAGATGATGCGCCAGGCTCATGCTGTAATGTACACCGGACTGCTTGACCTGTTTGCCGGTCATGATAGTGCCGACCAAGCCCGCCCGCGCCCCCATGCTCACCGCTATATTGCGCGCCATCTTTTCCGCCCAGCGGTCGCTGATCGCGGATGGCACGACAGCGGCGTTATCGGCGGCATCGACCATCGCCAGGGGCGCGGCCGTCGCGCTGCTGCCAAACATGAAGGAAGACATCTGAATCTCGGGGAAGGCGCGTCCCATGCTGTCGCTATCGACAGTTGGGATGCCCGCCTGCAATCCTGCGATCAAGGGCTGCATGGAATTGGCACCGCCGATCTCGGCGATGGCAATCGCATCGAACTCCCGCCCGATATGCTCTTCTAACAAGCGCAGCGCACGCGACATTTCGCTGCCTTCCGGCAGTTTTTCGATGCTGACCGTCGGCGCGCCGATACTTCCGACAACGCAGCACAAGGCATCGTCAGCCAATTCAAACGGATCGAGCACCGTTTGCGGTCCCATTTCGCGGATGACCGATGCCAGGTGCAAGCCGCCGAGATAAGGATTGCCGCCACCACCCGTGCCCAAAATGCCGGCGCCGATCGCTATCGGCCGGATATCTTCCAACGTGACTTTTCCTAGCATCAGACGGGCTCCGTGAGGGATATGGGTGGGTGTAAATGGCAGGCAACGAGATGTCGATTGTCGGTTTCGACGAGCGGCGGCGGCACGGTATCACAGGAATCCAGCTTCGTGGCGTGGCAGCGTGGCGCAAAGGGACAGCCGCGCTTGGGAAAGGCATGAGACAGGTCACCGCGGATAATTATTTCTTCGCGCTGCAAATCCGGGTCCGGCTCGGGAATAGCCGAAATCAGCGCTTGCGTATAAGGATGCTTTGGTTCTTCAAAGATGACCTCGGTATTTGCGACCTCGACGATCTTGCCGAGGTACAGCTGCGCCACTTCGTCGCACATATAACGGACTACGCCTAAATCATGCGAGATGAAAAGATAAGTCAGATCGAATTGATCTTGCAGGTCTTGCAAGAGATTCAGGATTTGCGCCTGTACCGATACATCCAGGGCGGAAGTCGGTTCGTCGAGTACGATCAGGCGCGGCTGGACCGCCAAAGCACGCGCGATGCCGATGCGCTGCTGCTGTCCACCGCTGAATTCGTGCGGATAGCGGAAATAATGTTCTTCTTTTAGTCCGACCACATGCATCAATTCCAGCACGCGCGATCGTGCGGCATCGCCACGCAACGCTTCATGGATCCACAGGGGCTCGCCGATGATTTGGCCGATGGTCATGCGCCCATTGAGGGAGGCGGCCGGGGCTTGATAAATCATCTGAATCTCGCTGCGCAGGAGGCGTAGTTCACGCGCTTTGATGTGAGTGATATCTTGGCCGTCGTAGAGTATCTGCCCGGCGGTGGGCTCTAGCAAGCGCAAGATGCATTTTCCTATCGTGGTTTTTCCGGAGCCGGATTCCCCGACCAAGCCGAGCGTCTTGCCTTCCTGCAATTGGAAGCTGACATCATCCACCGCACGGAAATCTCCCATGCGACGATTGAACAATCCGCCACGAATCGGGAAATACTTCTTGAGGTTGTTGATTTCCAGCAGTAAGGTCATTGGCTCTCCTCGTAAAGAAAACAGGAGGCCATATGATCACTGCCAATCTCAGTGACGGGCGGGACTTGTTGGCGGCAGATTTCCATGACATGTTCACAACGCGGATGAAAACGACAGCCAAGCGGCGGATCGATCAAGTTCGGGATCATGCCCGGAATTCCCACCAAGCCACCTCGGTCAACATCTTTTTTGGGCACCGCGTTGATCAAGCCGCGGGTGTAGGGATGTTTGGGGTTCTTAAAAAGCTCGCGCACCGGTGATTCTTCGATGACGCGCCCGGAATACATCACTGCCACTCGCTCGCAACTGCGCGCCACAACGCCGAGGTTATGCGTGATCAGCAGGACGGTCAAGCCAAGCTGTTTGACCAGCGAGCGAATCAAACGCAAGATCTGTGCCTGAATAGTGACATCGAGCGCGGTGGTTGGCTCATCGGCGATCAGCAAATCGGGATCGCCGGCCAGCGCCATCGCGATCAGCACCCGCTGCCGCATGCCGCCGCTGAACTGGTGGGGATATTCGAAGATACGTTTATCGCCATCGGGGATGCCGGTCAGGCGCATGAGTTCGACGGCGCGTTCGTGAGCCTCGTTGCGCAACTGACGCACTGATGGCAAGAACCCGCGCCATCTACCCGGCACCTTTTGTCCATGCGCCTGTTGATAGAGTACGGCATCCACCAATTGCTCGCGAATGGTAAACAGCGGATTCAGATTCGTGACCGGATCCTGAAAAATCATACCCAGGTGACGGGCGCGGAAAGATTCCATCTCGCTTTCACTTTTGCTGAGGATATCTTCGCCGGCGAAGGTGACGCGCCCAGCGGTGATCTTGCCCGGCGGAATCGGAATCAAACGCGGGACGGACAGAGCAGTCATCGACTTGCCGCAGCCGGTCTCGCCGACCAGGCCCAGCACATCACCACGCTGCATTTTCAGGTCGACGCCGGCGAGTACCTTGACCACACCATCATAGGTATGAAACTCGAGGTGCAAGTCTTCGATATTGAGCAATTCAGTCATGGCAGCGTTACCGTCGGGCGCGGGGATCTAGGACATCCCGCAGCCCATCGCCGATCAGGTTCCAGCTGAAGACCATCAGCCAGATAGCCAACCCGGGAAAGGTGGCGATCCACCATTCGTCGGGGAAGTAACGTCGCCCGTCGTTGATCATCGCGCCCCACTCCGGTGTGGGAGGCTGTGCGCCCAGCCCGATGAAACCCAACGCGGCAGCGGTCAAGACGGCGAAGCCGAAGTCCGTGGTCATCTTGATGATGATCGGCGAGACTGCGTTGGGCAAAATGTGGCGGAATATGATACGCAAATGCCCGGCGCCGATGCCATAAGCGGCTTCAACAAAGGGCTCTTCACGCAGGGAAAGCACCAGGCTACGCGTCAGACGCGCGAAACCGGGCCACCACACCAGCGAGATGCCAATCATGGTATTGATGATGCCTTTACCCAGCGCGGCGGAAATCGCGATCGCCAAAACTAGAGCAGGCACCGTCAGAAAGATGTCCGTGATGCGCATCAAGAAATCGTCCAGCCAGCCGCCGCTATAACCGGCAATAGCGCCGACAGTCACGCCGATGCTCGTCGCCAGCAAGATAATTACCACACCAACTTGCAATGCCAAGCCAGTGCCCATGACAACACGGCTGAAGATATCGCGCCCGATCTTGTCCGTGCCAAAGAAATGCTCTGCGCTTGGCGGCAGCAATCTCTCCAGCACATGCGTCTTTCCGGTGGCATCTTCGGGGAATGGCGCGATAACCGGCGCGAAAATAGCAACCAGAAAAACAAAGATCAACATGATCAAACCGAGCATCGACAATCGGTTGGAGCGGAAGCGGTAGAGACCGCGGGAGAGATTCTCCCAGCGTGCTGACTGGCGTTTGCGTGGCTCAGCCATAGCGTATTCTCGGATCCAGCATGCCGTAGACCATATCGGTCAGGATATTGATCAGGCTAAAGACCACGCCGTACAAAATGGCGATGCCCATAATCGGTTGGAAATCCAGGCTCAGCGAAGCATGCACAGCATAAAGGCCCAGACCGGGCCAATCAAAAATGGTCTCGATGAGAATCGCGCCCGCCATCAACCAGCCAAAATTAAGTGAGATGATGGTGATGGTGGCGATAAATGCGTTGCGCAGCACATATTTGAAGATGATGATGCGATAAGGAATGCCGATGGCGCGCTCCATGCGCACGAAGTCTTTTTCCAAGGCTTCGACCATGCTGGCGCGCGTAATACGCGTGATACTGGCAAAAGCGCTGAACGAAAGCACCAGCGCCGGTATAAAGATATGTTTGAATGAGGTGAAGAAGGTCTGGAAATCAAGTTGAATCAAGCTGTCGATCAGGAAAAGCCCGCTGGTGGATGCCGGCGGCGTGACCAGCACCGGCAATCGCTTGCCAATCGGAAACATGCCCAAGTCTCGCCCAAACCAGGTTTGGAAGATCATCGCCAGCCAAAACGCCGGAAAACTGACAAAAAACAGCGACAAGATGCGAGCCACATGATCCGGCAGCCGATTGCGATACATGGCGGAAATGACGCCGGCCGGCACACCGAGCAGCGTGGCGATAATCACCGCCACGGTGGTCAACTCCAGTGTGGCCGGGAAGAAGGTGCGCAAGTCGCCAATCACCGGGCGGCGGGTATATAAGGACTCTCCCCAATCGCCGCGAAACAACCCAGCCATGTAATTGACATATTGTATAGGCAGGGGTTGATCCAGGCCAAATTCACGCCGGAATGTCTCTTTGATCTCTTCGGTGGCGCGGGGACCGGCCGCCAATCCCACCGGATCTCCCGGCACGATGCGAGCGATGGAAAAGGTCAAGATGGTGAGACCGATCAAGGTTGGGATAATTAGGACGATGCGGCGCAACAGGTAGAAGCGAATGTTCATATTCTGCTATTCAAGCTAAAAAGGAGCATTCTGTTGGTCAATGCCCCTGCCAACTTTCCCTTGATGTAAAGCTGCAGGGGCGACTCGGTGAGTCGCCCGTCTTCAGTATTTCAATTGCCGGCGATCTACCAGATCGCCCCTGCAAATACCCAGGTGTCGTCGAACACCGGGGGCAAAAGCTAGCAGCCGTCCATCCACATGTCCTGGAACAGTACCGTGAGCGGATACATCGGCGAGTATACGAAGCCTTTGACGCAGGTATTCAGCGACATGCTGCTGTCTTCGGTGTACATCCAGACCGAGGGTTGCGCGGCAGCTATGATCTCTTGTGCTTCGGCATAGAGCGTTTGTCTTTCTGCGGCATCACCAATGACACGGGCAGAATCGAGCAGTTCATTCACTCTGTCGTTCTGGTAGAAGCTGCAAGAGTTAAAACTGCCCCACTGAACGGAGTGATATTGATTGTAGAGATGGGCATCAGGATCAAGGAACGGCGGCAGGGTGTAAATGTTGATGATATCCGGTCCTGTCTCCGGTGTGGCGCAGCTGGCGACCATATCGGGCCACAACATCGGTATCATATTCAATTCGATATTCAATTCCGCCAAGCCTTCCAGAAGGATCAGACCCGGGATTTCTTCGCGTGGGAATTCTGTCACATAGACATAATCCAGCGTGATGCCACCATCGGGCCAGGCCGACTGCGCCAGATGCGCGCGCGCCGCGTCCATATCATAGGCGGGGTAGTTCAAGCCCTCTACATAACCAACGAAATTCGCCGGCGTAGGACCGGGCAAGATCGTGATGGGAACATCTTGCGCCAGAACCAGGGCTTCGTAATTCATGGCGTGGGCGATCGCCTTGCGCAAATGGATATCGCTAGTGTATTCGCTCTGGTTGTTCATCTTAAGCGTGTTAGTGAAGAAACCGCTGTGTTCTTCCCAGACATGGTCGGGCGAATTGACAACTTTCTCTTTGTCATTGCCGGCGACAGTATCAGCGATGTGGGTTTCACCCGCCAGCAAGGAGTTGAGCTGCGTGGAGGCATCACGTTGGATGACCCAGATGAAGCCATCGAGATGGTCATCGCCGGTCCAGCCTGCCCAGTAATCTTGCACAGCCACAAATTCATACAAGTTGCCGATTTCCCAGCGCCCTTGCGTGAAAGGACCTGAACCCGCGGCGTTTTCCTTGAGATAAGCCTGGCCCATATCGTCGCCCAAGTTGGCTTCAACAATGGCCGGGTTAACCACAAACAGCTGTGGCAAGGTACCGATGAAAGGCGCGTAAGGTTGCGTCAGCGTGAATTGCACGGTGAATTCGTCGATGGCTGCTACAGTGTTTTCGTCTGCGATGGTTGACCAGCGCCAGGAGGGCGGACCAGAGATAGCCCGGATGCGGTTAAAGCTATAAACCACAGCATCGGCGTTGACCGAACTGCCATCGTGGAAGACCGCGTTTTCGACCAGGTTGAAAGTCCAGACCGTGGCATCATCACTGACATCCCAGCTTTCAACCAGATGTGGCACAGTGTCGCTGGCACGATAGATGAAAAGGGCGTCGTACAAGCTGCGTAGCGCGCCATTGATGGAATAGTTTTCGCCGGTGGCCGGATCGATATTGTCGATATCCTGGTTGCCACCGTAGAGCAGGATATCGTCTTGCGCCAAGCCAACTGCGGACGTAAGCAGCAGTAGACCCAACAGCAGAACCAGGTAGATTAGTCGTTTGAACATTACATCCTCCATGATGCAAATTTTTTGCACGAACTCGAGAAACGGAAAATTTCTTTGGCAGCGATTATAGCGAGAATTATGGCTTCTCGCCAGATTATGAATCATAGCGTGCAGCTTAACTGCGCGATGCTTGTGGCGCATAATGTCTATGTTTACTCTGCTGATAGCTATTGGCTACGCGATAAGAATCAACCGATACTTCCAATTGCTGAGGTGTCATGATAAAGCCGGCTGACCGTGTATTTTTTTGGGGCGACTCTTTAAGACAATCTTGTTTGTCTCATCAGGCGCTAAGGTTGCGGCAAGCGGAAACAGTGCTAGACTCCCTGTGCGACAGTTTTATCCTTAGAAGATGGATGATACTCAAGTTCCGGCGCTGCTATCGCGAAAATGGATTCTTCGCGTAGTTGGCGAAAAAGGCAACTTTCGCTACGAGATTGGAAGGGCGCGTTAGATGAAAGTGATACAAGTAGGCATCGGCGGCATGGGCAATGCCTGGCTGAGAGCGGTGCAAAATTCACAGCATGTGCGCTTTGCCGGATTCGTCGAGATTGATGATGATATTGCCCGACAACAAGCCGCGGCCTATGGACTTGATGCAGCCACGATTTATCGGTCTCTGCCGGATGCTCTGGAACAGCTTGAAGCCGATGCAGTGATCAACGTGACACCGCCGCAATTCCACAGCGAAGTTTCCCTCATTGCGCTGGAAGCCGGCTTACCGGTCCTTTCGGAAAAACCGCTGGCAGGCACTTTGGATGATGCGCGTGCTATTGTCGCGAAAGCCGAGGAAACGGGTGTATTACACAGCGTCGCCCAGAATTACCGCTATCGTCCCCTGTCGCAGACGGTCAAGGCGATGCTGGATAGCGGCGAATTAGGATCGGTAGCGGCGCTGCGCGCTGAATTCTATAAAGGTCCGCATTTCGGCGGCTTTCGCGAGGAGATGCCACATCCACTGATTATTGATATGTCGATTCATCACTTCGATATGATGCGCTTCTTTCTCAGTAGCAATGCCAAAGCGATCAGCGCATTCAGTTGGAATCCACCCTGGAGTTGGTTCGGCGGCGATGCCAGTGCCTCTGCATCTATCCTGTTTGAGAACGGCGTACACGCGACCTACAGTGGTTCCTGGTGTTCGCAGGCGCTGGAAACGAGCTGGAATGCCAATTGGCGCTTCGAATGCGAGCGAGGTGTGCTGCTTGTCGAAGACGATGTCGTGTATCTGCAACGCTTGCTGGACCTGGGTGACGGGCCTGGCGCGCTGGTCAATGTTCACGACGACAAGCAAGCGGTGCCTTTGCTGGAAATGGAACGCGACGGCCAGGATTATATGCTGCATGAATTCTACCAGGCGGCGACCCAAGGCAAGTCCACCGGTACCCCGGCTCTAGACAATATCCATACGATGGAATTGGTCTTTGGTGTGGTGCAAGCCTGCGATAACGGGAACCCTGTCAGGCTTGATTAATGAGTTGAACAATGATGCCGGTGATGGCGATACTCGCTGGTACGCCAATACCGAAAAACCAGCGCATCGTTTTCAGTTCCGCTGTGACCTCGGCACGGAAGCTAACAAAATCGGTCCGTAATCTTTCGAGATCGGTTCGCAGGTCGCTGATGTCGGCTTTTGTCGCCAGATGTTTGCGCTCCGCTTCCAGCGCTGCAATGCGTTGGCTGTCTGTAGTCGCTGCCATGATGTCGGATCCGTCAGCCCACGGGTCGATAGAGCAATTGATTATAGCTCATGTTTAGATTATCGTAACCAGGAATGAGATTTCAGTCAATTGGCTGTTGACCCTTTGTGTAGGGTCTACTCGCAAAGTCGTCCGCAGCTTATCAAGCAATGTTACGCGAGTTCCGCGCCGCCTAATCAAAAAATGTATCACCGTTCCACAGCAGTGACTTCGCCACCTCGTCGTTCAACTCGACGCCGATCCCGGGCCGCTCCGACACGGTCATGATACCTCCTTGAACAAATGGTTTGTCACCATCGCAAAGGTCATTCCACCAGGGAATGTCACGGGCGTGGAATTCCAGGAAGAGGAAGTTCGGCACGGCTGCCATCACATGGCAGGCTGCCATCATGCCCAGCGGAGAAGACACATTATGCGGCGCGATGGGAATATAATGTGCATCAGCAAGGTCGGCGATGCGTTTGCCTTCCGCGATGCCTCCGGCTTTTGCCAGATCAGGCATAATCACATCGCAGGCGCGCTTTTGGAATAACTCCAGGAATTCGAAGCGCGTGTATTGATTCTCGCCGGTGCAGATGATGGTGCTGGTGGAGGCACGCACCTGTGCCAGGGCATCGACATTTTCTGCCGGAAGCGGTTCTTCCAGCCACAGCAAACGCAAGGGCTCAACCGCCCGTGCCAGCGTGATCGCCGAAGGCAAGTCAAATTGCCCATGGCAGTCGATCGCCAAGTCAATCTCGTAGCCGATCGCCTCGCGCACACCTTCGACGAGGCCGATGATATGTGACATTTCTTTGGCGCCGACGGTCCAGTTGTATGTATCCAGCTTGCCGGTACCGGTGTGATCGACATCAAATTTGACCGCGCCGAAACCTTCTTCCACCGCTTCCAGCGCCTTTTCGCCGAAGGAGGCCGGGCTGTCATCTGCGCCGAAATGACAATCGGCATAGAGGCGAATCTGATCACGGAATTTGCCTCCCAGCAACTGATATACCGGCACACCCAGCGCCTTGCCCACGATGTCATGCAGGGCGTTTTCGATGCCGGTCAACGCAAAAATCAGCGGCGCGTTGCTTGCCCCGCCAAAGCGACCTTCACGCCTCATCTTCTCATAGAGCATGTTGATATTGAAAGGATTCTCGCCGATGAGCAGGTCTTTTAGAGCCAGGATGGCATATTTTGTAGCAAAGCCGGAGAAGCCGGGTCCGCCGGAATTGCATTCGCCAGTGCCGACAATGCCTTCATCGGTATAAATCCGCACGAAGGTCCAGACACTACCGCCGCTATCCGGCTCGTATCTGCCGATCACACTCGCTTGTACATCGGTGATTTTCATCGGGTTCAGCTTCCTCTTTTTTAACAAACCGACGTTGCTCGAACGAGCAGCAGGATTGATATTTTGTGAGCGCGGCAGACCTTATCGCTGCCGCCGAGCGGCTGTTTAATGGTAATGTTCAATACTCGCCATAATACGCTTGATCTCGCGGGCGATCTCTTCCGGAACCCGCGGGTTGAAAGGTCCGCCACTACCGCCAACCACATCATCAAATCCAGCGCAGTTGATGGCTTCCATGACTGCTGAATAATTATAGGCGCGTTCCCGCATAAAGCGGATATCTTCCAGTGGCGCAATATCAATTTCGATTAATCGTGCCGCTTCATAATCACGGCGGCGCTGCGCGTTGTTGAGCTCGTCAGAGGCTCGCGCCACTACGATATTGATGCCGGAGGTATGGCCCTTGGCGCCCATCTCCGCCGCCGCTGTGGAGCGATCGCCGATACCCCAAATCACGATTCTGTCCTCATTAAGCGCTTCGACGAAGGGAAGTACATCGTCCTCGTCAGTGCCGATTTTCACGCCGACAAAATGCGGCGAATCCTGCAGCAAGCGGATAATCATGTCGCGGTCGCGCGCTCGCCGATAATAATAAAGGAAGCGCGCCTCATGTTCACGCGCTTGAACTTCGGCGAATTGCATGAGGGTCTCGTATAAGCCAGCAGGACCATAGGTACCACTCAATGGCATGATCAGGTAGACATCAGGCGGGCGCGCTAATGCAGCGAACTGGGCTATCAAGCTGGCGGCTTGCGGCAAGGGATTGGGGACAAGCGCCGCCATGAGAATGCCGTCTTCGCCCATGCGCTGCCCGGCGATGTCCAGCAATTTGACCTGATCGTCGTAAGCGATATGGTGAACCAGGCTGGTGCCGGCGATAGAAATCACGCGCGGACGGCCATCGCTGAGACTGTTGTTGCTCATCAGATAGTCGATGTTTCTTGCATGTCCCGCAAAGTCGATTTGCCCGTCAACGAACGGTACCAAGGGAATGCCGATCACCGAATTTAGTCCGTCAAGTAGCGCAGGGGTGTCTACAGTCATATCATCTCCTCTACCAGCGTGTGGCTTGAAAGCTCCAGCCCGGCTCGATCTTCTGCATCTCGACCTCGTCATTGCGCTCGGTCAGTCCGCATTCGACATATTGCCGATGCAAACCTGCCAGTTTGTCACGATCAACCGCGATGCCCAGGCCCGGCGCCTCTGGCACAGTAATAGCGCCATCTTCAAAGCGCAAGGGATCGACCAATAGATCGTGCCCATCTTGCCAGGGATAATGTGAATCGCAGGCGTAAGTCAGGTTTGGCACCGCCGCCGCCAGATGAACCATGGCCGCCAGCGAAATACCGAGATGACTGTTGGAGTGCATCGACATGCCGCGGCCGAAGATCGCGCAGAAACGCGCCAAATCCAGCGACGCGCGGAATCCGCCCCAGAAGTGATGATCCGAGAGAATGATCGCCTCGGATTGATGCTCCACGCTGCCTGGCAAATCGTCAAAAGATGTCGTGCACATATTGGTCGCCAGGGGAATATCAATCACTTTGGCAACGATTCCCATATTTTCTTGCCCACGCACGGGATCCTCATAATATTCCAGCACGCCCTCGAGTTGCCGGCCCGCAGCGATGGCCGTATCCACCCGCCAGATCGCGTTGGGATCGAGCCGCAGCGGCATCTCGGGCCCAAATGCCTCGCGCAGCGCCAGGATCGTGTCGACCTCGATTTGCGGTTCAAATGCGCCGCCTTTGAGCTTGATCGACTCGAAACCGTAATGCTCGACCATCGCCTGCGCCTGCGTCACGATACCCTCAGCATCCAGTGCGGCCTTTTGTCGCGCTGCCGCCCAGCCTTTGGCGGACTTTTCGCGTCCGAAGCCGAACTCGCCACCTGCGCCTTCGTGTTTATAGAAAAGGTAGGCCGCGAAAGGTACGCTTTCACATGCCTTGCCGCCCAGCAGATCGACGACAGGACGTCCGCAAGATTTGCCCATTAAGTCGTAGCAAGCGACTTCGATCGCGCTGCGCACATGCACCGAGTTGCGTTGATCCCAAGGTGCGCCACCGCGATCATCTTGCACTGCCAGCGCATCTAAAGTCGCCAATATCTCGTTAAGCTGCCAGGGATCTTTGTCGATGATTTTTGCGGCTGCCCGCTCAAGCGCTTGCTCCGTCTTTGCGCTGCCCGGGATTTCGCTCCAACCCGACAGACCATCCTCGCTGACCAGCTCCAGCACAATGCGCAAAGCATAAGGCGCGTGCAGTCCGGCGGCATTTAGTAGCGGCGGATCAGCAACGGCAATGGGCGTGATGCGTACTTCGGCAATGTGCATCGCTAGCTCCACAATCTGTCGCGGGAACGCTCGCCATCCCAGGCATCGGTCGCATCGAAGTAGCCATCAATGCGACTGCGATCCATGTGCGACCTTATAGCTTCTTCGTTGAGATCGCCAAAACCCAAACCGGGCGCTTCCGGCACCGCCGCGAACCCATCGACGATCAGCGGTTTGTCGATGCCATCAATCAGATCATCCCACCAAGGCAGATCCACCGCATGGTTTTCCAGCACGTAGAAGTTTTCGGTCGCCGCGGCGCAATGGATATTCGCCAGGAAAGACACCGGCGAACCGGCAAAGTGCATCGCCATCGCCACGCCATAATCCTGCGCCAGATCACCAATTTTCTTGGTCTCCATGATGCCGCCGGAGGTCGCCAGGTCGGGATGAATCACCGATACGGCTTGAGCCTCCAGCAAGGGTATAAATCCTTCTTTGAGATAGATATCTTCACCGGTGCAGACCGGCGTCAGAACCGAGTTCTTCAGCCTCAGCCATTGCTCGGTCAGTTGCCAGGGGATCATATCCTCGTACCAGGCCAGCGAAAAGGGATCCAGCGCTTGGCCGAGTCGAATGCAAGATTCGATGTTGATATGACCGAAATGATCGGCTGCCACGGGCACCTCGTAACCGATCACGTCACGCACCTGCTCTACATACTCCGCCAAATATTCAATGCCGACCTCGGTGATCTGGATTCCCCTGAAAGGGTGCATGATGTGCTGCACATCCAGCATGCCCGGCGGCGCACTCAGCGCGCCCTCGATGCCCTTCAGTAAATTGATACCCACATCCATTTTGAGGAACTTGAAGCCGGCGTCCATGCGTTCTTTCAGCCGCTGGCCCATGGCTAATCCATCCGGCGTCGAATCGGTATCGCAATAGATCAAGACCTTGTCGCGGAACTTGCCGCCGGCGAGTTGATAAGCCGGTACACCATAAGCCTTGCCCGCCAAATCAAAAAGCGCCATTTCAATACCACAGACACCCCCACCCTGCCGGGCATGAAAGCCGAACTGTTTGATCTTGCGGAAGATCTTATCGATATTGCATGGGTTTTCGCCGATCAAGCGCGATTTGAGCAGCAGCGCGTAGGTCGGGCTGGCGCCATCGCGCACCTCGCCATAACCGCTGATGCCTTGATTGGTATCCAGCCGCAGCAGCGTGACGTCAAAGGGCAAGCCGCGCAAATTCACGATGCGCAGGTCAGTGATTTTCAATTCGCTCGGTCTCGAGTACGGGCTGATATTCGCTTCAAGTGAAGCATCACTCATATACACCCCTCCGGGAGTCCGTCAGTCCTAATACGAATCATCGGCTCGCTCCTACAGATCTTGACAATTAGCCAAATGCCTACTTAACGTTTTTCATAGTCTCATATTTTACAAACCGCTCTGCTCGCACGAGCAGGAGGCTTGTTATTTTCTGTGAGCGCGACAGACTTTATCACTGCCGTAGGTCAGTGTCTACGCGACCGCCGAGCGGCTGTTTTGTGTCCTCGGTAGCCAGAGGTTTAACGCCGCAAGAGATTCCGCTCGCGATAGCTTTCCGCCGCCTCGCGGATAAACGCCGCAGTTTCGGGGGCGTTGTAAGTCGTTTCAAGGTAAGTAGCCAAACGAGTGAGATCTTCATAGCTGCTGCGTTCTGGGCGCAGCATTTCATAAACTTTCAACAATTCGTCATTAGGCACCAGGGTCAATTCTGCCGCCCGCAGCAGATTGCTCGCCAATTGCGGATACCCGGCAGCGCGGGCGATCTGCGCCTGCTCGCGCAGGGCGTCGGCATGCGTGCGAAAATCGTCGCCGGTCAGCTCGCCACTTGCGACGGCAGCGCTGGTAATGTCGCTGAGTGGACGTCCGCTGAAAGTGCGCAGCCCGTCAGTCGCATTGTCACGCAGCGGGTATTTTTCAGATGCAGTACCGGTCATATTTGAACTTTCTGTCCGCTATTGAGCGTACGCGCCGCCTTTATTCCGGTTCCCAATCAAACAGGCATTCCATCGGCGCCTGCTCCGGGCATACTTCGTCGGTTTCTCGGCGATGCAGCAAGGCGGTCTTGACGATGAGACGCAGGCGCGCTCCGTTGTCTATCTTGACCGATACCGGAACGGTAGACACGCCAAGCGCATAACGCGCCGCATTGCGTCCGATGTCTTCATAGGTTGACAAGGTCAAGCTCGGCGATTGCGGGAATAGCTCCAAATTATTCAGGGGTGCCAGGCCTTTTTGATGGATGATTGTGGTGCCGCGCGATTGCAGGCCGATGCCGATGCCGCTGCCGCTGAGACGAGCGCCGACGTAGCCGATGGCCGCACAATCCGACGAGTGGTAGACGCGGATGATACGTCCCACCATGCCTTCAGCGGCGATGCCACTCAAGATCGCCTTCAGCACATCTTCGTGATCCAAACCGCCGATCGTCTTGCCAAGCACGCGCCCAAATGCCGGACCTAGCGCCAGCACCACTTCATTCCCTGTGCCTTTCGCGGCCGGACCGATCTCCACCAGGCGCGACAAAGGCTCGCCAATGTGCGGATCAACAAATCCAGCCGGCGACTTCGCTTGTGGAATCGCTTGGATTTCCTCCCAGCGCTGCCCTTGCGGGCGATAACCACTGCCCGGCCCGGTATAGTTGTTGGGTTGGTTGATGGCGCTCTCCACCTTGAAATCAGCGTCAAAGATAGCAGCCGGTTGCAGATAATCCGCCGCGATTCGCTGCCTGCCCATTTCCAGGATATTATCGGCAACATCGCTGAAGCCACTGCGCTGCAAGGCTCGCATGACTTCGACAAAGTCGATATCGCTCGCCAGAAACTGATCGGCCGCCTCCAGGTCGGGCACGATGTCGCGCTCGGGCATATCGTCGCTACTATGGGCGACCGTGGCCGCGTCAACTTCGCTATCGGTAATCTCTGGCAATCCCAGTTCACGGTAAACCGCTTGAACCGCGCGTGCGGCTTTACGGCGTACGCCAAGCGCTTCTTCTTCGCGGATCGGCCGCACACCGCCGTCGATCTGCATATCTCGCTGCAAGACGTTGTAATCATCGAAGTCCTCGGCATCGAAATTACCGCCGCCGAAGAGATTGTCGCGCTTGGGTATGGCACTGTATCCCGAGAAGATAAAATCTGTGCCGGGGATGAATTGCAACATCAACTTCGCCGTCTTGCGAATATCCGAATGCGATGCCAGCGCGTCATTGCCCGAGGCAACTTCCAGACCCAGCATCGCCGCCAGCAGGTTTTCCGCCAATACGGCGCGCACCCCACCCGGCAAGGCTTCCGGCAAGGCGATACAAGATATCGAGCCGTTTTGCACACCCTGGCTGCCGGCGCCCTTAACAACGAGCAAGCAGCGCGCTTCCAGGTAGAGCATCGATTTCTGCTCGGCGCGGCCCATAAGGGCTTCCGAGCCGGTGCCCGAGGTGAAGCGGATCTTAACGCCGCGCGAGGCATAAGCTGATGCCAAAAAGGCTTTGGACCAAGGCGTATCATCGCCATCGACAAAAGTCATTTCCGTGCCGTAGACGGAAAGCGTTTCGGCATAACTTGTCAGCCCCTTCATCGCCAGCCGCAGTCCCAACGCCTCTTCGACCGAGCATTGCGTGAGTACACCGCCGCGGCCGGTTTGCGTGCCCACCAATATCGCCAGCGCGTTAAATGGGGCAAAGCGCGCCACGCGCACCGTAGTCTCAACTTCCGCAAAGCCCCGCAGCGCCGCTTCTCCCGCATCGGCCGCCAGCAGCGCCGGATGTTCTCGCCAATTCGTGACATGCGCTTGATTTGCCGGCTTGCGCCTTATTCGCATCTTCGCCAAGCCCATCATCATCTCAAGCACATTCATGTGTCGGATGATGTCGGTGAGCTTGGCCGGAGTGCAGCCGGCGATCAGACGGGCTATTTCCTCGCGCGGCGCATTGATATCTGCCAGCATGCGCGCATAATCCTGCGCGGGGATCGACATCGCTTCTTCTACCACATCGAGGTCGAGAGCATGAGACACGATAAAAAGATCTAACGCATCAAAGTCGGCGCGCTCTTTCCCATCCAATTTCAGCACGCGGCCATCTGCAATATCGATGCTCGGTTGCGGATCGTAAGGGCTATCGGCAACGATCAGCCCGGCCTCTGCCCAAGGTTCGACGAAGGTCTCTTTGTTGATGTCCCGTTTTGCCAGTAGATCAAAACGTTTAGAATGTTCCATAGCACGGCCTCCGGCGACATTGCGCCATAATGGAAATCTAACACAAGGCGAGGCTACTGTCGAATCCCGGCTGCGGCGACAAGCCGAATCTGCGCTTTGCTCTGGTAGCAAGTGCTATTGAAGCGACTAACGATGAAAAGTACACTGTGATTCATTGCTGATTGATCGCGCGCTCGCCAGGCTGGTGTGCAAGGGGCCTTTTGCTACCGCTTGCCAGAATAGCAGATGTTATAAGGAAAAGCCTGTCTTATGCAAAATTAGGACCGGAATGAGAAATACAATGGGCGAACGCCACGCGCTAAACGAGCTGCCACAAAAATATATTGCGCTCCTTGAGCCGAGCACGGCCTTGCTCTTGGTGTTTAGCTGCATGAGCAGCATGATTGTCGCCGCGAATACACTGCCATCGGCCCTCGTGTGGGTTGTCACGATTCTTGCAAGTTTGCTCTTGGCGTCCGGGACAAACGCAATCAGGCAAGTCCACGAATCTGCCACCAGGGGAAACAAGGCGGACAATCCAGGCCGTTCGATGATTTCCGGTCGCATCGTGGCGCAGAATGCCTTGCTCTTTGGCATGGCGTTGGTGGCATGGTCCGTTCTGCTCTTGGGCGTATTTGTGAATTGGCTGGCTGCGGGTCTCGCCTTGGCGGCAGCCCTCGTCTACATAGTTGTCTATTTGCCTTGGCTGCAGAATGATACTGGCATCAATAATTTGGTCAGTGCGGCAGCAGCTGCAGTATTTGTGCTGGTAGGCTGGGCAGCCGCAACCGGGCAGATCGAGTTGCGAGCGTTCGTCTTGTTTGCGATTGTCTTTTACTGGAAATTTCCCCATCCATTGGCGCGCGGGCTTTTGGCGAACATCGACACGGCTAGCGAGGATATCACGACGATGCCATCGGCACGTAGCGAGAACCTGGCGCGGTATCGGATTTTGTTCTATTCCATCCAACTCTTCGTCATCAGCTTGGCGCCGGCCCTGTTGCTGCTATTGCCACAAGCGCCTACCATGCTAGGCTGGGTCTACCTCTTGTCCGCCCTTGCGCTGGGGCTGCATTTGATCTGGCGGGCGGTGAACCTCATACGAGTGGCCAACCAGGCAGCGTCACGCGCCCTCTATAGGTCTTCTTCCCTTTATCTGGCCTTACTGTGTTCGGCGATGATTGTAGACCGGCTTCTGCTTTGAGAGGAATCTTCGGGTGGCTGCAGGCGCACTGTCGCTCGGCGATAGCTCCTATGAGGCATGCGCTTACTGGCACACTCGGCGGGCTTATTGATTTAGCTTTATGTAGCTTGATTAAGCGTAGCGTTCGCGCAAAATCCTGGCGGCTTGCGACATCGCGCTTAGCTTTTGATAGGCGTCTTCCAGTGAGATTGGGTTGGTGCTCGTCGGCGCAAATCCACAATCCGGGTTAAGCGCTATCTGTTCAGGTTTCAAGAATCTTAGCGCTTTTTCGACCCGTTCAACGATAAGTCCCGCTGTATCCACAGTTTCTCCGCGCACATCAATCACCCCTAACCCAATTTCTTTATCGGTTGTGTATTGTCCAAAGATCGCGATATCGCCTGCTTGTGAAACAGCGAACTCCATCGCCAGTTGGTCAACATTGGCTTCTAGCAGATAAGGCATGATTGGCTCATAATCCCCGTTTGCATACACGGTACGAGCGCGATTACCCCGACAAACATGGAGCGCGGTTTTGATGCCGTCTACGCCAGCCACTACGCGGTTGAGATCATCAATTGCTTGCGCTATTTCTGTATCCGGGTCATCGAATCTTGCTCTGTGTTCCGGGTCAACAAAGAAACACAGCCAAGGATCATCAAATTGGACAACATCGACGCCTGCATCACGCAACGCCAGGACTTCTTGGCGCAGAATCGGAATAACCGCTTCTATGAAATCTCGACGAGTTGCATAAGCTTTACTTGAATATTCAGGATGCCATAATCGTCCACCAATCATGTGTGGCGATGGCAAAGCGACTTTTATTTGCTTCTTGGTATTCTGACGAAGAAAAGCGGCGCCTTCAGCCGCAATCGGACGCGAATGAGCGATACTTTCCACCACAAGGGCTTGCCTGAACTCCTTTAATGTCCATTGTTGCGGTGCGGATAATCCGGTATCGGGTACTATCTCAGGCGCAAGTGCTTGAGTATGATATTCGGCTTGTTGAAAGCCATCAATCATCTGCGCGAAAACCTCAAAGTAGCCAATTCTGCGCCACTCGCCATCCGTTATGATGTCAACACCGGCCACTTCTTGCATGCCAATCGTAAAAGCGATGGCTTTGTCCATGGCTTGATCTAGCGCTTCATCATTTAGCATTCCATCTTGATGCTTAAGCAGCAGGTCTATTACCCATTTAGGGCGTGGCAAACTGCCGATAACACTGGTAGGAAATAACATATTTGTTGTCGTAAGTTATCTCAATTTCTCGGAGGCGGCGACTCGTTACGCCGCGCTCACGCAAAGCTTGTGCCTTCTGCCCTTCTTAGCAGCACAGTTCAACAATAAAGAGTAGTTCATGTCTCTAGCAATAAGTCAGGCTTATCCGTACATATCGCATCGACGCCCAGAGCCTTTAAAGCCGCAATCTCGGAAGGTCGTTCCTCGTGCCAGCAAACGATGCCAAGTTCCGCTGCACGTACCGCCTTAATCCATTCGCTTGTAAGTAATTGATGCGGTTGCTCAGCCCTCTTTTCCCAGCATGGATGCACGTAGTCGGCCTGAATCGACTGAGCCAGTTTCACCTGGTCAATATGCACGGCGCCGAACAATATCGAGGTCTGTGCATCGGGCCGAGCCGCTTTTATATCGGCAAGATAATCCGGTCTGAACGAACCAAAGATCACGTTCTTAACATAGTGCTGCGAATCGAGCGACTCAAATATGGAGCGGGCTGCCGCCATATTGAGTTGTTTGATATCCAAATACAGACCCAAGTCAAGCTCTTTGCCCAAGTCGAGCGCTTCTGCAAAACTGATGACTTTGCCCCGGTCTGTGGTCAAACATCGCAACTCGTCCATGCGGTAATCGGACACATTACCTTCTATGCCGTAGAGGCGCCTCAAGCTGCTATCGTGGGTGACGATGGGCACATCATCGGCGGTCTTGCGGATATCGATCTCGACCATATCGGCGCCAAGTTCAGCGGCTTTTCTCAGTGAGTCCGCTGAATTCTCCTGGGCATAAGCCGATGCGCCCCGATGGGCAATCCGCAAGACCCGCTGCTGCTGAGGCGGGATCGTCGCGCGCAGGTGCTGGATACAGTCTGTTACGCGCGCCGGGATCCACTCGTAAAGATTCTGCCAGGATACGAAGGCGGCTTTTCTGAGGTCAAAGGTATTGGAGAAGTCAAACGTCGGCTCAAATTGCCGGCCTTCAAGATATGTGTGTACCAGGCGGTTCTGGACGGGTTTGCGCTGGTCAATGATGCCCTCAAACAAGGGCGTAACATGCACACCCATTTTGCCGGCATGCGCGCCACAACTCGCCTGGGTCTTCGCCTTTCTTTCAATCAACCAGCCAGCTGAAGGCGCGAAGGCGTGTTTGCCCGGTTCGGAATACAACTCGAGACGACCGTCACGCAGTGGCAGCTGATTGTCCTCGTCCAGCATTTGGTGGTATCCGCCGTGCCAGCTCGCCTCGGCGTCCACGAGATTTCCCTCACAATCGACATAAGCCCAAATATGCTCCAATTCATATAGATGTTGTATATCCCAATCCCACCAGATCGCAAATTCAACGACGAAATCTACATTGTCGCTTAGCCGAATGTCGCGGGGAAATGATGCCGATGCTTGGTTCTTGCGGAAAACGGTGTAGCCGACGACCGACGGCAAGAATGGCTCACGGGCATCAAAGCGGATAAGAGGTGCATAGCGTAAGGCGAGTTGATGATCTGCTTCGGACAAAAGGCTGCGATCAAGCCTTTGAAAATTCTCTTCTAGCATGGTGGCACGCATCGGCTGCTATTGATGCCAAAGAAGTGATTTATCCGTTTTCGGATCGAAGAATTGAACTTTTTCCATATCAAACCTGAGTTTGACATGCTCACCGGCTTGATGCCGGGTCTCAGTATCCGCCAGCAATAAGAAACTATGCTTCCCAACCCGCACATCAATCAAGTCTTCCCGCCCCAAAGGCTCTACAATAAAGATCTCGCCAGCAACATCCCCATCCTCAGCAATCTGTACATCTTCGGGACGGATGCCCATTACAACTGCCTCGTCATACTTGGCAGGCGGCTCGCCACGATCTTTGCCGACCTCCAAGCGCAGCGAATCCGTTTCAGCAAGGTAAAGGCCGTTGGATTGTGCGACTTCAACCTGCAGGATATTCATCGGCGGGTTGCCGACAAAGCCGGCGACGAATTGCGTTTTGGGCCGGTTGTACAACTCATCGGGTGAATCAAATGCCTGCAAGTGGCCGCCATTCATGACAGCGATGCGGTCAGCCATGGTCATCGCCTCCAACTGATCGTGCGTCACATAGATGGAGGTGATGCCGAGATTTTTCTGTAAGTGCTTGATCTCGCCTCGCATAGTTAGGCGTAGTCGCGCATCCAGATTGGACAGCGGCTCGTCGAAAAGCAGTACATCCGGTTCTTTGACCAGCGCACGCCCCAAGGCGACACGTTGCTGCTGACCGCCTGAAAGCTGACCCGGACGACGATCCAACAGATTACCGATTCCCATGACATCGGCAACCTGGCGCACACGATCATGCTGGTCGCTCTTCGCCACTTTCTTTAGCTTGAGCGGATAAGAGATATTCTGGAAGACGGTCATATGCGGGTAGAGCGCGTAGCTCTGAAAGACCATGCCGATATTGCGGTCTTTAGGCTGAACTTGATTGACGACGCGTTCGCCAAACTTGATCATGCCATCGGTTGGTTTGTATATGCCGGCCAGGGTCAGAAGCGTGGTTGTCTTGCCGCAACCGGAGGGACCCAGGAATGCCACAAACTCGCCATCGTCAATATGCAAGGTCAAGTTCTCGACGCCGACCACATCGCCGAATTTCTTGGTGAGATTATCAATCGTGACTTTCATGACTGGCTACTTTCCTGCTTATGAACTGCCTTTGGTGCCGCCAGCATAGATATTCAACAGATATTCCTGGGCGAATATGAAGAAGATAAAAATCGGAATCAATTGGAATAAGCCGACCGCCGCAACTTGATTCCAATCTACCGGTGCGGTTGCGTCAATCAACTCTTCCAGGAATACCGGCAGATTACTGACGCCAGAGCCAATGGAATAGGTCGCCGGAATAATGTAGGCATTCCAACCACCGATGAACGCGAAGATTCCCAGAGCCAACAATCCAGGCCGGATCTGCGGCAGCAAGATTTCCCAATAGGTGCGCCAGCGAGAAGCGCCGTCTATCATGGCGGAGCGCTCCATATCCCAGGGGATGTTGTCGAAGAAACCCTTCATGAGCCAAACACCGAGCGGGAGCTGAAAGGCGACCATGACCATCGCTATACCGCCGGTAGTATTAAAGCCGATCAAATCGCCGATGATGGGTAAGTCTCCCAGTCGCAGCAAGACAAAGAAGATCGGGATCAGCAGGGTGATGGCAGGGAAGCCGTGAAGGATCAAGGTAAAGGAAAGAAAAAAGCGCCGCCCGGGAAAGTTCATGCGAGCCAGCGCATAGCCGGCCATGGAGGATACCAGCAAGACGACCAGAGTCATGATGACGGCGATCGCCAGTGAGGTCAACAGTATTGGCCAAATATCAAATATCAAGCCTGATATATTACCGGCAAAGATCGATTCCCAATTCTTGAGTGTAAAGCCGCCGAAGTTATCATTGCCATCGAGCGGCATAAGCCCTTCGGTGCGGATGGAAAAGGTCGCGAGGATGACCCAGAAATAGCCGACCAGCAGCGGGGACAGCAAACCGGTGAGCGCGATATAGGGTGCCCAATGACCCGGCAAAAACACAATAATCGCGGTGAACACCAGTGCAAACACCAAGCCGGGCAACAAGGCGCTAAATTGCTTGTCGGAAACGAGGGTGACGCGCGCGGTCTCCTGAAATTCTTCATCGCCGCGAGTAAAACGCAGACGTAGCGGATCGCCCTCCTCGGATTGGCTCACACGTCTGTTGAAGGCAGCCAAATCCACCTCATCGCGGCGAATCGCTGTGATCACATCACCGACCTGGATGCCGGCGGTATCGGCGACGCCACCGGTGACCAGGGCGTCGACATGACTCCCTGCCTCGCTCTGGCTGAGTGTCATCTGCAGTGACTTACGCGGCGCGAATGCACCATAATCCAATGCATAATGTCCGGCGGAAATAATGACAAATATCAGGACGGTGCTGGTCAAGGCGAGACCGAGCGCTTTCGGCGTAGCGCTTGCGCTATAGCGCCGGGCCACGCTGGCTGCCGAGATGTAGGCGACGAAAGGAAGCGCCAGCAAGGCGAGTCTTGTCAAGACATCCGTTACTGTTTCTTGAACGCTGCCGAGGGCAAAAAGCGGACCGATGACCCCGCTAAATACGAAAGCGGCGATCAACAAAACAAGAATGCTGATGGCAGCGAGTCGCAAGGCTTCGATAAGATCTTGAAGAATCGTCGGCTGGAGCTCGTCTATTTTGATCTTGCCGAGATCGAAAATCTCGTCACGCGCTGTCATAAGGTCTCCACCCGTGGTTCGGCGACCAATTCATCGAAGCGGAAAACACGCATATAAACCACCGCGAGCACGACACCAATCATGACCAGTAGCACGGCAAAAGCGGAACCGTAACCCCACTGGGCGTTGCCAAAATAGTTAGACAAAGCGCGATGATATGCCGTCAACGACCAGACCTCGGTGCGATACAACCCCGGTCCGCCATCTGTCAGCAGTTGGATTTCCACGAATGAGGTCAATAGAGACAAAGTCTGATAGGTAAAAACAAAGAGCAGCGGCCAGCGGATCAAGGGCATGATCACATAACGGATGCGCTGCATTTTTGACGAGCCGTCAACTAGCGAGGCATTAAGCAAGTCCTTCGGTATCGACTCGATGGCGGAAGTGAAAATAATCATGCCGAAAGACAAGCCAATGAAGCCATTGACCAAAACGACAAATACCCAGGGATTTGTCGCGATGTAATTATATGTGGGCTGCCCCATGATCTCGTTGAATTGATTGATGATCCCAAAGGGAGCTTCTGCCATCATCCGTTTCCACAACAAGATATAGACGACAGGCGAAGTGATGCGGGGCAAGATCCACAAGGCGCGGAAAACAAAACCGGCGCCACGGTCAATATGCGTGGTTAGCAGCGAGACGATCAGCGCCAGTGAGACATTAAAAATTGAAAGCGTGACGAGCACATAGAAGAACGTGTTGAAGAGAATTTTGCGGGCAAATTGATCATTGAGCAAAGTACGGTAATTCTTCAGGCCGATAAATTCCATCTCGGCCAGGTTGGAAGTAAAGTTTGAGCTGGCCAGGTTGGTGACGCTGAGATAGAGGATGATGGCAACGGGAATCATAAAGAAGGTGATGACAAGGATGCCCGCCGGTGCCAAAAAACCATAGGCACTCAAATGAGCGCGCATGGCATTGCTGCGGCTACGGTCGAACTGAGCGCTTTCGTTGACGGAATTCTTAGGCTTGGACATATAGGAAATTTTCGCCTATTGCAAAACCTGGTTTCCTGGCCGATGCACCGGGTTCAGCGCTTTTGCGCTAAACGTCTCGTGATTGTGGGTGAAGGGGAGCAAGTCCGCTCCCCTTACCTTGTTCGCTACTGAATTGTAGACAATCGGCGCTAATATTGCTAGCGGACCGTTATGCCATCTCCCAATTCATTTACCATCTGCGCGATAGCAATGTCAGCTGCGCCCTCGGCGTCCGCTTCCCCAGTTTCTACCGCCTGGATACCCAGGAAGTAGGCGCCCGACCAAGCGTTCCAACCAGGATGGTTGGGCAGAGAGGTCGTGTGGTCAAGCATGTAGTGCGCGCCACTGAGCAGAGCATTGCCCTGATATGCTTCGGATTCCAGTTGGGCGTTGAGGATGCCCAGGTGGAAGCTGTCTATCGCATGGCGATTGTTGGCTTCCGGTGTCGTAATCGCTGCGATCAGCGCCATGGCAACATCGGGGTTCTCACTGCCGCTGCTAATCAAGTAGGACAGTGGGTGCGTCAAGGTGATGGCTTTACCGGTTGCCATCGCCGGGATCAAGGACAGACCGACATTCTCAAAGAGATACTCGTCGCCACCTTGATCGGCAACATAATTCAGCGCCCAGTTGGGCCAGTTCCAGGTGCCGCCCGCAGCGAAGAGCACGGTATCAGCCGACCCCACACTTGGATGCCATACTTCATTCCAGTCGATACCGATGATATCGGAACGCATCGCGCCAGATGCGACCGCGCCGGCCAGCAATTCGTAGGCGGCGACAATCGCGTCACGATCCACCACCAGGTTGCCGTCCATATCAAGCACTTCACCGCCATTACCGTAATAGTAGTAGAGGAAGTCAGGACCGTTGCTGGGGCGATGCCACCAACCGTTTCCAGCGTCTACTACGCCTTCGTCAATGGCTTCTACGGCAGTTGCCAGCATATCGGCAAAGGTATACTCGCCGGCAGCAACGCGGCCAGGCAGTGACTCAATGTCCTCTTCGCTCCAACCCAGATCGCGCAACAGCAGCTTGCTGTAGAATATCGGGCGGGCTTCGGCGTCTTGCGGTATGCCGTATGTCACACCTGCATATTGCTGTGAAGCCCAAAGGGCGGACACAACATCGTCAAATTCACTATGCATGCCCATCATGTCATCCAGCGGGATGATGAATCCAGCAGGTGCCCATGCGCCAATATCTTCGTGACCAGAGAGGATGATATCCGGCGCTTCACCGGCTTCCGAAGACAGGACAAATTCGTTCTTGTAGTCGCCCCAACTTGCATTGTCCTGAATGAGATTCAGGCTGATATCAATACCCAGGTCGGCTTCAACATCGGCTTCGACTTCGGCGAAATTGTTGCAGCGCCAATCTTCTTCCGGTGGGCTAGCTATACAGCGGATGGTAATACTGACGGAATCCTGCGCTCCGGCGATTCCTGTCAGTAAACCCAAGAGTAGAAACAGTATCATAGCGAGGCGGAACTTGGGAATCATTTTTAACCTATCCTTAGATAATAGTTTGCAGTCAGACACATTATAACACTATTTGTCAAAGCACCGCATCCTTGAGCCAAAAGGAAGATTGGGGGTAAGAGTTGTCTACGATTTAATCGCTGCGATTGGCAACCAATCTGCTTCGCTTGACAATTTGAAATTGTGACTCAGACGCCTCCGGCTGCTCCCACGCTTCCAACAGCGGCCGCCTTGCTCGTAAGAGATCGCCAACGAGCAAAAGCGGCATTGCACCCCTTACTTGATATTGCTGCTCAGCGATTCCAGATAATTGCTTTGGAAATTAAGTAGCGATATATTGTATAAACACAAACTAATTGGAGTCGAAGGCTTTAGCAGTGAATATCGACCTGACAATCGAACAAATCAATTCTTACCGAGAAAATGGCTTTATCGTAATCGAGGACTTCTTGACGCCCGACGAGTTGCAGACCTGGCGACGCCATGTTGATGACGCGGTCGCGCTGCGCGACGGTCGCTTAATTGCCGGCGGTCCAAGGGCGCGGGACCGCGTCGGCAGCGAGGAAAGCCTCTACTACGATAGGGTATTTGTGCAGCGCATGAATCTCTGGAACGATCACGAAGGCATGCGGGAATTAATGTTTGATCCGCGCCTTGGCAAGATGGTGAGCGAACTGGCCGGCGTGGACGGCATGCGCATTTGGCACGATCAAGCATTGATCAAACGGCCTTGGGCCAATCCCACCGGCTGGCACCTGGACAACCCCTTCTGGTCCTATTCATCGCGCGCTGCCATCTCCATCTGGGTGGCGCTGGACGATGCCACACGGGACAATGGTTGTCTCTACTTTCTCCCCGGCGCGCACAAGACTGCCACCTTTGATAATTCGGACATAGGCTCGAATACCGGCGAACTATTCGATGTGTATCCACACTGGGCGGAAATACAGTCGGTGGCCGCGCCCATGATGGCGGGCTCGTGTTCTTTCCACAACGGCTTGATGCCACATGGCGCCGGTGCCAATATGACGCCGGGCTGGCGGCGTGCCATGACTTGTGGCTATATGCCCGATGGCTGCGTCTTTAATGGAATTCGGAATATCCTGCCGCAAGCCTATTTCGATAGCTTGGAAATAGGCGATACACTGGACGACGATTCGATAAACCCGCTGATCTGGCACAAATCGAAGCCCTGCGTTACGGCGTGATCATAACTTTTGCGTCTCATAAAGGTGATAAAAGTGCTGGCGCTTGGCGATGAGCGCTTCAGGTGTCCCCTGTTCCGCAACGCTACCGCCGTCCAACACGAGAATTCGATCGGCATGCATCACAGTCGCCAACCGATGTGCTACAGCAATAGTCGTTCTTCCGCTCCTCGCGTGATTGATAGCTTCTTGAACTTTCACCTCTGTTAAAGCATCTATAGCAGACGTTGCCTCATCCAACAACAAAATAGCCGGCTTCTTCAAGATTGCCCGGCATATCGCTACCCGTTGGCGCTCTCCACCTGACAACGCCTGGCCACGCTCGCCGACGATCGTCTCATACTTTTCAGGTAACGCTTCAATAAACGAATGAAGGTTTGTACTCTCGGCGGCGTCACTAACGGCTTCAGTCCCGATAGCGTCAGGGTACGATATATTCTCATAGATACTTTTGTTCCATAAGAAAACGTCCTGCGGCACCAGGCCGATGTGACCGCGCAGTGACTCCAGGGACAATTCTTGAATGTCTATTCCATTGATCAAAATCTTCCCCGACTGTGGCGCATAAAATCCCATCAAAAGATCCACTATGGTGGTTTTCCCCCCACCACTTACACCGACGATCCCGAAAAATTCGCCGGGCCGAATAGAAAACGAGACATCCCGAATGGCGAAGCCTCCTCTTCCATAGTCAAAAGAAACATTGTCGAATTCAATCGAAGTACCTGCCTCTTGCGAAACTGTAAGTTCACGACCTCCTTGTCGCTCCCTTTCGTAGCCGAAGAATCCGTCGAGACCTTCGATAGCAACCCTGATTTTCTCTCTGGTCACTTGCGCCTGTAACATGGCGCGCAGCGCTGTGTAAACGTAAGGCGTATACATCATGAAGGCAATGAGATCACCGACAGTCAATCTTCCGTTGATAATCTCAAAGGCTCCAACTCCAAATATCACTCCCATCAGCACACGGTCAACAATATGCGTAGGAAGAACCAGAATCACGTTGTGCAACGTCACCGTTTTTGCTTGGATGTCCGAACGCTGTCTAATCCACGAGTCGAAACGCCCTTTTTCCTGAGCCTCGCCATTAAAGGCACGCACTGTGCGAATTCCGGAAAACACTTGTTGCAGGATGCTTGAACCGGATTCCAGAACCCGCATGAATTCCTGTTGAAGCGTCCTGGTATACGTTTGCAAGCGCTTTGAAAATATGTAAGTTATTGGAAAGGCCAGGAGAGTGATCAGCATCAGTTGCCAATTGATAAGCGTCATCGCAACAAGCGCGCCTATGAACATCAATACATTTGAGATCAATGGCACAAGGTCTTCACCGATGTAAACGTCTCCCACAAGCCCACAACCCCGTGTAATGTGATGGATGATATGCCCTGTTTCGGTCGACTCTAGGTCTCTGAGTTTTGTGTGGATTAAGTGGTTGAACAATCTCTGACGTAGCGCTTGTGAAACAGCCACACCGAGGATTTCGCGTCGATAATCGTAAATTGCATTGAGTGCCGCTGCGATCAGTGGGATCAAAATCAGGGCGACCAAGAGCAGTCCTGCCTCGCTCATGTCTCTTGCTGGGATAGTTTCATCAATAAGGCGCTTGAACAGCAGGGGTAGAGTAACATTGAGCAGAATCGTCAGCATCAGAAAGACCATCATCGAGACGATCACCGAAATACGCTTGCGAAGCTCGCCGACAATAATTGACTTTGCGTTTTCGTTGGTGCTTGTTGACATGATTCTTTCCAATAGTTCGTGCCGGCAACTTTGCGACTTCACCTGGTTGGGAGACATAAACTTGGAATGCCGTCTCTTACCTTTGCATATTCATTTCCACCACTATGTCAACTTGAACATCTAACTTCGGTCATTCAGACTAATTGCTCATATCATCGCGACTATAGTTCCACTTCACCAACCCCACTTCACGCTACCCTACTCGCAAGTGCGCCTTACCAACCCCATAGTCAGCGATGAAAAAAGTCCCTCCCTCATTTTGGGGGAGGGATTCTAGGGTGGGGGCCAATCGGCCAAACGGCCGAAAAAAGTTATACGCCGGCAACTAAACGGACACAAAAATCCGCTATATGTCCGAAAAAACTTTTCACACGGACACAAAAACGGACTCAACCCGTGCCATTGTCTAGACTTCGTGGACGAGTCACCCCTCTCCATAGCGATGGCTGAGGACAGGACAGGTTTCGCTCCCGCCCCGCGCATGAGCTAGCGACCATCAGCAATTCCTGCATAAAACCGCGTCCATATAGTCGCCGCGTCCCTTGCAAATGATGATACGCTCGGCTCTATGGGAATCTTATTGCTTTCCTCCATGTCTTACTTGCAACTGACACGCTCTCGCCGGATCGCTATCAAATTTGGCGAAATCCTGCTCTATATACATACTGTATCGATAGGTAATCGTCATTTTTGACCCGTTTCCCATCCTTTTCCCGTCCTTTTCCACCTCAAAACCTGTCCTGTCCTCAGATAGCGATGGGGAGGGGCCGGGGGAGGGGTTTGTAATCGACCCATAGAAGTGGACACGAAATTGCAGAATCTTAGGGAGGACATTTGTTTCATCTGTCCTCAAACTCTGCCGGCGTCAGGTAGTCCAATGCACAGTGAATCCGTTGGTGCGGATAGTGTAGTGGACCCCAAGAGCTGGACACTAAGCTAAGAAAGTATACTGGTGTTCAAGCGAAGGGAAAAGCAATGTCCATGCGACGCAAACATCCGCCTGAGTTCAAGGTGAAGGTGGTGATGGAAATTCTTAGCGGAGAGATGACCACGATGGAGGCCAGGCAAAAGTCTATGTGGTGATCTGATCGCCGGCTGGCGAATGCGCGATCACCGAATCCGCCCCCCGCTATTGATGGCGGTCGAAGCAGCCACCAACACCGAAACGTGAGAAATCCTACTTTTTTCGCTATAATAGTCTCAATTGCATATTTAGTAGTAGAGATTAAATCGAAATGTCCGAAGAACTTAAAGAACTGCGCGTCTCCAATGAAGCCATGAATGACCCGGAAGAGTTGCAGCGTCGCATCGCCGACGAGGGCTATCTCTTTTTCAAGCGGCTGGTAAATCCCGACAAGCTTTGGGAATTGCGCCGCGAAATGATGAGCATGCTTCAGCAGGTCGGCTGGCTGGTCGCCGGCACCGATCCCATGGACGGCATCGCCGATATCAATATGCGCTATACCGAAGGCGATAACGAATATAGCGCCGGTTATGCCGAAGTCTACAAGATTGAAAACTTCCATCGCGCGGGTCACTGGCCAGAATACCTGGAAATCATCGAGAAAATGGTGGGCAAAGCGATCATGCCGCATCCGCAAAAGATCGCCCGCATCTGGTTCCCCAAATACACCGAGCACACCACACCCACGCATCAAGACTTCGTACACTTCCAGGGCAGTTACGACAACATCACCTGCTGGGCGCCAATCGGTGATTGCCCGATCGAGTTGGGCGGCTTGGCTGTGATTCCAGGGTCGCACAAAGTAAATCGCGTCCTCGACCATCACTTTTCGCTCGGCGCCGGCGGCTTGATCGTCGACGAAACCGAGCACGAAGACATCGACCCGGTTTGGCATACAACCAATTATGAAGCTGGCGACGCGCTTTTCTTCCCCGCCTTAACCATCCACCGGGCCTTGCCTAACTTTACTGAAGACAAGATGCGCCTCTCGCTGGATAATCGTAATATGGTCGTCGGTGACAAGGTCGCCGAGCACATGCTCACTCCACATGAACCGAGCAAACTCACCTGGGAAGACATCTACCCGTACTGGCAGGCGGATGATCTCAAGTACTATTGGAAGACTTACGAGAATCCAGTTGTCGAGAGGGATCTGAGCTACGGACAGAAAAGCAGAGCGGAAGCGATAGACATGGCTCGCGCTGGTAACGAACATGCCATCTATGCGCTGATGCGCGGCGCTAAGAATAATCCCGACACTGTGGAACCCGAAGTGCTTGCTGTCTTGGATGAACTGGGTGTCAAAGTCTAGCACTAGGCGACCTTAAGAGAATTAGCAAGGGAAACGAGACCGTGCGATGACATATCAAGAATTGTCTGAAGTCCGGAAGACGCTCCGCGTCGACTGGTATCGCAGTCCGACGCGCCCCGGATCGCTGCGCGAGCTTTCTTGGCGCAGCGACGCCCAAGCCTGGTTTCTGGCCGGCGGCCACGTCGCGCTCTTCATCATCACCGGTTCGCTGGTATTCGGCTTCTGGTGGAATGAGCAGTGGCTCGGCTTCTTGATCGCCCTCTTCTTCCATGGCACCGTGACTAGCTTCTTTAAGGGTAACTCGACCCACGAATTGGGGCATGGCACTGTCTTCAAGACCAAATGGCTGAACAAAGTGTTCCTTTATCTCTTCAGCTTGATCGGCTGGTGGGACCCTTTCGATTATGCCAGCAGCCATACCTACCACCATCGCTATACCCTGCACCCGGAAGGCGATCGGGAGGTTCTGCTGCCAGTGGAACCATCGCTTGCCTCGGCATTCATGTTGCAGCTTTTCACCGTCAACTTGCTGACGCAGCCCGGCCGCATTTTCGGCAAAGGCGGATTGATTTCTACTGTCATCATCACGGCATTGGCAGCGGTCGGTCGTGATCCCTCGGAAGAACAAGCGCCCGCCAACGAATGGTTGCAGGCATTGCACCGCGATCAGCCGGAAGAGCATCACAACTCGATCGTGTGGTCGCGCATCCTGTTGCTTTTCCATGGGTCGCTGCTGGTCATCGCCATAGGTACCGGGCTGTGGGTGCTGCCAATGATCTTTTCCCTCCCCGTGTTCACTGCCAATTGGCTACAGTATTTCGTCAACTTGCCGCAACATTGCGGCTTGCGCGATGACACGCCGGACTTCCGCAAGAGTACACGCTCGATCAAACTGAATCCGCTTTTTTCCTTCCTTTACTGGCACATGGGCTGGCATATCGAACATCATATGTACGCCGGTGTGCCCTGTTATAACTTGGGCAAACTGCATAAGGAGATCGCTCAAGATATGCCGGAGCCGCGTACGCTGATCGGCGCCTGGAAAGAGATGCGCGAAGTCTGGCGACGTCAAAAAACAGATCCCGATTACCAATTCGATACGCCGCTGCCCTCATCGGCGAGAAGCGCGCGCGAGGACGCGCCCGACGACCACCTGGAAAGTTCGATCGGAGAACTGGCGCCGGCTGGTTTGCAGGAAAGCCCATAAGAGATTTCACACACGGGTGGGCAGATAACGAGAATCAAGAAGAAGAAACGTGGCGCGTGTGTAGCCTAGGGTTCGCACTGGCCGCACTACCCGGCCATTGCCGAATTCGTGCAGTGTTTCCGCTTCGCCGAGGTCGCTCGGCGGATGATGGCGGTCGAGGGTGTCAAGCTCTGGTTCGACCAGGCGCTTTACAAAGAATCCGGTGGTCGCGTCACCGATTACCACGTGGACGCCGCATTTTGGCCCGTGCATCCGGCTGCCAAAACCACCACAATCTGGATGGTGCTGGTGGATGTGCCACGCGAAAAGGGCTGCATGGCATTCGCCACTGGTAGCCACAAATTGTCGCCCGACGCCGAATTTGTCGATATCTTCAATGCGCAAGAGGAGATCGCGCTCGGCGACAACCTGCGGCATTATCCCTGGGAGTGGGTGCCGCTGGAGCAAGGCGATTGCACCTTTCACTCGGGGCTGGTATATCATCGCGCCGGCGGCAACAGCACCGACGAAATGCGCGAGGCGATGACCATCGCGTATATGACGGCGGACGCCACATTCGATTGGCCCGAGTCCAACCCGGAAGCGGGGCGGCGGCATGGCTTCGCAACCGAAGGTTTGACGCGCGGGGATCTCCTGGAGTCGAATCTTGCGCCGCGCTTGGTATTAGGTTAAACTCCGCAGAATCTTAGTTGATGCGTGTCAGAAAACCAGATCAAGAGGAGGTAAACCTTCGGATATTTGAATTGCTTGCTTAACAGAATTACCGCTGTAGTATTTGAAAGGAATGAAACATGAAACGCTTGAGTTTACTGCTTTTGCTCACCCTGTTCATCCTTGTTAGCGCGGTCGGCGCGCAGGACGTTGTCACCGTCACCTGGTGGATGGAGCCGAGCGGCTCCGACGATCAGGTGAGGGAACTGATCATCGATGTCTTTAACGCCGCGCACGACAATATTCAGATCGACTATCAGCCGCAGGAATCGATCAACGACCAGCTGCGGCCCGCCCTGCAAGCGGGCGTTGGTCCGGACATCGTGTGGCTGGCGGGCAACGCGGCCGCCTCGCAATATGTCGCCGGCGGTTTCCTGCTGCCGCTGACGGGTTATGCCGACGCCTATGGCTGGGCAGACAAATTGCTGCCCTGGGCTTATGGCGCTGGCATTGTCGCCGGTGAATTGTATTCAATCCCGGTCACTTATGAGAGCATGGTGCTCTTCTACAACAAGACGGTCTTTGAGGAGAATGGCTGGGAAGTGCCGACAACGGCCGACGAGCTTTGGGGTCTGGCGAATCAAACTGCCGACATGGGCTTGGTGCCCTTCCCCTATGGCAACGCCACCTGGCAGCCCTCCAACGAGCATTTGATGGGCATCTATCTTAACAACTACGCTGGGCCGGAAAATGTCTACGCGGCGCTCATCGGCGAGAAAGCCTGGACCGACAGCGAATTTGCTGAAGCGACCGACTTGCTGCGCGAGCACATCGCCGACCTGGGCTGGTTCGGTGGCAGTTTGGAAGATTACTACTCGCTCGGCGGCGCTGATCCGACAGCGATGCTGGCTTCAGGCGAGGGGACGATGATGATGAGCGGCACCTGGCTGTTCCGCCGTATGGGTCCCGCTTTTGCCGAAACCGGCATGGAATGGGATTGGGCGCCCTTGCCACCCTTCAGCGAAGAGGCGGCCATGCAGATCGGTCCCTACTCTTATGACTTGGCGCTGGGTGGCAATCTCGGTGTGAACGCCGCGACCGAGCACCCGGAAGAAGTTGGCGTTGTATTGGACTTCCTCTTGAGCGACAAGGTGCGCATCCTCGAGCTAGCCGCAACCACCGGCTTTGGCGAATGGGTGATACCGCTGCGGTATGAGATTGAGGACTTCCCGCCCGGCACCGATGAGCGCGTGCTGCGTTTCCATTCTGATTTCGCCGCGACCACCGGCGCAGGGCGTTATGGCTACACGGCTTGGACCTTCTGGCCCGCGCGCGCCAATCAGCAGCTTTGGGAAGCCATCGAGCTGGTCTGGGCGGGCGAAATGAGCGTAGAGGAGTACCTGGAGAATCACGCTGCCGAATGGGCGCAGGACGTAGCCGACGGCCTGGTGCTTTCGATTCTGCCGCGGGATTAGAACGCGTATACACAGCATAGTTTGGGAGAGGGTCTGCGGACCCTCTCTATACTGAAAGGGCGCGCCCACAAGATGGCTTTCAAGACCGATAGCCGCGTCGGCGTCACGACGGCGTATCGCTGGCGTCAAATCTTGTCGAATTATGTGTTCCTGGCGCCGGTCGTCGCCTTGAACTTGATTGTCATCGTCATCCCCTCGCTCACCAGCATCTACATTTCTATGACGAAATGGTCGGGCTTGAACCAACCGGAATTCGTCGGGCTGGCGAATTTCGAGCGCCTGATCAACGACCCGATCTACTGGAAGTCGCTCAGCCATAATGTGATCTGGACGATCTTCTTCCTTACGGTTCCGGTCTTCATGGGCTTGACGGGCGCTTATCTGCTTTCGGGCATCAAGCGCTTCCAGATGGTCTATCGCGTGGCTTTCTTCATCCCCTATGTCATCGCCAGCGTGGTCAATACGGAATTGTGGCGGACGCTTCTGCATCCGCGCCATGGCATCGGCGCCTGGCTGGCCAAACAGGGCATCGAGGGTTTCGACATTCGCGTCTTCGGCAGCAAACACACCGCCTTGTACGGCGTCGCCTTTGTCGATTCCTGGCACTTCTGGGGTTTTCTGGTCATCGTCTATTTGGCGGCGATGTATCAGGTGCAGCCCGATTTATACGAGGTGGCCATCCTGGAAGGCGCCAGCCGCTTTCAACGCTTTCGTTATGTGACGGTGCCGGGCATACGGCCGACCCTCGTCTTCACCTTGCTGATGATCATGATCTGGTCGGTGCCGGCCTTCGACTATATCTATCTGTTGACGGATGGTGGACCGGCGCACGCTTCCGAAGTCTTGGGCACATATCTGTACAATATGTCTTTCTTCAGATTTGAGGTCGGTTATGCCGCGTCCGTCGGCGTGACGATGGCGCTGATCACGGCCTGCATCGTGGCGATCTTCGTGATTCTGCGGCGGAGGGGCTGGGATATATGAGGCTTTTACGCTCGGGCCGGACGGAAACGACAGCCTTCAACCACGTCATCCTCTTCTTGCTGGCGATTTTCGCCCTCGGTCCAGTGCTTGTTCTCTTTCTGAATTCGGTCAAGACCAGCGAGCAGATCGCACAGAATCCCTTTTCCATACCCGCGGAACCGCGCTTTGACAACTACGCCGTGGCCTTTGAGCGCGGCAACTACGCAAACACGGTCAAGAACAGCGCCATCTTGACGGCGGGCACGGTCATCGGCGTGCTGATCGTCGGTGGCATGGGCGGCTACGCCCTGGCGCACCTCGAAATCAAAGGCGCCAACGTCATCGCCTTTTACTTCCTTGTCGGCACGACGATTCCGATTCAACTGTATATTGTGCCGCTATTCTTTCTGTGGAAGATCTTCGGCCTGCTCAATACACACCTCGGGCTCATCATCATTTATTGCGCAACCTCGTCGCCTTTCGCCACCTATCTCATCCGTTCTTATATGGTGGCGCTGCCGAAAGAGTTCATCGAGGCGGCCACGATCGACGGCGCCAGCAAATTCCAGGTCATGACGCAAGTGATCTTGCCGCTGTCTTGGCCGGGCTTTCTCACGACCGGACTGATCGTCGGCTTGGGCGTCTGGAATGAGTTTCTGATCGCCGTCACCTTCATGCACCATCCGGATCTGAAACCGGTGGCCACCAGCCTGCGCGCTTTTCAAGAGCGCTTCTCGCGGGATTGGGGGTTGACCAACGCCGCCTCGGTCATCATGCTGCTGCCCGTGCTGATCCTGTTCCTGATTATGCAGCGCCGATTCATTGAAGGCTTGACCCAGGGCGGCATGAAAATGTAGCAATTCAATGCAGCGACAAACAAGCGACAAACTGATGAAGTAGAGCAGAAATCGGAGAAGCAAGTATGAGTGCGACAATTGATGCGGCAACGCTCCGGCACGACCTCATTGAGGACGGCTTCTGCGTCATACCCAATATGGCGGACGGCGCGCTGCTGAATAAAACGCGCGCCTGCGTGCAGAAGGCGCTGGCTGAATACGATGCTGAACGGCGAGAGAACACCAAGGCGCCCGGCAGCCTTATCGATTCCAATTTCTACCCCGAACTGGCCGACCTGATCGGCAATCCGCTCGCCTTGCAAACGCTCGAGCAAATGGGCTTGCAGGACATCAAATTCTGGAAAGCCGTCATCATCAGCAAGCCACCCGGCGGTCCGCGGCTGTATTGGCATCAGGACTGCATCATGTGGGGTGATCCGCGTGCCTACAGCGAGCGGCCACCGATGATATTCCTGATGTATTACCTCGAAGATACGACGCGTCAGAACGGTTGCCTGCGCTTGCTGGCGGGCAGTCACAGATACCGACATGTTCTGCACGATATGGGCGAGGCGCATACCAAAGACATCAACCGCGTTGACAACCCCAACGATCCGCGTTTCCGGGATTATGCCAGCGAAGTCGATGTCCCGGTCAAGGCCGGCGACCTGGTGGTGGGCGACGCGCGCATGTTCCATGCCACGCACGAGAATGCCTCTATCGAGCAACGCACAGTCATCACGATTTGGTTTCATCCCTTTTTTTCTGATCTTCAGGAAGACACACAGAGCTGGATCCACCGGGCGATGCACAAACAGCACGAAACCTGGCCCGCCCATGCCTTGGCGAAGATTCAGCCCTTGATCCCGGACTATCGCGGCGATGTCGAACCGAAGGAATTGGCGCGGACGCCGGACGACCGCCTGAAGCGGCCCGACGCTTGATCGCGCGACAGGTACAAGCACAAGTCCGTTAGCATAAGCGGAGCCCAACGAACACGTTTAGCCGAACCGCCCTTACTGGATACGCGTGACACTTTTATGCACAGGCTGCGGCGCGAAATATTCCAATTATTTCGGCTGATTCACAACCAGTCGCGCGCCATTACCCCGCTTGCACTCCTAATTGACACTCTTATTTGCAAGGCAATACATTACTTGTTATACAGAAGGCGTAAATAATTCAATGGAGAGATGCGAGGTAGATTTCATGGGCCGTTTCACCTTCAACTATGATATGATCGCCACGACCACCGTCATCCTGTTCACGCCCATTTTGGTTTTGTATTTGATCACCCAGCGCAGCTTCCATCGCGGCATTACCTTTGGCGCGCTCAAAGACTGAATCTTTTCTCGGCTCGTTTGTCGATCAGGGAATCGCCCGCTTCTACACCTCAACCTAAAAGGAAGAAACACATGTCAGAAACTTATACGGAGATTCTCGCCAAAGCCAATCAGGCGGTCGCTGAGAGCGCCGTTGCCGTCAGCCATGACCCCCAGCGACCGATCTTTCATCTGATGACAGCCGCCAACTGGATCAACGACCCGAATGGTCCGGTGTATTACCAGGGCTATTGGCACATGTTCTTCCAGCACAATCCTTTTATTGCCGATTTCGGACCGATGGGTTGGGGGCACGTGCGCAGTCCCGATCTGGTGCATTGGGAGCATTGTCCCATCGCCGTCATGCCCTCGCCCGATAGCTGCGATGGCGCCGGATGCTGGTCTGGCAGTGTCGTGATTCATAACGGTGTGCCTACTATGATATATTCGGGTGTCGCAGATATGACCCTGTATAGCGCTGATGACGACCTGCCACCCTCCGACCGTCAACGCATCCCGCAAGGCTATTACCACGAGTTTGTCTTGGAAATCGACCAGGAAACACAATGTATCGCTACCAGCGCCGACAACCTGCAAACTTGGCAAAAGCATGCCGACAACCCGGTCATTCCGCATCCGCCTCTAGGCCTGGATGTTATCGGCTTCCGTGATCCTTTCTTGTGGCAAGAAACTGACGGCCGCTGGTATATGCTGCTAGGCTCCGGCATCAAAGGCCGGGGCGGCGTGGCGTTCTTGTATCGCTCGCCGGATTTGATCGACTGGGAATATGTCAACCCGCTTTACGTCGGCGATCCTGCCGAGAGCGGCATCAACTGGGAGTGTCCTAATTTCTTGAACTTGGGCCAGAAACATATGCTGGTCGTATCGCCGCATGGTCGGCCCGTCTATTGGCTGGGGCAATATGCCGATCACCAATTTACACCCGATGGTCCACCGAGACGCCTGGATTGGGGGGATGTCTTTTATGCGCCGAATAGTTTGCAGGATCCATCGGGTCGCTGGCTGATGTGGGGATGGGTGCGCGAGGCGCGCCCGCGCGATCAATACGCGGCAGCCGGTTGGGCATCTTGCCTGACCTTGCCGCGTGAAATCGCGCTCGACGATGACGGCAATCTCATCGTCAAACCGGCGGCAGAGCTCCAACAAATGCGCACGGCAACACTTTTCGCCGATCAAGTTTCGCTGGCGGCAGACCGCCCCGATACCTTGGCTGACGTCACGGGCGATCAACTGGAGATCTCTTGCCGCGTTACTGCGGCCGATTGCGCGGCGCTCGCCATTCAATTTCGGTGCAGCCCTGATGGTGAACAATACACCGAGCTGGTTTATGATTTTGCGGCTGGCAGCCTGCGCCTGATTCGCGATCGGTCGACAGACGCCGACGAAGTCACAGTTGATCCCTGTGAGTACGCCTTGCAGCTCGCCGAAGGTGAAGCGTTGGATTTGACTATCTATCTGGATCACTCCGTCATCGAAATCTATGCCAATGGCCGACTGTCCATGACCAGCCGCATTTACCCCACCCGAGCCGACGCCCAGGGACTGCGCTTGTTGGCCATCGGCGGCAGTGCAACAGCGCAAGTTTCGCTATGGAATATCGGCAGCATTTGGATGTGAACCGGCTGAAATGAGCCGGCAATGTCGCCAGGTGTCTAGGTGGCTTGCTCGGCATTGATGTAGGTCGGCACGCCCTCTTCCTCGAAAATGCCATCAATCTCGGCATGATCTGCTTCGCTCAGTCGCCAATCGACCGCGGCGATGTTTTCGCGTAGTTCGTGTTCGTTACGCATTCCGACTAACGCAACAGTCGTCGCTGGATTGCCAAGCACCCAGGCGATGGCCAATTGCGCGACTGATTTGTCATAGCCTGCCGCCAATGCTTTGAGCCGTTCAACCACGCGCAATTCCTTGAGGAAGCTCTCGCGCTCAAACAGCGGCAATCCGAAGGCATCACCATTGCTGCGCCAATCGAAATCAACGAAAGATGTATCGCTTGTCATGGCGCCCGTAAGCAAGCCAAAGCCCAAGCTGCCGTATGCCATGAAGCCGATGCCTTGCTCCAGGCAATATGGCAAAACCTGTGCCTCCATACGCCTGTCGAAGAGGTTGTAACCGACTTGATTCGCCGTGAGCTGCCCGTGCTTTTGGCAAGCCTCCATCATCGGCACCGTATAATTGGAGACGCCGTAATGGCGAATCTTGCCTTGCGCCTTGAGCTTTTCCAAGCCATCTATCGTGTCTTCATGCGCGGTTGCGGGGTCGGGCCAATGGATCAGCAACAGGTCAATAAAATCGGTATTGAGACGCTTCAGACAGCCTTCGGTGTGTTCAGTGATATTGGCAGCCGATGCATCCCGGCCGCCGATCCGTTCAAAGCCGCGGATCGTCGGCACATCACTGATGAGAAAACCCACCTTGGTGACAACCACGACATCCTTGCGCCGATTCCCCAAGCCGCGCGCCAACAATTCCTCAGAGGTAAACGGACCGTAGACTTCGGCTGTGTCAAAGAGCGTGATGCCATGGTCGATGGCCATCTGCACCGCTTTTACCGCTTCCGAAATATCAATCGTGCCGTATTGCGTCGTGCTCATCTCCCAGGTGCCGAAGCCCAGGGCAGAGCAACTCAGATCGCTGTTTCCGAATGTGCGATGCTCCATTTCCAGCCTCCTAATCCAATTGCGAAAGTATAGCGTATCTGGAATCGCATTCGCAACGCGTGCCGCTAGACCTACTTGCGCTACTGATTGCGCTTCGCCAATTTCGCGGTAATATACAGAAAACAATAGTCTTTTGGAGCCAAATAATGATCCCAGAGCCTTTGCTGCAGCGCAAACATGAGCAATACCGTGTTTCTGTCGAAGAATATAAAGCCTTCCGCCGCGACGGTTATCTGGTCGTGCGAAGTTTAGTTGCGCCGGAAGAAGTGCGGGATTTGGCGCGACACACTGAAGATCTGATGTCCGGAAACCGGACCTTGCCCGGCATACCTCCACCCCCGGCCGACGCGACCGAATCCGAACGGCGCCTATATTACGAGCGTGTGCATATGCCGCACCGCACCGAAGAAATCGCCGAGCGATTCCTCTTGCATCCTCGCGTCGTGGATGTACTGGAAGCACTGATCGGGCCTGATATCCTGGCGCTGCAGACCATGCTCTTCTTCAAGCAACCGGGACAAGCAGGCCAGGGATTCCATCAAGACTCCTATTACATTCCCACACAGCCCGACTCGCTGATCGGCGCCTGGATCGCCATTGACCCGGCTAACGAAGAGAACGGCTGTCTTTGGATGACACCGGGCTCGCAAGTTGAGCCGATCTATCCCGATTGTGATGGACAAACCCGCCAGGGCGATACCATCCTGGACAATATCGAATCGATCAAGAGCGCCAGCCACCCGGATATCGAGAAAAACACGCTGGCGCAGATCGCCCTAAGATACGACAGCGAAGTAGCCCTACCCGCAGCACCGGGTGATGTGGTCTTTTTCGGCGGGCATGTTTTCCACCGCTCGCATCGCAACGACTCCCATAATCCGCGCCGTGCCTTTGTCAGCCATTACTGTAATGCGCGTTCACGCGTGCCCTGGACTAACTATGATGGTGACGAGCAGGGCGCCGCTACCAATCACGAACATATCTTGGCGCGAGGCGCGACCCATCTCCCTTACGCGCAACCCAAATTTGGCACACTTTGCGCCGCCAATGCGCCGGAGCTTTACGGACACCGCTTCAACGATCACCATACCAAATCCATGATGGGCGACAACAACGGTTTTATGGTGCTGGTGCCGCATGAAGAAACCAACCATGATCATTGATCGCGCCTTCATGAGCATCGCGCGCTAGTAGGCAAGTGGACAGACAACGGGCCACACGAAACACAACGCGAGAACAGCGAATAACTCGAGCGGGAGCATTGCCAATGGCCTGGGATTCACCATACCAAATTACAAATGCGCATGTCGCGCAATATCAACGAGATGGCCACATCCTGCTGGAGAATGTGCTGCCTGCGGAACACATTAAGTCCTATCATGATGCCATCGTAGCGACCGTTGCCGAGCGCAATACCGAAACCCGCAAGCTGAAGGACCGCGATACCTATGGCATGGCATTCTTGCAGACGACCAACCTCTGGGAACACAGTGACAAAGTCAAAGAATATGTAATGGCCAAGCGCTTCGCCGGCATTGCGGCGCAGTTGATGGCTGTGGATCGTGTTCGTCTTTATCACGATCAAGCGCTCTTCAAAGAAGCCGGCGGCGGTATCACGCCCTGGCATCAAGATCAGCATTATTGGCCACTAGACACCACTAAGACGATCACCATGTGGATGACGCTTGCCGATATCCGCACTGATATGGGCACCCTGCAGTTCGCTTCCGGCTCGCATCGAGAAGGCTATCTGCGTGATATCCCCATCTCCGACGAATCGGAAACGCAGTTGCGCGCCTTTGTAGCTAGCAAGGGTTTCACGCTGCAACAGGCGCAGGTGATGAAGGCCGGTTCAGCGACCTTCCATAGTGGCTGGACCCTGCACTCCGCCCCACCCAATTTCTCCCAGCAGATGCGCCCGGCGATGACTGTGATTTATTACGCAGACGGAACGCGAGTCAGCGAATTGGACAACAAAAACCGCATCGGCGACCGCGATCGCTGGCTGCCCGGCACCGCCCCCGGCCATTTGGCGGCATCTTCGCTTAATCCAACCTTGGGATAGTTATTTCCAGATTCACCCTCCGCAATTCCATACGTTTCTCCACCGCAATGGCGCATCTGCAACTTGCCCGCTTATACTGCTATTAGCGTGCGCAGAAAGATTTCGAGAGAAGGCACGAATGAAAAGGCTAAATCTGCTCCTTGCGGTTATATGGGCGATGTCGCTAAGTTTTGTCATATCCGCGCAAGATCGAGGCGTGGCGTCGTCAATCGCCTGGAGTCCGGATGGCGACACGATTGCGGTTGCCAGTACAACCGGACTTTGGTTTTTCGACAATGACTTCAATGAAGCAGGTTATTTTGAAATCGAGCAACAAACCCTGATTCTCAGTCTGCCTCGGTTTGTGGCGTGGAATGCTAACGGTGACTTGATCGCCTACTCAGGCATGCACGCAAATCCAATCAATATCGTAGATGTCAGCGAGCTCAAGGTCATAACGGAAATAGACGAGGCCTACCCTTGGACTCCGGTGCGTTGGCATCCAATAGCAAACCGTATTGTCAGCGGAAGATTAGGTGGTAGAACGCAGATTTGGGATGCGATAACGGGTGAAGAACTTTTCCACTTTGACAGCATGGCAGAGCATCCTGACCCGCTAATGCACGAACCGCTAGGGTTTTGTTGGTTCACCGACAACATATTGATCACTGTATATCAACAGAGGATTTTTGTCTTGGACGTGGTCGAAAAGATGCTAGTAGAGAAATTCGGCCCAGCTCATTTTGGTAGTGTTAATGTGGACTGCAATCGTGAGAACCAGATCCTATCAGTTGATGGAAGGCTATTTGACCTTGAAGCCGCCTCGCTTACTTGGATTTCTGACCGTAGTTTCTTACATGAAGATTCTGAATTTCATCTCGAGCCGGTGGCGGTCGCATGGTCGCCGGATTCCAGTCAATTCATCGTTAACCTAACCGACTGTCTTGTACGAGTATTTGATGGTCGAAGCGGCAAAGTCGTAGCAGGAATGCCCGGGGGCGCTGACAGCTTTGGGCCATCCCCCTTTTTTTTCATAGATTCGCTAGCTTGGCACCCGGACGGCAGTCGTTTCGCGGCGGTAGGCCAATTCGGCGATATCCGCGTCTGGGACGCCGAAACATACGAGTTACTGCAACGATTTGATGGCTTTGAAGTACATCCCAATGTATTTGCACATCTAAAGAAGTCGGGAATACTCATCAGTGAAGTGATGTGCCCATAGAGGGAACAATTGCTGTCCCGCATAGAGGAAGGGGATTGCAACAATCGTATATTGCAGGTTATTGCCGTTGCTCAGGTGACAGGCACCACTTACAGTCAATATTTGCGCTGTTAAACCAATGATTGAAGAATAGAATGGCTATTTGTCAACAAGCTGGACAATCGCGATTGATAGTGAGTAAGATATGAAAATCACACAAATCGAAGCCATCCCACTTTTCGCCTCTTTCGCCGATGCGCTGGACGAGGTGCCGCCCGAACTATCCCACCCAGCATTTGGCATGCGCAATAATCCCCTGCTCGGTCAGGGCGCGGTCATCGTGCGCATCACAACTGACGATGGCTTGCTCGGCATCGGCGAAGCCATGGGACGTCCGGGACCCCGCGGCACGGCAGCTCATATCAACGAAGTGCTGGCGCCCATGCTGATCGGCGAAAATCCCTTGCACCATCATGCGATGTGGGGTGCCATGAACGAGCAGATCCGCTTTGCGCCCATGGGCATCAGCGCCGTCGATCTAGCGCTGTGGGATCTGCGCGGCAAGATCTATGGCGATGGCTTGCCGAATCTGCTCGGTGGAGCTGTACGCGAGTCCGTCGCTTGTTACGCCAGCCCGATACCTTATATGTCGAATCCCGACGCTTCTGCTGATATGGCGCGCGAGTTTCTCGCGGCCGGCTTCCACGCGCTCAAACTCAAGATCGGCCGTGGCATCGCCCGTGATATGGAACACGTCGAAGCGGTTCGCGCAACCATCGGACCTAACGTCAAATTGCTTGTCGATGCCAACGGCGCCTATACCGTCAGCGAGTCAATCGCCTTGGCGAAGGACTTGGTCAGGCAAGATGTCTACTGGCTGGAAGAACCGGTGCATCTGGAATATGTCGATGATCTGGCTCGCATCCGTCGCCGCGTGGATTTGCCCGTCGTTTCGGGCGAATGGTTAGGCACCGTCTATCAGTTTCGCGACCTGCTCAAAGCCGAAGCCGTTGATGTCATCATGCCGAATATCACACGCTGTGGAGGTTTCACCGGCTTGATGAAAATCGCAGATCTCGCTGCCCTGGATAATGTGACGGTTGCTCCCCACGGTGTTGGCGCCGGGATCGGGATCGTGGCCGCCATCGCCGCCTGCGCTGTCATGCCGAATTTTCTCATCTACGAATACAATCAGCTATTCAATCCGCTGCGGCATAGCATCATCAACGAGTCGATTCAATTTGAGAATGGGACGCTTAAGCCCATGGCCGGGCTTGGCTTGGGCATCACTTTGAATGAAACAGCCATTGCCAGCTACCAGGCGGTCTAATTCCCCTCACCCGCGGCAGGACGTTGGTAATCATCCTCGTAGCGCCTGATATCCGCTTGCTGCAAATTGCCAAATGCCACTTCCAATACCCGCACAGCTGGTCCACAACTGGCCAGCCGATGCTTCGCGCCGGCGGGAATCCAGATTTCATCGCCAGCTTTTGTTTCAATGGACTCTTTAATAACAAACCGACGTTGCTCGCACGAGCAGTAGGTTTGATTTTTTTGCGTGAGCGCGACAGACCTTATCGCTGCCGCCGAGCGGCTCCATCCACCTGAATCTGCGCGTCGTCATCGAGCACGATCCACAGCTCCGCCCGCGCCGTATGCGACTGCAAGCTAAGGCGTTGACCCGGCTTGACCGTCATCAGGCTTACGGTGACATCCTGATTGTTGGCGTATTGCAAGAAGCTGCCCCAGGGTCGAACAACTTTCACGGATTCCCGCTGCTTTGACGGGACAGGTTTGCGTACATAGATCGTCATGTGATTCTCCCGCAAAAGACCCCGGTCAATTTCGTAACAGAGACTTTGGGCTGATCAATGCCAGTCCGTGCTGTGTCGCGAATATTCGGACGCGATGAGTGTCGCTTTCAAAGTTGTCCAATCGAGCATCCAATGGATCCATTATGCCAAGCAAGGCTGCCAACACATGACGCTCCCAATGCCCGGTGCGCATGGTAATCAAGCCGGGTTCATCCCGGGGTATGGTCATTTTGGGATTGCACAATACCCGCCCGCAATCATGAATGGCAAGTATCCAATCTTCACGTTGCAGCACAGCCTGAATCACGTTGTACAACAACTGCCAGGGGTGTGCATCTAAATATATGATGCCCGGCTCGTAGTTATCCAATACATCGGCAACAACTGAGTTAGTAACGTCTTTCAAGATCAGTTTGGCTTCGGCGCGTCCGAAATAGCTTACCAGGTCTTCAATGTCATAACAGGTTACCGCCGTACTTAACTGAAGGTTCTCTATACCATCCAATAGCCGTCGGGTTGACTTTCCCTCGTGAGTGCCAATCTCGATCAACTGCGACGGCCGATATCGCTTCATCAAAACCTGGATGATGAAAGCTTCCTCAGTTGACAAGGTGCCTACTTGACCCAAGTTTTCTCTGTGTTGTTTCTGCTCCACCAGCTTGAGATATTCCGCCCAAAGAGCTGCAATGCGTTCGGGTGCTTGCATTAAGGTAGAGGCGAGATCGCTTATCAGTTGACTGTGATCGACTTGGCTTTTAATCACTGGCCGATACGCTTGCAACTTGAATGTATTCCAGACTCTTAGAATCTGCAGTTGCCTTGGATGCATCAAACATCGCTCTCTGGCACCTTAACATCTGCGCCATCATGGTGCAAAACAAACCTGTGCTCGCGTGGAATATCTTCTACTTAAACAACCGTAAAGTCAGCCCTCAGTCGACCGGATGAAGTTGCCAACTCATCACCTGCCTCATTGCATTTTATCGTAACTACACATAAAATAACGTAAGTTGACATGACTGCGAGGGATGAAATCTGTGATTGATGGAGATTACGGCGATGCGAAATGCCTCATTTTGATCACCGATACAGGCAGCCGCACCAGGCGCGCTTTCGCGAACGAAATGCCTTACTTTGATCTTACCGTGATTGTCGCCGATGTCAATGAAGATGACGCGCTGCATGCCTAAGTTTCATCTTGATGCGCAGGCACATCCAGACGTACCGCGCTTGGTCGGAATCCATTGCTTGTCTTTACCAGGCTGGCTTGCTATTTGTCGCGTGCGTCTGCTGGAATTAGCTATGCAGCAGGTATGCTTAGCGGGTGGCGGGCTACGCAGCGCTTTTGTCCGCGCATACGGTAAAAACTGCCGAGGCAGCAACAGACAGGTGGATGGATATTGATGTTACCCGAAACGAGACGACGTGCCCTGCTCGGTTACCTTTCTCAAGTCGGCAGCGCTACCATCGCCGAATTGAGCAAGAAATTTCACGTATCGGGCATGACCATTCGCCGTGATTTGAAGATGTTGCGGCGGCAGGGATTCGTCACACTCACTCACGGTGGCGCTATCTTCGACAACGATCCTTTTCATCAGCACGAATCGCACCGTATGGAGCGGGAGACTATTCGCGCTGCCGAAAAACGGGCTATCGGGCGCTATGTCGCGACTCATTTTGTCGCAGATAACGATGTGCTCGTGCTTGATTCTGGCACTACAGTGCGGGCTATGGTGCCCTACCTCAAGGAGAAGCGTAACCTGACCGTCACCAGCAACAGCCTGCGCACAATAGACGCGCTGCATCGCCACTTGCCGGAATGTACTATTCTCGGCACTGGTGGCTTGCTGCGCACCGATTCCTTGACCTTCTTTGGTCCAGTCGCGGAGCGGTTTTTCGAAGATTTCTTCGCGCGAAAAGCCTTTATTTCCGGTACAGGCTTTAGCACCCATGCCGGACTCGCCGATTCACAGATGCTGGATACCGCGGTCAAAAAAGCGATGATCCGCTCGGCCGAAGCCCATATTGTCATCATCGATTCCAGCAAGATCGGCACAATGGCCATGGTTCAAGTCCTGGCTACTAACGAAACCGGAACCCTCGTGACCGATGCGGGCATACCCAATGAAATACATCAAGAACTGGTTGCTGCCGGCGTAGATGTGCATGTGGTGTCGGCACTGTCGGGCGCCTAAGCCACCCTGCGCTATGTTCGTGCCGCCGCGAATCTCTCATACTCCGCGCGCCCGGGCAAGCCCTTGATCACACCGAGATGCGTCGCCGTATAGGCTCCGGCGATGACCGCCCTGCTGACCGCGTCTTCAATCGACAATCCCTCACCGAGAAACACCGCGAGCGCCGCATTGAAGCTGTCGCCCGCGCCCGTTACATCGACGGCACTTATCGGGATGGCAGGGATATGCTTGGCTTGCGCCTCGTTGACAATAAGCGCGCCTTCCGCTCCCTGCGTCACCACCACTGTGCCCACACCTTTGTCAAGCAGTCTGCCTGCCAATTCTACGGTCGGGCTTTTGTCATCCGGGTGAAGCCCTAACAGCAGACGCGCTTCGCCGGCGTTAGGTGTCAAGATATCGACATCTGCAAAGATTGCCGGATCGGTGACCCGCGCCGGCGCCGGATTCAATATCGTCAGCGCGCCATGACGCTTGCCCAATGCCAGCGCTGTTGCCACGGCCTGCGGCGCTACTTCAAACTGCGTCATGAGAATATCGCTGCCTTGGATTAATTCTTCACAATCCCGCACCTGCTGCACTGTCATCTCTAGATTGGCACCCATATCTACCGTGATCAAGTTCTCGCCATTGGGCAATATATTGACAAATGCGATACTGGTGTAGGCGCCGGGAATGCGATGGATGTGATCAGTCGCGATTCCCTCATCAGCATAAAACTGCAGCGCCTTGTCCCCGAAAATGTCGTCGCCGACGCAAGCCAACAGATTCACCTCTGCGCCCAGGCGTGATGCCGCGATAGCTTGATTGCTGCCTTTGCCGCCCGGTCCCATATCAAATGAATCGCCCACCAGGCTCTCACCCAGCGCAGGCATCCGTGCTACGCGGATTGTCAGTCCTTCGACATAACTGCCAACGGCAAAAATCTTGCTCATGAAAAATACCTGAATTCTATTTTCGGCAAATTATAACGCAGAAGGATTCGCTACGAAGTATCCGGCGAACTGCGCCTGCGTCACCCATTGCAATTGAATGCTGATTGGTACCTACCCGTCATCCGCCGCAATTCCGATTAGTCCCTGTAATTAAGAGAAAGAAGACACAAAGCGCACTTCTCTTTAACATTGCAACCATCCCTTTCTAGAGCTTACATGATCAGCAGTTCCCCTACTCTTGCCTGAATGATCGCGCGGCCACGCCTGACGCAACGAAAGCCTACCCCTCCTTTACGAGATTACCATTCTATATTAACACGTAATCTGGCGCGGTTTTGCCTTGCGTTCATCGCGCATTTTACTGTCCTGGACATTTGTCAACGCCTTGCTATGAGTACCATTGATTAGTAAACTGGGGGAAAAGTGACTTTCTTTCAAAAAGCGGAAAGCGTGAAAAATGACTGAATTGAGTGCCGAACGAGAAGGACTTGTTGACGGCATGCCGCGCGACGAGCGCGGTTATTGGAAACCGGATAAAGAATTCGGCGCGCCAAATCCAGTGTTCTCCTGGCCACCGCAACCCAGGGCCGTCGCGAAATGGGTGAAAGAATACCTGTGGCCAATTAATCTCATTTTTATGATCGTAGCCACAGTGACCTGGGCGTTTCTCACGCCGGAAATGGCGCGCATGACCGAGTTCAGCGCCGGCTGGATTCTCGAAGTTTTCATCCGCAACCAGGTCATGTTGATTGCCTTGGCAACCGTGATGCATGTTCGCTTGTGGTCGCAGAAATCACAGGGCTACCAATACAAATGGTCGCCCAATTGGATGGGCAAAAGCCGAAAGTTCCTCTGGAACGATCAGGTTCGCGACAACGTCTTCTGGAGCGTCGCCAGCGCCGGCACGATTTGGACGGGCTTCGAAGTGGTGATGCTCTGGGCATTCGCCAACGGAATTATCCCCTTTGTCGACCCGCGCCAACATCCGGTGCAATTTATTCTGATACTCTGCCTCGTTCCGCTGTGGCGGGATTTCCATTTCTATTGGGCACACCGCCTGTTGCACGTAAAGCCACTTTACAAAATCGCGCATTATGTGCACCACAAGAATATCGACATCGGACCCTGGTCCGGCTTGTCGATGCACCCGATCGAGCACCTGCTCTATTACACCTGCATGCTCATCCACTGGGTCGTTGCCTCCCATCCCATCCACATGATGATGAACGGGCAACACGCGACTTTCGCCGCCATTTTGGGTCACGGCGGCTTCGATGAGTTGGTGGTCAAAGACGACATGACGATCCCTTCAGCCGCCTCCTACTACCATTCGCTGCATCATCGTTACTTCGAATGCAATTACGGCGAAATGGGCATGCCCTTTGATCATTGGTTCGGTACCAGCCACGATGGAACGCCGGAAGCGCGAGAGAAGATGCTGGCCAGGAGACGCGCCATGCACGGCAGCTAGGTCAACGCTATCCCCCACCCCAAAGCCTTCAAAAAAAGGACACCGGATTTTTTGGACATCGAGAGGAATACTTACGATGGCAAATATAAGCGCAGAAAGAGACGGACTTGTTGACGGCATGCCGCGTGACGAGCGCGGTTATTGGAAACCGGATAAGGAAATCGGCGTACCGAACCCGGTCCTCTCCTGGCCGCCTAAACCACATGAGGTTGCGAATTGGTTGAAAGAATACTTCTGGCCTTACAATATTGTTTACATTATTGTGGCGACATTGACTTGGGTTTATCTAACGCCGGAGATGTCGCGCATGACCGAATTCCGCGCTGGCTGGATCCTCGAAATCTTTGTTCGTAACCAACTCATGTTGATTACCTTGGCGACCGTCTTGCATGTTCGCTTGTGGTCGCGGAAGTCGCAGGGATACCAGTACAAGTGGTCGCCGAATTGGATGAGCAAGAATCGAAAGTTCCTCTGGAACGATCAGGTTCGCGATAACGTTTTCTGGAGTGTCGCTAGCGCCGGCACCATTTGGGTGGGATTTGAAGTGCTGCTGCTCTGGGCTTACGCCAACGGATTCATCCCCTATGTTGACCCGCGCGAGCATCCGGTCAGCTTTGTTCTGGTCCTCTTACTCGTCCCCCTTTGGTACAACTTTTACTTCTACTGGGCTCACCGCCTTCTGCACACAAAGTATCTTTATAAATTTGTGCATTATGTGCATCACAAAAACATTGATGTCGGTCCTTGGTCCGGCGTGTCGATGCACCCGATCGAACATCTATTCGTTTGGGGGAGCATGCTGATCCATTGGGTCATCGCCTCGCATCCGCTCATCATGATCTACCAGGGGCAGAGCGCTACCTTCGGCTCAATAATGGGGCATGGCGGATTCGAGGAAGTTGTCATCAAAGACGGTGTGAAAATCCCGGCGATCGGCAACTATTGGCATTTGCTGCATCATCGTTACTTCGAATGCAATTACGGCGAACCGGCTGTGCCATTTGATCATTTGTTCGGCACCAACTTCGATGGTTCGGCCGAAGCGCGCGAAAAGATGCTGGCCAGGAGACGCGCCATGCACGGCAGCTAGGTCAACGCTATCCCCCACCCCAAAGCCTTCAAAAAAAGGACACCGCATTTTTTGGACATCGAAAGGAATACTTACGATGGCAAATATAAGCGCAGAAAGAGACGGACTAGTTGACGGCATGCCGCGTGACGAGCGCGGTTATTGGAAACCGGATAAGGAAATTGGCGTACCGAACCCGGTCCTCTCCTGGCCGCCTAAACCACATGAGGTCGCGAATTGGTTGAAAGAATACTTCTGGCCTTACAATATTGTTTACATTATTGTGGCGACATTGACTTGGGTTTATCTAACGCCGGAGATGTCGCGAATGACCGAATTCCGCGCTGGCTGGATCCTCGAAATCTTTGTTCGTAACCAACTCATGTTGATTACCTTGGCGACCGTCTTGCATGTTCGCTTGTGGTCGCGGAAGTCGCAGGGATACCAGTACAAGTGGTCGCCGAATTGGATGAGCAAGAATCGAAAGTTCCTCTGGAACGATCAGGTTCGCGATAACGTTTTCTGGAGTGTCGCTAGCGCCGGCACCATTTGGGTGGGATTTGAAGTGGTGATGCTCTGGGCCTACGCCAACGGCATCATCCCCTTCGTCGACCCGCGCGAGCAACCGATCAACTTCGTCCTGATCCTCTGTCTGGTCGGCCTGTGGCGAGATTTCCACTTCTATTGGGCTCATCGCCTGTTGCACGTAAAGCCACTTTACAAAATCGCGCATTATGTGCACCACAAGAACATCGACATCGGACCTTGGTCCGGCTTGTCGATGCACCCGGTTGAGCACCTGCTCTATTACACCTGCATGCTCATCCACTGTGTCGTCGCCTCGCATCCCATTCACATGATCATGAACGGGCAACACGCGACCTTTGCCGCAATACTGGGTCATGGCGGCTTTGATGAATTGGTGGTCAAAGACGGTGTGACGATCCCATCAAACGCCTCCTACTACCATTCGCTGCATCATCGTTACTTCGAATGCAATTATGGCGAAATGGACATGCCCTTTGACCATTGGTTTGGCACCAGCCACAACGGCTCGGCCGAAGCGCGCGAGAAGATGCTGGCCAGAAGACGCGCCATGCACGGCAGCTGAGGCCAAGCGTAACAATAGAAACACGCCCGCCTAACGTGGGCGTGTTTCGATTTTTTCCGAGTCTCACGGATTTCCGGTGACGCTTTCTGCCCTAACCCCTCAGAGAGCCCGCCGTCAAACCGGCGACGATATGCCGCTGCATAAAGATATAGAAGACGATCACGGGCGACACCGCCAGTACCAGCACCGGCATCATGATAGACCAGTCGGTGTAGTACAAACTAACGCCGTTATAGACTTGCATGATCAGGGTCGACTTGTCATTTGAATTCAGGAACAAATAGCTCAGGAGAAAGTCGTTCCAGATCCAGATCGAGTTGAAAATGACTAGCGTGGCAGTGACCGGTCTCAGCAAGGGAAAGACAATTTGCCAAAAGGTGCGAAATACGCCGGCGCCATCGACGAATGCCGCCTCTTCCAGATCGCTTGGCATGGCTCGGATGAAACCGGTGTACAAGAAAAGCGCAAATACAGCGCCGTTGCTATGGAGAAGAATCAAGCCTTGGTAGGTATTGATCAGGCTCAGGTGCTTCATGATCAGGAACAGGGGCAACATAGTCGTTTGCAGCGGGACCATGAAACCCAGCAAAAAGTACAAGCGCAGGAATTTTGTGAAGCGGTTCGGGCGCCGCGCGATGGCATACGCCGCCATCGAACCCAAGACGACGATCAGAAACACTGACACGGATGTGATGAGCAGCGAGTTGAAGAAATGCCGGAAGAAGTCTATCGTCTCGAGCGCCCGAACGTAGTTTGAGAGGTTCAGGCTGGTTGGCAAAGCCAGCGGCGCTTCGATAATTTCCTGCTTTGTCTTGAATGTGCTGACGAAGAGATAATAAATCGGAATAAAGAATACGATGCAGACGGCGAGCATGATGAGCTCGACAAAAAGCGTGACCGGCGTATATTTCTTTTTCACGCCAGTCTCTCTTCGCGTCTGCTCATGACGCCGACTTGAAGAAAGGTCACCAGCGCGATCAGCGCCAGAAACATGATCGACATCGCTGATGCAAAGCCAATTCGGCTGGAACCGACGCCTTCGGAAATGATCGATTGGGTGACCATCGTTGTCGCATAACCCGGTCCGCCTTCAGTCAAGGAAAAGGGCAGGTCAAACACCTTCAGGCTGGAAAGCAGCAGGAAGAGCACGCTGATCGTCATAGCGGGCGCCAGATTTTGGAAGGTGATATAGCGGAATTTCTGGGTAGCGCCGGCGCCGTCGATATCAGCCGCTTCAGATAGCCCTCGGTAAAGGTGGTTTCACCGGTATCGATCCCGGAATTGAAGTCGGCGTCTTGCAACAGGAATTCGGCGCCGTGGAAGAAAAAGACCATGTCCACCAGATTACCGGCGCCGAAGCTTATCGGCTTGATGCCCAGCTCATGGAACACCGCGGCGGCCGCCAAAAGATCGTCGTAGGTCACAGGCGCGGCGAGATCGTTTTCGGCGAAGAGGGCCTAGTCGTAGAAAACGCCGCCTATCCAGGCATCGGGCGCGTAGGCATAGATACTGCCGTCATACGTGTAATAGGAGGTGTAGCCCTCGGGCAGCGCCTGGACAACTTCCAGATGACTGAGATCGGCCAGGTGACCGTTCTGCGCCATCAGCGTTATCGGCGAAGGAACGTGAAACAGATCGGGCAGCTCGCCGGCACTCGCCAATAGCTGCAAGCGCTGGGTGTATTCGAGGCCGGCCGGCACATTCTGGAAGTCGATCTCCACATCGGGATAGTGTGCCGAGAAGGCGTCAAGCAGAGGCTGGATCTGGGCTAGCGGCATCCAGCTCAGGAAGCTTAATCTGCCGGAAGCGTCCTGGGCGGTCAGACCAGGGGTGTGATGCTTAGCAACAGCGAGAGAACCAATACCGCAATACTTCACCACAAAGACACAAAGCTTATTTCTAACATACTCTGTGCCCTCTGTATCTCTGTGATGAATCATCCGGGTTGAAGTGTGAAATCGAAGGCTTTATCGCGATCGCAAACTAGGATGTCGTTTTTCAATTCCAGTTCCGCGACTTGCAGCGCCGTTCGCTTGACATGATAGGGATGAATTTCGTCCATGCCAAACTGTTGTTCCCGGTCCCAATCCGGATGCGTAAAGTAAAAAATGAAGGCGCGCTCTCCATTCACCAATACGTCGGAATGACCGCCAATCGCGCCATCGTCCCTGCGCTTGCCCGGCTTGTCGAGGATGTCCGCTTGTCGGTGCCAGATTTCGGCGTCCGCCGACCGATAGACCCCGAGCCCGGCCCAGCAATCGATTATCATCCAGTAGCTGTCGCGCCAGAAGAAGACATTGGGACCTTCGTGCGCGCAATCGGTGATGACTGGACCGTGCACTGTCCAGTGGTACAGGTCGTCGCTGTCGGCCGCCCAGGTATGCGAACTGTTTACCTCGTCCTTATACCACATGCGCCAATAGCCGCCGGGCATTCGCTGCAAGGCGGCATCAATCACGCGGTCGGATGACAGGGTCAAGACACTTAGGTGCTGCCAGTCCCAGAGGTCGTCGCTGGTCAGATGCACGATGGCCCGTGAACCGGACCAGTCGTGGGGCACGCCGCGAACATAGCTCACATACATGTGGTACATGCCATCGCGCCAGATGACCTCCGGCGCCCAGAAGGTATTTCGACCAGGCTCGAACTCAAGCCCAGCCAACGCGCCGTGGTAGCGCCAATGGCGTCCCCGGTCGGCGGAACTGGCGATGCCGATGCCCGTCCCATGCGCCCAGGCGACGCCGCGACAGGGAACATTGGCTCGCCGATTCGTGTATAGCAGCCACCAGGCGCCTTCCTGCCGATTCCAGATCACCGTTGGATCGGCTGCGCCATCGTAGACCGGGTCACGAAACAGTGGCGCCGGCGGATTACGCATGAGTCTCGTCCTCTGAAATCGGAAAAACGAAAACACGCCCACATTATGCGGGCGTGCCTCGCTTTCAAATCTCTACTCCATGACTACTCGCCGCCGGGACGCAGCACGACCTCGACCGGTTCCCACATGTCGCCGGTTACATCGACGTCGTCCATCGCCAGCCCATCCAGTGCCGCTTGCGCCAGATCGCTACGATAGGCATCCATCGACGGTTCTTCGCTGATGACTTGCCCTTCTATCGCAACGGCCACGGTCTGCGCCCAGAGGTCTTCGTCCATGATGCCGATGCCGTCCGGTGAGGGCCAGATCAGCTTGCTGATTTCGTTCAGCTGCCAGGTCTGATGGCTTTCACCCAATGTCGAGCCGTTGTCCAGGACGACACCGACGCATTCATCGGGATTGTCACGGCAGTGGATCCAGCCGCGGAAGCTCGCCTTGAGGAACGCCACTGCCAGCTCTTCGTTGCCCTCTTCCGCCAGCCAGTCGGCGTTGACAAAGACGTGATCTTGCAACATCGCCGTCCCCACATCGTTGAAGTTGATCACGTTCAGATCTTCCGGCTGATACAACTCGCCGGTATCCGGATTGACCGCTTCCAGGACCTGCGCATATTCGTTATAGGTCATGGCCTCGGCGGCATCCAGCTCCCCGCTGAGCAACAGTGACATATCAAATGGTTGCTGCACAACCGTGACATCATCGGCATTATCCGGATCAATATCGGCAGCGCGCATAGCCGCGAAGAGTTCATGCTCATTGCCAAAGCCCCAGGTGCCGATGCGCATACCGCGGAAATCATCAACCGATTCGATGCCGGTATCGACAAACGATACTTCCAGCGTACCACTGCGTTGGAAGACTTGCGCGATATTGACCAGATTCACACCCTGCTCGTTGGATTCCAGCACCTTCGGAACCCAGGCCAGACCAAATTGAGCGCCGCCCGAAGCCACAACTTGCTGTGGCACGATCTCGACAGCGCCCTCCAAAATGGTCACGTCAAGCCCTTCATCTTCATAAAAGCCCAAATCTACTGCGGCGAAATAGCCGGCGAATTGCGATTGCGCGACCCACTGCAGCTGCAACTTTATCGGCGTCAAGTGACCATCTGCCGTAGCGATGCTCACTCCCAACAACAGAACCAGAACGACAAGTAAACCAATTACTCTACGCATGTTATCCTCCGTTTAATCGAATGAATGGCGAAATGCTGTTGAGTATAGTATAGCGAATTGCGGTGGCTTTGGGCAAAAGGCGTGGGTTTTGCCACAGAGGCAAAGAGGGAACAGAGAAAAATGGCAAGTGGTTAAGCTATATGTCGTTGCGGATCTCGTTGATTGTTTCTAGTGTTGGCTGAAAATCGGGATGGTCAGGGTTAGTGAATCTTTCCATGTCCGTATCAGTTGTGTACTTTGTCCCGTCGGGGAGAGTTGCATCATTAAAGTTCGCATTTCTCATGGTCGCTCCCTGCAGATATGCACCGAGCAAGTCCGCATCTTGCAGATTTGCCTTGAACAACTTCGCACCTTGCAGATTTGCTTTCCACAATTTGGCTTCTTGCAGATTTGCCTCCCACAACCTCGTACCTTGCAGATTCACAAAACGCAAGTTCGCTTCCTGTAGATTGCCTTCCGACATGAGAATCTCTTGAAGTCTTGCATTCTGCAAAACCGCTCCATGCAGATTTGCCTTATACAAGTCCGCGTTTTGCAGATTTGCTCCAGGCAAGTACGCACCTTTTAGCAGACCCTTGTCTCCCACCAGCCATCGCTTGTGGCGCAATTGTTCAATTGCCGCAATCGCTCTAACATTAGATCGGCTTCCCGCTTCCCGAACTAATCGCCCCCTCAGTTCTTGTGTTTGTCTTTCTTGTTCGCGCTGTGCCATTTCTTGCGCTCGTTCTTTATCGCGCCGCTCATATAGTCGATCAATCACGAACACAGTAATGATGATGCTAGTTACAACTCCTAGCGCTTCGGTGAAGAGGTTCATTTCATAGCCTTTGCCATCCTCCGCAAAGACTGATGAGCCAATCCAAATACCGATACCTAGCGCAATAGCGCCGACAATCAGCGCATAGAACCATGTGTACTTTTTCTGAACCTTGCGTATTTCTTTCTGTCGTGAGCTTTCTGCCATCATATCCCCTTGCGGACTGCGAATACCGACCCCAGCATAGCACAGCCAAGCTTCACCAATCCCTCCAACAAATGAGGGTTTCACAGTAGTCCCAAGAAAATAATGTGAAAATATGGCAAGTAAAGAGATGGGCAAAGAAATCGAAAATATTCTAGGGACGACTCGGTGAGTCGCCCACTCACGCAATCCGTTACACATCATTTTTTGCACGACTAACTTGGAACTACTTCTGTGCCTCTGTGGTGAATCAACCCGCTTCCCGGAACGACACATGCCAAGGCATCAAACGTCGCTCCAATAGCAAGACCACCAGATAAAATGTAATGCCGATCACGGACGCCATGACGATGGCGGTCCATGCTTTGGCGAAATCGAATGCCGAGGCTTCCTGCGTGATATAAACTCCCAGCGTAGCCCGTGGCCCGCCAAAAAACTCCGCCACGACCGCCCCGATCAAGCTCAAGGCGCTGGCAATACGCAAGGCACTGAATATGTACGGCAAGGCATTGGGAATGCGCAGCTTGAACATGATATGAGCAGGTTTTGAAGCGTAAGCGTGCATCAATTCCAATTGGCTGACGTCGACCAAGGTCAGTCCGCGCACCGTATTGATCATGGTAGGGAAGAAAACAATGATCGCCACAATCGCCATCTTGGATGCCGGGTTGGTGATGCCAAACCAATTGTTCATGATCGGCGCAAACGCAATGATCGGCACCGAATTGGCCGCGATGGCAAAAGGCATAGTAGCTTCGCTGACGATAGTCCAGCGCGATGTGACCAGCGCAACCAGGATGCCGCTGCCGCAACCGATGACGAAACCACCTATCGCCTCCCAAAATGTTGCCCCGGCCGCCTCAAAAAGCAACGAGCTTTCACCCGGTGTCAGCCACAATCGTACCTGAAACATATATTCCGCGAAGATCGCCGACGGTTTGGGCAAGAGAAACTGCTGAATATCAAAGACGAGCACCAAAATCTCCCACGAAGCGATGACAGCGACCGCCACCGCGATTGTCGGTAGGTAATAGCGTAGACGGCGGCTGAGGCGAGAGCCTATCGAGGCAACGCGTTTCTCCTTTGCCTTAAGTGCCATGGTTATGCCTCATGCGCATCGCGCAGCAATTCGCGTACTGCAGTCACCAGTTGGTGATATGCCGGAAGATTGCGCGTCTTAAAATCACGCGGATAGGGCAAGTTATTGCAAACGATTTCCGTGATGCGGCCCGGCCGCGGTGTCATCACCACAATGCGGTTAGAGAGAAACACTGCCTCCGCGATGCTATGCGTGACAAAAATAATCGTTTTCTTTGTCTCGTCCCAAATCCGCAGCAATTCCAGATTCATGCGCTCGCGCGTAAATTCGTCCAGCGCGCCAAAAGGCTCGTCCATCAGCAAGATCGACGGATCAAAAACCAACGCGCGCGCGATAGAGACCCGCTGCTGCATCCCTCCCGAAAGCTGCCAGGGGTAGAGGTTGGCAAAAGCGCTTAACTCGACCTTTTCCAACATAGCTTTAGCCAGCTCTTGACGCTCCCCTTTGCTGTATCCCATCACTTCTAGCGGCAACTCCACATTCTTGGCGACGCTGCGCCATTCGTAGAGCGTCGCCGCCTGAAAGATCATGCCATAATCGCGATCAAGGCGGGCACGTTGTGGATCCTTTCCATTAACCAGCAACTCGCCCGAGCTCGGCCGCAAGAGATCGCCAACCAGCCGCATCAAAGTCGATTTGCCACATCCCGAGGGACCGATCAATGAGACCAATTCGCCGGCCACGATATCCAGATGAATATCTTGCAGGGCGATGACTTCTTCATCGCTGCCGGGATTAAAGACCTTGTTGATGCCTCGGGCCGATATGACGATCTCTGCTTTATCCTTTGACATATCCTAATCCAGCCTGCGAATGTAACCGCGCAGCATATAGCGCTCGGCCAGGTTGGTGGCGACAAAAAAGACGATGCCGACTGCGGCTGCCATCACAATCGCCGCCCACAGCTTCGGCGTCGAGATCATGCTGTAATCCGAACTGAAATCAAGAATAGCGCGTCCCAAACCATCTCCTATGCCAGAGGGCAATTCGCCGATGATCGCGCCCACTACACTGGCCGTCGCCGAGACTTTCAACGCAGTGAAAATATACGGCAATGCCGCCGGAAAGCGCAATTTCCACATGATGGTCCAGCGATTCGAAGCGTACGAACGCATCAATTCTACCTGCGCGGCTTCCGGCGATTGCATACCGCGCATGGTGTTGATTGTGACCGGGAAGAAAGTCAAATAGGCTGCGATCACCGCGACCGAGAGTTGACTCGCGCCCAGCCAGATCACGACCATCGGCGCTATCGCCAAAATCGGTACCGTCTGCGATGCCACCACGTAGGGCAGCAAGCCGCGTTCCATCAGTCGTGAATGGGCGAATACCGACCCCAATACAAATCCCAGCAGGCCGCCAAAAAGAAATCCGAAGATTGCTTCGCTGAAGGTGTAGACGCCGGCATCCCCCAGTATACGCAGCAGCAACAGCTCGCCATTGCGACGGGCCGGCTGCAAGAAGGCTTCTGCGATCATCTGCAAATGCGGCAGATTGAGATCGTTCAGGATTCTTAAATCAAGCAGCACCAGGTTGCGCGGAATATTGAGGAATTTGACCTGGGCAAACTCGCCTTCGACAGTCGCGATCCTGCGATGCACCACTGCGCGTACCGACGAAATCTCTTTGACATCATCAGCGCGCACGGCCAGGCTCAAGCGACCCGGGAAAGCCGGCGCGATCGGCAAGAAGCCAAAACCTTGCGCGCGATCCAGGCTCTTGAAATAACGCAGATCCGCATAGGCAAGGCCTTGCGCATCACCCGCAACCACAGAATGCGGCGGCATCAGATCGTCCAGGTCTCGGCGATCCACCACCACGACATCCACATCGCCACGTCGCAGCGCCGCCAAGGCTTCATCGAGCGTCGCTCGGGACTCGTAATTCCAACTCTGCTGCGGCAGCAATACCTTGTAGTTGATGGAATCGGCAAAGGCTTTGCTCGCTTCCCAACCTACCATCAAGACGGAAAGAGCCAGGAAAAAACCCGACACACGGCTCGTCTTTCCCGGCGCCAACAGCAAAACAAGCAAAACAGCCATAATCGCGTACACCAGCAGCGACAGAGCATTGCTGCCGTCAATCGAAGGAATGATGAAGAGCAAAACATCCAGCAGCAAGAGAATGAGCAGATAAAGTTTCTGCAGATGAGCCCGGTGGAAAACTATGACAAGCAAACCGGCCAGCAGCAGCAGGGCGATCAATCCGAGATAAATGCTGCGCAGGTTGTGGATACTAGTGAATAAAATTGCCGAATCCAGCTCATCAGCGCCCAGTTGATTTGCCCAATAATCGGCGAATTTCGCCACCGGCGACAGTATTTCGTCAGGCTCGTTGCCGCTTTGCTCCGCCATCCAGATCGCTAGTCTGCCCGGCGTCGATTCGAGCAGCAAGTCGTCGTCAAGCGCCAACCTGCTATAGCCCGTCATCAAGCTGAGCACCAAAGCCAAAGCCAGCAAAGTGAATCCAAGCAAGGCGGGTTTCTGCAAAGAGCGGACCCGACTTAGCGAGCTTGGCAATTGGATCGGCAAATCAGTCATAAAAGACCAAAATATCTTAAGAGGGGTAGATTAGCGGCGCTAATTCTGCGAATCATTATTATCTCTTAACCCTTTTCTCTTTTTTAACAAACCACTGTGCTCGCACGAGCAGTAGGTTTGATATTTTGTGTGAGCGCGACAGGCCTTATCGCTGCCGCCGAGCGGCTGTGTCCTCATTAATGCCAATAAACTAATGCGCAACAACCTCATTGGTAGCGAGAGTTCTGGATGAAATCCATATCCCGCCAAAAGCGCCCCCTTCCCTGATGCCTCGGGATACTTCCCCCGTGAGGCGGGGCACCAGGCTGGGGGATAGGGTTGAACCGCACTGATCATCTTTTCACATGACTAACTTGATACTAAATCTGTGCCTCTTTTTTAACAAACCACTGTGCTCGCGCGAGCAGGAGGCTTGTTATTTTGTGTGAGCGCGACAGACCTTATCGCTGCCGCCGAGCGGCTGTGGTGAATCCTCTTTACTTAGTTGGAACTACTCACGATACCTCAACCAAGGCGCTGCCGATGATGTCCATCGCCCTGTCCAAATCGTCCGCCGCTACATTCAAGTGCGGCGCGATCCGTACAACATTGCCATACAAGCCACCTTTGCCCAGCAGTAAGCCATTGTCTTTGCAGTTATCGACGAAGGCGGCAGTGCGGACGGCATCCGGTTCAATGCCGCCGGGCTGCACGATTTCCATCGCCTGCATCAATCCCATGCCGCGCGCTTCGCCGATGATGGGAAATTCCGCGGCAAATTCTTCCAGCTTTTCCATCATGCGCGCGCCCTGTACCGCGCAGTTGTTGGGCAGATCGTGCGCTTCCATGTATTCGAGGGTTGCCAGCGTCGTGGCCATCGTCACCGGATTTCCGCCGAAGGTAGAGAATGTCATTCCCTTGACGGCATCGGCAATCTCCGGCGTGGCGATGGTGCAACCGATGGGACTGCCGTTGCCCATACCTTTGGCAAAAGTCATGATATCCGGCTCGACACCCCATTGCTCAATGCCAAACCATTTGCCACCCGTCCGACCCCAGCCGGTTTGTACTTCGTCCGAGATAAAGACGCCACCCGCGTCCTTTACAATCGGCATGATGCGCTGGAAGTAATCGGCGGGCGGCACGATAAACCCGCCAACGCCTTGTATCGGTTCCGCCATAAATGCGCCGATTTTGCCTTCAGTAGTAGTGGCGATCGTCTCTTGCAGATCTTGCACACAGAGCTCGACCACCTGCTCCGCTGTCAACCCAGCCGGCGCGCGGAAGGTATAAGGATTGCGCACATGCTTGACGTAGGGATCAACCACGCCGCCTAAACGCCAGGAGCCGTGAGCGGTCAGGCTCATCGCCAGCAGCGAGCGCCCGGAATAAGCATGTCGTAATGTGATGATGGTCGGGTTGCCGGTATACATCCGCGCCGCTAACACTGCGGTCTCGTTGGCTTCGGTGCCGCTATTGGTAAAGAAACATTTTTGCAGGCGGCCCGGTGTCAGCTCCGCTACCTTTTCCGCCAGTTGCACCATGATCTCATTTACATAGATCGTCGAGGTATGCTGCACCTTTTGCAATTGCGCCATGGTGCGCTCGGTGATCTCATCGTTGCAATGTCCGACCGATACTGTCAGGATGCCGCCAAAGAAGTCCAGATAGCGTTTGCCGTCAACATCCCATATATATTGGTCTTTGGCATGATCTACAACCAGCGGGTTGTCCCCATGATAGGGCGCTGCCGCCGGAAACATCACCTCGCGATATCGCTGCAATACTTCAGCCGAACTGCTCATCAATGCACTCCCGTTCAAGCTTCATCAAGGCATAAAGTCACGACACCAATCGCTTTCAGACTTGCAATAGTTCTCAAAGATAGCTTATAGTCTAACATACTCCAACAAAGTGTCCAACTATTCATGATAATTTGCTACACTATGTACAATAACGATCATTACGATTAGGGATTCCATCAATGATAGATATAGAACACAAACGCTGACATATTACATTTGCTAGTCCAATTGAGAATGCCCTGGAGTGACTCTAAAGACAGGGTGAATCGTCAAACGCCTGCGGAATTCAACTGGATTACATTGTACAATATGCGCATAAGTGGTTCCAACTTTTCTACCGGCTAAGATTTTCAAGCAAGCGGAAGACACAATTAGAGTGAGGAGCGTCTCATGAGCAAGACGATCAAGAATTACATTAACGGCGAGTGGCTCGGCTCTGGCGCAACTGCCATGATGCCGGTACACGATCCGGCGACCTGTGAGCTTTTGGCGCAGTGCCCGGATTCCACAGCGCAAGATGTCGATCTGGCTGTCAAAGCCGCCAAAGCCGCCTTTGATGAATGGCGCAGTACCCCGGTGCTTGTGCGCGCGCAGTATATGCATCACTTCAAGGTATTGCTGGAAGACAACTTCGAAGAAATGTCGCAGATTGTCGTCAAGGAAAACGGCAAAACCATGGACGAAGCGCGCGGCGAGGTGCGTCGTGGCATTGAAAGTATCGACTTCGCCATGAGTGTACCGGTATTGATGCGCAGCGATGGCTTGGAAGATATCAGCTCCGGCATTGATGAAACCACCTTGCGGCAGCCGGCTGGCGTATTTGCTGCCATCACGCCATTCAACTTCCCATTGATGGTGCCACTCTGGTTCTTGCCCACCGCCATCACTTGTGGCAATACCTTCATATTGAAACCGTCGCCGCAGACCCCGCTGAGCACTGAATTCCTTTTCCAGATGCTCGACGAGCTGGATCTGCCCGAAGGTGTGGTCAATCTCGTGAACGGAGCAGTGCCTTCTGCGACGGCGCTAATGGAGCATCCTGATATCACCGGCGTGTCCTTCGTCGGATCAAGCGCGGTGGCGAAGATCATCTACGAAACCTGTACGCGCAATGGCAAACGCGTTCAAGCCCAAGGCGGAGCCAAGAATTACATTGCCGTCATGCCTGATGCCGATATCGAAGTCAGCGTCAAGAATATCCTGGGCGCGGCCTATGGCTGTGCCGGTCAACGTTGTTTGGCGGCGGCTGTCGCGGTTGGCGTTGGCGACGCTTATGATCAACTCAAAGACGAGCTTGCCAAACAAGTCGCCGGTCTCAAAGTCGGTTACGGTCTCGATGAGACCACACAGATGGGCACGGTCATCAGTGACACTGCCAAAGATCGCATACAAAGCATGATCGCCACCAGCGCCGAAGAAGGTGCCCAAGTTGTGGTCGACGGGCGTGATTACAGCGTCGCCGGTTATGAAGACGGCTCCTGGGTAGGACCTACCTTGATCGCCGATGTACAACCCGATACCACCATGGCCAACGAAGAGGTTTTCGGCCCGGTGCTGGCATTGATGAAAGCCGATGATTTTGACGATGCCGTGGATATCATCAATCAGAGCCACTATGGCAATGCGGCGAGCATCTTCACCAACAACGGCAAACACGCGCGCGAATTCAAATATAGCGTCAACGCCGGCAATATCGGTGTCAATATCGGCGTAGCCGCGCCCTCGGCCTCTTTCCCCTTCGGCGGACAGAAAGATTCCTTCTTCGGCGATTTACACGGGCAAGGCATGGATTCAATCGAGTTCTATACCGAACGCAAGATCGTGATCGAACGATGGGTATAGGGACGGCAATGGCATCTCTCAACACTTTCGGCGCGATCCTTAGCCACGCCATCGAAGTGGAAGCCCAACTTCACGCCTTTTACAGCGGCATCGGCGATTCGGAACGCGCCAACGCTGCTGACAAACGCCGCAAGAAGCTGGAACGCGTCCGGCGCGAAAATGTGGTCGAAATCACGCTCGAGCCCATTGAAGGATTGGACGCGGCCAACTATGCGCTTGATCTGACGGATAGCTCGTCACATGGCCAGGCGAAAATCCAGCGGCGGGCCGCGCGCTTCTATCGAGACGTCGCGCCCAAGATCAATGTGCGCGCCGCGCAGCGAGCTTTAGAGCGCTGCGGTAAGGAGCACGAGGCATAACATGGTTAGGTAGCTCATGATGGGAGGTACTCATGCGAACCATAGAAAGCATAGACTTAATCTACCGTGACCCAAAGGTACGTGGTGGACGTCCCTGCATCGTAGGTACTGGCTTGCGAGTGATGGATATTGTTTCGGAGCAGCAATACGGCGAGAAAGATCCAGAGAAAATCGCCGCCCTCTATGATCTCAAATTGAGTGAAGTCTACGCTGCTTTGGCCTATTATCACGCAAACAAAGAAGAAATCGACACGGATATTCAGGAAGACGACGATTTCATCAAGCAGGCGAAGAAGCAAGCTCTTGGCAGCCGGGCAAGTTAGGTATTTTATGGATGAAAACATGCCACCGGCGGTTGCAGATCAATTGAGAGCAACCGACATTGATGTTTCATCTGTACACGAACTGGAAATATTCAGTGAAGATGATCCGATTCTGCTGGAATTAGCTAACGAAGTAGAGCGTGTAATCTGCACTCGTGATGCCGATTTTCTTCGACTCGCGCAAGCGGGCATGGAACACGCGGGTACAGTTTTCTTTGATCGAGGTCAACGTAATATCGGCTATCATGGTAAGAAGTTTGCGAAGCATAGCGCAAGACATCACGATGGCAGAGATGAGAAACAGGGTGGAGTTTCGCTAAGATCAGCATTGGCGACAGAAGTCATCAGAGGATGATATGGCACGTATAACAGAAAGCATCAACCTCATCTACCGTGACCCCAAGATCCGTGGCGGGCGTCCTTGCATCGTGGGCACGAGCTTGCGCGTCACCGATATCGTCATGCAGCAGAAGTACGGCGAAAGCGCGCCTGAGACAATCGCCGCGCGTTTTGACATCAGCTTGGGACAAGTCTATGCCGCCCTGGCCTATTATCACATGCACATAGAGGAGATCGACGCTGATATTGAAGAAAACTTCCTGTTCGATGAGAAACTTGAGGAGCTAGGTATTGACGGAGCAGTCGATTGGCTTTTACTTCGACGAAAACTTGCCCAAAGAAGCCGCGACCCAGCTAGCGAAACAGGGCATTGATGTGTTCAGGGCCCAAGTTGTTGATAGGGATGGTGATGATGACTTAAGCCAACTGCGATTTGCTACAAGTGAAGGCCGTATAATCTGTTAGCAGGATAAGGACTTTCTCGTATTGGCGCGGACACATCCCGAGCATAGTGGTATCGCATTCATTACTTTCAAAAGTAGCGAAATCGGCGCGTTGGTCAACGCGCTTATAGAATTGCACCACACTGAAACGACCGAAACGATGAAAAACAATCTCAGATATTTGTAGCAGCGAGATTTGAGAAAGGACTCAACCACTATGAGCGAAAAACGAATCGTGCGCGGCGCATTGCTGCAAGCCACCTGGACCGGCGACAAAGACTCGATGATCGAGAAGCACATCGAATTCACCAAAAAAGCCGCCGACCAGGGGGCGCAGGTCATGTGCTATCAAGAATTGTTCTATGGGCCCTATTTCTGTCAGGTACAAGATCCGCAGTTTTTTGCCTTTACAGAAGAGATCCCCAACGGCCCCACCACCGAGCGCTTCTGCAAACTGGCGCAAGAGCTGAATATGGTGCTGGTCGTGCCCTTGTACGAGCGCGATGGCGTCGGCGTCTATTACAATACCGCCGCGGTCATTGACGCCGATGGCACTTATCTCGGCAAATATCGCAAGACCCATATCCCGCACCTGCCCGGCTTCTGGGAGAAATTTTATTTCCGCCCCGGCAATCTCGGTTACCCGGTATTCGATACCGCGGTGGGCAAGGTCGGCGTCTATATCTGCCACGATCGGCACTTTCCCGAAGGCGCGCGCGCATTAGGCTTGAATGGCGCCGAGATGGTGTTTATCCCGTCGGCCACTTCACGTGGACTCAGCCAACATTTGTGGCGCATAGAACAGACCTCGCATGCCATTTTCAATACCTACTATGTCGGTACTATCAATCGCGTGGGTATTGAAGCGCATGGAGATAACGACTTTTATGGCGAAAGTTATTTTTGTGACCCCAAAGGACAGTTTATTGGCGAGCTTGGTAGCGCCTATGACGAAGAATTGATCGTTCGCGATATGGACCTAAGCGTGATACAGGAAGTGCGTGACACCTGGCGCTTCTATTTCAACCGCCGGCCCGATCAGTACAGTACGCTGGTGCAGGATACCGTTTCGACAAGTTAACCTCTTTTCCAACGTCGTCGCGATGTCTAGGTGTTAGCCGGTGGCTAACCCGCTGTGTAAACTAAGAATGTGGGCGTCCCGGCGGATCGCCCCTTCCTTGACTTAGGGATGGGGGAGCAAAGAGGCAAGAGACAGGAGTTGACTTATGGATTTTGGCATTACATTCAAAGGCGATATTTCGCCAAAGCGCACGGTAGCGCTCTGCAAACAAGCCGAGGTCGCCGGCTTCAAATACGGTTGGTTTTTCGATTCCCATGTCTTGTGGCGCGAATGTTATCTGACGATGGCGCTGTCTATGGCACACACCGAAGAGATGATCTTCGGACCGCTGGTGACCAACCCCGGTGTACGCGAATGGTCGGTAGCCGCAAGCATGTACGCCACGCTGGCGCTGCAGAGTGACAATCGCATCGAAATTGGCATCGGGCGCGGCGATAGCTCGCGTCGCATGCTGGGCAAAAAGCCCATGACCGTCGCTAATATGGAACGCTTCGCCGATACGCTGCGCGGTCTGGTACGCGGCGACGAAGTCGCCTACGACGACACCTCAGCGCGGTTCCCCTGGGCAAATGGCTATGAACTGCCGATATGGATCGCAGCTTATGGTCCCAAGGCATTGGCAGGCGCGGGACGCTGCGGCGACGGCTTGGTCATACAACTGGCGGACCCGGGCTTGGTCAAGTGGTTTTCCGATCAAGCGATTGCCGGCGGCCAGGCGGCTGGCAAAGATATGTCGAATTATCAGATCATGTCGGCAGCGCCGGTTTGGATCGGCGATATTGACAAAGCCCGCCAACAAACGCGCTGGTTCCCGGCCATGGTCGGCAATCATGTGGCGGATATCGTCGAGCGCTATGGCATGGACAGCCCGGATATCCCCGCCAGCCTGACCGCCTACATCGAGGGACGCAAGGGTTACGATTACAAAGAACATGCCGATAAAGATGCCGATCACCTTGACTTCATTACCCAAGAGATTGTGGACGCTTTTGGTATCTTGGGGGGTATCGACGACCACATCGCCAAGCTGAAAGAACTGGAAGCGGCTGGCGTTACGCAATTCAATATCTATCTGATGTGTGGTGAAGAAGAGCGCATCGTGGCAGAATATGGTGAGAAGATCATTCCGGCCTTTCGCCAATGATGGAATGCAATTGACTGTTTATCGCTTTGGACGAGACCGCGAGGCAAAGCCATGATACCCGAACGCATACAGCAAATGACCGTCGCCGAATACCTGGCTTTCGAAGAAGGGAGCGAGATCAAACATGAATACATTGACGGCGAGATTTATCCGATGACGGGCGGAACACTAAAACATGCCGCGATTATCGCCAACACCAGCGGCGAGCTCCGACAGCGCTTGAAGGGGTCTGACTGTCAAGCGCTCAGCAGTGATATGCGTATCAGAGTTAGCCCGTCGCGTTATATCTATCCCGATGTCAGCGTCGTCTGTGGCGAGCCGGCGACAGAATACAAGTCGCTGACCCTGCTAAATCCGACTTTGGTAGTCGAGGTTACCTCGCCCTCATCCATCGATTCCGACCGCGTCATCAAGCGCGATTTTTACGAGACGATTTCCTCCGTCCAGGCTTATCTGGTGATCGACCAGCATCGCGCGCTGGTCGAATTGTACACGCGCGCGGAAGGCGGCTGGCTCTTGCAGCGATTCTCTGACTTGGACGCTGAGGTTCCACTGGCGCCTCTGAATTGTGATTTGCCATTGGCAGATATTTATGATGGCATCACTTTTGATGCGGCAGAGCCCTCTTCCGCTGTCGAATAGTAGCAGGCATAACAATCATGAAACCCAGTTCAATATCTATCTAATGTGTGGTGAAGAAGAGCGCATCGTGGCAGAATACGGCGAGAAGATTATCCCGGCCTTTAGCTGAGACCCGCCCCCACCCCAATATCCTGTCTTGATAGGGGCAAAGCTCACGCAATCTTTAATGAGGAGAACAAAATGGGAACCTTATTCAAAAATGGCACCATCATCACCGCCAGCGACATGGTCAGCGCCGATGTCCTGGTCGAAGGCGAGATCGTCACGCTGATCGGCCGCGACCTCAGCGGCAACGGGCACGATGTTGTGGATTGCGCCGGCAAGTATCTGATGCCCGGCGGTATTGACGTGCATACCCACCTCGACCTGCCCTTCGGCGGGACCATCAGCAATGACGACTTCGATGTCGGACATAAAGCGGCGGCATTCGGCGGCACCACCACCCATATCGACTTCGTCGTTCAGCCGATCGGCGGCAGCCTGCGCGATGGGCTGGAAACCTGGTGGGCGAAATCACGTCACCTCGCCCAAATTGACTATGCCTTTCATATGGCCGTCACCGACTTGAACGATGCTGTCATGAAAGAAATCCCGACTCTGATCGACGAAGGCATCACCAGCTTGAAGCTGTTTATGGCCTACAAGAATGTCTTCCAGGTCGACGACGCCACGCTGTTCAACACCATGCGCGTGGCAGCCGAGCATGGCATGATCGTCATGGTCCATGCCGAAAACGGCGATGTCGAAGCGGCTTTGACACCAGCGCTGCTCGCGGATGGCAACACCGATCCAAAATATCACGCGGCCTCCCGTCCGCCGGAAATCGAAGGCGAAGCGACCAACCGCGCTGTGGTCATGTCTGGCATGACCGGCTGCCCACTCTATGTTGTGCACATGACCTGTGAACCGTCCATCGCAGCGCTGCGCCGCGGTCGCGCGCTCGGTTATCCGGTCATGGGCGAAACCTGCGTCCAATACTTTTTCCTCACCGTCGACGATCATATGGCCCTGCCCGGCTTCGAAGGCGCAAAATATGTCTGCTCGCCACCGATCCGCAGTACGCATGACCAGGGCATTCTCTGGCAAGCAGTGCGCGATGGCACGCTGCAAGCGGTCAGCACCGACCATTGTGATTTTTGGTACGACGGCGGGCGCGGTCCCTGGCAGCAATGGGAGGAGAAAACCGGCGGAACGAACTGGGCCGGCTACGAAAAACAAGATCCCTCCTATCGGCGTCCAGGCAAAGAGCTAGGTATTGGCAACTTCGCAAAAATCCCTAACGGCATGCCCGGCCTGGAAGACCGCATGATGGTCATGTGGCAAGCGGGCGTGAACGGCGGTAAGCTCTCGCCCTCGCGCTTTGTCGAGCTGCATTGCAGCAATCCCGCCAAAATCTTCGGCATGTATCCCCGCAAGGGCACAATCGCTGTCGGCTCGGATGCCGATATTCTCGTTTGGGATCCGCAACAGGAACATACCATCAGCGCCACTACCCATCACATGCGCGTCGACTACAACTGCTACGAAGGCATGACCGTCAAAGGGGTGCCGATTCAAGTCTACCAACGTGGCAATAAACTGGTCGACGGCGACCAATGGCTGGGCAGCAACGGCGCCGGTCAATTCATCGCGCGCGAGCCCAACGCGCCGATATTGTAAAATGGCGACTAATCACTTTGGAGTAGCGCCAGGTTGATCCGATGGTTCGTCCTCCTCTTGGGACAGGTTGAAACCAGCGAGCCTGCCTATTCAGTTGGCCCGACGCGATATGTCACCGCAATGTGTTATGATAGTGCTAACTCAGATGAGAGCGTGAGGCGATCATGGAATTGCGAGAGCGCACCTACGATATTGATGCCCTGTGGCAACTGATCTGCGACGAAGAAAACAACGACAAGCGCTTTGAACTCATTGAGGGAGAATTGTTCCAGATGTCACCACCGGGCGAATTGCATGGTCATTTGGCGGGTGAGATATATTTCTATCTTCGGCTCTTTGACAGCGAACGCAAACTGGGAATTCCTACTGTAGAGACAGGCTACTATCCGCAAACTGATCGACGCACTCTATTATCTCCCGATGTCGCCTTCAGACGTGTTGATCATACGTCACCACCGCTTACAAACAAATGGGCGCCCCAGATGCCCGATCTGGCTGTTGAGGTTATATCTCCCAGTAATGCGATGGCGCAGGTGCGTAGGAAAGCCGCGATTTATCTGAGTCACGGTACGCAATTGGTGTGGATTGTCATTCCCGATAGAAAGGGCATTGAAGTCTGCCAGCTGGGCGCGGATGGCGACATCCAAAGTGAGTTCATCGGAGCCGAGGGCGCTATCACCGGCGAACCCGTCCTGCCCGGATTCCGTCTAGAGCTCTCCTCTCTTTTCTCCTGATTAGGCGGCAACAACCAAGCCAATGGACAAATCACAGCCACCAAGGATTGTAATGCGTCTTTCTACGTTTGGGCGCCGCGCCACGCCCGGTCGCTCAAGTTGAACAAGGCTTAGGCAGAGTACCACCACTGCGAAAAGCAGTAAGAGCCACGAGATTGTGAATCAGGTTAGCTGGCGAGTTTTGCCGGTCAACTCACAAAGGATCGCAAGTCGATATGCTTCCTGTGCTGGACAAACCTGATAAAAGGATAGTTTCTTCGTGACGAAGTATTTAGTAAGAAACTATATACATAGTTTTACTGTTATTTTCTTGATTTTACTGTTATTCTACAAACTATTGCATGGCTGTTAATGACGACAAGGATACCCATCATGAAACTGAAATTTGTCATACTCGTAGCATGTTTGTTGTTGAGCAATATCGTTTTTGCCCAGGAATATCAGATCCGGGCGGATGCGAAGATCAATCTGAGAAGTTGGTACAGTACCACAAGTCGCATCGTCGAGAAGGTGCCAGTTGGAACCGTTCTACAAGTTGTTGGCAGGTTCAATCGCTGGCTGAAGATCAGTCGCAACGGCAATGAGGTCTGGATAGGCGATTGGTTGAACTTCACCCGTCTTGGCGGTGGCGCCGCGCCTGCTGAATCGTCGCCGGCTGCATCCTCGCAACCACAGGCTGTTGTCGACAACTACTGCTTCACTATTCGAACTTGCCACAACCAGGACGACTGGGTGCGCGGCTATGACGATTACCAGCGTGATGCGGCAACCGGCAGTGTTGCGTCGGGGAATAGGGACAATAGTTTCGTGTCGCCAGCGACGGGCACTGGAGGAGTAACCTTCTACGAATTCCTTGGCGAGGGTTCCTATGATCCAGGCTCGGTGTTCTTGACAGCGGGAACATGGGAGATACGCTTCATCGGCGCAGGCTGGGCGTCCATACACGCCTCCGAACCTGCCGGGCAAGATTGTTTAGCTAGTTGGCTGAGTCGCAAATGGGTGTTATGGAAATGGTCGAATATCTTAGGCGCTAGCAACGAGGAGGCAGGTACCATCGCGTTGAAGCGAGATTGCGACATCCGTATTGACGTCGACAGCAGCAGCCGACACGTTTGGTCGATTAAGGTGACCAAGCTATAACCATCGGCAAAACCTTAGGGCTTTGGGGGACCTGCGCTATAATCCCTGTTTCTTGATTCATAGTAAAGAAAGGTCTCCCATGCCACTCAGAACCACTCATCTCAAAATCAGCGACGCTGAATACGCCCAACGCAACGAGCGCCTGCTGGAGATCATCGCCGAGCTCGGCCTGACCGGCCTCGTACTCTTTGACGCCGATTACATCAAGTATTACACCGGTTTCGCCTTCATTCCCACCGAACGACCCATGGCTTACGCTGTGAGCAATCGTGGCGAACGCGCTTTATTCGTGCCGCGTCTGGAACTGGAACACGCCGCGTCCATGGCGCTGATTGACCGCGTCGCCCATTACCTTGAGTACCCCGACATCAATCACCCCATGCATGTCCTGCTTGATCTGGTCACGGATATGGGCATTAATGGAAAAATCGGCGCTGATAGCGATGGTTATCCCTGGATCTTCGGTTATCGCGGCCAACCCCTCTCACACCTGACCAACAGCGAAGTCATCAATTGCCGCGCGCCCATAGAAGATCAGATGATGATCAAATCAGAAGCCGAGATTGCCTTGCTCAAGGAAAGTTGCAAATGGGGCAATCTGGCGCATGTTCTACTGCAGAAATACACCAAGGTCGGCATTGGCGAAGTCGAAGTTTCCCAACGCGCCAGCAACGAAGCCACCTTGACGATGCTGGAAACCATCGGGCCGATTTGGCGCGGCAACAGCGGCTACTACGAAGGCGCCACAGCCTCCTATCGCGGCCAGATCGGACGCAATGCCGCCATCCCGCACGCCCTGACCAGCAATATCAAGTTTCAGGCTGGCGATGTGCTGGTGACCGGTGCCAGCGCGGCAGTTTGGGGTTATGTCAGCGAACTCGAGCGCACCATGATCTTGGGCACACCGTCCGACGAACAGATGCGCATGTTCGATCACATGCTAAACCTGCAAACCATTGCCATGGAAGCCCTGGAGCCCGGCAAACCGTGCAGCGCCGTCGATCAGGAAGTGCGCGCCTATTTCGACAAACACGATCTGATGCCCCATTGGAAACATCACAGCGGACACACCATCGGACTGCGCTACCATGAAGGTCCCTTCCTCGATATCGGTGACGACACCGAGATCAAAGCGGGCATGGTCTTCACCGTGGAGCCAGGTCTATATGTGCCGGAACTGGGCGGCTTCCGTCATTCGGATACCGTGCTGGTCACCGATGATGGCGCCGAGATGCTCACCTATTACCCGCGCGATCTTGAATCGTTGACCATCCCCGTTTGAATGAGCCCGGCCGGTCAGTCATCCCGCCAGTGATTTGGGGGGACTGAGGGGGTAGATTTGCGCCGCAGACAATCTGCCATGCTGCTCTAACCCTGCCTGCCCGGCTCGTTTCGCTGACTATCCAAGCGCAAGATTTACAAAGGGTTTACAATAGCGTAAGCCCTTCATAATAGACTTGGCGCATGTTAGAGTTGCGCTTGCAAATTGACTTGCGAATTGAAAGGAGAGGAACATTCTCATGAAACGTATTCTGTTTCTCATGCTACTGCTTCTTGCGCTAGGCGGGTACAGCTTGGCAGCGGACCAGCAGTTGGACTTGGAGCAATATGTTCTCGATAACGGTTTGCAGGTCATATTGGTGCGAGATGCCTCGGCGCCGACTGTCGCGGTGGATATCTGGTTTCGCGTTGGCAGTGCCAATGATCCGGCAGCCAAGAGTGGCTTCGCGCACCTGTTCGAGCATATGATGTTTGAGGGCTCGCCACATGTACCCAGTGGCACTATGGATCAGTTGCTGGAGCGTGTTGGCGGATCGTCTAACGCATTTGCCGGCAGCGACATTACCGGCTATTACGATACTGTGCCCTCGCATCAACTGCCGCTGGCGCTCTGGATTGAAGCGGATCGCTTGGGCGGGCTGGCCGTTACCCAGGAAAATCTGGATAATCAACGCGCCATTGTCATCGAAGAGTTGCAACTTCGCTACGACAATAGCCCCTATGGACCGGCGGTACGGGCGCTTCTGACCGTCCCCTATTCCTATGTACCCTATCAACGCCACACCGCCGGCAGCATTGAAGATGTCAACAATGCCAATCTCGAAGATGTGATCGCCTTTCATCGGACCTATTATGTGCCCAACAACGCTACTCTGGTCGTCGCCGGTGACATCGACATTGAGGCTACACGCACGATGATTGATGCGCTCTTCGGCCCGATCCCGCGCGGTGACGACCCGCCTGCCTTGCCGGAGTTCGAGCTGGTTGATCAGGATGAAGCCGAATTCATCACCATAGAAGATCCTCTCATCAACTTGCCGGCGCTTCTCGTCGCCTACGAGATTCCGCCGCTGGTTTCCGATGACTATCCTGCTTTGGATCTGCTATCGCGGATTCTCAGCGTTGGCGATTCCAGCCGCCTTGCGAAACGCTTGGTGGATACAGGCAAAGCGCTGCAAGCGGAGGCCTGGATAATCGATAACCGTGGGCCGGGGCTCTTTGCCATTGTTCTGATCGCCAATGTGGGTGTTGATCTGTCGGAACTTGAAGCGGAGTCCTATGAAGAAATTCAAACGATCATAGATGAAGGCGTTCCGCAAGAAGAACTTGACAAAGTGATCGCAGGAATAAGGAGCAGAGGCATCCTCGGCTTGGAGACCGCTTTGGGCTTGGCGCAGAGCGTACAAAACGCGAATTACTATTTCGGTGATCCGCAGGCGGTATTCACTGGCATCAATCGCTATAAGGCTGTCACCAGCGAGGATATCCAGCGGGTAGCTGCCGAGTATCTGGAAGATACCGATCGCCATGTCTTCAACGTGGTAACTTCAGAGGCGGAAGCGCCGCCCAAAGTAGTGCCTTATGCCATGGAAGACATCGTCGAGCAAGAGCCGGATTATCGCTATGTCATCGAACAGAGCGAGCCGTCACCGCCTCTGGACTCCAATGTCTTTAACCTGCCCGCCATCACTGAAAACGTCTTGGATAACGGTCTGGAAGTCGTCGTCATCGAACAACCCAACATGCCCATCATCTCACTGGACATTTACTTTGCCGGCGGCTCCACCTCCGCGCCGCAAGACTTGCCCGGTCTGGCTGGCATGACTGGTTCATTAGTCTCGCGCGGGACCGAAACACGCAGCGCCCAGGACATCGCCGGCGCAATCGAGCAAGTGGGAGGTGCCATCGGCAGTGGCGGCGGGAGCGACAGACTATCCATCGGCGTCTTTGCTTTGATCGAAGACACCGACCTCGCCTTCGAATTGCTCGCTGATATGACCCTCAACGCAAACTTCCCCGAAAACGAAGTCGAGCGCGAACGTCAGCAGCTCATTAGCGCGTTGGAAGCTAATCTGGCGGAACCCGGCTTTGTCGCCGGCCGTACATTCGGGCGGCTGCTTTACGCGGGCCATCCCTATGGCAACGCAACTACCTTTGCATCACTGGAAGCCATCACGCGTGATGACATCGTCGCTTTCTACCAGTCGCGCCGCCAACCGGGCAACGCTCTGCTAATCATCGCCGGCGTAATCTCCACCGAGGAAGGTCTGAAATATGCCAAGCAACATTTCGCCGATTGGCAAGGCACTGCCGAGGCGGTCACTTACCCGCAACTGCCCGAGCACAGCGAGCAGCGCTTATTCCTGGTTGATCGCCCGGGAAGCACCCAGGCGTACTTCATCATGGGCAACATCGGCATTCAAGGTGCCAGCTTGGATTACTTCCCGGCACGTGTACTGAACTATGTTCTGGGCGGTACATTTACTTCTCGGCTCGTGCAGAATATACGCGAGGAAAAGGGCTATACCTATAGCATTGGCTCCGGATTCAGCTACCCGGCGGATACCGGTCGATTCGTTGTCTCTGCGGCGGTCCGAAACGATGTGATCGCCCCAACGCTCGAAGAAGTCTTTAAAGAAATCGATCGCATCAAAAGCGAGCCGCTCACTGAAGAGGAGATCAACGACGCGCGCGATGGCATTGTCGGTCGCTTTGTCTTTGGAATGGAAACCTATCAGGACTTCGTCGAGGCGGTCGCCTCCTACAAGACTCGAGGCGTCGAAATCGACCGCCTGCGGAATTGGCTCGGCTATATCAAGGATGTCACCGAAGAGGACGTGCTGGATATCGCCAACACTTATATTCATCCTGAAGACTTCATCATCGTCGTTGTCGGCGATGCGAGCGTGATTCAAGATCAACTGGAATCAGTTGGATCCGTCACCTTGCTAGAAGCGGAGTAGCTCCGCTTCGCTATTTCGAGTGAATGCCTGGTCATATCCCTCCCTCGCTTTGGGGGAGGGATTTTTGCCTCAAGATGTTGTAGCTGAAGGCGCAGCGGCCTCAAAGGTGATCCCGCGATATACTTCGGCTAGCGGCAAGGAGCAGCTTAGCATTTCCAGCGGCACTACAGCATCCACACCAGCGAACTGTTGCAAATGCCAACCCTCTTGAGTTCTCGTGTATAGCTCGGCTAGCGCCCGATGCTGATCAACGACCAGGTAAGCCTCTATCGAATCGACAGCTCGATAATACTCGCGCTTGATCACTCGATCGTAATCAATCGAAGAAGGCGAAGTTACTTCCACGACGAGAATCGGATTGAGCAGAAGACGGGTATTGGCTTCCGTCACTGGCGCGCCGCAGACGACGCTGACATCCGGTGCCACCAGGCGCGTTTCTCCAGCTTTCACAAGCATGCCACTTGTGAGCACCTGGCAATCGCTGTCTGCCAACAGGTTCCCTATCTTGCCAACAACGTTCGTGATAATTACAAAATGATTGAGTTTTCCACCAGTCATTGGAATCAACTCGCCGTCAATGTATTCATACCAGTCCTCATTGTCCTCTACAAAGGCAAGGTATTCTTCAACGCTCATTTGGCGGACGCCGTCAACTATCATTATTCGTCCTCGTGCTACTTAGCCTGAGGTTATTATAACATTGGAAGGGAATGTATCCATAAACTCAATCATAACTCCACCCAACGCCGCTCGGCGCTACTCTGTCGTATAGCGTCCATAGCGATCTGACACTGATGCCCATCGGCGAAGGTTGCGCCCCAAGCCAGTTGCCGCTCTTCGCGTATCGCCGCGGTCAATTCCCGCATGAGTGCCACAAAAGACACATTCCAGATGCCATTGCCGATCCCAGCGAGATCGGCGTTAGGATCTGACAAGCTCATGTCCAGAAAATCTTCACCGGCTCTCGCCACAAGCAACTTCTCATCGTTATCAGCCAGCATGATAGTGCCTTCGCTGCCGAAAATCTGCGTCTGATTGCCGCCGCTGTGACGCGCCGCGCCGCTCAAAAACACCGAACATAGCGCGCTGTTTTGCATTTCCATCACGAAGCTGGCCTGATCATCCGCCGTCGCCTGCCAAGCTGCGCCGCTATCTCTGTCTACGCGATCGCCTGCCATGGTCGCGACCTGCCCGCTGATAGAGCCGATCTCTCCCAGCCAGAAACGCAGCAGATCAATCTGGTGCGAGCCGTTGGCGCCCAGTCGGCCGCCACCCATATCTTCGCGCGACCACCAATCGCCGGCCGGCCGCGACGCCGGATCGCCCCAAGATGCGGAGATGTTGACAATATTGACATGCCGAATAGCGCCGATGGTCCCGCTTTCGATCAGCGCTTTGATCTTCCTGCGATTGGGATTGAAGCGCAATTCGTGGCCGATGACGTGAAGCTTGTTTAACCCTTCTGCAGTTTCCAGCATGTCTGCGGATTCGTCTTGGTTCATCGCCATCGGTTTCTCGCACAACACATGGGCGCCGGCCTTAAGCGCGGCTAGCGTCATCGCTGCGTGATAAAGCGTCGGCGTCGCGATGCAGACCAGATCGAATTCATGTTCTCCGATCATGACTTGCCAGTCATCGTAAACATGCCGGACAGAAAAGCTGTCTGCCGCGGACTGCGCGCTTGACAAGCGAGCGCTGGCAATCGCGGTCAACTCGACATCGTCAATTGTCGCCAGCGCAGGCAGATATGCCGCCCGCGCGAAACTCGCGCCAATAATGCCCACTCGTATCGTCATCATCGCCTCCTAAATCAGACCGCCTTCGCGTAGCGCATCGCCAACGGCTTCCAAGTTGCGCAGTTCCGCTTCGGAATAATTGCGTGAGATCATCACCCCGCTTGCGCCACCTTCAAAGCCGGCCTGAACGCCTTCGCGGATTTCTTGCGGCGTGATCTCCTTGCTGATGCCCTTATGTCCCACTCCCACACCGATGCCGGGATAGACCGGCCGCCCGGTATCCGCAATCAGACGCGCCGTCCATTCCTTGACATATTCAGCCTTGAAGCCCGCTAATGGACCCTCTTCGCGTGGCGAGATAAAGTCATTCACGCCCAACAAGGTTGCCAATGCGTTGTAAGCGCCATCAGGCGAAGCATCTGCCAACACACCCGCTTGCCACGATGCCGCAAAGTCGGCAAAGCGCGCGCCGGCCGGCGTATGATAAAGCACCGGCTTGAACCAATCCGCATAGGGCGCGTATTCGCTTTGATCGTATTGGGCTCGCAAGTAGGGATTGTAGGTATTGATCACCTGCCAGATGCCGATGCCGAATTCGGTCGATGGATCATAAAATTTCACCAGACCGGCCAGCTCGCGATAAAAGGCCTGGTGAGAATCCAGCCACATCTTTTCCCACATCAATACTTCCGGATAATGAAGCAGATTTCGCAACAAGAGTACAAATACGCCGTCTTGAGGGCGATCGCCGGCGCGTATCCCTTTGAGGAAGTCATCGATCTTGCGGTAACCGGCAAGCGCCCGCTCGACATCAATTCCCCGTGACCGTGCCTCTGTCACATAATATTGATCGAATCCGGTCGAGCTATCGCCGCGGAAGATGTCCATTAGAGGGCTTTGCCTTTCAATGCCCCATAATATGCCGCGCAGATCATGATTGTTCAGCCAGTCCCCAAAGATCGAATGCCACCAGGTTTTATAATCCGGATTCAACAGCGAGGGGCGGGTTGCTATGCGTCCCAGGTGATCACGATCCAGAAAATGTTCAAAGCCGGCTTGCCAGATTGAGCGAATTCCCGAGCTTGAGGTTTCGCAGTAGTAGGTGTAGACATTGATGCCGCGTTTGCGCGCCGCCGGGATCACCTGTTTCAGCGTGTCAAATCCGATACACAGTTCATCCGGAGCTTCAAAGCGCTTCATGAAAGTCTTGCTGTAGTAACGCGGATCGGCTTCGTAAAACGCTCCGCCGCGCAAGTTGTCCGCTTCTTGCGCGCCGTGATCGGGAAAACCGAAAACGGCTCGTCCGGCGTTGCCGATACTCCAGCTTAATGCCGATATAAACAGGGCATTGACACCGGCTTTTTCTTGCAAAATATCAAGGACTTGCTCGACGCCTTCGTCTACAAAACTGATTGCGCCGATTTGTACGCCTACAAATGTTCTTGTCATGGTTATCTTCCGAGAATCAATAGCCGCAACTCTACGCTGCGGGCCAAACGTCCTGAATATTTACTACCGTTTTGTACTCGCTTGAGCGAATACACGCCTCTAGCATCGCCAGCGACAACAGATGGTCGCGTCCACTGCATTCCAGCTTTGCTCCATCCAGCGCGTGAGCCACAAACACATCAAATAACGCGCGTGTTTCGCTGATCCAGCGTTCATGCGCCGGCAGCTTGACGGGCGTCAGTTCCACATCGTCGCGACCGGCATAATACAGATCGCCGAACTGCTCCCGCTGCGTGATAATACCGTTACTGCAATCGCTGCGCCATTCGAAGCCCGCTAGCGCAGAATTTCCTTGCCAGCAGCCTTGATAGTTGATCCTGATTCCGCCATCAAACTCAAACAGCGCCGCTACATTGCTGTCATGTTGATACATACTCCAGGAAGGGTTCCAAGTCTGACAGTGCACCCGCACTGCCTCCTGCCCATAAACGTAACGCATAAGATCAAAGTGATGAATCGACTGCTCCCAGAGCATGGGATGTTGCATCGTCAAGGGGTACTTGTTGAGATTGGCACGGCGACCGTCGCGCCAGCGCTCATAAGTGAAGCGAGCGAACTCCGGCTTGCCAACCCTATTGTCGGCCAGCAGGCGCATCGTCGCCTCGGTCACCGCCAGATAACGGAAATTCAGCCCGATCATCAACGAGACCTGTGCCGCCTCGGCAATTTGCACCAGTTGCAGCGCTTCCTCAAGGTCCAGCGCCAGCGGCTTCTCGATCAGCATCGGCAGACCCCGTCTCGTGGCCGCCCGCACGATCCGCTCTCGGCCCATGGGCGGATTCGCCAGCACCAGAGCGTCCACATCATTCAACTCTTCCAGGGCGGCTTCCACGTTTTCGAAGATTGGCCGCGCGCCAAAGTCAGCACATGCGCGTCCGCATGCCGCCGGGTCAGGATCTGCGTAAGCGACGATCTCGGCACGCTTGCAGCGCTGAATCACCTGCGCCCAATGTCGACCCCGCACTCCCAGACCAGCCAGCAAGACCTTAAGCATCTGCCCCGCCCCCGCCAAGTCCAGCAAGCATTGTCTCGAACAGGCTTGGGCTCATCGGCGTCCAATCGCAGAATCCGGTGTCGCGCCGCAAACGGCTATTGTCCAGCCAGCCGAAGTTTCTCGTTATCGGCCGCCCCGTTTCTATGCCGGAGCCTATGCGTAAGCTGACTCCATCAAGCAGATTTTCAATCATCTGCGCAATCTCGAGGTTCGTCTTCCGCTCGCCGCTTGCAATATGATACAGACTGTAGTTGAGCGAAGCGCTGTTCAGCAGCGCGACAATTGCCCTGCCAATATCGGCTGCCAAGGTCCATTGGCGCAGCTCCATCGCTCGAGAAACGACAATCTCGCCCTTGTTAAGTGCATCGTGCATCATCTGCCCGATTAAGCTCAGCCGCGGTCGCGTCTGGCGCGGGAATTCAAAAGAGCCGTAAACGCTGCCCAGTCGCGCGCAAACATAATCCCGCCCATACACCGTCCGCATGCTCTCAACTGTGTGCTCCATCAATGTCTTGGCGACCGCATAGACGCCCAGCGGATCGGGTGGGCGCGTCTCATCGATTGTCGTTTTCGGCGTATGCTGATATACGGCAGTCGAACTGATGAAAACTGAGCGCTTAATCCCTTGCGCTTCGGTGTATTCCATCACTTGCAACAGTGGCTCAATATTGGCCCGCAAGTTAGCTTCCGCTGATTCATTGCGTGATCCGGGTTCTGCAGTGACGAACGCCGCATGGATTAACGCGTCAACTTCAAGCGCTGGCAAGTCTGCGCAACTTGCCTGAACAAAATCCACACGATCTCGCTTCCAATTCGCAGCAGCCGGGTTATCGAACTCGAGATCTAGCGCATAGACAAAATCCCCCTGCTCCTGCAAGACTGAAACGATATTGCTGCCGACAAAACCATTGGCGCCGGTGACGATTACTCGTTTCATGTGCGCTCGCCCTCGCTGGAATTGTCACCCTGCCAGACTTCAGCGATCAACTCCCCAGCTGTGGCGATATGCGCCTTCAGCAAATCCGTCGCCCGCGGCAAATCACTCGCTTCCAGCGCTTCCAAAAGCGGCAGATGATTCTGCGCCACCTGCGTCAAATCGGTATTGCGCCGATTGACCAGTGCCATCACTTGCCGCACTTTCATACCCACCATCTGCCACAGTGACAACAACAGACTATGCCCGCTCATCTCGATCAAGGCATCGTGAAAATCGCGATCCAGTTGGTTGACCGTAGTGATATCCTTGTCTTTACCGGCTGCCACCATCTGCTCTACACATTCGCGCAAGCGTGGCATGTGGGCCGGGTTTTGCAACCGAATAACCTCTTCTACCGCGAAAGTTTCCAACAGCGTACGCATGCTATAAATTTCTTCGATATCCGCTTTGGTCAAAACCCGAACGGTGGTGCCATGATAGGGGATCGTCCGCGCCAAACCTTCCGAGTTGAGAATGCGCAGCGCCTCGCGGATCGGCGCCCGACTCACACCCAACTGCCGCGCCAGATCCATCTCGATGAGTGTCTGGCCCGGTTTAAGCTCGCCACTAAGGATCGCTTCCCGCAGCGTACTGAGCGTTTGGCCGCGGATGGACATATTCTTGATCTGAGGTAAATTCGTCTTCATGCGTTTCGTGGATGCCGATCACTAGCGCCTGCCATTGACAGCAACTTCCCTGCCCCGCGATCGCGCGGACTTGACAGCCTTTTCGGCAATTCATATAATCTGAACGTTTGTAGATTGTAGACAATCTGAAACGACGGCGTCAAGCATAATCGCTGGCGACGAGCATGTCAAGTCACCAACTGCCCACGGGAGTGGTAAGCATCGAGGATATGGCGTATTTGTCTAACTTTACAAGAATTTCTCTGTGACCTCGGTAGTCTCGGTGGTCAAAAAATCTGTAGGGTAACCGGCAGGGGTGTAACTCCTTGATGTTTACTACTACCGCTGCCCACCGCAATTTGATCAAGAATCGGAGAGCAAAATATGAGCGAGAACTGGGTTCTCAAAGAAGAAGAGGCGGTGGAGCTACTGTCATTGCTGATCATATCGGCTCGGACACAATTGGACGAACCCGCGCATTATGGTCCACTGCGTCTCTTGACCGCTACCGAGCGCCTGAGCGCGATGATCTTGGACCGGGCTTCCGATAAATCGCGCGCGTTTTTGCAAGAATCCATTGACCGCATCCCGGACATGCATATGGCCATGTCCGATGTCGAGACCTATACCGACGGACTTGATCATCTCTGCCGCAATGTCGCCGAGTGCCTGCTGCGGCACAGCAATTTGGAGGACAAATCCTCATGACAAACCCCGTGCTGGACAACATTAAGACCCGTCGCGTCGTGCGCGAGCTGAGCGAGCAAGGGGTCGAGCGCGAGCAGATCGAGGCCATCCTGGAAGCCGCGCGTTGGGCGCCCAGCGGAGGAAATCTTCGCCCCAATCGCTACATCGTGATCGAAGATGCGGAGACACGTCGACTGATCCGGCTGGTGGCGCCGGGCATGTTTCAAAAAGCGCCCCTACTCATTCTCATCTGCACCAATTGGCAAGTAGTTGCCGAACATCAGCTGCAGCCCGGCAATCGCGCCCTGCTGATCGATGTGGGTACCGCCGCCCAAACCATGATGCTGGCAGCGCATGCCCTGGGCTTGGCATCAGGTCCTGTCACCTCCTATAGTAAAGAAGCCGTCAAGGTGATACTGAACCTGCCGGAACACTATTCGCCGGAGATGTTCATTTGCGTGGGCCATAAAGCCGAAGGCGCGCAATCGGGCATGCGTGCCTGGCGCACAATCACTTGGCGCGATCTCACGCATTGGGAACGCTTCGAAAAGTAACTTACATTCCGACCAAGGAATACCTAAAGATAGGATCAATAATCATGCACGAACGTTACATTAAACATATGGCTTTCGCAGTGAATGATGCGAAAGGGGCCCTACAAAATTATCAGGAGTTCATCGGTGTTGGACATGATGGGGTTATTCATGACTATGCGAAGTCGCGCAACCGCGTCGCTATCTTTAATGTCGGCGATGTAGAATATCAACTCTGCCAATCCATGGACGCCGGCGGACGCTTCGATGCTTGGATCAATGAGCGTGGCTACGAGGGCTTGCATCATATCTGCTATGCCGTACCCAATATTGATGACGCCCTGGCAGAGGCGCAAGCAAAAGGCGCTACGCTCAAAGAATGCGCCGCCTGCAAGGTCAAAGGCAGCCATGTGCATCCCGAAGGCTGGGTGGCCTTTTTGCAGCAAGAAGCCGGCGGTGTGGAACTGGAACTCATGCAGGTTTATACGCCCGAGCAACTGGAAAAATACAAGTCTGTCAAAGGCATTTAGGGCGGCTCCGAGAATCGTCAAGGCGGGAAAGTTGTACAGATGTATCTGCTGATTCGTCATGGTCTCGCCAAAAATCTCTGTGTCCTCAGAAGTACCAAGTTAGTCACGCGAAACCAGCGAACAAGTCGCTATGTAGGGGCGACACTTGTGTCGCCCGAAACCTGTACCCAAAGTGTTCTCCGGATTCCCATTACTTTCTTGGAACTACTTCTGTGTCCTCTTTTTTAACAAACCACTGTGCGCGCACGAGCAGGAGCCTTGTTATTTCGTGTGAGCGCGACAGACCTTATCGCTGCCGCCGAGCGGCTGTGGCAAAAAACCTGTATAGTAGTCGGCAGGAGCGAAGTTCCTTAGAATTCACTACAACCATTATCTACCGCGGCCATGTCTTGAAACGAACACAAGGGACGCATGAACATAGACAACATTGAACTTCTGCGCCAACTGGTGCAAATCCCCTCTCCCAACCCTCCGGGCGATACCCGCGCGCTTGCCGATTTCGTCGCCGAGCAGATGCGCGCCATCGGCTGCGAGCTGCGCACGCCGGCGCCGGCCGCAAAACCAGAAGCGCGTAACGCGATTGCCACGCTCGGTCATGGCGATCCCGTCATTATGCTGCATGCCCATATCGACACGGTACCCATCGCCAAGAACGAAGCCGATAAATGGACGGTCGACCCTTATGCCGGTGTACTCAGAGATGGCGCGCTCTACGGCAAAGGCAGTATCGACGACAAAGCGCCACTGGCTTCGATGATGCTGGCCATGAGGGACGCGGCCGTCCAGGAATCGCTGCGAGGTACGCTGGTCCTTGTCGCCGCTGCCGAAGAAGAAGTCGGTGGTCAGCTGGGCAGCAAATGGCTGGCGGACCAAGGGCATTTGCCAGCTTGCGATTTTATCATCGTCGGCGAGCAAACCGGCAACAAGGTCGCGATCGCCCACAAAGGTGTCATGCGCGCCACCGTGCACACCGAGGGCAGAGCCGTGCATGCCACCAATCCCGATCGTGGCATAAACGCCATCGTCGCCATGTCAAAGATAATCGCCGCGCTTGATGCCTATCACCGTGAACTGGCCAAACGCGTTCACCCGGTGGTCGGCGTGCCGACTTGCAATATCGGCGTCATCGAAGGCGGCAGCACCGCCAACGCCGTGCCGGATGCCTGTCACATCAAGCTCGATCGCCGCATGATCCCTCGCGAAGATCCCGATCTCGTCAAAGCTGAATTAGTCGAGGTGATCGAATCTGTCGATTTGGCGCCGGCTCTTGTCAGCATTGAGGATTTTGTCTATTCGCGCTGGTTCGATTCCGCCCTCGACACAGCGCTTGGCCAACAGTTCCTCGCCTGCGTCCGCGACGAACTCGGCGAAGACCCCGGCCCGATCGGTTACTTGCCCGGCAGTGATGCCAAACATTTGATGGACTTGGCGCGAGGCGATATGATCATCTTTGGACCGGGCAGCTACGAGGTCGCTCACGCCGCTGATGAGCATATCGAATTGACGGAATATCAAAGAACAACCAATATTCTGCTAAAATTCCTGCGGCAAACCTTGTACAGGAAGTGGTAAATGTGATGGATGTGCTGATTCGTCCTGGTCTCGCTAAAAAACTCTGTGTCCTCTGTGTCCTCTGTGGTGAAAAAATCCTGTATCGTAGTCGACAAGAGCGCAACTCCTTAAAATTCACCACTCCCCCTTGTACATTGACCAAACAATTGAACCTGACTAGTTCAAAGAAAGTAATGAGAATGCGGAATGCCGCTTGTTCAACCCCATCCCCCGAATCATCAAGAGGAGCTTCTCCTTGCGCCGAGTTTCGACAACGCAGCAGTCATCCCCCCAATGATTTGAGGGGACCGAGGGGGGTAGATCAATGGCTTTGATTATTGATACCCTGATAAAGAATGCGCAGGTCGTTCTCGAAACCGGCATCGCTCGCCTCGATGTGGCCATAAACGCTGGGCGCATCGTCGCATTGCTGGAGAACGCCGAAGCCGTTGAGGCTCGTGAATCTATTGACGCGACGGGCAAATTGCTCTTGCCGGGTGCCATCGATATTCACTTTCACTGTCGCGCGCCGGCCTACCCCCAGCGCGGGGATTTCGCCACAGAAACACGCGCTGCGGCCGCCGGTGGTGTCACCACGATTTTCGAAATGCCGATTTCCAAACCTTGCTGCGCCACCGGTGAGATCTTCCGCATGCGCAAACACCTGGCCCAGGCAGACGCCTATGTCAATTTCGGTTTGTATGGCGCGCCGGGCTTGCTGGATCGCCGGCATATCGCGGACATGGTAGACGAGGGCGCCATCGCTTTCAAAATCTTCATGACCGCCGCGCCCAAAGGCCGTGATGACGAATTCGAGGGCTTGTGCCTGCCCGAAGTGCCGGAGCTGTATCAGGCGCTGCGGCTGGTTGCCGAGACCGGACTGGTTTGTGCCGTCCATGCCGAAAACAATCAACTGCTGGAATGGCATACCAGGCAGCTGATACGAGCCGAGCGCAACGATGTACCGGCGCACGGCGAATCGCGCCCGCCGCATGTGGAAGCGCTGGCAATCGCCAACTTGCTGACACTCAACGAAAGCATCGGCGTCAATTTGCATATTGCCCACCTTAGCGCTGCCGAGCCACTAGAGGTTTTCCGCCGATTCAAGGCCTCCGGATCAACCGCCACTGCCGAAACTTGCCCGCATTACCTGCTCTTCACTGAAGACGACCTGGAGCGAGTCGGACCTTATGCCAAGATTAATCCGCCCCTGCGCACAGCAGCCGATCAAGCGGCGCTCTGGGATGCCCTCATCGATGGCACGGTCATGGCCATCACCACCGATCACTCCCCCTTTACCGTGGAAGAAAAAGAACGTGCCCGCACAGATATTTGGGCGACGCCGCCCGGCGCTCCCGGCGTAGAAGAGCTGTTGCCGGGCGTAATGCACCAGGCGCTTAACGGGCGCATCAGCATCAACAAAGCTGTAGAATTGATCGCCACCAATGGGGCGAAGCGCTTCGGCGTCTATCCGGATCGCGGCCATATCGCCGTCGGTGCCGCAGCCGATCTCGTCGTTTACGATCCACAAGACAAAACTAGCATCAGCCGCGACATGCTCTTTAGCAAAGCGCGCGATTGCGACAAGCTTTATGATGGCATGACCTTCAAAGGCAAAGTCAAACGCACCATCGTCAACGGCAAGACAGTCTACCAAGATGGCGAGATCGTCGGCAACAAGGGCGACGGGCATTTTGTTCGCCCGCATCCCTCGCGGATTAGTCTGGATTTTTGATCGCGCCGCGCGGAGGTCAAGATTGCATTTTCAACTAGAACGCGCCCGCGATCACCAAAGAGCAAACACAAGACCTGATTCTCGTCGCGAAGATTTTATCGCGCCACCAGCTTTGCTGGTGAGCTTGCGAAAGGAAGGCAACTAATGCCGGAAGCACCCGCCTGGCGCTTTGAAAAAATCATCAAACCGATGTTCGATATTCCCGCTCCCCAGCGCCTCCTGACCGGCGCGCGCCTCTTGACCTGCCGCGATAGTGAAGTCATCGACAAGGGCTTCGTTATGCTCGAAAACGGTACGATCACCGCGGTCGGCAGCATGACTGAGCTTGGCGATACGCATTCGAGCAGCGCCGAAATCATCGATTGCACTGGCAAGACAATCATGCCCGGCCTGATGAATTCGCATGCGCATTTGGCATGGGATGGCGCGCATGATTTGGCGCGCCAGTCACTCGACGATGCGCCCGAGATCAGCGCCTACAAAATTGCCGGCAATATGATCAAGAGCTTGACCGCCGGCATTACCCTGGTTCGCGATCTCGGCATGAACCGCAGCAATTTCTTCGCCAAACAAGCCGTGGAACAAGGTATCTTCCCCGGTCCGCGTCTGCTGATTACCGGCCAGGCCATCGTGCAAACCGGCGGACATACCTTCTGGTGCTGCCGCGAGGCAAGCGGAGCCGATGAAATGCGCCGCGCGGTCCGTGATCAGGTCAAGGGCGGCGCCGATCTGATCAAGATCATGGGTAGCCACGACTTGATAGAATTTACTGATGAAGAATTGAGCGCTGTCATTGATGAAGCGCATCGCAACGGCTTGCCCATAACCGCGCATGCGACCTTCGATTCTTGCATCCGGCGCGTGGCGGAGTTCGGCGTGGATGTCATCGAACACGGCGGATCCATGAGCGACAAAACCATTCAACTGCTGCTCGACAAAAGCATTCCCATCGTCACCACCTTCGCGCCCCTGCTCATGCAATCCCAAGTCGAATTGGCTCGTCAATACGATATTCCCGAATGGAAAATTGCCGAACGTCAAAAGACGGTCGCCGGCCGGGAACGTTTCCGCGGCATCATCAAGGCAGCGCAAGCGGGTGTAACGATTGCCTTTGGTACCGATGCCGGCAGTCCGGTTGTCCCACATGATGTGGTGGTGCCGGAACTGAAGTTTATGGTCGAGCTCGGTGTAAAGAAAGATAATTATGATGCCCTGCGCAGCGCCACCATTGTTCCCGCGCAGCTTAACAAGCTGGAAGATAAACTTGGCAGCCTGCAAGTCGGCAAGGACGCCGATATCATCGTCGTTGCCGGCGATCCCCTGCTGGATTTGCAGGCGCTGCAACAAATCGACACGGTCTTTATCGCTGGCAAAAAGATGATAGGAGTCGCATAAATGGCAGGCAAAATAACCGGCATCTTTAATATCCTCGCCACACCTTTCCAGGCCGATCACCAGGTCGACTACGACAGCCTCAAGCGCTTGGTGCGTTTTCAGATGGATGTAGGCGCGCATGGCTTGACCATATTGGGCGTGATGGGCGAGGCAGCCAAGCTCAGCGTCGCTGAACGCAAAGCCATCATGGACGCGGTCGTCGACACGGTCAACGGCGAGATACCGATCGTCGTCGGCACAAGCCACAGCCAGACCGAAACTTGCATCGCCCTCAGCGCGGCAGCCTTCGCAGCCGGTGCCGATGGCGTGATGATCGCCCCGCCACCACTTGAGGACAAATCCGCTGCCGCGATTCTGGCGCTATACAGCCGCATCGCCGAAAGCATTGATGGCGCAATCGTGGTGCAAGACTTTCCGCCCATCAACGATGTCATCATGTCGCCCGATGTCCTGGTGCAAATCGCCGAAGCGATCCCGAATGCCGGGTATCTCAAGCTGGAAGATCCGCCACTGATGCAGAAAATCGCTGCCATCCGCCGGCGCAGCGACAAGTTCGAGATATTTGGCGGCTTGGGCGGCATGTTCCTTTTGGAAGAACTGGCGCGCGGTGCCTCAGGAACCATGACCGGCTTCGCCTTCACCGAAGTTCTGGTCGCCGTTTATGATGCCTTCAAAGCTGGGCGACTTGACGATGCCGAAGCGATCTTCGACAAATACCTGCCCTTGATCCGCTACGAGAATCAGCCGCAGATCAACCTGACCATTCGCAAAGAATTTCTCCATCGCCGCGCTGCCATGGCAAATGCTACCCCGCGCCCTCCCTTTAATCCCATTGACGCTGGCACGCAAGAAGAAATCACTTGGCTGCTGCGCCGCGTCGGTATCGACGATCCGACGCAAAAGCTCTGCCTCTAACGAAAATACAGACAAAATGACATCAGCCTGTTTTCCACCGCCGCCATCACAAGCAGATTGGCGCTGGCTGGATACGGCGGAAGATGTTCGCCGGCATGCCGGCATGGATGCCTGTAAACTATCGCGCCTGTTCGAGCAGCAGATGCGCCTCTTCGGCAGTTATTCCTTTGGCATTGTGGTCATCCGTCACGGTTATCTGGTCCGTGAACATCACACTTTCATGGGGCTGCCAACCAGCCGCTTCGACATCTGGTCCTGTACTAAATCATTCACCGGCATCGCTTGGGCATTGCTGCTGGAAGACAGCCGGCAAGGTCGCTTGCCTCATGGTCAGCAGGTCACGCTAGACAGCCCCGCCTATGACTTCATTCCGGACGGACATCCCCTCTCTGATGCGGGCAAGGCAGATATCAGCATCCGCCACCTGCTCACCATGACATCAGGCATCGCCGGCGAATCCCTGGGCATTTTCGGTATCCCCACGGACACCGGGGTCGGCCCTTTCGAGCACGCCTTGGGCCGGCAACCAAACCGCTACGGCAAATGCCTGGGCAAATTGACCGCCCCGCCGGGCACGCGCTGGGATTACAGCGATCCGGCCTTGGCGCATCTCTCGCTGATATTCTCCCAACTTGCCGGGCAAGACATTCACGACTTCATGCGCGATCGCATATTCACGCCCATCGGCATCGAAAACGCCAGTTGGGATGTCATGGGCGGGGCCGGCTTCATCGGCCCGCATACCAGCGCCCACGTTGGCTTGCATATTTCCGCGCGAGAATTGGCGCGCTTCGGCTACCTGCTGCTGCAAGGCGGCCTTTGGAACGGCCGGCAACTCATCCCGCGCTGCTGGCTGGACCAGGCGACGCGCTCCTCGCAAGCCCTCAATCCCGAATACGGTTGTACCTTCTGGGTCAATACCGCCCGCGCGCGCTGGCCTCTTTTGCCCGCTGATATGTTTGCCCTGGAAGGGTATAATGCCAATCGTTGTTACATTATCCCCTCGCTTGATCTGGTGGTGGTGCGTGTCGGTTCTGGCCCACCGCAGTGGAACGAAGGCGATTTCATCACCGGGCTTGTAGAAGCCATCATTTAGAATTGCATATAAAGGAAAGAAAAAATGGATTTAGGATTGCAAAATCAAGTCGCATTGGTCGCCGCTTCAAGCAAAGGATTGGGCCTTGGCGTCGCCAGGGCACTCGCCGCCAACGGTGCAAAAGTGTCACTCTGCAGCCGCACTCTGGATGACGTCGCCTTGGCCGCAAAGGCTATCGCCGACGATTATGGCGTGCAGACCCTGGCCAGCGCTTGCGATGTGCGCAAGCTCGCGGATATCCAGGCCTGGGTCGATAAAACCGTGTCTGCCTGGGGCGAAATCGATTGCCTTCTCGTCAACGCCGGCGGGCCACCTGCCAAGATGTTCAAAGAACTCAGCGATGAAGATTTCCAGGCTGCCTTCGAGCTTACGCTCCTGAGCAGCGTACGCATGATCCGGCTGACCATCCCGCACATGAGCGCTGGCGGATCCATCTTGACTGTCACCTCGTCTTCCACCAGAGAGCCGATCCAGCGGCTGGGCTTGTCCACCATCATGCGCGCCGGTGTCGCCGGCTTGGTCAAGACACTGGCGGACGAGTTGGCGCCCGATGGCATCCGTGTCAACAACCTGGTGCCCGGACGCATTGATACCGATCGCGTCGCTCAACTCGATGCCGTCACCTCAGGAAAGCTCGGCATCAGCATGGAAGAGGTCAAACAACGCAGCCTGGCCGGGATCCCCTTGAAGCGCTACGGCACAATCGACGACTTTGGCGCTGCCGGCGCTTTCTTGCTATCGCCCGCCGCTAGTTATATCACCGGCGCAACCTTGCGCGTTGATGGCGGTGCCATGCGCTCAATCTAGGGCTCTGCAAAGGAATCTCCCATGACCGCTTATGACGATTTCGCTGAACATATCGCCGAATGCAATGATCTTCTGAATATCCTCAATGTGCTCAAATGGGATATGCGCACCAAGATGCCCGCGAGCGGAGCGCGGACGCGCGGCGCTCAATTGGCGACGCTCACCAAACTGGCCAAAGCGTTTTTTGTCAGTGACAAGACCGAGCGCCTTCTGGATGCCGCAGAATCCCAAATCGCCAATGACGACAGCGACATCTATCGCGCGCGCGCTGTGCAGCAAACCCGTCGCAGTTACCAAATACAGAAGCGCATCCCCAACGCGTTAGTTGGTACCATCGCTGCCGCCAGCGCAGAATCTGAACTAATTTGGGTCAATGCCAGAAGCCGGAACGACTTCGCAACCTTTGCGCCCTACCTGCGCAAAATGCTGGGACTCCATATCCAATTGGCGCAAGTGATCGGTTTTGACGATCATCCTTTTGATGCTCTAATTGCCAAATATGAACCGGGCATGACCGCCGCCCGCCTGAAACAAATCTTCGGCGACCTCAAAGCCGGCATCCTGCCGCTGCTGGAAAAAATCGTCGCCGCTGATGTGAAAATGCCCGTCGACTTGTGGCAAGCCGATTATGACATCCCGACGCAAAAGCAACTCTGCCTCGAGTTGGCGGCAATCATTGGCTACGATTTTGATCGCGGACGCCTGGATATCACAACGCATCCCTTCGAGGTATCGTTTACCCGAGAAGATGTGCGCATCACCACACGCTATGATCGCCATTATCTTCCCATGTCGTTCTTTGCCACCTTGCACGAAGCCGGCCATGGAATATACGAGCAAAACGTTTCGCCGCAATTGACCCGCGGCCCCCTAACCACAAACTTCCTCGGACAATATGCGGTTGGCGGCACAAGCAATGACGCTCACGAGTCTTCTTCGCGCCTCTGGGAAAACCAGATCGGCCGCAGTCGTGAATTCTGGAATCTGCATTTCGACCGCCTGCGTAAACATTTCCCCCAGCAAATGGCAACTGCCAACGCCGAGCTCTTTTATCGCGCGGTCAACCGCGTACGGCCAAGTTTGAACCGCGTCGAAGCCGACGAAGTGACCTACAACTTGCATATCATGCTGCGCACCGAGATCGAAATGGAACTGCTCAGCGGCACGCTCTCGGTCGATGACCTGCCCGAATTCTGGAACGCCAAGATGCAAGAGACCCTCGGTCTGACGCCGCCCAACGATCGAGAAGGCGTCCTGCAAGATGTGCATTGGTCGGCAGGTATGTTTGGCATGTTCCCCTGCTACACCCTCGGCAATATCATGGCCGCGCAAGTCTTCGCCGCCGCCCACGAGCACATTCCCGATCTGCAAGAACGCTTGGCGCAGGGCGACTACCGCACTTTGCTCAATTGGCTCCGCGATTCGATCTACCGGCATGGCCGCGCTTATAGCGTCAACGAACTGCTGCAAGGCATCTCCGGCGCCGATCTGCATGTCGCGCCACTGCTGCGTTATCTCGAAGCGAAATACAGCGACCTGTATTTTTGACAAACCACTATGCTCGCGCCAGCAGAACCTTTGTTATTTTATGTGAGCGCGACTGACCTCATCGCTGCCGCCCAGCGGCTATGGATTGAACAAAGTAGTTCCCATAAAATTATGCGAAACAATTTCATTTGTAGCGAGAGTTCTGAATGCAATCCTAATCCCGCCAAAAGCGCTCCCCTTCCCTCATTTTGGGGATGCTCCTCATAGAGATGAGGAGAGGGGCCGGGGGATAGGGTAACGGGCGTCGATTTTCGCATGACTAACTTGATACTACTTAGACACAGAAAGAAGAAACGCATGACGACAGCGAATCCTTACCAAGACCCCGCCCGCCCCATCGACGAACGCGTCGAAGACCTGCTGACGCGCATGACCCTGGAAGAAAAAGCGGGCCTGCTCTTCCAAACCATGGTCATGATCACCCCCGATGGCCAATTCAATCTGGATATGGGCGCATTTGGTGGTCCCACCATCCGCGAGCTGACCGAAAAACATATCACACACTTCAACCTGGTCGGCTCTGCCCCTGCCGAAAAAATCGCGGCCTGGGTCAATCAATTGCAGGAACTCGCCGCCTCCAGGCGACTTGGCATTCCCATCACACTCTCGACTGATCCACGCCACAGCTTCGCCGAGAACCCGGGCGTGCACATGGCGACCGAGGCCTTCTCGCAATGGCCCGAATCACCGGGTCTTGCGGCTATCGGCGCTGAAGACCTGGTGGAAGAATTCGCCGATATCGCCCGGCAGGAATACCTCGCCGTAGGCTTGCGCGCGGCTTTGCATCCGGTCGCCGATCTCGCCACCGAACCACGCTGGGCGCGCGTCAACGGCACCTTTGGCGAAGACAATGCTCTCGCGGCAAAGCTGATAGCCGCCTATATCCGCGGCTTCCAGGGCAAAACCCTCGATTCGCAGAGCGTCGCTTGCATGACCAAACATTTTCCCGGCGGCGGACCGCAATTGGCTGGCGAAGACCCCCACTTCGATTATGGGCGCGAGCAGGTCTACCCGGGCCACAATTTCGATTATCACCTGCTGCCCTTTGAAGCCGCCTTCGCGGCCGGCACCGCCATGATCATGCCTTATTATGGTATGCCGATTGGCACCGAACACGAGCCCGTCGGCTTCGCCTACAACAAAGGCATCATCACCCGCTTGCTGCGCCAGAACTACGCTTTTGACGGTGTGGTCTGCACCGATTGGGGTTTGCTCACCGATGCCGACCTCGGCGGGACCATCTTTCCCGCCCGCGCTTGGGGCGTCGAACATCTCAGCCTTGAGCAGCGCGCCAGCAAGATTCTCGATGCCGGTGTCGATCAGTTTGGCGGCGAAGCCTGTCCTGAAGTCGTGATTGACCTGGTGAACAGCGGACAGATCGGCGAAGAACGCCTCGATACCAGCGTGCGCCGCCTGCTGCACGACAAATTCCGCCTCGGTCTCTTCGAGAATCGCCGCGTCGATGTGGCGGCAGCCGGACATATCGCCGGCAACCCGGCCTTCCGCGCCGCCGGCGAATTGGCACAGCGCAAGTCGATTGTGCTGCTGAAAAACGCTGGCATCCTGCCCTTGCCGCTACGGCCCAAAATATATGTCGAGAACATCAAGCCGGAGGTCGCCTCGCAATATGGTGACGTAGTCGACAGTCCAGATCAAGCCGATTTTGCAATCCTGCGCCTGCAAGCGCCTTACCAGCCGCGCAACAATATCTTCCTCGAAGCCTTCTTCCATGCCGGCGATCTCGATTTCAAAGAACCTGAGCTAAGCCGTATCCTTTCCATCGCGCGATCTCTGCCGACCATCATCGATATCTATCTCGACCGTCCGGCAGTAATCCCGGACATCGCCGCAGCGAGCGCCGGCCTGGTTGCCAATTTCGGCGCCAATGCCGCGGCAGTACTCGATATCATTTTTGGGCGCTTCAAGCCCACCGCCAAACTGCCCTTCGAGCTGCCATCATCTATGGAAGCCGTACGCGCGCAAAAGCCCGATCTGCCGCATGACTCCCAGGACCCGCTTTTCGACTATGGCTTTGGCTTGACCTATTAGTTCAACTTGTGCGATACCAAAATCGCCGCCAGCGCGGGAGTGTGACCGCGGCAAGTTTCTAATTTTCCCGGAGCCAGAGTGCGCAAAGAACCCAGTACCTCTAAACTCTCAACAACAATTTCAGGTATAATTTCTGCAGTTTTCTTCCAGTTTTTCCTAACATGGAGGTCTCCTCATGAAAATCAGCGATGTAAAAGTCTATCTGGCGGCAGAATGGCGTACCTACTGCTTCGTCGTCATCGAAACCGACCAAGGCATCAGTGGCGTCGGCGAAGCCGGCATCACCGGACGCGAGTTGGCGATGCAAGGCGCGATCGAACACTTCAAGCCGCTTTTGATCGGCCAGGACCCCTTCCGCATCGAGCATATCTGGCAACTGCTCTTCCGCGGTGGATTCTTCCCGGCGCAGCTTATCTTGACCGCGGCCATCGCAGCCATTGATATTGCACTTTGGGATATCAAAGGCAAAGCGCTGGGCGTACCGGTGTATGAATTGCTGGGCGGCCGAGTCCGCGACCGCGTCCTGACTTACAACCACAACACCGGTGATACGACCGAGGAATTGGTCGAATCCTGCCGCAAATCGCTTGCCCAGGGTTGGAAAGTGCTGCGCTGGGAATTGGCGCATCGCACGGGCGAAATCCTGGAACCACGCCAGGCCGTCCGCCAAGCCATCGCGGAATGCGCAGCTATCCGAACCGCCCTGGGCGACGACATCGATATCGCGCTCGATGTGCATACGCGCCTTGACCTGGCCGACTCGCTCTGGCTCTGTCAAGAGTTGGAACAATACCGCCCCTTCTTTGTTGAAGATCCCTTGCGCGCGGAAAACGCACAATCCTTTCGCACCCTGCGCCAACGCACCACAGTGCCGCTGGCAGCCGGTGAACATTACAGCTCCAAGTGGGAATTCCGTCAAGTCATCGAAGAGGAATTAATCGATTTCGCCCGCCTAGACCCCAGCGTCTGCGCTGGATTGACCGAATCGAAAAAGGTCGCCGCCGCCTGCGAAACTCATTACATCGATCTGGCAATCCATAACGCCATCGGCGCGGTCGCCACTTCAGCCTTCTTGCACCTGTCTCTGGCCGTGCCCAATTTCGCCGTGCTGGAGCTATCGCGCAAACCCGGCGAGGTCTTGTCCGAGCTGGTGCTGAATCCGCCGCAATGGCAAGACGGCTACCTGTTGCCACCGACTGCGCCCGGCCTCGGTATCGAATTTAATGCCGACGCCCTAGATCGTTACCCATTTATAATGGAGGAATTGCCACATCTGCGCCGGGCTGACGGCTCGGTGACAAACTGGTAAAATGCCAATCAATAGCGAAAGGAAACATCTATGTCAGACCTAAAGGTCGTTTGGGAAATTCAGGCAGTCTTGGGCGAAGGCCCCGTTTGGGTGGAAGCCGAAAATGCCGTGTATTGGGTCGATATTATGAGCAACAAGGTTCACCGTTATTCGCTTGCCGATGGGGCAAAAAAGACCTGGACTTTCGACTTTTCCGTAACCAGCCTCAATCCGCGTCAAGCTGGTGGCTTCGTCGGCACCACCGTGGATGGCTTCGTCGCCCTCGACTTCGATTCCCTTTCCGCCGACCCGATTCAGTTGCCGGAAGCCGATATGCCCGGCAACCGTTTTAATGACGGCAAGGTCGACAATAGCGGACGCTACTGGGCGGGCACCATGGACCTCGAGCAATCTGCCGAGACCGGCGCCCTTTATCGTCTTGATCCCGACCTCAGCGTCAGCAAAGTCGATGATAATTACATCATCTGCAACGGTCCTGCTTTCAACCTCGACAATAGCATCATCTACCACACCGATAGCATTAAACGCACAGTCTATGCACTCGATATCGCTGCCAATGGCGACCTGGGCAACAAACGTGTCTTCACCGAGTTTACCAAAGATGACCAAGGTGTTCCCGATGGCATGACCGTCGATAGCGAGGACTGTATTTGGCTGGCCCAGTTTGGCGGCGCGCGCGTCACCCGTTATTCGCCTGCCGGTGAAATCCTGCAAGTAGTCCCGCTTCCGGCCCTCAATATCACCAGCTGCGCCTTTGCCGGCGCCGACCTCGATACGCTTTATATCACCTGCGCCAGCACCGCCATGAGCGACGCGCAATTACAGCAGTATCCGCTTGCCGGCAGTCTGTTCGCCTGCAAGCCGGGTGTCAAAGGCACACCCACGCCGCTCTTTGCCGGCTAGCCCGCACCCCCGGCCCCAACAGCTACCTAATCCTTGCAAGAATAGTGGGGCGACCCTGTGGCCCGACCCAAAACATGCGCAAAATGTGCTGATGTGAATCCGACATCTTGCCGCGCGAAAGCTGTACCTGAAATTGCCACGTGAGGCGGGGGGAAGTTTGTACAGACTGTTGAGACCGCTTACAAAGCGGCTGACTCCCTTCTCCAATGCTTTGGGGAAGGGCTGGGGATGGGGTTAGAAAAGCGGCAATCTCAAGTTCCCATTGCTTTCTTGGAACTACTTCTGTTCCTCTCTGGTGAATCCTCTTTACTTAATTGGTATTACTCACCAACCGCCTGGCGGGCGTATAATGAGAAACAAACTGCGACAGCAGAAAGGGTCATGCCGTGCTGCCGATGGAAGAGAACATCCGCCCGCCCTTTTCGTCCGCCGACGCCAGAGACATCTTGCTATCACATTACGCTATCGACGCGCGTGCCATCAATTGCCTGCCCTCAGAGCTTGATCGCAACTTCCATATCCAGTCCACAACCGGCAGCCAATATGTATTGAAATTCGCCCACAGCAGTGTATCGGCGAAAGTGCTGGACCTGCAAAACAAGACCCTGCAGCATCTGTCCGCGTCAACCAACATTTTCCCGCGCCTTATCCCCGCCCGCGATGGCAGCCATGCGCCCCTTATCACCGGCGTCGATAATAACAAGTACCAGGCGCGACTGTTGACTTATATTGACGGCATCCCGCTCCGCGACTTTCGTCCACATTCCACAGCGCTCCTGCAAGACATTGGCACGCGGCTTGGCCAGGTCAGCGCGGCAATGCAGGACTTCCGCCACGACGAAAAACGCCTGCAATACCGCTGGAATATCCGCAACCTGCAGCAGATCGCTCGCTACGGTCATGATCTGCCATCTGACAATAAATGCCTCCTCGATTATTTCCTGTCGCTTTATCAAGAACAGCTGCTGCCCGCCCTGCCGGATCTGCGCCATAGCTTTGTCTATAACGATGCCAACGACACCAATATCCTGATTCGCGCGCAAGGCAGCGATCCGGCCACAGTCGCCGGCATGATCGACCTGGGCGACATGGTTTATAGCCCCACCGTCACCGATCTGGCTGTGGCGCTAGCCTACATCATGATGGGCAGCGAACGGCCGCTCGACCAGGCAAGCCCGCTTGTCGCTGCTTATCATCTCGTCTTCCCGCTTTCCCAGCGCGAAATCCAAATCCTCTTTCCGCTTGTCGCCGCGCGACTTTGTCTCAGTGTCTGCATCTCACGGTATCAGCAAAAACAGGAACCCGACAATCGCCATCTAAGCATCAGCGAAACCGGTGCCTGGGATCTCTTGCAAAAGCTGCGGGACATCCATCCGCGTTACGCCCACTATCTTTTTCGCGCTGCCTGCGGCTTGCATGCCTGCCCTCAAACCAGCGACGTGACATTCTGGCTGGGTAAACAATCCTTTGCACCGGTCCTCGGCTTCCCGCTGACCGAAACGAACTCCGCGATTCTCGACTTGGGCATGAGCAGCCCTTTGCTTGCGCGGGTGCGCGATCTGGCCGATCCGACCTCCTATATCGCGCCGCTCCGCCATCAACTCGCTGACAGAATCGGCATCGGCCTTTACGACAAAGTGCGCCCCATATACCTGCAAGACTTGTTTGCGCTTGATCACCACCGACGACGCTCGCTGCACCTGGGTATCGATCTATTCGCCCCCGTCAATACGCCAATTTACGCGCCCTTGGCCGGCACCATCCATAGCCTGAAAGAGCACAAAGCCGCGCAAGATTTTGGTCCCACCCTGATCCTGCGACACGACGTCACCGACGACCTGTGTTTTTTCACTCTCTACGGTCATCTGTCACCGGAGACGCTCCAACGCTGGCAAGTTGGACAAAAGCTGCAAGCCGGAGACCTACTGGCGCATATCGGCGATTATCCGCGCAACGGCAACTGGATCCCGCATCTGCATTTCCAGATCATCATCGACCCGCTTGAGCATGAGAATTTCCCCGGAGTCTCTTCGCCGCAACTGCGCGAAATCTATACATCGCTTTCGCCCGATCCCAACTTGATCCTGCGCCTGCCACATGGAATAACGACAGCGGGCAAATCTCCGGCGACTAAACTCATGGCGAGGCGACGCAAGGCGCTCAATCCCGCGCTCAGCCTTTCCTATCAGCAACCCTTGCAGATCGAACGCGCCTGCATGCACTACCTCGTCGACCAATACGGCCAGCGTTATCTCGATTGTGTCAACAATGTGCCTCACGTAGGCCACCAACATCCACGCGTCGTGGCCGCCGCACAAGCTCAAATAGCGACTTTGAACACCAACACCCGCTACCTGCACCCGACGATCGTGGCCTATGCCGAGGCCCTTACCGCCACCTTGCCCCAGCCACTATCGGTCTGCTTCTTCGTCAACAGCGGCAGCGAAGCCAACGAGCTGGCCCTGCGGCTGGCCAAGGCTTATACCGGCGGCAGCGATATTATCGTCATCGATCACGCCTACCACGGGCACACCAACGCGCTGATCGACATCAGTCCCTACAAATTCAACGGGCCCGGCGGATGCGGCCAGCCGGCACACCTGCAAGTCGCCACCATGCCCGATGGTTTCCGCGGCCAAGTCCGCGGCTTTGCTGCAAACGCCGGGGAATTCTACGCTCGCTCCGTCGCCGAAAGCATCCGGCCGATTCGCTCGCGCGACCAACAACTCGCTGCCTTCTTCACCGAGGGCATCATGGGTTGCGGCGGGCAAATGCCCTTGCCCGCCAACTATCTCCAATCGACCTATGCCATGGTGCGCGCAGCCGGCGGCCTCTGCGTTGCCGACGAAGTACAAACCGGGTTCGGCCGAGTCGGCAGTCATTTCTGGTCATTTGAATTGAGCGGCGTCGTGCCCGATATTGTCACCATGGGCAAGCCCATCGCCAACGGACATCCACTCGGCGCAGTCGTCACCACGCCGCAGATCGCCACCGCCTTCGCTAACGGCATGGAATACTTCAACACCTTCGGCGGCAATCCGGTCTCCTGTGCCATCGGCCTGGAAGTGCTCAAGATCATCGCCGACGAAAACCTGCAGCAAAACGCCAACGAGATCGGCAGCTATTGGATGCGGTGCCTGCAAGCCTTGCAAACGCACTTCCCCATCATCGGGCAAGTGCGCGGTTCGGGACTCTTCCTCGGCATCGAATTGATACGAGATAAGGACACACTCGAACCCGCTGACTGGGAAGCGGATTACATCGTCGAACGCATGAAGGGGCGCGGCATCTTGCTCAGCACCGAGGGACCCCTTCACAACGTGCTCAAGCTCAAGCCGCCGCTCATCTTCCGGCGCGAACATGTTGATACGTTCATGCATGTCTTCGACGATGTCTTGAGAGATACAGTATTGCGAACGCCCTAGAGACACTTCGGCATCTCGCCCTTCACTCCCAATGACATTACGCCAATATCAAGAACTTGCGTTGCATATAATGCACTTATTGCGTTTATTGCGTTTACTTGATAATCTGTGCATGCAATCGATAAGGAGATGAAAATGGTCGCCTACAATTTCTTACCACCCACCGGGCAAGAAGCCGAGCTAGCTCGTGCGGCATCAGCAAGGCTTTCGCGCGATACGGAGGCGGACGAGCCCGCTAAGCTATTTGTGTTCAGTTCCCACGATGAGCAGCCGATAGAACTGCCCGCTAGCGCGGCGGCTGCGCTGGCGAGAGTCGTGAAAACGGTCGCTGCCGGTCACGGCGTGACCGTGCTTCCCTTATTCGCCGAATTACGTACCAGCCAGGCAGCGGACATACTCAATGTTTCACGACCCTATCTGATCAAGTTGCTCGACTCCGGTGAAATCCCTCATCATAAAGTGGGAAGCCATCGGCGCATCCGAACCGAAGATGTGCTGAACTACAAACAGACGCTGCGTCGCCAGCGCGAAGCCTTTCTCGATCGATTAGTGGCGGAGTCACAAGAGTTAGGTCTCTATGACTAGCAAAACCCCGCAGATTGCCATTCTCGATACAAATATCCTGTATTCCGCCGGAATGCGGGATATTTTACTTCAACTCGCCGCACTTGAGTTGTTTCAAGCAAAATGGTCATCCGACATCCACCGTGAGTTGATGAAAACTTTCGGCAGCAAGCGACTAGACCTTGATCCTGCGACGATACAGCGAATGTGGTTGGAAATGAACTTTTATTTTCCAAATGCGCTCATCACTGACTATGAACATCTCATTGACGATGCGGATCTCCCCGATCCGGATGATCGTCACGTGCTCGCCGCAGCAAGACAAGGTCATTGCGACACAATCATTACCCAGAATCTGCGTGATTTTCCTGGCGAAATACTAAAACCCTTCGGCATTGAAGTTTATCATCCCGATGATTTCCTCTTGGTATTTCTTGAAACTTATCCAGATGGCTTTTTTAGCGCAATACGCGCGATCCGCGCCAGACTGAAAAATCCTCCCTACACTTTGGACGCATACCTCGCGAATCTTTCTCAACTGAATCTCGACAAAATCGTCACGGTACTACGACAGTATTCACATCTCCTGGCTTAAGGCAGTGGTGAATTTCGAGGATGTGCTGATTCCACCTGCTCTTGCAAAAAATCTCGGTGTCCCCGGGGCTAAGAAATATTTACTCGTAGTCGACAAAAGCGCATATCCTTGAAATTGACCACTCCCGGCTGGGGCGAGTGGTGAATTCCCAGGAGTTGGAGCAAAATGGCGCTGGCTCGAACCCGCTAGCAGGCTCCCTTCTCCAGTGCTTTGGGATACATCCCCCGTGAGGCGGGGGACCGAGGGGGCGCTAGGACTGGAGATGGGGTTAGAAAAATGAACTCCACGATTTTCACCACTCCCGGCCGCGGCGGACGTTGGCAGTCCCGCCTCCATATGATACGCTGTTGCAACAGGAAGAAGAGGTTGATGACATGATTGGAATCAGGTATCTAACCAAGGCAGACATGGACAAGCTGAGTCTACGAGAGGTACTGCAACCGCTTGCTTCGCACATAAAGCGCAAATCCGACCTACCCATTCAACTTGTCGACGCCGAGAGCGAAGAACTGACGGAGTTATCATCGGAAGCGGTACAACTGCTGCATGACGTCCTGATGGACTTGCTGTCTGGCGAAGTCAAAACCATTATCCCGCACCACGCTGAATTGACTACTATACAAGCAGCAGACATATTGAACGTATCACGTCCTTATCTCGTCGGACTGTTGGAGTCAGGCGAGATTCCCCATCGCGAGGTGGGCAGACACCGCTGCATTCGCATGGAAGATGTAATGACATACAAAGAAAACATTGATCAAGGGCGGGAAGCAATACTTGATCAAATGGTCGTCGAAGCTGAAGAACTAGGTCTGTATGACTAGCCGAAGTCGATACACAGCAATCCTTGACGCCAATGTTCTTGTCTCAATACGACTGACAGACCTCTTTGTTCAACTCGCTGTAGACGACGTCTTTCGGGCAAAGTGGACAGTGGATATCCACAGAGAATGGATGGCTGTTCTTAACAGAAAGCGTCCAGACATTGACCCAACACGATTGGAACGCAGACGCGACCGAATGGACGCCAAAACAAGAGACGCGCTTGTAACCGGTTATGAAAATTCAATTGACTCTCTGAGTCTGCGCGATAAGGACGATCGCCATGTGTTGGCAGCGGCCATCGTCGGTCGCTGCGATGTCATTGTCACCTACAATCTCAAAGACTTTCCCAAAGAAGCTTTAGAACCCTATAAGATCGAAGCTCAACATCCAGATGTCTTTCTGGCAAATCACCTCGATCTATTCCCGGGAAAATTCTGTGCAGCAGTCCGCAAGATCAGGCGACGGCACGTGAACAAGAAATATAGTGTTGAGCAGTATCTCGACACCCTGTCTGAAGCAGAACTCGTCGCGACTGCCTCTAGATTGCGAGAATACGCTCACCTCCTCGATTGACCCACGTCCAGCAACCCCGTCCGCTTAGCGACATTTTTGTCGCCCTTTGCCACGTCATTTGCGCTACCCTGGACAGTGTCCGCAACTTGACAATCAAATTATCCATGCGGCCATTAGTGTCGCGACAAGCCTCATATGTTCGTAATAGTTTCTTGTACGGACATATAACAGACACAAACGCGCGCGTTTCCAACAAAATGCGACTTACTCTACAACATTAGCCACTTTTCACCTATATTTTACGCGCTAATACAACAGACTTATGTCAAGGATTCCACCACAATGACCGACCAAACGCTCCCTGCCGCTATCGAAATCCGCGCCGAGATACTGCCGGAATACCAAGCCATCCTCACGCCCGAGGCTATCGAATTCCTCGCCGGCTTGGCGCGCAAATTCACCGCCCGCCGCGACCAACTTCTGCAAGCCCGTGAGGCACGCCAAGCCGCCATTGATGCCGGCAATCTGCCCGACTTCCTGCCGGAAACCGCCGCCATCCGCGACGATTTATCCTGGCAAGTCGCCCCGGTCCCGCCCGACCTGCAAGATCGTCGTGTCGAGATCACCGGCCCCACCGACCGCAAAATGGTCATCAACGCGCTCAACTGTGGCGCAAAGGTGTTCATGGCAGACTGTGAAGATGCCAATTCACCGACCTGGCATAACATGGTCGACGGCCAGATCAACCTGCGTGATGCGGTCGACCGTAGCATCACCTTTAGCAATCCCGACGGCCGTTTCTACCAACTCAATGAAGACACCGCCACGTTGATGGTACGTCCACGCGGTTGGCACCTTGACGAAGGCCACTTCCTGGTTGATGGCAATCCGATTCCCGGCGGATTATTCGATTTCGGACTTTATTTCTTCCACAATGCCCGCCCCGCCCTAGAGCGCGGCACCGGTCCCTATTTCTATCTGCCCAAGCTGGAAAGCCACCTGGAAGCCCGCTTGTGGAACGATGTCTTTGTGCACGCCCAAGATGCGCTTGGCATCCCGCAAGGCAGTATCAAAGCCACCGTGTTGATCGAAACCATTCTGGCGGTCTTCGAGGCGGAAGAGATCCTCTACGAATTGCGCGAGCACTCGGCCGGGCTAAACTGCGGACGATGGGATTATATCTTCAGCTACATCAAGAAGTTCCGCAACCATGCCGATTATCTGTTGCCCGATCGCGCCCAGGTCACCATGACGGTACCGTTCATGTACAATTACACACTGCACGTGATCAAGGTTTGTCATCGTCGCGGCGCGCACGCCATGGGCGGCATGGCGGCACAAATCCCCATCCGCAACGATCCCGAACGCAACCAGGCCGCTTTGGACAAAGTCCGTGCCGACAAGCTCCGCGAGGCAAAAGAAGGGCACGATGGCACCTGGGTGGCGCACCCCGGCCTGGTACAGATCGCGGCAGAGGTCTTTGATGAATACATGCCACAAGCCAATCAAGTCGATCGACAGCGCCCTGATGTCAATGTATCGGCGCAAGATCTGCTTATTCCCAGCCCGGGCGCCATCACCGAAGACGGCGTTCGTCTCAACCTCAAAGTGGGCATCCAGTATTTGGAAGCCTGGCTCGGTGGCAACGGCTGTGTGCCGCTGTATTCGCTGATGGAAGACGCCGCCACGGCCGAAATCAGTCGCGCGCAGGTCTGGCAATGGCTGCGCCATAACGCCACGCTCGCCGATGGCCGCCCGCTTACCCTGGCATTGTTTGGCCAATTGCTGGAAGAGGAAATGGATGCGATTCGCGGCGAAGTCGGCGACGAGCGCTTCAACAACGGCCACTTTCAACTGGCAATGCAACTCTTTGATGAAATGATCCGCGCCGCTGATTTCAGCGAATTCCTCACCCTGCCAGCCTATCAGTATCTGTAGGATTCCATCGCCCGCGTCCAAAAAAGAGGCAGGTCTCTTTCAAGAGTCAGGAACAGCTAAAAATAGGCCGTGTACCCATTTCGGTTGAAATAAGAAATCACGTGAAAACCAATTTACGATTCCCCTCAAAGCCACGGTAGGCGTAGCATTACACTGTTGAACCCTTGGTCAATCCAAAACAGCTCATTTGAATATCAACTGAAACGGACCCACTCCCCCTAATTTTCCGCTTGCGTCCACCTTAATAATATGATACACTGTCGAAATCAATCTATTACTTTAATATTAGGTTTTATATTTAACGTGGGAATGCGTTTCAAAGTGACACCGCCGGTAGCGTACACGTATCCCTGTTTCCTTATCGCAGTGATCATTGCACGAAAACTAATCTACGCTCCCGACAAAAACGCAGAATGCCCAACGCCGCACTATTGTTCGCTCGCACTCCGAAACAGCTCATTGGAATATGAACTGACTTCGATACGCTGCTGAAAAATATCTTCGAAAACAGAAGGATTGCGCCGTGCGGCTATTACTATTAATTGAGAATTCTCATGTTTGCGCCTCGACGATTCTGAAACTGGCATCCTGCCTCCTCCTTGCCATAGCGTTCGCTTGGGCGACGCCAACACTCGCGGCCACTATCACTGTTGACAGCTCTGCCGACACCACAACTGCCGGCGATGGCGCCTGCACACTGCGCGAAGCCGTCAACAACGCCATTGGCGACAGCGATACCACGGGCGGCGACTGCGCGGCGGGCGAATCGGGCAGCGATACAATCGAAATCTCCTCCAGCGTCAACACCATTACTATCGCTTCAACGCTCACATTCGGCCTTTCACCGGTAACGATAAATGGCAATGGCGTTACCTTAGACGGCAACGCGCTCAGGAGTACCAGCAGTCTGATATTGGTACACGCGAGCTCAAGCCTGAGCGTGAACAACGCGACGCTTGAAGGCGGCGGGTACTCTGGCTCGGGTGTTTTGCACCTTTCCGGAAGCCTTAGCTTAAGCAATGTGACCATACGCAACTTTTTCCGATCCGCCATCACTACTGACCTCGGCAGTTCCATCACAATTGCGCTTACAAATGTCCTTCTTGAAGATGGGTCTGGCGCATATTCTTCGTACGTGGCCTCCGGTCTCGCAATGAACATCGGCAACCACTCGACGATCACGGTCAACAATGTGGTTCTGCGCCGACTGATTGGCGGCAACGCCGCGTTCAACGTCCTCCCCAATGCCGACGCGGGGACGATAATAACCCTGACCGGCTGCTTGACGGCGGAAGCGGTCTTCCCTCAGTTGACTAGCGGCAATGTTGTAAACAGCAGCACAGGCAACTGCGCGGGCACAATCGGAAACGGCGATTCGGCTGCGCGTGAGGAGGCTACGCCGGTCGCCTCGTCCTGTGGCTTGCCACTTGAAGGGGTTCTGGTGGCGGGCGCAACTTACAACTTGGTCGCTGACTGCCAGATGACCGGGACACTCTACATTCCGAAAGGTCTGACCGTTACCATCAACGGCAACGGACACACCATCACCTCGGCGAATGGCAGTAGAATCTTGCTTAGCGCGGGAAAGCTCACTGTGATAAATGTCGTTTTCACCGGAAGTGGCAGCAGCGGACCGATTCTCCTGATTCTGCAAAACGACTCCATCTTCCGGCATGTCGCTTTTCGTGACAACCAAGGGCCAGTATTAGTGGCGGATCAAAATGTCGAATTCGATCGGGTCATATTTGAAATGAATACCACGACCTCGACCGCCGGCTCAGCTGCCTCCGCGCTGCGCCACTTGCTGTCCGGCGCGGTGACTGTCCGCAACTCGATTTTCCGCAATAACAGCGGCGGTGCTGCGGCCGTCTATTCCGGCGTAAGTAGTGGTGTCGGAGACGCGCCCAGACTCACACTGACAGAAAGCGTCGTATTTGAAGGCAACAGTCCCCAGGACCGCGCCAGCGAAGACTCAAATTTCATTGACAATAGCGTCTCTGGCCCAGTCTTGACAGACGTTGGTCCCTTTACGCCATCAAGTCCTCAAAAGAGAACGCAAAAGGGAACGACGACCGCAAAAGAAAACACCATTCCACAAATCAAGCCGCGTGTACAGACCTGCCCGGCGCTCGCGCCCGGAATCACGGTCACCGATTTGACTGGCGAAACACAGTGTCAGCGTATCGACGCCCGCGGAGTTGGAAAGTCCCAAGTGGTCCAAGCCGGCATCATCGACGCCGTCGATGTTTGGAGTTGGGTGGAAAACGACACAGAAGTGTGCTTTCTTGCCAGCGGCGCCGTGGTGGTGTTCCTGGATGCCAATCATGCGCCACGCACCGTGGAGACGCTGCCTACAGAGCGCCGAAACGAATACACTTGCGTCAAGATACCTCATCACGGCTCCGTTGTCCTGCTGCGGTCGCTGCCGCCGGGTCTGTCGCCGCCCGTCGTGGTCGCCACGCCAAAGCAGCCTCTACATGACTGCATGGTGAACATAAATGCCACTCTCAATCTGCGTGAATATCCGCACGGCATGGTGCTGGCGGTGTTGCCGGCTTTCGTCAGCCTTACGGCGCTGGATCGGACTCCGGGCTGGTTCGAGGTCGATTATCACGGAAAACGCGGCTGGGTAAGCGCCGATTATGTTAATGTTTCGGGAACTTGCGCATAGCCCCATCCAGAGCGAGAGAAGTGGAAGGACTGTGGAGCGAGTCGTTAGCTTGTAATTTCGTCGTGGCTGACCCGTTCCTCACCCTGCCGGCTTATGAGCATCTCTAGGGGCGATCCTGTCGATCGCCCACATACTACACCCTTGATCTCGCTACGTAGAAAAACGCCAGCACTGAAACCACCACCATCATCACAACCACCACTAGACCGCCATCGTAGCTGCCGCTCTCGTCACGGATGCGCCCGACCAGCCAGGGACCCAAGGCCGCGCCCAAGCCGAACATTCCACCCACCAAGCCATTGATCCGCCCCAGGCCCTGCGCATGAAAGACATCACTTGCCAAGGCGGTAGTTTGGCTGCTGCGCGTTCCTTCCGCTAGCGCAAACACCAGCGCGTAGGCCCAGAGCAAGGCAAGTGTCCCGCCGTCACGCAAGAACAAGAGCATCACGACCGCGCTGATCAAACCCAGAGAACCGATGCCAAAGGCGACGATGCGCCCAAACCGGTCGGATACCCAGCCCAAGCCTACAAAGGCCAAGCTGGTCAAGAATCCCGCCAAACCGACAACACTTGCCGCCAGTTGACGCTCGACACCGACCGACTCCATATAGGCGACCTGATGCACGGTCAGGCTGCGCAAGGGACCCAAAGCCGTCAATCCGATGATCATCAAGGCCCAAAATACCGGATTGCCCAAGAGTTGTCTCCATTGAGTTGCAGAAGTTATCGACTGTCGCACGCGGTGACGCTGCGCAGGCGGGCTCTTCAAGCCGATTACCATCAGCGGCGCCAGCACAAACAGGCAGATTAGCGCCAGAACCAGATAAGCATTGCGCCAGGCATACGTTTCGATCAGCCAGTTCGCCAAGGGCACAAACAGCAGAGAGCCTACGCCCGTGCCGGCGAAGGCGATACCTATTGCCCGCCCGCGATGCGCCGGGGTCGTCCAGCCGGCCACGATCGAGGCGACCGGTCCCAAGCCAGTTATTCCCAAGCCAACGCCACCGACAATGCCGTATGCCAGCAAGAGATCTTCCAATGAATCCGCGCGGCTGCTCAGCCACAAGCCTGCCGTCATCAACAAGACGCCAAGCCCAAAAACCCGCCTCGCGCCATAACGGTCCAGTGCCATACCCGCCAAGGGCGCAGTCAGTGCAAAGACGAGCATATTCAAGCTGAAGATCGTCGCCGCGGCCTCGTTGCTCCAGCCCTCCTCCAAGACAAATTCCGCGAAAAAGACCGAAAACGACAGGCGGATGCCAAAGATAATGCAAAGCGAAAGCGAACTAACGATGACAATGCGAGCGGCAGTGCGGACGTCGTCGGTGTTCGAGATGATCTTGCCGCTGGTCTTGGTCACAACGACGCAGCTAGAAGATGAATTGAGAATGTAGGCAAAGGCGTTTGGGGAGGTGGTGGGATACCATGATGATAGACCGCCTCAGGCGGCCAACTCTTTGCGCACTTCTTCACGTTCTGACCATGGAATCGGATGCACGTCATAATTGCGGAATGCATCCAAAACACTCTCTGACACAGGCTTTTCGTCGTCATTTAGGATTGCATAAGCGCGGGACCCGCCCGCACGAGCCTCTCGTGTATCTTCCCAAGCGAAAACTGTATTTGATGCAGTGCCACGGCTGGGGTTGGTAATGCTCAACAACACACGCGCCGGATGGATGTTGGACTTGGGTATGACAAAATCGTAGTGATGATCATAGCCACTCTTGCCCGTCAATTTTACATTAGGAAAATAGCGAATTTCGGAGATGTCGAGCCAAGCTACAACGTCTTCATAAAACAGACTCGTTGTGAAAGATTGCGCCAGATAAAAGAGATCATTAACCGCTAGCATGGCTTGCAAGAGATTATGCTTTTGTAGTGCGAAATTCCGTAACGTAGCGTTTACCTGAAGCGCATTGTCCTTCCGATTCACACCGAAACCGTTCAGAGTTATTTGCAGCAAATCTTGACGCTTTGGCGTATTTAGCTTGCAGCCGCCCAGCTCAAGATCATCAATCGTGTATCCGTCATCTGTAAGTATGAATCCTCCATCAGATGGCTTCGCATAAATCTGCATATGGTCATTGTGTCTATCCAAGAAAGGTGTTGTGATTTCTACCCAGTCTTCGATCGTTCGGAGGAATGTCTTGTCACTAAGCCAGTTGTGATACTCGTCTGTTAGCTGCTGGATTTCATCAATCATGTAAACAAATCTCTCTCAATTGTTGGTGGATTAGTGATATTACAGTAGCGCATAAAATCTTGCACGGTTATCCATATATCATCGAGATCTGAAAACTGTTCCGATAGTACGGCTTCTGCCCACTTGTCACCGAATCCCTCGCGATATAGATGTAGATGGGGTGTTGGCAAGACCTGGCCGTCGGGGTTAGTATGAGTTCTACCGTTAAGGTCTAGTCGTGCAAGAGTAACTGATTTTCTCGCACGATTCTGCATGGTAACTTTTCGAAGACGGATGCGTCCACGATATAGGTCAAGTAAAAACTTTTCACGCTTGTCTATTGAAAGAAGTTCAATATTTTCTTTCTGTCCAGGTAATGAAAACGTGTATTCACGCTCGCTCACACGGTGTTTCTCCATCGCCAAGAGCGCATCAGCTTCATGTTGAGGTAGGTTAATCTCAGACAATGATTCTGCCTTTCCTAGGACGTCGCTAAGTTACAATTGCTCTGTCTCCGTTCGCAGCCGTATGGTAACACACGTGATACAAATCTTGTAAAGACGGTAGCGAAAAAAGTGTTAATGTCAGCTTGCTAATTGGAAACCAACTGCGGCATCGTCGCGTTGGCATATGGCATGACGCCAATACGCGCGCCAACAGGCATATCCTCCAGCGCGCCATCGAGCGCCCTCTGCAAATCGGGCTGTGGATGCAACAAGAGCCGACGAACGAAAGCATCGTCCAAGTCAGAGACGAGCGTCGTATGAATCCGCCCGGCATCACGAGAGATTTGAAACGCCTTGTGACGACCCACCTGAAAGCCCTCGCGAGCAAAGCGCTTTAAGACCTCGTCGTGCTTACGCATTTGCGGATTCATCATCCACTTCTCGTAATGCTGATTACCACTTCCTTCCGGGCAAGCAGCGCAAAGGATCATCTTGCCACCGTCCCGGGTCACAGCGGCCGCCTGCGCCATGCCCTTCTGCGACTGATAAATGTTGATATCTTTGGGATGACCGCCAGGCGAGACAATCATCACATCAAAAGCGCCGTCAACAGCCACCTCGTAGATCGAGCGCGCCGGCGGGATACCCGCCTGCATGACGGCCAGCGGATCTCCGGCAAACGCTGTGATGATCTGCCGCTCGCGGTTGAGAATAGCGTTCACGGCGAAATCGATACCGATCATGCGGCCGATCTCTTCCACATCCTGCCGCGCCGGATTACCCTCGAACTCGCCCAGCTTCGCATTCGCCTCGCGCATCATCGCGTGGTTGTGATTGATAGTATCCAGCCCAGCCAGACCAATAGCCGCGCTCTTGACGCCGCCGGAAAATCCCTGAAACTGATGCGGCTCGATATTGCCGATGACGATGCGATAATCGGCGGCCAGATAATCGCTGTTGACATACACCGGCGTGCCACCCGATGTTTCGCCGAGATGCGTCAGACGCGCATCGTCATAGGCATCATGACAGACCACCCGGTACGCTTGCAGGATCTCCGGCGGCAAGATCGTGGCATACTCCGCGGCTGTCATCTCAGGGTGAGTGCCAGTGGCGACGATCAACAAAACATCTTCATCCGCGATGCCCGCATGTCGAATACCGCCCAGAATCGGCGGCAGCAAATGCTCGTGCGGCACCGGGCGGGTCTTGTCATTGATGGCGATGGCGACCTTCTGGCCTCGGCGCGGCGCTTTGACTTCTCCCAGCGGAGCATACACCGCCGACATCACAGCCGCTGCCGGGTCCGGCGCCGCGGGCTGATCTTTGGGTAAAATATATTCCACCCGGAAATCAGGCGCTAGCTCCGCCTCCAGATGGCTCTTGCCGTAGGGAATCTTTAATTGCACGGTGCCGTCCGCAATTTCATGTTTCTCTGTGCCCTCAGTAGTTCCAAGTTAATCGTGCGAAACCAGCGAACAAATCGCTATGTAGGGGCGACCCTGTCCGTCGCCCGAAAACATACACAAAATGTACTGGTTTCAAGACCAAATCTTGCCGCCCTCAATATCATGCTCCCCTTCCCTCCATGTGGGAATTCTTCCCCCCGTCGAGCGGGGGGACCGAGGGGGGAACAGGGCCGGGGTTTGACAGCCCGCCGCCTAAATGCTCGGACCCACCCGATGGATCGCAAAGCTGTTGTTATCGCGCAGCGCTTCCGACTTTGTCAAATAACCATTGCAGACGCGTTCCACCTCATCGTAAACAATTTGCCCGGCTTCCCCCAAAGTGATTTCGTCATAAAAGACGCCGCTAACATCAATGTCAACCGTATCGCGCATCAATTCAAAGGATTGGCGATTTCCGGTCACCTTGATGGTCGGCATGATGGGATGGTTGGAGGTGTGCCCGCCGCCCGTGCAGAAGGTCAAGACCTGACAGCCGGCCGCCGCCATACTGCTGATGCTTTCCGCGCCCATGCCCGGGCCGTACATGACATAGTTGCCCGGATCGTTCCTGTTGGGCGCCTCGCCAATTTCCAAATACTCGATGATCGGGCTATCGCCGATTTTCTTGACCGCGCCCATCGACTTTTCTTCGATGGTAGTCAAGCCGCCGGCCATATTGTCGCCGGTGGGTTGCGAGCCGCGGATATCCTCGCCACTGGATAGAGCGCGCCCCTCCATATGCTGCACACCAGCCACGATCGCTTCTGCCACGGCCGGACTCGCCGCCTTCTCCGTCAGCCAGTTCTCGCAGCCCATCCATTCGGTGCACTCCGCCATCAACATGCGCCCACCCTTGGCGATCAAGATTTCGCCGGCCAGTCCATTGGCCGGATTGCTCGCCAAACCCGAAGTAGTATCCGATGTGCCACATTCCGTGCCGAAGAAGATCTTGCTTATCGGCGCCGCTTCCCGCCTGTAAAGGCTGATCTGCCGGGTGAAGTCCTGCGCATAGCGTGTGGCTTTTTCAATAGCGCTGATGAACCCGCCGTCACCACGAATATTCACCGTCGCGATCAGCTTGCCGGTCGGCGCGATATCATTGGCAAGATCCTCAGCCGTCATGCCCTCTTCTTTGAAGTGGTCGATGATGACCACCCCACCCACATTCGCGTTCATCGCTGTACCCGCCAAAAAGCGCCGCGTCACCCGCAGATCCGGCGCCACTTGACAGCGCCCGTTGGCATGGGTGATCGGCACCGCGCCATGGATCGTGTTGGCCACGCGCTCAACCACACCATTAGCATAAACCGTGCCGGATAAGATAAGCAGGTGATTGCGAATCCCGACATCGCCGTTCGGACGCAGGTATCCCATAAATTCAGTCATTTTCCTACTCTCCTTTCTACCTATCAGGTTTCGCCTATCCTCAGACCCCCAACACATTGAATGCCAAGCAGTTCTCGTCAGCGCAAAAGTCCCTCCCTCATTTTGGGGGAGGGATTTAGGGTGGGGGAAAGTTTACTCAGCCGTCACCGCTTGACGTTCAGCCAGATCGCCACGGCCACGATTGCTCTCAACATTATGCGTATGTACATGATCGCCGGCTTTAATATCGCAACTAGCCGAGCCAATGCTCAAGCCATATTTGAGCACCGTATCCCCGCTGGCGATGTCCATCAAGGCAATCTTATGCCCGTAGGCGATATCGTTCTGCGCAACGATCTCAATATCTCTGCGCTCGCCATTGCAGCTCACATGATCGCCGGCCTCTAGCGGCTCCAGCACGGCAGTACCCACATTGTCAGTGGCATAAACCACGAATACCTTTTTCATTCCCTACCTTTCTTTATCTTGCTGATTTTATGAATCTCGTGTCCCAGCACTATCTCTCAACCGCCTTATTGAATTGCGGCAAATATTCGGCAAACTCTTCCAGCAAATCATCGAGGATAGCGCGTCCCCTGTCAATATCCGTCACCATCGGATCAAGCAAGATCGCCTGCAAGGCCAAATCGCGATCGCCTCTGAAGGCCGCCTCGACATACAGCGCGCTCAGCGAAAGTTCGCGCCGGCACATTTCGGCGATACCCTCCGGCAAAGGCGGAAATCTCGTGCCGCTAAATCCCGCGCCGCTGACCACACCCGGCACCTCCACGATAGCGCCCTCAGGCAAGTTCGGAATATAGCCTCTATTGGCAATGTTAAGTTGAGCGCGATGATGCGCTTTGTCATAATGCACCGCTTCTACCATCTCGGGTATGCCCTCGTCCAAAATGCCGTGACGCGAAAGATCGCGCAAGTCATCAACATCGGCGCTGTCCGCAACGATATCTCGCGCCAGTTTATTGCGATAGGCGCGTCGAGCGCGGCTGCCATCCCAATTCTGCAATTTGAGATTGTACTTTTCCCACGGCTTCTGCAACGAATCACTGACCACGCTGAGATACTCGCAGATGTGGCTGTCGCCGGCTGTGGGCATCATGCCATAAATGGCGAACATCTCGCGGCTGAGCGGCTCAAAGTCTTTGCGAAAATGCTCCAGCCAGCGCTCCCGCAATTCTGGATACAGGTCTTCACCCGTATCTCTGTCGCGGATTTCGTACACCCAGGAAAAGTGATTGATGCCCGCTGCCTTGATATCCAGATGCTTGACAGCTTCCTTTGCGGCAGACAGGTAAGCCGGCATATTCGAGGCATCGGCGAGCACATGGATTTCCCGCTGCGCCTTGATATCCCAGCGCTCCGCCAGCACCGCCGCCGCCATGGTATAACCCCTTAACAATTGATGGCACAATCCGACCACCTTGATCTTGCTGTAACGATGCACAGCAGTGGTCAGGCGGATCAGCGGATTGACCAGGTTGAGATACCAGGCATCCGGGCAGAGTGCTTCCATGTCACGGGCGATCGCCATGATCGGCGGCAGGTTGCGCGCCGTATGGGCGAAGGAGCCCGGTCCGCCATTTTCGGCATAAGGTTGCCGCAGACCGTGTCGCAGCGGGATGCGCCAATCCAGCTCCCAAACATCCTCGCGTTGCCCAACTTGAATCGACACCAGCACAAAATCGGCGCCCGGCAACAAGTCACGGCGCTCTGTCGAGCTCGAGATCTGCATCTCGGCATCCCAGGCCCGATTCATCTTCTCAGCCAGCTTGTGAATAACCCGCAAGCCCTCGGCGTTGATATCACACAGCGCCAGCTCCGCGCCTTTCATGGCCGGATGTTGGATGATGGTGGAAAGCGCCCCCAGCCCGAAGACGCCGCTGCCGGCGCCAATAACCACAATCCTGGGTGGTTCTGTCTTCATAAGTAATCTGCCCAGTCGTCCTGTCTCACAGGGCAATCGCTTCAAATTATTATTCCCCACAGCCGCTCGGCGGTCTCGTAGATGCTGACCTTCGGCAGTGGTGAAATCTACCCCAAATTCAGCACCATCAGCCGCAACTCGGTCATGTCTTCAATGGCATATTTGACACCCTCGCGCCCATAACCCGATGCCTTGATACCACCATAGGGCATGTGATCAACTCGGAAGGTAGAGACGCCGTTGACTTGCAGACCGCCGACTTCGATGCGCTCCCAGGCATCCATAATGCGCTTCATATCATTGGTGAAAACGCCCGCCTGCAAGCCATAAGGACTGTCGTTGATGGTCGCCACGGCATCGTCCCATGCCTCATAAGCGCTGACCGTGACCACCGGCGCAAAGACCTCATCGCAATTCACGCGCATATTCGGCGCGGTCTCCGTAAGTACGGTGGGCGGGAACATCGTGCCCTCACGCGCGCCGCCATATAGCAGCGATGCGCCCGCTTTACGCGCTTCGCTCACCCAGGCTTCGGCACGTTCGGCATCGCGCAAGCTGATCATGGGACCCACATCCACATCAGCATCACGCGGGTCGCCGACCTTCAGCCCCTTGACCCCGTCGACAAAGAGATCGGTAAATTCTTCAAAGACATCACGCTGAATCAACAAGCGCTGCACGGAAATACAATTCTGCCCGGCATTGGCGAATCCTCCGGCCGCCGCTTGACCCGCCGCCATCTCCAGATCGGCGTCATTATGCACGATCACACCTGCGTTGCCGCCCAGTTCCAGCGTGACCTTCTTCTGCCCGGCTTTGCTCCTCAGCATCCAGCCCACCGCGGCGCTGCCGGTAAAGCTGATCATGGCGATGCGCGCATCCGTCACCATCATCTCAGTATCGCGTCCCCAGGCGTTTAACATGCTGAAGGCTTGCGGCGGATAACCGGCTTCCAGTACGATCTCCGCCAAAATCACGGACGAGAGCGGCGTTTTTTCCGCCGGTTTAATGATCAGCGGATTGCCGGCCGCGATGGCGGGACCAATCTTGTGACATGCCAAATTGACCGGGTAATTGAAGGGGCAGATCCCCAGCACTGTGCCAACCGGCATACGCCGCGTGAAACCCTGACGATTTTCGCCGGCTGCCGTCCAATCGATGCTGAAGATTTCACCACCGATGCGCTTGGCTTCCTCTGCCGAGACCTTGAGCGTTTCCAGCGCGCGTGTCGTCTCACCCACGGCAGTTTTGCGATTCTTGCCGCCTTCCATAATCATCGCATCGACCACCTCGTCGAAGCGTTCTCTTAAAAGTTGAATCATATTCTGCAAGATTTGCGATCGCTTGTGGCTCGGCAGCTTGCGCGTGATTTTGAAACCCTCGACCGCCGCCGCCATCGCATCATGCATATCAGCCGCGCTCGCCATCGAGACCGCATCTACCACGCTGCCGTCATAGGGAAAGCGCACCTCCAAAACATCATCGCTGCCGCGCCACTCGCCGCCAATCAAGTTTTTCTTGGGCATGACAAACCCCTTTCATGTATTGAGTTATTGGCTTCCAGCCGATTCGCCAGTGCATACAGTATACCAGCTAAGAGACAGTGCCTTGGCCTCCCATTGAACGCCGGCCCGGCGCATTCCCGCCAAAAGCGCTCCCCTTCCCTGATGCTTCGGGATACTTGAACGTGGGTTGTGTTCAGGGATCATTCAAAGCCCTCGGCTAACCCTCTGAACGCCCTCGCGAAACCCTCTGAATACCCTCTGAATACCCTCGCGAAACGGCCTGGATTCGCCACTATCGTGGGACGAGTCGCTGGATGCGTGAGGGCTGTATGGCGCGTTCTCACTGACTTTGGCGAGTTTTGGCGCGTGATATTCGCGGGATATTTGTCGTGGGCGGGCATCAGGCGAAGTCGAAGTTTGTGCCGCCGTATTGTACGCCATACCAGGCGAGCGCTGTGGCGATGACGGTATCGTCATGGGCGCCTGATGGCGCGCCGTAGCGGTAGCCGCCGCCGGGCAGGCGCTGCAAGGAATAATTTGCCAGTTCGGAGAGCAGGACTGGATCATTAAGCAGGGTGATGAAACCGCGTTCGATGGCTAGAGCCAGGGATTCGATGAGGGGCGATTTGGTTTTGGAGGTGGTGAGGAAGCGGCGGATGGGCAGGCCTTGCTGTATGAGCGCTTCGATATTGGGATCGCCGATGCTATTGGCTTCTGCCCAGATGACTTGTGGCCGCCAGTGTTGGACGAGCGATTGCAGTCGTCCGCGCTGGAGGGACCAGCCGACCTGATTAAAGCGGTCGAGCGCCATCATTTTCTGATCGGTGACATCGATGATGGCGATTGCGGTGTAGTCATTATTACGTCCCCAATCGACACCGGCGACATAGGTATGACCGGGTTGGGGGGCGTCAAATTGGGTTTCGGCAACTGCCTGGGTAATGCCGCGGAAGACCTGTCCGTTTTCGTCGGTGAATTTTGCTTCGTATTCGGTTTGCCAGACGGGTTCTGGGGTGATGCGACGGATATTTTCCAATTCTTCGGCTGCGATGAGGGGGTTGGAGGCGGTAGGAAAATGAAAAGATTGCCATTCCGCCAATTCGGGATCGAGACCGAGGGTAAAGAGATCCCAGAACCAATTGCGACCCATGGGCGTACTCAAGAAGAGGGCGCTGCCGCGGGTTGTGACGAGCATGGGGCGGACGATTTCCGCCCAGACGCGCGGGTCCATGAAAGCTGCTTCGTCCAGCACAGCCAGGTCCAGGCCTTCGCCGCGCAGGTTATCCGGGGACCAGGCGGTGCGGACGGCTATCATGCCACCGTCCGCGGTATCGATGCGTTTTTCAGTCTCGCTGACGGTGATCCCGTTCAAGTGTTTGGTACTTGTCTTCAAGTCGCGCCAGACTTGACTCGCCATTTGTTGGGTTGGCGCCAGCCACCAGCAGCGTTTGTGGTGCAGCAGCGCTTTTGTGAGAATCAGGTTCTTGCCCAGTTCCGTTTTGCCCCAGCGCCTCCCGCAGGCGACCACCTTGAACCGCGCGGGGCTGTCCATGACTCGCGCCTGCCCAAGGTGGAGCATCTTGCACTTGACCGTCGTAGTAGTATTCGAATCGGATGGGTATGGCGGGTTGTGTGTCAATGCTTGGCGTAGCCTCCTCCAATTTCAGAGCGTGGTTGAGCAATGCGGTCAATGCGGAATTGAGTTGGCTCAAGGGCGCTTTTGCCAGGGTTTTGCTGTCTATCTGTTCGAGGATTTCCTGGCTGCGTTCGAGCATTTTGGCTTGCAGATCGAACTTGAGTCGATCGAGATGTCGTTTTTGTCGCTTGCGGTAATCGGCGCGCAGGCTTACTTCGTTTGCGCGCCAGCGTTCCAGAGTTTTGGGCGGGATTTCCAGCAGTTCGCTGGTCATTTTGAGATCGCCGTCGTTCTGATCGAGTTGATTGAGGGATGCAATTTTTTTGTCCAGTGCATAACGCCGTATCATTAGATATGTGTCCTCCCTAGTAGCTAGTTAGTCATGCGATCCAACCCCATCGCCCGGCCCCTTTCCCGAGGCATCAGGGAAGGGGAGCGCATTTGGCGGGATTGGGATTTCGTGCTGACGTCTGGCGATCCAACCCCATCGCCCGGCCCCTTTCCCGAGGCATTAGGGAAGGGGAGCGCATTTGGCGGGATTTGGATTGCATGCTGACGTCTGGCTATGTATGTAGTTGTTTGCATTGTTTTATGGGAATTACTCCTGTCAGAAAGCATTGGCAAAAAGGACTGAAGAGATTCTCATTGAGGCCATCCGGCTAGTGACGGGAGCGGCGATGGAGGCTGTCCTTGCTGAGGGTTCTCTTCAGTCCGAGGTTAGATTAGCACGAATGTTCTATAGCGGGTGTGTATTTGTTCTCGGGTTGGGATTTTCTAACGGTGGGGGTTTTTAGCAGCGGGGGCGGAGAAGTGATTCAAAGAAAGAAATGAAGTCAACCTGATCTTCCCCCGGTCTTGTTATTTTGGGGGGTGGTGAATTCTGTGCATGTGGCAACTTCGACTCAATCAGCAAAAAATCTCTGTGCCCTCTTTTTTAACAAACCGACGTTGCTCGCGAGTACAGAAGGCTTGTGACTTTGTGCGAGCGCGACAGAGCTTATCGCTGCCGCCGGGCGGCTGTGGTGAATCTACCTATTGCGTTTCGCGCCCTGCGCGACCGCCATTTTTCAATGATACGCCGGCAGATAATCCCCGTGCGCATCAATCAGCTCATCCACCATCGTCCAGATTTCATCCAGCGTCAACTCCGCCGCCGTGTGCGGATCAAGCATGGCAGCGTGGTAGATATGCTCGCGCTTGCCGGTCAGCGCCGCTTCCACCGTCAGCGACTGCACATTGATATTGGTCTGCATCAACGCAGCCAGATGCGGCGGTATCCTGCCGATGCGCGTGGCTTGCACGCCGTTGCCATCCACCAGACAAGGCACCTCGACGCAGCAGCCATCCGGCAAATTCTCGATGATATTGTCGTTGTGCACGTTGCCGTAAATCGTCTTGGCTTGGCCGGTTTCCATGCTGTGAATGATCAGAGAACCGTACTCGACACTGCGCTCGATCTTGTTCAGGTTGGTGACGCTATGCACCGTCCAGCCCTTGTGCATCGGATTGACATCCCGCAGCGCGTACAGGATTTCGTCTTCGTCCGGAATGCGCCCTTCCTCCTCGGCTTTTTCCAGCAGCTGCCAACTGATGATGCCGGCTTTGCAGCGCTCGATATATTCATCAAGCGGAATATTAAACCTCTCGATCAGGTCGCTGTCACCGTCTTTGATGAACCAGGGCACATATTCGCTGAAATGCTCGCTAGATTCGGTCACGAAATAACCGAGTCGCCGCAGCATTTCATAGCGGACGCGATTTGTCGCCGGCACACGCCCTTCATCGTAGACGCGCTGCAGCAAGGGATAGAGGTCTTCACCCGTTTCGCGATCCTCGAACTTGAGATAGAAAGCCATGTGATTGATGCCCGCCACCAGGTATCTGACATCATCGTAGGGCACATCGATATCACGGGCCAGTTCATGGGCAGTGCCCGGCACACTGTGGCACAGCCCGACCGTTCTTGTATTGGTTGCGCGGCTGAGCGCCCATTGGTTCATGCACATCGGGTTGGCGTAATTGATCAGCAGCGCATCCGGACACAGCGCTTCCATATCTTTGGCGATATCGATCAAGACCGGTATGGTACGCAGTCCGCGCATGATGCCACCGATGCCCAGTGTATCTCCGATCGTCTGCCGCAAGCCATATTTCTTGGGGATCTCGAAGTCAATGACCGTTGCCGGCTCATATCCACCCACCTGAATCATACAGACGACATAATCCGCGCCGCGCAATGCCGCGCTGCGGTCGGTGGTGCATTCAACGCGCGGACTGATACCCAGCGTCTTGATGATATGCCGCGCCACCTGCTCGGATTGTTTCAGGCGTCCGCTATCGATATCCATCAGGCAGATAGTGGCGTCCGCCAGCTCGCTATAGCTCCAGATATCGCCCATCAGGTTCTTGGCGAATACGGTGCTGCCGGCGCCGATAAAGGTCACTTTGGTCATCGTTGCTCCTTTTCAATTCCCCTATTTATATCGGCATGGCGGTGGTTATTCAAGCTTGGTTTAACGGTGGAAGTGGTGAATGTGATGGATATGCTGATTCGTCCTGGTCTCGCCAAAAATCTCTGTGTCCTCTCTTTTTTAAAAGACCGCTGTGCTCGCACGAGCAGTAGGTTTGTTATTTTGTGTGAGCGCGGCAGACCTTATCGCTGCCGCCGAGCGGCTGATCCGTTTGCGCCAATCTGCCGAAACACTAGCGACAAGTCAAGACGACTATTGCATGTATCGCTAACCAATTCAAGCGCGCCGGCCCATCGCGCCACCGATGAAAAACCCGGCGAGCGAGGGTATACTTGCGCACAGGCTTACCGTCATGAGCGCAATATGCTAACGCAAAATGAGATCGTTGTCCTCGCTATCATTCTGATTCTGTTTCTGCTGATTTTTGCCACGCGGCTGAAAACAGAACTGATCGCTATTCTCGTTCTCTTGATGGTGGGCATCAGCGGACTTGTGCCGCCTAGCGAGGTCGTTTCCGGCTTCAGCAGCTCGGTAGTGATCACGCTCATCGGTCTATTCATTATCACGCACGGGCTGGAAGTAACCGGCGTCATTCAATGGATAGCGCGGCGATTGCATGATTACGGACAAGGTTCGGAAGTCAAGCTGATCACGCTCTTCATGGCAGCGGGCGCGGCACTCTCTCTGATTATGAACAATGTGGCGGCCGGCGCGGTGCTGCTACCGGCGGCAGTACGCGTGGCACGCATCTCCGACATATCCGTATCCAAGTTGCTGCTGCCGATGTCCTTCGGCACCTTGGTTGGCGGCATGGCCACCTATCTTACCACCGCCAATATCCTGATGAGCGAGCTATTGCTAACGGAAGGTTTGCCCGGCTTGGGCATGCTGGATTTTCTGCCGATGGGCGGCCTGATCGTGTTGGCAAGTCTAGGCTATATGCTGCTGATCGGGCGGCGACTCTTGCCCGAACGCCATTCACTGACGGAAACCTTCAATCAACCGGACCTGCACGATACCTATCAAATGGCCGATCGCCTCTGGCAGATTCGCGTATTGCCAGAATCGCGCCTGGCGCACAAGACCGTACACAACAGCGCAATTAATGCCGAGCTGGGATTAACTGTGGCAGCCGTCTGGCATGGGCCGGAGACGATCACCATCCCAAAATCGAACCAGATGATTTACCCCGAGGATGAGCTGCTGATCGTAGGACAGCAAGATCGCGTCCGGCAATTGCTGGCTTGGGGCAATGCCTTGATCGAGAGTGGCATGCACACGGTGCCGCAGGAGTTACCCGTCGAACCCATCGAAATCATGATAGCCCCGCGTTCCGATGCCATCGGGAAAACGCTCTCGCAAATGAAACTCAATCGTGAATCCGGCTTGCTGGCTATGGCGCTCTGGCGTGACGGGCACAGCTACCATACCGATGTACGCAAGATGCCGCTGAAGGTGGGGGATGCCGTGTTGGTGGTCGGTCAGACGGCTGACATCGAAAATCTCTCGCACGATCCCAACTACATTTTGCCGGCCGGCGAATATTCGTCGCTGCCGGTCCAGACCAGAAAAGCGCCGCTCGCCATTCTCATCACGGCGGTTGTGTTGGCATTATCGATCTTCAATATATTGCCGCTGCCGATCGCGATGCTGGCCGGCGCCGCTACCATGGTGATCACCGGCTGCCTGGCCATGGAGCAATTTTTTGATGCCGTGCAATGGCGTGTCATTTTCCTGGTTGCTGGTATGTTGCCCTTGAGCATCGCCATAACGGACTCCGGATTAGCGAATCGGGTCGGCTCGTTGCTGGTAAACGGATTGTCCGATGCCAGCCCGCTCTTCCTGGTCGGCGGCATGGTCGTGATGACGATGTTGGTGGTGCAGGTCATCGGCGGGCAAGTGACAGCATTGCTGGTGGGACCGATCGCGATCAATGCAGCCCTGCAGTTGGGCGTGGACCCGCGGGCAATGGCGGTGGCGGTCGCCATGGCTTGCTCGATGGCGTTCCTCACGCCGATCGCCCACCCGGTCAATATTCTCATGATGGGCCCGGGTGGATACAAATTCAGCGATTTCCCCAAGATCGGCCTGGGGATGACCATCGTGACTCTGCTGGCGATGATGCTGGGCTTGTCAGTGATTTGGGGGGTCTAGGCTGAGAGCGGCGGCAAGTTTTCAAGTTTCTTGAGCCAGGCGTCGAAGAGCGGGCATTCCTTGCGGATTTTTAGCAGACCGATTTCGAGTGCTGCGAGCACTCCCTGTAACGGTTTCTGACGTTGATACCCCGGAAATAAATCTATGATCCGTTTGCTTGGTGCAGTTATGTGGCTGTCATTTATGTGTTCTGGGGTCTCAAAGCAGCACCCGATGCTTACTAATTTCTCCGCCAAGTCAGGCCTGTTAATTCCGTTTGCAAACTCCTCCGGATCGCTGAACAAAAGCGCCTCGAATTCATGCATTTGCACGTATGGAATGAATCGTCGAATAGAGTTTTCGCCTATGTCCCTTTTGAGGGCGCTCTCGAACGCAGTGCAAAACGTCGCTGCTTTGTCATTAAGACTGTGTTTTGCCCTCGCCTCCGACTTTCCCGGGAATTCCGTCGGCAGTCCGTAGAAGTCGATAAGTGTCGAACAGAAACATTTCCTTTCTCCGAGCAGACTGTTTCTTACATTGGTAAAAACTCTTTGATAACTAACATCGCCGCCCTTGTGCCCACGTGTCCTGATGACGATAGGAATTGGATGAACGCCATATGCATGTAAATGATCGGATAGCAAATTGTTTACAAACTCTTCTTCTGTCTGCCCTTCACAGATAATTCGCACACGAATCATCTTAGGTTAGTCTCCCGCCGAGGACGTTTTTCTCCCATAGCTCGCCGACAGAGTAGTCTTCCAACCATAGGGCAAAATCGTTTTCATTGAGCCGTTTGAAAACCGATAACTCGTCTTCACGCTCGATAACGATCAAATCGTCTATAGAGAATTGGTTCACCATGGACACAGACTGCGTAGCGACTATTAGTTGCATCCTTTCCGACGCTGAATGCATTAGGGATCCGAGCAAGGTTATGGCGTAGGGATGCAAGCCTATTTCGGGTTCATCAATGAGGATGGTAGATGGAGGATTCGGCTGCAGCAGCGCGGTGACCAAGCATATGAAGCGAAGAGAGCCATCCGAGAGTTGGCTGGGTAGAAATGAATAGTTAGTATCTTGCTGCTGCCACAACAGCTGAATCGTAAATTCGTCAGGTTTTATTTCCTTCGGTTCAAGGACAAAATCATTGAAGAAAGGTATTGCAAGTCGGACAATTTTACGAATCTTGTTGTATGTGTCACTGTGGTCGCGCCTTAGCATGCAAAGATATGCCGCCAGGTTACTTGCATCCGGACGCAGATACCGGTTGTCGTGAACGTATCCGGTACGCTTTACCAGAGCAGTTTCGCTGGTGTCATGAAAGTGGTAGGTTTTCCAACTTGTAATTGAGGCATAGCAATAGTCAGCTCTCAGCTGTCCACCTGGACTGGTATGCGCTTTTAGGTGGGATTCTCTGTTGCCCCCACTGATTCCAATGGGGCCAGGAGGCCTGCCTGCATAGTACAAACTTTCATCGGTGAAGATAAATTGGTCATCGTCAGTTGCTTCTAGCGCGAATCCATAGGCATTGGCCCCAAATTGCAAGTGCGAAGATAGCTCCTCGGTGTACTTGCGTCCAAAAGAAAGAATTCGATCCGCGCCCCCGCGCTTGGCAACCCAAACTTGCAAGCGCCCCTCAACCATCTCTCGCAGCATGTGAAAATAGGCGACAAGATTACTCTTCCCCGCGCCATTCGGACCGATGAGAACATTTAGCTTGCCCAAGTCCAGTTCCACATCTTGAAGAGACTTGAAGCCTTGTATCTTCAGCTTGTCTATTGGACGCTTCTCGGCCACGGCACTACGCCTGACACTTCAATCCTTCGTCTGAACCACAATCTTACCACATAGACACTCAGCTACAGGGACTTCAGCGCGTCACACAGGCGCCACCAGTCAAACATTGCATAAACTTATTGTCAGACAACACAATATTATGTTAACCTTGCAATCAAGTTTGTCGAAATCTCTTCCTCTTTTGGACAAATGGAGCCGATTAAAATGGCTGCTTTGAGTTCGTCCCAAGAGCATCCACATTGAAGCGATAGCAGCGGTTTACAAAGTTTCATTACGCGCGCGATTTTACTCGCCGTCGTGATCGCTGCTTTCATGTCCCTCGGCAACGTAAATATCGGCGCAATTGGGCAAGGCTTGGGATATGCTCTAGTAGGTGTCTGCGTGTTTATCACCTTCCGTGTCTTGGGTTTCGTCGATTTGACCGTCGAGGGCGCTTTTCCCATCGGTGGCGCGGTCTGCGCCATACTCATCGTCTCGGGCGTACGTGCCGAGATCGCGATCGTGGCGGCCTTCGCCGCCGGCGCCGCAACCGGCTTGGCCACCGCGTTGATTGACATCATCTTCAAAATCGAAGGCTTGCTGGCGAGCATCATCGTCATTACCGCCGCATACACGGTAACCCTGCATGTCATGGGTAGCAGGAGCAATATTCCCCTTCTGGGCGAAGAAACCCTTATTAGCCGGCATTCAAGAGAATTCCGCACCTGGCTGGTCGAACAGTTCGGTGATCAAATGCGCCGACAATCGACCAATCTCCTGGAAATCATGCTCTTCGGCATCATCATCGTCATCGTTCTCACCGCATTTTACCTGTTAATGCGCACCGAGATCGGCTTGGCAATCCGCGCCACCGGCAAGAACGAGCAGATGGTGCGAGCTACGGGCCTGAATCATTACCTTTTGATCGTTATCGGCTTGATGGTGGCAAATGGGCTCGCGGGCATCGCCGGCTCGCTGGTCGTCCAGCAATTTGGCTTTGCCGATGTCAGCCTTGGTTTTGGCTTAATTGTTCGCGGCCTGGCGGCAGTGATCATTGGCGAGGTGCTGCTGCGACCGCGAAGCGTTGGGCAATTCCTGGTGGCCGCAACAGGCGGCATGCTCGTCTTCGATATCTCTCGTGCCTGGATCTTCAGCGCGCTGGATTTGCCTACCACCGATATTCAGTTTGTCAGCGCCGTGGTGGTGTTGGCCGCCCTGGGCACCCCAACAATTTACAGCCGCTGGAAGGCCTACGGACGGCGGCGTAACGGATAGGTGGGGATATGCTATCACTTGATCATGTTTCAGTAACATTCAACGCCGGTACCGCCAACGAAGTTCGCGCTCTCCAGGGCCTCTCGCTGTTTGTCGAAGACGGCGAATTCGTGACTGTGATCGGCTCAAATGGCGCGGGAAAGAGTACGCTGTTCAACGTGATCTCGGGTGCGGTACAGCCCGATAGCGGACACATATTTCTGGATGGAGAGGATATCACGTATTTGCCCGAGCATCGCCGCTCCAATGATATCGGCCGTGTTTTTCAAGACCCGCGTCTTGGTACCTGCCCCGGTTTAACCATCCGCGAAAACCTGTCGCTAGCCGCCATCCATGGTCGTAATGTGGGTATTCGCCGAGATGTGAAGAAAGCGGAAAAAGCATGGTTTTTCGAACAATTGCAACACCAGCATCTAGGCTTGGAACATCGTCTGGATGCCGATGTTGCGCTGCTCAGCGGCGGGCAGCGGCAGGCGATTACACTGGTCATGGCGACATTGATCAAGCCGAAACTGCTACTGCTTGATGAGCATACCGCCGCGCTGGATCCTAACGCCGCCGAGCAGATTATCTCGCTGACACAAGAGCAGGCTGAAGCGAATGACCTTTGTGTAGTCATGATCACCCATAGTATGCAGCAGGCCTGTGTGCTTGGTGCTCGCGTAATTATGATGAATCGGGGACGGATCGAATTTGAGATCGCCGGCGAAGAACGTAAAAGCCTGACACCCGCAGATTTGATCGATCGCTTCCATTCGTTGGAGGGCGGGGCCGAACTCTCCGACCGGCAGTTGCTCGGCTAAGCCCTGGGCGGTTGAAACCACTCACGGTTCAAACGCGCTGAAGATGCGACACGCCCCCTGTCGAATTGGAAGGTTAGCTGGATTCGCCAGGCGGCCACGCCGAGTCCTGTGATTGAATCATAATAGACCATAAACGGTTTCGCGAGGTTGGAGGACCAACATGATAAAGAAAGCTGTGCTGTTGCTCGCCTTTGTGATGTTCATGGTTACGCCTCTCGCCATAGCGCAAGATCAAGATAAACCGACGATCGCCCTATTGAAGTACGGTACTTTGAATACCGTCGCCCTGGCAGAAAAGGGCGTCCTGGATATGTTGGCGGCATACGACTATATCAATGAAGGAGAACGCGCCAGCTTGGATCAAGGACGTTCCATTGAAGGCGAAAACATTAGGGTTATCTATGGCGATGCTTTCTTTGATCGAGCGCAAGCCAACTCCATAATCGAGGGAGCGATTGACCAGGGTGCCGACGTCCTGGTCACCTTTACCACTCAATTGACGCAAATAGCCTATTTCGCCATCCGCGATTTTGTAGACCCGCCGGCGCTCATATTCAGCCTTGTTTCGGGACCCTATATCACGGGGATAGCTGAAGCCCCATGCATCAAACCGGATTACGTCATCGGCACTCGTCCCGTAACGAATTATGAAGACATAGTGCCTCTGCTGCTTATGCAAGATCCGGACATGAAAGTGGTCGGCGCCATCTTTTCGCCCGATCAGCGAGCCAGCCAGTTCGGCGCCGCCAGGATTAAGGGAATAGGCGAATCCCTGGGTGTGACCGTCGAAGTCGATTCAATTAATACGGCGCCGGACCTGTATCATGCGGTCGAAAGCCTGGTGGACAGAGGCGCGGAGGCGATAATAATTCCGATCTTCACCTTTGACGGATTTCCCTTGCTCATGACGCTGTCCAATGACTACGGCATACCCGTGTTCTTCTCCTCTCCACCGGTCGCCTATCGTGGCGGGACGGTCGCTGGCGGTTTCTACGGCATCTATGGACAAGGCGTGATCGCCGGGCAAATGTTGGTGGGCATCTCAGCGGTGATATTGATATTGCCGATATCCCCATCTTTGAGAGCGATGACTTCGGTTATGCCGTCAATCTCGATACCGCCAACGAGCAAGGGGTAGAGATCTCGGAAGCCTTGATAGAAAACGCCGAATTCATCGTCGAAAACGGACAGACCGCGCAAGGTGTGACTGCTCAATTCCCGGAAGCGGATATTACCCTGCCCGAAATGCCTCTGGATGAGCGCCGCGTAGCTGACCTAGAATTCCTGGATAGCCTTAAGTGCACGCCGGAAATGATTGCCGAGCAGCTGGCGGAGTTGACCAATGCGGGCGAGTAGCGCAAGCCAGTTGACCGCGCCGCATTTTGAGGTCAGAGCAAGCAACATGTTTGACACTTCGACTTAAAAGAGATTAACATGAAACCTGGGGTGGACGGCGTAACGCGCTGCCCCCATTTGTACAAAGTGCCTCCGTCGCGATAATACCGGGAGCGCTGCCGTTCATGATTTTAGGTGGCGCGAAGCTTTATCCACCTAACAACAAATTTGTCAAAGGCTCTACAAATGCACAGGAGGTAGGTAATGCTCAAATCAATGCTGCTGGTATGCGCATTGCTGATTATGTTTGTTGTCCCCGCGGCGATCGCACAGGACGTTGACAAGCCATCGGTTGCCATTATGGGTTATGGCTGGTTTCCCTCATTTGAGGTGACGGAAGGTGCCATCTTTGACATGCTGCAATTCTACGGCTTCATCAACGCCGACGAGAACGACATTCTGAGTGCCGGTGAAGATCTTGAAGGCGAGCATATCGACGTTTTCTGGGTTGATCCCGGGCGGGGCAGAGATGAAATAAGTTTGGCGGTGGAAAACGCTATCGACAAAGAGCCGGATGTCATAGTGACGCTATCGTCCTGGTTTACGCAAGCAGCCGTCAACGTCACGCTCGACATGGATGACCCGCCGCCGATACTCTTCGCCGCGGTGAGCTATCCTTACCGCTACGGCATTGCCGATTCGCCGTGCATTAAACCCGATCACGTCACAGGCTCTGAATCGCTGACACCCTACAGATATGTAATGTCGCTGCTCATAATACAGAATCCGGAAATCAAGAAGATCGGCACAATATTCAATTCCAGTGAGGAAGGCGGCAGTTGGGGCGTTGAGCGGATCACCAGCCATGCAGAAGAATTTGGCATTGAAGTTGAGGCTGAGGGCCTCGCGCAGCTCTCTGACGTGCGCGTGGCAGCAGACACGCTGATCGACTGGGGCGCGGAAGCCTTTGTCCTGCCAAGGGACCACTACACGTCGCAAGGCTTGCCGGTCATCGCGATCGTGGCTAATGATGCCGGCATACCGGTCTTTCACCCCAGTATGGGCGCAATTTACTACGGCGCAACCGTCGGCGCCGGCTTTTACCTGTACTACGAAGATGGCGTCACCGTCGGTCGAATGCTCGTCGCCTACCTCAACGGGGGGTTGGATATCGCCACCACGGCGATCAGCCAACAGAGCAGCCAGGGTCTCGGCGTCAATCTCGACGCGGCCTTGGTGCTGGGGTTAGAGATGCCCGATGAACTGATGGAGCAGGCTGATGCCGTGATTGAAGGCGGCGAACTCGCATCGGTATCGCCGGCGTTGCAGCTGGTATTGGCAAAGCGCGGCGTGGTGGTTCCCATGGAAGATCGGATCGATGATGACCGGGCATTCATCGCGAACCTGCAATGTTCGCCCGAAATGATCGCCGAACAGCAAGCCGAGATCGCAGCGAGAGCGGAAGACGAGTAGCGATTCGTCCGCCAAACGCAATTGAAAAAGTGAGCGACCCGGCTGGGTTCACCCTCGTTTGCTTGCTGGCATAGGCGACAGCGCGACAGTCGTCTTTTCGCGTCTCCGCTACACTTGTCCGAGCGGAATACGTTTAGCGCTTGCTGAATACGCCCAAGAATCCCACCGTTGCTTTTGCTTCGTAACGAAATTCCTGGCAGCACTACCCGTGCAACCAAACGCGGACGACCGCGCCTTGTATCGCTGTGAAGCAGAATCGCAAAGCGAAAAAAGCGCCGCGCTCCCCAATGGAACGCGGCAACGTATGCCCTGATGTACACCTAATGCGCTGCTGTCGCAATCAGGCGGCTGCCTCTATTCTAGTCTGAGTCTATATCTGCGGCGAGGTAGGCACTGACGTTAGCCTGGCTTAGCCACAAAAGGCAGTTGCCGTGATCATCAAACACGAGGCACCGACCCTCAGCGCTGGCTGGTATCGCACCTAAGGCCAAGACGGCAGTCATCATAACAACCAAAAGCAGTGCGATGATCCGCTTCTTACCACTTGCCAATCTATTCATTACATTGCTCCTTCGCTAACTAATAACGTCTAATCTTGAAAAGTATACTATTACATATATCATAAACACATAACGTCCAATCTTGAAACGGATACTATTACATAAATCATAATTTTGCTTCGTAGTCAACAGGTTGGCTCTTGCCATCGAGGATCTTGGTCACTTGCTGAATTCTTGTATCAAAATGAAGTTTGAGAAAGCACTAATACGCATGCGATCAAATGCGGACGACCGCGCATTGTATCACTGCGAAGCTGAATCGCAGGGCGAAACCAAAGCCGCCCCCCGCTATGGAATGCGGCTCCATATGCCGCAATGATCGCCCAATGCGATGCTGTTGCAATTATCCGCTTGCCGGTTGCGACGTCGTGTTGACTCCAACTGGCTGGGGTAATTCGCTCAGCCACAAAAGGCAGTTGCCGTGATCATCAACCACGAGGCACCGATCTTCAGCGCTGGCCGGTATCGCCCCTAAGGCCAAGACGGCAATCATCATAACAAGCAGAAGCAGCCCAATAACCCGCTTCCAGCCACGTCTCAATCTCTTCATAACATTCCTCTTTCGCCACAAAGGAAACTTTTCACGGACTAATAGAACTGTTTTATTGTACAATTATCAAACAACTAACTACAGACTAATATATATGTTATATTATAAAATTTTAGAGCTTCGAAGTCAACAGGTCGGCCTGCGCCCTTTCGTGGATGTTGGCTGCAGGTTGAATGCAAGTATCGAAAAAGAGTTTTACAAAGTTGAAAGGAACGAACATGAAGCACCGGATTTGTGCACTCGTGCTGGTTCTAGCGCTAGTCGTCGCTGCGGCGTCAGCGCAGCCGTCAGAGACGCCGAGCGTGGCTTTTCTCAGTTTTGGGACCTCACCCGTCCCCTTCTCGATCACCGAGACTGCCATTCTGCACCGGCTAGTCGCGGGCGGCTTTCTTAGTGTGGAGGAATTGCAGGCATTAGATACGCGAGATAACATAGAAGGAGAGAACATCAATGTCTTCGCGCTTGATGCCGGTTGGGAATTGGATCGGCTAAATATCATGGTGGAAACGGCGCTTGACCGCGACGCCGATGTGCTGGTGGCATTTACCACGCCGGTTGCGCAAGCGGCCGTCAGCACCACGCTGGACATGGACGACCCGCCGGCCGTCATATTCGCCTCAGTGTATTATCCCTACGAAGCAGGTGTGGCCGATGCGCCCTGCATCAAGCCCAGCCACGTTACCGGCTCACAGATCGTCCCGCCTTATGCGCTACTGGTGGAGCTGGTGAAGAAGCAACAGCCCGACGTCTCCTCAATTGGTACGGTTTTTAGCACGGACCAAATCGCCGGCGTAGAAGGATCGCGGACGGTCGTCGAACTTGGAGAGGCTCAGGGCCTCACTGTGCTGGAATCAGCGGTCACACAGCCGATTGATTTTGTCGCCGCCGTGGACGGTTTGGCGAGCCGGGGGGCCGAGGCGCTGATCCTGATGATCGATACGGTGACATCGCGGGGCTTGCCAGCTGTTGTCGCGACCGCCAGCGAGAATCTGCTCCCGGTATATTATCCCAGCCTTGGTGGCATCTCGAGCAGCGCGATGATCAGCGCGGGTTACTACGATCAGTATCGCCAAGGCGTGCAAGTGGGCGCCATGCTTAACGCCTATCTGCGCGGCGAACTCAATATTGCCTCGACGGCGATTGATAAGTTCAGCGGCGATGGGGTCGGCGTCAATTTGGCTGTCGCGGCATCGCTCGATATCGAAATCTCGACCGCGATTCTGGAGAGCGCGGATTTCATCATTGGCTTGGACGGCGTCACCTTTTCTCAGCGATTGCAGGAAGCGACGGCGAGCCAGGAGCAACTGGTTAATCAGCCGGACAGTGAAGCTGATATCCAAGCCTATTTGGAGTCGCTCCACTGCACGCCGGAGATGATCGCCGAACAGCAAGCGGAAGTGGACGCAAAAGCGTTGGAAGAAGAATAACCGAACACCGCAAGACTTTGCGAGGCCAATTGAATTAAGGAAAAGATGATTCCTCACTGATGAGCCGAGCGGATCACGGATAACGCTGCGCCAGCTCCCGCCCAGTTCAGCCAAGCTTGAGCGTTTCAGTGCCAAAATGCGCCGAACAGGTTATGATCGGTCATCATCAAATCAAGAGAAAGAAACGCAATGACTGGCTCGTCAATACCAATTCGATTGGGAATCATCAGCTTCGCGCATGCACACGTCAATAGCTATATCAAGGTGATCGCAGGATTCGATGATGCATCGATCGTAGCATGCTGGGATTATGACCGTGAACGCGGCGAAAGCCGCGCGGCTGAATTCGAGCTCGATTGGGTGCGCGATCTCGACCAACTACTGGCGCGCAAAGATATCGACGCCGTATTCGTTACCAGCCCGACTAACCAACATGCCCAACATGTCATTGCCGCTGCACAAGCCGGCAAACACATCTTGCTGCAAAAGCCGATGGCGCTCTCCTTGGCAGATTGCCATTCAATCATCGGCGCTGTAAACGACAGTGGCATCAGATTCAGCATGTGTTACCAGATGCGCTGCGATCCTATCAACCAAAAGATGAAGGCCTTGATTGATGAAGGCGCTGTCGGCAAAATCGCCGCGATCCGGCGCCGCCATGCCATCCCGGTCCTGCTCAACAAGCAGTGGGCAGTACCGGGCAATTGGCATATCGATCCTGTACAGAATATGGGCATGTTCATGGACGACGCCTCGCATGCCGCCGACTGGTTCTACTGGATGTTGGGCAAGCCAGTCAGCGTAATGGCGGAGATAGACAACATTGTCACCGATATCGCGCCGGACGACAACGGCGTCGCCATCTATCGCTTCAGCAAAGGCGAGATGGGCATTCTCTTCAACAGCTCGACTCAACTGGCAGCCGAAGCCACCACCGAAATTTACGGCGATGCCGGCACCATCCACCAAAATTACGGCGATGCGCCTTCAACGCTGGTCTCGCCGGAAGGCACGGCATTAAAGTTTTTCCGCGCCGGCACGGACGACTGGGAGAAATTCGACTTCCCCTTCGTGCCCCACGGCTCTCGCATTCCCGGAGTGGCGCGCCCGGTCATCGATTACTTGAAGGGCGATGGCCCTCCCCTCGCAACCGCCGAAGACGGCAAGGTCTGCATCGAAATGATCCTGGGCGCTTATCAATCGGCGCGCGAAGGCCGTCGGGTAAGTTTTCCGCTACAGTAATGGAGCATTGCCGTGAAGATCCTCGAGATGTCTGGCAAGTCGACTGCGCGCGTTATTGAAGCCGATGCGCCAACGCCAAAGCCCCGCGAAGTGCTCATAAAAACCGCCGCTTCCGCTATCTGTGGCAGCGAAATGCATAGTTACCACGGCGCTGGAATCCCAGGCAACAACGGCGGACATGAGGCGGTCGGAACAGTGGTGGCACTGGGCCGGGATGTGACAAAATTCGCACCCGGACAACGTGTCGGCGTCAGCGCGGTAGCAGGCTGCGGCGACTGCGCTGAATGCGAACGCGGGCGTTATACCTGGTGCAAGGCACATACGATTTACGGGCAGATGCATGCAGAGCAATTCGTCATCGCGGCCAACGCATGTCATATCTTGCCCGATGACGTGCCTTGGGAAGAGGCAGCGCTGCTAACCGGCGATGGCATGGGCGTGCCCTATCACACCTTCAAGAGGACACAGGATGCCCATATCCAAACCATTGCTGTCATCGGGCTAGGACCGATCGGCCTCGGCAACGTCCTGCTGCAGTCCCATAGCGGCCGGCGCGTGATCGGTGTCGATATTGTGGACTATCGCATACATCTGGCGAAACGACTGGGAGCCGATGTTGTCATCAAATCCGATGATTCGCTTATAAAACAGATTGAGGATCTGACAGATGGCGTCGGCGTCGATGTCGCTATTTGCGCCGCCGGACGAGCGGAAGCAGTAGCGGATAGCTTTCTGGCAGCGCGCAAGGGCGGAACGGTTGTTTTCAATGGTGAATTGGACCAGGAAGTGCTGGCACCCACTCGCGATTTCAACAGGCGCGATATGACGGCTGTGGGCTGCTGGTATTATCATTTTCACGATTTCCACGACATGTTGGCGCTTTATCGCGACGGCCTGGAAATCGGAGCGCTAATCACGCACCAGTTCGCGTTGCCGGACGCGGCCGAGGCTTTTGACCAGTTCAGCCGCGGATTGACCGGAAAAGTGCTTTTGCGTTACTGATGTCGATGCGATGGTCAAGGCGATAACCCGGTCATTGAGCCTATGATAGCAACATTGCTTATTCGCCCGAATCGACCTCCCAAATGCGGCTATCCCGGGCTTCGAAAAACCCCTGATTGGTAGGATTCATGCGCCAGATTTCGACTTTGCGAAAGGTGGTGGTATGGTGGAATGAGTAGCCGCGTAGATTTTTGGCGGATCGGTAATCCATGCAAGAGGCGACGACAGCTTGCCGGTCGTTGACAAAGACTTCGACCAAGTACTTGTCGACATATATCCGCAAGCTCAGGTCTTCATCTTCGGACAATTCGTCAACCGAAAAGGGAGCTTCTGTATCGCCGACGCGCAGCCGCCCGTATTCAGGCAAGACGAGAATCGGTAAGCCATAGTTTTTCTCATCGGCGAAGAGCTGCACACCGAAACGCTTGCGCAGCGCCTCTGTCCGGTCAACCGTGATGCGAATCTCGAATGAATCGCCATTCAATTCCGCAAGCGGCTTGCTTTTTAGAACAGCTTCGTCGGTATCAGCCGCTTCTACTATCACATCGTCGTACACAACCGGGTCGTAACGCAGGGACTCCAGCTCTCGTAGCGGATTCATGCGCAGGCTACCATCTGCAGACAGGTGCAACTCGCGCGGCAATGATTGGATGGTCCGCTCTGCGATGTCGTCGTGCATCGAGCGCAGCCAAGCCCACATGACCCGGCGACCATCAGGCGTACGCAGGGATTCGGGCGCGAAGAAGTCCCGATCCAGGGCGGCGTAGAGCGATTGTTCGGGACGACGCCAATTCATCCGTCCGTGACTTTGCGGCAGGAATTGCTCGTTCTGCGCGTCCCAGTCTCCCAGGTAATATCGGCAGCCATAAGGGTGGCTGATGCATAGCAACATCCATTTATCGCCGAGGCGGAAGAAGTTGGGGCAAGAGATATCTTCACCGATGGCTGTTCCCGGTAACTCGTGCCGCAAGAAGTCCCCGACATAAGTCCAGTTTTTCAAGTCATGTGAGCGCAGCAGCGGCGGATTGTGGCCACCCGAGATGGCGTAGTAAGTATCGTTGATCAAAAAGCAATCGGGATCCCAATGCACCAAATCCGGGGTTTCTCCCGCGGCGGTTTTAGGTTCGATCGCGTACGGTTTTCCCCAGTCAGAAAGTTGTCTGTCTTTGGCCACCGCGATGAAGTTTCTGCCGGATGCCTGCCCATGGTAGATCGCTGCGGGTCTACCGTCTTTGGTCATGAAGCCGGTGCCGCTAAACATGCCGTGCCCGGTGAAGGATGGCTGCAGCTTGGTCGTCCGCCAGTTCCAATTCAGCATATCCGGGCTGGTCACATGCACGAAGGAGTACGAATCCTCACCATGCCAGGAATGACGCAGGATATAGTGCATGTGGTAGGTCCCGTCGAGGCTAAAGGCGGCGTTGGGATCGCCGGGCGAACTATCTCCTCCCGGGTGCATCAGGTGGTAGTTTAATGCTTGCTCGTCGGTAACGGTCGTCGTGGTCAAGTTTACCTCCTTCGCGGGCAAGGTCTGTCCATCTAAATATGCTTTCGAATGCGCATTCTCTACAAGGGTATATCGTACCGCAATCTCCGGTACTTTTCCGCAAACGATTTCTTCCCGGACCGCAGCAATTCCATCAGTTTCCAAGCGCGTTCAGCAGGGCGCGGAAGAGTGGTCAAGTGTGCCGTATCCTGCTTATGCGTTACAATCACTGTATATACTGTGCTTGTCGAGCCGAAGCAATCGTATGAAGTACTCCGCAACAATATGCATTTGCACGCGCATGGTTTTCGAGCATAGAATGGAGCAAGGAGGGGAAGAACAGGGGATTTCCACTTTAGCATCTCAGGTTTTTTGCAAGTTTTTACGCCTAAAGGAGATAAAGATTATGTCGAAGAAACTCGTATTCGTGATTGCACTGCTTACCGTCGCGCTGACTGGGGGATTGATCGCCGGTCAGGGCATGTATAACGAAGCGCCGGCACTGGCGGAAATGGTCGCCGCTGGAGAATTGCCACCCGTTGACGAGCGCCTGCCAGCGGAACCGCTGGTGATCGAACCGGTCGAAGAGGTTGGCCAATATGGCGGCACTTGGCACCTGGTCGATAACAATGACTCCAACGGCTGGACGCACCAGACTATATCGGTAGAGCCCTTCTTAAAATGGAATCGTGATGTCAATGGCTTTCGTCCCAATCTGGTGACCAGCTGGGAATGGAATGACGTTGCCACAGAATTGACCGCCCATTTCCGCGAAGGTGTGCGCTGGTCGGATGGCGCGCCGATGACAGTAGACGATTACTTGTTCTGGTGGAATGACATGGTGTTGGACGAGGATGTTCCAGTGAATGCGCCTTTTGGCACCACGGTACGCGGCGAAAAGATGTCAGTGGAAAAAGTCGACGACTACACGTTGCATTTCTCCTTCCCCTACTCCAACCCGCTTTTCATGGAATACAAATCGCGCGGTTCCTATCATTCGTCCATGCACGTTGTTCCCTCACATTTCTTGCGGGAATTCCATCCCAAATTCAACGACGCCATGGAAGATACCACTGAGCTCTTCAACCGCTACAATTGGAGCAGCCGCCTGCACTATCCCGGGATGCCTACCTTGTCGGCTTGGATGGTAACGGACTACGTCTCCGGACAGCGACTCGTCCTGGAACGTAATCCATATTATTGGAAGGTTGATACCGCAGGCAACCAACTGCCCTACATCGATAGCCTTGAGATCGTGATTCCCGAAGGCAGCGCCACCGAGTTAGTCGTCTTGAAAGGAATAGCCGGCGAATTGGATATGCAGGTACGTGATGTCAATTTGCTTGATGTTCCGTTGGTGCTGGAAAACCAAGAGTCTGGTGGCTACCGCGTCATCATGTGGAGCCGCGGCGACTATGCCTGGCCCTGGATCATCCCCATGTATGATTATCCGGACGAAGGCATCCTCGACTTGATGTATACCAAAGAATTCCGTCAGGCTATGTCCCACGCGATCAACCGCGATCGAATCAATGAGATCACCTCCTTTGGTTTGGCAACGGCACGTCAATTCTCCTTGAGCGCAGAAAGTCCCGAGTTTCAAACTGCGGAAGGCCAAGCCTTTTATCAAGAGTGGGCCTCGTCTTATGCCAGTTACGATACTGAATTGGCCGGCTCATTGCTGGATGGTATCGGCGTCGTAGATGCGGATGGCGACGGCTGGCGTGATCGTCCCGATGGAAGCGCACTGGAATTGATCGTCGATATTCCGGCAACGGACCAGGGTTCAATCGACCGCATGGACCTGATCAAGGAAGATTGGGAAGCTGTTGGGCTCAAGACCGTTCTAAATGTTATTGCAGGTGAGGTGGTCAACGAACGCCACCGCGCTGGCGAAATCATGATCCGTGCCTGGGGCAGCGCCGCCGCCTGGGGCCTGGTCTCGGCAGCGACAGTTTGGACACCGATCGAGGGTGTAACCTATTCGGTTGGCGGTGCCCGCATCGGCGAGTATTACAACTCCGGTGGCGAGCGTGGCGTCGCGCCGCGTCCTGGTTCTATGCTGGAACAGTTGCAAAACGCCTACACTGAATTGATCGGTATCGTTGATCCTGTCGAGCGCAATGCCAAACTGCTGGAAGCTTATCGTATCCACATCGACGAAGGTCCGATCACAATCGGCACCATCGGTGAGCATCCTAGTCCGGTCATCGTCAAGAACAACTTCCGCAACGTTCCGGACTTTGGCTTGGTTGCTGGATGGGATCTCGGCTTCCCCGGTAGCGCCGATCCGGAACAGTTCTTCTTCGATCAGTCCGGCTGAGTTGGCTGGAAGTCAATGCAGACTTAGCGTATCCGAATGTGTTCCATTCTCGTCATGAGAGTGGGACACATTGGTGGTTCTACGGGCGGTTATGAGCAGATACATCCTTCGACGCGTGATCTCGGTCGTGCCGACTCTTTTTCTCATCACCCTGTTCGGCTTCCTTGTCATGGAAGCCCCGGCCGGGGATTATGTCACCAGCTATATTGATCGCCAGTTTGGCCATGGAAATACGGCAGCGGCAGACATCGAAGATGACTTGCGGGAACTACTCGCCTTGGATCGCCCCATCACCGAGCGCTTCTTCTCGTGGGTCGGGCGCTTTGCCCAAGGTGATTTTGGCGACTCGTTTGAGTTGGCTCGTCCTGTTTCAGAGATTATCAACGATCGGATCGGTTTAACCCTCACCATCTCGCTGGCGACTTTTCTGATCTCCTGGGGCATTGGGATTCCGCTTGGCGTCTATTCCGCGACGCACCAATATTCACGAACTGATAACTTTTTGACCACCGTAACCTTTGTCGGTTTGGGTCTGCCGGATTTCCTGCTGGCATTGGCATTTCTCATTCTCGGCTGGCAGTTAACCGGCGAAGTGCTTACCGGACTGCAATCTCCACAGTTCATCGAGGCGCCATGGTCAATCGAGAAACTACTCGACCTTTTGCAGCACATGTGGATCCCGGTGCTGGCGGTTGTGGTCACCGGCACGGCATGGGTCATGCGGGTGATGCGCGGCAACTTGCTTGATCAACTGGGCAGGAATTACATCGTCACCTTGCGCGCCAAAGGGGTGCCAGAGCGCGTTGTCATCTGGAAACATGCAGTCAAGAATGCGCTGCACCCGCTAGTAGCCGCGCTTGGGCAAACATTGGCTTGGCTCATTAACGGCTTTACGATCACTAGTATCGTGCTGGATCTGCCCACGATCCAAACCACTTATCTCAACGCCACCTTGCAGCAGGACGTTTTTTTGGCGGGCACGATTCTGATACTAATTGGCTTTCTGGTTCTGATCGGCACATTACTGGCGGATATCTTTCTCGCATGGCTGGATCCACGCATCCGCTACGCATAAGCCAGCGATCATGTCATCGAACTGGACAGAAGTAGGGAAATGCGTTTGAAAATTCAGTCTTTAATTGAATCGAAACGGGACAAGGATTGATGGCAACAACTGCCGACTTCAATCCCAATGCGGCCAAACACGACCTGAAAGGTGAAACCTCCGATGTGATGTCGGTGCGACGCCTGATGTGGTTGCGTTTCAAACGCAACCGGCTGGCGCTGTTTGGCAGTGTCGTGCTGTTCTTGATGTACCTGTCCGCGATCCTCGCTGGTTTCATCGCGCCTTACGGTGTGCGACAAACCCACGATCAATTCGCTTCTTCGCCACCGTTGCTGCTGCGCTTTGTCGATGAAGAAGGCAACTTTGGTTTGCGGCCCTTTGTGTACGCGCTGGAATCCAAAGTGGATTTCAAGACTTTCCAACGCGTCTATACCGCCAACTTCGAAGAAAAGCATTACCTGAAATTTCTTGCCAGAGGCATTCCTTATACGATTCTTGGTGTGATCCAGACAGACATCCACCTCTTCCAAGTCGATGATCCGGCGAAATTGTTTTTGCTGGGCACCGATCGCCAAGGGCGTGATTTGTTTTCGCGGGTATTCTTCGGGGCGCAAGTGTCCCTGTCGGTGGGTCTTGTCGGCGTCACCTTAACGCTGGTGATTGGCACGTTGGTCGGTATCGCCGGCGGGTATTTCGGCGGCGTCTTTGACGATGTTTCCCAGCGCATAATCGAAGTCTTGATGGCCTTTCCGCAGATTCCGCTTTGGTTGGCGCTGGCAGCACTGGTTCCACCCACCTGGTCATCCGTTCAGGTGTATTTCGCTATTTCGATCGTACTTTCGCTGGTGAATTGGGGCGGGTTGGCGCGTCAAGTGCGGGGAATGGTCTATGCCCTGCGGGAAGAGGATTATGTGATTGCCGCGCGATACATGAGCGCCTCCAACTGGCGTATCATCTCCAAACATCTTTTGCCCAATACGATGAGTCATATTCTGGTCATCACTACTATTTCTGTGCCAGCTATGATCTTGGGAGAAACGGCGCTGAGCTTTTTGGGCTTGGGGATTCGACCACCGATGACGAGTTGGGGATTACTGTTGAACGAGGCACAGCACACGCGCGTGCTCATCCAACAGCCCTGGTTGTTGACTCCGGCGCTGTTTGTGGTCGCCACCATTATTTCGTTCAACTTCCTGGGTGATGGGCTGCGCGATGCCGCCGATCCCTTTGCGAACTAATCCTGCGTCCGCCGGAAAAGATATGGCTACTTCCAGCAACATACTCGAGGTCACTGAGCTCAAGACACATTTCTTCACCGAGACGGGTGTTGTCCCGGCGGTAGATGGCGTTAGCTTTGAAATTGAGCGCGGAGGCACCTTGGGTGTGTTGGGCGAAAGCGGCTGCGGCAAATCGGTGACGGGGTTTTCTATCCTGCGCTTGGTTCGTCCGCCGGGCAAGATTGTGAGCGGAGAGATTCGTTATTTCGGACGCAACAGCGTCAATGGTGACAACCTGGCCGAGATTGATGCCAACAGCGAAGAGATGCGGCAAATGCGCGGTTCGGAAATCGCGATGGTTTTCCAGGAACCGATGACATCACTCGACCCGCTATTTACGGTCGGCAATCAGATCGAGGAGGCGGTTCTATATCATCAGGATGTCAGCAAATCGGAGGCGCGCAAGATCGCGATAGAGATGCTCGACAAGGTACGCATGCCGCAGGCTGCCGAGATGATCAAGAAATACCCTCACGAACTCTCCGGTGGGATGCGCCAGCGTGTCGTAATCGCGATGGCACTGTCTTGTCGCCCGAATCTGCTGATCGCCGATGAACCAACCACCGCATTGGATGTCACTACCGAAGCCCAGATACTGGAACTCATGCGCGAGCTGCAAGCGGAATTGGGCATGGCGATCATGTTCATTACCCACGACCTGGGTGTCATTGCAGAAATGGCAGAAGAAGTTGTGGTTATGTACTTGGGCAAAGTGGTGGAAAAGAGCAACATTCGCTCGCTCTTCAACGATCCGCAGCATCCCTACACAAAAGCGCTGATGCAATCCATTCCAAAAGTTGGGCACAAAGCCAGTCGTCGTCTGGAAGCGATCCGCGGAATGGTACCCTCTCCACGTCACATTCCGCTCGGTTGTCCCTTTCACCCACGCTGCACCAGTTATATGCAAGGCGTATGCAACACGGAACTGCCACAGCTACAGGAAACAAAGCCGGGGCATTGGGTCAGTTGCTTCTTGTACGACGATGGAGATGTCGACCATGGCGGATAATGAGCGCGTTGTACTTGAAGTGCAAAATCTGAAAAAATACTACCCGATAACGGCTGGTTTGTTGCGCCGAGTGGTAGGTCAGGTCAAGGCGGTAGATGATGTGACATTCAACATCCCACAGCGCACCACACTAGGTTTGGTTGGCGAGAGCGGTTGCGGGAAAACGACGGTTGCTCACACCATTATGCGCGGCTTGGAACCAACCGGTGGCACAGTGACCTTCCACGATCCCAAGTTGGGAGCAGTCGATCTCTCTAACGCCGACAAAACTACGCTCTATGAAGTGCGGCGAAATATGCAGATGGTATTTCAAGACCCGAATTCGTCGCTCAATCCGCGTATGACGCTGCTGGACCTGATCGGCGAGCCGCTGGAAATTTATCAGCAGGCAAAGGGGCAAGAGCTGATTGACCGCGTCGCTGAATTGCTCAGGTTAGTCGGATTGCAACCGGAATACATGCGGCGTTTCCCCCATGCCTTCAGCGGAGGGCAACGGCAGCGGATTGTGATCGCCCGTGCCTTGGCGCTCAATCCGCAGTTTATTGTCGCTGACGAGCCGACCTCGGCACTGGATGTTTCGATTCAGGCGCAAACTTTGAATCTACTGCAAGATCTGCAGGACGAGTTCTCTTTATCTTATTTGTTCATCGCCCATGATCTGAGTGTGGTCGAACACATCAGCGATTTTGTTGCGGTCATGTACGTCGGCAAGCTGGTCGAACAAGCCCCGACGCATAACCTGTATCACAATCCCAAGCACCCGTATACCGAAGCGCTGCTTTCCAGTATTCCGCGGCCGGACCCGAGCATCAAGAAAACACGCGTTCCTATCCGGGGAGAATTGCCAGACCCGGCCAACCCTCCACAAGGCTGTTATTTCCATCCACGATGTCCATATGCCGAAGCGCTCTGTGCCCATGAGGAACCCGAACTGCAAGAGGTCGAGCCGGGGCACTACGCTGCTTGCCACTTTGCCGACAAGCTATCTTTGCGGGCCGTCAACGATTTCTAGACAAATCTGCTCCTTGGACAATTCAGCTATTGTAGTATTCCTGGCAGCACCCTGATGCTCGACTGTAGGCAATGCCAATTAATCCGCTCAACAGGGATTTCAAGACGAATAGAGCTCGTATATCATTTCTAACCAACGTGATCATGATGGCGATTGCCGGCAACCGGCCTATTCTGCTTTGGCTGACATGATGATAGATTGATAACACGATTGAAGAGACCCAAACTGAAGGAGCAGCCCATGCAAGTGGCACGACTGCACGGACCGAGAGACATCCGCGTCGCGGACGAGCAAGAGCCGCCCGCGCCTAGAGCCGGTGAAGTCCTGCTCAATATCCGGACCGTGGGCGTCTGTGGCAGCGACCTGCACATGTACGAAACCGGCCGCATCGGCTACACCGTCGCGAGTAAGCCATTTGTCCTGGGACATGAGTTTATGGGCGAGGTCGCGGCTGTGGGAACGGATGCCTTGGACGGCAATCATCAGCCGCTGCATGTGGGACAGCGCGTGGCGATCGAGCCGGCGGTGCCCTGCTGGCGTTGTGAGTTGTGCGAGAACGGTCATCCCAATTTGTGCCCGAATCACTATTTCTACGGTTTGTTCCCGGAAGATGGCGCATTGCGCGAGCGAATGATCGTCAGCGCGCGCAACTGTTTTCCCATGCCGGATTCCTTGAGCGATGATGCCGGACCCTTGCTCGAAACCCTGGGTGTGGCCATTCATGCCATCGACTTCAGCAAGATACGCATCGCCTCGACAGTGGCGGTGATCGGCGCCGGTCCCGTGGGTTTGCTGATCATGAGGCTAGCAGTCTTGGCAGGCGCTTCACAGGTCTTCGCCTTTGACAAGCTGGATTGGCGTCTGCAAAAGGCGCGGGAATGGGGCGCGACCCACGCCATCAATATCGACGAATGCGAAGCTGTAGGCGCTCTGATGGATCTGACGGGAGGACGCGGCGTCGATGTTGCGATAGAGGCGGCCTGGGCGGATCACTCGGTGCAGCAGGCGGCAAATATGCTGCGTTATGGTGGAAGGCTGGTATTGGTGGGCATCCCGCCCGACGATCAACTGCGGCTGCAGCATTCAGTAGCGCGGCGCAAGGGCTTGACGATTATCATGTCGCGGCGCATGAAACACACTTACCCGCGCGCGATTGCGCTGGCAACGTCTGGCAAGGTCAAGTTGGAGGAATTGGTATCGCATCGTTTTACATTAAGTGAAACCGCGAAAGCGTATGCCAGCAACATGGCCTATGAACAGGGCATCAACAAGGTCATCCTGCGCGTGGGCTATTCGTAAAGTCGCGCGAAATCATTTAAGATTGCAGCTAGCAGGTTTGAGGGAAACAGCAATGCGAATCAGAAGCAGGTATAAAATCAAATGCGACCGCGAGAGTGTTTGGGCAAAGTTGATGGATATTGATGCGCTAGGCAGCATCATTTCCGACTCGAAGGGACTAAAACGAATCGGCGAAAACCGTTATCGAGGCAATCTACCTGTCAAAGCGGGTTCTATCAATGGCAAGGTGAAGACCCGTTTCAAGTTGGCGGATATCAACAAGCCGAAGAAGTTTCGGCTCATTCTGAATGGCAAAGGCTTAGGCTTGGACTTCGACGGCGAGGGTGTCTTTCGCCTAAAGCAAGATGAGGCGTGCACGGACGTGAGCTATTCAGGCAACTTGGATTTTCACAACGCCATTCCTGGGTTCGTCAAAGGCGAAATTCACACGCGCCTAAAAAAACGGTAAAGAAGCTATTTAGAAAGATCGAAGCGCAATGTAACATGGAGGAAATTGATGCACATTGAAGGCAGCTACGAATTTGAATCCGAACGCGAGTTGGTCTGGGATATATTGATGGACATCGACGTCCTCGGCAGCATCATCCCCGGCTCGAAGGGCTTGCAGGAAATCGGCGAGAACAAATATCAGAGCAAGCTGGCGGTGAAGGTCGGTCCGGTCAATGGCAAGTTCGAAGCCAATATCGAATTAGCCGATGTGATGAGGCCGGAGAGCTACCGTCTGATCGTCGCGGGCAAGGGCCCGGCTGGGCATGTTGCCGGCGAAGGAGAGATCCGTCTGGAGCAATCTGAGGCCAATACAATCATGCATTATACCGGCGACGCCCGCATCGGCGGCAAAATTGCGGCTGTCGGCCAGCGCCTGCTCGATGTCGCCGCCAGGCAAATTACCAAGCAGGCACTGAAGAAACTGTCGAAGCAGATCGAAATGCGCCTTGAAGCTGCGACCTAAGTGGAAGGGGTCAGCTAGTGGCTGATCGCTGAAGACTCACTCGCAAGTTCAGTTATTCACATCACAATCGGAATCTATGTAAGGGCGACCAGCCGCTTCAGCCGCGTTACATGCGAATTCCGACAATAGGAGTAAGGCAGTTCCCTGGAAGCCATGAATATGGCGAACAATAATATTGCCGAAGTCAGCGAGCGATGATAAGGCCATGAATCGTCCCTTTGTTGAATCACTGCAAGACATTTACCCCGCCGAGCGTCTGCTGACACGCAACGTAGAGTTGCTGCCCTACGAGTCCGATGCCTTGACCGCCTTTCAGACCAAACCCGGCGCGGTGGTGCTGCCGGAAAATGAAGACGAGGTCATCTCTACGGTGCGCCTCTGTCACGAGCTGGGCATACCGTTTGTGGCGCGCGGCAGTGGCACCAGCTTGTCAGGTGGGTCGCTACCGATAGCCGATGGGCTGGTCATCGCCTTGAATCGCATGAATCGCATCAAGACGATTGATCCACAGCAGCGCATTGCCGTGGTGGAGCCCGGCGTGGTCAATTTGCATATCACCAACGCTGCCCAGCAATATGGTCTCTATTACGCGCCCGATCCATCAAGCCAGTCGATTTGCACCATAGGCGGCAATATCGCCTTCAACAGCGGCGGCGCCCACTGCCTGAAATATGGCATGACTAGCAATCATGTGCTGGGCATGAAAGTGGTTTTGGCGGACGGCACCATAACGCAATTCGGCAGCGAAAGCATCGACGGTGTTGGCATTGGTCCCGACCTTGTGGGCCTGTTCGTCGGCTCGGAAGGCTTGTTTGGTATCGCGCTGGAGATCACGCTGCGGCTGATGCCTGTGCCGGAACTGTATCGCACGGTGCTTGCGGCGTACGACAATCTGGGACGCGCTGGCGATGCGGTGTCGATGGTAGTGGCATCGGGTCTGTTGCCCGGCGCAATGGAAATCATGGATCGGTTGGCGATTAAAGCAGCCGAGGCGTCTGTGGCTGCCGGTTATCCACAGGATGCTGAAGCATTGTTGATCGTCGAATTGGAAGGCGAAGCGCTGCAGGTCGAAGCCGAATTTACGCAACTTCAGCAGGTCATCGAGGAATCAGGAGCCTTCGAAATCCGTGTAGCTAACAGTGAAGAGGAACGTGCGCGCATCTGGAAGGGGCGTAAAGGCGCTTTTTCTGCCGTTGGCCGCCTTAGCCCCGATTATATTGTGCAAGATGGCGTCGTGCCGCGCAGCCGCCTCGGTGAGGCTTTGGTTGCAATCAGCGAACTCAAGCAGAATTATGGCCTGGATGTGGCAAATGTCTTCCACGCCGGCGATGGCAATTTGCATCCGCTCATTTTGTACGACGGTCGCGAGCCCGGTGCGCTGGAAAAAGCCGAGGCGCTGGCAGGCGAGATCCTGGCGATGTGCGTGTCTTTGGGCGGGTCCATCACTGGCGAGCATGGTATTGGCATGGAAAAACGCGAATACATGCCGGCGATGTTCAGCGAGCTTGAACTGGATATTATGCAAGCGCTGCGGCGGGCAATTGACCCCAAAGAAATCGCCAATCGCGGCAAGATGTTCCCCGGCGGAGAGGCTCCGGCACTAAAACAGCACGGAATGCATCCCCTGGAGCGACAGGGAGTGATATCCCGCGAATGAAAAGCAGCGTATTGAGCACGGTCTGCGAGCTACAGGCATTTGTCCGCGAAAACTCAAAGATCCATGTGATCGGCAAGGGCAGCAAGTCGTCTTTGCATAGCTCAATAGATGCTTGCTCTGTCGCTGACTTATCCGGATTGCATGGCATCAGCGAATATCAGCCACAAGAATATACGCTGACCGTCCAGGCCGGCACAGCTGTCTGCGAAATACAAGCCGAACTAGGTCGAGAGGGGCAATATTTGCCATTCGATCCGCTTATGCCCGATCAGGCGACAATCGGCGGGACGGTCGCGTGCAACTTATCCGGCTCGCGGCGTTTTCGTTATGGCGGTGTGCGCGATTTCATTTTGGGCGCGCAAGTGGTGGACGGTTTGGGTCGACGCTTCCGGGTCGGTGGCAAGGTGGTCAAGAACTCCGCCGGCTTCGACTTAGCCAAGTTTCTGGTCGGCAGCATGGGTCAATATGCCATCATGACCGAGCTGACTTTCAAGGTCTTCCCGGAGGTGCCGCACTTTCGCGGCTTGCGTTTGCATTATGCCTCGCTGGAAGATACGTTGCGCGCAGTGTATTCTCTTAATCAGAGCGTGTTTGAGTTGGAGGCGCTCGATTTCGCACCTGAGCAAGATGGCTGGTCGCTGCTGGCGTGCCTGGCGGGTTTCGCCGAGACCTTGCCGCGCCGCGTGGATCGTTTTCTGGCGAGCATGAAAGACAGCACCGCCCTGCTAGGCGTCGATCAACTGGATGCTGTGGCCGAAGTTACCGACCCACTCTCGAATTTGACGCAAAAAAATGTGGTCAAGGTAGTGCTTCCGCCGAGACAGATCCCGCGGCTGGATGGCTCGCTTGGGGATATGCAGCGCCGTTACAGTGCCGGCGGTAATTTGGCGTGGGTGGCGACAGACGACATTTCGCAGTTGGACGAGTTGCTGCTGACACAGGGTCTGCGCGGCTTGTGCATTCTCGGAGATGCGACCCAACCCTTGATCGGAAAACCAGTGGAAAATGTGCTGGCGGCGCGGGTCAAGCAGGTCTTGGATCCGCAGAACAAATTGATATAGGGAAGAGTCAATGCGACATCAGATAGAGAGTGAGGAGCTGCGCGCGCCGGAAATGGTGGAAGCCATCGAAAAGTGCGTACATTGCGGCTTTTGTTTGGCAGCTTGCCCAACCTACAACCTGTTAGGCGAAGAGATGGATTCTCCTCGCGGTCGCATCTATCTGATGAAAAACGTGCTGGAAGAACAACTCGATGCGGGCGAAGCCCAACCCTATATCGACCGCTGTTTGGGCTGTATGGCTTGTGTGCCGGCTTGTCCCTCCGGGGTGGCTTATGGTGACCTTTTGGTGAGCTACCGAGCCTTACAAGAAAAGGAGCGTCAACGTCCGGCGATGGATTCGCTAGCCAGGAAGTTGCTTTGTGAGACGCTTCCCTATCCGCGACGCTTCCGGATGGCGGTACTCGGCGGCAAGATTGGCAAAGCCATGCAATCATTGCTGCCGGATGCATTTGCTTCAATGTTAAGCCTGTTGCCGGATGCCCTGCCACCTCCGCTGGCATTGCCACCGGTTTTGCCTGCAGAAGGTGAGATTCGCGGCAAGGTTGCGCTGCTTTTGGGTTGCGTGCAACAGGTGCTCGCACCGCAGATCAGTTTCGCCGCAGCGCATGTGTTAGCGCGCAATGGCGTCGAAGTGCATATTCCGCCGGACCAAGGCTGTTGCGGCTCGATTCTGTTGCATGTCGGGGCGGAGAGCGAAGCAAAAAAGATCGCCCGGCGCAACTTCGACATCATCCCTGACGATGTCGATGCCGTCATTACAACAGCCGCTGGCTGTGGCTCTGGCATTAAAGACTATGAGCTACTTTTCAAAGGTCAAACCGATGCAGGGCAAGCGAGCGCTTTCTCCCGCAAAGTGATGGATTTCAGCGCCTACCTGGCAAAACTGGAGCTGCGCAAACCATCGGGCTTCGCGCAAGAGAAAACCGTCGCTTATCAAGATGCCTGTCATTTACTGCATGCACAGGGACATGAAACTGAGCCGCGCAGTTTGCTCAATCAGATTCCCAACTTGCGGTTGGTGAAGATCGCCGATGCCGGCATGTGTTGCGGCTCGGCTGGAACCTACAATATCGATCAGCCTGAAATTGCCGATGAACTGGGCAAACGCAAAGTGGGAACAATCCTCGCGGCGGAACCGGATGTCATCGTATCGGGCAATATCGGTTGTATGACGCAAATGCGCAAACACCTGCAGCTCGAAGGCGACGAACGACCGGTGTTGCACATTGCCGAGTTGCTATACCGGGCTTACGGTTGAGATCTTATAAGCAAGCCTCGGTTATTTGAACATAACGCGGATTATTGCTAATCCAGCCAACCGTGCCCTGATAATCGACCTGGTTCCAATACACCGTGCGGGACAAGGGCGTCAGCGTCGTGCCACGCGGAACATATCCGATGATGTTGTAGCTCATAGAGGGGGCAGCCCGCAGATTGAGATTAGCGGTTGTTGTGATGCGGCACTGCTGTGCTTCTGGCGTAGCAATCTCGGCCGGTTCTTCGCTTGGCGGGGATTGCCCGGGCACGAGGACAACCGTACCAGGTCGGTTAAGCGAGGCACAGGTACTGTCCCCGCGGCTGAAGGTTGGTATCGGGGCGACGCTGCGCGGCGCGGTTGTCGCATCCAAAAAGATGATCGCGCCCTGTCGCGGGAAGCAAATCTCCACGCCTTGTTCGACATATCCCCAAACATCAACCGCATCAATGAAGCCGGCATCAATCACGGACTGATTGCCGATGCCTGCCGCATCCACCTGCTGACACTGGACGCCGCTTTGCAGACCCAATGTTGCCGAAATCGAAGCGCTTGCGCCCGATAATGTGGCACAGGTATGCGGGTATGATAGCGCAGGTGTAGGCGTCGGTCCTGGTGGGGCGGCGCCAAACCAACTGAATACGGTATCCGCCGAGTAGCCGCAGACATCGCTATCACCCTGGACTATCCCCAAACTTTTTTCGACTTTGAATTTGCCGGTGCATCGCGTCATTTGGCTGTCGATGATAGTTATGGATCCGTTCTTGATTTCAATTGTGGGACCAGACCTGTTTTTGCCGCTGAACTTCACCCTGAGATTTTTGATGGTGAGATCGCCCCACTTGATCACAAAAGCTGGATGTCGCGACGTCGTGTAGATGGTGTGGCCATTGCCGTCCAAGATGATCTTGGTGGTAATATCGGGCAGTTCGTCATTCAACTCGACATTATCTTGCAGAACAATGGTATCTTCCCTATAGCCTGTTTCGCATCTGGCTTTGGATGAATCGTTGTTGGCGGATCCGATGGCTTTCGTCAGGCTGCAATTCTTGTCCACTTTGATAGTGTTGGCGCTGACTTTTTGCGTTGGGATCAACAGAAGATACAAAACGAAGAAAACAAAAGCGCATAAGGTTAAGGATACTGACTTTGTCATATCTGATCTCCTGCACATATTTGCAACAGTATCGTTATAAACAGTATAAGTCGAGCAGCCGCGTGTTTCAAGTTGCGCAAGACTTCGCCAATGTGCTCTTATTTAACTAAACCACCGTTTTAGATGTCGCGCAGCAACTAACGGAAAAGCAAAACCCCCGCTACTTGCGAGGGCTTTTGGAGAAAAATATTGAGCAAGTCTTACCAAGCGTAGGCTTTGGGCGCTTCACCACCGGGACCGGGGAAGATTTCGTCCAGGCGGGCAAGGACTCCATCATCGAGCTGGATCTTTGTCGCGCGGACGGCGCTTTCCAGTTGCTCCATGGTGCGTGGACCGATGATCGGCGCCGTGACGACCGGGTTGTGCAGCAGCCATGCCAGAGCGACTTCACCCGGCGGCGATCCGATTTCGCGGCACAGGTTTTCGTAAGCTTCCAGTTGCGGCCGCTTTGATTCGACGCGCGCAATCAGATCGGGGTTGCTGCGCCGGCCCGATTCAACTTTTTCCAGCGCACCGCCCAGCAATCCACCCGCCAGGGGACTCCAGGGAATCAAGCCCAAGCCATAGTGACGGCAGGCCGGGACCACTTCCAACTCAATTGCGCGATTGTCCAGGTGGTAGATGCTCTGCTCGCTGACCAGGCCCAGCATATGGCGGCGGGCAGCTTCCTGACAGGCAGTGGCGATATCCCAACCTGCGAAATTGCTGGAACCCACGTATACGATTTTGCCTTGCTGAACAAGACTGTGAAAGGCTTGCCAGGTTTCGTCCCAGGGGCAATCGCGGTCAACATGGTGCATTTGATAAATATCGATGTGATCGGTCTGTAAGCGAGAAATGCTGCCTTCGCAATGCTTGCGTATCTTGTAAGCCGAAACGCTGCGGCCATCACTGTTGGCTTCCGGCAGGTTCGCTTTGCGGCTCATCGGGTTGTAGACTTTGGTTGCCAAAACGACGGCGTCGCGGCGTCCGCCCCCTTGTGCAAACCACTGGCCGATGATTTCTTCAGTGAACCCACACTCGATGCGGCGTCCATAGACATCAGCGGTATCGAAGAAATTGATGCCCAATTCCAGCGCACGGTCCATGATGGCGAAGCTGTCTTCCTTGGACGTATGCCAGCCAAAGTTCATCGTTCCCAAGCACAAATTGCTGACCAAGATACCGTGTCTGCCCAAACGTCTGTGTTCAATTGTCATGTCTATCTATACTCCATTCCTGCAAATGCTGTGTCTCGTCTCGAGCTTCGTGAGCAACACTGCAATCGTACAAAAAATTAGCTTTCCGGCTTGCGCGCAAAAAGCTTGTCTTAACAAAGCTACATAATATCAAGGGCGCAGCAGTATTGCTACATCTCTTTAACAAACTGGGAGTGGTGAAAATCGCGGATGCGAAGCCCTCGCAAAACCCTCTCAAAGCCCCCGGAAAAGCCCCACAAAAGCCCCGAACGTCCCTCTTAATATCCCCATTCATATTACCTTGATCGTAGTGCCCAAAATCGCGAGACGACGCCAGAGTATAGCGCAATACCCCTGTATCTGCTTGCTTGCGGTAGATTCAGCAGGCAGACTCGATAGCGGCAAGTGCAATTCTTGTGTCGTTTTTGTGACGGAGAAATAAACTCTTTGCGACATATAAACTGAGCCAACGATTGCTGCTCCTTGCGATTGTTAATCCGCACTGGACTGAGGGTAGCATAAAAGGGATTACCAAGGGTGAGCAAACGTTCGCAGATTGAGGCATCGCAAGCCGGCTGGACTGAGGCGGTAAGAGCCGTATCTCCGATATTGATCACTCGCAACAAACTCGCCACACGACCTTTGAGATCTTTTGCGGTATAGTCTGAAGGTGTAATGTATAGACAAGCTGGAGCAGATTATGGAAGCGACAAAGACATTTGATGCTTTGAACGTCGCCTGGGATCAACTCGATCCTTCACCATCGGGCAACGGCACAGTCGAAATGATCGTGCGGCGGCCGGCTGGCGAGCAGCGCGAAGAATTGCAGAGCGCGACATTCACCGCAGCTGAAGGCTTACAAGGCGACGATTGGCTGAGCCGAGGTACGATTAAGACCGGCACCAGCCCGAGCCCGGATACCCAGGTCACGCTGATGAACAGCCGTGTCATTCAATTGCTCTCCGGTGACAAGACACGTTGGGCAGCTTCCGGTGATCAGCTTTTTGTTGATCTCGATATCTCGAAAGATAACTTGCCTGCCGGCACACAGCTGCAGATGGGCGAGGTGGTGATGGAAGTCTCTTTGACACCGCATACCGGCTGTAGCAAATTCGCCCGTCGCTTTGGCGCGCCGGCACGCAAATGGATCATGACCGATGCCGGAAAAGATATGCGTTTGCGCGGCGTTTACGCTCGTGTGATTCAGGACGGCGTCGTCAAAGTCGGGGATAAAATCAGCAAACTTTAGCTAATCATTCGCGCTTTTTTCAACCCACCACCTGCACAGGTCTTGGTATAATTCGGGCAGTTTTATTCATTCCGATCCCGTATTGGAGTTGCTCATGTTAACTGGAAAGTTGGTTCACCCGCAGATACTTGGCGCGCTGGGAAAAGCCGGTCACGGTGCCACGATCTTGATACCGGACGGCAATTATCCTTTTACGACCGGTTCCAATCCACTTGCCGATCGCGTGTATCTGAATCTGGCGCCGGGCATGGTGACGGTCACTGACGTGCTGGACGCGGTATTGAGTGTGACACCGGTCGAGGCTGCGCATGTCATGGCGCGCCATGATGGCGCAGAGCCAAGCATTTATGCGGAATTCCGCAAGTTGCTAGGTGAGCATATCGAATTGGAGCCGCTGGAGCGATTTGACTTCTATGACGAAGCCAAGAGGGATAACTGCTGTCTGGTGATAGCGACCGGTGAACAGCGCATTTATGCCAACATACTGCTGACCATTGGCGTGGTTAATCCGCCGGCCGATCAAGCGGTCTAGTCTACTGTAATTTCTTGCCTGCCTGGACAAGAGGATAAGATAGTGCCCATAGAAGCGGTCATTTTCGATATGGACGGCGTTCTGGTCGATAGCGAGGTCTATTGGGACAAATCGCGCATCGAATATGCGCGGGACCGTGGCAAGACCTGGACTGACGAGTTTCAACGCCTGGCTATGGGACGCAGCACTGTTGGTTGGGCAGGGGTGATGCAAGACAGATTGCAGTTGGATGAATCGATAGACGAGATCATCGCTGAGATGAAGGCGCGGGTCATCGCTCATTATGAAGAACGCATGCCGACGCGCCCGGGCGCTCTGGAATCGGTCCGCCACATGAAAGAATATTTTCGCGTCGGTTTGGCGTCCGGCTCGCCCACCGAGATCATCAAAGCGGTGATGCGCATCACCGAGCTGGATCTGGTTTTCGAGGTGATGGTCTATGGTGATGATATTCCGCGTGGCAAACCCGCGCCCGATATCTATCTGGAAGCGATGTCGCGCTTGGGTGTCGCGCCGCAGGGGGCGGCTGGTATCGAAGATTCGGCAAACGGCTTGCGGTCATTGAAAGCGGCGGGCATGCTGGCGGTAGCGGCTCCGAGCCCGGATTACCCGCTTGCGGAAGCTGTGCTGGCTTTGGCAGATGCGCATATCGTGTCGCTGGAAGACTTCACCGTCGATCTGATACGGCAGATCGAGAGGGAGCGCAGCCGCTAGCCGGCACACCGCAGACCAACAGATATCGGGAAAACGGCAGTGAGCGCCGGTACAATTGACAGCAGATGTCGCGCGGGATAGAATCTAGCCTGGGCAAACGAAAACGTTTTCAGACAGAAAGTTAGCACTGGCTGCGTAATTCGCCCTGCTAATCCAGCGACTTGACCTTGTTTCGAACGAATTCATGATCGAAAAGCATGTCATCGCCATAGACTTAGGCGCAACGTCAGGCCGCGTGATGGATGTCGCGTACGATGGCACTGCTTTGCGATTGGAAGATGTTCACCGCTTTCCCAATACCCCGGTACAGACGCCACAAAAGTTGCATTGGGATGTTTTGCGCTTGTGGCATGAAATCACCCAAGGCATCGCCAAAGTAGACAGCGCCGCATCTATCGGTGTGGACAGTTGGGGTGTGGACTATGCCTTGCTAGACCGCTCTGGTGAGTTGCTGGCCAACCCGGTACATTACCGCGATCCACGCACCAATGGCGCCATGGATTGGGTTTTCGAGCGCATGCCGCGCCGTGAAATATTCGAACGCACCGGCATTCAGTTCATGCAGCTTAACGGCCTCTATCAGCTGGCGGCAAGCATCCGAGATGGCAGCCCCCTGCTGGAACAGGCCGAGTCCCTGCTGACAATTGCCGACCTGTTCAATTATTGGCTGACCGGTTCCAAGACCTGCGAATTCACCGAAGCGACCACACTGCAAATGTACAACCCGCAGTTGCAAGATTGGGATCGCGAGATCATGGATGCGCTGGGTATCCCCACCGATATCCTGACGCCTATCGTAGCGCCGGGCAGCAAGATCGGCAGCTATCAAGGCATTGATGTCATCGCCCCCGCATGCCACGATACCGGCAGCGCTGTAGTTGCCGTCCCGACCGTGAGCCGCGATTATGCTTACCTGAGCAGCGGCACCTGGAGCTTGCTGGGTTTGGAGTTGGACGCGCCCATTATCAGCGATGCCTCGTATGCGGCAAACGTGACCAACGAAGGCGGTTATGGCAATACCTATCGCTTATTAAAGAACATCATGGGTTTGTGGGTTGCCGATCAATGCCGGGCCACATGGAAATCCTCGGGATCGGACTACAGTTTTACGCAATTGACCGACATGGTGGAGAGGGCGGATCTGTTTAAATCCTTCATCGAGCCCGATGATGCCGTCTTCCTGCCGCCCGGTGATATGCCGGCCCGCGTCGTCGATTATTGCCGGCGCACCGGGCAGGCGATACCCGAAAATGACGCAGAAATTATGGCGACGATTTACGTCAGCCTTGCCTACAAATATCGCTATGTGCTCGAGCAATTGATCGCTGTCTCCGGTCAAAACGTGGAACGGCTGCATATCATCGGCGGCGGTTCGAGGAATGGCCTGCTCAATCAAATGACGGCGAACGCTATTGGCCGCCCGGTCATCGCCGGACCGGCGGAAGCCACTGCAATTGGCAACGCGATTGCGCAATTGATCGCGATAGGCGAGTTAAGCAATGTCGAAGAGGCACGCGCAATGTTGAGCCGGACCATGGATACAATACGCCATGAACCGAGCGATACCGCGGTTTGGGACGACAATTACGGGCGTTTTTGTACTCTATTGGCGTAGAAATTTAGCATTATCACTGCTTGGACTCGACTGCAGGACAGGTACATGACGCAATCATTGCTGCAACTCCAGGGGATCAATATACATTTTCCCGGTGTGCATGCCTTAAAGGATGTACATTTTGATGTGCGCCAAGGAGAGGTGCATGCGCTAATCGGCGAGAACGGCGCCGGCAAATCGACCATGATCAAAATCGTCTCCGGTGTATACCAGCCGGATAGCGGCGAACTCCTCCTCGCAGGACAGCGCCTGCATTTCGCCAATCCACGCGAAGCGCAACGGGCCGGCATCGCTACAATCTATCAGGAGTTGGGTTTGTATCCTGAATTATCCGTCGCCGAGAATATTTTTATGGGGCATGCTCCCACCAAACATCGCAAATTCTTCCATATTGTCGATTGGGAACGCATGGAAAACGAGGCGGAAGCGCTGCTGGCAGAGCTTAATATCCACAATCTGGATGTGCAAGCAAAAGTAGGCACACTCAACGTCGGCAATCGGCAACGGGTCGAGATCGCCAAAGCCCTGTCCCTCGACGCGCAGATATTGATTATGGACGAGCCAACGGCCGCACTGACCGAAAGTGATGTCGAGCAGTTGTTCAGCATTGTGCGGCTGCTGCGCGATAGAGGCGTCAGCATCATTTACATCAGCCATCGGCTAAACGAGGTTTTCGAATTGGCGGACCGCGTGACTGTCTTGCGCGATGGCGAATACATCGGCACGCAGGATGTCAATGATACCAACGAATCAGATTTAATCAGCATGATGGTCGGGCGCACCATCGAAAACCTCTTTCCCAAACAGGATGCCAAGATCGGCGATGTGGTCTTGGAGGTGCGCAATCTAAATCGTCCGCCATTGACGCGCGACATTTCCTTCACCGTGCGCGCTGGAGAGATTGTCGGGCTGGCCGGCTTGGTTGGCTCTGGCCGGAGTGAGACAGCACAGGTAATTTTCGGAGTGCTGCCGGCGGAATCTGGCACCATCTTGCTCAATGGCGAGCCCGTTACAATCCACCGTCCCTCAGAAGCGGTGCAGCACGGCATCGGCTATGTGCCGGAAGACCGCGGGCTTCAAGGCCTGGTGCGCGAAATGACCATCCGCGAAAACACATCGATGGCGGTGCTGGAATCCGTCTCCAGCAATACCTTTATCAATCGCGCCAAAGAACGGCTGCTGGCGAATCATTCGATTCAACAACTCAGCATCCGAGCCACTGGCTCCGAGCAGATCGTCAACAAATTATCCGGCGGCAATCAACAAAAAGTGGTTGTCAGCAAATGGCTGGCGAGCAATCCTAAACTGTTGATCATGGACGAGCCGACGCGAGGTGTAGATGTCGGCGCGAAGTCGGAGATCCATCGCCTGATGAGCGAATTGGCCGCGGAAGAGGGCTTGGCGATCTTGATGATTTCCAGCGAATTGCCGGAGATCCTCGGCATGAGTGATCGCATTCTGGTGATGCGCGAGGGACATTTGGTGGGTGAATTCACGCGTGAAGAAGCCACTCAGGAAGGTATTGCCCACGCTATGATGAGCGAAGCGGCACGCAAACCCGTCGGTGCCGGCGCATGAGCAAGCAAAAGCAGACGCCCCTGCAGCGCAGCCCAGGGCATTATCTGGGTATCGCCCTGGCTGTCGTCATCATCGGCACTTATTTCATATTGCCATTTGTGATTCAGCCTGAGCGCGGTCCCTCGACAGCGACGGTACTCACGGAGAGCAAGGAAGCCAATGAACTGGGCATTTTCAAGACAGGCTTGGCACTCATTCCATTTGCCGGCTTGGGCATATTCTTGCTGGGCATTTGGAATGTGATCGTGCCGCAGGCGAGCCGCGCCATTTCTCTCTTGATGGCCGTGGCCGGTTTGCTGGTTGTAGTGTTTTACATAAATTTTTTTCGTGATTATGCTGCCGACAATGCGTCTTACATTGGCAGCATGGGTAGCGCCTTTTGGATCATGCTGGTCGCCGGAATACTGAGCATCCTGCAAGTTTTGCTCCCGCGCGGCTTATCGGAAGATCGCTTTCGTATATCCAAGCTCTTTGGCAATCAAGAGAGTGTCATTCTTTTCGGTTTGCTGCTACTGATCTTCCTGGTGGGCATGGCCAATCCGCGCTTCTTGCAAGAGCGGAATATATCCGATATCTTGCAGGGAAATGCCTATATCGCTGTGGCGGCGCTGGGTATGACGATGGTAATTGTCACCGGCAATATCGATATTTCAGTCGGCTCGCTGGTGGGATTCCTGGCGGTGTTGAGTGGACGGCTGGTAGTATCGGGCGTGCCGGCGCCGCTTGCCTGGCTTGCGCCCTTGATCGTTGGCGCGGGCTTCGGTTCCTTCATCGGTTTTCTGGTCGCTTATTTGCGCATTCCTTCTATCGTGGTGACACTTGGCATGCTGAGCATCATCAAGGGAATTTTGATCATCTGGACCGCTGGCGAGCGCGTCACCGACATGCCCCCTGATTATTTCCTGTCACAGATGCGTCCGCTAGGCATACCAATGCCGGTCATCATCATGGTGGCGCTGACCATCGTCGTTGTGCTGTGGATGCGATACAGCGCAACGGGGCGGGCCTTTTATGCCTTGGGCGGCAACGCGGAAGCGGCGCGGCTTTCCGGCTTGTCACAGAAGCGCCTGCTGATGACGGTTTTCACCCTCAACGGCGTATTTGTCGGTGTTGCCAGCGTGATGTATTCGACACAATTCCAGATCATACAAGTGACCCCGCCACCAGCGCTTGAGCTATCCATAATCACCGCTGCCGTTGTCGGCGGCGTCAGCATCCTGGGCGGGACCGGCACAGCAATCGGCTCGACCCTGGCGACCTTGCTGCTCAACTTCATCCGCTCGGCGATGATCTTCATTAATGTCTCGCCATTCTGGTTGAAAACCGTGCAGGGTCTGCTAATCCTGGTGACGGTGCTGGCGGATCTGATACGTCGGCGGCGGCAGCGGCTATAGGAGTACGGATACGGTGCAATCAGAGAATGCCAACCCGCGTAATCCAACGCTCGGCGAAAAGCTGCGCCACCTGCTGATCAGTCAGGAAGGCGTGCTCTTTGTCATCATGCTGGTCTCGGTGCTCTTCCTGGCGACGCGAACGGACAAGTTCCTCACCGTCGACAATCTCTTGCAGCAGGGCCGCTTCATGACCGAGATCGGGCTGATCGCCATTCCGATGACCTATATCATCATCACCGGCGGCATCGATTTGTCGGTTGGCTCGATCCTGGGCTTGACCGCCATCGTACTCGGCTGGACCTGGCAGGAACTCGGTTTTCCGCTGGAACTTGCGATCATCACCGGCATCATCAGTGGCACTGTAGCGGGGTTCGTCAACGGACTGTTCATTGTGCGTGTTGGGGTGCCACCGCTGATCATGACGCTGGCAACGCTGGCGCTTTACCGTGGGCTGGCTGAGGGTATCAGTGAGGCAAGGTCGGCGCGCGGCTATCCGGAGTGGTTTTTCCAACTGGGGCAAGGCGAGTTCCTGGGCGTCCCTACTCAGCTCTGGCTGCTCATCATCGCCGTCATCATCTTCGCTATCGTACTGGCGCGTACGCGATTGGGGCGCGCGCTCTATGCCATCGGCAATAATGAGATAGGCGCGCGCTTCAGTGGACTTACGGTCAACCGCCACTTGCTCTTCATCTATACATTTTCCGGCTTCATGTCGGCGGTCGCGGGTTATATCTTCGTCTCGCGCGTCAGCACTACCCGTTCGGATATGGGCACAGGCATTGAGCTCGATGTCATCGCGGCTGTCGTTCTGGGTGGGACTAGTATCTTCGGCGGAACCGGCTCCATTCCGGGCACGATCATCGGCGTGGTTCTGATTCAGCTTCTGAAGAATGGCTTGGTGTTGACCGGCGTCACCAGCGACGCGACGATAGTGGTGATCGGCAGCGTGCTTATATTTGCTATACTGGTGAATAACCTTATTCAGAGTCGGCGGGGAGAGAGTTAGCTAACAGAGCTCCGTCCCCCGGCCCCTTCCCCATAGAGAGGCAAGGGGAGCGAAGGTAGCCGGTGAATGATCGGGGCGGAAAGTCCCTCACTCTAAATGGGGGAGGGACTTAGGAAGTGGACAAAAGCCAAAGGAGGTGCCGCAACCCTATACTGCAAAGCATGTTTCCCATGTTCGTTTAACCACTTAGCATTATGGAGTCAAACTCATGAAAAGGATATTTGCAATTACTCTAATACTGGCGCTCTTGCTGGCGCTGGTCAGCATGCCGCTCAGCGCGCAAGATCGCTGGGACGGTTCCGACGAGCTCGAAGTCAATCCCCTCGCCTGTGGGATGGGCGACGAGATGATGATGGACGAGGACGCGGAAGAACACGCGGACGACGATGACATGATGGAAATGATGGAATACGATGGCGGCATGGTGGCCATGGGCGATGATATGGCCGGCATGGACATCGTCGTCGTTGATGTGCCGAAGCTGATTGGCATTGGTTACTTCGGCGCCACCACCTTGGGTCAACAGCAAGCCGCCGAGGAGATGGGCAACGTCTCCGTCTCCACCGATGGTCCGACCGACGCCAATATCGACGACCAGATCCAGGTCATCGACAGCTACATCACGCAAGGCGTGGACGGTATCCTGTTCGCCGCCAACGACCCGGTCGCCATCGCTCCGGTACTGCGCAGAGCACTGGAAGCCGGCATCTACGTGGTTGGCTACGATGCTAACTCCGAGCCCGATGCCCGCCTGTGGTTCGTCAACCAAGCCGAATTCAACGGTATCGGCAAGGCTCTGATCGACAGCCTGGTCGACCAGAAGGGCGAAGATGCCTCCTTCGGCATCGTGACCTCGACTTTCACCACGCCCAATCAGGCGCGCTGGGTCTCCGAGATGTGGGCTTACGCCAGCGAGTGTTTCCCCAATTTGAATTGGCTGGAAACCTTGGAAGCGCAAGAAGATGCCGGTTTGAGCTTCCAGCAAGCGCAGACCCTGATCAACAAATACGGTGAGGATCTCGACGGCATCATCGGGCTGACTTCTGTCGCCACGCCCGCCAGCGCCGATGCCGTCAACCAAGCCGATGTCTGTGAGGATGTCGCCGTTGTTGGTCTGGCCTTGCCCAACGCCATGAAGCCCTACGTTAGCACAGGCTGTGTTCGCGATGTCATTCTCTGGAATCCGGTTGATCTCGGTTACGCGGCGCTCTACGTCTTGCGTGCGGCGATCGATGGCGAATTCCAGCCGGGTGATAGCTCGGTCATGGCGGGCAAACTGGGCGAACTGACGGTCGTCAATGGCAGCGAAGTTTTGCTTGGCCCACCCTTCACATACAACATGGACAACATCGACGACTTCGATTTCTAAACAACGCATCTGTCAGAAGATGAACTTGGTAGGGGCGACCCTTTGGTCGCCCGCGCACAGCAATGTCGCGAGCGGGACAGCCACCGGCTGACCCCTACCGATACTTTTGCAAACGGGAAGGGCGGCTCAGCGAGTCGCCTTCTTGTTCGTCATATGGCGACTCGCTGAAGACTTAGGAAAGTTGGCATGGTTCAAAAACTTGACGCCCTCGTCGCGATGACGCGCGTGCTTGGCGATCCACAAAACGACTATGTCATCATCGGCGAAGGCAATACTTCAATGACCGTCGATGCCGAGTCTTTCGCTGTGAAAGCCAGCGGTCAGCAAATGCACAACATCGGCGTTGATGGCTTCGTCACAGTGTCCTTCGCATCTTTCCTCGCCATGCTGGATAATCCTGATCTACCGGCGCCACACAATTCGGGGAGCGGCGGTTCGCGTCCTTCGATCGAAGCCAGCTTTCATGCCATGCTGTTGACTGACTGCCAAGTCAACTTTATCGGCCACACCCACCCCACCGCCATCAACCAGATTCTCTGCAGCGAGCACGCCGCAGCCTTTGCCGCGCGGCGTCGCTTTCCTGACGAAGTTGTACTTTGCGGACCAGAGTCTCTGCTCGTTCCTTATGCCGATCCGGGTCTGCCCTTGGCGATAGCGATGCGCGAGCAACTGCAGCCCTACCTGCAAGCTCAAGGCGAAGCTCCCAAGCTGATCCTGCTGCAGAATCACGGCATGATCGCCCTGGGTGACAGCCCGAGCGAGATTTTGAACATCACAGCCATGGCTGTCAAATCTGCGCGTATCTATCTAGGCGCTCTGCAACTCGGCAAAATCATCAGCCTGCCCGATGAAGATGTCTGGCATCTTTACGGCCGACCAGACGAGATTTACCGGCGGAATCTGTTTGTCGATGATGCTGAGAACTACTAGAATAGCCCTCATTGTTCACAGAAATCTCTTGGAGAAAACGCTATGCCCACTCACGGCGCTTTGACCTGGCTTATCCCCGATGCCTACTTGGCAACGCCGGCGGACGACGACCCTGTCAACAAAAACCATGAATCAATCTGCATCCTCAACACCACCATCGATGATGCGCACGTGCTGCTCGACTTCTTCTTTGAAGACCGCGAGCCCAAGCTTGGTGTCGAGATTACCGTGCCCGCCCAACGTTGCCCGCACATCCGCCTCGACAAACCTGATCAGATCGCCGGTTATCAGATTCCCTTTGACGTGCCTTATGGGGTGAAAATCCGCAGCGATGTGCCGATTACCGTGCAGTATTCGCGCATGTACGCCAGCGGCGGCGCAATCGAAAGCTTGATTACGACGATTGCTTACGCCGTGGATTAAGCCCGCTACGCATTCGCTCCCGTTATCCACCTAGAGACTCGAGTTGTTTCTAGGAAGTTGCCAGAAGATGCCGCCATAGCCATCAATCAACACCACCGGTTTGCCGGCCATACGCTGGGCAAGCCAGCGTAACTCATGTCGATTTCGCCTGTCGCGATGGGCGTTGCCGGGTAAATGTCGGGCTTGCCCGGCGGCGTCTTCGACTTTGACTCGGGCAATAGCGGTTGCGGGGACAGGCGGAAGGTCAAGCGCTTGGCTACTCCTCAGCTACAGGCAGCAACTCAACCGGGCAATCCAGCGAATGGCCGCCGCCTTCGACGACTGTCTCAGTCCCGACGAACTTGCCCTCATCGTCAAGGCGAAGGCTGTAGGTGATGGTATAGCCGATTTCGCGACCGTCGACCGGCATTGGCGCGATGAAATTAGCGCTTCCAAAGTATTGCCCGGTATCGTCCTTAAGCAAGCGAAAGTCGTCGAAGACCAGCTCGGATTTGTCCAGGCTTGTGATTTCAATCGGCTCGGCTTCCCGTCCGGTACAGCCGCCGGTATATCGCAGAGACCAGTGGCCTAATCTACTACCCGCTTCTAAATCTCCCCCCATAGAAATGGAGGGAGACTTAGGCAAAGTAGCTGGGGCAGGTTTCGCCATTGTGCCACAGGCGACGAGGCTACAAATCAGAATCAGGCCAAACGGCAGCCTAAACAGTGCCACTAAAGCAGCACCTCGCGGCCAGTCTGCTGGCTTTCGTAGATGGCATTCAGTATCTGCATGACTTGCATGGACTGCTCGGCCGGCACCGGCGAGGGCGCGCCATCGACGATCGCCTGCGCGAACTCGATGCATTCTTGCGCGTGCGCCTCGGCAAGGTCGCGCGTCAACTTAAGCGTGCGGTTGTACAGCTGCATGGATTCATAATTGGTATCGTAAATCTCGCACTTGGGCCAGTGAGAGCCACCATTGCTGCCGTAGAGCCACATCTGTATATCCTCGCCCATAATATCGTGATGCAACAACCAGGAAATCTCCAGCACCAAAGTCGCGCCCGTTTCGAATCGGACGAATGCCATAGCCATTTCCTCAACATCCATCCCGTCTGGAACACGACCGAATCGCGGCCACTGGCCGAATGCCATGGGATTACTGGCAAGTTCTCTGCGCGCAACACCGGTGACAGAGACCGGTTTGGGATTGCTCATCATCCATAGCGTCAAATCGAGAATGTGTACACCAATATCAATGCAGGCGCCACCACCGCTGTGCTGCTTGCTCAAGAAGGCTAGGCTAGTCGGGATGCCGGTACGGCGCAGCATCCAACTGCGGGCGTGATAAATCTCGCCGAGGGCGCCGGCTTCGATTTCCGCTTTCATGGCTTTGGAGCGCCCCTGGAAGCGGAAGTGTTGGGCGGTCATCAGCATTTTGCCCGATCGGTCGCGCGCATCAATCATGCGCTGCACTTCAGCAACCGTGGGTGCAAGCGGTTTCTCACAGATGACGTGCTTGCCGGCTTCCAACGCGGCAATGGTGAGCTCGGCGTGATACATATTCGGCGTGCAGACATCGATGATATCAATATCCGGATCGGTAATGAGCGCTGCTGTATCCGTCTCCAGGCGGCTGACATTCCAGTCCCCGCCCCAGCTCTGCAACGCCTCCGGCAGCAAATCTGCCCCGGCAACTACCTCGGCATGTGGTGACGCCGCCCACCCGGGCATATGAGTCCGAGCTATGCCGCCGACACCAATCACACCAACTTTTAACGCATTCATGTTTTATCTCTCCTTTTAAGATGTTTGGGGTTTTACCCAGGAATTGGTTTCCGCAGCTTGATAAAAGGCTTGCATCACGGCTGTGCGGTCAGCCGCTTCTTTTGCCGAAATTAGTGGCAGGTCTTCCCCATTTAGGGCATCAAGGAAGAGTATAAAGGCGTGAGGCAACGCCTCGGGCAAATCCGTCCATTCGCCGCCATCTGCCCCGACCACATTTTCCGATTTTACATACAATTTGTCATCATCAACATAGGCGACGCCCGCCGTCCCGCTGATCAGAATCGGCGAGGTGCGCAAGAGATCGACCCAGCCCGCCGCCAACGTACCAATCGCGCCGTTGGCAAAGCGCAGCATGCCCTCACCGTATTCGTCACAGGGATATTTGCCCAGCAGGGAATCCATTTGCGCCGTAACGCTTTCGACATCGCCCATCAGCCACATTAAGATATCCAATGAGTGCGCGCCCAGATCGCCAAAGCCACCAACGCCGGCCTTTTCAAGATCGGTCATCCACAGCCAGCCATCTTCATACCAGCCCATGCCGGCATCAAACCAGCCCCCGATTGCGCCATGATGCACGTTGCTGTGGCGGATGCGCGTGATCGTGCCAAGTTTTCCCTCGTCTACCAGTCGCTTGATCGCCCTACAAAAGGGATAACTGCGCATGAAGTGGCCGATTTGGAAGATCACACCGGCATCATCAATCGCTTTCTGCATAGCATAGGCATCGCAGGCATTGATGGCGAGCGGTTTCTCGACGAACATATCCTTGCCCGCCGCGGCAGCGCCTTCCACCAATTCACGATGAAGCGAGGTCTCCGATGTGATGATCACAGCGTCGACCTCATCATCAGCAATTATATCGGCGTAGTGATCCACCGTATGGCAATCGAGATGGCTCGCGGCAATTTGGGCTCGCTCCGGCTGCACATCCCAGACGGCTTTGACCCGAAATTGATCGGGCCGTTCTTTGACCAGTTTGACGAAATTCGGTGTGTGGATATGCGCCACGCCGAGGAATGCCAGGGTCTTCATAGATTACTCCTGTATGCGCTGATCAGCAAAAATTCTTCATACACGCTCTACAGCCTGAATCGCCTTTACAAAGCGTGCCGTTATCGTACGCGGACGCGTGATGGCAGAACCGACCACCACAGCCCACGCGCCCATCAATAGCGCTCTTTCCGCCTGCCGCGGCGTATGAATCCGACCTTCAGCGATGACCGGGATCGGCAATTCCGCAATCATCTGCGCCAGCAATGGGAAATCTGGACCGCTTTGCATTGGTCGGGCAGGTGTATAACCGGATAAAGTCGGCGCAGCCATCGCGGCACCGGCAACAGAAGCAGCCTGCGCCTCTGCCAAAGTCGAGACATCGGCAAAGGTCGGCACTCCCAGTTCGTCGTGGATGCGCGTGAGTAAATCGCGCAGATGTACACCATCGGGTCGTGGACGGTCGGTGCAATCGAGGGCGATGACATCGGCACCGGCCTCGGCAATTTCTGCTGCTGCCGCAAAGGTCGGCGTGATATAAACGCCGCTGTCGCCTAGTTTGTACAAGCCGATCACGGGCAAATCAACGGATTGCTTGATGGCGCGGATATCTCTTGGACTATTGGCACGGATCGCCGCCGCACCGCCAATTTGCGCGGCGATGGCCATCTTTGCCATGATAGCGGAACCGTGCAGTGGCTCTTCGGCCAAGGCTTGACAGGATACGATCAGCTTGCCTTTAACGGCATTCAAGAAGTCATCAGCCCTCATGCGTCCACCTGATGCCATGCCAGCATAGCCGCGCCCAAAAGCACCGCCTCGACACCCAGCGTCGCGGGGAGTATTGGCGTCGCTTGCAGCGGAACTGGTACCGTGCCGCGGAACCCCTTTTCAAAGGCATCCCACCACAATGGACCGATCTGTGGCACGCCGCCGCCGATCACCAGCGCTTCGGGATTAATTGATGCAACAATGCCACCGACGATCACACCAAACTGCTTCGCCTTAAGCTTGATGATATCGGCGGCGCATACATCGCCCGCTTTAGCGCGGCGGCTGATTTCCTTCAATGCGATCGCTTCGGTGCCACCGCAGGCTGCTTGATATGCGCGTTCAATGCCGGGTCCAGAGGAAAATTGATCGAGGATTAGCGGCTCGTCGTCATCCCAATCCACAACCAGATAGCCGATTTCGCCGGCGCCGTAAGTTGCACCGTGCCAAATCTTGCCATCGATGATGATGCCGCCGCCGATGCCGGTGCCCACAGTGATGCACATGACCGACGAATACGCCACGCCAGCGCCGAGTACTACCTCGCCGTAGGAAAGAGCGCGCGCATCGTTCTCAGCGAAGACAGGCAGATTATCGCCAATGGCAAGCGCGGACAATTTTGTGCCGGTCCAGCCCGGCAGGTTTTCGTTGGCATGGATTACGCGTCCGCTGCTGGAATCAATCGTGCCGGCACTGCCAATCCCTATGGCGATCACTTCTCGCTCAGATTCGCTGATGAGTGTTTGGCAAAGTTGCTCTACTGCAGCCAGTATTTTAGCTGGGCTTGAGGGCGTAACGACATGAAACAAACGCAAGATTTCTCCGGCGCGCGTGACCAAACCTACTATCGTTTTGCTGCCACCGATATCAACGCCGATGACCAGGGCGGATTCCGAGTCGCTCACCAAAGCCCCTGCAGATTAGTCCATCTTTAATTGAGCTTCTTCTCCGCGCCGTTCACGGTAGCCCTTGACGATCAGACCAGGGCGGCCATTGCTCTGCCCAGCCCATTGATCGTTATGCGGGTCACGATAACCCATACGCACCATTCGGCGTGGGCTATTGGTCTGATTGATGTACGAGCCGTGTATACAGTAGAGGTGGAAAACCACGACATCGCCACGTTTGGCCGGCACAGGCACCGTGTCTTCCAGCTTGTATTCCGTCGTATCGAGGTGCGGAGCGCAGGGCGTGCCATCGGGAAAATGCAAGACATGCGGGATCTTCCCGCTTTTATGCGAGCCAGCCAGAAAGCGGATTTCGCCGTTTTCGTGGAAGGTGTCGTCGAGATGCACCAGCGTATCGACAAAGCGGCCGTCAGCATGTTCGTAAAAGGGATAATCCTGGTGCATGGGGAAGGGATGCCCCGTTTGCGGCGGCTTGATGTGCATGGTTGTGTGGTGTAATTCGACGCTGGATTCCAATAATTGAGAAAGCGCCTGCGCCAGCTTGGGATTGGTGACAGCGCCCATCCATGCCGAGGAATACATGTGCAAATCGTGCATGGCAGTCAGCTTGACTTCCTTTTCCAGTTTTTTGTCCAAATAGACATCGCGCCAAGGTCCGGACCAGCCCGGACTGGTGATCGCCCAATCTTCGATCAGACGGTCGAGGCTATCCGACATCGCCGAGATCTCATCTTCAGAGTAGACCTGGGGGATACGAAGAAAACCATTCTCGTGGAAAAAATCGATTTGTTCTTGTGTTAGCATTCCAGTCATCCTTTCGGTTTGATTTGATACGCTTCACGTCCTAATTATCCCGGTATCAGTCACAGCGTCGCGACCTGATAGGGTTGGATATCCCGTTTCCTAATACTGAAAGTTGATCCACCTGCCAAGCCAAGTATAAGCCTGATTACCTGTGGATTATTCCTCGTAACTATTATTGCCATTGAAACCCATTTTCGTCACTACTGAGTGTCTGATGTTTGAAGTTGCCCCGTTTTGGTGGACAGTGATTTTGGCGGTATGCGTCACGCTTTGGAAGTGGTTGCCCCATTTGAGGCGCCAATTCCACGTTCTCTTGCTTTCTTCTTCCAATTTCCGCCTCATTCCTGTATTGCATATTCACATATACAGCCAACCCCTCACCGAATTCTCGAGGAGGGGTTGGGATTTGAAACAGGAACGCACGCTCCACTTTCAGGCGCAGGCGCTAACCATCGGCAGACTCGAAGACGATCGTGTAGCCTTCAATGCCAATGCCCTCATCATTGGGACCAATCACAACTTGATATGTGCCAGCTGATCCCAAGGTCAACTTCTCGCGATGACTGCGCTTCGGACGTTTAGGATTGTCCCCAAGCGCCAGCACAAACGAGCCGTCCGGACCGTACACTGTGCCGAAGGGCGAGTAGAAGCCGCTGCCACTTAAGCCGCTCCCGCCGGTAACCAACCTGATAGTTACGGCTTGTCCAGCGGTAGCCTCAAAGCTGTAGCTGTGTCTCTCATCAGCTTCCGTGATCTCATCCACCGTCTCCACATCAAGTGTGAGAACGCCTTTGACCGTAGCACCATTCGGGCTAAGCACAAAGTCCGGCATGGCAACCGGCTCCGGCACTGACGTGGGTTCGGGCGCGTCACCCTCAATTGTTATCGTGTAGCCTTCAATGCCAACGCCCTCATCATTTGGACCAATCACGATTTGATACGTGCCTGCCGCCCCGAAGGTCAGCTGCTCGCGATGACTGCGCTTCGGACGTTTGGGATTATCTCCCAGCGCCAGTACAAACGATCCATCCGGACCGTAGATTGTGCCGAAGGGCGAGTAGAAGCCGCTGCCACTTAAGCCGCTTCCGCCTGTAACCAACCTGATGGTTACGGCCTGTCCCGCGCTGGCCTCAAAGCTGTAGCTGTGCCGCTCATTCCCTTCCGTGATTTCGTTCACCGTATCCACATTGAGCGATAGCGCGCCTTTGGCTGTGGCGCCTTCCGGGCTCAGTATGAGGTCCGGCAAGGCGACCGGCTCCGGCACTGACGTGGGTTCGGGCGCGTCACCCTCGAATGTGATCGTGTAGCCTTCAGCGCCAATGCCCTCATCATTAGGGCCAATCACAACTTGATATGTGCCAGCCGCCTCAAAGGTCACTTGCTCGCGATGACTGCGCTTCGGACGTTTAGGATTGTCCCCAAGCGCCAGCACAAAGGCCCCATCCGGACCGTATATTGTACCAAAGGGCGAGTAGAAGCCACTGCCACTCAAACCGCTTCCGCCCGTGACGAGCCTGATGGTAACGATCTGTCCTGCGCTCGCCTCAAAGCTGTAACTGTGCCGCTCATCCGCTGCCGTGATCTCGTTCACCGTATCCTCATTGAGTGTGAGCGCGCCTTTGGCCGTCGCACCCTCGACAGTCAACAGGAACTCTGGAACAGCAACGGTTAATGCACTTGTCGTGGCTTCTTCGATGGCTGCGCCTTCTGCAGCGGCCTCAGCTGTAGCAGTGGCATTTGCTTCCGCCTCAGCCGTCGCCGTGGCTGCAGCAATTGCAGCGCTTGTCGCTTCGGCATCTTGCGCTGCTTTGGTTGCCTCGGCAGAGATGGCCGCATTATTTTCGTTGACCGCGAATGCGAAACCGAAGGCTATTATCACGGCAAGCACCGCGGCGGCGATCTGCGGCCTGCGTGACTTACCCAGAGGCGCCGTTATCATATCCGTTTTGGGCTTGGAATAAAGGATTGGCGCTTCGATAGGCGCGACTTCATTTTCGTCATAGAGGTAACAAGCTGCTTCGTGCTTCTGCTTATCCATCATGAATAAGGGCGGCTGCTCAACAAGGCACCTGTCCATGCGAGAAGGACAACGCGGGTAATAACGACAGCCCTTAGAGGCGGCAGTTCGCATCTCTTCTTCGCTGGGCAACGAGATATTGACATCCCATTTGTTGGTTGGGTCGGGCACGGGCACAGAATCGATCAAGAGTTGTACATAAGGGTGTTGGGGCGCATCAATTACATCCATGGCACTGCCGCGCTCGGCTGTGGTGCCTTGATACAACATATAAATCTGATCGCCGATCTGATAGGCGGTACTCAAATCGTGAGTGATATAAAGGAAGGAAATATTGTGATCATCGCGCAATCGCAGCATGGCATCGAGAATAGACGCCCGCAGCGAGGCATCCACCATCGACACAGGCTCATCCGCCACGATAAGCCGTGGCTTGATCATATAAGCGCGCGCCATCATGATCCGTTGGCGCTGCCCGCCACTCAATTGATGTGGGTATTTGCGCAGCACATCCCCGCCGTACAAGCCGACAACGTTCAGACCCGCTTCCACCATATCGCGGTATTCAGTACGATTGTCGGACAAGCTGAAATGCTTGTTGACAAGGTCAAAGACGTGATCAATGCGGTAGAAGGGATTGTAGACACCAAAAGGATCTTGAAAAACCGCCTGCACATTGCGGCGATAAACTTTCAATTGGTCGCTAGTCATATCGGTGATGTCTTCACCCTCGAAAATGATTTTTCCCGAGGTCAATCTGATAAAGCCGAGAACCAGGTTAGCCAGCGTTGTTTTGCCGCTGCCACTCTCGCCGGCGATAGTGGTAATGGTCGCCGGGGATTCGTCTATGGTCATATTAAAGTTGTCCAGCGCAACGACCGATTTCTTGCTGCTGGCCAGGACACCGCCGCTGGAATAAACTTTAGTCGCGTCACGGATTTGCAATAGTGGCGATGGCATTGGCTCTCCTTTCCTCGAATTGCTCATCAAACAGGTGACAAGCAACCTCATGTTTCTCGTCTACATGGGTCTGCGGCGGTTCGACCTCAGCACAATGTTCCCAGGCAAAGGGACAGCGCAGCCGGAAAATGCAGCCGGATGGTGGATTACGCGGGTCGTGTGTGATGCCTTCGGTGATTTTCAGTGGTTTACGTTCTTTGATCGACGGGATCGAATCAATCAGCAACTTGGTGTAAGGATGAAGCGGATTGGCATATACATTTTCGACCGGAGCGATTTCGACAATTTTGCCGGCATACATGACCGCAATTCGATCGACGATCTGTGCCAGCAAACCCATATCATGGCCGATCACGATCAGTGACACACCGATCTCGTTCTTCACTTCAATCAGAGTCTGCGCCACAATCCGTTGCACCACGACATCCAAAGCGCTAGTTGCTTCATCGGCAATCACGACGGTCGGATTCAGCGCCACGCCCATCGCAATGCAAACCCGCTGCTTCATGCCGCCGCTAAGCTCGTGCGGGTACATATTGTAGATGCGATTCGGCAGCCCGACCTTTTGAAAGAGATCAAAGATGCGTTCACGCATGGCTTCTTTATCTCTTTGCTTGCCCTCATGCGCTTCGATAACATCGATAAGCTGATCTTTCACGCGCATGGTAGGGTTGAGTGAATTCATGGCACCTTGAGGAATAAGGGACAGCCCGGTCCAGCGAAATTTGCGCAACTCCTCTTCCGACAAAGCGAGAACGTCGGTCCCGTCCACTTCTATGCTGCCATTTACGATGTAGCCGGGTGGTTGCACAAGTTGCAGGATACCGTAGGCGGTGGTTGATTTACCGCAACCGGATTCGCCTACCAAACCAAGCGTTTCGCCTTCGTACAACTCGAAACTGATATCGCTGACGGCGATGACATCGCCCTGCGGCGTAGCGTAGTGGATGCGCAGGTTTTTCACATTCAAGACAATACGGTCGCTGCCCGAACTCTTCTGCTGTGACATAATTGTTTCGTCCCTCGCAGCTTTAGTTAGCTTTACGCAGGCGCGGATTGGCAATTTCATCCAGGCCCAGGTTGATCAGCAGGAACGCGATGAAAACGATCGCCAGGATGACGGTCGGTATGCCCCACCACCACCACATATTGCGCAGCAAGGCGGCTGCTTCGATCGAGAAATAGATGGCGACCCCGAGCGATGGGATGCGCTGTGGGCCGAATCCCAGCACTTCCAAACCTACCGCGGTGATGATCGCGCCGGTCATGTTGCCGATATAACTCGCAGCCAGATAGGGCAGCAGGTTGGGCATAATCTCTTTGAACATGATGTTGCGTACAGGCACGCCGGAAAGCCGTGCCATCTGCACATAACCGCTCTCGCGCATGGTCAGCACTTGCGCGCGGATATAGCGCGTCGGCGTCGCCCAGGCAAATATCGAAATCAGCAGCGCCATGGTCACAATATCCACACTCCCCAAAACCGATTGGATCACGATCAAGACAAGTAATGAGGGAATGGTGATAGTGATGTCGGTGGCTAATCGAATCACGTCATCGACCCAACCGCCGATAAAGCCGGAAATGAATCCCAGGAAGATGCCGACGAGCATGCCGACCGATGCGGCAATCACGCCTACGCCGATGGTGCGGGGTGTGCCGACGATCAAAAGCGCCAACATATCACGTCCGCTATTTTCTGTGCCCAGCGGATGTTCTGGAACGCCGACAAGGATAGTGTCTTTGCCCTTTTGATATTCCAGCCCGTATGGAGGCAGATTAAGGGGCGAGCTCGCGGTCAGTGCCAGGCTGGTATCCCAAAACTGATAACCGAGGAAGACCAGCAGCATAATCAGTCCGATAATGCCGGTGCCGGTGAGGAATTTCCAGTTGAGCCAGGGATTGTCGAAGCGATTGAATGCGCCGGCTTTTTTGGTGCCGCCGGCAACGATGGCAGTAGCATCAACTGTTGCTCCGGCCATGGTTATCTCCCTTCCAGGCTGATAAGCGGTGTTCCCCCCAGCAGGGGGGCGTGGAGGGGGGAGTGTCTTCTGCGTTTAAGCACGGGCTATCTCCCTTCCAGGCTAATGCGCGGGTCGATGAGCGGATAACTCAAGTCGATGATCAAGACCGCCAGCGCGCTGGTTACGATCAGAATGAAGGAAGTGCCTTGTATCAGGTTGAAGTCCTGCTCGCGGATGGCGGTGAAGATCAGCGTGCCCATACCGTTGTAATTGAATATGACCTCGACCAGCACCGAGCCGCCGACCAGGGTGCCGATAGACACCGCCAGCGCCGTCATCTGTGGCAAGATGGCGTTGCGGATCATATAGCGATAGAGAACGTAGAAAGGCTTCAAGCCCTTGGCCTGCGCCAGGATCATATAATCTTCGCCTTCGATGGTGACCATCATGCCGCGCATGCCCAGCGCCCAATAACCGAATGTGACCAACACAATCGCCATGGCCGGCAGAAAGCCGTGGTGGAGTACGCTAGCGATGAATTCCAGCGTCAATTCGGGACTCAGGCCATAGCCGTATGCATAGTTCTGCGGGAAGATCCTTAGCAAGAAACCGAATATATAGACGAGTAGCAAACCTGCCAGCAGCGGCGGTATCGAGGTGAAGATCATCGACATCGGAATCAACACCTTGACCAGCTTTGGCGTCTTGGTCCAAGCCAACAACGCGCCAAAAAAGTTGCCCACCGTGAAGAAAATCAGGGTCGCGAAACCAACCAAGCCGATGGTCCAGGGCAGCGCCCGCCCCACCAGTTGGGACACAGTAGAGGGAAAGCGCGCCATCGCAAAACCCATATCGAATTGCAGCAGGTTGCCCATATAGCGCAGGTATTGCACGTAGACCGGGTCGTTCAAGCCGAACCGTTCTTTCCAGCCCTCGATAATAGCGTTGGAGTTTTCCACAAAGCCGGCTTGATAAGTCAGGCGCGCCACCATCGCCGATATAGGGTCTCCCGGCGCCAGGCGCGGGATAATAAAGATCAAAGTCGCGGCCACCCAAAGCGTGAGAAAAAAGACCAAAAGGCGACGAACCAGGTAGTTTAGCGATATGCCTCCCATGCGAGTGCCCTTCTCTAAAGCTGTAGGTGGTGCGTTAAGGTATCACGATTTAAAGTTTAACAGCAATTCAGTTCAATAGCATCTATTGTTGGCGCGCCGCTCTCGCAGTGACAAGGCGAGCGTTGGACGGTGGGGGTCCGGCAAAGGCCAGACCCCCAACCGCAAGTGCATCAAATCAGCTTACATTCCACCAGCTTTGTGGATTTCCTGGAAGAATTGATGCGTCGATCCCCACCAGGTAGCCGGGTGGTTCCAATTGTTCTCGGACGTGGGCCAGCCTTCCCAGTAGGTGCTGTTGAAGGGAATCAGCTTGGTCGCCTGGTTCAAGGGGACGAAGGGCAGGTCCGTGTAGAGATAGCCATAAGCCTCGATCACCATGTCAATGGCGTCCGGATGACCCAAAGGCAGCGAACCGAGCCGCCCGACGATCTCGCTGTAGGCTTCGTTGTTTGGTCCGTCCCAGCGAACATGGTTGCTGTTGCCATTGGCGGGTTCACCCAAGGGCACCCACCAGCGGGCGGTGTAGCGATCCAGCGAAGCCCAAGGCTCGTTGATAGAGCCGCAAGCATCCCAGTCGGTGGTGGATTCGTAATTGCCGAAGCGCTTGTTGTCGTTCCAGGTCGCGCCGGCGATAACTTCCGGGGTGGCATCAATGCCGAAGGCCTGCAGCTGCTCAACCAGGTTGCTGGTGATGCGGCGTTTCTCGACGAATCCTTCGTGTACCTGAATCCCCAGGCTCAGCGCATCGCCGTTGCCATCGACCCAGCGGCCATCGTCGTTGCGGCTGTAGCCACTGGCTTCCAGCAGCACCTCGGCGGCGGCGTGGTCAGAGGTGGAGCTGAAGGCCATGCCGGCATCTTCAATCGCATCGATGAAGGGGAACATGCCGCCATATTCGACATAGAGCGTACGCGAGGGGATGGTTACGCCTTCATAGGCGACGCGGATGATATCGTCGCGGTCGATGATGTGGTTGATCGCCCAGCGAACGTCGGCGTTGTCCCAAGGCGCGCGCTGTGTCTGGAAGGACAACTGGCGCGGGCAGGGATCGAGCCATACAAAAGGCATGCCCTCTTCCCAGGCGAAGATGTTGTCGTTCCGCGATTGCATCGCCTGGAAGGCGCCCAGGGTTACATCCATGATGCTGTCGATTTCGTTGTTGACAGCCATCGTCGTGCGGATGGTGTCGTTACCGGTCACGACCCAGAGCGCGCGCTGCGGTTCGGGCAGGTCAAAGACACCCGTCTTGGCGCCCCACCAATCATCGTTGCGGTCATAGGTCCAGGTGGTTTCGTTGGCTGCGGTCAAAACATACGGACCGGTGCCCAAGGGGTAACCCTTCTCGATGTCAAAGTACTTCCAGGTGAAGGGATCAATGTTTTCGCTGTTCCAGACATGCTCGGGCAGGATGATGATGCCACCCCAGATGCGGACCGAGAAGAAGTCCAGCTGGAAGCGCGGGTTGGGCTGCGTCAGGTTGAACTGAACCGTCAGATCGTCAATCATCTCGACGCTTTCGATCCAGGTCTGTACGTTGCCGGCGTAGTTGAGCGACGAGGTCTCGTCATTCAACAACAGGTTGATCGTCCAGACGACGTCTTCAGCGTCGAATGCCTCGCCATCGGCCCATTCGGTGCCTTCGCGCAAGTTCAGGGTCCAGACATCGAGAGAGTCGTTGCCTTCCATGCTTTCGGCCAGCCAGGGCATAATCTCGCCGGTTTCGTAGTTCAGAATAAAGAGCGGTTCCATAACGGCTTGATGCAAACCGTTAGCATTGCGGCGGTCGGGCAGCAGATAGTTCATTTGGTCGTAGTTGGCGACGGCGCCCGCAGGACCATCAATGTCAAATACGACGGTATCTTCACGTGCAACATCTTGCGCGCTGGCGGTGAAGCTGACAGCCGCAATCATGACGACGAGAAGAACGAAAAGGATAGTTCTTGCTTTCATCTGTATTACTCCTACAACTAGACATATAAGGTGTTTGCTGTTGTCAACTCCAGCGCTGGTTTGTCATTCGGCTAGAACGACGGGCGCGTTGACGGCACCCTGTGATTCCGTGAACTGGATTGTCGCAATTCTTTCGATATGTACTCCTCTTTCTAAGTTGTGACACTTTTTTGATTGCTAACGAGCACGGGCGGCGCTGCCGACTTGCGGATTCGCAATCGCGTCGGCACTTTCTCGAAGCGCGGCGGCACGTCTTTCCCTTGCAATCGGTCGATTATCATCTTTGAGGCGACCCGCCCCAATTCATACGCATTTTGCGATACCGTTGTCAGCGGCACACCGATATACGATGCCATGCTGATATCGCCAAATCCGACCACGGAAACATCGTTTGGGACGCGTATGCCGATATTCTGCAAGGCGCTGATGGTGACGATCGCCAAGATATCGTTGATGCAGACGATCGCCGTCGGCCTTGGTTCAACAGCGTTCATGAGCTGCACGACCTGATCAAGATAATGCTGGCGCTGCTGCCCGATGAGCTGATAAATGTCCCTTTCATGAAATTCAGGAAGGTTCGGCGAATCGATCTTCCAGGGCGCGTACGGACGCAAGCTATGTTCAGCGAGCGCGCCGATGTAACCGCGATGGCGGTCTTCTATCGGCCGAAGATTGTTGAGATTTGGCATCAAATGCACAATATGCCGATGCCCCAATTCTAAGAGATGAGAGACCAATTCGTATGTGCCGCGGAAGTTGTCACTCGCCACATAATCTGTATCAATACTGTCTATATAACGATCGATGAAGACGATTGGAATCCGCCGCCTTTGATATTCCTGCAGGATGGATTTAGTCTCAGCAGTGGGATAGGCGTTGGGCCAGATCATCAGACCGGCAACATCATCGTCCATTAACTGCTGCAGCGTTCTGGCTTCTTCGGCATTGTCCGTGGCATTGCTGAAAATGACTTGATAACCGGCCGATCGCAATTCCGTTTCGGCGCTGCTCAGCAAATTCGTGTGGATTTCGTTATGGAAACTGTGAGTGATGTATCCGATGGAACGTGAACTCGAATGCTCTTGAGGTTGGTAGCTGACAAAGGTGCCTCGGCCGGCAGTTCGTTTGATCAAGCCTTCAATCTCAATACGCTGCAAAGCGATGCGTACGGTAGTCCGGCTTATATCGAGGTGGCGCGAAAGAAGCGTCTCGGTGGGAATGCGCTCCCCATCCTGCCATCGCCCGGAAACTATTAAGCGGCGCAACTGGTTGTGCAACTGCACATGGAGGGAGATATAGCTGTTGTGATCCAGACGGATTTGCTCGAGTTTTTCGTGCATGCAAAACGATCAGTTTAGTAAAGAACACTTTTGAAATGTACATAAATGTATGTACAATAGATGACTATATCATGCAAAATTGTGGCTTGCAATGGAGGAAAATCCTCGGTTTCTCATTTGAGATAATCTGAACGAGCTCCGTTAAAGTAAGAAGCCTTTGTGATAGAATTCAGGACGATTTCCAGGTATTCATGCCGTGCTCTTGCGCCAAAGCAAGGGACGCGAAGTGATGCTGGCTCTCACGGCAACTATCGCATTCCGCATCGCAGCCAACCGAAAGGCAAGCTCCATCATGGAACCCAATCGCAAGCCGACAAGTATTCCTCGTCTATTCTTTATCTTGATTAGCACATCCTTATTGATTATCGGCGGCGTCCTCCTTGCTGCCGATATCAAATGTGCCTATGATATCGAGGGTTGGTGGGCACCACCCTATCCCGATGCCGAAACCGTATCGGTTACATATGACCTTTTTCGTCCACGTGCCTTGGGCGAGACAGATTGGATTATGGAATCTCCGGATGATGTCGAAACCGTCAAACAGTGGTATCGCGATTATCGCTTGTTCGTGATGGAAGAGGAACGTGTGCGCGGCTTGGGTTGGACCGAGACCTTTGTCTCGCCAAAAGAAGACGGCGACGGCAGCCTGATACTGCTCAAGAGCGCCTGCGGAACCTGAACCTTTTGTGAAAATACATTGAGGCCATATTGTGAAAATCTCGGCATTTCCCAAATGTTACCTGGAAGAGATCGCGGGTAAGGGCAGCATGACCGTTTTCGATTGGATCGAGATGGCTAAGCCGCTGGGTGCCGAAGGCCTGGAAATGTACGAAGGTTTTTTCATCAGCCTCGACGACAGCTATATTTTGCAAGTGCGTGATGCCATCGCGGACGCGGGCTTTGCCATGCCAATGCTATGCTGCTCACCCAACTTTACCCATCCCGATAAGGACGCGCGCAAACGCGCCGTCGAACACGAAGCAAAGATGATACGCGTCAGCAAACTACTCGGCGGCGACGGAGCCGTCTGCCGTGTTCTCAGCGGGCAGCGTTACCCGGATATAGAGCGGGAACAGGGATTGGCCTGGGTGGTCGAGTGCATAGAAGAGTTGATCCCGGTTGCACGCGAACATAATATTGTGCTTGGGCTGGAAAACCATTATAAAGATGGCTATTGGCGATATCCCGAGTTCGCGCAAAAAGTGGATGTCTTCCTCAAGTTGCTGGATGCCATCGCGGAGCGCGAATATTTCGGCGTGCAATTCGACCCGTCAAATGCCATCGTCGCCGGTGACGACCCAATCGAACTGCTGCGGGCTGTGGCGGACCGGGTAGTGAGCATGCACGCGAGTGATCGTTATCTAACCGACGGCGTCACCCTGGGTGAACTGCGGCAAAGCGACGGCACTCTGGGTTACTCGCCCTCGCTGCAACACGGCGTGACCGGGCAAGGCCTCAACGATTACGACACTATCTTTCAGATTCTACGCGATGTCGGCTACACTGGCTGGGTCAGCATAGAGGATGGCATGAACGGCCTGGAAGAGATGCGTTCATCCATCGACTTTCTCAAAACTATGCGGGACAGGTATTTTTGACGGGTCGGGTCAGTCGCCGGCTGCCCCCGCAGATTCTCATCGGCGAATATACAGAATTAGATAAATGGGGAACTTATTCTTTGTAACGTTGTAGGGACGGCCAACAAATCAGATAACGTTAGGAAACATTAGGTGGATGCGCTGGTAAAGTACGGACGAGAAGACAAACAGGTTGAATTGCGGGATATCCAGCAGCCGCGGGATCCGGCGACAAGAGAAGTAGTGGTGGAAGTGCGGGCGGCTGGTGTTTGTGGCAGCGATCTGCATATGTGGCGCGACCATCAGAGCTGGGCGATCAAATTGCCGCTGGTATTGGGCCACGAATTCTGTGGCACGGTGGCTGCGATCGGCACGGAGGTATCGAATTACTCTGTAGGCGACCGCGTCGCCGTGGAAACAGCTGCCGAGGTCTGTGGAAGTTGCGCATTCTGCTATTCCGGGGACTATAATCAATGTCCTCATCGCTTGGGTTACGGTGCTTTACATGATGGCGCCTTCACGCAGTATGTCACCGCCCGGCAGCAGATTCTGCACCATATTCCCGACAATGTGCCCTTTGAACACGCCTCGCTAACCGAGCCGATTTGCGTTGCCTATAACGCATTGGTGGAAAAAACGCCGGTTGTCCGCCCGGGCGATACAGTCGTGATTCAAGGACCCGGGCCCATCGGCATGATGGCGCTAATTGTGGCGCAACTGCGAGGCGCGAGCGAGATCATCATGCTGGGCACCCGCCACGACCGGCAGCGGCTGCAGGTCGCGAGACAGATCGGCGCGACCAAAACACTCAATATCGACGAGGACGACCCGGTCGAATTGATCCGCTCGCTGGGAGATGGCTACGGCGCCGACCTAATCGTCGATTGCACAGGCGTCAGCATCGCCTTGAAAACCGCTTTGGAATTGGTGCGTCCCAATGGCACAATCACTAAAATCGGCTGGGGACCGCAACCGTTGAACTTCAACCTCGATCTCCTGGTGCAAAAAGCCGTCACGCTGCAGGGCACTTTTAGCCACCTTTATTCCACCTGGGAACGGGCCCTGGCTTTGCTTTCATCCGGCCAGATCGATCTGGAAAAGATCATCGGCGGTGTGTATTCGCTGGGCGATTGGGAAGAAGCATTTGAAGAAATGGAAGCCGGTAACAATGTCAAATCGGTACTGGTGCCCAGCCAAAACGAATGAAAATCTCGGCGCGCCGTAGAATGAAATAAACTCCACAGCAATAGAGATTCCTAACCGCTTTGACGTTTTCGCAAAATGAGCTAGGTCAACGCGAATCGCCGAATCAGGAATAATGAACTTTTCGTATACTCGTTTCGGATCCATTGTGTATAATGCGTGAGTCTTGGCTTTTAGGTGTTCTGTAGACTGCGTTGCGAAGGTTCAACGTATAGTTTGTGATTAAGACAACACCTTTTTGGAGGCAATGATTTGAAAAATCTTTGGACAGTCATTTCCCATGTTCGAATCCCAGTCGAAACGATCACGACTGAAACCCGGCTTACATCTCCTATTGCATATATGAGTTTTAGTAATCCGCTAGTCGGTGATTCACCATATGAAATTCAGATGGAGGATCCCCTATATGTTTTTTCGGCGTGGGAATTCGACGAAGATGACAATGACAAGTGCTTGCAGTTACGATATAGAATCCATGGGCCCGAAGGTCACCCTTTGCATTCTAGTGAAATTGACTACGGTGTTAATAATCCGCCTTATACGCCAATTCAGGTTTTTGAATTTGAATTGAATTCGTGGTATTATGATTTTGACGGAGTGTGCCAGCTATCAATAAAGTGGGAGGACTGGGAGAAAGTAACGAGTTTAGGAAGATTTGCGTTCTTGATTCGTCATATTCCAGAAGGGAGCGAAGAATGACATCAAATACACACAAACCAATAAAGATGCGCATTCATCCAATCCCCGTAGTGCGGCCGATACAGCCACTCGCGGGAATGCGTTCGACTGTCAAGAAACAGCCGAAGCAGACAAAAGCAAAGAGTTGAGCAATAAGCTGTCTTTGCTTCGTCTAAATGTGCTCAGAAGTGCCCATCCACAAGGCGGGCACTTTTGCTTAAGAGGCTATCTTCGCGTCGCGATGGCAGTAACAATGATTTAGAATCCGAAAATCAGAACAGATCAAGAGCCCCACTCTCGGAGTCAACCTATTCCCTCAAGTATTGGCAAACGCCGGGTGTGGGGTTGGACTAGTCATCAGGAGAAACCCAAAATCAACGCCAAAATCCAGATTTCTATTGATGTCATCGATCTCGACGAAGCCATGGCGCTGGCTCGGGCTTCCGTCAAAGCCGGTGTCGACTGGCTGGAAGTTGGTACGCCGCTGCTGTTGGCGGAGGGCTTAAACGCGGTTCGCGCTTTTCGTGAGGCGTTTCCCCATACACCGATCGTCGTCGACCTCAAGACAATGGATGGCGCGGGCCTGGAAGCGGAAATGATGTTCAAGGCGGGCGGCGATATGGTGGTCGTCATGGGCCAAGCGCATGATGCCAGCATTATCGAACAGGTCGAAATGGCCAAGCGTTACGGCAAAGCGGTCATGTGCGATGTCATGCTCTGCGCCGATAAACCTGGCCGGGCACGGCAGGCACAAGATATGGGCGTCGATTACATCATCGTGCATACCGGCTTCGACGAACGCAATATGATCCCCGGGCTTAGCCCCTTGGATGATCTGCCGGCAGTACTGGAAGCGGTTGATATCCCTGTGCAAGCCGTCGGCGGCTTAACTGTGCCTCAGGCGATTGAAACGCTGAAGATGGGGGCGGAAATAGTTGTGTTCGGCGCTCCACTGGTTATCAGTGGCAAAGAATTCAAAGCCGCCGATCCCAACTTTGATCGTCAATTGCGCGAAATTGTGAGAACCGTGCGCGAAGCCTAAACCGTAGCTTGGCACAATAATTAGTGTTGTAGTCTGTGAAAATTCTACCCGTATGGCACCGGGAAGCTGCCGTATTGTTATGGGATAAAAACTTGCGTATACTAGCGTGCTGTTATCGTCCAAATGGAAACTGTTTCTATGTTTGTAAATGACCCAGAGTTCGGCGAAATCGTCGACTTCGACCAAATGCGAGAATCGATTCGTCACCTCTACGATGCGCTCTTGCCCGATTTCGACATGCACAAATCGCTGCTGGTTGGCACCGAACTGTATGGTGACGAACCCGACCTGATGATCGCCGCCGGCGCGAGCATGCTGGCCTGGATGACGGTCATCGCAGCGGGCGAAGACGAGATCGCCGAAGACCTCAAAGACAGTCTCTTTACCTTGGGCTGGACGGAAGAAGCCATCGGCTCCGATTTGCTGAGCGCCACCACCCTCGCCACGCCACTTAACGACGAGCCGGGCTGTAGGGATTATCACATCAAGGGCCGCAAATGGCTGATCAACAATTCTTACCATGCCGATTATCACACCGTTGTCGCCAAGACCGATCCCGATTCCAGCGGACCGCGCTCGCTTTCGATCTTCCTGGTGCCACAAAGCAGTTGCAAAAACTGGGAACGGCTGGAAACACATGTCTTGCGCAAAATGGTGCTGTCCACCTTCGATATCGACGGTCCCGGGCGCTTGTTGGGTAAGCTGGGGCACGGTTTGCAAATCCTGCAAAGGATGGCCATGCCCAGCAAATATCAATGTGCTTACGTCGGCATTAAGCTGATCAACGAAGCCATCCCCGTTGGCATTGAGCATCTATCCAAGAAGTATATCTTTAAGGAAAACCCGATCAATTTCAGCAACGTCTTGCGCCAAATGTACAACCTGGTCTTGCAAGGCGCCCTGCTCAATTTCATTTATTATCGCGCCTTGGCTTTCAGTGCCGGCACCTTCCTGCAATTCCATGGCGTAATGTTGAAATCCTGGTTATTGCTGCGCGCTAACGAATTGCTGGGGCAAAACCTGCTGGTGGTCGGCTCTAAGGGTTTCCTGGCGGAATCCGTCATTGGGCGCAACGCCATCGATTCTTTTGTCCTTCCGGTATTTGATGGACATTACACCATCAACACCCTGATGACTGCCAAGCATATGAAGCGCTATTTGGGGGCGACGCGGCGTGCCGATGTGGGCGAACGCATGGCGCTCTTGCGGCGCGGCATTTTGACATCCAAAGCGGGTGATCCGATCCGGGCCAATTCGCGCAAGCTGCGCAATCCCGATTTTTTCGACTATGCTCAATACATTGAGGATCTGGACCTGCCCATCGAGTTGGACGCCCGGGCCACGGTGGCAGCCATGCAATCAGTAACGGATGAATTAAGTGAGCGCGATCTCGCCACTGACCCCGAGCATCGCTATAAAATGGGCACGATGATCCATTGGATGGAAGCCCTGCTTGCAGCGTGCGAATTGTGGAGAGCCACGGAAGAAGACGAATATCTCAACGCTGTGATCATGCAATACAACGCCCTCGTCAACCAATTCAACCAGATCATCAGCGAGAGTGCGCTGCAGACGGATTTCTTACGGCCCATGCGCCAGCGCCCCATGCGCCGTTTCGACAAGCCGCGCGAGTTCTTGCTGCGCTTGTATCATCTGGCGCAACAATTCTCATCCCACGGTGAAGCCTTGGCTGTGGAGTAGACGAGAACGCGCGACAAGGGGACACAGAGATAGGAGAGAAAGCGAGTTGCATTGTGTCAGCAAATCGCAATTTGCACCAAGCGAAGTCAAACAAAAAAGACGAGTTCTACACCCAGCTAGTCGATATTGAAAGTGAACTTCGGCATTACACCGATCACTTTCGTGGGAAGGTCGTCTACTGCAACTGCGATGACCCGCGAGTGAGCAATTTCTTTCATTACTTCGCATACAACTTCCGTGTACTCGGATTAAAGAAACTGATTACGACTTGCTTCAAGAATCAGCAAATGGATATGTTCAGCCAGCACGATGCGGAAAACGCGATCTGGCTGGAATACGATGGAACGCGGAACGAGACGGGCGTTCCATCAGTCGAGGACATCGGCATACACTATCTCGAAGGTGATGGAGATTTTCGAAGCCAGGAATGTATCGAACTGCTCAAGCAAGCCGATATTGTGGTTACGAACCCGCCCTTTTCGCTCTTCCGTGAATATGTGGCGCAGTTGATGGAATACGACAAGAAGTTTCTGATTGTCGGTCATCAGAACGCAATAAAGTATAAGGAGATTTTCCCTCTATTTGAGAATAAGCAAATGTGGCTTGGTCATGCCCAACAGGCGGAAACAATGCTATTTGATGTTCCCAAAGAATTCGCCGATGAAATAGTCGCAACCAGAAACGAAGGAAGCTCCTACGTGATTGTGGATGGGGTAGTCAAGAGCAAGATGAGAAGCGCCAAGTGGTTCACAAACCTAGAACACAAGAAACGCCACGAGGAAATTATTCTGTACAAGCGCTACTCTCCAGAGGAGTATCCCAAGTATGACAACTACGATGCGATTGAGGTGTCGAAAACAGCAGAGATACCTTGCGATTATGATGGAGACATGGGAGTACCGATTACCTTTTTGGACAAACATAATCCGGATCAGTTTGAGATTGTCGGGTTAGATAGACCGATAATGACTAAGTTGACAGGAAAAGTAACTTGTTTCTGGCTCAATGGTAAAGAAAAGTATTCGCGTATTGTTATTCGTAACAAGAGACTGCAACCATGCCCGAATTCACCCTGATTGTTCTGGCCGCAATAGTAGCCAATCTATTGACTCCAACGGTAAGCCGCTTGTGGCGGTGTGCTGTACGATACGTTAGGCGATATTATGTTTGGCTTGATTCAACACAACGTCTCATTAGTAATCACCGCCATTGGCGTAAAACAGGCAGGTTGAGAAAATACACGCATCGTCTTATTGAAGTGTTTGCGAGCAATCTTCTAGATATTGAATACATTGCGTGGAGAGAGGCTATCAACAAGAACAATGCAAAGCTGTTTAGGCAAAATAGTCGTACTACTCGCTGGGAAAGGTACTCTAACGCAAACATAAAAGATTGCTTAGTGAACCCGTCTTACAACCAGTTTCTTGCACTAAAAATGGATGAAGACACTGCTAATTACTATGTAGAAAACAAACCAATTGGTAATAGGGCACTCAATGAATGCCTTCAAAAAAGCAACCAAGAGTATGACGACTACAAGCGTGAATTCGATAAGCACATAGAGTACGTTAAGAATGATAATCGTTATAAAAGCGTACTGTATTGGGGATACATGTCAAATAGGCCCCCGTTAATTGCCGCAAGTGTGTACGAAGAGAAAAACTTGCCATTCCCTGAAGATTACCACATCCACGTTGAGGGTGTTCGCAGTTATAGCGTTGGACATATCTATCGCTTCATAAACAAGAGGTTTCCTAGAGGCATTGGCTATGAATATTGAGTTACTAGACCTCACAGTGCGCGACCTCGTCGACGGCTACCATGATGATAGTGACAGCGAGGGTGGTGTGTTTGGCTATAGCGGCAGGCTGGACATTCGCCCGCCCTTCCAGCGCGGATTCATCTACAAGGGCAAACAGCGCGAGGCGGTCATTACTTCGATTCTTCGGGGCTTCCCGCTCAATGTCATGTATTGGTCGGTTCGCGACGATGATACTTTCGAGATTATTGACGGGCAGCAGCGCACAATATCTATCGCCCAATATGTCCAAAGCGATTTCTCGGTAGACGGGCTATATTTTCACAATCAGCCGCTCGATATCCAGGGGAGGGTGCTGGATTACGAATTGATGGTTTATGTTTGTACTGGCACACACAAGGATAAGCTGGATTGGTTCAGGACGGTCAATATCGCTGGCGAGAAGCTGTATGACCAAGAGCTGCGCAACGCGGTCTACGCCGGGTCATGGGTCGCGGACGCCAAGCGCTATTTCAGTAAATCGGGCTGCCCGGCGGCTGGCTTGGGCGGGGATTACTTGACTGGCTCTCCCATCCGCCAGGATTATCTCGAAACGGTTATCAAGTGGATTAGCGATGGCAATATCGACGACACCATGGCGCGGAATCAGCATGTGAAAAGCGCCGCGCCCTTGTGGGAATACTTTATGGAGGTAATTGACTGGATAGAATCAACATTTACCAAGAAGCGCAAGAAAATCACGAAGGGGGTCGACTGGGGCGTTCTCTATAATGCCTACAAAGATGCGGCGCTTGACCCCGTTGCGATAGAGGCAGAAACTGCGCGGCTGATCCTTGATGATGATGTTACCAATCAAAAGGGCATCTATCCTTACATTCTCACGCGCGACGAGAAGCATCTGAATATCCGCGCCTTTACCGATGGCATGAAGCAGCGAGTGTATGAGAAGCAAGCGGGCAAATGCAAGATTTGCGATAAGTCATTTGACATTTCTGATATGGAAGCCGACCACATCACACCCTGGTCCGAAGACGGCAAAACCAGCGCAGATAACTGCCAAATGCTCTGCCGGAAATGCAACCGAGAGAAATCCGCGAAGTAAGCGCAACCGATACAGGACGCCCCGCCTTTATGGATATTGTCAAGGACCCGCAGTTCGGCGAAATCATCGATTACCAACGTTTGCGCGACGGTATGATGGATGTGCTGGATAATGTTTTCCCCACCTTCAATCTGATGGGTTCCATGTTGCAAGCCACCCGGCATTTTCGCAATGATCCCAGCTACATGACCGCCTGCGCAGCCAGTGGCCTGGCATACATGATGCTGGTCGCCGCCGAAGAAGACGAGCTTGCAGCCAAACTAAAAGGTAAAATCTTCACCTTGAGCTGGACGGAAGAACATACCGGTACCGACTTGCTTAGCGTCCGCACCCGCGCCACACCTATGCCCGATGATCCGACCGGCAAGCGCTATCATATCAAAGGGCAGAAGTGGCTGATCAATAATTCATACCATGCCGATTATCATTCGGTCGTCGCCAAGGCTGATCCCGCAGCAGATGGTCCACGGTCAATATCCATATTTGCCGTGCCTCATAGCAGCACCAAGAACTGGGAGCGGCTGGAAACCCATGTGCTGCGCACGATGGTGCTCACCAAATTCGAAATCGACGGTCCTGGAATTCTTATCGGACAAGTCGGGCGTGGCCTGCAGATTCTGCAGCGAATGGCGCTTCCGGCAAAATATCACTGTGCTTATATGGGTGTGAAGATGGTGGAAGATTCGCTGCCTGCCGCTATCGAGCATTTGTCCAGCAAGAATATTTTCGGCGCCAATCCAATTCAGTTTAGCAATGTCTTTCGGCAGTTGTATAACCTGGCGCAGCAAGCGGCGCTGATCAACTTCACCTTCTTCCGCGCTCTCGCCTTCAGCGATAGCCCCTTCCTGCAATTCCATGGCATCATGTTGAAATCCTGGCTGCTGCTGAAATGCAACGAGATCCTCTCGCAGAACCTGCTGGTAACCGGCTCCAAAGGCTTTTTAAAAGAATCCAACATCGGCGGCAATGCCATCGACTCTTTCGTATATCCGGTCTTTGATGGGCACTATACGCTCAACACGCTGCTGACCTACAAACATACCCGCCGTTATCTGGAGGCGACTCGCAAAGGTGATATCGATGCCCGTATCGGTGTGCTGCGGGAAAACGCTTTTGTCCCGCTGGAAGGCAAGCAGATCCTCAACAACAGCCGCGAAACGCGCCATCCACCCTTTTTTGATTATGCTGATTATATCGAGCGCTGCGGGCTGCCATTCTCGCTTGACGCCAAAATATTGATCGATGCCAGCCGACAAATCCTCGATGCCATTGCTGCGCGCGAAGAAACCAACGAGCCGGAATTCCGCTACAAGATCGGCATGCTAGTACACAATCTCGAGGCGGTTTTGTCGGCAGTCGAGCTATGGAAAGTAACGGGAAACGACCACTATCTCAACGCGATCGTCATGCAGTATAACGAGGTCGGCAAACTGATCAATCGCATCATCAGCGAGGGTTTCTTCGAGGTGGAATTCGTCGACCCATTGCATCAACTGCCGCTTCCTAAGGTTGCGGATCCTCGGCAGTTTCTCTTGGATCTGCTCGATGTGAAGGGGCAGATCAGTCCTACCTAGTAACTTTGGAAACCTAAACGATCCGCCGGAATAAAAAACCATGAGCGAACTGACTGCCCTACTCGCCGATCTGGTTGCCATCAACTCGGTGAATCCCGATCTCGTGCCCGGCGGCGCTGGCGAAGCCGATATAGCCAACTTCATCGCCGATTGGGGACGGCAAGTGGGATTGGAAGTCATCGTACAAGAAGCCGGACCTGGACGCCCAAATGTCATCCTGATCGCCCGTGGCAGCGGCGGCGGCAAGACATTGATGTTGAACGCGCATACCGATACGGTCGGCGTAACGGACATGAAAACTCCCTTCGAGCCGGTTATTGGCGACGGTCGGATGTACGGGCGTGGCGCCTACGATATGAAAAGTGGCTTGGCTGCGATAATGCTCGCGTTAAGAGCAGCACAGGAAATGCCGCTCGCCGGAGATGTCATCGTCAGCGCGGTATCCGATGAGGAATACGGCAGCATCGGTAGCGAAGCACTCATTGCAGAATGGGAGCGCTGGCCCGCAGACGCTGTGATCATCGCAGAACCGACCGAGCTCTCTCTAAGCATCGCGCATCGCGGATTCGTTTGGCTCGAGATCGAGGTATTTGGCGTGGCGGCACACGGCTCGCGGCCTCATCTGGGTATCGATGCTATAGCCAAGATGGGCAAAGTACTCGTGCAATTGGACGTCCTGGACCGCAATTTGCGCGCCAAACCGACGCATGATCTGCTTGGCAGTGGATCGCTGCATGCCTCAATCATCCAGGGCGGAGAAGAAATCTCGATGTATCCGGCGTATTGCAAGCTGCTGATCGAGCGCCGCACCATCCCGGGCGAATCGGCAGAAAGCGCACAAGCGGAGATTCAAGCGCTGCTGGACGAGATCGCTGCAACAGATCCTGATTTCAAGGCGCGCTGCAAAGCCACCTTCTTCCGTAGTCCCTTTGGTATCGCGCGCGATCATCCACTGGTACAGCTCTTGCAGCGCAAAGCCGAGGCCCATCTAAATCGGAAAGTGCCGTTGATCGGCAGCAGTTGGTGGATGGATGCCGCTCTATTCGCGGAAAAAGGCGTGCCCACGGCCGTATTGGGACCGGCAGGCGCGGGTGCCCACGCCAAGATAGAATGGGTAGATTTGGCATCGGTGCAACAATGCGTCGATATCTATACAGTGCTGATATCCGAGTTCTGTCACTAGACATTAAAGCGAAACAGAATCACATCACCATCTTGCACCACATAATCGCGCCCTTCCACTTGCATCAGCCCGGCGGATTTGATGGCGTTGCGATCCTGAAACTGCTCAAAGACCTCGAAGGGGATGACCTCGGCACGAATGAAACCGCGTTCAAAATCCGTATGGATCACACCGGCGGCTTGTGGTGCTGTCCAATGACGGCGAATCGTCCAGGCCCTTACTTCATTTTCGTTGTACGTGAAATAACTGATCAGATCCAATAGTTGATAGCATTTGCGGATCAGGCGCTCGAGGCTGCTTTCCTGCAGATCGTACAATTCCAGGTATTCCGCCTGTTCACCCTCGCTAAAACTGGCCATTTCACTCTCAAGGCTGGCGCAGACGCTGATCAGTTCGGCGCCTTCCGCAACGGCTACCAACCGGGCGCTCACGAGATGTTTGTTGTCTTGCTGCAGGTTGTCCTCATCGGTATTGGCGGCATAGATAAGCGGCTTGGAAGTGAGAAAGCGCATTTCCTGGTTCAGGGCGATGAAATCCGGATGCTCGCTCTGCGGCCAACCGCGTAAAGGCTTCCCGGCCCCCACCTTCGCTTCGACTTGCCGCGCCATTTCGAGCAAGGGTAGCAACTTGCGATCGCCCTTGACCTCGCGCTCAAGTTTTTCCAATCGTCGCTCCAGCTGTTGCAGATCCGCCAGAGCCAGCTCAGTATTGATTACCGCGATATCATCGGCAGGATTCGGCCACGCGTTGACATGCACCACATTATCATCCTCGAAGCAGCGCACGACATGCAAGATGGCATCGACCTCGCGGATATGCCCCAGGAAGCGATTGCCCAAACCCTCGCCCAGGCTGGCACCCTTGACCAAACCCGCGACATCTACAAAGTTGACACGAGTTGCGATGGCCTGCGCCACGCCCAACCAGGTTTGCAAATCCATCAAGCGCGGATCGAGAAGCGGTACCACCGCCTGGTTGGCATCAATCGTGCAGAAGGGATAATTTTCGGCGGCGGCATTTTGCGCGCGCGTCAAGGCATTGAAGAGTGTGCTCTTGCCAACGTTTGGCAAGCCGATGATGCCAATGCTCAAGCTCATAGCAGTTCCCCTGGTCTTGCGATTCCCGCAATTTTAGTCAACGACCGCATGCCAATCGCCCACGGTGCTCCATAAGCGGCATCGGCCAAGCGGCTTCGAAATTCTATCCACCATGATATGTTATGCCAAAAGCGGAAACTTATGTAGCGACGTTGCGGCAAATAGCCAACTCTTTCCTTGCCGGGAAGCGGCTTTTCTCTGCGCGATCAGGATTCGTAGCGCAAATCTGCGGTGGTATAATGACCGACGGTTTTTCCCACAAGAAGGCTGAACGGCACCATGAGACAAGTTCCGATATTTGCGCGCATCAAAAACGAGACTTTGAATAACTTGAAAGCCATTGGCGCAGCGACCATCGCCGGAGCATTGGCCAAAGAAGGCATACGCAATCCACATTTGTCCGGTCTCACTCCTTTTAATCCCGGCAAGCTTGTGGCCGGGCAAGCGGTAACCCTGCAATTCATGCCCAAACGCGAGGATGTGCACTGGGGTGATGAGTATTCGCATGCGCCGGAACGGGAACTGCATCGAATCGCAATCATTTCGGCCGAGCCGGGCGATATCGTGGTAGTCGATGCGCGCGGAAGTATGACCAGCGGGGTCTTTGGCGAGATGATGCTGACCTCGTTCAAAGCGCAAGGTGGCGAAGGCATCGTCATTGATGGCTGTATCCGCGATTTCCCCGAGGTGCGGAAACTCGATCTGGGCTTGTGGCTGCGTGGCGTGACGCCGAATTTCCATACCCAAACAGATCTCTTCCCACATGCGGTCAATGTGCCGATCGCCTGCGCCGGCGTGTTCGTGATGCCGGGTGATGTCATCGTGGCGGATGATGATGGCGCGGTGGTGGTGCCGTTTGCCATGGCGGAAAGTATCGCGGAAAAGGCGGCAGCCAAAGCGGAATGGGAAGTATTTTCCCGCATGAAACTGGAAGACGGCGGCGCCCTCGAGAAATACTACCCGCTGAACGAAGAAGCAACAAAAGAATACGAGGCGTGGCTCAAACAGCGGCCATAAGCTCATGTCCCAAGCTGCCCTGGCTATCAGTCTGTTTTTTCATATTCTGGCGACAGCCATCTGGATTGGCGGCATCCTGCTGATCACTGCGCTGGTCGTCCCGGAGTTCAATCGCATTGTGGCCGATCAGCTGGCGCTTTACAGTATCTTGCTGCGTATACGCAAGCGCTTCGCCCAAATCAGCAATCTGGCGCTGGCTGTTCTCATCGTCACTGGTTTGCTGCAAATGACCGCCGATCCCAACTATGACGGCTTGCTGCAATTCAACAGCGAATGGAGCCAGGTTTTGCTGATCAAACATCTCCTGATTGTCGTTATGGCGGTGGCCGGCTTGATCTTGCAATTTGGCATCGCGCCCGCTCTGGAACGGACCAGCCTCTTGCTGCGGCGCGGAAAAGGCACTGACGCAGAGTGGCAGCGCTTGCGCTGTAACGAGCAACGCCTAACCCTGTTGATTGGCGCTCTGGCCCTATTGATTTTGGCGGCGAGCGCTTGGTTGACGTCAGTCTGAAGTGTTTTGATGGCTGTTTGTTATAATAGAATTTCCAGCACGACACATTTGACCGATTAACAGGTCTGTCATGATAAAAGATCCGATCGCACTCCCATCACCAACAACGCGCAACCGCGGCAACGATTTTACGCTGCAAGATCGTTTCACGCTGGAGCAGGGCCGCGTCATCATGAGCGGGATTCAGGCACTGGCGCGCCTGCCGATGGAGCAGCATCGGGCGGACAAGCGCCGTGGACTCCACACAGGCAGCTTGATTACCGGTTATCGTGGCTCGCCCCTGGGTGCGCTGGATATGGTTCTGGAGCGGATCCCGTCCCTATTGAGCGATCACCATATTCGCTTTATCCCGGCCGTGAACGAAGAATTGGCGGCCACCGCGATCTTGGGCAGCCAAACGGCCAACCTTATGCCCGATCCCAAATACGACGGGGTTCTGGGCATCTGGTACGGCAAAGGGCCGGGGGTTGATCGCAGCGGCGATGCCTTCAAGCATGCCAATCTGACAGGTGTCGGGCGTACCGGCGGGGTGCTGGCACTGGCAGGCGATGATCCATCCTGCAAATCGTCAACCATTCCCTCTCATTCCGAAGTCGCGCTTTACGACGCCTTGATGCCAACTTTGTATCCCGGCAACGTACAGGAAATCCTCGATCTGGGCCGGCCCGGCTTCGAGCTCTCAAGATTCTGCGGATTATGGGTAGGATTCAAAATCGTCACCGATGTCGCCGATGAATATAGCACGGTCGATGTCGCCGGCGACCGCATCGACATCATTGAGCCGGAATTCCTGGTGAATGGGCAGCCATGGCGCCACGTGCAGAATACCGCTCTGATATCACCCCATAGTCTGCATTTGGAGCGGCAAGTCCACGAAGACCGCCTGGAAGCGGCCAAGCTATTCGCCAAAGCCAACGGACTCAATCAGATTACCGTTCCCACGCGCGCTGCCACGTTCGGCATTATCTCCGCGGGCAAGACCTATTACGATCTTCGGCAAGCGCTTATGGAGATCGGGCTGGATGATGCTGCGCTGCAACGAGCCGGCATTCGCTTGCTCAAGCTGGGCATGATCTTTCCACTGGAGCCGGACATTCTTCGCGAATTCGCCACTGGCTTGCATGAGATCCTGGTCATAGAAGAAAAGCGTTCGTTCATCGAGACCTTTTGCAAAGAGCTGCTCTATGGCATGGCGGACGCGCCGCGTATCGTGGGTAAGCGCGACCAAGCGGGACGCTGGCTGGTCAAAGCCGATAACGAACTGGATGCCGATGAGATCGTGCGCGTGCTGGCACGCTGCCTGGAGGGACGCATCGATGCGCCAAACTTGATTCGACGCCTCGAGGAGATCAACAACCTGCCCAACCTGGGCACCATTCCTATCTTGGAGCGGCAACCCTATTTTTGCTCCGGTTGCCCGCATAATCGTTCCACTAAAGTGCCGGACGGATCAATGGCAGCAGCAGGAATCGGTTGTCACACACTAGCGATCTTGATGGACCGCAACACGGCTGGGGTCACGCAAATGGGCGGCGAAGGCGCAAATTGGGTTGGCGCGTCGCTCTTCTCGAATACCGATCACATCTTTCAAAATATCGGCGATGGCACACTGGCGCACAGCGGTTCGCTGGCGATCAGACAGGCTTGCGCGGCCGGTACCCATATCACCTTTAAAATTTTGTACAACTCCGCGGTGGCCATGACTGGCGGGCAGCAGGCCGATGGCTTGATGCCGGTGCCGGAGTTGACGCATCTGCTCTATGCCGAAGGCGTCGGCAAGACCATTGTCGTCTCGTCTGATCCGGGCAGATTTCCGTCTGATGCCCATTGGGCGCCGCAAGCAGAGGTCTGGCAGCGCGATCGAATGGAAGAAGCGCAACTGTTGCTGCGCGATACGCCGGGCGTTACCGTCCTGGTTTACGACCAGGAATGTGCGGCTAACCTGCGCCGCAAACGCAAACGCGGATTCGCCCCTGATCCAAACTTGCGTATCTTCATCAACGAGGCTGTCTGTGAAGGATGTGGCGATTGCGGCAGCGTGTCCAATTGCTTGAGTGTACAGCCGGTGGAAACAGAATTCGGCCGCAAGACACAAATTCACCAATCCTCCTGCAATAAAGATTATACTTGCCTGGAGGGTAACTGCCCCGCCTTTATCAGCGTGATCCCAGCAGAAATACCTGCGAAACAGGCGAAACCAGCTTTTATCGTCACACAGAGGATCGTCGAGCCGCAGCGAATTGCAAACGGCAGCGCCAATATCCTGCTGATGGGTATCGGCGGCACCGGCGTGGTCACCGCGAATCAAATCTTGGGAACAGCTGCGGCGCTGGATGGCTTTAATGTGCGCTCGCTGGATCAAACCGGACTCAGTCAGAAAGGCGGGCCGGTGGTCTCCAACCTCAAGATTACCGAGCAGCCGGTAGATATCGCATGCAAGATCGGCAATGGGTCAGCGGATGCTTTTTTGGTCTTCGATGTGCTGACCGCGACCGAGAGCAAGAATCTTGTGCGCGCCCATCCGCAACGCAGCGTCGCTATTGTCAGCACCAGCAAGGTGCCGACCGGCGCCATGGTGCGCGATACCACGGTCGAGTTTCCCCATCCGGATCATCTCTTGGAGGTCATCAACCGCCAGACACGAGCCGGTGACAACGTTTTCTTTGACGCGAATGGTTTGGCCGAGACGCTTTTTGGCAATCACATGATGGCCAATATGATCGTGATCGGCGCCGCTTATCAAACGGGTCTGCTGCCGATGTCCGACGCAGCAATCGAACGGGCAATTGAACTTAATGGCGTCAAAATAACAGAAAATCAGAATGCCTTCCGTGCTGGTAGATTGGCCGTCGCCGATCCGGACTGGCTGACCGGATTGACTGTTCAACCTGCGCGCGCGGCTGAAAAGGAGACGGCATTATCGCCTTCGGCAAAGAAAATGATCGATTCGATGGCAGCAACAGGTGAGCTGCGGCGCTTGCTCGAGATCCGCGTGCCTGAGTTAATCGCCTATCAGAACGAGGCGTATGCCCGTCGTTATGTCGACGATGTCAAGCGTGTTCACCAAAAAGAAATGGTGATCTGCCCAGGCAGCACCGACTTGAGCGAAGCTGTCGCGCGTTATCTCTTCAAGTTGATGGCTTACAAAGACGAATACGAGGTGGCGCGGCTGAGCTTGAAACCCGAGGTGCGGGCAGCGCTGCATGAGCAATTTGGTAGATCCGCTATCCGCCGGTACCATCTGCATCCGCCCATATTCAAAGCCTTCGGGCTCAAGCAGAAAATCCAGTTTGGCCGCTGGTTCGATTGGGCATATCTTGTATTGCGCGGCCTAAAGGCTTTGCGCGGCACACCATTTGACCTCTTTGGTTACGATCGCGTGCGCAAGACCGAGCGTGATCTGATCGTCCAGTATCGTGGTCTGATCTTCGCAGCTTTGGACGAGTTGAGCGCAGAAACTTACTCGGATGCGCTGAAGCTGGCAAAACTGCCGGATCTCATCCGCGGCTATGATGCGGTCAAGCTGGGCAATGTCGAGCGCTTCTGGCGAGAAGTGCAAGCACTGGGCTTTCAAGATATTCGCGGCGATAGCCCGAACTGATCCCAAGATCAATCGAGCATTGCCGGCAAAAATTGAGCTCTAAGCCGCTGCGCCGCACCACATCCCACACTCCCGGGTCTTCACACTAGGTACTGACCAGCTGGCAGTTCCCGGTTGCATCAACGAAGTCGGCGCTGATCCAGCCATCAAGACCCGCACGATTGACCTGGAACCAATCAGCATTTCGGGCATTTGCGTTGAGGGTTGCACCCTTCGGCACCAAGCCATAAATAATGCTGCCTGCGGGAGCATTGCGGAAATTCAATGCCTCCAAGGCGCGAACCTGGCAGCTCGTCAGCGCTACAACTGCTGGAGTTGCGCTATGGGCATCCTGCGCGGATTGAACCAGCACCAGTGATCCGGCCCGATGGATTGTTCCACAGGTCCAGTTCTCGCTGCTAACCGATGCCATCTTCGAGGCCTGGCGAGGTGCGTTGGCGGCATCCAAAAATATCAGCGATCCGCTGCCACGGAAGCAGACTTGCGCACCCGGATCGACATATCCCCAAACATCGACAGCAAGGAGTATTCCCTGATCAATCACGCTCTGTATGCCGACCCCTCTTTCATTGATTTCCTGGCACTGAACGCCGCTACGCAATCCGGCTGTGGCATAGACGACGATGTTCTCTGGCAGATGTTCACAGGTATGGACTCGCGGAGGCGGTGTCGCCGTCGTAGCCGCTGTCACTTTCTTTCGACTCTTCTTGGCTTTGGAACGTGGACGGTCCGGTTTCTCTGCCGGCGGATTCGGATCATTCTCCGGCGGCACGAGTACCGGCGGATGAGGATTGAAGGGCGGCTCCTTGCCACAGACGCTACTTGCGAGGCCAATACCAACATCGTCAACCGACGCCGCCACGATTTCCTTAACACCTTTGCAATTGATGATGTTGGCGGTATTCAGGTGTACTCGTCCGCCTTCCTCCACGCGAATTTGCCCGAGGAACTCAGTCCCATAGCCGTTGGACATGAAAAAGTCCTGAAGGTTGACCATCACGCCCGCTCCTATACGGAAGAAGCTGAACTTGCCCTGACCATCCAGGGTTGAGGTAAATCGGTCGCCAACGAAGCCCATATCTTGCGTGATTTCCACCGGGTCTTCGACAATCTGGACCGTGTCTACAACGTAGATAATGTCTCTGCCCGGATCTCCTGCTCTACAGCCACCAACCGAGGTATCGGCCAAGGCCGAACGTATGGCGTTATTGAGCGTGCAGCCGAATTCGATAGAAATCGTTTCGGCGGACACGGATGGGATGAGCAGGAAGAGAGAAATCACCAAGACGTAGCTTGCAACCCGCTGGACTCTTGTAGATCGTAACATCTTCATCGCCTTTCGTTTGGTCAATGCCTGGTTAATTGCGGTTGCCACGACGTAAGAAAACTAGCGGCGAAAAATAGATGTTTAATCATAGAACGGACGTTCTCGATAATTGATGTTACGACCACTGCTCTAGAGCATCATCCGGCAGGCCATACTGCGTCGCTACACTAACCCGCGCAATTGCCCCGCATAATTAATGCTATACTGGTGACGCGCCGGATACATTAACGGCGGATAGTAAGTTGATTAATGGAGACGAACCATGCAAGTTGTCAGCCGCTATGGCTTCGTTACTGATGAAATCGTCGAGCAGATCGAAGCGATCGTCGGCGCAGAAAATTCCAGCACCTCCCGCGCAGAACGCGAGCTGCACAGCAAAGACCAGTCGATGCATGCGCCCAGCCTGCCCGATATCGTCTTGTGGGTGCAGGCGACCGAGCAAGTTTCGCAAATCCTGCAACTGGCCAACGCCAACAGCATCCCTGTCACGGCTTGGGGTGTCGGCTCTTCGCTGGAAGGCAATCCCTTACCCGTGCACGGTGGCATCTTGATGAGCTTCACGCGGATGAACGAGATCCTGGCCATCCACGAAGATGATTTCCAGGTGACCGCGCAGCCAGGCATCGGTTACAAAAGCCTCAATGAGCAATTGGCGCGTTATGGTTTGTTCTTCCCGCCCGATCCTGGTGCCAATGCGACAATTGGCGGCATGATCGCCAACAATGCCGCGGGCATCCGCACAGTGAAATATGGCGCCACCCGCGACAATGTACTAAGTTTGCAAGTTGTGCTGGCTGATGGGCGGATCATGCGCTTGGGATCACGATCGGTCAAGCAAAGCTCCGGCTATGACCTGGCACATCTGATCACCGGTAGCGAAGGCACACTGGCAATCGTGACGGAAGCGACACTCAAGCTCGCCCCGATTGCCGAGCATAACATCGCTGTGCAAGCGGTCTTCGACAGTGTCGCCGATGCGATTGAAGCGGTAGTCGTCGTTCGCGGCAGCGGGCTGGACCCGGTGGCGCTGGAATTCATCGACAGCCATATGGCGGGCATGATGAACAGTAGCCCGAATGTGCAACTGGCCGAAAGTCCACAGCTGTTTATGGAGTTCCACGCGGCGCATGAAGAAACGCTGGAACAGACGATCGACTTCATTCGCGAGATTTGCATCGACTTGGGCGCCACTCAAGTTCATGCCACCGCAGACAACGCCGAACGCAAGGCGTTATGGTACGCGCGGCATCATGTTTTCGAAAGTTTTCAGCGGCTGCATCCGGGCAAGCGCGCCTATTTGAACGATGTCGCAGTGCCGATCAGCGCCTACCCGGGGTTGGTCGCTTTCATCGCAGAACTGCGTGAGGAGTCACCCTTGCCCGTCTATCTGCTGGGGCATGCCGGCGATGGCAATATCCATGTGGTTTTCCCCTTCGGCGATGATGTCGAATACCAGATCGCAACCGAGCTGAATGCCCGCGTGGTAGAGAAAGCGATCGATCTGGGCGGCACCGCCACCGGCGAACATGGCGTCGGCCTCGGCAAGATCGGATTCATGGCGGCCGAGCACGGCGACGCCTTTGACCTCATGCGGCAAATCAAGGACCTGCTTGATCCCAACGGGATCCTGAATCCGGGCAAGATCTTTGGGGACTAGGCACGTCACTTGCTGCCCACAAGCGTAGTGTGTCAATAGCTCTACGGGCTCCCTGATTACATTTCTATCCACATCTGCTAACATGAACTGAAGTAAGAAGATACCGTTAGTAGCTGAGCCTGCAAATGTCCTTGTTTGACGACAGCCAATTCAAAACAATTGACGACGATCCTCCTGGAGATCGCCACATTCGTGACCTGTTGGCTCGTCCAACGGAGCTCGTCGTGGAACTCTTGCATCGCTGCCACGACATCAACTTGCCAAAGAGCATCAGCAAAGATAGGTTAAAAAAAGGCTCAACGATTTTGTGCGCGGCAACATTCTTCGTCTAACCGACCTGGAAGAGATGCTACGGGAATCACGCCGCTGGGGCCATCAACAAGTGTACTTACTCCAGTTTCGGGGCAGCGATACGGAGATGCGCGATTGGTCGAAGCAATGGTCTGACGAACAGTGGGCGCGGAAGCGCTTCAAAGCGGCAAATCTGTCGGACATCTTCAACAACGAAAGATATGTAGAGCCAAGTGATTCGCCAAAACTGTTCAAGTTCGAACATTGCCTTGACGAGGGTATGCTTCGCTTTTTGTGGGTAGAGCGGACCTATACTCTAACAAGAATTGAAGACGCTGCCGATGAACTTCCAACGTTTGAGCCAAGTGTAGATGGTACCAGTCGCGAGCGAATTGTACGCCTTACCTTCCGCGAAACCGAAGCGCGGGAAGTATCGTCGCTTGAATTGGATAGCGCTAATGGAACCGCAACATTTCTGATTCGAAAGGTAACCGACAGGAATTACCGACAGGTTCGCGACAGAATGATCTCGGATCTAAAGGAAGTCCTTCGAATTGAAGACTTGTTCGAACCGGTGCCCCTTAGAAAGCTGATGGATAGACTCTATCTCGTCGAGGATCTGAATCAGCGTTCGAAAAGATATCAGTCGTCAAGTGGCAGGGGAACGGCCACCCTCGCTAGCGGCTCGCAGGAGGACCTGTTCAAGGATACCGGTTTGAAAGAAATCGCCGCAAGCCTGGAAGAAGGCGCAGATGCAACTGGGGTATCTCTCGCCTGGCCCGCACGAATTCGGAAGCACTTGGGTCTTTATGTCTATGCACGTTTTGAAGGAGACCAGCGCATTGGCATTGAAGCGCTGGCATTGGAAGCGGATGTACGACATGTACTTCAAGAAGTCCGAAGATATAGCACGTAACGCGCATCTAATCGGATGCAACATCGACGTCGTGGAGAAACTTGACGAGTATCTCGCCCGTCGCAACCGCGATTGCTTTACACTATTTGATGCGAAGAGCAAAACGGGGCTTGGCTGCTGCACAGAACCACTACTTAATGAGTATGTGCAAGAAGGTATCTTGCGCGAGCCCAAAGCGAGACATCTTTGCCCGGTGCATGGTATCGGTTTAGAAATCATCAGTGCTAATGAAGCGAAGTGCATTGATTGTGATGATACGCACTTGCTTGACGAGTGCGAAACGGAAATGCTGTATGAGCGCATACAAGATCCAGTTACATGGTCAAATTGCGAAGCAGCGACTATCAGCATCTCGACAGACAAGACAGAAACTCTGTGGTGGAAGGACAAGAAATGGCTAGTAGAGCAATCCTTTAAGGTGCTTGCATTCATTATCGGACTTGGAACATGTCTGCTTACAGCATTCGGTTTATATCTACAACATCAAAATCACATCTCGCAGCCTGTGTCAATTATAGCCACCCCCTCCAGCCAAGGTGACCAAAGTCTTGGTACACCAGCGATATCGAGCACGAGCATTGAACAGCCTCCGGCTCTCAACGTTATCGCCACATCGACCACCGCGCCACCACCGACAAACGAACGACACCCAACCGCTACGCAGTCTGGGCATTGACTTTTCTTCAAGCTGTAACTGACGCCGCATCCGCGCTACCATAATGCGAACCTACATCTGCAAAGTGAATAGGACAAGTCAAAATGAGCGAGAAAATTGGATTCATCGGTCTGGGCATCATGGGCCGCGGCATGGTCGATAACCTGATGAGCGCCGGCTTTGCTGTCACGGTCTGGAACCGCACAGCCAGCCGCATGGAGCCTTTCGTCGCCAAAGGCGCGACAGCCGCCGATTCACCCAAAACAGTTGCACAAGCCTGCGATATCATCATCATCTGCGTCAGTGATACGCCCGATGTCGAAGCGGTCATCCTGGGTGATGACGGCGTGATCCACGGTGTCTCTGCTGGCGATTTGGTCATCGATATGAGCACCATCAATCCCATCAACACGGTGGAAATCGCCAAGCAGCTTAATGCCAAGGGTGTGGCCATGCTCGATGCGCCCATCAGCGGCGGCAGCGAAGGCGCCGCCAATGGCACGCTCAGCATCATGATTGGCGGCAGCACAGAAGATGTCGAACGCGCCACACCCTGTTTCGAGGCGATGGGCACGACCATCACCCACGTCGGCGAGCAAGGCGCCGGGCAGACAGTCAAGCTCGCGAATCAGATTCTCTGCGTGGTCAATATGCTGGCAGCGGGCGAAGCGCTGCTCTTTGCCCAGGCGGGCGGCGTCGATCTGGACAAGATGCTGCAAGCGGTGACCGGTGGCGCGGCTGGCAGTTGGATGCTGGCGAACCGCGGACCGCAGGTGATTCGCGACGACTGGCGACCGGGTTTCACTATCGATCTGCAGCAGAAGGACCTGCGGCTAGTGATGGGCGCCGCTGACGAGATGGGTGTCCCGGTAATCGCTACCGCCATGTGCTTCAACTTGTACCGCACCTTGCAGGCGCAGGGTCTGGGCCACGAAGGCAATCACGGCATCGTCAAAGCGCTGGAGGCGCTGGCGGGTATTCAAGCGCGCTTGGCAAACGCTTGAACCTTTGTGCCACTAAAACAGAGATTTCAGAACTTCAAAAACGAGCGCCAAAACCAGCACTACCGCACCGACATACCAGAAAATCCTCCAAAAAACGGAGATAGCGGCACAAATAACAACCGCAATTGGAAATAGCAGAGCAATCAGTATCAGTTCCATTTCAACCCTCCTCAGTTGGTTTGGTGTTTGCCATTGATTCAGCTTAGCGTTGCATTGGTTTTCTTCCGCCCCCAATTTTTCGGGGTTTGACGAGCGAGCGCTCGTCTGCGTTGCAATATGCGGGCTGATGCAATCACGGCATCGTCAAAGCTCTGGAGGCAATGACGGGCATTCAGGCGCGACTCTAGCGCTTCACTTCGACAGAAGACTGCACTAGGGTTGCTGCTGAAAAATAGTGTTATGATATGGGGGCAATCGACTGACTACGGGAGATCACGATGTCGGCACAAGTGGCTGAACGCATTTGGAGCGCGGAAGAATTCCTGCACTGGGAAAGCGCGCAGCCTTACAAACATGAATTGATAGACAACCGAGCCTTTGCCATGACAGGCGCCAGCCGCTCGCATAACCTCATCACTCTCAACCTCGCCTTCGCGCTTACGAACAGACTTGGCAACAAAGGCTGCGAAGTGTATGCCATGGATATACGAGTGCAAGTCAACCCTGCAACGACCTATACCTACCCCGATGTAGTTGTGGTTTGTGGCGAACCGAGATTCCGTAGCGATGTCAAGCCGGACACTCTGGAAAATCCGACGCTGATTTTTGAGATTTTGTCGCCGGCAACTGAACTAATTGACCGCAACCGCAAATTCAGACAATACCTCCAGTTGGAGTCCCTCGAGGGATATTTTTTGATTGCGCAAAACAAGCCCCTGATTGAATCGTATTTGCGCAGGAAAGACGACTGGCTCTATCGAGATTGGGCCGGTCTGGATAGCACCGTGGTGATTGATGCCGTCGACTGCGAGATTCCTCTCAAAGACTTATACAGCAAAGTGCGCCTGGAAGACTAAATAGCAGATCTGCGTGACAACCACCTCTCATCCGAATCAAACAGTACTCAATTGCAAATTGCATTTCTAAGGTGCATAATCCTGTCCACTCGAATGAACCTATAGCGAGAGGAAACTGATGAGCGCATTACGTGTAACAATTTGGCATGAATACCGGCACGAAAAGCGTGACAAGCATATCGCCTCGGTCTATCCCGACGGCATGCACAATGCCTTGAAAGAAGGGCTCGAACCCTACGGCTTCGACATCAAAACCGCCACCCTCGATGAGCCGGAACACGGCTTGACCCAAGAGCTGCTCGACAATACCGATGTCTTGACCTGGTGGGGTCATATGGCACACCATGAAGTAGCAGACGAGATCGTCGATCGCGTACATGAGCGTGTGCTAAACGGCATGGGTTTGATCGTGCTGCATTCGGGACATCTGTCCAAGATTTTTCGCCGATTAATGGGCACAGACTGCATGCTGAAATGGCGCGAAGCCGACGAGAAAGAGCGAATTTGGGTGGTCGATCCCTCGCATCCGATTTGCGATGGCCTGCCGGAATACATCGAAATCCCCGAAGCGGAGATGTACGGTGAACACTTCGATATTCCGCCGCCCGATACCCTGGTCTTCATCAGCTGGTTTGAAGGTGGCGAGGTCTTCCGCAGCGGCTGTTGCTATCAACGCGGACAAGGAAAAATCTTCTACTTCCGCCCGGGCCACGAGAGCTATCCGATGTATTATCGCGACGATTTGCGCAAGGTCATCGCCAATGCGGTCAATTGGGCGAAGCCGGTAACGAATCCGCTCATGGTGCGCGGAAATATTCCCGAGTTTATGAAGTAGGTCACAGTCTTGCCAGCTTAACCTGTACTAATGTTAGGAGAACATGTGGAAACACTGAATGTTGGAATTATTGGAACCGGAAATATTGCGCCGGCATACATCCGCGGCTGCGCGCCATTTGATGTGATCAACATCTGCGCCTGCGCGGACATATTGGTTGATCGGGCAGAGGCTTTCGCCGCCGAACATGGAATGGCTGCCTACAGCGTAGATGATCTGTTGGGCAGCGACGATATCGATATCGTGGTAAACCTGACGATCCCGGCCGTGCATGCTGCAGTATCGCTGCAGATCATTGATGCCGGCAAACACACTTATAGTGAAAAACCGCTGGCGCTCAATCGCATTGATGGCGAGAAAATCATCAAATCCGCGGCTGACAGGGGAGTGCGCATGGGTTGTGCGCCGGATACCTTTCTCGGCGGCGGCGGCCAAACTGCGCGCAAAATCATCGACGACGGCACGATCGGCAAGCCTATCGCGGCGACCGCGTTTTTCCTCAGTCACGGTCACGAGAGTTGGCATCCCAACGCCGGCTTTTATTACCTGCAGGGCGGGGGCCCACTCTTCGATATGGGACCCTATTATCTGACGACGCTGGTTAATCTGATGGGTCCAGTGGCGCGAGTATCAGGTTCGGCAGCAAAAACTTTCGACGAACGGATCGCCACCAGCGAAGCGCTGATGGGACAGGTCTTGCCGGTCGAGGTCAATACGCATATCGCCGGCACACTCGAATTTGAAAGCGGCGCCATCGCCACCGTGATCACCAGCTTCGATATCTGGGGACATCATCTGCCCTGGATCGAGATCCATGGCGAAAAAGGTTCTTTGAGCGTACCCGATCCCAATCGCTTTGATGGGTCGGTGCATACCATGCCGGGCGGACAGCGCGAGTGGGTAGATATCCCGCTGACGCATACCGTCAACATCGGCCGGGGCGTCGGTGTGGCGGATATGGCCTACGCGATCCTGTCGGGACGCCCACACCGCGCCAGCGGCGATCTCGCTTTCCATGTGTTGGACATCATGTGTGCCCTTGAAGAATCGTCGGCGCAGAAAAAACATGTCGAGATCAACAGCACCTTGCCGCTGCCGCTGGCGATCCCGGCTGGCTTGGCAGATGGCGTGCTAGACGCCTGAAACCTGCCTTAACCCTACGTCCATCCAGCTCCCCGCTCAATCCCCCCATTCGCTGGGACCTAAATTCACAAAACCTGGGAGGGATTCTCCATCCCAAGAGACCTCGACATGATTTCGGTTCTCCCATTCCCTCTTTATGGCTGAGGCCAGGGCAGGTTTTGAGGTAGAACGTGATGTGGAAAAGGACGGGAAAAGACGGGAAAAGGATGAAAAAGGACGAGAAAAGGATGAGAATGGACGGGAAAAGGATGAGAAAAGGGGCAAACATAGCGATTACCTATCGTTACAGTATGGATATAGAGCAGGATTTCGCCAAATTGGATAGCGATCCGGCGAGAGCGTGTCAGTTGCAAGTAAGACATGGAGGAAAGCGATAAGATTCCCATAGAGCCGAGCGTATCATCATTTGCAAGGGACGCGGCGACTATATGGACGCGGTTTTATGCAGGAATAGCTGATGGTCGCTAGCTGATGCGCGGGGCAGGAGCGAAACCTGTCCTGTCCTAAGCTCTTTATGGGGGAAGGGGCCGGGGGATGGGGCTGTTTTCCCAAACGAGAAGCGAGGCACTGGACAATCACATGACCGAATACGTCATCATCGGCGCTGGCATCTATGGCTGCACCGTCGCCTGGGAGCTGGCGAAACAAGGCGCAGATGTGCTGCTGCTGGAGGCGAAAACCATCGCCAGCGGCGCCTCGGGCGGATTGGGCGAGCGCGGCGTGCGCGCCAACGGGCGTGACCTGCGCGAATTGCCCTTGATGCGCCTGGCTTACAACATCTGGCCCAGTCTGCAGGATGACATTGGCGGCTTCACCGGTTATCGGCGCTTGGGTCACCTGCACCTGATCGAGCGCGAAGAAGATCTGGCGGGCGCTTCGGCGCAGGTCTGGATGCAGAATCAGCAAGGCATCGAGTCGCGCTTGCTGTCGGCCGCAGAACTGCGCGAACTGGAGCCACATCTCAGCGAAAATGTGATCGCAGCAATCTATTGCCCGAAGGACGGCGTGGCCGATCATACGGCAACCACGCGTGCTGCGGCAAATGCCGCGACGACCCACGGCGCGCAGATCATCGAGAATGCGCCTGTGACTGGCATGACACGTGAGCGCGACAGGGTCGTCAGCATTAGCGCGACGATTGACGGCGAGCCGAGTGAAATCGCGGTGGGCAAACAAGTCATTCTGCTGTCGAATTCGCATACTGCTCCCTTTTTACGAGAACAACTGGGTCTGCAGCTGCCGATATGGCGCATGCTGCCGCAGGTGATGGCCCTGGAAGCCCGCAAATCGCCACCAATGACGCATTTGATCGGTCACGCCCACCGCACGCTCGCGATTAAACCGCTGCCTGATGGCCGAGTGATGATCTCCGGCGGCTGGCGCGGGCGCTGGAGCGAGGCGACCGGTCAAGGCGAACCGATTCCCGAACAGGTCGAGGGCAATCGGCGCGATGCGGTTGCGGTATATCCCGCGCTGACAGATCTGCCGGTCGACGAAGTGTATACTGACCGCGCCGAAATGGTCTCGATCGATGACATTCCGATCGTTGATTATCTGCCCGGCGCGGAGAATATGCTGGTCGGCGTAGGTTGGTCGGGGCATGGCTGGGCGATCTCGCCGGCGGTGAGCAAGCTGATGGCGGGTTGGGTGGTCAGTGGCGAGCGGCCCGGGTTGTTGGGGGCGTTTGGGTATGGGCGGTTTTGTTGATTGACGGATTCTGCTTTTCGCTGTAGAACGCTGTAGAGTATGACTTATTCGCAACTTTCCATGCTCAGGGGTGATACATTAACTGTCATGAGCACGTAACCTCTAACACAAGTTAGGCATTTTCATCCGACTTTTGAACAAAGCGCCGTGGGAGATATTCGACATTGAGCGAATCAGAAGAGAAATACGTCAGCACATATGAAGGTAACGGCAAGCTCAATCAACAAGATTGTAGCTTTGAATTGGGCCAGCGGCCGGATGGTCAAATCAGAATGTTCTGTGAGTTTTCTGATAGGCCTAAGCCTCTCAACCTCCACGGGATTGAGTTTAGCGGACTGACGGATAACGGCACTAGAGTCCGTGCGGAAGGACCGTTTCAGAATTTACACGCGTTGCCCGGCGAAAATGCCGAAACTTTTCACATCTCTTACGGACTTTGGAAATTGACGATAGGAGACCCAGACTGGAGTAAGGCGCATTCGGTAACGTTTGCAATAACAAATTTCATTTTTTGCGGAAACGATGAACACGCAGGTGGAAGAGCGGATTGTTTGAACACGCTCAAACTCACGTTGGATGGCTTGAGAGTTTCTTTTGAAAAGGTGGCTGATTATGATGAAATTTACAATTCCGTAGTCGGTGGCCAAAAAACGGAAGTAACCTGTGAACTCACTATTCAAGTTGCCGGTCGCAGTCGAGACGAAATACGGAAGATTGCCAATACAATTTGTGACCTCTTGACCATCGCCAAAGGCAGAAAAATCAGTTGGATCAACTACAAAGTATTTGATGCCAACTCGTCTGAAATCTTTACTTTTCACGAGAACAGACTAACTGATCCCATGACTGGATATGAACTCATTGATTTTCGACAAGCTAAACGGGCTATCAACTATCTTGAAAGGGGCTATCCGGCGTACGAACAATTCGACTCGCATTATCCAACCATGCTCAATGGTGTTGCAAGCATGATGTTTGACTCCAATTTAACGAGATTCACCTTAACTCACGCATTGGTTATGTTTAGCATGGTTGATGCCTTAAGCAAAAAAGTATGCAACAACGATCATTTTGAGTCCAGAATTAAGCGTCTAAACAACCTTTATGGGGTATGCCTCACCAGCAAAGAAAGAAAATACTTTGTAGACAGTAGAAACAGTGTCGTACATGAGCTGAAGTTCCATACCAGCGATACGAAGAAGGAGTATGAGCGATGCTACCACGTCTTTCATCGCCTACTTCTTCGGATATTGGACTATCAATCGGAGTATTTTGATATCACATTGCAGCGGGGTGATCCTAGATTCCTCGTGAGCAAGTTGCGCGCCTGTCCAAAGCAATTAGCATCCTTGTTCCAATCTGTTTTGGAGCAGTTAAGGAGTAGTTGAGCTTCAGAATTTCGGTTGCTCCGCCGATTCGACCGGATCCTTACCCCGCAGAAAATCGAAATCGCAACCCAGCGGCGCTTGATTGACATGCCGCAGGTACATCTGACCGTAGCCGCGCGCGAAGGCCGGAGACGGCGCGGACCAGCCTGCACGCCGGCGCGCCAATTCGTCGTCGCTGACGTGCAAATGCAGGCGGCGACTCGACACATCCAACTCAATGATATCGCCATCTTCGATCAGCGCCAGCGGACCACCCAGCGCGGCTTCCGGCGCGATATGTAAGACGATGGTGCCATAAGACGTGCCGCTCATGCGGGCATCGGAGATGCGCAGCATATCGCGCACACCTTGTTTCAGCAGCTTCTGCGGGATGGGCAGATTGCCGACTTCAGGCATGCCGGGTCCACCGACAGGACCGGCGTTCTGCAAGACCAGCACATGATCTTTCGTGACATCAAGCGCGGGATCATGAATGCGCGCTTTGAGATCCGCCAGGTTATTGAAGACGATGGCGGGACCGCGATGGCTCAGCAATTCGGGAGTGGCAGCGGCATGTTTGATGACCGCGCCATCGGGCGCCAGGTTGCCGCGCAAAATGCTCAAGCCTCCTTCAGCCCCCAGCGGATCAGCCAGCGAGCGAATCACCTGCGGGTTGCTGACTTCTGCCGCTTCCAGATTCTCCGCCAGCGACTTTCCGGTGACGGTCATGACATCGCCATTTAATAGCGGCAGCAACTGCTTCAGCACCGCCGGAATCCCGCCGGCGTAGAAGAGATCTTCCATTTGATACTGACCGGTCGGGCGCATATTGGCGATCAGCGGCGTGCGGCGGCTGAGTTCATCAAAGCGCGACAGCGGCAGATCAAGACCGGCGCGTCCGGCGATGGCGGGCAGATGTACGATGGCATTGGTGCTGCCACCCAGCGCATGCAGCAGAGTGATGGCATTATCGAAGGCGGCGGCGGTCAAAATCTGCGAGGGGCGGATATCGCGTTTGACGAGTTCGACAATCTGCCTGCCCGCCTGTTGCGCCAGGCGGGTACGGCGCGAATCGGCTGCTGGAATTGCGCCATTGCCAGGCAATGCCATGCCCAGCGCCTCCATCAGCGAATTCATGGTCGATGCCGTGCCCATGACCATGCAATGTCCAGCGCTGCGCACCAGATTCTCCTCGACGGCCTTATAGGTTTCGGCCGTGATGGTGCCTGCTTGGTATTCGGCGGTGTAACGGCGGCAATCGGTGCAGGCGCCCAGGATCTCGCTGTTATAGTGCCCGTTTAGCATGGGGCCGCCGCTGAGCATGATGCTAGGGATATCGGCGCTGGCCGCGCCCATCAGCGCCGCCGGCGTGGTCTTGTCGCAGTTGGTGAGCAGCACCACGCCATCGAGCGGATTGCCGCGGATCATCTCTTCGGTATCCATGGCAGCCAGGTTGCGATAAAGCATGGAGGTCGGGCTGAGGTAGATCTCGCCCAGCGAAATGGTGGGAAATTCCAGCGGCAGACCTCCGGCTTGCAGGACGCCGCGCTTGACCGCCTCGGCGAGTACGCGCAGGTGGCTGTTGCAGTTGTTGAGTTCGCTGTAGGTATTGCAGATGCCGATCAGCGGCCGCGACATATCGGCAGCGTCGTAGCCCATGGCGGCGGTGAAAGCGCGATGGGTCAAGCCGGCGACGCCGTCCTCGTTGAAGAAGGTCTGGGAGCGGGTGGGTGGTTGGGTCATGGGGGTTTCGCCTCTTCATTTTAGTTTTACCACAGAGGCACAGAGGAGGTTGTGGGGCGGCGGCGCGCTGCAGGTTTAGCGGGGTCGGGAACCGGCAGGATGAGGTGAAGATTTGTTTCGGTTCCGACCGCTCAACGCTTCTCAAAGTCTTCATCTATTCTGTCCATTAGCATGACTAAGGACGAGTGCTTTTTCTCTGCTTGAAGATAATCATCATGACTTGCCAATGCGCGACGGATTAATTCCTTGTACGTCAAGGCAGTTACACCTGCATTCTTAAGATGCCCGTCAATACGTTCCTGATCCCAATTCGGGTGCGTCACAGGGCGGCCAGTAATGCAGATTAGATCAATGGGTTTTCGGCTATAGGATTCATCGTACTGTTGCAAACACTTTTTCAATCTACTTTCGTATTTTGCTAACTGGTTGGTGATTCTAGTTACTTCTACATTTGTCTTTTCGTCGCCGCGCTTCAGTTCAATAATTACGTGTCGTCCTGTAGTCAGCCGATAATGTATGTCAACCCGGCCGTCCATCTCCTCTTTTGTCAGCTTCTCATCTTCATTTTTGAACTGCGTTGCAACGTATTCTTCCATAACTTTATCTCGTGCGGTGCGCGCCCAAGTCAGGTCAATCAACCAAAGTTCGTCAAAGATATACTCTTGCAGTACTTTTTCTTGTTCCTTTTGATCGTCGAGACGCTTGAATTTTTTGATTACGTTAAGACGAAGCTTCACAACATCATAGTAGTAGGCGCTCTCAAGGTTTCTAATGGAACCGAACGTCTTGGACAATAAAGCGAGACCATCGGCCGAGTCAACATCCTCCAAAACGTGTAGCTGTCGAGTTGCGTCAAGGTGCTGAAACGCGATAATGGCACCTTTGATAAGATCTCTCTTGTCTTCGTCCGACACTTCTTCAAGAGCTGAAATCTTGCCCAGCAATCCTTTCGCCGCTTTTTTTTGATCTTCACCCAAACCATCAAACCACGCCTTGATACTTGGTAGCGACTTGAGTGTATCGTCCGCGCCGTGCGCTCGTCGCAGCCTTTGCCAGTTAGTTGTGATGGACTTTAATGCTCCCTGTTCAAGAAAATTCCTAAGTGCACGATAGCGCGGGTCATCTTCTTTTACTCTTTGCCTTGCACTAGTAATCATGTCCTCCTGCTCGTTATCGTCAAGAAAGTTGGCGTCTATCTCGCCAATTACGTACTTTGTCCAGATACCGCCCTTCTGCATGTCATTGAGAAGGTCTTCGTGCACGAGTTTGCCACTGGCAAATATCACGATTACATTGGTGTCTTCCCTGATTTGCTTTTGATTAGCTACCGTTCCAATCCAACCTTTTATCTCATATTCGTTGTCCGGACCAAAAGAGTGGTCTTCTGGCGTCTTGCACTTTGCTGCAGGAAATCTTGTGTCTATGGCACTCTTGTTCTCATTGAAATGCCAGACGTACTCTATGAATTTCTGATAGTCTCGGTCCTTAACAGAAATCGGTTCGCCGTTAATTATTACATTGAAATTCTTAGTGCCGATAATGCTGAAACGTCTTGCCAAGCGTCGTCTCAAGTTCGTTGGCGCACTGTCAATCCTTTTGAGCAGGTTTGACAAGATTATTCGTGTCCCTTGGCCAATCTCAACTCTGTCCAAAGACAAGGCCGGGGGATTGTATGTTTCCGAGCGATCTCCTTGGGATTGTGATCTAATCTCTTTGCTGTTGAGGCGCAAGGCATGCTTTTCCCGATCGGTCACTGTATGGATCTCAACTGCCTCTGCAATCGCAAATACAGAAAGCTTGCCTATACCCTTTCTTCCCATCGGCTGTCTATCGAATTTCTCAGTTCTGCCAAAATCTGGCTGTTCGCGCTTCCTAAAACCGATTTTCAGGTATTTTTCGTTGATGTCTTGTAGAGTCATTCCATGGCCGTCATCGGTGATTACAACTCTGTCGCGGTCGGAGTCTATTTCTATTTCCACATGTTCTGCGTCGGCATCCCATGCATTGGCGACCACCTCTGACAAGACAGCTGGCACATTGCTGTAAAGACCAATGCCCAAGTGATCAAATACACTAAGACTAACAGTCATCGTATACATTGGTTCGCTACTTGGAGTGACCATACTCGTCCAGATGCCTCTCGATACTTTCAGCAATACGCTTTGCCAGGAGAACCGGCACGGCGTTACCTATCAGCTTTCCCACTCGCTTAAATGAGAATACCGAATTCTCAAAGTCAAAAAACTCGTAGTTGTCGGGAAATGTCTGAAGCAATGCCATCTCACGAAGCGATAATGCTCGGTCTTGGCTGGGATGTCCGAATCGTCCTGTACCGAAGCCAAACGCCTGCGTCGTTATGGTTGGTGCAGGACTGTCAGGTCTCATACGGCCGTAGACGGAGGAATAGGTCTTGCCCGTGGCTCTATTGTGGCATGGTGCGCGCAGATTTTCTTCCCAATCGCGCCAAGTCCCTCCTGGTTTGGACTGCTGGATGCGTTTCAAGTTGATTGGTGACAACCCCTGCGATCTATGAAGGGGATCGCGTTCGCAAACTTCGCCTGCTTCAATTTCAGGTAAGCGCCCGATGGCGTCTTTCACGTTGACATGGTCTGTCACGTCGTGCGTCTTGTCTACTAGATTAATTGCTCCAAACTTTGAACCCAATACCACGAGTCTTTTCCGCATTTGCGGCACACCGAAATCCGGAGCATGAGCAATTTGCCAGGAAATCTTATAGTGCGGCTCTAGGATGTCTATAAAACGATCAAAAACTTCGCGTTTCTTATGAGTTACTAGGGCGGGGACATTTTCCATTGAAAATATGTCAGGTCTAACTTCAACGATCAGTTCAGCAAATTTCTCCACCAACTGCCACTTGTCGTCGTATTCGCGTTTATACGTGTAACTTGAAAACGGCTGGCACGGAGCGCAACCAACAAGAATCTTTGGCTGGTCCGGGAGAAAGAGCATATCAATCTCTTGCGCGTCCATGTCACAGATAGACTTATGGATGAATCGCGCATCATTGTTCTGCTCGTATGGATATTTGCAGTCCAAGTCGACATCAATACCGGCAACGACCTTGAAGCCTTGCTGAACGAATCCGTGTGTCAGCCCACCAACACCGCAGAATATGTCAATGACGGAAGCCACAATTACCCCGCGCTATGTTCAAGAGAAGATGAATTGCCTGATTATACCTTGACTTGTCGACAAATATATCACGTTTCTGAGGTCTCTCAACTCACCTACCCTCCACAATCCACAAATCACACCTCATCCTCATTCAGCCATTGCAGCCGATACAGCAGCCCGGCGCGGTGAAAAGCTGGTTACAGAACTGCATACGCAATTCGGTTTCGTTAGCTGACATACGCCATGGGCGCGGTCAAGTAGCAACGACAATCACATAAACCGCACGGAATAAACCACCGCCAGGTTGTGCGTCAGGCAACGCCAGTGATCACCTCGATCATCGGAGACGTAGAAATTGCCGGCGGTGGTGCCAAAAGCCAGCGTATCACCGCGCACATCCATGGCGTGGCGGAAGATTAAATCGTAAGCGTTGCTCTGTGGCAAACCGTCGCGCAAATCCTGCCAGGTCTCGCCGCCATCTTGCGTGCGACAGATGACCAGCGCGCGATCGACCGGCACGCGATATTCGGCGCTGACCGCCGGCGCCACCCAAGCCACGCGCTCATCCTCGGCATCCACTGAAAGCGCAAAGCCAAAGCAAGCCGGTCCACCGTTCTTGTCCGAGATGTCCTGCCATTGCCGCCCACCGTCAATTGTGCGGAAGATGCCGCAGTGGTTCTGCTGCCAGAGCACATCGGGATTGGATGGGCTGGCCACGATGATATGCGGATCGTGACCGTGCTCGTGATGCGGATCGGGCAAGTAATCGGCATACAAGCCGCGATTGCGCGCCTGCCAGGTCTCGCCACCGTCCCTGCTCACATATACGCCGCCGACGGTGATGCCGGCGATGATGTGGCGGCTATCGCGCGGATCGACCACGATGGAACAGCAACCGGGATGATCGCGCCCGGCGCCGTACCAATGCTTGTTACTGGGATGATTCCAGAGCGTATCCACCAAGTGGAAAGAATCGCCAGCATCATCGCTGAGGAAAAGCCCGCCGGGTTCGGTGCCGACATAAAGCCGATTCGGTTCGTCAGCGCCGCCGGGCTGAATCAGCCAGATATAACTGGTGGCCGCGGGCACAGTGAAATCGGGCGGGATGGTATCGCCGGCGGGATATTTTGGCGCCTCGACCTCTTCCCAGCTTGCGCCCATATCGCGCGAGCGGTGCAGCTTGCCGCCCCAATGCCCGTGATCCAGGCTGACCCAAATGGTATCGCTGCGCGGGTCATGAAAGGCATAGACCACCGGAATGGCTTCAAAATGCGCCGATTCGACCGTCCAGTCAGAATTGGCCGCGCTATTGCGTTTCATGATCAGAAGGCCCTTGCGGGTGCCGACGAGGAGTTTGTTGGGCATGGGATTAGCCTCCGGAAAGTGCTTGCATGATGTAGATCTTGGTATCGCCGGATACTTTGTCGGAAAGCGCGCGTTTGTCGCGGATGAGGTGATCGCCGATGAAGATATTGACGTGTTTACGCAGAGCGCCGGTTTCATCAATGATGTAATCGCCGAGTCCGTTCCAGCGTTGATCGACAGCGCTGACGGCTTGAGCGACAGTCGCGCAATCGACATCGCATTCGCAGAGGTCGGGAAAAAAGCGGGTCAGGTTGGGTGTGAATTTGACGCGTGCCATGCTGGCGCTCCCTGGTTTTGCGTGGGATTAGAGTAGAACGGATGTGTGGGGGTTGTCAAGTGGATCTGCCCCCACCCTAAATCCCTCAGCCATAAAGAGGGAGGGACTTTTTTCGCGTTGGATGGGGTTTGTAAGGTCGCTTCGGTGGCTCGTCCACTTTTGATTCAACCACCGAGTACACAGAGGGAAAAGAGTCATAGGTTAGAATCAGGTTGGGGCAATTTGTGCTTTTATTGCCAGATTGCCGCCGTGGCAATTGTTTTTTCGGCCATCTGGCAAGGTTTTCTTGCCGAAAATGGCTGTTTGCGCGCGGATCGAGATGTGGGTGGAGACGGTCATGAGGTGATTCTAGCGCGGGTTAGGTGTGGAGTGGCGACTGTATGGTCGCGGATGAGGGGATGGTTGGAGTCGTGGGGAGGCACGGGGTGCGATCAGGAAGCTGCGGTCGATGATGAGTGTCAAGGATCAATGCGGCTCTTAAGGTAATCGGCGTATTCTGTATTCAAGATTTCGCGGCTGCGCTCGGCGGTGTTTACCGGTTCAGACGATGCCATATTCATTTCCTTCGCATGACGCGCCAAGTCGGCCAGGGTGGCCCACTGCTTGTCATCTGTATAGCGCTCAAGCAGGTCTCGCAGCAGATCGCCTATGTCGGCATCTTGTTGTTTCGCGAGTTGCTCCAATCGCAGCGCAACGTCATCCGGGACGTCGATCGTCATAGCTGGGTCCTCCGCTTGACACTATTCTACCCTCGGATGTGTCGGATTCAATGAGTGTGTGGCAATTGTCAACTGCGCTCGCTTGTAAACGTCCGAAGGCGGCGGGGGCAGTGAGGAGGGGACTGCGGGTTAGGGGTGGGGTTGAACCAAAGCGGCACAAAACCGTTCAACTTCAAAACCTGTAGGGGCGACCCGGTGGACACTGTTGAAAAACTGGATTCAAAATGCATGAATTGCTGGGAATTGCAGCGCAAAAGAATCAATGCCTTGGGCAAGATACCTTGCCAAGCGCTTCAGATTGACCGCTGTTGCGGTGAATGCCGCTTGTAATTGAATCTTGTTTTGACCGCGATAACGACTTCGCCTCAATGCATGTTTCCGCGCCAGTTCACAAATTGTGCTTTCAATCCGAGCGCGGGCGTGCATTTCTTTGACAAAAGCAGCGTCCGCCTGCTCTCGTCGGCGTCTTGTCAAGTGTTGATGATAAGGCGAAATTTCCAGGCTGCGACCGCGTTTCTCGCTGGTGCACAAGCGATTGAATTGGCAGTCTTGGCATTGCTTGCCAAAGCGGACATTCCAGCCGACATCGGGCTGTGACGAGGGATTAAAAGTGGAGGCCGTCTTGCCCGCCGGACAGTGCGCTCGCCGCTTCTCCAGATCAATGTCAAAATCTTCCAGACGAAAGCCCACCGGCTTGCGCGAATTGCTGCCTATAAATCCGCGCAGATCAAGCCCCTTTCGCTCACTGTCTTGCAGCGTTTTGCCGTTGCAGTAGGCCTGATCCACATACTGTTTTTCCGGCAACAAGCCGCGCTGCCCCAAGCGCCTTTGAATCGCTCCCAGCGCCAAGCCATCTGCTTCAATGGCGCTATGAATCCCTATGTCGGTGATGATCGGCAAGTCGCCATCCACCGTCTCCGTCACCTGCGCTTTGTAGCCAGTCCATTCCGTCACTTTATTCTTTCGACTATAGCGGACTGCACTGTCATGTGGCGAGCTAATCACATCGCCTTTAACATCGATATTGGCTTTCGTTTTCACTCCCGAACTGCCGTCACCATCGCCGTCATCAAACTGCTGCTCCAGCACCTGACGAAGCGAGACAATCTCAGGCAAATCTTGCCATTCCGCTGAACCGAAACGCTCAATTTGCGACAGCAACCAGAAACCATCTCCTCCCGCATCCACCATCGCTTGCTCGGCTTGTGCTTTGCTCAAACGATAATCCCCGCGCTTTTGACTGTAGTGACTTACAAAAGCCGATGGCAATTGCCCGATTACCCATTTGGCATTGGCGTTTATCAATGCGCCTAAGGCCAAACGCAGCGTCTCCCATACCAATTCCAAGCGACTGATGCGCTCCACCGCTCCCAATACATGCGTCGCATCTGTCCGCTGACGCTTTGACTTAAGAAAACCCATCTCCTGCAGATACTTCAGTACCTGCTCGAACATCACATATTCCTGATCATGGGCATGCAGCCGTTTGCGAAAATTGCAGAGACTTGAATAGTCGAAGCCTTTCCAATTGAGCGCCTGTCGTAGCGCATACTTCCAGTCCATGCGCATCCTTGCCATCTCTGCTGCCTCGCGATCAGGCAGCTTTTCCAAAAATTGCAGGATCAGCACAAAACATAGCAGTACCGGGTTGATCCCGCCGCGACCGGTCTGATGATACATCCTCGCCAAGGCGCTCTCATCGAAAATCTCCTCGGCTTTGTCACCGAGCAAGCGACATACACTATCGGCTGGCAATAAAGCGTCGACTACCTCACGGGTTGTGGTGGGAATCTCGCCTGGAAAGGACTGTTTCAATGACATTTCACACTTACTTGTGATTGAGCTATAATCTTATTATATCTCAATCAAGTTTTTCAACATTGTCCGGTGGGTCGCCCGTTTACATGCCTAGCGCTGCCATATTCATTAGCCATTCCGACACGTCGCTGAATTCAGTAATTGGCTCAAGTCGCTCTAGTAACGATTCAACTGACAACTGGCCAACCGGACATCTAAAGCTCGAGGTCGTGCCAGCTTGCGATCTAAACTTAATGGAAAAAGGCTCGCTGTCTGACGGATGGCTACCCATATAGGTCAGTTTGTAGGATCTGTATCCATTGTTCTTAAGGAGACAGATTGATCTCCCAATATCCCTGATAGCTGCTTCTGCAAGGGTATCGCTATCTCCATGGAGCAACGTTGTTTGCACCAACACGTTGAGAGTTGACCGTGTTACGGTCACGTTATCCACCACTGAGTCCAATTCGCTGTTCAGAAGAGATTGCAGATCAACTCGTGGAGTTGAAATCGCTACTTTGGCAACCGTAGGAGTTAGCGCTGGCTGCGGACAATTCTCGGGATGTGTCAGGGTGGTGACACGGTCCGTATTATTTAGCGGATATAGGGCTGACCAGCCCATGTCATGTTCGGCCCAAACGTACCCTCCTGATTTTACTTTACTTCCAAGATCGACTGTAAATACTGTACCTTTATCCATACTATCAGTAACCGAGCCGCTCGGACTTGTGCGGACATTAAGTCGGCTAGACATTACACAAAAATCAAATCTACCCGAATCACCGTAGATTCCGATAAAAGCTGCCTTTCTCGGAGTGGGAGTTATGTTCGACTCACGGAACTCTTCACATACCGTTGCAATATCTGCAAGAAACGCTGACAGCGTTATTAGCTCGTCGCCTTCCATTGAAAAGGCTTCATCACCATGTTCATCAATTAGCACATCGACAAGGTTACAATTGTATTGTGTCACATCATGCTCGACCCAATCCTGCGCCATTGCTGGCAATGAGAGCAGCGATATGCATAATGTTACAAGTAACTTCAAGAATTGATTCATGTGGGGACCCGATCCGTAGCAAATAGAAACTTCAATTGAGCTTAAACAACATCGCCTTTGTGTCAATGGCAAATAAACCGATGTGCTCAATCTGTTCCGCCCCCTGTGGTGAAAAATCACCCCCCGCGCTACAATACGCCACCATATTAAATGACCCTACTTATAAGGTAGCCAACAATGACCCCATCCAAATACGACGGACTAGCCGAATTCCGCTGCGTAGGACCCTTCCGCCGAGAATAGAAACCAAGCCCACATTTCTCATGTGGTAAAATCGGCACAAAGTGACAGACGGACAGACCGCAATGACAATACTGGATCTCAAAGTTAATCTGGCAGACAAGATCGTTGCATGCTTGCAAGAGGAAGCGAACAAACGGCGGGTCTCGCTGGATGTCGTGGCCGGCGAGGTGCTTTCAGATTATTTCGACGAACCGACTGAAACCGAGATTCTCGAGAGCCTGCGCATCGGCATGGGACAAGCGCTGGCCGGCGACTACCGTCCCGCGCGCGAGGTTCTTGACGAAATCGACCGCGAAGTGATGGACGATGTCAACGACAGTTAACATCGCGCGCGAATTTCATAAGCAACTCAAGCGACTCAAACGGAAGTACCCAGCAGTCGGCAACGAAGTCCGCAACCTGGTACAGCAACTGGAAGAAGACAAACGACCCGGCGACAAGATAGCGGGCGTCGGCTTAGATGTATACAAAGTGCGCTTGGCCAACCCATCCGCGCGGCGGGGCAAGCGTGGCGGATTCCGCGTCATCTACTATGTGCGATTGGCAGAGCAGTTGATGCTCATCACCATCTATTCCAAGACCGAACAGACCGACATCATTCCGCAGAAAATCCGGCAAGTCTTGCTCGACATCAGAGCCAACGACTCATGACAAAGTCGCTAACGGCCTAGTCATTGCTGCAAACGGACGAGTTCGTGAACGCAGCGACCACCAGAAGACTCTCGGCAACGTTAATCAAGTCAAAACGGGTGACCTGCCGAGTTACACTTAGAGCCTTCTCACATCGTTACGCCAAGTCCCCCCCTCATTTTGGGGGAGGGATTTAGGATGGGGGCTGAGCTGTGTTAAAATACTGTCTCATTACCGGCACACTTCTTAAAGGAAGCCAACAATGACCCCATCCAAATACGACGGACTAGCCGAATTCCGCTGCATCGGACCCTTCCGCGGCGGACGCGTTGTCGCTGTCGCCGGCGACCCGCGCGACCCCAATACCTTCTACTTCGGCGGCGTCTGCGGAGGCGTCTGGAAAACCACCGACGCTGGCCAATACTGGGAAAACATCAGCGACGGCTACTTCACCGCGGCATCCGTCGGCGCGCTGGAAGTTGCGCCGGCCGATCCCAATGTCATCTATGCCGGCAGCGGCGAGACCACCATCCGCATTGATGTCTCCATTGGCGATGGCATCTACAAATCGGCAGATGCCGGCCGCAGCTGGAAGCACCTCGGTCTGAAAGAGACACGGCAGATCGCCAAGATCCGCACCCATCCCGATAACGCCGATCTGGTTTATGTGGCGGCGCTTGGACATGCCTTCGGGCGCAATGCCGAGCGCGGCGTCTATCGCTCCAAAGACGGAGGCGCGAGCTGGGAGAACGTTCTGCACGTCAGCGACAAAGCCGGCGCTATCGATATCAGCATCGACAAGAACAACCCGCGCATCATTTATGCCGCCTTCTGGCAAGCCTATCGCAATTTCTGGCAAATCTCGTCCGGTGGCGAAGACAGTGGCATCTGGCGCTCGATGGATGGCGGCGATAGCTGGCAGCAGATCAGCGACAACAAGGGTCTGCCCAAGGAACTGATGGGCAAGATCGGCGTGGCGGCTTCACCGGTACAGAGTGGGCGCGTCTGGGCGATCATCGAAAACCAGCCTGATGGTGGCATCTATCGCAGTGACGATTACGGCGAGACCTGGGTGGTCGGCAGCAAGGACAATCGTCTGATCTCGCGCGCCTGGTATTACATGCATCTGACCGCTGATCCGCAAGATGCCAATATCATCTACATCAACAACTTGAACTTCTGGAAATCGACCGACAGCGGGCATAACTTCAGCGAGATCACCACACCCCACGGCGACAATCACGATCTCTGGATCAACCCGAACAACAACAAGGTTATGGCGCATGGCAACGACGGCGGCTGCTGCGTCTCATTGAACGGCGGCTTGACCTTTTCCAGCATTTACAATCAGCCCACAGCGCAGATCTACCACCTCGATACCGATACCCACGAACCCTACCATGTCTATGGCACCCAGCAAGACAATTCCAGCCTGCGCGTGCCCAGCCGCAGCCGCTATTCATCGATCTTATGGGACGACTGCGATATCATCGGCTCCGGCGAAAGCGGCTACATCGCCGTCAATCCTAATGATCCCGATCTGGTCTACGTCGGCGCCATCGGCAGCTCACCCGGTGGCGGCAATAGCATGCAGCGCTACGATCACCGCACGCAGCAAATCCGTCTAATCGCCACCTGGCCGCGTTCATCGGCGGGCTTGGGCGCGGCGGCGGACAAATACCGCTTTGCCTGGACCTACCCCATCGCCTTTTCGCCGCATGACAGTAATATCATCTATATCGGCGGCAATCAGATTTTGAAGACGACCGATGAGGGACAGAGCTGGCAAGAGATCAGCCCCGACCTGACCAAGGCCGATCCGGAAACGCTGAAGCCCTCCGGTGGCCCCATCAATCGCGATGCCATCGGCGCCGAACACTACGCCACGGTTTACACCCTGGCGGAATCACCTCACGAAACCGGTGTCATCTGGGCGGGCTCGGATGATGGCTTGCTGCATATCAGCAAAGACGGCGGTGCAAACTGGACCGAAATCACGCCGCCGGAGCTGGGCGAGTGGACGATGTTCAACATGATCGAACCCTCGCCGCATGATCCCGCGGCAGCCTACGTCACCGCCACGCGCTACAAAAACGATGATTATGCGCCTTATGTCTTCAAGACGAACGATTATGGCCAAAGCTGGACGAGCATCACTGCCGGCATCGCCGACGATCATTTTTGTCGTGCCGTCCGCGAAGATCCGAATCGTGAAGGTTTGCTGTATCTGGGCACGGAATTTGGACTCTACGTCTCCTTCAACCGCGGCGACAACTGGGAGCGCTTCCAGCTCAACCTGCCCGTCAGCCCAATCTATGATCTGAAGGTCAAAGGCACGGATCTGGTCATTGCCACGCACGGGCGTTCATTCTGGGTTCTGGACGACCTTACCGTCTTGCATCAAATCAACCCCCACCCTAAGTCCCTCCCCCATGAAGAGGGAGGGACTTCCTTTTCCCCTTCCCTCCTTGTGGGAGAAGGGGCTGGGGGATGGGGGGAGGCTGCTCATCTTCTGAAGCCGCGCACGGTCGAGCGGCATTTGCCTAAAGTCTTCGAGGGCCTATTCGAAAGCGGCGATGGCAAGCAGTACATGAGCACTCTGGGCGTGGTCGCGGCCTACGTTAAGGCGGAAACGCCCGAGCACGGCGTGAAGCACCGCTACCTCGATAGCGGCGCCAACCCACCGCCGGGCGCGGTGATCACTTACTATCTGAGCGAGGAGCCGGGGGCGACCATCAGCCTGCGCTTTGACGATGCCGCCGGCAACGAGGTCAAGACCTTCAAGAGCCTCCACGCCGATGAGGAGGAGAAAGCGGCGGGCAAAAGGGACGACGACACGCCAAAGGAGTTGCGCATCCCGTCACATGCCGGCTGGAACCGCTTCATCTGGGATCTGCGCTATCCCGATGCCCACAAGGTCATCCCGCATAACGATAATCAGATGGGCTTCATCAAGGGACCCCATGCCGCGCCGGGAACGTATTCTGCTACCCTCGTTGTCGGTGAGGCAGAATTCAGCGAATCCTTCGAGATCGTGAAGGAAGCCGGTGTTCCGGCCAGCAATGCCGACCTAAAAGCGCAATTCGATCTGCTGATAACCATCCGCGATAAGGTCTCGTCCACGCACAAAGTCATCAATCAGATGCGCGATGTGCGGGCACAGCTCAAAGGTTGGCGCGAACGCTTGGCAGGTATGGAATCAGCGGCGGGCATTATCGCTGCGGCCAAAGCACTGGAGGACGAAGTGCTTGAGGTCGAAAAGGCATTGATGATTCCCGATACGCGCGTCGGCTGGATCGACACCGTGAATCACGGTGATCGCTTGGCTGCGCAGATCAGCAATCTGACTGATAACGTTAACTTGGGCGATTTCAAGCCGACGGACTATGAATACGAAGCCTTTGACGAAATCGCGGGCGATATCGACGGCGTCGCCGACAAGTTCAGCGACCTCGTCGACGGCAATCTGGCCGAATTCAACACCATGCTCAGCAATGCCGGCTTTGGCAAGGTTGTCTTGAAGGTGGAATAGGAGGCACCGCCCATCCCGCAGCCCCTTCCCTCACAAGGAGGTAAGAGGAGCGAGCCTGACGAAGATAAAATGCGACGTAGCAAACCCTTCTTGAACTTGATGCTGGCGGACTTCCTGGCCAGGTCTGCCTATCAGATGGGCAAGACGCCGCTTCTGCCGATTTTCGCCGCCGCGCTGGGCGCTTCCGGTGCCTTCCTGGGCATCATCGTCTCAGTTTCCACCATCACCGGGCTCTTTCTCAAACCGCTGTTTGGCATCTTGTCCGACCGCGGCGGACGCCGCACCTGGCTCTTGATCGGCACCGGTTTCTTCGCCTTCATGCCCTTCCTCTACACCTTCATCACCACACCCGAACAGCTGCTGGTCATACGTCTGGTACATGGCTTGGCCACTGCGATCTATGGACCTGTGACACTGGCCTATATCGCCGAGTTATCACGCAGGGAGCAGGGGCGCGTAGACACTGACCCGTCAGTCGCCGAGGACATTGGCTGGTTCGAAATGGCTCGCAGCGGCGGCTATGTCGTCGGTCCGGCGCTGGCCGGTTGGCTGCTGCTTTCGCTGGATGCGAGCGCTGTCTTCACCTTGATCGGCTTGATAAGCTGCCTTGTCTTTGTGCCGGTGCTGCAACTGCCCGATGCCCGTTCGGACAGGCGACGCAAGCTCAAGCCGCCACTTCAGCATTTCCGCAACGCCCTCCGGGATGGCAGCCGCACGCCTGCAATCTGGTTGACCGGCTCACTGGAAGCCGTCACCTTCGTCGCGCTCTACACGCTCAAGGCCTTCTTGCCCATATACGCCTTGGATGCCGGCGTGAATATCGCGCTGGTTGGTCTGTTCTTTAGCCTGCAAGAAGCGGCGCATATCCTGGTGAAACCGCTCTGCGGACGTCTGGGCGATCGCTGGGGTTACCTGCCAACCATCAGCTTGGGCATGTTGGTCTTGGCAGCGAGCTTGCCACTGGTGCCGATACTGGATCAGGGAGCGCTTTTCCTGCTGCCGGCACTGATGATGGGCTTGGCGCAGGCACTGATCTTCCCGGCGGCGAAGGCGCTGGTTTCACACCGCATCAGCCCGGAGCACCTTGGCGCTGGCATGGGCTTGATCGGCATGATGCAGAACTTCGGCAAGGTAGCCGGTCCGGTTTTGGGCGGTCTGGCGATTATGACTTTGGGATACGAATCGACCTTGCTGGCATTGAGCGCGATGCTGGTCGCTGGTATGGTGGTTGTCTGGCTCTTGTTTTCGCAGCGCCGGGCAGCCCCCACAGCGCCTTAATCTCGGTTGCATTGGCGAAGATGTGTACAAGCTCGAGTATGCTATGCTATGCTGGAATCCAAGACACGGCAATCATTCATAGAACAGGTCAACTGGAATGAATCGACAAGAAGAAACTGAAGCGATCCACGATCGCAGTGAGGGATTGAAAGGCGCGGACCTAAGTGGCGCGAGCTTGGAAGGCGCCGGTCTGTGCCGCGCTAACCTGGCAGAGACGATTTTAAATGGCGCCAACTTGCGGGGAAGTGACCTGCAAGGCGCGAACCTGAGAAAAGCCAGCTTGTATCAGGCGGATTTGGCAGGTGCGGACCTTGGCGGCTCAAACTTGGGCATGTCAGATTTGCGCTGGGCCTGCTTGGAGCAGGCAAATTTGCGAAGTGCCAATCTTAATCGGGCGAACTTGCTGGGCGCGAGGCTGGCTGGGGCGTGCCTGGATCTTGTAGATTTGGAGGGGGCGATTATGCCGGATGGGACACGATATACCGAAGAAACGAACCTTGAGCGCTTTACTGATCGCGGGAATCCTGCCTTCTCGTCAACACTGGCCGCAGTCAAAGAATTGGACAGGGGAGGCAATGTCGCGAAGAAGCGGGAGCTTGCCTCCGTCGAGTATCGAAACCTGCCTTGGAAGCAGTTCGTCGATCAGACCTACGGCAGCCTTGCCGATGACCCAATTGATTGGCATGAATCCGTTGCTTCAGAAAACGACGATACGCGTGAATGAGATATCTTCTCGATACCAATACATGCATTCGATACATCAATGGACGTGCTCCTCGCATTCGCGATCACGTTCGCAGCAAATCATATTCTGATATCGTTGTAAGCGCGATTACAAAAGGCGAAATGTATTACGGTTCTATCAAGAGTCAGGAGCCGGAACAATCACGCGCCAAACAGGACGATTTCCTGCGGCAGTTCGACAGCTTGCCTTTTGATGACGATGCCGCGGAGGAGTACGGCAGCATTCGCGCTTATCTGGAAAAGCAGGGCCAACCCATCGGCAAGCATGATATGCTGATTGCGGCCATTGCACGTGCCCAAGGTTTGATTGTAGTTACTCATAACACCCGGGAATTCGACCGAATCCCCGGACTAAATGTCGAAGATTGGGAAGTGGGGTGAGCCTTCGCCAAACAATAGACAAAACAACCTCACACCCAGCAGCCATTCACCACGCCGCCACGGATATTTGTCACCCGCCGAATGTTGCGACCATCAGCATCCATCACCATCAACTGATGATGCCCATGAAACGACGACGGCGCGACATAACTGATCTGCCCCCCATCCGGCGACCAACGCGGAAAACTCACACCAGCGTGATGCTCGGTGAGCCGCGTGAGATCACTGCCATCGGGGCGCAATCTGTAGATCTGCATGCCAATTGCCGCGGCAATCCACTCGCCATCCGGTGACCAATCGATATCCGCAATCACGAGCCTTGTCCGATGGATAATGCGCTCGTGGCCGCCATCGGGCGCGGCGATGGCAATGGCGTACTCCAGCGGCGCTTCATCGTCGCGCATTTCGATGATATAACCGATCTGCCCCCCATCAGATGACCAAACCGGTGACAGATAAGAACGGGCCAAGGTCGGCATCTTGATCATCCGTTGCTCCTGGTTATGAAGATTACCGTTTATCAAACCGAAGCGCGCTTGCGGGTAACCGCTGAACTCGCGCGAGAAAATAAGTCCTGCTCCATCAGGCGCAATGGCAACTTGCCGCACCGCCCGCAACTTCTGTTCCGGACCGCCGCAGTTCGCTGCCATCGAGGTTGACGAGATGAAACCCGTTGAAATCTTGCCGGCCGCTGGCTATCGTCATAACTTGCGACTGAACATGACAACTGACATCAGATATGCGGATAAAACCCAAATCATCGTGACGAATGGAACCGGTGACGCGCTTCATTCCCCGGCCATCAAGCCCGATGGCATAGGCGGAATTGGAACCTCGGCTGGCATCTATCGGATCAAAATCGGATATGAAAATCAGCGCGTTTTCAGTACGAAGCTGTTGCGGCGCCTCGATTTGGCCGAGCAGCAGAATAAGCACGACAACCAGCAAATAGGCCGTCACGATATCCTGTCTCAGCTGCGCTCTACCTGGCATCACCAGATGCACTCCGCGTCTACTGCGCCGCCAGCAAAATAGCTTTTAGTTCGTCAGCACTCAGTGTAATGGGATTGCCTTTCATGCTGCTGGACACGCTCGACGTTTCCACGATATCAGCGTAGTCCGCCGGCCTCACGCCGTAAGCGCCCAGCCCGGGAATCCCAAAGCTCTGGCTGGTTTGGTCGATCCAATCCATGGCATCCTCAGCACTTGCCGCGGGATCATTAAGCATGAATCGGGCGATTTGATCGAAGCGCATCACAACGGCATGATCAGGCTCACGCGCTTGCAAGGCGGCCAAATTGGCTTTGATGACATGAGGTAGCAAGGCGGCGCAAATGGCGCCATGCGGCGCGGCATACATCCCGCCCAGCACCCCGGCGAATCCATGCACCGCGCCTAGTTTGGCGTTGGCCAGCGCCAAGCCACCCATCAAGCTGGTAAATGCCATATCTTCCCGCGCCGCCTTGTCGCAGGGTTCGGCGTAGACTTGCCGAAGCGACCGGCCGGCTCGTCGCAATCCTTCCACGCAAAAGGCATCGGTGAGCGGATTGGCAAAACGCGAAACAAAAGGCTCCACAACCTGCGCCAAAGCATCCATGCCCGTGCTCGCGGTCACCGAGGGTGGCATCGAATGGGTCAAAAGTGGATCGACCAAGGCAATATCCGGCAACATGCGGTTATCGCGCAGGCTCACTTTGACACGATGCTCTGGCGAATAGATGACGGCGTTTTTGGTCACCTCGGCACCGGTGCCAGCCGTGGTTGGCAAGGCGATGAAAGGCAATGGAGCAGACGGCAGCTTCTGCCCCTTGCCGATGACCTCCAGAAAATCCAAGACTTCGCCCTCGTTGGCAATCAATGCGGCTGTCGCCTTGCCGCTATCGATCACGCTGCCGCCACCGATGCTGATTACCAGGTCGCAGCCAGCGGATAAGGCGAGAGTTTTCGCTTGATTGATGCTATCGACACTCGGTTCGCCACTGACGGGAAAGAGCGTGTGTTCTAGCCCGGCAGCGCTCAACAACTGGATTAGATCGCCGACTCGCTCCGGCTGATCGTCGGTGAAGAGCAGCGCGTGGCTGCCTTTTTCGCCGGCGAGCTGCGCCAGTTGCCCGGCGCTGCCACTGCCAAAGATGATGCGCGTTGCTGTGGCGAATTCGAAGTTCGTCTCGCTCATATTTTTTCCATGATTGTCATTACAGCCCCTGTCACTATAATGGCATTATCTCGAAAAATTGGGAGAATTGCGAATGCTGGAACGCGAAGCAGTGTTGACGGACGAAGTACAAGCCGGTCGCGCCTTGGTAGCGCATATGGGCCGCATGCTCTTCGACCGTCATCTGACGGACGCCTGTGGCGGCAATATCAGCTTGCGGGTTGATGATGTCTATTGCATGTCACCAACGCTGGCCGGGCATATGCGCCAATGGCAATTGGATGCCGAAGATGTGCTGGTTGTCAGCAAGCATGGGGAAATCCTGGAGGGCGCCGGCGGCTTAACCCGCGAAACGGCTGTTCACTTCGGCTTGCATAACAATTTCAGCGAATACGGCACGGCCGTCATTCATTGTCATCCACGCAATCTGATGGTCTTCGCCTGCACCAATAACGCCATGCCACCCATCATGGAAGCCACGCGCAAATTCGGCGAAACGCCGGTCATCGAGTATGCACCGGCCCATAGCCCGAAGCTGGGCCAGCGGATTGTCGCCACCATGAAGGGACGTGAAGCACGCATCGCCAAGCATGCGGCTGGCACCATCGCGCCCTGGCACGGCTTGTTTTTGATGGGAAAACATCTCGAAGCGGCACTGGATGCCGTGGAGCGCCTCGATACCAACGCCTACGTGATCATGATGTCGCAGCATTTGGGCGCCAGTTCGATGCTGAGTGCAGAAACCGCCCAAATGGAAGCGGCCATCGCCAACTTCAGTGACGATTAAAACGAATGATCGTCTCCCTTACACCGAATACTACGATTGACCTGACCGTATTCGTGGAGAAGCTGCTGAAGAATACCACTATCCGCGCCACGCAAACGCATTACAGCTTGGGCGGCAAACCTACCGATGCCTCCTGGATATTAGGCAGGATGGGTGTCAAGAATCTGGCATTGGGTTTGGCCGCCGGATCAGTCGGCGACAAAGTTGTAACCATGATGGAAGAATTCGGCGTGACGACCGATTTTGTGGCCGCCGATGGCGAAACGCGCATCAATACCATCATCATTGACGAAAGCAGCGGCGAACATACCACCATTACCTCGGCCTCCATGACGGTGACCCAATCCCATCTCGATCAATTAAGCGAGCGGTATGCCCGGGCGCTGCCCAAAGCATCGGTGGTGATCACCGGTGGATCGCTGCCGCCGGGCATGGTGCCGGAGTATTATGCTGAGGCGATATCGATGGCGCATGAACAGTGTGTGCCGGTGCTTTTTGACGCTTCGCAACCCAACCTCGGTGTCGGCTTGCAAGCCAAACCAACCTTTATCAAACCCAACAATCATGAGCTTTCCGCGCTGGTCAGGCGAGAGCTGGGCAGCATCGATGCCTTGTATGGAGCCGGGCAGGAAATCTTGCAACGCTATGGCACGCAAGTCGTGATTTCCCGTGGCAAGCGTGGCGTGCTGGCCGTCCTGAAAGAGCGCAGTTACCGCATTCCGCCTATTGAAGTCGAGGTCAGCAGCCCGGCCGGTGCCGGTGATGCCGTGCTGGCCGGCCTGGCGCATGCCATTCATCACCAGACACCAATAGAAGATGGTTTGCGCCTGGGTGTTGCGGCGGCCACCGCTGTCTGCCTGCAGCCGGGCACAGCAGCATATGACGTCGCCGATATGCGGCGCTTTCTGCCGCGAGTCGAATTGATACCCTATCCCTAAATCGGGCCCGCTCATGAGTTATCACTTCGAAGTCGCCGTTGATTCGCTCGAATCCGCCCTGATCGCAGAATCTTGCGCTGCGCATCGAATCGAATTATGTGCCGATCTTGGCAGCGGCGGCATCACACCTTCAACCGGCATGATTCAACTGGCTCTCGCAAAGCTAGATATTCCTGTCCACGTCATGATTCGTCCGCGCCGAGGCGATTTTTTGTACAGCGCCAGCGAATTTGCTGTGATGCAGCGCGATATCGAATTGGCAAAATCGGCAGGCGCCGATGGCGTTGTCTTTGGTATCTTGCTGGAAGACGGACGCGTGGATGCCGATCGCGCGCAGGCGCTGATTGAATTGGCGCGACCGCTGCATGTCACCTTTCACCGCGCCTTCGATATGAGTCGGGATCTTTACCGAGCCCTGGACGGTCTGATGCGCCTGGGTGTGGATACCGTGCTGACATCGGGTCAAGAGGCGACGGCGGAAGCCGGCTTGACCATGATCAGCGCCTTGGTCAAACGGGCCGGGCGCGACATCTGTGTTATGCCCGGCAGCGGGATCAATCCCGCCAATATCCGCAAAATTGCTCAAGTGAGTGGCGCGACCGATTTTCACTTCTCCGGCCGGCAAACGGTGGAAAGCCCGATGCGCTATCGCAATCAACCGTTGTCGCTGACGGACACCGGCCTTGCATCTGAATACCAGAGGATTCATGCCTCGGAAGAACGTATCCGCGCAACGATAGAAGCATTAGATTAGCCCCGCTGGAGCCGCAAAATTATCCGACTTGATTAAACGCACCGGAAACGACAGGGGGCGGGACGTCCTTCCTTATTTCGGTGCAGCGTCCTGGCAAGGTCTACACAAACAGCGGCGCCATCTCCGCTTCGGCGACCAATGCTTGCATGACATGATCGGGAGTCCGCGCTTCAAAGCGATGTGCGGCATCAAGCACCATCGGCAGAATTGTGATATCCCCGGCCGTATTGAGAAAAACATCTTCGTTGCCCAGGACCCAATGCACGGCCTTGTCGATACTTGCCTGATCGGTAAAGGGTTCGTACCAGGTGGCGTGGCTGTGGTGATCACCGCGATACGGCCGACGTGTAATCGATTTGATGGTCTGCACTGCGCGATTGCCCGCCTTACACATCTGCACCACCTCTTCGAAACCGGCGCGGTAGATCTCGTTTTGTATCATCGGATAATTATAGGGCAGCAGCACTGAATCGAAATCAAAATGGCTGAGGCTCTTCTGATGCATGCGCGCGATGGCGACATCGTGGCCGGTCACACCGATATACTTGACCAGACCCTGCTCGCGCGCTTCCAGCAGATATTTCAGCGCGCCATCCGCACCCATCGCCACTTCCCATTCTTCTTCGCCGACCAGGTAATGTAGTTGGATCAGATCTACCTCATCGACGCGCAGCCGTTGCAAAGAACGCTCGAAATTCGCCTTGGCGCCATCATAGGTGCGTTCTCCGGTCTTGGTCGCCAAGAAGAAATCGCCGCGGTGCTTCTCCATCCACGGTCCCAGGCGCAGTTCGGAATCACCATAACTTGCTGCGGTATCAATGTGATTGATGCCGTTGGCGATGAGCAGCTCCATTGTCTGGTCGGCTTCAGCTTGTGTCACGCCACTGAAGGCTGCCGCGCCAAACAGTAGGCGAGTGCTGAGGTGCCCGCTGCGTCCGAATATTTTTTTGGGGATAGCCATACGACCTCCTTGGTCGAGAGTTATAAATGTTCCGGATATCACCATGATTATAATCCAGGAAGCACCCGTTTTAAATCCGCGCTCCGGACGCTAGGAACACGCTGCCTCTAAATCCGGAAGTTCTGAGCTAGTCAGACGGTATGCGAAAGGCGGTGTCCAAAGCCGCTATGTCATAGATCAGGACTTCATCATCTACGTATAAAGCCTGCTCTTTCGTAAACAGCTCTAGCATCCATCCGTCGACGGTTTGAACCACTCTATCAACCTTCCGAGAAATACGCTGATGCAAAACCAAATAGCGGAATCCGTCATCTCTTAGTTGAGCAAGGGCAGCGTGCAAATCGTCTGCAGTCAAATCTTCCAGATTGACTTTCTCCGGTTCTTTCAGATATGAGAGGAAGACGTTGGAATCGATATATCCATAACTGTTCAGCGGCATACGAGCGATCATGCCTTCTACGATCGGACGTCGATGAAAACGTTGCAGCGACATGTAGTATTTCGACTCTTGTCGACCGAATGGAACATTTATAATGGCGCCATCCACCAGATCATTGAGAACCGAAAGATAATGGGGACGCGCCGCGGGACGAACCACAATCGGACAAATACTCGTACCTTAGAGCAGCATGATAATCGACACCGTTAACAATACGCATTGCAATGGGCCGAGAACCAGTGTCCGTAAACGGTATTGCAAACCGTGACCAATGAGAATGGCATAGGGGAAGAGAAACACTAGCGACATGCGAGCAGGGTGTTTGATTATACGAAAGAAAAGATTATCTTGCAGAATACGGTATGGAGTCCAGTAAGTGTCGATGCGATGAGCACTAAAATAGAATTCCACGCCGAAGCTTAGAAACAGAAACGCAAGGACCATTACCAGCCAAACGGCAGCGCTTCGATCAACTTTGTAAGCATAAACTATCCCCATAGAGGCGAATGCGATACTCACCAAACCCACGTGATTTACATGCCCCTGCACGTTCTGGATCCGCGGTGAACTAGTGCCAATGCTGTCTATTATCTGGGAATACGCGACGGGATAGTCATGATACAGTTTCAGATAAGAAAGTGCGTCTACGCCACCTTGTCTCCCTGTAAGCACCGGGTCCAAAGCAGAAATATCCAAATGTTTCGATTGCAAGTAAGGAACCAATATGGGTGCCAAAAGAAAAGTAGCCGACAGACCGAAAACAAGCATCGTTATCCAAAATCTCCGCAACCGCCATAATTGATGAGAGATCGCATATAATGCAGCATAGTTTCCGCCTAACAAAATGGCGAACATCGCGATCTTGAGATTGGCATAGGCGTTAAGCGAAAACAGGAAAGCCGCTACAACCGTGATCGGCACAAGCGACCGGGCGTCACGCTTTTTCGCAACTTGTGATAATACGCATAGAAACGCCAGCATGAACCAGGGAATCCACTCTGTCGCGCCGGTGTTCGGCTGTTGCAGCGCAAATGTCAAGTTGGCCGCCGCAAAGCTGTAGAATGCGCCGCACACCCAAGCCGGAATCCTGTTCTTGAAGAGAAACAATCCCACCAGGTACATCCCGTATGCCTTGAAAAGGATGCCAAACATTGCCGTGAGATTGAAGGCAAGCGGATCCCCCAAAGCTGAATATAGAAGACTCCATAAAGGGAAAGTTGACCAACGACGAGGCTGCAGCGTCAAATCCAGGCCGTCAGGATAAAAAAGCAGCGAGGTTTGAGCAACATCGTCGCCCCGACCAAGCGCTTCCCGCATCCACCAATTCTGCCAAAGCGCTGTTTGCGTATCGATGTTTATGAGCGGCAAGTGATCATGCATCCGCAGGAGAAATGGATAACTCATCACGATGAAGGTAAGCAGATACAGAAGTAGCGGAAGCCGGTCTTGCCGCCAGCGAGTGCGCACTTGCGAGATCATGAGTAACCCAATTTGGGATTCTATAGTTGCCTATTTGTATAGTTAAATTTTGCTATTGTCTAGCCGAACAGTTCCTTCAAGACGACAGCTGAAGCGCGGAAGCCGTCTTCAAAGCTGCCATCCAGGGGACGATAGACCGATTCCAGCGATATAGCGCTGTCGTAACCATCGTCACGCAGAGCAGCGGCGATCTGGGGAAGGTAAGCTGCCATATTCCCACTTCCCATCGGCCTGCAAGTCAGCGACGCCTTGGCTACTTCTGTCACCACATCTTTGAGATGAATATGCCCGAGCGCCCCGCCATGCAGCTCATTGTAACCATCGGGATATGGCACTTCGGTGCAATAGAGGCTTTTGGCCGGGTCCCAAAGTATCTTCAAGCGGGCCGTGCCCAGCTCGTCGATCAGCTTTCGCGCCAGATATGCCGATGTGATCATGGCATTGTTGCCGGTCTCGACGACCAGCGTGATGCCGCGGTCTTCAGCGATCTGAACAGCCGGCTCAACCGAATTGCGAAGTTTGGCCCATGCCGATGGATTCGCCGACATGGAAAATCTGCTCGCCCACCGCATTTAACACATCTTGATGAGCAGCAAACAGCTCTTGCGATGTGGCGCCATCGCGCAGCTTGTGCAGCAAACCACCTTCCCCTGCCACAACATCCAGCACTTGCGCGCCACTCATCACCATGACAAAAACGACATCCGCGTCCGGCAAATCTGTCAGGCTTTTGGCTGGCGTACCACCATTTGCGTAAGCAATTCCAGGCGTTCGCCGCGCAGATCGAATCCGGTTACGGGAAATCCAGCCCCTTCACGATCGTAAAGCACGTGGTGCAAAAGATCACGAACCCGCCAGGAACTTGACGCCCTGCAGGACGCCTTGTTTCTGATCGTATTCGGTATCGTCATAGTAGTGATCTTCCAGCTCGATGCAGACACAACCGGCGTAGTTATTGTCTTTCAAGATATTGAGAATGATCTTCCAATCAGAAACGCCGTGGCCGGGAATGGTGTAGCGCCAATGCATGCCGCCGTATTTGTAAGGCGTTGAGAAGGTCGCCTCTTGCAGATTGCCGTATTGATAAAGCTGCTCCTCGATGATCATGCTATCTTTGCCATGAACGTGGAAGACGTGGTCGACAAACTCCCACAAAAAGCGAATAGGATCAATACCCATGCGCACCAGATGTGAAGGGTCATAATTGACTCCCATATTGGGCGAGCCGACTTGATCGATGAAGGCACGGTAGGTCTCCGGTGTGCAAACCAGGGAACCGGGACCCGGCCCACCTTCAATGGTAAGGCAGGCATCGTTCGCTTCAAAGGTTGATTTCAGCGCGCTGTAACTCTCGACCATATAGCCGAAGTTTTCCGCGCGTCCCCGAGAAGGATCTTCCGGAAGCATGCAGATGAAAAACGTCTTGGCACCAGCCGCGACACAAGCATTGATGTAATCGGCATTTCTCGCCACGGCTTCCGCCCGTTTGCCGGCATCGGGCGACATCATTTCGCCCCAAATCGTGAGATCGGCTGTGCCGACACGCAATCCGGCTTCAACAACCGCCTTGATGCAGCTATCGGCATCACGACCCAGATCGATCACCTCAAGCTCATTTTCAATCGCCCAGGCGATCATTCCATCAAGGTCCTGCTCCCAAGCAAAATCACGGCGTCGCCACCCCAGCGGGAAATTGCCCGTTGCAGTTTTCATGTTTGTTGCTCCTTCGTGGTAACGACAGTTAATTCATGTAAATAGAATCGCGTCCTGCCCCTGCAGCGCACCCAGCTCTCTTGACGATCGTAGAACACAAGGTGCAAAAGATCACGAACCCGCCAGGAATTCGACACCCTGCAGGACGCCTTGTTTCTGATCGTATTCAGTGTCGTCGTAGTAGTGATCTTCCAGCTCGATGCAGACACAACCGGCGTAGTTATTGTCTTTCAAGATATTGAGAATGATCTTCCAATCAGAAATGCCGTGGCCCGGTATGGTGTAGCGCCAGTTCATGCCGCCGTATTTGTAAGGCGTAGAGAAGGTCGCCTCTTGCAGATTGCCGTATTGATAAAGCTGCTCCTCGATGATCATGCAATCTTTGCCATGAACGTGGAAGACGTGGTCGACAAAGTCCCACAAGAAGCGAATCGGATCGATGCCCATACGCACCAGATGCGAAGGGTCGTAATTGACACCCATGTTGGGCGAGCCGACCTGTTTGATGAAGGCGCGGTAGGTCTCCGGTGTGCAAACCAGGGAGCCGGGACCCGGCCAGCCTTCAATGACAAGGTAGGCATCGTTCGCTTCGAATGTTGATCTCAGCGCGCTGTAACTCTCGACCATATAGCCGTAGTTTTCCGCGCGTCCGCGAGCCGGATCTTCCGGAACCATGCAGATGAAAAACGTCTTGGCTCCGGCCGCGGCACAGACGTTGATGTATTCGGCATTTCTCGCCACGGCTTCCGCCCGTTTGCCGGCATCGGGTGACATCATCTCGCCCCAAACCGTAAGATCGGCTGTGCCGACACGCAATCCGGCCTCAACAACCGCCTTGGTGCAGCTATCGGCATCACGACCCAGATCGATCACCTCAAGCTCATTTTCAATCGCCCAGGCGATCATACTATCCAGATCCTGCTCCCAAGCGAAATTGCGGCGTCGCCATCCGAGCGGGAAATTGCCCGTTGCAGTTTTCATGATTGTTTCTCCTTCGTGGTTATGACAGTTAATTCATGCAAATAGAATCGCGTATTGCCCTAACCAGGACGGAAGGGCAGTATTCTTAAGCTTGACAAGCCGTTAAAGTCCCTCCCTCTCTATATGGGGTTGGGATTTAGGGCGAGGGTTATGCAGCGCCTATGTCGCCAGCGTTTGTACGGGCAGGCCGTCCTTGCTGGCGGATTCCACGATAGCATCCCAGAGTTTCGCCATGCGAAGGCCGACTTCGGGCGGGCATGGATTTTCAACTTTGCCAGCGCGCACCTGGACGAATTGCTGCCAGGCACCGCGCATCTTGGGCAGATCGGTCGCCACAAATTCCGTTTCACCGGCGCGACGAATCAGCAGACGTTCGCCATAGATGCCCGTGCGAATAACGCCCTGGCTGAGCGCGATAAAGATCTCCGAATCCAGCCCGGGCATACAATCTCCGCAGCCATTGATGGTGACCAGGGCACCCGATTCCAGCTGCGCCATCACCACGCCGTCGATATCCACATCGGTGCCGCGGTTATCGGTCCAGGCTGCCACCGTCTTGAAATCCTCGCCGACCAGCGTGCATAAGGTATTTAGCATGTGCGCGCCGGTATCGAACATAAAGCCGCCTCCTGCGATTTCCGGGATCTGCCGCCAGCTTCCGGCCGTGGAGTTTTTCCATCCTTGCCAGACCATGCCAGTGACATTCAGCAATTCGCCCAACTCGCCCGATGCGATCAGGCGCGCGGCTTCGCGGATCTGTGGTGACAAGCCGCCTTGAAACGCCACCACCAGCAGCTTGCCGGCGCGGTCGCGCGTTTCAATCAAGCTGAGCGCTTCACCTGCGTTCATGACCATCGGCTTTTCCAGCAGCACATCCAGGCCGGCTTCCAGGCACAGCTTCGCCTGATCATGATGCAAATTATGCGGAGTGATAATGAAGACCGCGTCCAGATCAGCGGCATACTGATCTATCATTTTGGCGAGGTCGGGCTCGTTAGGGGGAATGGGCGCGCCCAGCTCTTGTAGTTTTTCCGCGGCCAGTTCGTAATTGTTGGATGACGGTTCGCAGATGACGCGGATGTCGGCACCCGTTTCGATCATCAGCGGCAGGTGATGACGCGCCATGCCGCCGGCTCCGATTAAAGCAGTTTTTGTGGTCATAATGGCTCTCAAAAGGAATTTTAAAAATATACAACGCGGCAGATTGTAACAACTGTATTTCAATACGGCTATTGTTTGCTCGCGGGAAATCGCTATTCACTGCCAGGCGCGGTTAATCGGCAAACTTGAGCTTCTTCGTCCGCGTATAAATCACCGTCCACGGGTTACGCTTGCCGGGGCAACTTGGTGAAGCCTGTTGGAAAACAAGTGTTGGGAGGCTAGTTTCATTGCACTTTCGGACGACCTAGCCTTGCCGCATTTCCATGCCTTCGACAACCGCGACTGCTTCGCCGTCCCGGTCGACCCAAACGCCGCAGGGTCCACCTTGTTCACTGACGCCCAGTTCGACTTCTGTGCCGTCCATGCGCAGCACCGGATGATACCATTTGGCAACGGCCTCGGCTTCGCCAACGATATAGTGGCCGATCAGCGCGCAGCGGAAGCGATCGTCGCTCGAATTGGGATAGCTGCCATGAACCAATTGTCCATTGAAGAAGAGCACATCACCGGGCTCCATGACCAGCGGCACCGGCTCCAGCCCGGGCGGTAGCTCCACTGTGTCGCCGGTAAAGCTCACGCCGGAATCCGCATCAACGGTGCACAAGACTGGTATGTTGTGCGTGCCCGGCACAATGCGCAGGCAGCCATTTTCCTCGTCACAGCGGTCAACGGCCATCCAGGCGGCGACACAAGTTCCCGGATCCACTCGCAGATAAAACTGATCTTGATGCAGCGCCTGACCGCGCGCGCCGGGTGGCTTGAAGTAAAACATCGTCTGCACCGCATATGGCTCCTGCCCTAGCAGATTCGTCAGCCAGTCGTTCAGGCGGAGGTCAATCAGCCACTGCAAGCTGGTTTCGTCCCAGCGATGCGGCTGCATGATACGCGGGTATGTGGCGAGCGGGTCATTGGGATCAACGATTCTGTCCGCAACAGTGTACCGCTCTTGATTGATGCGCGAGAAGTGATCTCGCAATTGCTTGACCTCGTCCCGGGCAAACAAACCGCGCGCCACAATATATCCCTGCTCGGCGAACTCCCTTATGTTGATATTCGGCACTGCCATATCAGTTCCTCGTTTTGCTCCATCTGCCTATATTGTAGCGAAAAACCTGCCTACTGTCGCGTGTGTACCAATCTGTCGCGGTATCATCCTGCTCGATACTTGCGAAACTTTCGCAATCCCAGAGCGTATGTATCCACACTATAGACACATCGAGGAGGAATCTCATTCAAGCTGAGATCTAAGAGTGGGGCAACAACGGCGCCGTCCGAATTTGCCCTAACCCGCAAACCGGACAGAGTATTCACGAAAGTGTGACAACTTCTTGACATTTGCATTCCTATGGATATAATCTGTATATACAATGTAGAAACAGGGAGCAGGCAATGATTGCTGAAGTCAAAAAATGGGGCAATAGCCGCGCCATACGAATCCCGAAGGAGTTGGCATTGGAAACCGGACTGGATTTCGGCAAAAAAGTTGAACTTCAATCCGTTGACGGACAACTTCGCGTTGTCCCGATTGAAGAATTCCACTATACGTTGGAAGAACTGGTCGCCGGTATCACGCCGGAAAATAGACACGAGGAATGGGACACTGGTCCGCCAGTTGGCAGAGAGGTTTGGTAATGTCCAAAAATGAGGAAGCCTGTCTCGACCATGGCAAACCCGTCGACAAACAACCTGCAGATGGGGCGATTCGTATGAAACCTTTGCGAAATAGGCGCTATGACCTTAACGAGCTACTGGCTAGCGTCCCCGCAAACTATCAAGCTGAAGAATGGGATATTGGACCGCCAGTAGGTCGAGAGGTCTGGTAGTGTCTTATATTCCAGATCGAGGGGATATCGTCGAAACAAATTTCAATCCGCAGGCGGGACGTGAGCAAGCTGGATCTCGTCCCGCGCTTGTCTTATCGCGCCAATTATTCAACGGTGCGTCGGGTTTGGCTGTATTATGTCCAATCACAGGTCGTCAAAAAGGCTACCCATTTGAAGTTCTGCTACCACCTGGCCTCGCCGTCTACGGCGTCATTCTAGTAGATCATGTGAAGAGCCTTGATTGGCAATTTCGCAATGTCAACTTCGTCACCAAAGTGCCCGACTCTGTTCTGAATGACGTGACGGTGAAGCTAGAAACACTTTTTGGCTAAATCCCCCGACTGTCGTTTACGCATTCAAGCTTTCCGCTCCGGTCTGCATGTAATGGAATGGGAGCGACTACAAACACACCCATTTGCAGAGCATGACGCTTTGCTGTATTCTCCTGCCATTATGCAAATGCTGTTGCATAGAGGAAACCGCCCGTGCTTTAACGCGAGTGGTTTAGCTTGGCAGGCTTGATGAACAAACTGACGGAGACTAAGAATGTTTGAATGGACACATGACGAATTACCAAAACCGACAAACGACCTTGAGACCTTGAAATCCAACATCGACGAATTTGGCTATTGCCTGGTCAAAGACGCCATGCCGGCCGATCAACTGGCTGCGGCGTGTCAACGGCTGCTGGATCAAGCCAAGGCAGAGTTGCAAAGCGGTTACGCCTTTGAAGACGGAGGCGCTAAACAACAATGGGGCGCCTTCACCGATGAGGAAGGCAAGATCAAACGTGATGCTTTTTCGGCACAGGCGGGCGGCGTCAATCAGCGCCTCTGGATGTTGGTGAACAAAGGTCAGGTCTTCCTCGATATGCTGACCGAGCCAGACATGCGCGCAGTGATCGGGCATGTGCTGGGCGTGGATTATCTGCTTTCCGGTTATACCGCCAATATCGCCAAACCGGGTGGCATCGCTATGAATCTACACACCGACCAATGGTGGATGCCGGAGCCGATCCATCGCAAACCCTCGCCAGTGCCAGCGGGTTCCTTATCCCGCGATCTATCCAATCGCGAAGACGATTTTCCCTCCATGATCGCGCCGCCGGTGGTGGTCAATGTGATGTGGATGTTGAACGACTTCACCGAAGCCAACGGCGCCACCCGCATCGTGCCGCGCAGCCATCTCTTTGGCCGCCGGCCCGATAAAGACCGAGACAAGGATGTGGTTAGCATACCGGCGGAAGGCAGGGCCGGCACCGCCATGCTTTTTGACGGACGCATCTGGCACGGCACCGGCGCCAATATCAGTGAGGAAAACCGGCTCGGTGTCTTGACGACATTTGTCGCGCCACAATTCCGCAGCCAAGAGAACTACACGGTCGGCGCATCAAAAGCCGTGATTGATAACGCATCTCCGGATCTGCTGGCGCTGCTGGGCTTCAAAATCTGGAACGCCTACGGCCGCGTCGAAAGTCCGGTGGCAGAGTATATTCAGCAGGGTGAGCAGTCGCTCGGCGAGCTGCGGCCGAGGTAGCTGAACAATACTAGTCTGCCTTAGCATGAAGAAGCGAAAATGATAGAGACGGTATTTGTTGCGAAAACCATAGCAGAACTTCTTGGGATAAGCATCGGCTTGATTCAAGGGGGCCGTGAGATACTGAAGCTGGTAAGTGCCGCCAGGGACAGCGCAGTTGGATATGTGTATGTCGTTCAAGAGGTCGATTACAGTAAGAGATTCAAGATCGGGCGCACGGTTGGTAGCTTCGATTGGCTAACGCATTTAGGCACGAAGATACCTGGCAAACTGGAGCCTATTCTTATTATACCAACAGGCGATACTCTGACGATTGAGCAAGAATTGCACAGACTTTATGCAACAAATCGAACTGACGGCGAATGGTTTGATCTGACTCAATCGCAAGTTACGGAACTTCGCCAATTGCAAGTTATTGTTGATTTAGCGGCTGGCATTGAGATTAATCCGAGCCTTGAACTAGACCCTGATGCCTTCGAGGAGGCGAAGCGGTTATTTGAACTGCTTTCGAATGTTTCTGCAGGGACGGAGCTCCGCCAAGAGACAGTCTCGACACAGGACCCGTCGCCTGATTTGGATTTGAAAAGTGTCCCGTTAAGCAATTATCGCAGCTTGCACGCGCTCAAGCGACGCTCGGGCTATCTGGTCGTCGTCAAGGACATAGAAAAAAACATCTTTAAGATTGAAAGTACCGCTGAGGTTGCACACTATATCGATAAAGCGCTTGGCCTGGTCAGCCTTAAGTTTGGACTAGAGTTGGTTTTGGCACTTGAGTCGTCGAGCATCAAAGACGTCGAGAATAATATGCTGGTTCTATATCCCCCAAATAATGAAAGTGGATGGTTGCGCCTTTCACTGGCGCAATTGCAAGAAATCCGCAATTTAGGGTCGCCAAATTCTATCCACGGCAGCCTCTACTTGACTCCAAAGAAGCATTGGGGACTAAATGCCCTGTGCAGCCATACGTACATCGACTGCCCGCGACATGAAGATCCTGCAGGTTACGTCTGCATCGTTCAAGGCGTAAAGCCCGGCAACAAGTATAAGATCTGGCACACGAGGCATCCGAAGAAGTTGGGAGGCGATTTTCGATTGGCGTTGATGCTGAATAATCCGCATGTCGCCAAGACGTCGAGAAATCCAATCAAGTTCAGCTGCATAATCAAGGCAGATCAAGCCAAGTCGTTCCAAACGTTCCTAAAAGAGCGCTATGCTGCGCACAGGAAGATAGGCGACTGGTTCGAGCTAGACGATGCACAGTTGCAAGAAATCAACAGCTTGGGCAAATAGAAAACCAAAGAGAATGCCACTTCTCAACTTTCACGCAAGAGTTGAATCGGAGACCCACATGCAATCAATCGACAAACTAGACCAAATCCACATCGGCAAAAAAGGCGCAGCGCCCATATCCGCGCCGGGCTGGACTGCCAAGCCGGAATCTCGCGTCAAGCTCGTCGATTGTGACGTCCACCACAACTTCCGCGAGCCGGAAGAATTGCTGCCGTATCTGCCGAAGTTCTATCAAGATCACCTTCGCGATCAAGGCTTGCACTTGCCCGGCTCCGGCTACGCCAATATCCCCTATCGCCGCACCCGCCTCGATCTCAAAGACCCGCAACTCAAAGAGCGCGATTTCAACTTCTCGCTGGAATTCACACAGAAAGAATTGCTGGACCGCTGGAATATCGACTTTGCCTTGCTGACCGGACCGCCGCCCTTCTACGGTTACGCCGGTTTGCCGGATCCCGATTGGGCTGCCGCGCTATGCAGCGCCTTCAACGATTGGACCATTGAGCACTGGCTGGAAAAGGACAAGCGGGTCGTCAACGCCATCCTGGTAGCGCCAAATGACCCGGCACTGGCGGTCAAAGAGATCCATCGGCTGGCGCATCGTAAGGATACCGTAGCCGTCATGATACCAATGCAAACCGCCCTGCCCTTCGGCAATCGCTTTTATCATCCCATTTGGGAAGCCTGTGCCGAGCACGGCCTGCCTGTAGTCTCACATATCGGCGGCGTCAGCCCTGGTTCCACACCGACACCGATCGGATTCCCAACCTATTACATGGAATCCCGCATGACCCGTCCCAGTGTCGCCAGCGCGCAAGCCGCCTCGCTGATCTGTGAGGGTGTCTTCGAGAAATTCCCCAATCTCAAGTTCGCGCTGATCGAAGTGCAGCAGATGTGGGCTGTACCGCTGATGTGGCATATGGATGTGGATTGGAAGGCGATTCGCGATCAAACGCCTTGGCTCAAGCGCAAACCGAGCGAGTATTTCCGCGATCATATTCGCATCGGCTCGCAACCGATGCACGAACCGCCGCGCAAGGAGCAGGTCTATCAGATGTTGGAAATGCTCTATGCCGATGAAACCTTGATATTCTGCAGCGATTTCCCGCATTTCGACTGGAATGATCCGGTGACGGTGCTGCCCAAGTTATCCGACCATACGCGCCGCCGCATCTTCGCCGAAAACGCGCTGGATATGCTGCGCATCAGCGATGAGATACTGACCAGCGCATGACCGGGATTGTCGTCGCGAAAGTCGGGGAGATTCCCGCCGGCGGTCGCAAGATCATCGTGCCTTTTCGCGGACGCGCCGGCATCGGCGTCTTTAACGTCAATGGCAGCTTCTACGCTTTACGCAACATCTGCCCGCACAAGCGCGGCCCCTTGTGCACCGGCGAAATCGGAGATAACTTGCGCGATTCAGATCCGCCGTCCGTTGCGGGCGCTACATTCGCCTACGAACGCGAGGGCCAGGTGCTGCGTTGCCCCTGGCACAATTGGCCCTTCGAAGTCGCCACCGGTCAATGCCTGGTCGATCCAGATATCCGCGTAAAAACCTACCCCATTGTTGTGAAAGGTGATCAACTAATTGTCGATATCGAGGTCAGTGATTTTATTGCCGAGGATGAGGTTCCGGCGCTCAAAGCGTCGGAATGACAATCTGGGTCGCTGCTGGCAATCAATCTTCAGAGAGGGGAAACAACACGCTTACATCCAACACGAAGCCGGGCAAAACAGCCTCGCCCGATAACCTGCCATCCTGCCCGACAAATTCAATGTTCAGTCCGCTACCATCAGCGGCGCGGCAGACATCCACGCCAGTTTCAGCCGGCATGACGATCCAAACCAAGCTCGTCCCATTCTCCAAGTACACCTCAGCTTTACGGCGGAGTGCTTTCAAGGTGTCCCCGGGCGAAGCGATCTCAACAGCGAGATCGGGCATTTCAGGGACGAATTTCTCGGGAGATTGCACTGGGATCTTAGCCGTGCCGAGAAAGGCGACATCCGGCGCGAGAAATGTCGTGCGATCGTCCGCAGGATGATAACCCGTTTCTACCGTAACTTCGCCAAAATCGTGTTTCTCTACGAAGGTCCAAATAAGGTGCGCTAGCAACTTGGCAAGGCGTCCATGTTCGTAACCCGTTGGCGATACCGTAAAGAGTTCTCCATTGATGAGATAGTAATGGTAGTTGTCGTTTTCCGCTTGATGTGCCAGATCCCAAACATCATCAACGGTGTACAATTGCTTTTGAATAACCATCGCTGTCTCAAGCCCATCGCTCTTGTATGGCTCAGTATATCACAGGCGCAACCCGCTCCCAAAATAAACACAAATTGCCCTTCATTGCAGCTCGTCTTGCTTTTCGTTATACTCCCCCTGCAAGAAGAGCCATTCGTATTGAAAGTCTTGAAGGAGCAACGAATATGAACCACTTTAAGTATTTGCTGGCACTGATTGCCGTGCTGGTGCTGATGCTCGGTGCTTTTGGCGCCTCGGCACAAGACGAAAAAGTGCTGGTGATCGGCTGGTCAGAAAACACCGATGCTTATGACCCGGCTAACGGCTTCACGCATTCTACGCACATCATCAATCATGTGACCTACAGCCAGTTGGTCACCTTCCCCGATGAAGACGCCAGCGAAATCTTGCCGCTGCTGGCCGATAGTTGGGAAATCTCTGAAGACGGGCGTACCTACACCTTCTCGCTCAACCAGGCTGCCGCTTTTGCCAACGGCGATGATATCACCGCCGATGATGTTGTCTTTTCCATCCAGCGGCTGCAAAACTACAACGGCAATCCGTCTTTCCTGGCTGATGGCATTGAGTCCGTAGTAGCGATAGATGACGACACAGTCGCGTTTACCTTGCCGACTGCGCGTCCCTCCTTCTTGTCCGAGATCACCAGCTCCATCTTTAGCGTCACCAACGCGGATGTGGTGATGGCAAATGGCGGAACCGATGCGGAGGACGCGGCGGAGACAGATACCGCCGGCGCCTATCTGGATAGCACCTCGGCCGGTTCCGGTCCTTACGTTTTGGATCTGTGGGACCCGCAAGCGCGGACCGAGTTGGTTCGCAACGAAAGCTACTGGGGTGATGCGCCCTATTTCGACCGCGTCATCTTTCAACACATGCCGGAAGGCGCCACGCAAAAAGCAGCGCTGGAAGGTGGCGATATCGATCTGGCTTTCGATCTTAACCCAGATCAGGTCGCTGGATTGATGGGCAATGCGTCAATCGAGGTCTTCCGCGGAGCAAGCACCTTAACCCACTTCATCATCATGAACACCGAAGAGGAAAAGAGTGGTCCCTTCGCCAACCCGACTGTTCAGCTTGCCGTGCGTTACGCGCTGGATTACGAAGGTTACAAGACGCTTTGGGGTGGTGCAACACCTGGCACCAACATGTGGATCGGTTTCTTTTCAGCCTTCGGCGAAGACCGCGCCTTCTCTCGCGATTTGGACAAAGCGCGCGAACTGCTGGCTGAAGCTGGTTACGCCGACGGGCTTGACATGGAGCTTGAGTACCCCGATATGGTCTACGGTGGCGTCAGCTTCGGCACCAACGCGCAAAAAATCCAAGCGGACCTGGCTGAAGCAGGCATCAACGTCAGCTTGGCGCCGGGCGAAGTGCAGATTGCCCTCGAGCGCTATCGCACCGGCAACCACGGCGTCGCCTATTGGTTGTGGGGTCCGGATATCCTTGATCCGCTGGACTTCCTTAGCTTCATGCCCGGCGGCAAAGTCGCAACCGAGCGCAACAACTGGGATCTTGACGAGGTTCCGCAAGATATCCAGGATATGATCGCCGCTGCCAAGGTAGCCAGCGAGCCCATGGATCGCATGGAGCTCTTCACTGCGCTGCAAGAATACACCCAACAGAACGGTCCCTTCGCGCCATTTAACGTGCCCGAAGTGACGACTGCCTATCGGTCCGACCTTGCGGGCTATGTCTGGCATCCGCACTGGCTTTTGGATGTCTCAATCTTAAGTCGCGCTGAATAAGCTTTTCCCCATCCACTTACCCCTTTCCTTCTGACTAGGAAAGGGGTGCTAACGAGAACTAAAGTCCCTCCCTCATTTTGGGGGAGGGATCCAGGGTGGGGGCTCTTGACTGCGGTAAATTGAAGTGCATCCATTCCGGCAGATAATAGCCCCACGGTCGCCATGAACTTCTTTCGTTATTTCGCCCGTCGCGTACTCTTCACCATCCCACTCCTGCTGGGCATCACCGTCATGGCTTTCCTGATCGCCAACGCCATCCCAGCCGACCCCATTAACGCCAATCTGCCGCCCAATGCGCTCAACGATGAAGACACAATCGCAGCCTTTCGCAAGAAATGGGGATTGGATAAACCCCTGCACGAGCAATACCTTGTCTACCTCGGCAACCTGCTACAAGGCGATATGGGCACGTCGATAAAAACGCGCAAGCCGGTCTCTGAAGATATCGCCCGGCGCTTGCCCGCTACTATCGAGTTGGCGACCCTGGGTATCATCTATGGCACGGCACTGGGCGTCGGGCTCGGGCTCGTTTCCGCCATTTGGAAAGACAGTTGGGCGGATTATATCGCCCGGGTGATCGCGCTAATCGGTGTGAGCTTTCCCGTTTTTCTGCTCGCCTTGATCTTCTTGACCGTGTTCTATGCCCAACTTGGTATCGCCGCCGGACCAGGACGGTTGCATGTCATTATGCGCCCGCCGCCGGCCGTTACGGGCTTGTTTACCGTGGACGCGCTGCTCAATGGCGACTGGAAGACTTTCACAAACGCCATGGCCCATTTGATCTTGCCCGCGCTGACGCTGGCGCTTTATATCAGCGGCATCATTTCACGCATCACTCGCTCTTCCCTGCTCGAAGTGCTGAATCAGGATTATATGCGCACCGCCCGTTCCAAAGGCTTGCGAGAACGCTATGTGATCGGCTTCCATGGCATGCGCAATTCCTTGATTCCGGTGGTGACGGTCATCGGCTTGTCATACGGCAACCTGCTGGTCGGGTCGATTCTGATCGAGTCCATCTTCGCCTACCCGGGTATCGGCTTTTATATGTTCCGCGCCAGCACATCGCAAGACTTCCCGGCGATTATGGGTGTCAGCCTGCTCTTCGCCTTCATTTATGTCGGAGTAAATTTTGTCGTCGATATCCTTTATTTCTTCCTCGACCCACGAATTCGAGTCGCCTAGTCGCACTCAATTGGCGCTCTATCATCTGCGTCGCAACCCGCTGGTTCTGCTCGGGCTGATTATCGCCGTCCTCTGGGTCGTGACCGCTTTCATTGCGCCATCTGTCGCTCCTGTCGAGCCCTTGAAGCAAGACCTGGTCAACCGCCTGCAAGCACCCAACGCGCTGTTTTTCATGGGCTCGGACGAACTGGGAAGGGATATCTTCAGCCGCGTTCTGTGGGGCTCGCGCATCACGATTCCGGCTGGCTTGGCTGTCATCATCATCGGAAGTACACTTGGCGTCATTATCGGCGCGGTCGCGGGTTACGTGGGCGGCTTGGTCGACGAATTGCTCATGCGGCTGACCGAGCTCTTCATGGCTTTTCCCTTTATCATCCTGGCGATGGCAGTCACTGCCGCCCTGGGTCCCGATATCAAGAATGCGGTGATCGCGCTGGCGGTCGTCTGGTGGCCTCGTTATGCCCGTATCCTGCGCGGACTGGTGCTGGAAGTAAAAGCGCAAGAATACGTCGAATCGGCCCGTAGCGTCGGCGCCAGCGGCTTCTACATCCTCTTCCGCACCATCTTGCCCAATTGCATCGCCCCCGCTGTCATCCTCGCCACCCTCGATATCGGCACCGCCGTTATCTCCTTCGCCGCGCTCAGCTTCATCGGCTTGGGTCCGGAACCCTCCTCACCGGAGTGGGGACGCATGGTCAGCATCGGCATCGATTTCTTTGATCAATGGTGGATGTGGCTCTTCCCCGGTTTCGCCATCGCCAGCCTGGTCATGGCTTTCAATTTCATCGGCGATGGCTTGCGCGATATCCTCGATCCACGTCTGCGAGGGGAATAAGGGCTGACGCAGTTTAACCTGTCGGCGCCAGCTCCGTCCAATCGAATACGACACCGATATACTCGTTTCTTTTATTCTTCAATCCATGGTAAGCGCTTGCGGCTTCATCAGGAGACAGCGTATGCGTCAGAAGAGGCGCAACCTGCAATTCGCCGGAGCGGACCAAATCCAGGCCGATTTCTGAATTACGTTCAAACGAATGCTTAACAAATGGATCCCTTGCGACTGGATAGCGCCACTCGTGCGCACCCTTAAAGGTCACATTACCTAGCGAATCCAGATGGATATAATCGAGCATATCGGTGAGATTTGCTTCATATTTTCCACGCAGAATGCCCAGCAAGATCACTTCACCGTAGCGCCCGACGAGTGGCAGGCCATCAAGAAGCGCCCCGGGTTTTCCGCTAGCTTCAATAAGAGTGGCTACACCCTGTTGATCTGTTATCTCATCCACTTTTCCAGCAGCGGTTGACTTGTCCATCACAATTGCGTTTACAATGCCGCAATCAGCAGCAAGCCTTACACGACCTGCGTTATGGTCCATGCCGATCACACGACCGCCCTGCAAACGCGCCAACTGCGCCGCAAAATTGCCGACAAGTCCCAACCCTAAAACTCCCACAAAATCACCCAACTCGATGTCTGAAACACGAAGCGCCGTCAGCGCAATGGTTATCATTCGAGTGAAGGGAACCTGTGGTAGCGCAATTCCATCGGGCACCTGGATACAAATTGATCCGGAATCCGCCAGGTTGATGCGATTGTAGTGCTTGTGCCCGCCCCAGGTGTACACCATGTCTCCCGGAGCAACCTTGGTCACCTGATCTCCAACTTTCGCTACTTCGCCGACAGACGTATAGCCGGGGGTCGATGGGAAGGTAAACCACGACTCGCTGCCAGCCAAACATGTGAGTTCTGTTCCCGCGCTGACGAGTGAATAGCTTGTTCTGACAAGCACCTCATGCGCTTGAAGCTGTTCCGGGTTTTCCTCCAACAGCTGCACTTCGACTTGATCCGGTCCGGTAAAAACAATGCTTCTGTTTTTCATCGCCTTGACGCTTCCTCTTCGCTGCTTTCAGCGCGCTCGCCCGATTGTACAACAGCAATTCCATTTTGCTGCCGGACGAGATATTCCACATGCACAATCCAAAGACCCTGCAGCAATCGGGATAAGCGGCGAACGCGTATTAGCGGTCAAAGCGAAGGATTATGTCAAAGCAGCGCATAGCGCCGGGGCTGGCGGATCCTACATTCTATTCCGCATACTCTTGCCCGCCTGCATCGCCCCCGCCGTCATCAGCTTCGCCGGAATGGGGACGCATGGTCAGCATCGGCATCGATTTCTTTGATCAATGGTGGATGTGGCTCTTCCCCGGTTTCGCCATCGCCAGCCTGGTCATGGCTTTCAACTTCATCGGCGATGGCTTGCGCGATATCCTCGATCCACGTCTGCGAGGGGAATAAGGGCTGACGCAGTTTATACTGTTGGCGCCACATCCGTCCAATCGAATACGACACCGATATACTCGTTTCTTTTATTCTTCAATCCATGGTATGCGCTCGCGGCTTCATCAGGAGACAGCGTATGCGTCAGAAGGGGCGCAACCTGCAATTCGCCGGAGCGGATCAAATCCAGCGCAATTTCTGAATTACGTTCAAACGAATGCTTAACAAATGGATCCCTTGCAACCGGATAGCGCCACTCATGCGCACCCTTAAAGGTCACATTACCTAGCGAATCCAGATGGATATAATCGAGCATATCGGTGAGATTTGCTTCATATTTTCCACGCAGAATACCCAGCAAGATCACTTCACCGTAGCGCCCGACGAGTGGCAGGCCATCAAGAAGTGCCCCAGGTTTTCCGCTTGCCTCAATAAGGGTCGTTACACCCTGTTGATTTGTTATCTCATCCACTTTTCCAGCAATGGTTGATTTGTCCATCACAATTGCGTTTGCAATGCCGCAATCAGCAGCAAGCGCTACACGACCTCGGTTATGGTCCATGCCGATCACACGACCGCCCTGCAAACGCGCCAACTGGGCAGCAAAATTGCCGACAAGTCCCAACCCTAAGACTCCCACAAAATCACCCAGCTCAATGTCTGAAACACGAAGCGCCGTCAGCGCAATGGTTATCATTCGAGTGAAGGGAACGTGCGGTAGCGCAATACCATCCGGCACCTGGATACAAATAATTTTGGTATTCGCCAGATTGATGCGATTGTAGTGCTTGTGCCCTCCCCAGGTGTACACCATGTCTCCCGGAGCAACCTTGGTCACCTGATCTCCAACTTTCGCTACTTCGCCAACAGACGTGTAGCCGGGGGTCGATGGGAAGGTAAACCACGACTCGCTGCCAGCCAAACATGTGAGTTCTGTTCCCGCGCTGACGAGTGAATAGCTTGTTCTGACAAGCACCTCATGCGCTTGAAGCTGTTCCAGGTTTTCCTCCAACAGCTGCACTTCGACTTGATCCAGTCCGGTAAAAACAATGCTTCTGTTTTTCATCGCCTTGACGCTTCCTCTTTGCTGTTTTCAGCGCGCTCGCCTGATTTTACAACAGCAATTCCATTTTGCTGCCGGACGAGATATTCCACACGCACAATCCAAAGACCTTGCAGCAATCGGGATAAGCGGCGAACGCGCATTAGCGGTCAAAGCGAAGGAATATGTCAAAGCAGCGCATAGCGCCAGGGCTGGCGCCAGCACACACGACAATCTTGACCCGCGCCCCGGCCGACTCTCTATAGCAGGTTAGACAGTCGTCCAATCAAACACGACGCCGACATAGCTGTCTTTTTCCCGCTGCAAGCCACGATAGCCTTTTTCCGCTTCGTAGGGCGACAGCGTATGTGTATGAAGGGGCGCCACCTGGAGGCTGCCGGAACGCATCAGATCCAACGCGATCTCAGAATTGCGCTCCAGCGAATGCTTGACAAATGGATCGCGCGCCACCGGATAGCGCCACTCATGGGCTCCCTTGAATGTTACATTTCCGTGGCCATGAAGATGAATATAGTCGAGTACACCGGTCAGGTCGGTCTCAAAGACGCCGCGTGGCGTACCGAGCAGGATAACTTCCCCGTAGCGCCCTACTATCGGCAGCGCATCGGGCAGCGCCGCTGGTACACCCGTCGCTTCAATCAGCGTCGTCACACCTTGATTGCCGGTAAGCTCGCCCACTCTTGCTGCAATCGTCGCTCGGTCAATCACTAACGCATTTGTAACTCCGCAGCTTTGCGCAAGTTTGACACGCCCTGCGCTAAGGTCCAGCCCGATCACGCGGCCGCCTTGCAAGCCCGCCAGCTGCGCGGCGAAATTGCCAACAGATCCCAGCCCGACAACACCCACGAAGTCCCCAAGCTCAATAGTCGAAATCCGCAGCGCCGTCATCGCCACAGTGATCATCCGTGCGAAGGGCGCCTGCGGCAGCGGAATCCCGTCCGGCACCTTGAGGCATATCTGCCGCGGATGGGAACTGTCGATCACGTTATATTGCTTGTGCCCGCCCCAGTAGAATACTTTGTCTCCCGGCGATACGGCACTTACCTTGTCCCCCACATCGACGACTTCGCCGACGGCGGCATAACCTGGCGTCGACGGAAAGGTAAACCATGCTTGCCCGCCGGCTAGGCAGGCGAGTTCTGTGGCGGCGCTGACCAGCGAATAGTGGGTCCGGACCAATACATCGTGCGCGCCAAGCGCCCCGATGTCCTCCTCCAATTGACGCACTTCAACTTGCTCGGGCCCGGTGAACATTACGCTTGTTGTTTTCATATGCTAAGGGATTCCTGTAAATGTGCCTTTACCGTGCCTGTTCGCGGTAGCTCTTAATTGCTTTCAACCCCGGTTCAGCTATCGCTGAACCGGCTTATTATTTTGTGTGCCCGCGCCAGCCACTATCGCTGCCGCCGAGCGGCTATTTGCTGCCTGACGAGATGACGACGCCCTGAATATAATAGCGTTGCAGAAGGATGAAAACGAGAATGCTGGGCAGGGTCATGACCATCGACGCCGCCATCAGCAGGTGCTCCGTCGCCTGGCCGCCGGCGGAAACGACCCGTTGGAAGTTCGCCAAGCCCAGCGACAGCGTGTACTTCGCCGGCGTATTCAGATAAATCAGCGGACCGAAGAAGTCGTTCCAGGATTCCAGGAAACCGATGACGATCATGGTGATAATCACAGGCTTCGAAAGGGGCAAGATGATGCGTATGAAAATCCAAAGCGTATTCGCCCCGTCAATTTTCGCTGCTTCGTCCAGGTCTTTGGGGATCGTCAAAAAGAACTGCCGGAACAAAAATATTGTGAAGGCGCCGCCGCCGAACCAATTCGGAATGATCAGCGGATTATAAGTATCCAGCCAGCCGAGCGCCTTGAACAACAAAAAGTTCGGAATGATCGTGACCTGGTACGGCAGCATCAGCGTACACAGCACCAGAAGGAAGAGGAAGTTGCGGAAGGGAAAGCGGAAGCGCGCGAATCCGTAGGCGACCAATGACGCCGACAGCACACGGCCGGAAACCGAAAAAACCGTCACAAAAACGGTGTTGACAAAGAAGCGCGCCAGCGGCGCCACATGCCAGATCTCTATGTAGTTTTCCCAACGCCAGGTCTTGGGAATCAACTGCGGCGGCCAAAGAAACAGTTCATTCACCGGTTTCAGCGACGACGAGATCGCCCACAAGAACGGCAGCGCAAACAAAATAGTCAGCCCGTAGGCGAGGGCATACAGCAGTACGTTTCGGATTATGCTCTTTACCCGCCAAGCCGGCAGCATCTCACTCAACACGTCGCTTCTTCCCCTGCCTTCTCATGATCGATACCTAACTATCCTCCCCTTCGTAATAGACCCAACGGCGGGACGTCCACAATTGAAACCCGGTGATGGCCAGCACGATGATGAAGAAGACCCAAGCCAGCGCCGAAGCATATCCCATTTCCCAGAAATCAAAGGCGCTGTTGTACAGGTGCAAAACATAGAACAAGGTCGAGTTGAGCGGTCCGCCCGGTGAAAATTGCTGCTGCCGACCGCTGCTCGCGACATACGCCAGTGTAAACATCTGCAGTGCCGCGATCACCCCGAGCACGGTGTTGAAGAGGATGACCGGCGATATACTCGGCACGGTAATATAGCGGAACTTTCCCACCCCGCCCGCGCCATCAATATCGGCCGATTCATACAGCTCCTTGGGAATGCCCTGTAGCGCGGCGAGGAAGATCAACATGGTGTTGCCGCCCAACGCGCCCCACAAACTAATGATGATCAGCGCCTGCTTGGATGAACCGGGATGCCCCAGCCAGAGCGGACCATTTCCTAAGCCCAGCGCCGATATGATGCTGTTCATCAACCCGATCTGCGGCTGGAAGATCCAAAGCCAGAGGAATGCAGCCGCCACCACCGGCGTGACCGACGGCAGAAAATACAGCGTCCGTAAAGCGACCCTGCCCGCGATCTTTTGATTGAGCAGTATGGCCAATGCCAGCGAACCGGCAATGGCGATGGGTACAAAGATGATGGTGTAATAGAGTGTATTCCCGATAGATTTCCAAAACAGTCTGTCGCTGAACATATACTCGTAGTTGCTCAGTCCGGCGAAGCGCGGCGGGGTCACCATGTTGTAGGTCGTCAGGCTGAGGTAGGCCGACGCGATCATCGGGCCCACAGTGAAGACCAAGAATCCGATGATCCAGGGGGAGATGTAAATCAGGCCTTGCACCGCTTCCCTTTGACTCAAGGTCAACGGGGTACTTAGGCCAAGCCGCTGCTTGATTGGGGCAATCATCAAGTTTCTCGTGCTGATTACTATCCGTCAACCGGGGCGCAGGAACGGAGGTGTGGAGATCGCCGCCGACCTCCACACCTGTAAACGCAACTTATCCGAGCGCTGCTTTGTCCAGGATCGCCTGGGCGCCGTCATTGATATCTTCAATGATGTCGTCGACGGTCCCCAAGCCCAGCCAAAGCGCTTGAATCTGGTCGCCGATGAACTTGAAGTGTTCCGTCTCGCGGAAGTTCGCCGGCAGCACCAGGGGCAAGGCGTCTTCCATGATGCCAGAGAAGACCCGCAAGGTATCACTCTCCTGCACGACATCGTCAGCCATCACCGCCGGTCGGCTGGCCGTGACGTTGTGCAGCTTTGTAACACGCAACTGCGCATCAAAACTGGTATTGTAATCCACCCACTTGAAGGATTCCTCCGGATTCTCGGTGAAGGAAGTCACGCAGAGGGGATCGAACTCGAACATGCTGCCGCGATGGCCCGAGGGCCCGATCGGCATCGGCGCCACGCCGACGATACTCGGATCCTCGACAAACTGGGCGACGCCGCTGCCCCAGAAACCAGACTGGAACATCGCCAATTGGTTGGCGGCGAAGAGCTGGTAGGGTCCCTGAAGCGCCGTGCCAGGCGCCGGCGCGACCTTGTGCTCGTTATACAGCGAGCTCTGGAACTTCAAGGCGGCCATCGCTTCCGGCGAAGTCAGCAGTGACTCCGTGCCGTCGGCGTTGAGCGTATCGCCACCAAAGGCGCGAATGAAGACGATCGAAGTGAAGTAAGAGCCCTCGGGATCGACGAATCCCCAGATGCGCCGATCGGGGTCTGTCACCTCGATGGCGGCGGCCAGGAAGTCATCCATTGTCCAGGTTTCGTCCGGGTAATCGACGCCGGCGTCATCAAAGATGGTCTTGTTGAAGAACAAACCGACACGCCCGGGATGCGCCAGGATGGGAATGCCGTACAACTGTCCATTCAGGCGCGCTGCCGAGATAGTCGCTGGATAATGCTCCTCAAGGTCGTAACCCATGCTTTCAATGATATCGTCTATCGGCTGGAGGACGCCGGTCGCCGCCAACCTGAAGTAACCCTCAATGGACGATATCCAGATAACATCGCCCATCGTGCCGCCGGCCGCCAGCGTATTGATCTTCTGGAAATACTCCGAGCCCGGGAAGTCTTCAATGACGACAGAAGCCTCGCCAGTCATGTCCTCATTGAATTGTTCCGCCCAGAACTTTTGCGCGTCCGCCTGCCGGCCGCTGCGCGTGTGCGAACGGATGGTAACGCCGTCTTGGGCGAAAGCGGGCAAGCCGGAAGCGAGCAAGCCGCCCGCTGCTAAACCGCCCGATGCCTTCAAGAAATCGCGTCTGCTTAATGGCCTTCTCATGATCAAATCTCCCTAAAACTACTTATTGCTATAGCGATATGTTGTACCTGGAATTTCTTTGATCAGCCCCTCCTCGCGAATGCACATGCTATCAGATGATTTGACTGTGTCGCCGTCCAGCCCGCCAAGGCTAGAGACGCCCACCTGAAAATGTATCGTAAATCCCCCCACCCCGCAACTAGGTCAAGAAATCCGAGCAGTCTCAGAACCTGCCGGTGTTTCCCGGAGCGCCGCCATCAACCGGAACAACTTTCGCAGCCTGCGCTCCCTATCGGCGGATCAGCGTCGCAGTTTGGGTATGGCGCAGCCCCGCGACGCGCGGATAATCCACAGATTGCAATCGTCGCAAATCAGTTCTCTCGGAGGACTTCCCATGACCCTCGATGACAAAGTCAAAGCGATGGGCGTCGATATCGAATACTTCACGCCCTCAGCGGCGCTGGCTCCCGCCGCGCGCATCCAACATCTGCGCATTCGTCGAGAGCAGATCGGTCAACAGATCCTCTCAAGATTGCCGACTGAAATTATCGACCAACCGCAAGGTAATGCTGGTAATAGGAAAGCGGTTTTTCCAGGTGAGCTCCTATCCATGGAATTTCGTTGTAAACTCTAACCATCAATCGCGCAAGACCTACCGCACCTCCGGCGGTACCGGACGGGTCGATTTGTCGTTCGACTAGATGTTGCTGTTCCATGCATGGCACTTCAGTCAAGGGTGTCACGCCGGATGCGAGACCCGCTAAATCCCGATCGAGGCCCGCGGCATACCGATGACAATGGCAGGCTTCATGAACTACAACGCCTGTTTCTTGCACGGCAAAATTCCAGAAATCGCCCGCTTGCGTATCCCCTCCCGCTTGCGTATCCCCTATAATGCTGTAATATATACGCTCTCCACTACAATCGACATAACCGCCGCTGGTATGCGGATCCCCGTCATCTCGCTGAACGATCTTGTCCAGCCCACGCACCGCGTAGTCATAGTAGTAAGGCGATCTCGCCTTCAGAAGACTAAATGCCGTTTTCATCAGCGCCCTAAATTTAGGTGAACCCGTTACCGGCACCGGTACAGAATGAACGAGCGGGACACTGAACTCGCATTTGAAATACAGGAAATCCGAATGCCCGCGCTGCCAATCCGCCTCGGTCTGGCATTGCCGACCAAGTTGACAGCAATTGTCGATGGCGTCATAGTATTCATGGCTGGGCAAGAAATGTGGCATAAGACGTTTGTTGCAATGGCTGTAAGCTATGTAAGCCTCACGGCCGCTTTCAAAATGTTCATCGTTTAGGCAAAGCCAACCCGGAGCGGTACAGCAATTGTCGCTGCCAGCCGCGGGCACGGCTCCAGGGATCGGGGTTCTGGCCCATTTGTGATATGAATCCCAGCATTCCTGCTCCTTGAATGCCACATATCCGGCTCTCCATTCTTCGTCGCTGTGGCATTCCCGATCCAGATTACAGCAATTGTTAATGTCATTCGGGTTGTCTCGTTGCGTTGGGATCCATGTTTGCGACGGAGCCGGTGACAGAAAGCCCGGCTGAGTCTCTGTCTGACGGTTCGGATGTATTTGCACACGCCCCGTGCAAAATCCCTTCTGAAAAGCCCAATAGCCGTTCGTCCATTCCCTATCGGTATTACATTGCCGATCGACGAAACAGCAATTGTCGACTGGAGTCTGTGACGGCGCCCCTGTCGGCGCACTACCTTCAACACGGCTGAAACTGACCCAACCCGCCATCCAGACTTGGCTTCCAGCCCTGTCGATTTGCAGCCATCTGTCTTGCTGGCCGAAGACTTGCAGGATTGAGCCGGCTGGCGCCGTTTCAGCGATTTCGCTCGTGAGGCTATTGGCGACTCTCAAATTGGTGTTGTAGGTCAGGCGAATGGTATAGCGCTGCGCGGATGCTGCCCAAGAAACCATCAGCAGGACAATAATTGTCATAAAATGCCTAATTTTCATTGACGGACTCCTCTTCGAATCGTTGAATTCTTTTCAAAAATAGATGCTAAACATCTACCTCTCTGCCTTTTGTCAGAGTCGGGCGATTTTGAAGGATACAGACGCGTCTTTTAAGACTATATCACGCATTTCTCTTGCGCTACAAATTCGACATACTCGCCGAGATTCATAAGCTGCCGGAGATAGCAGGCGCGACGCCCCCTCTCGGCGCAACACCGCCAGTATTGGGTATGGCGAAGCCCCGCAACGCGCCTATAATCCTCGCACTATCTCTATTCGCATCTGAGTTCAAACGAGGTAAACAAATGTCACTCGACGAAAAAGTAAAGGCGATGGGTATCGATATCGAAGATTTTACGCCTTCGGGGACCCTGGCGCCCGCCACCCGCATCGGCGATACCATCTATTGCTCCGGCCATGTTTCCACCGGATATCTGGGCAAGCTCGGTGCCGGTGTCGATGTCGAAACCGGCAAGCAGGCTGCGCGCGTTTGCGCTATAGACTTGCTCAAAGCCGCCTACACCGTAACCGGCACTGTCAACAACCTGCGCCTGCGCAAACTGCTGGGCGCGGTCAATTCCGCACCGGACTTCACCGACCAGCATCTGGTCATCAATGGCGCATCGGAATTGTTCTGGGAACTCTATGACGGTGAACTGCATGCGCGCAGCGCGCTCGGTTTCGCCTCTCTGCCCAACGGATTCGCCGTCGAGATCGAAGCGATCTTCGAGGTAGTGGATTAAGCGCGTCCCCCGCGAAAGATACCCATGTTCAAACGCGCTATTGACGCCGTTCGACAGTTTAATCCCCAGGCACGTCTTTTTTTTGTTGTCGTGGTGGGCATGGCATTTGTCGTTGACGGCATCTATAGCGTACTGCTCAATCTCTACCTGCTGCGCCTGGGATATGGCACCGAATTCATCGGGCTTGTCAACGCGGCAGGTCTGCTCGCCTTCGCCTTGACGAGCTTGCCGGCCGGCATACTCGGCTCACAGATGTCCGTCACGCGGCTGATGAAAAACGGCGCCTGCTTAAGCCTGGCGGGCGGGCTGCTTCTGCCAATGGTGGAACTGCTGCCCCCCGGCTGGCGAGAAGGCTGGCTGGTTGTGAATTATGCCTTGATGCTAGGCGGCTTTGCCCTCTTCTTTGTCAACGGCGCGCCCTACCTGATCAACGTTGTCGATGAAGCTTACAAGCAAAAAGCCTTCGCGCTCAAAACGGCGCATTGGTCCTTGGCTGGTTTTGCCGGGAGCCTGCTCGGCGGGATGCTCCCCGGGCTGATCGCCGGCTGGAACGCCTGGACACTTGATGATCCCGCGCCTTACCGCATTACCCTCACCTTGGCGAGCGCGATGTTGCTAATCTCCGTCCTGCTCATTATGCGCATTCAACCTTTGCCAAGCCGAATCAAACGCGCGCCATCCGAGGCGACCTCCGGCCCGTCCAGCGAGCGCTTTAGCTGGACTACCTCTCTATTCGCGCTTATCGGCATCATGACCTTAATTCGTTTATTCCAGGTGGCGGGTTCTGCCACGGCGCTAGTCTACTTCAACGTTTACATGGACACACAGTTGGCGATACCGACCACTATGATCGGCGCTATCGCTGCAGCCGGTCGTTTGACGGGCGTGCCGACCGCCTTGCTCACTCCCTGGCTGGTGCGGCGCTGGGGTAATGTCAGCGTGGTCATCTGGTCATCGCTGATCGCATCGCTTTTCCTGTTGCCGATGGCACTGGTGGAGCATTGGTCGGCGGCGGCGATCGGATTCATCGGCTCTATGGCAATGATGTCGATTCGTTATACCGCCTTCGTTGTATACATTCTTGATCTTGTACCCAGGATGCAGCAGGCAGTGATGGCCGGCACTGGCGAGATGGCGGCCGGTTTAAGCTTCGCGGTCATGGCGTTGGGCGGTGGTATCATCCTGTCGCTCTTCGCCTTTCGCGATCTCTTCATGCTGGGCGCGCTATTGTCCTTCGTCGGTACTGCCCTCTTCTGGCTGCATGTTCGCCAAGCCAAACCCAGGCGCAAACTAAAGCCCGCCATCTAAGCACTACGGAAAGCTCTCATCCCCCCGCCACCTGCCCAGCTGGAAAACCAGAGCCTGCCACTCGATTTGAATGGGCGAAATGTTTGCAATCTAACTAAAGATAGAATAGAATGTCAGGTTAATTAATAGAACTGTGCTGGAGACCCTCTATGAATCCTTTATGCAACTATTTTAATAACTCTGTGTTCTTTACACTAATAGTTCTAATATACCTCCTGATTTTACCCACACGGACCGTCAACGCAGCTAGTATCACAGTCAACTCCATTTGCAGCCTTGCAGACGCCATCACCGCCGCCAACACCGACACCGCCACCGGTGGCATTGCTGATGGCAGCGGAATCTTTCGCAGGAATATCTTTTGTATATCGTTCTTTTGCTAAGAAAGCGTCGATGAGAGCCTAAAAATCGGAGTAATCAGATGAAACGCCTTGTCAGCATCCTCGCACTCATTTTCCTGTTCACCACGCCGGTTCTCGCCGACGACATTGCCACAGATCGCGCCGCCCTTATCGCCCTGTATAACGCGACAGATGGCAACAACTGGAGGGACAACACCAATTGGAACACAGACGCCACCATCGGCAACTGGTACGGCGTAACGGTGAACGACGTGGGCCGTGTCACCGCCCTTTCTCTGCGAGAAAACGGACTAAACGGAACGATACCGACAGAAATCGGCAACTTAACCGCCTTGACCGTACTGAACCTAAGCTGGAATCGGACTTACTTGCCAATCACCGGCCCAGCGACCACCGCTTCTTGCAACCAGAGCCACGGCTTGCGCGGCGCGATCCCGTCTTCGCTTGGCGATCTGACGCAGCTACAAAACCTAAGCCTTATGGCGAATTGTCATACCGGCACGATCCCGTCTTCGCTTGGTAACTTGACGCAGTTGACTTGGCTATTCCTCAGCTGGAATAATCTCAGCGGCAGCATACCGGACACGTTCGCTAACCTGCGCCAACTGCAATTATTTGTCGTGAACCGGAACTATCTCACCGGCGACTTTCCGTCTTGGATCGGCGACTTGACGGAATTGACCGAGCTCTCCATGGATTCCAATTTCTTGACCGGCAGCATGCCTGCTGGCATTGGCAATCTGACAAAGCTAAGACACCTGCGCCTGAATGCCAACGAAATGCACGGACCGTTGCCTTCAACGTTTGGGAATCTGTCTGCTATGGAATATTTTCTGATTCCGCACAACAACTTCAGCGGCTCGTTGCCGCCGGAATTCGGGCAGCTATCCAACCTTATAAGTCTTGGCTTATCGTTCAATAATTTCACTGGCGAGATTCCTTGGGAAGCGTGGGAGCCGCTACGAAACATTAATGCGGGGATATTTTTGGCCCAGGACGACGACGCCTACCAGTACACCGGCTGTATACCTGGCGATTGGCGTACTTGGAGTGAGCGCCCGAATGATTCCCATTACCCATACACCGACTTTGACTACCTGAATTTGCCAACTTGTATACCGCCAATAACGCCAACAAATACACCATGGCCAACAACAATGCCCGGTCTCGCCAATCGCGAAATTCGCAACTTTGGGTTGTCGGTAACTGGCACGGAATTGAGGGCGGATTGGTCGCAACCGGAAGAACGACCGCTCGGTTATCATGTGGCGTGGGCAAGGGCGGACGAACATTACGAGATTATTGGAAGTCCCAGCGGGCACGGGTATCCGACTGCTAGGCGATATTCGATAACCGGTTTGGAATCTGGCGTTACGTATAAGGTTAGGGTGCGGGCGCAGTATGCTGATGCCTACGGCCCCTGGCGGCGTGATATGACATACGACTATTGGGACGAAACGATAGTCTTTGCAACGCATGAAGCCGAACTTAGTCTGACGGCGACGAGTGAAGCGCTGGCAAGTCCGACGGCAACCGAGTCTTCTGGGGTAGAGCTATCACCGCCGGAGAATCTGCGCCCGCATGTGCAGGCAGATGGCATACGGTTGACGTGGGACGAATCCGAGGGGGCGGACGGATATTATATCGTGCGTCATAAGCGGCTGACGGAAGAGGTTGATGGGTGGACAGTCGCCGGCGGAGGGACAACGGAATATCTTGACGCTGAGGCGTTTGAAGCTGGACAGACGTACAGAATTTCTTATAGTGTCGCAGCATACCGCACTGACCAAGCGGGCGGCCAGGAGTACTCCGCCTGGTCTAATTGGACCGTACACTTTACGGCGCAGACGGTTGATGAACCGACCGACACGCCAAGTCCGACAGCAACACAGGATCACTCGCCACAACAACAACTTGGGGCAACAGAGTTGCCGGAGACGATTCTCCTCGGCCCAATTTCAGCAACAGTATGGGCACAGTTGGAGGTAACGGGAATTAACTTGTTCCAACAGCAGACCATTGCAGAACCTACCGACACGCCCGTCCCGTCAGCAACTAACACTCTGATACCGACGGCGACCAGCACACCCCTACCACCGACTGACACGCCAACCGCTACAGCGACCAATACATCGACTGCAACAGCCACCCCTACCAATACGACTGTGCCCCCTCCAAGCGAATTCTGCGTACTCGTCGGCCCGGGCACTTTTTGGCTCTTCCCTGCCAGTCGTTTCCTCAGCGGTCAGATCTCCACCTATCCTGGAGATACCTGTGAGAACGCTGATATCTCGCTGACCTCAATCGGCGAGGACGGATACGTTTATACTTCGAGTGGCCAAGCGACAGCCGAGAACCTGTGCGCGGCAGGCCATAATAATGGCTCGACATTCAGCGTAGTTCCAGTGCCTGCCAATACTGATGTCTGGCAGTGTACGCCGCCAGCGACCAACACGCCCGTGCCAACTGACACGCCCGTGCCTTCAGCAACCAACACACCAATGCCGACGGCGACCAGCATACCCATACCAGCGACTGACACACCCGTACCGACGGCAACCATCGCAACGGCGCCAGGAATGCCGACGAACTTGTCAGCTCTCATCGCTGCCAACGGAATCCTGCTGTCCTGGACGGCGCCCAGCGATGATGTCGCCGGCTACCTGATCTTGCGGCGGCGTCCGACACAGGGCGAAAACCAGCTGCTCATTCATGTGGAAAATACCGGCAATAACGACACGTCGTACCTTGACACCGACGTGAGTGGAGACGACGAGAGGTACGCCTATCGAGTCAAGGCGATTCGCGCGGGCATGCTGAGCAATAGATCGAGTTTTGTCACTGTTAACGTAAGCCCCGGCGACTTCCTCGTAGTGCAGCAACAACAGCAGCAAGAGCCCACCGCAACGCCGTTGCCACCAACCCATACTCCAGTACCGCCAACTGACACGCCCGTGCCAACTGACACGCCGATTCCTACAGCAACACAGGTTCACTCACAACAGCAAGGCGCCGCAACAGACACACCGGTTCCGCCGACTAACACGCCGATTCCACCAACCAATTCACAGGTTTCGCCGCTGGAGCCTCCGCAGAATCTGACAGCCAGCGAGGTTGCAAACGGTGTCACGCTGAATTGGGACGCGCCGGCCGGTCAAGTGGATGGCTATGAAATCCTGCGCCGCCGGCCATGGCTAGGAGAGGATTCATTGCAGATCCTCGTGGCGCACACCGGCAGCAGCGCCACCACCTACACCGACACCACTGCCATCGAATCCACGCGCTATAACTACCGCGTCAAGGCGATCCGCAACGGTGAGAAGAGCAAACGGTCGAACTATGACCAGGTTGATCGTTTGCCACCGACGAACACGCCAGTGCCGCCGATGAACACGCCTGTGCCAGCTGACACGCCAGTACCGCCCACCAACACGCCTGTGCCAACTGCCACTCCAGTACCGCCCACCAACACGCCTGTGCCAACTGCCACGCCGATACCGCCGACGAGCACACCGGTACCCACCAACACGCCAGTACCGCCGACTAACACGCCTGTACCCACCAACACGCCAGTTCCACCGACTAACACGCCCATACCCACTGCCACGCCGATACCGCCGACGAGCACACCGGTGCCAACCAATACCCCTGTACCACCGACCAATACGCCCGTGCCACCAACGAGTACACCGGTACCTCCAACCAACACTCAGGTTCCGCCCCTCGCAAGACCGGAAAACTTGACGGCCAGAGTGGTTGCAAACGGCGTGACGCTGAATTGGGACGCGCCGGCCGGTCAAGTGGACGGCTACGAAATCCTGCGCCGCCGGCCATGGCTAGGGGAGGATGGATCCCCGCGGACCTTCGTGGCGGACACCGGCAGCAGCGCCACCAGGTACACCGACACCACTGCCACCGAATCCACGCGCTATAACTACCGCGTCAAGGCAATCCGCAACGGTGAGCGGAGCAAAATGTCGAACCTTGGGCGGGTTGATCGTTAAGGCTAAAGATGCGGCGAGTACTCGCTGCGACCAAGGGGGTTCTGGCGATTGGGCTGATGTGTACGAAGCAGACGTCGCCAGCTAGTGATAGAGCTCCCTGCCTGCTGTGGGAAGAATCCGGGCGCCGGGATGGAAAACCGATTCCGGCGCTCAGCATTAACCGGGGACCTCCATATTTCAGGCAAATGGTAATCTGACTTACTTTCGTCGTTTACGTCCTCGATCTGACGCCAAAAGTACAGCAATCCATCATGGCCGGCACCGGCGAGATGGCGGCCGGCTTAAGCTTCGCGGTCATGGCTTTGGGCGGTGGTATCATCTTGTCGCTCTTTGCCTTTCGCGATCTCTTCCTGCTGGGCGCGCTATTCTCCTTCGTCGGCACCGTACTCTTCTGGCTGCATGTTCGCCAAGCCAAACCCAGGCGCAAACTAAAACCCGCCATCTAAGCACAACGGAAGACTGTCATCCCCCCGCCGCTTGCCCAGCCGGAAAACCAAAGCCTGCCACTCGATTAGATTGGGCGAAATGTTTGCAATCTAACTGCAGATAGTATAGACTGTTACGAACGTTAATATAATTGTACTGGGTCTATCAGTGACACTTTTATGGAGCTATAATTATAAACTTGTGTTTCTTTCACTAATTGCTCTAATATACCTCCTGATTTTACCCACACATAAAATCCACGCCGCAAGTATTACAGTCAACGCAACTTGCAGCCAGTCAGACGCCATCACCGCCGCCAATAGCGACACCGCCACCGGCGGCTGCCCTGCCGGCGTCGGCGCCGATACGATCACCCTGAGCGCGGCGATTACCCTGATCGCCGCGCTGCCCAAGATCACCTCCGAAATCACCATCGAGGGCGCAGGCCATTCTATCAGCGGCGCTGACACTTATCGCATCTTCTATGTCACAAGCGACGGCAATCTCACCCTTAATAATGTGACCTTGAAGAACGGGCAGTCCCAAGACGAAGGCGGCGCCATCTACAACGTTGGGACGCTGAATGTCAATACAAGCGTATTCAGCAACAACAGCGCGACAAATCGTGGCGGCGCGATTTCCAACAAGGGAACGGGAGCGCTAACAATCAAGAGAAGCGCTTTCAACGGGAATAGAACAACAGGCGGCCAATACGGTTTGGGCGGCGCAATCAAACTCTGGTTTGACGCAAGCGCATCTATCACCAACAGCACCTTCTACGGCAACAGCGCTCGCGTCGGCGGCGCAATCCACCACAATAGCACCCTTACCGTCACCAACAGCACCTTTGTCGCCAACACTGCCAGCTATCGAATCGGTTCAGCAATTCGTACTGCCTCCGGCAGCCTGCGCCTGCGCAATAGCCTTCTCAGCGACAACATCGGAGGAGATGCCTGTGAGCCTTTCTACAGTTCGCAAGTGACGCAGAGCGTCGCAAACTACATTGATGATGGCACTTGCCAGGCGACTTACAGCAGCGATGTCGGACCGATCAATCTCGGCGCGCCGACCGGCTCTCCTGCGTATTATCCCCTGCTGGACAGCAGTATCGCCGTTGATACCGCCAGCAGCGACTTCTGCCCGGCGATCGATCAAGCGGGCACTGCCCGGCCCATCGGCAATGGCTGTGATATCGGCGCTCACGAATCTTCCGCGCTGGCGCCGAGCCCGACCCAGACTCCAACCAGCACGCCGATTCCGCCAACACCTACAGAGACGCAAATCCCTTCAGCGACGCCAACGCCTACCACCAGGCCTACTGTTGATCCGCTGGCGCCTCTCACCGTCGATGCAAGTTGCAGCCTGGCGGACGCGATTACCGCCGCCAATAGCGACACCGCCACCGGCGGATGCGGCGCTGGCAATGGCGCCGATACAATCACCCTGACGGCAGACATTACCCTAGGCGCAGCGCTGCCCTATATCACCTCCAAGATCACCATTGCAGGCGTCAATTATTTCATCAGTGGCGCTGACAGCTATCTCATCTTTAGGGTGGGCGGAGCCGGCAATCTCACCCTTAATAATCTGACCTTGAAGAACGGGCGGTCCCAAGACGAAGGCGGCGCCATCTACAACGATGGAAAGCTTCATGTCAATTCAAGCACTTTCAGCAACAACAGCGCGACAAATCGGGGCGGCGCAATTTCCAACAAGGGCACGCTAAGAATCACGAGAAGCACATTCAACGGGAATAGAGCAACAGGCGGCCAATACGGTATTGGCGGCGCAATCAGCGACACGGACACCGCACGCACAACTATCAATAACAGTACGTTTTACCAGAATAGAGCGGATTTTGGCGGCGCAATCAACGTATATGGCAACGTTACCGTTACCAACAGCACCTTTGTCGCCAACACTGGCGATTTTTTTGGTTCTGCAATACGTACGTACATAACCGGGTACCTGATCCTGCGCAATAGCCTCCTGAGCGACAACATCGGAAGCTATGCCTGCTACACCCACGTTCGGGAGCTGTCGCAGAGCAATAACTACATTGATGACGGCACTTGCAATGCGATTTACAGCAGCGGTGACGGCTCGATCAATCTCGGCGCGCTGACGGGCTCCCCCGCGTATTATCCCCTGCTGGACAACAGTATCGCCATTGATGCCGCCAACGGGGAATACTGCCCGGCCACCGATCAAGCGGGCACTGCCCGGCCCATCGGCAATCGCTGCGATATCGGCGCTCACGAATCTTCCTCGCTGGCGCCGAGCCCAACCCCGACTAAAACCAGTACGCCAACGCCTACAGGAACACTAACAGCTACAGCCACGCCGGAGATGTCCGGCCAGCAAATTGAAGAAACCGCTACACCGACGGTGGCCGTCCTCAGCAGCCGCGGCGTCTACGGTTTGACCCTTGTCAGCAATAGCGCCGGGGAATTGACCGCGTCCTGGACTGAGCCGGCGGAGACGCCCGACGATTTCCGCATCTCCTGGGCGAAAGCGGATGAAGATTACGCGGACGCTACTGATCTTGACGGCAATGCCTACCCCACCAGCCCCGAGTTCACCATCAGCGGCTTGGAAAACGGCGAAACCTACAAGATCCGCGTGCTCGCGCGCTACTCCGGCGAATCGGGGCCCTGGAGCGGCGATCAGGAAGCCCTGGTGATGGGCCCGACGGCTACTCCCACCGCTACAGCTACAAGCACGCTGATCGCCCTGCCTCAGCTCGGTGAAGAATCCGCCACGCCGACAATTTTTGTCCTCAGCAGCCGCGGCGTCTACGGTTTGACCCTTGTCAGCAATAGCGCCGGGGAATTGACCGCGTCCTGGACTGAGCCGGCGGAGACGCCCGACGATTACCGCATCTCCTGGGCGAAAGCGGATGAAGATTACCCGGACGCGGTCGACGGCAATGCCTACCCCACCAGCCTCGAGTACACCATCAGCGGTTTGGAAGGCGGCGAAACTTATAAAGTCCGCGTGCTCGCGCGCTACCAAGGCGTGTCGGGCGGCTGGAGCGACGAAAAGGAAGCCGTGGTGATGGCCGCGACAGCGACTGCAACCTCGACCGCAACCGCCACTGAAACGCCTACTGCGACAAACACAATAGTTCCGCCAACGAACACGCCGGTTCCAACAACGGAAATACCGGCGCCGCCCGGAAAACCGCGCGATCTGTACGCGTGGCAAAGGACCGAGGGCATAGGCATCCTGCTGGCATGGAGCGCGCCTCCCGGTCGAATCGACGGCTATGAAATCCAAATGCGAAGCCGCAACAATACGAAATTCCAGGTTCTGGTAGCGGATACCGGCAGCAGCGACGCCCTCTACCTCGATACTGTCAGGGAATCCGATTCCTATGTCTACAGAGTCAGAGCCATAAGAGCCGGCTTGAAAGGCCCATGGTCCGACGAACGCCAGATCGATGTCTATCCGACTCCATTTGAACCCATCTCTGATTGGCAGCAGAGAATGCAGGATATCGTATTGTCGCTAAGCGACACGCCGGTTCCAACCGACACGCCAGTCCCGCCAACGAATACGCCGGTTCCGTCAGCAACTAACACTCTAATACCGACGGCGACCAGCACACCCCTACCACCGACTGACACGCCAACCGTTACAGCGACCAATACGCCTGTTCCCCCTCCAAGCGAATTCTGCGTACTCGTCGGACCGGGCACTTTCTGGCTCTTCCCTGCCAGTCGTTTCCTCAGCGGTCAGATCTCCACCTATCCTGGAGATACCTGTGAAAACGCTGATATCTCGCTGACCTCAATCGGCGAGGACGGATACGTTTATACTTCGAGTGGCCAAACGACAGCCGAGAACCTGTGCGCGGCAGTCCATAATGATGGCTCGACATTTAGCGTTGTTCCAGTGCCTGCCAATACAGATGTCTGGCAGTGTACGCCGCCAGCGACCAACACGCCCGTGCCAACTGACATACCCGTGCCAACTGACATGCCCGTGCCATCAGCAACCAACTCACCTATGTCGACGGCGACCAGCACACCCATACCAGCGACTGACACACCCGTACCGACGGCAACCATCGCAACGGCGCCAGGAAAGCCGACCAATTTGTCCGCTCTCGTCGCCGCCAACGGAATCCTGCTGTCCTGGACGGCGCCCAGCGATGACATCGCTGGCTACCAGATCTTGCGCCGGCGTCCGCGGAAGGGCGAAGACCAGCTGCTCATTCATGTGGAAAATACCGGCAGTAGCAACACGTCGTACCTTGACACCGACGTGAGTGGAGACGACGAGAGGTACGCCTATCGAGTCAAGGCGATTCGCGCGGGCATGCTGAGCAATAGATCGAGTTTTGTCTCTGTTAACGTAAGCCCCGGCGACTTCCTCATAGTGCAGCAACAACAGCAGCAAGAGCCCACCGCAACGCCGTTGCCACCAACCCATACTCCAGTACCGCCGACTAACACGCCAGTACCACCGACTGACACACCCGTACCGACGGCAACCATCGCAACGGCGCCAGGAATGCCGACGAATTTGTCCGCTCTCGTCGCCGCCAACGGAATCCTGCTGTCCTGGACGGCGCCCAGCGATGATGTCGCCGGCTACCTGATCTTGCGGCGGCGTCCGCGGAAGGGCGAAGGCGAGCTGCTCATTCATGTGGAAAATACCGGCAATAACGACACGTCGTACCTTGACACCGACGTGAGTGGAGACGACGAGAGGTACGCTTATCGAGTCAAGGCGATTCGCGCGGGCATGCTGAGCAATAGATCGGATTTTGTCTCTGTTAACGTAAGCCCCGGCGACTTCCTCATAGTGCAGCAACAACAGCAGCTAGAGCCCACGGCAACGCCGTTGCCACCAACCCATACTCCAGTACCGCCGACTAACACGCCGGTTCCAACTGACACGCCAGTACCGCCGACCAACACGCCCGTGCCGCCGACCAACACGCCAGTGCCACCAACCAGTACTCCATTGCCGCCGACGAGCACGCCCGTACCAACTGACACACCTGTACCGCCGACCAACACGCCTGTACCCACCAACACGCCAGTTCCACCGACTAACACGCCCATACCCACTGCCACGCCGATACCGCCGACGAGCACACCGGTGCCGACTGCCACGCCAGTACCGCCGACCAATACGCCGATTCCGAGCAACACACCAGTACCGCCGACGGATACACCCATACCGACTAACACACCCGTACCGCCGCTGGGAAGGCCGCAAAATTTGACAGCCAGCATGGTTGCAAACGGTGTGACGCTAAATTGGGACGCGCCGGCCGGTCAAGTGGATGGCTACGAAATCCTGCGCCGCCGGCCATGGCTAGGGGAGGATACATTGCTGATCCTCGTGGCGGACACCGGCAGCAGCGTCACCAGGTACACCGACACCACTGCCACCGAATCCACGCGCTATAACTACCGCGTCAAGGCAATCCGCAACGGCGAGAAGAGCAAACGGTCGAACTTTGACCGGGTTGATCGTTAAGGCTAAAGATCCGGCGAGTACTCGCTGCGACCAAGGGGGTTCTGGCGATTGGGCTGATGTGTACGAAGCAGACGTCGCCAGCTCGTGATAGAGCTCCCTGCCTGCTGAGGGAAGAATCTGGGCGCCGGGATGGAAAACTGACTTACTTTCGTCGTTTACGTCCTCGATCTGACGCCAAAAGTACAGCAATCCATCATGGCCGGCACCGGCGAGATGGCGGCCGGCTTTAGCTTCGCGGTCATGGCTTTGGGCGGTGGTATCATCTTGTCGCTCTTTGCCTTTCGCGATCTCTTCATGCTTGGCGCGGCGTTTTCGTTTATCGGCACCGTACTCTTCTGGTGGCATATTCGCGGGGCCAAACCCAGGCGCAAACTAAAACCCGCCATCTAAGCACAACGGAAGACTGTCATCCCCCCGCCGCTTGCCCAGCCGGAAAACCAAAGCCTGCCACTCGATTAGATTGGGCGAAATGCTTGCAATCTAACTACAGATAGTATAGACTGCCACGTACGTTAATAGCATTGTACGAGGTACTTACAAAAAACTTTATGGAACTATTATAATAAATCTGTGTTCTTTGCACTAATAGTTCTAATATACCTCCTGATTGTACCCACGCATATAATCCATGCCGCTAGTATTACAGTTGACGCAACTTGCAGCCTGTCAGACGCCATCACCGCCGCCAATAGCGACACCGCAACCGGCGGCTGTCCAGCCGGCAGTCTTCACGACACTATCATCTTTACGAGCAATATCAATCGTAGCGACTTACCGGCAGATTTTAGAATTGCACTATTTGACCCGGAAAGAAGCCTTGCACCAGGCAATTCCACTCTGACAATAGAAGGTGGGGGCTACACACTTGACGCGCAAAATAGCTATCTCTGGTTAGGGGTAGATGGGTACCACGGCAATCGATCCCTCACTGTCAACAATTTGACCATGGTCAATCAAGCGAACCTTCATGTCTCCCGTGACAGTAGTTTGACCGTTAATAGCAGTACCTTCACTGGCAGCTATATCAATGCCAACTTGCAAGGCAGAGCGACAATTAATAACAGCACCTTTTCCGGGAACAGTCTTACCCCGGCTCTCAATATGTATGGTTCGTCAGTCACGGTCACGGGTAGCACTTTCACACGTAACACTGCCAGTGCCATTGTAAACAATAGCGGGAGCCTTACGGTTTCCAATAGTTTGTTTGAGCACAATCACTCCAGTGAGATGAACAATTTGTCACATGCCACGGTTCCAAACAGGGGCGGCGCAATACACAATCTCTCCCGCGGGCCTCTTACAATTACCGGCAGCACCTTTCGATATAATCGAGCCGTGTGGGGAGGCGCGATTTATAACCACTCCGACCCCAATGTAAACGATCCTCATAATCTTGACATCAGTAACAGCTTCTTTGCTGTCAACGTGTCTAAGGAAGACGGCGGCGCCATCTATAGCAAAGACTCAATGACAATCAGCAACAGCTTTTTTCACAGCAATTCTGCTGGTAACGACGGTGGGGCGATTCGAAATGCGAACGAGTTCTTAACACTCGTCAATAACATTTTCAGCAACAATGAGGCGCAAGAGAGAGGCGGCGCGATCTTTGACGTTGGCTTTCAAAGATCAGTATTCACCCACAACACGATTTACAACAATTCCGGCGGTGTCAGCGGCGGTGTTCACGCATTGGGAAGAGTTGCGCTGCGAAGTAACATCATAGCTGACAATATCGGGGGCGATTGCGTCTGGGGGTTAGCCATAGCGGGTGGTCCCGGTTATGGAGAATTCGAGGGGGTCAACAACCTCATCAAGGACGGCACATGCGACCCAGCACTCACAGGCGATCCCATGCTTGGCGCGCTTACAGGTTCACCCCCCCATCTTCCGCTGCTATCGGGCAGCCCCGCAATCGACGCCGCTCACCCGGATTACTGCCCAGCCACTGATCAAGCCGGTACTGCACGCCCGATAGGCGCTGGCTGTGATATCGGCGCCCATGAATCTACAGCGCTTCCAGTGACCGCGACCCCAACAGCAACCGATATACCTACTGAAACACCTACACCTACTGAAACACCTACACCTACCGCGACGTACACGCCCACAGCTACGCCGAGGACATTACCCTTCAACGTAACTCTCAATGGCACTGCTTGTCACCTCCTTGATGCCATCACCGCCGCCAATGACGATACCGCAACCGGCAGTTGTCCAGCGGGCAGTGGCGCCGATACGATCACCCTGACAGCCGATATCACCCTGAGCGCCGCGCTTCCTCACATCACCTCGGAGATTGTCATTGAGGGCGGAGGGCATACGATCAGTGGTAATAACAGCTACCGAATTTTTTGGGTGGGTTGGCCTGGCAAGCTAAGCATCAATGAATTGACCATGACCGCGGGCTATAGTGCTTTTGAAGGTGGCGCGATCTTCAACGTTGGTGTCTCGGTAAGCGTCAGCAACAGCACTTTTAGCAATAATTCGTCAACGATTGATGGTGGTGCGATCTACAGCCTTGGCGCACTAACTGTTAGAAACAGCGCTTTCAGCAATAATTCCGCAACGATTGGCGGTGCGATCCACAACGACTGGACTGGTACGCTAACTGTCAGCAACAGCGCTTTCAGCGATAATTCTGCAACGACTGGCGGTGCGATCGCTGACGCTAACATCCTGGACCGACAAAATATCGGTCCCCCCTTCAGCAGCAGCACCGTCAGCGGCAGCACGTTCAGTAACAATTCGGCAGATTACGGCGGCGCGATCTACGGCAAAGCTAGAAACCTGGGCCTCAGCGACAGCACCTTCACTAATAATTCGGCAAGTTACTATGGCGGCGCGATATATTTTGGGATGGGAACGTTTAGCATCAGCGGCAGCAGCCTCAGTGGTAATTCGGCGCAAGGGGGTGGCGCGATCTACAACGGCGAAAGGGACGGGAGTCCATCAGTAACCGTCAGCAACAGCACAATTAGTAGCAATTCGGCTACTAACAAGGGTGGTGGATTGTATGTTAGCAACGGCACGGCCACGCTCAAGCATGTCACCTTGGCGGGAAACGCCGCACTCAGCGGGGGCGGGATTTATAAGGAGGCCGGGACGCTCAATCTACTCAATAGCATTGTTGCCGGTAGTACCAACGGCGGCGATTGTGTCGGCGGACTGGATCAGAATATCAACAACTTGATTCAGGACAATACCTGCTCACCGTCTGTCAGTGGCGATCCCTTGCTAGGTACTGCGACTGGATCACCCGCCTATTATCCGCTGCTTTCGGGCAGCCCCGCAATCAATGCCGCACATGCCGACTATTGCCCAGAGACCGATCAAGCCGGTACTGCACGACCGATAGGCGCTGGCTGTGATATCGGCGCCCATGAATCTACAGCGCTTCCAGTGACCGCGACCCCAACAGCAACCGATATACCTACTGAAACACCTACACCTACCGCGACGAACACGCCCACAGCTACGCCGAGGACATTACCCTTCAACGTAACTCTCAATGGCACTGCTTGTCACCTCCTTGATGCCATCACCGCCGCCAATGACGATACCGCAACCGGCAGTTGTCCAGCGGGCAGTGGCGCCGATACCATAAACCTCATCTCTAACGTGACCTTAGCTGCGGAACTACCCGATGTCACCTCCGAGATAACGATCGAAGGTAGCAGTCATACTATCAGCGGTAATGACAGTTATCGAATCTTAAAGGTGCAAAGCACTGGGTATCTCACGATAAACAATATAACTCTGAGTGACGGGAGCGCGTGGGACGGTGGTGCGATCGAGATCCGTGACGGCACGCTCACCATTACCAACAGTACCTTAAGCAATAATTCAAGCACGAGCGACGGTGGGGCGATCAATAATAATGACGGAACACTCGCCATCAGCAGCAGTACCTTAACCAACAATACAAGCGAAGGTTCTGGCGGGGCGATCGACAATAATGGCGGCGCTACAGCTACCATTACCAACAGTACCTTTAGCCACAATACAAGCACCTATGAAGGTGGAGCGATCGAGAATCGGGGCAGCACTCTTACCATCAATAACAGTACTTTCATCAATAATTTGACGGAGACTTCAGGTAATGGCGGGGCAATCTATAACGTTTTCAGCACGCTTACAATCACCAACAGTAACTTCACTCTAAATTCAGCCGTCAATTCAGGTGGAGCGATTAGCAGCGGACCAGACACGCTAACCATAACCAACAGTACTTTTAGCGGTAATGCGAGCCTCGACGAGGGCGGCGCAATCTATGCATATGGAACCGTATCTATCAGCAACAGCACTATAGTGTGGAATTCCTCTGCTACGCAGGGTGGAGGAATTTACAAAAAGCAGGACGGTGTAGTTTCTCTCAAGCATGTCACCATAGCGAAAAACACAGCCCCTAGCGGCGGCGGAATCTACAGGCGTAACAATGACGGCGCTCTTAACATCATTAATAGCATCATCGCCGGCAGTACCAGTGGCGGCGACTGTGTCGGTGTCCTGGATCAAAATATCAGCAATTTGATACAAGATAATTCCTGTTCACCTGCACTGAGCGGCGATCCCAGACTGGGAACGCTCGCCGGTTCGCCCGCTTACTTCCCACTGTTGCATGACAGCCCGGCGCTTAATGCAGCTGACGATACCTATTGCTTGGACACTGATCAGGCGGGCAATTCACGACCTTATCCGGTTGGTGGGGCTTGTGATATAGGTGCCTTTGAGTTGCAGGAAGCAGCTGCTGCAACCGATACACCTACCGCGACTCCAACGGCTACCGCTACTCAAACACACACCGCGACTCCAACAGCAACCGCTACACAAACGCCCACCTCTACTGCAACTCCGTCCCCCGAATGTGCCGGGACTGCGACCGAGGCGCCCGGAATACCGACGAATCTACTCGGCAGTTTTGCTACCGAAGGGATTACAATTTCCTGGACTGCCCCCGCCGGCGGCGCTCATGGCTATGAAGTATCCCGACATGCGCACTATTTGCCCGGCTCGCAAGTCTTTGAAGTCGGCGGTATCGCAACCATAGGCTATGGTCCTAATGCGCACACAGAAACGACGTTCTTGGATTCTGACGTGGTGGAACCCGGTCATATGTCGGAAGTGACCTACGTAAATCCGGCCGTGACAACACTTGGTCATAACCGATACTCAGTTTATTACGAGAATGTAGCGTACTATCGTTATCGTGTGGCCGCTGTCAGCCTGGATGCGAATTGTGATCCTCTGATTGGGAATTATTCCGACTGGGTCAGGGTTGATTCACCCGCTGCGCCGCCATCAGAAACGCCAACAGCAACTGCAACAGCCACATTGACGCCAACGACAACTGCCACCAATACACCGATTGCGACCGCCACCCTTACCAATACCTCTGTGCCACCTCCAAGCGAGTTCTGTGTCGGTGTCGGCCCGGGCACTTTTTGGCTCTTCCCTGCCACTCGTTTCCTCAGCGGTCAGATCTCCACCTATCCTGGAGATACCTGCGAAAACTCCGATATCTCGCTGACCTCAATCGGCGAGGACGGATACGTTTATACTTCGAGCGGTCAAACGACAGCCGAGAACCTGTGCGCGGCAGGCCATAATGATGGCTCGACATTTGGCGTTGTTCCAGTGCCTGCCAATACAGATGTCTGGCAGTGTACGCCGCCAGCGACCAACACGCCCGTGCCAACTGACATACCCGTGCCAACTGACATGCCCGTGCCATCAGCAACCAACTCACCTATGTCGACGGCGACCAGCACACCCATACCAGCGACTGACACACCCGTACCGACGGCAACCATCGCAACGGCGCCAGGAAAGCCGACCAATTTGTCCGCTCTCGTCGCCGCCAACGGAATCCTGCTGTCCTGGACGGCGCCCAGCGATGACATCGCTGGCTACCAGATCTTGCGCCGGCGTCCGCGGAAGGGCGAAGACCAGCTGCTCATTCATGTGGAAAAAACCGGCAGTAGCAACACGTCGTACCTTGACACCGACGTGAGTGGAGACGACGAGAGGTACGCCTATCGAGTCAAGGCGATTCGCGCGGGCATGCTGAGCAATAGATCGAGTTTTGTCACTGTTAACGTAAGCCCCGGCGACTTCCTCATAGTGCAGCAACAACAGCAGCAAGAGCCCACCGCAACGCCGTTGCCACCAACCCATACTCCAGTACCGCCGACTAACACGCCGGTACCAACCAACACGCCCGTGCCGCCGACCAACGCGCCGGCGCCAGGAATGCCGACGAATTTGTCCGCTCTCGTCGCCGCCAACGGAATCCTGCTGTCCTGGACGGCGCCCAGCGATGACATCGCTGGCTACCAGATCTTGCGGCGGCGTCCGCGGAAGGGCGAAGACCAGCTGCTCATTCATGTGGAAAATACCGGCAGTAGCAACACGTCGTACCTTGACACCGACGTGAGTGGAGACGACGAGAGGTACGCCTATCGAGTCAAGGCGATTCGCGCGGGCATGCTGAGCAATAGATCGAGTTTTGTCTCTGTTAACGTAAGCCCCGGCGACTTCCTCATAGTGCAGCAACAACAGCAGCAAGAGCCCACCGCAACGCCGTTGCCACCAACCCATACTCCAGTACCGCCGACTAACACGCCGGTACCAACCAGTACTCCATTGCCGCCGACGAGCACGCCAGTGCCACCAACCAGTACTCCATTGCCGCCGACGAGCACGCCCGTGCCAACTGACACGCCTGTACCGCCGACCAACACGCCTGTACCCACCAACACGCCAGTTCCACCGACTAACACGCCCATACCCACTGCCACGCCGATACCGCCGACGAGCACACCGGTGCCAAGCAATACCCCTGTACCACCGACCAATACGCCGATTCCGAGCAACACACCTGTACCGCCGACGGATACACCCATACCGACTAACACACCCGTACCGCCGCTGGGAAGGCCGCAAAATTTGACAGCCAGCATGGTTGCAAACGGTGTGACGCTAAATTGGGACGCGCCGGCCGGTCAAGTGGATGGCTACGAAATCTTGCGCCGCCGGCCATGGCTAGGGGAGGATACATTGCTGATCCTCGTGGCGGACACCGGCAGCAGCGTCACCAGGTACACCGACACCACTGCCACCGAATCCACGCGCTATAACTACCGCGTCAAGGCAATCCGCAACGGCGAGAAGAGCAAACGGTCGAACTTTGACCGGGTTGATCGTTAAGGCTAAAGATCCGGCGAGTACTCGCTGCGACCAAGGGGGTTCTGGCGATTGGGCTGATGTGTGCGAAGCAGACGTCGCCAGCTCGTGATAGAGCTCCCTGCCTGCTGAGGGAAGAATCTGGGTGCCGGGATGGAAAACTGACTTACTTTCGTCGTTTACGTCCTCGATCTGACGCCAAAAGTACAGCAATCCATCATGGCCGGCACCGGCGAGATGGCGGCCGGCTTAAGCTTCGCGGTCATGGCGTTGGGCGGTGGTATCATCCTGTCGCTCTTTGCCTTTCGTGATCTCTTCATGCTGGGCGCGGCGTTTTCGTTTATCGGCACCGTACTCTTCTGGTGGCATATTCGTGGGGCCAAACCCAAGCGCAAACTGGCACCCATCTAATATTCGTGTCTAAGCCAAATGAATGTGAACCCGAAGCTAGGTCGCCCACGAATATGCCGATGACGTTTAGTGCCTTACGGGCGCAGCCTCCAACAAACTGATCACCTCACTGCGGTCCGTCTCGTCCTCGAAAGCCGACATCGCCAACTCCAGCGGTGTGCGATTTTGCTCGCTCTCCCGCGCCCGCAAATCCGCGCCATGATCAAGCAGGAAACGCGGCGCCTCCGTCAGCAGATGATAAACACCAACATCTTGCGCCGCCGCGCTGAGATCCGGCAGTGGATCAAAGAGTTTCTTTGGTCCGAAGCAGATGGCAAAGTGCAGCGCCGTATAACCGCGCCCATCGCGAGCGTTGACATCAGCGCCGATGTCCAGCAGCAATCGCATCACTTCCAAATGACCGCCCTGCGCCGCCAAATGCAGCGGACTCAAACCCGCGCCCAAGGCATGATCCGCCGCCGTCGTTTCGTTTGCGCGAGTAGCCTCCGCCGCCAACAACCCCGTCACCTGCTCCACATCGCCCATGATGCTCGCCCAGTATATGTCGACGTCCCAGCCCAGATGAGCCAGCAGATGCCGCGCGCACTCATAGTTGCGGCGGTAGGCGATATCGCGCAGGGGTGTCGTCTCGCCAAACTTGCCGCTTCGTTGATAGCGGACCAGCGGATCAGCGCCATAATCCAGGTAGAACTGAATCGATTTCACATCGCGGCAGAACGAAAGCAAGGTGCTCGGTCCCGGTCCTATCTCATTCACCAGCGCCGGATTCTGCTCAAGCCACGCTTCCACACCCGCCCGGTCACCCAGCCAGGCACAAGCCCAAACATCCAACTCGGCGCCGCGCTCCAGCAAGAACTCGACCATGCCCAGCGCCGCGTATTCCGGCATGAATTCCGCCAGGTCAATGGCGTGAATCAAGGCATTGAAGCGGTATTTGTCATCGCGAGCGTTGATATCGGCGCCATGAGCCAACAAGAGATCAACAATGTCCTTGCGCCCATGCATCACCGCCACATGCAGCGCATTGGCATCCGATCCCCATAGTGACGTGCGCACGAAGCCGCTGGCATTTGCCAAGCTGTCGTCTCCGGCCAGCAAGCTCTTGACATGCTCGATATCGCCTTGTTTCGTGGCGTCAAACAGACGCATGACCTTGCGCCTAAAACCTTTGTCCCGTGAAGGACGCTTTGCAGGTAAATCGTTCAAAGCAGTTATCCCCTTTTTTAATTGCTTACGTGCGTGATACAGCCTTGTCGTGACCGTGCCCAGCGGAATCTCCAGAAAAGTGGCGATCTCTTTCTGCGAGTGATCGTTCATATAATACAGTAGCAAGACAGTCCGCTGTGGCGCGGGCAAGGTGTTGATGATGGCCGCGAACTGATCATGCAGCGGATCTTCTTCCAGCTGCTGCGCTCTATCGGCAACCGAGATTTCGCCCAGCTGATCCAATGGCACCAACACCGGCTCTTTCACCCGCAGACGGCGATTCGCCTGCGTATACACGATGCGCCGGAACCAACCGGGAAAGGCAGCGGCATTGCGTAATTTGATTAAACCATAATAGGCGCTGACGAAGGCGTCCTGCGCGGCTTCTTCCGCCTCTTGCCAATTGCCCAGCAAGGCATAAGCATAACCGACTGCCATATCTTGAAAACGTCGCACCACCTCCTCGTAGGCTTGGCTATCTCCCTGACGGGCGCGAAGGACTAATTCTGTCAAATCTTGCATGGCAACCCCAACACATTAACCATCACCAGAGCCGCTCGGCGGCAGCGAAAAGGCGCGCCGCGCTCACACAAGATAACCAGCGTTCTGCGCGTGCGAGCATAGCGGCTTGCTAAATAAGAGCCGCTCGGCGGCAGCGAAAAGGCGCGCCGCGCTCACACAAGATAACCAGCGTTCTACGCGTGCGAGCATAGCGGTTTGTTAAATAAGAGAGCCGCTTTAAGACGTGAAAGGTTCAATCAACCCGCTCGACGCGGCGGAATGCCGGCAAATCCATTTGCGCTCCAGCTGACCTGGTCATGCTGCGCATTCAACTGATGGTAGAGGCTTTCGGCAAGACTATCGTCGCGCCACTCATAATCGGCAAGAGCGGCGAAAGGGCTGTTGGCTGTGCGTCTTCCGCGACTGCCATCGCCCAGCGCAAAGGTATCGATGACGATGCGCTCGGCGCCCGTCTGCAACAAGCGATCGCAAAAATCCGCAGAATACGGCAAACATGGCGACACCGCAATTTGCGTTCTCACACCGCGTTCCGCCGCCAGTTGCAGCGCCCGTAAGCGTCGCTCAATATGCGACTTGGACGGTCCATAAGCCAGGTCATGACGGTCGGTCTCCAGAGTCACACTCAGCCAGGCATACGGAATCGCCGCGATGAGCTCAAGGTCATCGACAACTGCGGGACCACGCGTCTGAATCAGCAGCAGATCCAGATCATCGTAGCGCGCAAAGACCTGCAGGCAGCGGCGCGTCAGACGTAGTTTGCGCTCGATGGGTTGATAGGGGTCGGTCACCGGGCTCATGAAGATGCGCATGCTGCGGCGGCTGCGCGTACGAGAGAGCTGCGCTTCCAGCAGCTCTGGCGCGTTCTCCTTGATGACCAGTGCCCCGCCCCAATCCTCGCCCGCTTGGCGTCCATAATGCCAATTGGGCAAGTGCTGCGCGTAACAATATTTGCCACAGTAGATTGACCCGAATCCGCAGCCGATCGCCCAGGACAAGCTGTGCGTGTAGGGATGCTCGCCCGCCGTGAGGAACCCGCGCTTCTGTGGCGTGAGGATGCTCTTGGACTGGATGTGTCGAATGTTCACTGGATTTTCCGCGCGCTGCAATCATATAGCCTCATGATACCAAATTCGCATAGCGGCGCGACGTGGTAGAATGTGCGCTGAGCTAGGGAGACTCGATGCATCCGCAAGAATTCGTCAACAAATGGGCAAACTCCTTGCTGGGCGAGAAGCAGATCGCTCAAGCGCATTTTCTTGATGTCTGCCGCCTGGTCGGGGTGGAGATGCCGGGCGCTGACGGCAAAACGGATACTGGAGACTCCTTTGTCTTCGAGCAATCGCTCAAACAGATAACTGGACACGGTTTTGCCGATGTCTATTACCAAGGTCATTTTGCCGTCGAATACAAAGCGCCGGACAAATACAAAGACTTGAAGGCTGCCTACCAGCAACTGCAGCGCTACCGCGAAAACTTGAACAATCCGCCGCTTCTGGTCGTGACCGACATCAACCACTGGGAAATCCACACCAACTTCCCCAACACGGCGAAGCAAGTCTATGCCTTCAGCCACAGCCAAATCGCCAGCGATCCCAAAGTCTTGGGCTGGCTGCGCGCACTGTTTCACGCGCCGGAACGCCTGCACCCCGGCCGCAATACCGAGCAAGTGACCAAGGAAGCCGCCGACGCCTTTCAGCTGATTGCCGATAATATGCGCGACTGGGATGCCGAGCCCAAGCGCATCGCCTACTTTCTCACCAAGCTGGTCTTCTGTCTCTTCGCCGAAGATGTCGGCCTGCTGCCCACCGCCGTCAACAGCCCGCAAGGCATCTTCACTCATATCATCGAGCAGTCGCGCGCCAAACCCGGCGTCTTCAAACAATATGTGCGGAATATCTTTGTCGCCATGAACGAAGGCGGCAATATACTCATGCAGGATATCCCTTACTTCAACGGCACACTCTTCAATGTCGTTACCGTGGAGGAACTTTCCGTTGAGGCATTGGCCGCTCTGGAAAAAGCCGCGAAACTGAATTGGGAAGCGATTGAGCCTTCCATCTTCGGCACCCTTTTCGAACGCAGCCTGGACCCAAACAAGCGCTCACAATTAGGCGCCCACTATACCTCGCGCGAGGACATCCTGCTCATCGTCGATCCCGTGCTGATGCAGCCACTGCGCTATGAATGGGATACCATTCAGCTGCAAGCCGAACCCGTCCGCGAGCGATACGAGAAAGCGGGTACGGGACGCGCCAAATCCAATGCCCGAAACCAACTGCTGGAATCGCGCGAGCGCATGCTCAATCGCATACGGGCTACCACCGTTCTCGACCCCGCCTGCGGCAGCGGCAACTTCTTGTATGTGTCACTGCAACTATTGATGGATTTGGAAAAAGAGGTCATCCAGCATTCGCTTTGGGCGGGCTTGCAAATGCCTACGCCGGAAGTGCACCCGCGCCAAATGTACGGCATCGAAATCGACCCGATCGCCCATGCGCTGGCCAGCATCGTCGTCTGGATCGGCTATATTCAGTGGCGGCAAAACAATGGCTACGGGCAATCTTTCAAAGAGCCGATTCTGGAAGAGCTGCAGGACAATATCGTCTGCAAGGACGCGATTCTGCCGCCATTACACCCCCCGAGTCCCATAAAGAGGGACGAGGAACGAAGCCTGAGCGCGAGAACAGAGCTAAGCTCAATCCAAAGCTACGACTCCGCCGATGACTCCTCTTCCCTCTTTATGGGGGAGGGGTTTGGGGTGGGGGCCGACTGGCCCGCCGTCGATGTCATCGTCGGCAATCCGCCGTTTTTGGGAAACCGCAAAATGCGCCCGGAGTTGGGTGATGAGTATGTTGATAGACTCGTAAACCAGTTCAACTCTCATTTTGGTGACTTAACGCCGGACTTGGTTTGCTACTGGCATCAAAAGGCACTGACTCACCTGGAAAACAGAAAGGTCAAGAGAGTCGGATTGTTAGCGACAAACTCGATTCGCGGTGGAACTAATAGACACGTGCTACAGAACATCGTAACCAGCGCGAATATGTTCAACGCGTGGTCAGATCGTGAATGGATTCTTGACGGTGCCGCAGTGCGTGTTTCGATGATCTGCTTTGACAATGGTGAGGAATCTTCCATCCGACTTGACGGGATTCCTGTGAGAGACATTTTTTCAGATTTGACGGCCGATGTAGACGTTACTAGCGCAAAGATTCTAGATGAAAACAAGCTGCTGTCATTTCAAGGAATCATTAAGCGTGGACCCTTTGACATGGATGCATCTACAGCTCTATCAATGATAAAGGCTGACCCCAAAAACAAGAACGTCCTGAAACCGATCGCAAATGGACTCGATATTACAAGACGATCAAGAGAGAAATGGATTATCGACTTTGGTGTCAATACACCAAAAGTAGAAGCAATGGAATATCGGCGTCCATTTGAGTATGTTGAGACATTCGTCAGGCCAATGCGGCAGAAAACTAGACAGCCTACTTCGCGTGAATTCTGGTGGTTACATTGGAACAGTCGTCCGGCGATGCGCGAAGCACTAAGTGAAGTTGACAGGTATATCGCAACACCTACAGTTGCGAAGCACCGTATCTTTGTCAGGTTTGATAAGTCAGTGCATCCTGACCATCAATTGATTGTATTTCCCCGCGACGACGACTACTTCTTCGGCGTCCTGCATTCCAAACTGCATCAAGTCTGGTCGCTGCGGTTACCTACTTGGCACGGAGACGGGAAACAAGGCAGCCGTCGTCGTTACACGCCGACCACCACATTCGAGACCTTCCCCTTCCCCTGGCCGCCCGGCAGCGAAGACACATCCCACCCCGCCCACGCCGCCATCAGCCGCGCCGCCAAACAATTGCACCAAGAACGCCACGCCTGGCAGAACCCCCATCCCCCGACCCCCATAAAGAAGGAAGGGGAGGAATCCCGCGAGAAATGGGATACATCGCCGGAATTGGAGCGCCGAATGCAAGCGGTAGCACGTGAATTTCGCAAAAATTCAACATTCACAGAAGGCAAGCTCTGGCAGGCAATCCAGAAAAAGCAGCTTGATGGCCGCGAATTCCGCCGCCAGGTCGCTATCGGCGCGTTTGTGGTTGATTTCTACTGCTCTTCCGAGCGTCTGGCAATTGAAGTTGACGGAAGCATTCACGACGAGCAGCAAGAAGCCGACCGCATCCGGCAAGAACTGATTGAATCGCTTGGCATCCGCTTTGTGCGGCTGAGTAATGATGAAGTCGAATATCGTTTGGAGTCTTCACTCAAAAAAATTCGCCGAGCCTTTGGTACTCGTGAGCCCGCCAAGAGCGACAAAAAGCCTCTCCCTCTTGATGGGAGAGGGGTTTGGGGTGGGGGTGATAAATCCCTCAAAGACCGCACCCTCACCAACCTCTACAACGCCTTGCAGGTTTGGCGCGGATTGGACTCGATGAAAACAAAACCCGCCGCCAACGATTTCGCGCCCCGCCTCGACGAGTTGCATCAAGCGCTAGATCATGCCGTCTGCGACGCCTACGGCTGGGAACACGCGATTCTCGAAGACGAAGAAGAAATCCTGCGCCGCCTGCTGGCTTTGAATCTGGGGCGGGCTGGCTCGCAATAGTATTTCTCTGTACCCTCTGTGCCTCTGTGGTGAAAAAAACTGGCCGAGCCTCAATTACCGCTTGGCGCTCTCGTACGCGCGCAGCACATCATCCGACAACTGGCTGCCTGCATTGCCACCGCCATCAACCAGGATCGACGCGCCTGTCATATAGGCGGCTGCCTCGCTACACAGAAACAAAACAGTGCCCACCATATCGCTGCCCTTCGCAATTCGGTTTATCGGCAAGCCTGGATCTGTTTGCATAGTCGCAAGTGTTCCCGCCAGATAAGCGTCTTTGACGATCAGCGTAGCAACACTTCCCGGTTCAACGGCATTGACGCGGATACCAAAGCGCGCAAATTCCAGCGCCAGCCCCTTGGTGAGACTGCCAACCGCGGCCTTACTGGCACAGTAATGCGCTTTGTGCTCGCCTGATTCGTGCACACTCACTGAGGTAATATTGACGATCTTGCCACCCTGTCCCTGGTCGATCATCTGGCGTCCAACCGCCTGAGCGAACAGAAAATAGCCTTTGACATTGGTATCAAAGGTCTTGTCCCACGCGGCTTCTTCCAAATCAACGATAGGGCAAAACGGAGCGATGCCGGCATTGTTCACCAGAACATCAATACGGCCAAAATGCGCCGCTACCTGCTCTACAAATTTGGCGACCTGTTGCTTATCGCGAACATCCACGTTCTTGACAAAAGCATTCGGCAGCTCTCGCCCGACTTCGGCAAGTTGCTCTTCATCAATGTCGCAGCCGGCTACTCTTGCCCCGGATTCCGCGAATCCGCGCAATATGGCGCGCCCGATGCCGCTTGGGCTGGCAACGCCGGTTACCATCACCACCCGCCCGGCAAAGTTAAAGGTCACATCGGCATACATGATCGCGCCTCATTCTAAAGGTTGTATTGAACGCGCTGATCGAGATTCTGCTCAACAACCTCCCAGTTCATCGTGATCCCGAATCCGGGCGCGCTGCCGGGATATAGCCGACCCTCGCGCAGCGCCATATCACTTTCAAACAGCGGCTGGTCACCCGGAAACTCAATTCCCAGGTCATACCATTCGATCGCCGGACTCGCCTTACAGGCCAGGATAAAGTGTGCCGCCCAAGGGATATAACCATAATGTGGGATAATCGCAATTTCCGCATCGAGGGCAAGCGCCGCAATCTTCTGCATTTCCGTGATGCCGCCTGCCCAGGTGACATCCGCCTGCCAGACATCCACCAGGCGTTCCCTGGCAAATGGCGCGAAGCCGCGAACCAGCGTCTCATGCTCGCCGCAAGCGATCAATGTGCTGCTTTTGAATTCACGCCGCAACTGGCGGTAGCCCTCAATATCCCCGGCGATTAGCGGCTCTTCAATCCATTTGATGTTGTAGTCTCGTAAAGCACGCTCAAGTTCCAGCGTATAACGTACATTCAGCCCCATCCAGCAGTCCAGCATAATGTCGGGTTCAGGTCCTAGCCGTTCCCGCAGTTGAGCAACGTCTTTGACGTTTTCCTGCAGGCCCCATTTGCCGCTGGCTGGTCCAAATTTCAGCGGCCACTTGATGCCGATAAACGGTTCTCGCTTAACACGTTCATCATTATATCCGGTCATATAACAGGGGATACTTTCCTGCACCGGACCACCAAGCAACGCGCAAACACTCATATCGGCGAGTTTGCCGCGGATATCCCACAGCGCGAGATCCAACGCGCTTATGGCATGCATGAGATAACCATCACGTCCCTGGTGATAGGTGGAGCGCACCAGCATATCGTTCAAGCGCTCAACGCGTCTCGGGTCTTGACCAACCAGCAGCCGCTTCAGGTGCAGCTCGATACTTAGCGCGCACATCGCACTGCCCATTGAGGTGTAGCCGATGCCCTCGATGCCTTCGTCAGTTTCGATTTTGACGATCAGCGGACCGAAATCATCGCGCCACAGCATTCGGCTGGCTCGATATTCGGGATAAACCGACATCGGGCAGGCAACCGGATATTCGTTGGTCGCGTCGCCGGAAAATCGTAAAGGATAGGCATGAACATCAGTTATCTTGATCGATCTTCCCATCGCGTTCACACTTTCTATATGGCGCAGGCTCAAGAGCATCTTTGCGCGCCTGAGCCTGCATTGCATTTCTCAGAGTCTATTCTTCTTCGGGATAGTAGGTATCAATATTGTCGATACTGATAACTTCATGCGGCACCCGGACGATACTCGGCACAGCGTTGCCGGCAATAACGTCCAAGGCGAGCGGAATCATGAAGTCGCCATAACGTTCGGGGAAGAACGATACCGTTCCCACCAGTGGCGAGTTACCTTCTCGAATCGCGTCGAGGGCGATCGCGTCGGCGTTCTTGCCGATTACCACACCATCGACCGTCGGATCACCGCGATCGGCTTGTGACATTGCGCTGGCGATGCCAAAAGCGCGGTCATCATTGATGCTGGTGGCCACAATATACTTCGCATTCGGATTGGCGGTCAACCAGTCCGTCGTCGCAGCCAGCGCGCCGGCATTGGGTCCTAGCTCAGCCGTGCGCATATCAACATCGAAGTAGTTCTCGTCAGGAATCGCCGGCATGTTCTCCTTGAAGTAGTCGGTAAAGGCCGTATTACGGCAAGCCGGCGCGCCACCCACTGCGGGGTCAAGGCCAGTCAAGACGACCATTTCTTCTTCCGGCCACATCTGCTCAACCGCCCAATCTGCCGCGAACTGCGCAGCGAGTCGTCCGGTCATACAGTTATCGGCGCCCCAGAATACTGAACCCGGATGTGTGACATCTACCGCAATAACTGGAATCTTCGCCTCGTTATATTTCGACATGATGGCTTCCGTCAGCTCAGCGAAGACGTTAAAGGACACCACAAGATCGGGCTCCCGCGTGACACATGCATCAGCATTTGAAAGCGGTTGCGTCGTGCTGGGATAGGCATTGTTGAAGACCAGTAATTCGACGCCAGCGGCTTCCGCAGCGTTACGCATACTGGGATTCACCTTCAGGTCGAAATCAAACTCTTCACTTTCCGGCGTGAAGCAAATCGTCACATCGCCCATCGCTTCGGCCGCCATTGAAGCATCCCAATCCGTCAAAGGATCGCCCTCGGCATCCGCCGCCAATTCATATGCGCCATCCTCGGTGTTGTAGCGCACCCAATGAACCTCCTGCGCGGAATCCCCGGGATCTTGGTCCATGGTTGGGTTTCCAGAAGCTTCTTGACCAAAAACATAAAATACCGACAGCGATGTCAGTACCGCGATACTTAACAGCAGTGAGAAAATGCGAAAGAACTTCGTCATGCTAATCTTGCCTCCAAATTGTCATTCTTATGGAATTCATTGCTATTTGAGGGTGCCAAGTCGCTATGCCACCTCCTGAATCTAGCTACACCCGTTGTTTAAGCTGGTCCAGTGATACAGCAATCATCAACACCGAACCTTCCACTACCATCTGATAATTGGCGTTTATATTTAGCAGGGTCATGCCGTTTTTCAGTACCCCCACCAGTAACACGCCAAGCAATGTACCTTGTATGACGCCAATACCGCCGGACAAGCTCACGCCACCCAAAATGACAGCCGAAATGACACTCAATTCACTGCCAGCAGCATAAGGGATACCCGCCCCGGTCAAGCCCGCCAATACCAGCCCGGCGAATCCCGAGCCCAGCCCGCTGATGGTATAAAGCGCGATGCGCATACCGGAGACATTGATACCCGCCCGGCGGCAGGCCGAGGCATTGTCGCCGATGGCGTAAATATATTTGCCGAATTGCGTAAATCGCAGCACCAAATAGGCCAGCAGCATCGTAACCAGCATGAGTATGACTGGAATCGGGATCTCCAGCGAGCCGACCACAAGTTCGCCCTGCCCCATCTCCAGGAAGGTAGGATCCCTGACCAGCGCCGAGCCGGACCGAGTAGCCAGCGTCATACCCCGCACCACAAACTGCATGCCGATCGTCGCAATAATCGGATTAACGCCAATCTTGGTGACGATTATGCCGTTGCTAAACCCGATCAATGTGCTGATGCCCAAGGCAACCGTGAAGGCGAATACGATGCCGTGCTCGGACTGCGCCAGAATGACTGCAGCGGTCAGCCCGGATGCGTTCATGATCGCGCCGATAGACAAATCAAGGCCACCGGAAATCATCAGCAAGGTCGCGAATGCCGCCGCGATGCCAGTGATAGAAACAGCGCGTCCGATGTTGAACGCATTGCGATCACTTAAGAAATAGGGGGACTTGATTGAGAAAAAGACAATCGCGGCGATAAGCACAAAGAATAGAAAAAACACGTTCGCGTCGCGTCTTCGAAGCAGTCGAACCACCGGAGCGGGCAAGCGAAGCGCCAGATCACCAGCTTCGCCACGGGTTTTCTCTGTCATTTCAATCTGCTCCTAATCCCGACCTCGAATGATATAGCGGACTATCTCATCGGGATCAGTTTCTGTTGTTACTTTGTTAGCCACCAGTTCGCCCCGTTTAAGTACAATAATGCGATCTGTTACCCCAAAAATATCTCGCATTTCGTGGCTAATCATGATGATGGTCTTGCCCTGCTCTTTGAAGCGCATGACAAGATCAAGCAAGTTGCGCGTCTCATTGACTCCCAAGGCGGCAGTAGGCTCATCCATAATGATCAGCTTCGCGCCCGCTTTCGCAACACGCGCCAAGGCAGTTGCCTGGCGCTGCCCGCCGGAGAGATTCATCACCAGTTCGCGGGTAGAAGGTACTTTAATGCCGAGTTGATCCAGCAGCTGGCTGGTTTCACTGTACATGCGCCGTCGATCAAGCAAGCGCAAAAAGGGGTTGCGATAGGATTCATGTCCCAGAAACACGTTCTCCATGATGTCCAGATTTTCACAAAGTGCCAGGTCTTGGTAAATAGTTTCAATCTGTCTTTTCTTGGCATCGCGCGGATGTCGGAATTGTACCTGTTTGCCGTCTAAAAACAGTTGTCCGGCGGAAGGCGCCAGATCACCGGAAAGTATCTTGACCAGGGTTGATTTGCCCGCGCCGTTGTCCCCCACAAGACCAACAACCTGACCCGCCGGAATCGAGACGCTGACATCGTTTAGGGCAACTAACCCTTTGAAGTACTTGCTCAACCCTATTGTTTCGACCACCGGGGGAGTGTTCATTTACTTATGCCATGCCTAGACAGGCGCCTTGCGCTGCCTGCAAGTTGCGGTCAATCGTCGATTTGCTGCCAATATGAGGGGAGACCAGCAAATTCTCTAGTGGTCGTTCGACTGAGAAAATAATACTTTCTTCCAATCAAAAATCTAAGTGATGCATTTGCAATTTATGGCAGGAATCCTACCGTCGGACAGTAACATACCCTGCATTCAATGTCAAATTGCCGCAGCCAGGGCACACGAGCGCCTGCCTTGACACCTAAAGCCAAGAGCTGCGCGCGCTTTTGGCAGCACACGCGACGTGGTAAAATGCGCGCTATGATGAAACTGCAAGTGAACACATTATGGCTAGAGTAACGATTCGTCCTGACGACAAATTACTCAATAATTATTACCGGACCATCGCGGATCTGCGCGACCGTCAACACGCCCGCAGCGAGGGCGAGACGCGCCGCGCCTTCAGTGCCCTGCTCAGCGGACTGGGACGCCGCCGCAAACTTGACCTCGTTGAAGAAGCGCCCAAGAAAGCCAGCAACTCCAAACGGAAAATCCGCCTCGATGGTGTCCTGCGCGATGAATGGATGCGCGATTACGCTTATTGGGAAGCCAAAGATTCCAACGACCAGCTCGATATCGAAATCGCCAACAAAATGGCTGACGGCTATCCCCTGACCAACATCATCTTCGAAGACACGCGTACCGCTGTCCTCTATCAAGACGGCGGCGAGGTGACACGTACCGCCATCAACAAGCGCAACGGCTTCGCCCAGCTTCTCAGCCAATATCTCAATTACCGCGCCGAGGCCTACGAAAACTTCAACCAAGCCGTACAAAACTATGGCGACCAGATCCGCCAAATCGCTACCCAGCTCAAAGACAAAATCGAGGCCGCCCACCGCGACAACACCGCCTTCCAGCGCCAGTTCGACGAATTCATGCAGCTCTGCCGCAGCTCCCTCAACCCCAACATCAGCATCGAAGCCGTCGACGAAATGCTCATCCAGCACCTCATGACCGAGCGCATCATCACCCGCGTATTCAATATGGATCAATTCGCGCAAACCAATGTCATCGCCGCCAACATTTCCAAAGTGATTAGCGCGCTGACCAGCCGTCACTTCAATCTCAGCGAGTTTTTGGGCAGCTTGCATCACTTCCATCAAGCCATCGAAGAAGCCGCCGACCCGCTCGATTTCAGCGACAAGCAGACCTTCATCAACACCGTTTACGAGCGCTTCTTCCAGGGTTACAGCGTCAAAGTCGCCGATACCCACGGCATCGTCTACACGCCGCAAGAGATCGTCGATTTCATGTGCGCCGCCGTCGAAGAAGTGCTGGAAAACGAATTCGGGGTGAAGCTGGGCGATGAAGGCGTCACCGTCATTGATCCCGCCACCGGCACCGGCAATTTCATCGTCAATATCTTGCGCCGCGCCTACCAGCGCAATACCCGCAACTTCGAGGACTTCTACAAAAAGCGCCTCTTCGCCAACGAAGTCATGCTCATGCCCTACTACATCGCCTCACTCAATATCGAGCACGAATACTTTGAACTTACCGGCAAAAAAGAAGCCTTCGAGGGACTCTGTTTCGTCGACAGCCTCGATCTGGCGCGAAATCGCCAAATGACCTTCCTCACCGAAGCCAACACCGAGCGCGTCGAACGCCAGAAAAACGCCGATATCAACGTAATTATCGGCAACCCGCCCTACAATGTCGGCCAGCTCAACGAGAACGACAACAACAAGAATCGCAAATACGATGTCATCGACAAGCGCATCCGCGAAACTTACGCCAAAGATTCAAAGGCCACCAACAAGAACGCACTCAGCGATGCCTATGTCAAGTTTTTCCGTTGGGCTGTAGACCGCCTTGAAGATCGTCCCGGCATCGTTTGTTACGTCAGCAACAACAGCTTTGTCGATCAATTTTCTTTTGACGGTATGCGCAAACACCTCTTAAATGATTTTGATCAAATATATCATTTGGATTTACATGGAAACGTGCGTCAGAATCCCAAGATAAGCGGCACTTCGCACAACGTCTTCGGCATACAAGTCGGCGTCGGCGTTACCCTGGCAATACGCAATCGTTGACAAAGTTTATCGTTGTTATATTTTCTGAGTCTTGCGCTTTAAGAAGGTTGTTAATCCATTGTCATCTTCCTGTCGAACTGAATACTTCGTCCCGTTGCGAAAGATCACGCGTGTTATCTCAAATTCATCGGCTACAAGGTTAATATATTGACCAAATCCCGCGTTGTATTGGCAAAACATTCTTGCGGGAACCGTCCTGGGTTTTTCCGGCATAACAAACAGGCAAATACTGCTAGATTCGCCTAGCTTGTTGACCAGAGCATTCATTCTTTGCCAATTCTTATGTTTTTTCGCCAAACACTCAATTCTATTCCAATAATATTTTGCCTTTTCTGGCGACGTCTGGAACTCCGTTACATTGGTGGCGGATAGCATCATATAAACGTATTGCGCCAATTCCGGTGTCATCTGTCTTGTCATTCATTGTCCTCCGCCCGAAAGCCAATAGGCGGTTTGGGAGGGATGTCAAAATGTTCGCGAATAGCGTCTAAATTCGCTCGATTGGCATTGACCGATTCTTCCAAGCGCATCATCGATTCTTCCAATCGGATCAGCGTGAGCGCGGTCACATTCATCCCTTCCAGTATACTGTCTTGCGCCGCGCGCAAACTTTCATACTCCGCTTTCAGCCGCTCAATTTCTATGTCTCTTGTGAACATGGGAATCATCTTTCCGCGCGTGTCGAAATGGCGTATATTCCAAGTATATGCGTTATAATTCGGCAAATCAATAATTGATGCCATTAGATAACAATGCGCAAGATGGGGCGTACAAATCATGTCATCCGAGAGTCGCAAAGCCCGCCTCTTCTACCATCGCCTCCCCGAATTCTGGCGCAAGCAAGAAAAGCTCGATTTTCTCAGCGCCAACACTCTCGATACCGTCAACTGGCAAAGATTGTCCCCCAACCAAAAGAACACCTGGCTCAGATCCGACACCGAAGACGAATTTGACGCCTACCTCCCCATCGGCAGCAAAGAAGCAAAACGCGCCAAACCCGACCAAGCCGAAACCATTTTCAAGACCTATTCCGGCGGCGTTAAAACGAATCGCGATATTTATGTCTACGACTTTGACTACAATCCACTAGCGAAACGGATCAAGCGATTTGTCGAGGATTACAACAGCCAGGTCGACAAGTACAAGAGACAGAATCCCAAACCAAACATCGATGACTTTGTGGATTACGAAAATATCGGATGGAGTCACGGCCTCAAGCTTCATCTTAGAAACGGCCGGTATGCACAATTTCAACACCGAAAAATCAAGAACAGCTTGTATCGACCGTATAGCAGAAAACTCGTGTTTTTTGATCGCGTATTGATCGAAGCAACATATTTGCAGCCCTACTTCTTCCCAAACGAGCAGTCTGAAGCGGAAAACAGGTTGATATGTCTAACCGACGTCGCGTATCGTTCGCCATCAGTATCCGCTTTGGTTGTCAACTCAATACCTAACCTTAGCATTTGTTCTACAACAGACAGTCACCAATGCTTCCCCTTCTACACATACGACGAAGACGGAAGCAACCGCCGCGAGAACATCACCGACTACGCCCTCAACCAATTCCGCGCCCACTACAACGACCCCGACATCAGCAAATGGGATATCTTCTATTACGTCTACGGTCTGCTGCACCATCCCGGCTACCGCCAACGCTACGCCCTTGATCTCAAACGCAACCTGCCGCGCATTCCTTTTGTGCCAAGCCCACCAACCCCATCCCCCGGCCCCGATGCTTCAGCGAAGGGGAGTCAATCCGCGCCGACGAAGTCCCTCCCTGAAGCTTCGGGGAGGGATTTAGGGTGGGGTTGGCAAAAAGGCACCTTCCACGCCTTCTCCCGCGCCGGCAAACAACTCGCAGACCTGCACCTCAACTACGAATTCATCGAGCGCCACGAACTCGATTGGCAAGCCGAGCGCACGCCCATCAGCTACCGCGTGGAAAAGATGCTGCCCAAAGGCAAAGTCGATTCCGAACATGGCAATTACAAAGTCTTCAGCAGTCTCAAATACAACGACAGCCTGACCCTGCACGACATCCCCGAGCGCGCCTTCGCCTACCGCCTCGGCAATCGCTCCGCCCTGGAATGGATCATCGATCAATACCGCGTCAAAACCGACAAGCGCAGTGGCATCACCCACGATCCCAACGGCTATAGCGATGACGAGAAATACATCCTGCACCTCATCGAACGCATTATCACCGTCAGCCTGCGCACTGTCGACATCGTCGAGCAGCTGGCAAATCTGCCCTTCCGCGAAATTTCCTGATTTCCGCACCCTTTCTGCCCGCGAGCGGCGCAAGTCTGCCCGCTTCTTGCCCCGCATCGGCATTGGCTTGCAAGCAGAATTTGAACAAAAGCGCCAATCCGCGACCATACAGTCGCCAAACGGCGCCCAAGCCATGCTACTCTCAGCACATGATCGAGCACAGTTGCTACCAATCCGGGAAAAATCAGCCTCAAACGGCCAAAAAAGCGCCTATTTGGCCGAAAAAGTCTTTCTCCCGGCGGCTAAATGGCCACAAAACCATACCGCCCGATTATCAGTGCAGCGTAAATTCCTGCCCAACTCGTCTTGCAGGAGAAATCACTATGTTTGACGCGTCTAAACCCGCATGCGCGGCGTCAGGTATCTCTCGGGCGTATCAATTGATCGCAGCCATTGCAGGAATCGGCCATGCAATGACGCGACTATTTCGGGGTATGTTTCGCTGAGGTCATGCTGATGCCCGGAATCTTCTTTACAACGATACAATTCCACCTTCTGTCCCTCGGCTCCGTAGAGCAGATCCCATTCCCCGTCGCTGATCGAGCTCGGCGAGGTCTCAACGACAACACGATTTTGCCCATCCACCGTCTTGGACAATTCGCCCACTTCTTCAAAAGGCGCGCTGCTAACCACCAGCTCATGTATCTTTTCGCCATTTATCAAAGGCAGCGCCGATTTCGCTTGCGTCCGCGCCGGAATCGGAATATCCAGCAAATCCAGCATGGTCGGCATGAGGTCCGGCAGCGAAAGCAAGCCAGGTACCTTGCGGCTCTCGACTCCGGGCAGATAGGCGAGCAGCGGCACCTGAATCAATTCGTTATGCAGCGGCGAGCGGTGTACCTGCCGCTGATGCACAGTCAAACCTTTGGCGAATCCCTCTTCAAAGCCGCTGCCGTCCGGCCAACGAAAACGCCGTTTGCCGAACAAGCCGTGCTCGCCAAAATAGAATCCATGATCCGACAAAAATATGATCGCGGTGTTTTCCAACAGGTTCAGCACACGCACACGCTCCATCAAGTAGCCGAACCAATGATCAACCATCGAGATCTCGCCCATATAACAGGCCCGAGCGATCTCCAGATCGCGATCGCTGATGCCATCGTCTTGATAATCCCAATAACTCGGCGCAATGACTTCGCCTTGGTAATCCGACAGATACGGCTTCACATAATACGCGGGCGGGTCCCACGGCTCATGGGGATCCCAGGTATCGACGTAAAGAAAGAAAGGCTTCTCGTGATGGCGTTCCAGCCAATCGCCGGCTTCCTTAAACGTTTTCGGCGCGCAGTAGCCTTCAATCTCGGACACATGACGCTGGCGCTGACGGTAAGCTTGTTCCGTCCCGTGCAGCTGTCCACGAACATAAATGAATTCCTGGAAGCCGCGCTCCTGCCCATAACCGCGCCGCGCCAAAAATGGCGTATCCGCAATTGCCGCGGTATTGTAGCCCGCCTCGCTGATCAGGCCCGCCAGAGTCACTTCAGATTGTGGCAAGGGACCCCAAGGCAAGTACACAAAGGTATAGCGGCCCGTCATCAGATCAGCGCGTGCCGGCACCGTGGGGAAGGACGCCGCATAACAATCCTCGAAAATCAATGCGCTCTCGGCAAATCGATTCAAATTGGGTGTGATGACTTCTTGATTGCCATAGCAGGGAAGATGGTCACGGCGAAATGTGTCCGAAACAACAAGAATGACATTCATGCATGTCTGCCTTTCCGATTCAATAAACCACCTATTTTGCGAGCAGTCGCGCTCGTCAAGTTATCTGTGCGGGTATTAGCGATCTGCTGCCGCCCTGCGGCTACTTCAAGCCCGAGCGCACAAATCCTTGTACATAATAACGCTGCAAGAATACGAAGATGACAACCACCGGAATAGTCGCAACAAATGAGCCGGCGAAGACCAATTCCCAACGAATGTTTTCATCGCTGAATAATTTTGCCAAGGCAACCGTAATGACCGTCTTTGACTCATCGGTAATCACGATCGAAGGCCAAATGAAAGAATCCCAGGAAAAAATGAACTTGATAAATGCTGCGCTGACCAAAGCCGGGATGATATTCGGCAGCATCACGTTCCAGTACATGCGAAAGTAGGAACAGCCGTCTATGATGGCAGCGTCAAAGAGATCTTGCGGCAACTCGGCGAAGTGCTGCCGTAGCAAGAAGATAATGAATGCGTCCGTTATCCAGGGCAGAAAGATTGCCGGCAGCGTATTGTCGATGTGCAGCTTCTGCATGGTGAGGAAGAGTGGAATCAACTTGGCTTCAAAGGCAATCGTCAGCGTCGCCAGGATCACCACGAACAAGACACGCCGGCCGGGAAACTTGAGCCAGGCCAGCACAAAAGCGATCATGCTGTTGATCGTGACCGCGAAGGTGACTGACATTGCCGCCACCAGGACACTATTGAAAAAAGCCTGGGCGAATTTCGTGTCCGTAAATAGACCGGTCAGATTCTCCATGGTGGGATTGCTCGGCACGAAGGTCTTGATCGAAACCGGATACAGATCGTCAAAAAGATCCTGACGCGTCTTGAAGGTCGAGCCAACGATCCACAGATAGGGCGTGGCAAAGACCACCACGATAAGCAGGTACAAAGCAACGCGCGATAGCGATGCGAAGGAGAGCGCTCGCCCGGCATTCGGCGCTGACATCTGTCGCGTCTCAGTCATTGTCTTCGTCCCGCGTGATGCGCAATTGCAAGATGCTAATGGCGATGAGCAGGATCGCCAGGATGACGGAGAGCGCGGTGGCATAGCTGAAGCGGTTGAAGCGAAAAGCGAGATGGAAAATGTAATGCACAATAACGCGCGTGGCGTTAGACGGTCCGCCGTCGGTCAGAACTTCGACCGGCACAAAAATTTTGAAGGCGGCGATAGTGCCCGTCACCAGCACGAAGGCATGCGTACGATTGAGCAGCGGCAGCGTGATGTGGCGGAATATATCCCAGCGCCCGGCGCCATCAATCCGCGCCGCTTCGTAATACACCGTCGGGATCGCCAGAAGCCCGGCAAGGTAGAAGATCATGCTCAAGCCGACGTCCTTCCAAATCGTGATAGACGCCAGGACAGGCAGCGCCTGATTCCTGTCGCGCAAGAACCCCTGGGCCGGCAATCCAAAAGCTTCCAGCACGCTGTTGACGATGCCAATATCGGAATGGAACATCATGCCCCAGACAATGGAGGCAACCACCATTGATGTGACAGTTGGGATGAGAATTAAGGTACGCAGCAGGGTCGAGTCTCGCCCGGGCTTGGCGACAAGCATTGCCAGGCAAAGTCCCAAAGCCATTTGCAGCGGCACTTTGATCAAGAAGAAGAGCGCCGTATTCTTCAGCGACAGAAAGAGGAGCGGATCGTTGAGGGCGAGATCGTAGTTCTTAAGCCCGGTGAAAGTGAATTCTCCGGTGAACACCTTGTAATCCGTGAAGCTCAGACGAACGGTATCGGCAATGGGCCAATAGTGAAAGAGGAACAGGCCGATCAAAGCGGGAAGAGACAAGAAAAACGCCGCCCGATAACGCTGCGCGTTGCCGCTATTGGAGAATAATTGTGTCATTTCGGGAAAGCCTCCTTTCCCGCCGCCGGTGAAGACGACCGGGAAAGGATATTTTCTCTAGCGCCGATGCGCTTTACCTAAACTGCACTAGCTGCGCATCTGCTTCCAGGATTGCGTTGGCGACCTCTTCTTCAATTTCGCCACCCAAGGCGATATTGATCATCATGTCGCTCGCGATGATGCGATTGAAGATCGTATGCGCCGGTCCGCCCGGGCGCGCGACGCCCCATTCGACCATCTCATCAAAGAGCAGCGCGAGAAAGCCTTCCTGGAAGTCCGGCAATTGCGCTTGCAATGATTTGCGACCTGGCACAACCTTGGTGACGTCGTGATAGGTGGCGTAACCACCCGGGCTGGTGAAGAACTTTACAAACGCCTTCGCCTCCTCGGGGTTATCGCTCTTGGCGGCAACACCAGGCGCGAAGGAACCGGTGTGGGTCAGCGGCGTCTTGAGATAGGGCATTGGCATGACATCCCAATTCAAATCCGGGAAATTGCGCGCCAAGACCGTACCGGTCGGCGGAATCGCGAAGAAAGTCGCAGTCAAGCCATTGGGAAAAGCATCAGGGATATTATCGGTGGGAATGAAACCATCCGTATAAAGCCCCTGGTAAAACGCATAGGCTTCCATGGCTTCGGGTGTATCAATGTAGCCCGCGAAGGTCGAGAAATCCGGCGAGATGGTTTCCCAGAGTGGTTCGCCCGGGCTACTGGCGCTGCGGATGATCGTCCAGGTGAAGAATGCGCCTTGCAAGGGGCTATTGAAGCCCATCATGCCCCAAACCTCATTGCCTTGTTCAGCTTGATGCGCCCGCACCGCGTTGACGTTCTCGACAAACTCGGGCCAGGTCCAGCCTTCGTCCAGCGTTTTCGGCGCTTCAACACCGGCCGCTTCAAACATATCGACGTTGTAATACATTGCATCGGCGGCATTTGCCCAGGGCGCTCCAAACATGTGACCATCGAGCGTCACCATCTCGACCAGGTCGGTCATGAAATCGTCCAAATCCTCTTGGCTGAACATGTCTTCTATCGGCAAGAGCGCGCCGTTATACGCCAGATTCTGAACGCCCACGCCATCGATCAATGCGGCATCCGGCGGATTGTTGCCGGCGAACGCGACTTGCAGCGAATCAAAGAATTCGCCGAAAGGAATCGCTGTCAACTCGACTTTGATGTTCGGTTTCTGCGCTTCAAATGCCTCAATTACTGCGGCTGTACCTTCATCCCGACCACGTCCACCCGGGATCCAAAAGTCGATTGTGACTTGATCTTGTGCCAAGGCCGGCACACCAAGGGATGTTGCCACTACAAGGATAACCGTTATTAACATCACAATTCTTCGCAGCATTTCGAACTCTCCCAAAGCTTATATTTGGTTGATACTTCTTTATGGAGAATCTATCCCATTCCCGCACAATATGCAAATTTTGCAGAATTGGGCAAAATATGCAAAACTCTAATGCTAAGTGTTCGAGTGATTGAAGACATACCATGCCCAAAAAGTCTATCACCATGACCGCTGTCGCCCGCCAAGCCGGTGTTTCGATTTCCACCGTTTCGCGCGTGGTCAACGGTTCAGTCAATGTCAGCGACCAACTGAAAAAGCAAGTCGAAGCTGCCATCGCAGAATTGAATTACGAACCTATCCGCATCGGATCCGCATATAGTGCGTTGGCGACAATCGCGGTCATGATCCCCAACATCAACAGTCCTTTTTTCCACAATTTGATTCAAGGTATACAGGCCGTTTGTTTTGAAAACGGCCGTACCTTGCAAATCTATAGCTCTGGAGATGATCCGGAGAAGGAAATGATTCATGCTGATGAGCTTCTGCTGCGCTCCGATATCAAAGGGGTCATTTTTGCTGGTGCCTGGACATGGGATTATCAAGAACCCATTCTTAAATTGGAAGAAGCGGGTAAGCCTATTTGCCTGATCAACCGCTTCGCGCCGACAGTTAAGGCCGATCTGCTGGAAGTCGATAGAGTGCAAGGTACCTACTATGCGACAGAGCATCTGCTCCAGTTAGGGCATACGCGCATTGGCTGTATCACAGGCATACCGAACGCAGCCACCCACCCGGATCGAGTCAAGGGTTTCCGCCGGGCATTAACCGAATATCAGATCAAAGTTGATGAAGACCTGATCTACGAAACCAGCCTGAGCGCCGAGGGAGGATATCGCGCCGGATTGAAACTACTTGGGCGGGAAGATTACCCAACTGCCATCTTGGCACGCACTGATCGATTGGCACTGGGAGTTATGAGAGCCGCCTGGGAGCTTGCGTTGGATGTACCCGGCGATCTATCCATTGTCGGTTATGATGACGAACCCGATGCCCGGTTTTTGCGCCCTGCCCTTACGACCATTCGCCAGCCCCAATACGAGATGGGCGCCAAAGCGGCGACTCTGCTATTTGAACGTATCAACAACACTGTCCTGCCTCACCGACAAGTTATCGTGCAACCCCAATTAATTGTGCGGGAAACAACCACGCCACCAAAAGCCGTGCAGCGGTTTATTGCCCGGTCCGAGGTAGCACAATGAACGAGCGCCCCAATATCGTCCTCATCGTAAACGACCATCAAGCCTATTATCGACACGGCTGGGACGGGGGCCCGCGGCCACAAACGCCTAATTTCGACCGCTTGGCATTGGAAGGGATGCGCTTCGATCGCTCATATTGCGCGGTGCCACTTTGTGGCCCGTCTCGGCGTACGCTATTGACGGGACTGTATCCTCACAATCATCGCAATTACTATAATTATTCCAACTCGCCTTACGACCACGAGATCTATTTGAGTTCGCTCGCCCATGCCGATTATCGCTGCTTTTACTTTGGCAAGTGGCATGCTGGCTCTGGCAGCGCACTCGATTTCGGTTGCGAAGGATTTTCACTTGAGGACTACGGCAATCCCTATATTACGCCAGAGTATCACGATTATTTGCAGAGGAAGAACCTGCCACCGGCGCAACATCAGATAGAATTTGCATTTGACAGTTTTGTCATGAATCGCGAATTTCCCGATCTGAAAGTCGGAGAGTCTTATCGAAGCGATCGCTATTGGTGCGGGGAACACGCGATAGGCATCACAACAACACCGAAGGAGACACACGAAGCCTATTATCTGGCTGATATGGCTTGCAATCAATTGGACGCCCTGGCTGCCGCGGACGATGCTGCGCCATTTCATCTTCGGCTTGATTTCTGGGGACCGCATCAGCCCTATTTTCCGACCAAAGAGTTCGCAGACCTATACGACCCGGAAGCGATCCCGGAGTATGGCAACCATGCCGACACGCTCGCCGGCAAGCCAGAGTTCTTCTGGCACGATCCCCATCGCCAGCTTATCGATGGACAGGGGCGGTTTGTAACGCCCAGCAAGCTCAACTGGGGGCAGTGGCAGCAGATCATCGCCCGTGCCTACGCTCATATCACCATGGTAGATGCCGCCGCGGGTTTGTTGTTGGATAAACTGGATGAGCTTGGGCTGTCGGAGAATACTTTGGTCATTTGGACTGCCGATCACGGTGACGCCTTGGCGAGCCACGGGGGGCGATTTGACAAAGGATCCTATCTCACGGAAGAGGTATTGCGAGTTCCGCTGGCGATGCGCTTACCCGAGCAAATCCCGGCCGGAAAGATTTCCAACGCACTCGCGTGCGGCACCGACATCGCACCAACTATTTTGGATGCGGCCGGGCTGAAACCCGAGTCCCCGATTGATGGAGCAAGCTTGTTGCCCCTGGCAACAGAAACTGCCTGCGCAGGCAGATCATCCTTGCTGGTAGAAACCTATGGGCATGGATTCGGCACCATTGAATTGGGCCGTGCGATCATAAAATACCAATATAAGCTCATTCGCTACCAAAATCACGCTAGCGAGCTGTACGATCTCGAGGCAGACCCCTATGAATTAACCAATCTGTACCGCGATCCGGCTTGCAAAGAAATAGTCAGTGAATTGGAAACGGAACTTGGGCAATGGTTGGAGAAAACTGGCGATCGAGATTTTATTGCGCCTGTTACGGATGAGTTTCGCGAGTTGGACAACGAGAGATTCAAAGCGTTGCTCCAACGTCGAGCAAGGGTAAACGATGCCAGCGGGTGATCAAAAGAACATCATTTTGGTCGTCAATGATGATTTGGCGCAGTGGGCGCTGCGATGTTACGGCAACCGAGATATTCGCACGCCGACATTGGATTACCTGGCGTCAACCGGCGTGCAGATGGACTATGCCTTCACGCCGACGCCCGTTTGCTCGCCGGCACGGGCATGTCTGTTGACCGGACGGCTGGCATCACAGCATGGCATCCACGACTACCTGTCGTCGACGCTTCCAGACATTCACCGGCGTCAATGGTTGAAGGACGAGCTTACGCTTGCGCATCTACTCTCGCGAGCAGGCTATCAAACCGCCCATTGCGGCAAGTGGCATTTAGGCAACGATGATCAGCCTCAAGCGGGATTTGGTCATTGGTTTAGCGGTGTTGGGGATTATCCCGCTGAGCACGGTGGCGACCACCGCTTTAGCTCGAACGGAATTGTGAATACGATTGCCGGTCAGCGCACAAATGTCATCACGGAAAAGGCCATTGAGTTTCTGCGAAAGCGCGACTCAGATTCACCGTATTTCCTGCATATCGGCTACTTTGGCACGCACAATCCCTGGCGCGGCCAACCGGAACGCTTGGTGGCTCAATATCGTGACAATTCGTTTGAGGAATTGCTAAATCAGCCCGCTTACCCTTTTGGCAAGCAAGCCCTTGAATCTACGCTGCCGACACGCCTGAACCCGCGCGAAGCGCTGGCGCAGTATTTTGCGGCGGTCTCGCATATTGACGAGACGATTGGCCGTCTGATGGACGAGCTGGAATCCCTACATTTGCGCGAGAGCGTACTCTTTATCTTTACCTCGGATCATGGCTTATGTTGTGGTCATCATGGATTATGGGGAAAGGGCAACGCCACCCTGCCCTTGAATATGCTGGAGGAATCGATCCGGATCCCCATGATATTTAATCACCCTGGGCATGTTTTCGCGCGACAACGTCGGCCGGAATTTGTCGATCACCTGGACCTGTTTCAGACTATCGTTGATTACGCCGGCGTCTCCCACGAGCTTGATGCCCAGCGCAATTATCCCGGACGCAGTTTCTTGTCGTTGCTGGAAAACTCGGCAGCAATGCCGGATTGGCGGCGGATGCAGTTTGGCGAATATGGCGATTTGCGCATGGTACGGACGCGAAAGTACAAATTAGTGCGCCGCTATGATCATGCTGCGCCCGGCGAATTGTTCGACCTGGATGCGGACCCGGCAGAATCCCACAACTTTTACGGCGATCCCGACTTTCAACCTCTCGTCGAGAAACTGTCCGGTGAAATTGATGGCTATTTTGAACGATTTCAGGATCCCGATAAGAGTGGACTGCTTGTACAAGACTTACCCCGGCACAATCTATCCGAGGCATGGCGCATTCAAGCTGAATAAGCGCTCAAACAAGTTCTGGACAGGTGTTATAGCTCGCGCTGAATCGATTGCATCCGCATCCGGAAGCTGAGAGCTTCATCCCGCCTTGATTGTATAAAGCGCCTTTCGGTCGCGAGCAACAAGCGAGTTGATAAACTTGCTTTGCTTTACAGCGCATCCAGACTAGATCATAATGGTCATGTTAAGTGGACGTCCGTCCAACGCTGCACTTTCGCCATAATGGGAGTTTCTTGTGACAAACGTCGTCTTCATGCTCGCAGATCAACTTCGCGCTGATTCTGTTGGATGCTATGGAAATACAGTTGTGCGAACTCCCCACATTGATCAACTTGCTCAAAATGGCGTCCGCTTCGATTCTGCAATTGCTCAGCATCCGCAATGTGTCCCCAGCCGATCATCGCTAAACACCGGGCGTTATCCCCATGCTAACGGAGCAATCTCTAATCATGTGGCGATGGCAGAGGATGAACTTACCCTGCCTGAATATCTACAAGAATACGGCTATTACACGGCCGCAACCGGCAAGGTGCATTTGCGTTCCTTCAAAGAACAATCATCTTACCAGTACACTATGCTCACCGGTGGACAGACCTCAAATGTGACAACACCGGAGCGTCTGAGAACTGAGTATGCGAATTGGTTGAAAGCGAAGGGGCATTGGCAGACTGTCGTCCGACATTATGCCAATCGAAAGCTCTCATCCTATCGCGACAACTTTCAGGCTGTGGTAAGCCCATTGCCTGTTGAAGCCTACTATGACTGTTGGGTGGGTGATCGCTCTGTTGAGTTCATAAACGATCAGGCTTTGGCCAGACAACCTTTTTATCTGTTCGTCGGATTCCCAAATCCACACAATCCCTTTGAGGTGCCGGAACCCTACGCTTCATTATACGATCCGGCGCAAATGCCTGTCCCGGAGACTTTTCATAGTGACTTGACACAGAAACCGCCCCAGCATCGGGCATACAAAAGGCGCGGCAAAGCCAATCTCGGTCTCAATTTTGAGGAACTAACTGAAGAGAAATTACGTCAGGTCATCGCTCAATATTTTGCCTCAATCACTCTGGTGGACGATCAAGTTGGCAAGATCATTCAGGCGCTGGAAGACACCGGCTTGCTGGCTGATACCATTGTCGTATTCCTGTCGGATCATGGCGAGCTGCTGGGGCATCATGGTATGTTGCTGAAGAGTTCTGATGTTTACCCGATGTTATACGACAAATCACTTCATGTTCCCTTTATCATTCGCGCGCCCGGTATCGATGCCACTGTGGCTGTGGAAACACCTGTCGAACTGATTGATTATTTCCCCACCTTGCTTGATCTTCTGCAAATCCCCGTTCCGCCACAAGTGCAAGGACGCAGCCTCGTGCCGGCTATGCGTGGTGAAGCAGACAGCCCGATTGAGTACGTATTTGCAGAAAGCGGTGCTGTCAAAATGTTGCGCGGAAGTCGTTATAAACTGGTCTACTATCCCGGTCAGCCCTATGGGGAACTGTATGATCTTGGCGATGATCCGCTGGAATCGCACAACTTGTACGAAGAAGATGAATACGCGCTAGTGAGATCGCAGATGATTCAAGCGTTGTTGGATCGTCTGATTGGAATCGAAGCGCCAACACACGGTGAGTCGCAAAAAGGCCCAGCCTACTGGCGCACTCATTATCGTTTGCCGTTTGAAGCAATGCCAGATTAAGGGCACGCTCAAGCAGGAACTGGGCTGGGACTGGACGGAACGTGAGCGCAGAGTTGGGCGCGTGCGATAACGGGGCTTAATCAGTGCGCCAACAGGTCTTGCGCGATAAGCGATTGACAAGCGACGCCAATGCTCATTGCTATCGCTGTTTTTCGATCCGTTAACCGCCGCCGTTCAGAATCCTGGAATCGCGCTCCTGATTTATCGCCTTGTCGCACACAATGGAACGCTACTTGCCATCCAACTCGATCTACTATCCAAAGCCTGGCGATTGCTTGCATTGCATATATAGCAGATTTATCTCGGCCAACTATAGTATCAAGAGATTCCTTTTGATAATCACAATTGAATCAGTTACAATATGTCGACAATTGTGAAATAAAGACACCGTTCCACACGAAACGGTGTTTTTCAAAAAGAAAATTATGGAATCGTCAGACATTTCTATCTCAGTGGCAAACTGCCCGGCAAGTGTTCAGAATGCCGGTTTACCCCTCTCAAGTGGTGGAGATGACGGGCATCCCACTCTTATCATCCGTTCCCGCGAATCGATTCTTTCCAGTGGCATGCGCGGCGCGCTTTTTCCTCGCGACAAATCCCGACCGCGTCGTCTGTTTGCTGTGTGCGCAAGCTTCCGATGCTCCGGTGCAGGTATCCCGGCGATTGCTGCCGATCAACCACCGCGAGTTACCGGACAAATAAAGAGAAGGGGAACATATATGTAAGAAAACCAGCAGCGCAAAGTGGGGCGGAGCGCGGCTTAAACCCGAGCAGGCGCCTCGCGATGATTCGAAATTGACCTATGCATAAAGTAAGGAGAAGTTGAAATGAAGAAATATCTTGTTGGATTGATGATTCTAGTGCTGTTGCTGGCAAGCGGCATCACTATGGCGCAGGATGTCGTGCTGGAATTCCAGCAATGGTGGGAGCCGGAATTGCCAGAAGGTTCATTCCGCGCGATCTTGGACGATTTTGAGGCGGCCAACCCGGGCATACGTGTAGAGACGATCAGCGGACCCTATCTGACCACCAAGGACCAGATTATCGCCAGCGCGGCCACCGGCACGATGGCGGATGTCGTCGGCCTGGATGGCGCCTGGGTCAACGTCTTGTGGAAACAAGGCGCGCTGGCAAGTCTTACTCAGGCCATGGCGGATGCCGACTACGATGACAGTGAGTTGGCGGCGCAGATCAAGCTCGCCGGGGAGACGTATATGATCCCCATCGCCAACTTCATCTACCCGGTCTTCGTCAATCTGGACATGCTGGCAGCTGCCGGTATCGATCCGCCGTCGACGCGCGCCGAATTCGCCGCCGCCGCCGAAGCTTTGACCGACCCCGATAATAACGTCTACGGCTGGGCGCAGCCGCTCTCGATTGAGCAGCCCAATGGCATCCAGAACGACACCATGTCTTGGCTCTGGGCCACTGGCGGCAGCATGCTCGATGACATGGGGCAGCCCAACCTGGCCGGCAACGAACAGCTGGCCGACACCATGGCTTACATCAAGGGCTTGCACGACGCCGGCGTTGTCGCGCCCGGTTCCTTCACCATGAAAGAGAATGAGAAGGTCGAAGAATTTGTGAATGAGCGCGTCGCCATGATCATCAATACGCTTGCCCACTTCACCCTGATCCGCGAGCGCAACCCGGACCTGAACTTCGATATCACCGCGCTGCCGGCTGCCGAGGGCTACGATGGACCGCGCGGCTTGCCGTACGCGTCCTGGGGCATCGGTATCAGTTCCAATACCGAGCACACTGCCGAAGCCTGGAAGCTGATCGACTTCTTGACCAGCGTCGAGGGCAACACCAAACTGACATCGATTGCGAATGCCTTCCCGGGCAATGTCAATGCGACGCCGGACTTCATCCAGACGGATGAACTCTTTATGACAGCCTTCGAGATCTTCCAGGAAGGTTATCTGGCCAACGAGTTCACCGGACTCCCAGCCGCCGAAGAGCTGATGCGTCAGTTCGATGAGCCCTTCCAGTTCTACCTGGAAGGCGATATTGATCTGGAAGAATTCCTAGAAATCGCGCAAGAAGAGTGGGAAGACGTATTCGACTCGTAAAATCTTGACGGGATTTCCCGTTGAGCTACATGATAGAGGCTGTGAGGTCTGATTCCTTACAGCCTCTGCATCGCATCAAGTGCGAAGGGAGCTGCAATAGCTATGGCAGAGACGCGCGCTATGAACCAACCCGCGAGCGTCAAGTGGGAGCGCAGGAAGCGCAAACTGCTTCCCTACGCCTATCTTTCGCCGACGTTGCTATTGCTCGCGATCTTAACTGTCGTGCCGATCGTTACCGTCTTCCTCTATTCCTTGGTGGACAATGTCATTGTCACCCGAAATCCGCCGACGTTCGTTGGCCTAGAGAACTATGAAGAGGTTTTGACGCACCGGAAGTTCCACGGCGCTCTGTCCAACACGCTCAAGTTCGCGTTTGCCAGTGTTGTGGCTCACTTCTGGATCGGCTTGTCGTTCTCGCTGCTGTTGAATTCGCGTCTGCTTGGGCCAAAGGCCAAGTCGTTCTTCCGCGTGATATACATTCTGCCTTGGGTTTTCACCGCTTCGATCATCGCCATTCTGTGGCGGCTGCTGCTGAATCCGCATGGCGTCGTCAACTTTGTGCTGCTCGAGTTGGATCTGATCCCAGAGCTTTTGGAGTGGCTTTCCGATCGCGATTTGGCTTTGGGCGCGGTGACATTGATCAATATTTGGGCCGGATACCCATTCTATATGGTCAGCTTTTTGGCTGGCCTGCAGGGCATTCCTGACGACTTGTATGAGGCGGGACGGGTCGACGGCGGTAACGCCTGGCAGCTTTTCCTGCACATTACGCTGCCTCAATTGAAGCCCATCATCATTAGCCTGGCGCTGCTGGATTTCATCTGGACAATCCACCAATTCACCTTGATCTGGATGACGACCGGCGGTGGTCCCATGCGCTCTACCGAGGTGTTAAGCACCTATACCTATAAGGCGGCTTTTAGTTCACATGAATATTCGATCGCGTCCACGTTGGCGATGATTATCCTGGCGATTTGCACCTTCGTGGCGATCTTTTATGTACGCAATCAGCGAATGGTGGACGAATAAAATGATTGGGAGTCGCAACGATATTCTTACAGCAAAAATCCTGCTTTGGATTGGCTTGATTATCGGCGCCTGCTTCGCTGGCTTGCCGGTGCTATGGATGGTCGCGTCGTCTTTCAAGTCCAACTTGGAGATCTTCGCCTACCCGCCTGCGCTTATCGACCATTCTTTCTCTTTCAAGGCGTACCAGGCGGTGCTGAGCGATCCGGGCAAGCTGCGCTTCTTCTTCAACAGCTACCTCGTTGCTATTCTAGTGACGATCTGCACCGTTGTCACCAGCATCCTGGCGGGCTACAGCTTAAGCCGTTACGACTTTCGCTACAAGAAATTCCTAACCCTGGTCATCATCGGCGTCCAGTCTGTGCCGCCGATCACGTTGATGATCCCCTATTTCGGTCTCATCGTATGGCTGCGTATTTACAATACCTACACCGCGCTGGTCCTGACATACATGGTGTTCACACTGTCGTACGCGATCATCATGATGACCGGCTATTTCAATACGCTCCCGCGCGATCTGGACGAAGCCGTCATGATCGACGGCGGCGGCAGCTTTGTAACGCTGTGGCGCATTCTGGTGCCGATATCATTGCCCGGGATTGTCGCGGTCGGTGTCTATACCTTCATGCTGGCCTGGAACGAGTTTCTTTTCGCGCTCACCTTGACGCGGACGAACGAAATGCGTACCGTCCCGATTGGCATACATTTGCTCATGGGGCAGCACTCATTCGAATGGAACCAGATGTTGGCGCTCAGTGTGCTGGGTTCGCTGCCCGTCCTGATACTCTTCCTGCTCTTTCAGCGCTACTTCATAGCAGGAATGTCGGCCGGTTCCATTAAAGGCTGAAAAAGGACTTTCTTACATACCGCGGTGCTAATGCGAACGGGGATTTGTTATTGTCTGTGTCGCGGCAGATCTTTTCGCTGCCTAACGTCAGTGTCTACGCGGCTGCTGGGCGGCTGCGAGATTTATCCAAATTCAACGGAATGAAGATGCCACTATGTTAATGAACATGAAAGACCTGCTGGCGGTTGCGCGCGTGAATAGCTTCGCTGTACCGGCTTACAATATCAGTAGCAGCATGCTGCTTAAGGGCGTCATTGAATCGGCGCAAGAAGTACAAGCGCCCGTCATCGTCGCCATCCATCCTGAAGAGCTTGCCTTCGTGGGCACCGCCTTTGTCAAGATGGCGCGGGAGGAAGCGATCAACGCGTCGGTGCCGGTTTGCATCCATCTGGATCATGGCTCGTCTATGGAGCAGATCATCACTGCCATACGCGCTGGCTTCACCTCCGTCATGATTGACGCGTCCGAGCTGCCGCTGGAGCAGAATATCGCAGCTTGTCGCGAAGTAGCGGAGCTGGCGCACAACGTGGATGTGTCGGTCGAGGGTGAGTTGGGGACAATTGGCGAGCTTGACGAAGAGGCGGAAGCCGGTGCCGACGAGGTAGTTTTTGTCAATCCGGACGAGGTGAAGAAGTTTGTAGACGCCACTGGTGTTGATACGCTGGCGGTGGCGATTGGCACTTCGCACGGCTTGTATCCTAAAGATATGACGCCGGAAATACGTTTGGATTTGCTAGGAGAGATCAGCGCAAAAGTGGAAATCCCGCTGGTCTTACATGGTGGTTCCGGCAATCCGGACGCAGAGGTCGCCAAGGCAGTCGAGTTGGGCATCTGCAAGATCAATATCTCTGCCGACATGAAAAATGCCTTTTATCAGAAGTGCCGCGAAGTATTACAGAACCCCATTTTGCGAGAGCCGAATAGTATCTATCCTGCCTGCATTGACGCCATGAAAGCCGTCACGCGACAGAAGTTTGAACTATTCAATTCTACGGGCAAAGCGGCGCTTTATTGACAATGCATGGCGCAAAGATCGCCCTCGGCTTCGGCAACAACATAGATTATGAAATCGTGTGGCACGCCGAAGTGCTGGAAGATCTTATCACCCGCTACAAGGTGCGTGCTGATGAGTTGAATACGCGTAGCGCAATACGCACCGAACGTGATCTGATAATCTCGATATTGGGCTTCATGACAGTGTCCCAAGGGGGCGAGCGATTTGTTTCCAACTCGGCGGTGATTGAGCATTTCGCGCGGCGATTCGAGAAGAAAATCACGCTTGGCGGGACGTCCGTGCGCGCCGCAATCGCCATGCGCAAGCTTGGTTATACCTCGGCGCTTCATCTGGTTACACAGAACGACCACGTACGCCGCCTTATCCCCGCGGACAGTTCCTACGTTTGCAGCAATCCGCATGATAGCAGCTATCCGCATCTGATTGTGCAGTTCGACAAAGGAGATCAAGTACGCGCCGCTGGCATCGATATCTGCGCCAGCCAGCCCAATCGTCTCATCTACCATTGCAATGCCGATAACATCGCTATGAAACTGAATGAAGACTTCGCCGACCTGATCACCGGGGCGAAGGCGCTTTTGATTTCGGGCTTTAACGCGATGCAGAGCAAGCGGTTGCTTTCGGACCGGCTGGCTACGCTCTTGCACATGATGGAGCGCCTGCCTGATGACGCGACTGTATTTTATGAAGACGGCGGATATTTTGATCCCGGCTACCGCCAGGTGATTAGTCGCAGGCTCGGCCAGCAAATTGGTGTTTACAGTCTGAACGAAGACGAGTTGCAGATCCATCTCAATCGCAAGGTGGAACTGCGCGATGAGAGGCATTTGCGCGCGGCCTTGGCGGATTTGCGCCGGCAGATTCCCTCCGCCACCATCGTCGTGCACACGCGGCATTGGGCACTTGCTTATGGCGAGGGCGCGAGTAAATATGCTGCCCCGCTAAGAGCGGGCGTCACCATGGCAACAACGCGCTTCCGGTATGGCGACGATTTTACACTGGCGAACTACCGCGAGATCCAGGGACGCGCGCCGCTCGCGGAGAACGCGAGATTCGCCGAAACTATCAACGCTATATCGGGCGATAGCATGCACTGCGTCCCGGTTGTGGCTGTCGAGCAGACGAATGCGACCACAATCGGGCTTGGTGACGCCTTCGTCGGCGGATTCTTAGCGGCGCTAAGCGCTTGACAGTCGCGTAGCACGCCCGACAAGACATCTCGAGTGCGTGTCGAAAACCCTACTTACTCTGAAATCAGTTCGCGGACGAGCTCGCTCTCCATAAAGTCAGCAACGCTCTGGTTGTAGCAGGCCATCGGCAAAGCCCAGATGACCATGTTTGAGTAATAGTCTTCTCCCCAAACCGGTAGCCCGGTATCGGCGTCAATCAGACAGTGCTGCTTCCAGGGCGAACGCGACGTCAACGCGACAGCTTCATAGATCCGTCGGGCGATTTCCAGGCCGGTTTCTCGCTGACCGTGGTAAATGAAGGTCATGGCAGCGCATAAGTTTTCGCCGACGAAAACCTGTGTGGCATGATCATTGTTGGGATCGATTTCAGGAAACAGATCGGGATCCGGTTTCGAGATGTAGCGTGAGCCATCGGGATTGACGCCATTCACGAGACCGTGTTCTGTTGCGCCCATATTCAGTCGCTTCACGGCGCCCAGCGCGGATCCGATATTTTCTGCGGGCAAGACATCGGGCAATCCCGTGATCTTGACGCACCACTGCGCCATCAGTTGATTGCCCAGTGAAACATCGCTTTGCGTGCCTTCGCCGCTCGTATTCTCCGGATCATGCCAAAGACGGTAGTATTCGCCGGTCCAAAGTTTGTCTTGATAGGCGGCTTTCCCACGCCCCAGCCAATCAGCGCATTCATCGGCAAACGCGCTGTCGTTCATCTCGTCCGCCATTGCCTTTCCGCAAGACAGCGTCCCCAGCCAGGTGCCGGCCACATAAGCGGATGTACCCCACCAGGGCCAAATGTCATAAAACTGATTCGCCGGCCACAATTCACCGGGTGGCGCGTGCGACTGGTCATTAACCAAGCCGTCTCCATCGTCATCCAGTGAAAACTGATAACGTATGGCGCGCTTGGCCGAGTCGTAGAAATGCGCTAGCAAGTCGCGATCGCCGCTGCGCAGATACAGTCGATAGATCATCTGGGCATATTGGCCGGGATTCAGCGGATGCTGGCAATGATAGCGCGGGTCGCGCATGGAACTTTCCCAACCATAAGAAAAGGGGATTTCGCCATCGGATATCTGGAAATGCTTAAACGCTTCCAGCGACGTCCGCTCCAGCTCCGAGTAGAAAAACAGTATCGGCATATGACCGTGCATGCGACAGACCATGGTCTCGGTTATGGGACAGCCGCTGTGGCTTTCGCTGTGAGTAAACCAGCCAATCGAGTCCCACCACTCGTCCACCCGTGTTTTGGCAATCCACACGGTGTTCTTCGACAGACTGTAGAGGCTCTGCACCAGTCCGTCACGCAGCCAATTTGGCAATTCCGCCCGGTAAATGGCTCGCTGCCAATTCAGGACGCCTTCAAACAGCGTGTCAAAGCGATTCAGCGCATCCGCCGCTGCAGCAGCCGCATTTCCGTAGCGCATGCCGTATTGGTGAACGTGGGCTTCATTGCTGCTGTCGCGCCAGTTGGGTGAATGCCAGGCGAAGGCAAATCGCACACGACATGATCCATTCGCTTCGATCGTTCGCACGATGCGTCCCACGAGCTTGCCGTCTTCGTGGGCGACATTGATGTCCTCACCCGCCAGCGCGACATCATGCGTGGGACCTCCGGGCGCATTTGGGGGTTCGATCTGCAACTCAACATCAGCGGCTTCGTTGCCAGTGTTGCGTATTTCAATTTCAAATAACGCGGCCGGGATATTGCTATCAGCGCTATTGCCGAGGATCAGCGGCGCAAAGGCGCGTATACCCAGTTCCAACTGCTTCGCTTCAAAGCGACAGACCATATCGGCGACGGGATGATGCCCCCAATAAGCGATATCCGCCGTTGAGAGCAGCAAAGTCTCCCGCTGCGCCAATCTGACCGTCAGCCATTCGGAGAAGTCGGCGCGCGGCGGCACGATATCATTAAAAATCGAGCAGTGACCGATCAGGCCGGTGCCTTCCAGCGTGAAGTAACCGGTACCGAGTCCACCAAGCGGGATGCCACCGTCCAGGCGGTGACCATCATAGACGCAGCCGGGCACAGCTTGAGTGAAGCCCTCGGCTTCAATCTCTGTCCACTGATTTTTGGGAACATCGGCATTAAAGGGCCAATTCGACATATTTGTTTTCCTCGTTCAATTCAATCGTCGGCGCTACAACCCCCCATCCCCCGGCCCCTTCCCCCACAAGGAGTGAAGGGCAGCTAGCGTTGCTGTTATGCGTCATTTGAGCCCTCCCTCTTTATGGGGGAGGGGTTTGGGGTGGGGGTGAAACAAAATAGTTTCCATTCAATTTAGTTTCTGCGAGTTCGCATCACCTGCTTGGTGTCACTTAGATACTCAATCCGCCAGACAGCCCATCCATGAACCGTCTGGATGTGAAGGCGAAGATGATAATCAGCGGCAGAGACGCGATCACATAGCTTGCGAAAGAAACACCGTATTCGGTGCCGTATTGGCCGCTGAAAGCCAGAACGCCGATGGAAACCGGCAGGCGATCGCTGTCAAAGATGGCCACCAGAGGCCAGATGATGTCGTTCCAGCTGAAGAGCAAATCCAGTATGGCCAGGGTGCTGAACGCCGGTATCGCCAGGGGCACGGCGATGCGAATGAGCAGCGTAAACTCGTTGGCGCCGTCCAGCCGCGCCGCCTCGAAGTATTCTTGCGGCAGCGTCTCAAAGAAGGTCCGCATCAGGAAGGTGCCGAAGACAATTTCAGTCGATACCCAGGGCAACACGACGCCCTGCAGGGAATCGCCCCAATCCAGCGAAATGATAACGCTGAACATGGGAATCACCAGCAAGATACCCGGTATCATGATCAAGGCCAAAATCGCGATGAATAGAAATTGTCTGCCCGGAAAGCGATAGCGGGCAAAGGCATAGCCGGTCAGACCGGAAATGACGAGAGTCAGAACCAGTGTGGGTATGGAGTATGTGAAACTGTTGAAGATCGCCTTGCCCATCGCGGGCCATGCGCGCACGTAGTTTTCCGGATGCAAAGGCAAGGTCGGCAGCCAGAATTCCTGGAAGAATTGGGCGTTGATCTTGAATGAGTTGATGACCGTGAATACAAAGGGCACGTAGGTAATGATGGCCAAAATGAGCAAGATTAGCATTAAGGGCCAATCGCGCCGCCAAGCTCTAGACTGCGACATCGTATGCCCTCCGATAACGCATTCGCAGGATAAATATGCTGAGCACCAGTGTCATCAGCATCAGCACAATGCCGATGGCCGAGGCATAACCATGTTTGCCATAAGCGAAGCCTTGTCTATACAGATAGAAGGCCGGGGACATGGTGGAATTGATCGGACCGCCTGATGTCATGACCAGCATGGGGGCGAATTCTTGCATGCCCAGGTTCAGGCTCAGGATCAGGATCAGCGCCAGCGGTCCGCGAATAGCCGGCAAGTCAATGGCGAAGACGCGGCGCAAACGACTGCAACCGTCGATCAGCGCGGCATCGTTGACCTCGCTTGACAAGTTCTGAAGCGCGGCCAGGATAATCAAGAATCCAAAGCCAGCCACCGCGGGAAAGCCGATGAAGATCAGTGCAGGCAGGGCGGTATCAGGACGCCCCAACCACGGGTAAGGTCGGGTCATGGCGCCAATGCCCATCAGGAATTCATTCAGCATGCCTTGGCGGCCGGCGTAGACCTCTTTCCAAACCAGTAGATTAACCGTGATCGGAATTACCATCGGGATCGTGAAGACCATGCGCCAAATATTGCGCCAGCGGGCGCTGGCAAGATTGTAGACCAATTCCGCGCCGACAAATGCCATGACCAGCACCAGCGCGGTACGTCCCACCATGTATTTCAGGATGTTGCCCAAAGATTTTATGAAAACCGGATCGTCGAACAGCGCCTGGTAATTCTGTAATCCGATAAACTCACCGGGCTCGGGAATATTCCAATAGGTGAAGGAGTGATAAATCGCCGAAACAGCCGGCAAATAGCGGAACGCGACCAGCAGTATTAGCGCCGGAATCAGAAACAGGAATGGTACATAAATCGGCACAAATCCGCTGCGCAGCTTCCAGCGGCTGGTTTCGGTTGTGGCGCCGGCGCTCGGCGTCGTATTGTGCGTCAAGGGCTTGTCCTCCGAGGAGTGGCAAAAAACGTGAATATAGAACACCCGCCTGTGCTCATAAATCCGCGGTAAAGCTCCCCTCTCCAATGCTTTGGGGAGGGGCCGGGGGTGGGGTTAGAAAAGGCTGAATCCACCAGTTTAGACACTCCCTCCTCCACTGAATCAACCGGGGCCGGATCGCCCGACCCCGGCTGACGGATGCGCTACTCCCAAACGCATCCTGCGTCTTCAAATACAACTACGGGCACCAATCGAATTCATTCGCTTGACATAGCGCCGCGGTGCCGTTCTCCCAGGATTCTTGCAGCAAGGCTTTGCTCTCTTCCAAATCGGTCGCGCCCAGGAAGTAGCCTTGCATGAGCTGGGTCCAGATGTCACCGTGCTCAACGGTCAGCCGCGCGTTGGGATCGCCGAACAAGCGGTCTTGCAAGGCAGCCACTTCAAAGAAATTGGCGAGTACCGGACCGGCTTCGGTGCCGGCCACCATCGGGATAAAGCCGCCGAATTCGTTCGCCAAAGGCCCAAAGTTTTGCGGCGCGGACATCCACTTCAGGTAATCAACTGCCAGCTCGTAGTTTTCGCCCGCTGCGGTAGCCGCCGGAATGCCAAACTGCCCGGCCGAGCTGGGTCCACCAACCCGATAGGTGGTGCCCGGCGCCCCTTCAAAGTCGTCTTCCGTGAAAGGCGGCAAATAGGTCAACCCCCAGTCAAAGGACGCCGATTCGGCGATTTCCTTGTTGTTCCAGGTCCCGCCCCAATAAATGGCGACCTGTTCACCGAGCCACATGCGCATGACATCGTCCAGAAGGCCGATGCCCATGAAGTCGATCGGCAGAATGTCGGCATAATCTTTGGAGATGCGCAAATAGTCATCCATACGCGGATCGTAGGCGTTCAGCACCCCGGTATGGATGGCATAGGCGTATTCCTCGGCGTTGAGCTGGCGCCAGGGCAAATCCGGCTGCAAGGCAGAGTACTTATCCATGTAAAGTTCCGATGCTTTGTCAGCCCAGACGGCGCTCAACCAGACGCTATCGGCCCAATACCAGGTACTCCAGCCGACGCCGGGCATGAAGGAACCGAAGGCTTCCACGCCGAGCGACTCCTGGATGGTCTTCATATCGGCGATGAATTCTCCCCAGTTGGCCCAATCTGCTTCAACGCCGGCTACTTCGAACATGGCGACGTTGTAAAACATGGCCGTCTCGACCCAATCCAGCGACACCTGATACCAGTGGCCATCGGGCGCGCGGGTCGTCTGCATGACGTTTGCCGGGAAGGATTCGGCCCAACGCTCGCGGCCTGGGATGCCTTCGGGGATGTAGTGGTTCGGCCCTTCGAAGTATTCGTCCAGCGGCGCCCACCAGGTATCCAAAATGCGATTGCGATTGAACCAGTGATCCCAGACGATATCCGGCGCTTCACCGGCGGCCATGCGTGCAGCCAGCCAGGTGTGATAGTCAGCATCGGTATGAGGATCGGGCAAAAGATTGATAGTCGCGTTGGGATGCATTTCCATGTATTCGGCCGCTACCTGTTCGGCGAGCACCGCAAGCTCTGGAAATTGCTCGGGCCGGTAGTAGGTCTGGTAGTGGACCGTGATTTCACCGGAGATATCACTGTCTTGGGCCAGTACCGGTCCTAGCGCTGCGAAGAGAAGCGAGAATACGAGTATCAGTGACAGTTTCTTATACATTATCTTACCTTTCATGTTTGTACGGAAAACATTCTGACAGAGTGTACCGCATTTATTGCATACGCATGCCTCCCATTTTAGCTTGCGGCTGATAATGCCTCAACAAGCAGAAAACTCCTTGCTGCAGGTCTTCCAGGATTGATCGTGCCTTCAGTCAATATTCGCCTTGCCCTCCAGCGGTTTGCTGGCGAATCTTTCGCGATTGATCAGTTGAATTGTCATGCCGCCGTCGGTGAAGATATTGGCCCCGGTCACATACGAGGATTGCTCGCTCGCCAGGAAGAGCACCACGTTACCGACCTCGCGCGGCGCTTGCACGCGACCGAGCGGAATATTATCCATCCAATGCTGCCGCGCCATCTCGGCGTCTTCCGCCGCATCTTGAATATCATTCCAGATCTGAGTGTCGGTCAGGCCCGGGCTGACGGCGTTAATGCGAATGCCATAAGGCGCGAATTCGATCGCCATCGAACGGGTCATCATATCGACGCCGCCTTTCGAGGCCGCGTAGGGCGCAGCGGCGGGCAGCGTGGCGACGGTGTGCACGCTGGCGATATTGATGATATTTCCGCTGCGTCGCGCGACCATCGCCTCAAGCGCATAACGGCTGCAAAGAAAAGTGCCTTTGAGATCGACATTAACAACACGGTCCCAGTCGGCTTCGTCCATATCAAGAGTCGGCTTCACGAAATTGACGCCGGCGTTGTTGACAAGCGTGTCGACCTGACCGTAGGCAGCCAGGGTTTCGTCTATAAGTCTCTTGCAGTCAGCGGCTTTAGAGACGTCTGTTTTGATGAAGAGACCTTTTCCATAGCGCTCTTGCAACTCAGCTGTAACCTGCGTCCCTTGGCTTGCATTGACGTCGGCAACGACAACATCCGCGCCCGCTTCGGCGAAACACTCGGCGATGCCTGTGCCAATGCCACTGGCAGCGCCAGTGACGATAGCGACATGTCCATTCCAATCCATCAGGTGACCCTTCTACGTGATCTTTCAGTCAAATCGCTTAACCCGTATTTCGCTCGCGCTGATGTCCGCTAATCGAGATAGGAATAATATGCTTTTATCCGCTCGTGCGCATCCAGAATGTGAGCAGCCATTGCATTTTTCGCTCTCTCTATGTCGCCCTCTTTTAGAACGTTGACGAGATCTTGATGGGCCGCGACATGCATATTCAATTCAACTGGCGAGAGCACGTCATTGGCTTCCGCGAGGAAGCGGCTGATGCGTGAGCGCAGGCTCGAGACGACCTCGATCAGAATCGCATGTTGAGAAAGTTCCCAAAGAATCGAATGGAACCTGGAGTCAAGCTCAAAGCCTTCTTGCCTGTCGCCGGCTGAAGCTGCCTGCCTCATATGTTCAACAATGCATTCCAGCTCTTGTTCTACCTCATTTGACCAGTTGGATAGCGCATATTGAACGACCAGTCTCTCCAAAGCCACCCTAATCGAATAGACTTCGTCCAGTTCCTTGGATGAAAATGTGTGAACGAAAGCGCCCCTCCTGGGCTCTTTGATGACCAGGCCTTCGTCAATCAGTTTCTGGATGGCGATCCTCACCGGCATGCGGCTAACCAGCAATTGCTTCGCGATCTCCTGCTCCACCAAGTGGGTTCCAGGTGGGAAGTCGCGACCTTTGATGGCGCTGCGCAGCCGCCTCGCTACTTCGTCACTCAAGTTTTCAGACTGCTTAATCGGTTCCAGTACGCGCATTACTCACGTCCCCAAAAGCATAGCACGACGACAAATCAAGATCATATTCAAGGTCTCAATTGTCCAATCTGTAAAATGCAACGGCGTTGTCATGAAACAGTTTTTTCAGTTCGACTTCGGAACAACCCGCAACCGCCCATTCAAGTGTTTCGACCCAGCGCGGATACTCTGTCGCCTGATAGGCTACTGGCCAATCTCCACCGTACAGCACACGATCAAAGCCAAAACACTCAAGGACGTGGTCAATATATGGTTTGAGCTGCTCTTTGGTCCAACGCTGATGATCGGCTTCCGTAACCAGACCAGACATTTTGCAAGAGACGTTAGGAAACTTTGACAGCGTCTTGATTTCAGCGCGCCAGGGATCGAGAAGGCCATTTTTGATATCCGGCTTGCCGATATGGTCGAGGATGAATTGCACATCGGGGCATTGCGCTACCATCTTGATGGTGTTGGCCATCTGCGGGTGAAAAATGCAAATATCACAACTGAGATTGAACTGCGGTAGCAACTTTACGCCTTCGATAAACCCCGGGCGCAGGCAAAACTCGAAATCCGGCTCAAACTGGACGATGCGGCGGATCCCTTTGATTCGGGGATTGGCGGATAGCTTTTCCAGAGCCGGACGAACTGCGTCACCGTTTTCTAGCGGCGCCCAAGGCACGATTCCAGCCAGCCGATTGTCCTGATCAGCAAGGCTGTCTACCCATTCCGCTTCTTGCATGAAAAGATCGGTATCCACCTCCGCCTGCAAGAAGACCATCTTCTCAACGGCGACCGGTCCGCAAGCTCGATCATAGTCTTCCAGCAAATAAGGCTTGTTCAGCAAGGGGATGTCGTCCAGCCAGGAATAGCGCAATAGCTGCGGATCCCAAACATGGAGATGAGTATCAATTAGCGGAAAAGCTAGCATTGTTTAACTCCCGGACAGATTCAATAAGATCAAGCGTGCGCCGTTCATATCTTTAGCACGACTTTGGTCCAATCGGATGCGCCGCTCGCCAAATGCTCGAAACATGTTACTCCCTCGTCCAGTGGTAGCTCATTAATCATTGACGCCACCTCGATTTGTCCAGATGAGATGAGTTCTAATGCACGGAGAAATTCGTCGTCCGTGTAACAGTAACTACCCCGCAGGATGAGTTCGCGATTTACAACCGGCAAGAAGTCGATTGTGGTCTCACCCTTGCCCAACCCAACTAGTCCCATTGTGCCACCCGGCGCCAAGGCTGCGGCTGCTTCTTTTCTCACAGCTGGCGAGCCGACTGCATCGATTGCCAATTCCGCCCCCCACCCTTCCGAAAGGCGCTGCACCGTTTGCAACATATCGTCTTTACCAACTTCAACAGTGCATGTTCCACCCATTTCTTCAGCCAATTGAAGACGCTTATTGTCAAGATCAGTCACAATAACGTGTGAGGCGCCACCCAAACGTGCCAGCTGTACGGCAAACAATCCTTGCGCGCCGGCACCCCAAATCGCTACAGTGCGGAGAAGTGAGCGGGTCATACATCGGAAAAGATGAACTTGAACGGCAAGCGTTTCGACCAGAGTCGCTTGCGCGTCACTCACATTATCGGGTAGCGAGAAGACACGATCAGACGGAACACTGATGAAGTCCGCAAAGCCTCCGGCTCGCTCGATTCCCAGGATTTGCATAGTTGGGCAAGTATTTGCCAGCCCGGATTGGCAGGCGCGACATCTGCCACAGCTAATCTGAGGCTGAACAACCACTCGTTGTCCAACTGCCAAATCCCCGCTAACCCGGTTACCCGTTTCGATTATCCGTCCGCTTAGTTCATGCCCCATTATTAGCGGTATGCTGGCGGTTCGGCGCTCGCTATAACCCAAATAACCGTGTATATCCGATCCACAGATACCACAGTTCAATACTTGAATGAGTATTTCATCCGAACCGTATTCAGGATCGTCGCTTTTCTCTAACCGGATTCGCCGTGGCGCATGATACACAAGAGCACGCATGACTATGCGCCTTTCCCAACCCAGCGACCAGAATCCAGTGTCGGCGGGTTCAGCAAACCAGATGGCGATTGGCCTTGAACGAGTTGGGCGATTGACCTTGCGGCCTCTTGTCGCATCTTCTCAAGTGAGCCAACTGAATACCAAGCGAGGTGAGGAGTAATCAAAAGATTTGGGGCGGAAAATAAGGGATCTTGCCAGTCCGGTGGTTCAAGCGGCAGCACATCCAAAGCTGCTGCTGCGATGCGCCCTGCTCTCAGAGCTTGGTTAAGATCAGATGAATTTACCAGCCCGCCACGCGCAGTATTTATGAGAACAGCTGACGATTTCATCATCGATAGCGCCGAATGATCAATGATATGCGTGGTTTCTTCAGTAAGGGGGCTATGTAAGGAAACAAAATCACTTTGACGAAGCAGAACTTCCAGACCCACCAAGGGAACATCATCGCTAGTAGCATAAGGATCATAGGCGATGGTTTTCAGGCCAAACGCACGGGCAATTCGCGTAATTTTCTGTGCGATCCGTCCAAACCCGATCAAGCCAAGTGTTAATGTGGAAAGGCTGCGAAAAGGTATATCCACCGAATCAAGACCCCAGCGTTGCTCATTAACGGCCTGAGACAGCTTGTTAAGCCCGCGTGCGAAATATAGCAGCAGGCTGAAGGTATGCGTGGCAACCTCTTCAATGCAGTAGCTTGGTGTATTGCACACGATAACACCGAATTCGGTAGCGGCTTGTACGTCAATCATGTCTACACCGATACCGTAGCGAACGACTGCTTTGAGCCTGGGAAGTCTTTCCAATACCTGACGGCTTATTTGTGCCCACTGAACCAGCAAGATGTCGGCATTATGACACTTGGATATGATCTCCCCGGGTTTGCGGCAATCACAAGATTCTATTTCAAGCCCCCAAGGCGAAAGAATCTCATCTTCTACTTGAGTACCGTGGAAATCGCTGTCTGTCAGACACAGTGACAGTTCCAAATCACGAATCTTTCGCTCTACATATCCACATGCTACTTATCCAATATCCAATTCATTACATGCTATATCCAATATACTTATGATTGGATATTATGTCAAGCTTGGGTGAAGGGCGCGATAAATCATAGGGATGGCGACCATCTGGGCGCCCCTTAACAGCCGCTTTGTACATTGTGGATGCCATAAGTGAGGGTCCAGATTGGATTAGAGAATCTGACTATCTACTTCTCGCATTTGTGATTGCCACGCTTTGGAGTACCGGTGGCGGCATGATCATCGGATGTCACGCGGACCGGGCGCAGCGGTTGGATCTTCCCCGCCAGCGGATTCGCGGCGTCCTCGTTCTCCGGCGAAAAGCGCCGGTAACGGTTATCCAAGACCAGACCCAGCACCGAATTCTGGGCGATGTCCATATAGGGCTCGCGGAAGCCCAGGAACCAGTTGACCCAGACGGCGCGGTCAGTGACGATGTCGTCGCCGCTGAACTCCCCGTCTCGATCCCAATCAATTGCGATTGTCCATGTCGTTGCCATTTTGGTTCTTCTCCTTAATGTAAACTGACTTCTAAATTTGTAGGGAATATCCTCAAACAGCAGCAGCCTGCCTTCGGTCCAGAAAGGATCCTCCATAAGCGTAAGCTTCCCAGCGCGCCAGGCTAAAGCCACTGCGCTGATCAGATCGCACGCCAATTCGGCGCCGTGCCCGTCGCCGGCGGTAACCAGCGCGCCGGTCGTCCAATTGGCATTGAGGGTTGTGCAAGCCGCCGTTTACTTTCCAGTGTTCGACTTCTGTCACATGCTCGCGTATAATAGAATTGTCCTGCTAAACATCAAGCAGGTTTGTGAATGTGTCGTGTGGATTTGCCCTGTCACAAGCCATTCCACACGACACAACCGCTTTATTGCATACCCGTTAATCTGTGTTTTGCTATCGATCGCATTCTTGTCCTCTCCCCGTTCCAATTAGATGACGCGATCCGACCAAGGGCCATTTGTCTCGCTGGTCGCGACTGCTTGGTCGTAGGTTTCCAATCCGAATGAAACTCGCGGACTTGTCTCATCCGCTTTGAACGATTCCGCCTAGTCTTCCCGGAGATTCTACAATTTGGACTTTCCCACATCAGGATCGTTACCGAGCCTGAATCTGGACGCTATAATTGCATCAAGTAACTATGGCAAATTGAAAATATGAACAAACTTTCAATCAAATATATAAGGATAATCGCATGAACGATCTTGAAGTGCAGCAATATCTCTTTGATTTACAAGGTTACTTAGTCATAGAAAACGCCTTGAGCGCAGAAGAGGTGGCGACCCTGAATCATTTGATTGATGCGCAAAACTTGCCGCCGCCGGAAGAATCGCCTCGATTTGGCAGCGCGCCAACGCTGGGATCCTCGCTTATCGCTCCCGAAAGTGTACCGGAAAGCAGGACGAACCGGGGTCAGACTGCGCCTGTAGGATCTGGCTTTCTGGACTGGGGCAAAGCCTTCTGCGATTTACTCGATCATCCCGCCATAATGCCTGTGCTGCGCTTCCGCTTGGGTGACGCTTTCCGGTTGGATCGTCTCTACGGTATGTACATGCGCAAAGGGATGAGCTACGGCACGCTGCATGCCGATTACGGTGCAACGGCCCCACAGTCGGGTTTACAACCAGGCGAGTATTACGCCTTCCGCAGCAATCAGATCTACGAGGGGTTTATCGTAGCGGCCTGGGCTTTATCTGACGCAGGACCCAAGCAGGGAGGTTTCTGCTGTATTCCTGGTAGTCACAAAAGCAACTACAAGTTGCCGCAGCAAATTAGTGAGAATTATGAAGAGTCACCGAACGTCGTAATGCCCGACATGCCCGCCGGATCGGTCATTCTATTCACCGAGTCATTGACCCACGGCACGGCCAGCTGGAATGCCGAGCATGAACGACGCACGCTCTTGTACAAATACTGCGTATCGCACCTGGCCTGGACGTCAAAACGGGTAGAAATGCCGGCGACGGTCGAACTAACGCCTCGTCAACAGATTCTTCTCCGCGAACCAGGAGATCCGCTGAGGCACTTCCCATCGCTGTTTGAAGAAGCTGCTGTTTAAGATCAGGCTGCGAGATAGTGGTGGCAAACTCATAACAAGGCTTTTGACAGCGATTGACCAACTGCCTGTGGCCCCTATTGTGGATTATTGACCGCTGTGATGGGTGAGTTGCCCTGAAGAACAGCAGCGACATTTCGCGCGCACAATCGACGGGCTGTCCATCGGCTTTCGCGAGTGCCGCCGCCGATATGGGGTGTCAGACAGACATTTTCCATCTGCAGCAAGGCAGGATGCACCTCAGGCTCAAACTCAAACACATCCAGCGCGGCACCGGCAATCTTGCCCTTAACCAGCGCATCAACCAGCGCTTCTTCTTGCACCACCGCGCCCCGCGACATGTTGATCAGAAATGCGCTCGGTTTCATTCGCGCCAGACGCGCGGCAGTTATCAGGTGATGCGTTCGTGCCGTGAGTGGCGTATGGATTGTTATCACATCGGCTTCTGCCATGAGATCGTCAAGAGCGCGATAGGCGTCCTGCTCGGATGGCGTGCTATTGTGATAAATTACTCGCATATCAAAGGCTCTGGCGCGCTGCGCCACTGCTTTGCCGATGCGACCATATCCGATCACTCCCAGCGTTTTTCCTGCCAATAGCAAGCCATCCCATATACCCGGTTGGAATCCATCGCGCAGCCATTGGCCCGAACGTACATAGCGGTCTGCCGCATTAATCTTGCGCAAGAGGTTCAAAATCAGGGCAAAGGTGCAATCCGCGGTTGACGCCACAAACGCGTCCGGCACATTGGTCGCCCAAACACCGCGCTGCGCCAACAGATCAAGATCAAGATTATTGACGCCGATCGCCACATTAGCGACAACCTTGAGACGCGGGGCCGCATCAAGCAGCTCTTTATCGACAGTCAATTCCGCCTGATTGATGATGCCGTCCAGTTCGTGGACGTATCGCAGCACGCTTTCGCGGGACATCAAGCGCCCGCCAGCCGGACCTTGGATGACCTGCGCCAGACCTGCCAAAGGTTCAAGCACATCTGGTGGCACGGCATTGGTAATCAAGACCTTCTTCGTCATCACATGATGCCGAATTTCTTGAAGGCTGCGGCCGCGCTCATACCATTTTCTATTGCCTCTTGGACGAGCTTCTCGCCACGTGCCTTTTCGATGGCTTGCATAAAGATGTCTTTCTCCGCCTCTCTTGGCACGACCAATACCCCGTCAACATCGCCGAACACGATATCGCCCGAATTAATGCGCACGCCATCGATTTCCAGAGGCACGCGAAAATCGATCACCTTGCCGCGCGGACCCTGATCCTGTGCATACGAGCCATGAGCAAATGCCGGGAAGTTCATCGCCATGATGCCATGCGTGTCACGCAGGTAGCCATCGACCACGGCGCCAGCAGCACCCAGTTGCATCGCCCGTGTGCTCATCAATTCGCCCCACAGCGCATAACGCGGCGACGCGCCCGAACACACATAAACTTCATCCTTCTTCAGATCATCCAGCGCCTCCAGCATCAAGCCGAATGACTTTGCCATGACTGGATTATTGTCTGATATGATGTTTTCTTCAAAAACATCCGCTTCCAGCACGGTCATCGCACGACCAATGACCACCATGTCGGCTCTTAAGGGCCCTATTTGCGGTGGCAAGAATTGGTGGACAAAGCCCAGCTTGTCCATGATATCGCCTACAACAGCCGTAAATAACTCCCGTCGAGCCAAGCTGAACAAGCCATCGTCATCATTCCAAGTAGCAGCGTTAATGATATTCCTCCTTTATATGTAAAAGGTGCGGTCCGTTGGCGGCATCCTTAAGCCCGGATGTCTGGCAAGCACCGTCTCGTCAATGTCAAAGCCCAAACCAGGCCGGTCGGGCAACTCAAAATATCCACGCTGGATGGGCAGATTGTGCGATAGACAGCTATCGCGCCAAGCTACGTCCTTGAACATAAACTCTTGCCGAAAGAAGTTGGGTATCGTCGCCATCGTGTGCGCTGAAGCGATTGTCGAAATGGGACCGTTGGGATTGTGCGGGGCGATTGGCACATTGTATGCCTCTGCCATATTGGCGATTTTCCGCATTTCGCTAATGCCACCGCAGCGCGTGATGTCCGGCATCAGAATGTCAGCCGCTTGTAAATCGAGAATGTGCTTTGCCATGTAGCGCGAATGCAGACGTTCACCCACACAAACCGGCAGCGGTATTTGACGGCGAATATCGGCAATGGCAGCCGGGTATTCCGGCAATGCCGGCTCTTCGTACCACATGCAGCTAAAATTAAGTTCCGACAGCCGATATGCCATTTCAACGGCAGTTGGCCCATTGAGGAAGGCGTGCGTTTCGATGGCAATGGGCACATCCGAACCGACAGCTTCAGCCACCGCCGCAACCAAATCCAGCGCGAGCTGCTTCTGTTCTGCGGTTAGGTCGTTGGTGTCGCTGAGATCATCGCCATAGCCGTAATGAACGTGGGCAAAGGGGTCGAATTTGAGCGCGGTGAAGCCGGCGGCAACTGTTTCTTTCGCCTGTTGGGCGTAGCTGGCCGAGGAGTGATCGCCGTCGATAAACCAGTAGTTGGCATAGAGTTGAATCCGCTGACGATACATCCCCCCTAGCAATTCATATACCGGCGCATTGAGTGCCTTGCCCTTGATATCCCACAAGGCGATGTCGATGGCGCTGATGGCTGAAAGCAGCGGACCGGCCTGCCCCAGCCAGTGCATGTCACGGTAGATTTTTGTCCAGATATAATCAATGCGACGCGCATCCATGCCGATGACGAATAGTCCGACATGCTGGCAGGCTGCTTCAATCAGAGGTGAGCCGGGCCAGTTGGTCGCTTCTCCCCAGCCGTGAATGCCCTCATCTGTCTCGACTTTGATCAGCGTCCAATTGTATTTGATACCTTCAACTAGATAAGTCTTTACATCAGTAATCTTCATCAAGCCCGCTCAAACTGGATAGGCAACGATTTTAAGCCGCGGAACAAAGCATTATTCCATTCAAGGCTGTCATGCGCCAAGCGGATGTTCTTCAGTCGTTGCAAAAGCACGCGGTAGGCTGTCGGTGCTTCGAGGCGGGCAAGTGGTGCTCCCAAGCAGAAATGCGGTCCATAACCAAAAGCCAGGTGCTTGTTCGGCGAACGAGTAATATCCAGCGCATCGGGATCGGGAAAATGAGCGGGGTCGCGATTGGCGGCGCCCAGCAATTGCATTATCAGCTGATCTTTTTCAATCGTGACATCGCCCAATTGCACGTCTCGAGTGGCGATGCGCCGATTGCGCTGGAAGGGGCCATCATAGCGCAGAAACTCTTCTGTCGCTGAATCAGCCAGATCGGGACTGTCGCGCAGGCGCCTGAGTTGATCTGGATGCTGAAGCAAGGCGTACAATCCGTTGGCGATAAGATAGGTGGTTGTCTCATGCCCGCCGATCAGAATCGTCACACAACTCGACACCATCTCCTCCTCAGTGAGCTTGTCGCCTTCCAGCTCCGCCCGCACCAACGCAGTGATCAAATCATCTTCGGGCTGATACCGCCGTTTGGCATAGATATCACGGAAGTATTGCTGCATGGCCAGCAAGGCGTCCTGTGATTTAAGCAAGATCTGCGGGGTGGGCTTGGGCGTTGCCATAAAGCCGACGATTTCCCCGGACCATGCCTTAAACTGCGCGTGGTCTTCCAACGGTATGCCCATCATTTCGGCGATTACGGTGATCGGCAGTGGATAGGAGAAATCCCAAATGACATCCATTTCGCCACGTTCGATCTGATCGTCAATTAGCCGTTCGACGATGTCCTGGATATAGCTTTGCATTTTGCGGATGGTACGCGGTGTGAATGCCATGTGCACCAACTTGCGCATTCGCGTATGGTCGGGCGGATCCACATTTATTAGCCCCTGCGAATAATGGCGAACCAATGGCTCAACTTTCTCCCATAGCGGTTCTGGCAAGTCCATTGACGCTGTCAGCCGCCCCAGACTGGTAAACGTCTGATAATCTTGCAAGGTCCAGGTTATATCCTGATAGCGGGTGAGCATCCAGCAGCCCCAGGCGTCGCTCCAGTAAACGGGGGCCTCGTTACGCATTTGATGATAAACCGGATAAGGATTCTCGTTAAACGCTTCCGAAGAGAGCAAGCTATCAAATAGGCCCATCTTTTTTTCCTCCGGGTCTTAAGATAGCCCCGACCGATAATTGCCAATCACTTCAGATGCGCGCAGGTAACGGTCATAGATGCGCAGGGTACGGATTGCTGATGAAATCTCGACCCGCTCGGCATCGGCTTCGGCGGATGCGCCATCTTGCACAGCTGTACTACCGGGCGCAATTATCGGATTCTTGGAGGTGCTATTGACATGACGCAAGCCTGGACTGAAACGCCCCCAGCCAAATTGCCGAAATGCGCCGCCGTCACACAATACACCGTCAACAAAAAACGAGATGATATTGGGTCCACCATCAACCACAACAACAAGGTGCTGCAGCTTGCCCGCTTGCAGCATACCCGCGTCACAATCCCAACGGCTATCGCCGCGCCCGTCATTCAAGATAATTTCCACTTTGCCTGCTGAGCTTGTTACTAATGCCCAGCCCTGACCAGACGGGGCACGCGCATCCAAGAGCAGCTGACCGCCATCAAGCTGCTCCAGCATCAGCCACACCTCTACCGTGAATCCGCTGCGCATGTCTCTAGAGCCATAATCGGGGCGCTGATGATCGCGGATATTGAACGCGGGCAACGGCGGCATGATAACATGGCTAAGCGCGGCGGATTCGGCTTTCCACTCGATGATGCAATTGTCCTTCGTTAGAGCGCAGCCCTCATCCAATTGGCCCCATAGTCCGTCCAGCAGGTCGCGGTCAAGCAGATGGACCCGCGCCTTGTCCTTTTGCGTTTCCAACAGATAATAATTGCCGGCGTCCTCTACCAGATCGGGATAGCTCATACGGACAAAGCTGTCATCGTCATATAGCGCAATTTCCGGCTGCGACCATTGAATGACGCGGCCTTCCGCCGTATCCGCCTCGACGCCGCCGCAGAGCCAGACCGGATTGCGATCTTCATACCAGTTGCCGCCGTGATTGTGGAACCAATAGAGATACTTTCCATTTTGGCACTTCCAGGCGAAATTGGCGGCGCGAGGATGCTTCATCAAGCGTCCGTTGGCGTAGCGCTTATAGGCCGGCTGCGTCCAGGTATAACCGCCGTCGCGGCTGTAGGCAAAGGCAGGATGTCCGTCGATCGTGCGGTAGACGCTGTAAATTGCGCCGTCGCTGAGCACGACGTAGCTATGTTCCTCGGCAATCGGACCGCCGCCGGGGGGTGTTCTTAAGCCGGCATCGCCATCGGGCAGGGTCTCCCAAACGATTTGTTCAGGATCTCTTTCTGTCAAAATGTTTTCGCTTCGCAGCAGTACGCCTTCAGAGCGGGTAAAAAATCCATGACCCAAACCACCGACTTTGTGCAGCGAAATATAAGCCGCGCCCGCATGAATGAAGGGCTTGCCCACATTCCAGAAGTAGCGGGTCTCGCCACCAAAAGGATTTTCTCTGTCGATTGCCATTTCGCGCACGGGCATGTTATAGCGTTTAGACGACCATGACTGGCCATGGTCGTCGCTGGTTTTGAAGACGAAATACCCTTGAGAATCCACGCGATAGCATTTGCCATCCTTGTAAGGCGGGTCATCCGCCTTGACGTAGCGGCGGTCATCGGTATTGTGATTGTAAAACAGGTAAATGCGTCCGCTCGGCACTTTCAAGGGAACAGCATAAGAGGCTTCCGGTCCGTCCGCTGGTTCTACAGGCACAGGAGCAGACCAGGTGCGCCCTTGATCCGAGCTGCGCGTTGCGATGATATGCTGTCCCGTAGCGCCCTCGATGCCGACGCCGGTTGTTATCGTACACAGCCATGCGTCATCATCAGTTTTGATGGCATACGGTTGATCACTGTAGCGCTCGGTGGGGATCTCTCGCCCGGTGGTGATAAGTCGATTGTCCGGCATGCTGCCTCCTTAATTCTCAAGACCTTCTAATACCAATTCATCGGCAAAGTGACAGGCGGCGATATGATCCGGCGCCACCTCCACTAACGGCGGTTCTTGTTCCCGGCAAATTGCTTCCGCATAAGGGCAGCGCGGATGAAAATAACAGCCGCGTGGTGGATTTGCCGGATCCGGCAATTCGCCTTCGATTCCGCCTGTTTCCGGCAGAGGTTGATCGGGATCCGGCCGCGGGATGGCGGAAAGCAGCGCTTCAGTATATGGGTGTCGTGGGCGGGCAAAGAGGCGCTGAGTGGGGGCATGTTCGACCAACTTGCCCACATACATCACGGCAACTTCATCCGAGACATGCTCCACCACGCTCAAGTCATGGGCGATAAACAAATAAGTCAGATTAAATTCTTCTTGCAGATCCTTCAGCAGATTCAGTATTTGCGCCTGCACCGAGACATCTAATGCCGAGACCGCCTCGTCACAAACGATCAACTGCGGATTGATGCTCAGTGCACGGGCAATCCCAATCCGTTGACGCTGACCGCCGCTAAAGGCATGCGGATAGCGCTTCATATAACGCACATTCAGACCAACACGCTCCAGCGCAGTTCGCACGTGGTCTTCCAGTGCTTTGCCCGAAGCGATCTTGTTAATCCGCAAAGGCTCGCTAACAATATCGAAGACCGTTTTACGGGGATCAAGGCTGGAATAAGGGTCTTGAAAAATCATCTGCATGTGTTTGCGAAACTCGCGCAAGTCCCGGCGACGCAATTGGGCAAGGTCGGTTGTTTTACCGTCATGATGAAAAAGGATTTCGCCAGCGGTGGAATCAATAGCTCGTAAGACACAGCGGCCCAAAGTGGTTTTTCCTGATCCCGATTCGCCGACCAAACCCAGCGTCCGACCTTTATTGATGCTAAGGCTGACATGATCGACGGCTCGCACATGCCCGACAACGCGCCGCAATAGACCCCGCTCAATGGGATAGTATTTTCTTAACCCACGAACTTCCAGCAGCCTGGAATCGCTCATAGTGACTTATCCCTTAATGGCATCGACGGCAATGGGAGGTCGCATGCGGGCAGAATTAGAGGCCGGGTCACAGTCTTGCAGCCATTCGTCTGTGATGTATTTTCCCAGCAGGAAATGTTTGCGATCAGGATAAAACAGAACACGCCCTTCGCCGTCATCAACGAGGCTGGGGTAAACCGCGACCTGAGTGCCGCAGGTATGGGGCAACAGCACGCCGTTTGAAGTGGCAAATATCTTGGGCGGTCCAAAGCGCAGTGGATGATCTTTTTCACCGGCGATTTCACGCCCGACAGTCAACCACACCGGATAGCGATTATGCTTGGAATCCACAGGCGATTTGCCGCCGTTGGCAGTGCCGTCGTTGTTGTAAAACAGCAGCAGGTAACGTCCGTCATGCAAGCGATAAAGTGGGCTGGGCGATATTGGATTCAAGATGGGATTCCCGCCTGGCTCGTATCGCAATACACGTGGCTTGTCCCATGAGCGTCCATCATCTGCCGAAAGCGCAAAGTAGTTGACGCCCCGCAATGTGCGAAAGACGCAGATGAGCCGCCCGTCTGACAGCGCTTGTACTGTCGGCTCCTGGGCGATACTAACGCCGGGACGGTATGGACTTTCGACCTGCAAGCCATGCGGCGCTTTCGGCCAGGTGCTTACTACAAGTTTGTTCGGATCGCGCTCGGTCAGGATATTTTCGAAGCGCAGGAAGTAAATCTCCGACCAATGTTCCAGCAGATTCAAATTAAGCTTGACCGCGGGATCGTAAGTATTGCTTGCCCAGCGAGTAAAGGGCGCCAGCACGTGGTTTTCCGGCGTGACGAATATGTTTTGATAGACGATCCAGTTGGGCGGCACAGCCGGGTCGGGATGGCTGATGGCGCTGGGCGCAATCGGAAAATCATAAGTGGCGTCGCTCCATGTTTCCCCGTCATCATCCGAGAAACGGCAGCGCACCTGCCCTGTCGTGTCCTCACGGGCATCGTCAACCCCCACGTTCTTGTTGTAGATGTAATAGACGCGGTGTCCGCCATCGGCTAGTAAGTCGGGCGCGACAATTGGGAAACCCCAACTGGCCAGCCCCACCCCACCCGTCTCATCGGGTCGCGGGCCATCGATGGTTTGTGGTGGCGACCAGGTCTTGCCACGATCAAAAGAACCGCTGAAGACCACCCGTTGATCACCGGCGTTTTCAAATGTGGATTGTGTCCAGAATCCCAGATAGGTGCCCGGCGGTGTTTTCACGACCAGAAAGTGCTGATTGCAGGCACCTGGTCCGGCGAAGTCTTGAGGAACAAAAGCCAGCAAGTCCGGCTCGGTGCGTTCCCATTCGTTTTCGAGATAGAGATCATTCACATTTTGAGGTCCTTTTCTGATTTAGTAAGCTACGTTCTGCGTGAGCGGAACACTCCCGTCAATCGGATTATTCGTAAAGCACGCAATTGACGCTATGTCCCGGCGCCACTGTTACGGCTGATGGCATGCGAATATCACATTTGCCGGCGATAAATTCGCTACAACGACTGGCAAAAGGGCAGGCATCAGGCAGGTCCAAAGGCACCGGCACCGTGCCTTTGATGGTCGCCAGATGCTTGCCTTCGATTGCCCCAAATTTCGGAATTGAGCGCATCAAGCCTTTGGTATATGGATGCTTGGGGTCCTTGAATATCTGCCGCGAGGCCCCATATTCGACAATCTTGCCCAGATACATGACGGCCACATCATCCGCCATGTTGGCGATAACCCCCAAATCGTGGGTGATGAACATAATCGCCATGCCGTTTTCGCGCTGCAGCCGCTTCATCAGGCGCAAAATCTGGGCTTGTATGGTGACATCCAATGCCGTTGTCGGCTCGTCAGCGATCAGCAAGCGCGGATTAAGGATGATCGCCATGGCAATCATGCTACGTTGACGCATCCCTCCCGAAAGTTGAAAGGGGAATTCGTCAATGCTTCTTTCCGGCGCCGGAATCCCTACCTCGTCCAGCAAGTCGATGACCCGTTTGCGGGCCGCGCTTTTGCCCGTCTCGCCATGTACAAACAGCGCCTCCATAATCTGATTGCCAACGGTATGCACCGGCGAGAAAGCGGTCATAGGTTCTTGGAAGATCATGGCCATATCACGTCCGCGCAGGTCGCGCATTTCATCGCCGTCTTCATCCAATTGGGTGACGTCAATCGTTCCCAACTCGTGATGCAGCAGGATTTGCCCGCTCATCTTGCTATTCTTTTTGGGCGTGATGCGCATAATCGACTGTGCTGTCACGCTCTTGCCACAGCCAGATTCGCCGACGATGCCCAGCGTTCGGTTCTTCCTGATGGTGAATGACACCCCGTTGACAGCTTTGAGCGTACCCTCTTCAAGCTCGAAATAGGTGTGAAGGTCTTTCACTTCGAGCAGCGCATCCGACATAATCATAATTCCTTGAAGGGGTCAGCGGCATCACGCAAGCCATCACCCACAAAGTTAAACAGCAAAACAGTCGCGATGACAAAGAGTGCCGGTGTCAGCAGCCAGGGATACAAGGCGATGTTCGAGATGTTTTGTGCGCCTTCGAGCAATGTTCCCCAACTGACTGCCGGGGGGCGAATGCCCAGCCCGAGAAAGCTGAGCGCGGTTTCGCCCAGGATCATGCCCGGAATGGCGATGGTAATATTGACGATGAGGAAGCTGGTATAGCCGGGCAAGAGGTGGTCATAAATGATGCGTATATCGCTGGCACCGGTGATCTTGGCTGCCATGATGTAATCGTGTTCGCGCATTTCCAGCAGTTTTGCACGGACTGCCCGCGCCAGACCGGTCCAGGTCATGGTCGACAAGATGATCGTGATGGCAAAGTATGTCCGCGTGACGGGCCAATCGATGGGCACTATAGCCGCCAGAGCAATCCATAGTGGAATCTGCGGAATGGCGCTCAAGATTTCGGTGACGCGCATAATCAGAATGTCTACCAGGCCGCCATAAAAGCCGGAAATGCCGCCGAGAGTCGCGCCCAGAATAAAGCTCAGTGACACACCGACCAAGCCAATGGTCAGGCTGATGCGGCTTGCCGCCAGAATGCGCGAAAATACATCACGGCCCAGATGATCCGAGCCGAGCAAAAAGACCTTGCCCTCGCCGGCATCAAAGAGGTGCCAATCCATATCAAATCGCCCCCAAAAGCGATAGGGCTCGCCATTCGCAAAAAACCGTATGCGATGGATGCTTTCGGTATCTACGGTATAAACGCGCTCGAAGGTGTCGAGGTTAAGTTCATAAATCAGACCATAGACAAAAGGTCCCATAAAATTGCCTTGAGCGTCAAAAAAGTGAATGGGTGTCGGCGGCGTATTTACAAAACCTTGATGTTGGGTCACAGCGCGATAGGGCGTCCAAATTTCATAAGTGAACGCCAAAAAATACATGAGAATCAAGACTCCAGCCGAAATCAGGGCAAGCCGGTGCTTCTTGAATCGCCTCCAGATCAGCTGTTGCTGTGAAGCAAAGTAAAAGCGCTCTTCCGCTGCCGAGATGTCACTGACCGATGATTCTGCTATTATGACACCCCCTTTTCCATTCGGATGCGCGGATCGTAAACAGACAGAATGATATCGCCGAGAATCACCCCTATGACAGCCAGCATGCTCTGAATCATCAGAATGCTGGTTGCCAGCTCTACATCTTCCGCAAGCAGCGCGCTGAACAGAAGCGGGCCCAATGTCGGCAAATTCAACACAATGGCCACGATGGTCTGCCCGGAGATGAGGCGCGGTAGAATATAACCTACGGAGTTCACGATGGGGTTGAGCGCCAGCCGCACCGGGTATTTGAATAGCAGCCGGCGATAACGCACACCTTTGGCCCGGGCGGTGATGACATATTGTTGACCGAGCTCGTCCAGCAGCGTAGCGCGCATGGTGCGGATCGTGCCCGCGGTTTGCGCAGTGACGATGACAATAATTGGTATCCACAGGTGATTGAGCAGATCAACCGCTTTCGTCAGCGACCAAGGCTGCTCTTCCATGCCCGGCGAATACAAACCGCCGATGCTCAAGCCAAACATTTTGTGAAACAAAAAAAGCATAATCAGAGCTAACAAAAAGTTGGGTGTCGCCAGCCCGATGAAGCCGACAAAGGTCCAGAAATAGTCGCCCAGGCTGTATTGATGCGTGGCGCTGAAAATGCCGATCGGGACAGCCAGCGCGTACGTCACGATGAGGGAGATGATGGAAAGCAGCAGGGTTGCCGCGATGCGCTCATTGATGAGCTTCTGCACAGGAATGCCCAACATGGATTGTCCCATGTTGCCTTGCGCAAATTGCGTCGCCCAGATGAAATACTGGACATAGATTGGTTTGTCGAGTCCATATTGCGACCGCAAGGCCGCTTCATCTTCCTCAGTGATGATGTCGCCTTCCGCTTGACGCGCGTTGACAATGCGGTCCACCGCATCGCCCCGAGGCAACTGGACAATCATGAATATTAGAAAGCTGATAACAATCAGCACGAGCAAGGCATAGATAAGGCGCTGGACCAGATACTTGCTAAAGCTCATATTTAGTCTTTGAATCTACTCAAAACAAGGTCTGAGCATTGCAGTAGATAATGTTCTGAATTTTATTGGGGTCGGGCCTTCTCTTCGCTCCCGAAGGTCAGTGTCGCGGGTCACTGTTAGCGCGACTGCCAAGTACATGATATTTCAAGACGGGATACCCCTACATAAGAGGTATCCCGTCGAAGATTTATCACACCAACCCTATCCTTCGTCGATGTACCACTGTTCGATATGGAAGGGCGCGTAGAAGTTGGTGTCGGAGCCCCAGAACAAACCTTCCGTCGGCACGTTGCGCAACCGGTTCGAGTAAATCACCGGCTGCGGCGTCAAACCAACGGATGGGATGATCGGTAGTTGCTCTCCCCAATAGGCGAAGTACTTTGCGCCCAATTCAGCCGCTTCGGCCGAATCGCTGGGATGCTGGCTGAATTCGTCCCACAGCGCGTTGAGATCCTTGATCTCCTGAGGTGGTTCAATTCCTGCTGTGCCGCCGGAGGAAATCCACGAGGACCATCCAAAGGCCCAGAAGTGGCGCACCGGGTCATTGACAGCGAAGTGATCGGGTGTGCCGCGTCCGAAGAGGGTTGCGCGGCCGATATGCCACATGATGGTCATGACCTCGCCGCTGTTGTACAGGTCAAAAATCAGATCCGGCGAGCTTCCCTGACAGATCAATTCGACGCCGATATCGACGAAATCGCTGGCGATCAATTCGCATCCTGACTGATGATCCACCAGCCCGTGCGCGATAATTGTCAAGCGCCGGCCATCCGACAGCTGGCGGAAACCGCCATCATCGCGTTCGGTCAATCCTAAGCCATCAAGCAATGCGTTGGATTTATCCGGATGGTATTCGATTTTTTCGCTGAACCATTCTTCGTTAAACCAGGGCAGGGTCTTGAGCGGTGTTGCCGGATGCGGCGCCGCCAGCCCGAAGAAGAGCACATCGTTCATCTCGTCGCGGTCAATCCCCATCGACAAAGCGACACGAAAATCGACATTTTGGAAGAGCGCTCGCAAAACATCATCGGGATAGTTCTGATTGGGGAACAGGGAGAATTCTGATGGACGAAGCGACTGCGCGATATAGGTCGTATAGCCGCCGGCCTCCTCTTCGGCGCGGTAGAGCCTCAAATCGGTCGGACGTGTAAATCGCACGCCGAAATCAAGCTCGCCTGCCGAAAGCCGCAAGGCGTAAATGTCGAGATCGCCAGCCAGCGACACTTCGATGTAATCCATGTAAGGCAGTTGATTGCCCGCTTCGTCAACCTGATGGAAAAAGGGGTTGCGCTCCAACAGGACGCGGTCGCTCTCGATGATTATCGGCACCCAACTGTCCGCATAGGGGCGGTCAAGCGGCTGTGCCGACAGATTGTAGCCCTGAGCGCGTTTGCTGTTGACCAGGTCAACCCAGGTTTCCAGCCCGGCCTCTTCGGCCAGCGCCTGCGCGTTTTCATTGTATTTGCCGTGGTATTGCTTCAACCAGTGTGAGGGACCATACAAGCTGTTGTCACCGGAAAAGTGGGTGCGGCCAAAGCTGTCCATGGCGATGGGATAGGGAATCGCCCATGTATAGCTGAAGGTGTAATCGTCTATCACCTCAAACGTAGCTACCTCGCCGCCGGGCCGCCAGAAACCGCCGGGACCGTTGGGGCTAACATCGGGGTCATTCAATATATCTTCCCAATGCCAGCGGAAATCCTCGGTGTTGAGGTCATCGCCATCCGACCACTTCAGACCTTCGCGCAGCGTGATCGTCAGCGTGCGGTTGCCGTTCGACCACTCCCAGCTATCAGCCAAATCGGCCTGATACGCGCTGGCGGTGAAGTTGTAACGGAAAAGCCCGGTATGACGAATGCGCAGACCTTCGTCCAGGCGTTCACCGATGTCGCCAAAGCGCAATGTTCCGCCGTAGGTGCCGATGTCGTCAATGACCGGAATGACTTTGGGATTGCTCGGCAGGCGTTCTGCAACGGGCGGAAGTTCGCCGGCCGCCACCAGTTCCGCCAGCATCGGCGCTTCCGAATACATCATGTCCTGTGCAAACGTGGGTGCCAGGCTGGCTATCAGGACAAGTAAAACGACCGAAATAGTGAAAAAGCGTCTCGTATTCATGTTGTTCTCCTACAATAGTGAAATGAATCTGAAGTGAGCTTGCGATTCACAGCTATATCGACTTGGCTCCTCCTTTCGTGCAAGTTTGGAATCGGGCAAAGTATTCGTTCCTGCAAATGTGATCGCCTCATATAATAATTCTTTTCCTTTGGATATGCAAAACACGCTCGGCTGGAGCGTAAAGGACTCTCTCAAATGCTTATCAGATTGAATTGAACATGTATCTCAAATCTGCCTCGGATATGTTGTGTTTACATCACGTAAATTACTCTATTCGACACAGCGAAACACTTGGGCTGGTCCGCAAAAGTGGCTGCGCAAAACGACAATCGGCCGTTGTGTTGTTCGTGCCTATCAGCCTACCGGAACGAGTTGGACTGCGCCCGGCACTTATGAAGCGTTACCCGCATGCCTTCAGTGGTGGGCAACGGCAAGGTATCAGCATCGCTCGCGCTTTGGCGTTAAATCCACGACTGGCGAGTGGCGAAGTCGATATCACTTTGGTTCAAGAAAGCTGAGATCGGAATAATCGAATCCCTTCTGCTCGACAAACGAAGACCTTGGCGTTAGATATTCGCATAGACCCGGTTTGCTGTTTCCGCCAGGGCCTGTGCGATCATTGCAGTAAGCGCGTTGAAGCTGCTGTCGGTGGTCGTTGCCACTGATGATTGTGTTTTCGTGATAAATAACCGCGCCGCTCAAAGCGGTTGAACTACACCACCGCGTATCGCCGGAATGTGTTTTGCATATGACGAAAAACCGTGAGCCACAGCCACATCATTAAACGCCATCAGAGTATGTTGAAGTTCAGTCTGTAATCGCCTGATTTGCGAGTACGCGCAACTCGCGCCGGATGGGGTAGGACGACGAGGGCATTAGCTGGGTCAAAAAGATGACGGCCATTGCCTCCATGGGATCAACCCAGAAAGCCGTACTGGCCGCACCACCCCAGGCGTACTCGCCGGGTGAGCCCAGAATGTGAGCTGCGGCCGGGTCGAGCAATATGGCGCCGCCCAGACCGAAGCCGATGCCATCGTTACGCGTTTCGGTTCGCAGACCTCCGCGGCGCAAGTTATACCTGGCTCCCAGACCAACGCCGAGTCCAGCCGGACGCGTTTCACTGTTAAGGATGTAGCCCATACTCGTTAGATCACAGTTATGCGGTAGATGGTTGCTAGTCATCAATTCAACCGTCTTTCGCCCAAGGATACGAACACCGTCGAGCTGGCCCTTGTTGAGCAGCATCTGGCAAAGGCGCAGGTAATCTTGGGCGGTCGAGACCAGACCACCGCCGCCGGAAAACAGATTCGGCTGCTTCAAATAGGTGCTGTCGTCCGGCTTGTCGACGAGGCGAAAGCCATCGCCGGCGCGTTCGTAGCCGGCGGCAAAACGAGCCACGTTATCCGGCGAAACCGCAAAGGCGGTATCAGCCATTCCCAGCGGCCCCAAGATCTGTTCGGCGAAAAAACGATCCAGCGATTGACCCGAGATGACTTCGATCAGATATCCCAAGACATCGGTTGCCACACTATAGCTCCAGCGGGTCCCCGGCGAAAATAACAGGGGCAGCTCACTGAGATGGCCGACCATCGCTTGCAGCGACATGCCATTCCCCGGTAACTTGCGCTCGCGGTACATGGCGTCAACGGGATGAGAATACATATGGCCATAGGTGAATCCGGCTGTGTGGGTCAGCAAATCGCGGATGGTCATTTCCCGCTCGGCCGGGACAGTAAGGTAGCTTTCGACATCGCCGGACTCGAAGACTTCAAGATGCTTAAAGGCCGGAATGAAATCAGAAGCCGGATCATCCAACCCAAATAGGCCGCGCTCGTACAGAATCATCACGCCCACCGAGGTGATGGGCTTGGTCATTGAATAGATACGAAAGATGGTGTCCTCTTCGACGGGTAGCCCCGCTTCGACATCTCTCAAGCCGTAGCGATGCAAATAAGCGGCTTTACCGCGCCGGGCGATCAGAACGAGATAGCCCGGTATTTTGCCCTCATCGACATACTTGTTGAAATGGTCCGCGATGGTGCATAGACGGGTTGCAGATAGTCCGACATTTTCGGGGGCTGTCAATTCGATCACTTTTCGACATCTCCGTTTTGGCTATAAGTTTTTTCGTATGATACGTTAGAGTCACCACCATTATTACGATAGCACAAACCCTTCATACCCCTTGGCTACCACTTCTTCGCACTTTTCAACATAGGGCGGGAAGCCCGGCAAAGGCATAAAGACCCGAGGTTTGCCGGGAATGTTGGCTCCCAAATACCACGATTGGCAGGTCACGGCTAGCGTATTATCGGCCACTTCATTGACGTGCGCGACCCAAGCTTCCTGGGCCTCCTCGCTCGCCTCGATACAGGCGTGGCTATGCTCTACCATATAGTTGATACAGTCCGTCACCCAATCGACATGCTGCTCGATGGTCACCATCATATTGGCCAAGACCGATGGACTGCCCGGCCCGGTAATGGTGAAGAGGTTGGGAAAGCCGGGGACACCCAGCCCCAAGTAATTGACAGGTCCGGCGGCCCATTTCTCGCTCAGCGTCAGCCCTTCGCGCCCCCGGATTTCGATTCTCAGTAGAGCGCCGGTCATGGCATCGAAGCCGGTGGCGAAGACGATGATATCGAGTTCATAATCGGCGTCGGCAGTCCGGATTCCACGGGGGCTGATCGCCTGAATGGGGGCGGCGCTGATATCGACCAACAGCACGTTGGATCGGTTGAAAGTCTCAAAGTAACCGCTATCGATGACACCACGTTTACAGCCAAAGGTGTGGCTGGGGCATAACATCTCGGCGACCTTGGAGTCTTTCACAATTTCGCGGATTCTGGCGTGCACAAACTCCGCCACTGCTGTATTGCTTTCATGATTTAGTCTGATGTCGTTGAAACTGTTGTAGAAGGAAAGGCCGCCAACTTGCCACCGCTCCTCGAAAATGCGCTGGCGTTCTTGCTCGTCCACCGACATGGCGGAAAAGTCGTTGACGGGCACGGAGGCTATGTCGCCGCCCGGCTGCAGCCGTCGGCGGGCGCGGAAGCTGGCGTAATCCGCCTTTACCTCGGCTACTAAGTCGAGATCAACCGCGCGATTGCGCGCCGGAATTGACCATTGCCGGGAGCGCTGGAAAACCGTGAGCTGCTCTGCCTGCCGGGCGATGACCGGAATCGCCTGCACACCTGACGAGCCGGTGCCGATGACAGCCACCCGCTTGCCGCTTAAGTCAACGCCCGCATGCGGCCAGCGCGCGGTGTGGTAGATGGGTCCGCTGAAGGTCTCCTTTCCGTCGATGGCCGGCATGTTGGGCGCGGACAGACAGCCTGTCGCCATAATCAGAAACTGGGATGACAGCTCAGCCCCATCATCAGTTTGTACATGCCAACGGTTGGTCTCTTCATCGAAGATCGCCGCTTCGACGCGGGTGTTGAAAGTGATAGAAGGCCGCAGATCATGACGATCAGCAACATGGTTGAGATACTCTAGAATTTCAGGCTGGGTTGGATATCGTTCCGGCCACTCCCACTCCTGCTGCAGTTCCTCGTCAAAGCTGTAGGAGTACTCCATCGTGTCCGTATCGCAGCGCGCGCCCGGATAGCGATTCCAGTACCAGGTGCCGCCCACATCGGAGGCCATCTCGATGACTCGGCTGGATAAGCCAAGCTTGCGCATGCGATACAGCATATACATGCCGGATATACCGGCTCCGACGATGATGACATCAAATTTCTCTGCTGATTTCAGTTCCAGATCCTCTCTTCCATACTGAGCTTCAAGTTAAGGCGGTATCCTCCATGCCCAACGGCTCCAGGATCTCTTCGGCGAAAAAGCGATAGAACGATTGACCCGACATAACTTCGATCAAATGACCCAGGACATCGGTCGCAGCGCTATAGCCTTGAACATAATTACGACAGCACAAAACCTTCATACCCGTTGGCTACCACCTCTTCGCACTTATCAACGTAGGGCGGGAAACCCGGCAACGGCATAAAGACCCGGGGTTTGCCGGGAATGTTGGCGCCCAGATACCAATTATGGCAGGTCACTTGCAGGGTATTACCGGCAACCTCGTTGACGTGAGCGACC
>OZ253529.1:0-614555 GCA_965262335.1 Phototrophicaceae bacterium
AATACTGAAAGAAGAGCCACTCAGCGAGGCGGCACTGCGCCTGCCTAACAAATCCCGCGCGATGACCATCAAAAGTTGCAACAAAGGCACATATCAGATCAACTTCGATCCCCTGCAAGGTCTTTGCGAACTCTTCGATATTTCCGTAGATCCCGGACTGAGGCACAATCTCTGGGACGAGCCAGCGCATCGCGATGCCCGCGCAGACATGGTTCGTAGGCTGCTTTTCAGCAGATGGGGACTGGAACCGCTTTGGATGCCGCGAATCGCCGGGGCTTAACCGTATATGCATACCGGCAAGCCTGATATACTTTTGCCTGCTCAATGCAGGAGTAATTGCTGAAGCGGTTGACGGCCGGTGGGTTGTGATCTCAGAGATTGCGCCACTTCGTATGCCCGAATAGCAAGCACCATGTACCAACATTCCGAGAACTCAAACAAACATAAAGGAGATAGAGCGATGTTAAAGAATAGGCGCAGTTCTTACTTGGCGACGGCTGTCATTGTCTTGTTGATGGCCTTGATTTTTATCCTGCCTGCAAGCGCGCAAGACGCTGAATTGACGCTTTCTATCGGCGCCCGTGGTTTCGGTGACGCAGCGCCAATCTTGATCGAAGCCTGTGAGCAGGAAGTTGGCGGCATCAGTGTGGAGTGGGAACGCATTTCTGATGTACCTAACGAGTCGCGCAGCATCTATGTCACCAACTTTACCGCGCGCAACTCCAAGCCCGATATCATCGCTGTTGACGTCATCTGGCCCGGCGACTTTGCAGCACGTAGCTGGGTCGCCCCGATCGAGGATTACTTCAGCGATGAAGAACTGGCCGAATACATCCCCGGTTTCCTGGCCGCTGCCCAAGTAAATGGCAGCACCTACGCGATTCCGCTATACATTGATGGCATCCATCTATTTTATCGGGCAGACCTGCTCGAGAAATATGGCTTTGAAAAGCCCGGCACCTGGGAAGATCTCATCATGCAGGCGGAAACCATCCTCGAGGGTGAAGCGAATCCCGACCTGGCGGGTTTCGTAAGCATGTGGGCAAAGATTGAAGGCTTGTTCATGAACTGGCTGGCCTTCTTCCAAGGCGCGGGCGGCACCTTCTTCGATGCCGATGGCAACTTGGCGATCAACAACGAAGCCGGTATACAGTCGCTTTCGACCATGGTGGGCATGCTGGAGTCCGGCGTCGCGCCCGAGAGTTTGCTGACCTTCCGTCCCAATGACGCCCGCATTCTCTTCCAGCAAGCGCGTGCCGTTTTCCTGATGGTTCAAGACTTTGTCCTGGCACCATTGACAGCGGAAGATTCGCCGGTCGCTGACGCGGTTCAATTCACTCGCGTGCCCTATTTCGCAGGTAACGAAGACAGCAACACTACCGTCATCGGCGGCTTCCTTTTGGCAGTGAATAAGCACTCGGAGAATGTCGAAGCTGCGGCAGACTTCATCAAGTGTTTCACCAGCTACGAGTCGCAGGTTCAAGCCAGCTTGATCCAAGGCAAAGTCCCAACGCGTCCCGCGGTTTATGACGATGAGCGCATTAGCGAGGATGCGCCCGGGGTGGCCGCTTTGGGCGCAAACTTCGTCTACGCCTTTGCCCGCCCATCGGCACAAACCGGTACGGCTTATCCGGAAATCTCCGAGATAATGCAAACCGAGGTGTCCGCAGCTTTGCTCGGCGAAAAGACACCGGAACAGGCACTAGCAGATGCCGAGGCACAGATCCTCGCGATAATGCCCTGATCTGACCGCAAAGCAGGGGGTGCGTCTTTCATGCGATGCGCCCCATCTGTAAGACAAACCGACGGGCAACGTGTCGACTATGAAACATGCCAATCGGGCAGGTATCTACTTCTTGGTGCCTGCCCTTCTGATTATCGCATTTGTCCTTTTATTCCCAATCATCCAGACAATTGTTCTGAGCTTAGGGCGAAACAGTACCAGCATATTCTATGGTTACGAATTTGCCGGTCTGGCAAATTATCAGCGGCTGCTGAATACACCACGTTTCATCACGTCTCTCAACAACACAATATTCTTCACCGCCGTGACCGTGCCAATCGAACTGATCATTGGCATCGGGCTGGCATTGGTACTCAATCGCCGCTTCCGGGGCAAAGGTCTGGTGCGTATGGCGGTGCTTTTCCCCTGGGCACTGCCGACTGCACTGAATGCCTTGATGTGGCGCTGGATGTTTAATACCGAGTTCGGCTTGTTCAACTCTATCCTGACCGACACCGGCCTGGCCGCTCAGCGCATCAACTGGCTGGGCGCCATTCCCTTGGCCATGTATTCCATGATGTTTGTTTCGATCTGGAAAACCAGTTCATTTATCGCACTGCTACTACTTGCCGGTCTGCAATCGATTCCTGATGATCTTTATGAAGCGGGAAGTGTGGATGGGACCAATCGCTTTAGCGAATTCCGTTATGTAACCTTGCCACTGCTGCGTCCGGCCATTTTGGTCTCGGTGCTATTGCGCACTATGGACGCCATGCGCTCCTTCGAGCTGCCTTTTAACCTGACCGATGGCGGACCCTTGACCTCCACCGAAACGCTTTCGCTCTATTCTTATCGCACAATTTTCCAATACGTCAACTTCAACCTGGGTTCCAGCGCCATCATCATTCAGTTCATCATAATCATGACCATCAGCGTACTCTACATCGTCACGCTACGGAGAGCTGACTAATGAGCCGCAGTCACGTCACAGCCCATGGTCAGGCTGGCTATGTCCAACGCAAAGACGAGGCATCCTGGGCATTTTACCTGGTAGCGGGCATAACCGTGCTGATTTCTTTCTTGCCTACCGTCTGGCTTTTCCTGACCTCAATCAAACGCGAAGCCGACATTTATGCCTGGCCGGTAACCTATCTGCCCAACCCGCCCACTTTGGATAACTATTTCAACATTCTCACTGACACGCCGGAGCTGCTGGGTTACATCCTCAATAGCTTCATCGTCGCCACCTGCACCACCTTTGTCATCCTGGCTTGCGGCGGACTGGCGGCTTATTCGCTGGGCAGATTGACCTACCGCGGGCGCAACTTCATCCTAATCTTGATTCTCGCGATGTCGATGTTCCCGCCACTGGCGCTATTGCCATCGCTTTTCAGCATGTTCCTGGACCTGGGATTGATCAACACCTATCCGGGGTTGGTAATCGGTCACACTGGCTTGTACATCCCTATCGCCATTTGGATCCTCTCGAACTTCTTTAAGACCGTACCGTCAGAGATCGAGGACGCCGCACGGGTTGATGGCGCATCAAGCCTGAGAATCTTTTGGAGCATCATCCTGCCGCTTTCAATGCCCGGCCTTATCTCCACCGGACTTATCGTATTCATCTTCTCCTGGAACGAGTTTCCCCTGTCTCTGGTCCTGATGAGCGACAACTTTAAACGCACGGCACCTGTCGGCATCTCCTTGTTCCCCGGCGAGTATTCCTTCCCCTGGGAGATCATCACCGCAGCGACCATGCTGACAATCTTGCCGATTCTGGTCATATCAGGGGTTTTTCAAGACCGGCTCATTGGCGGATTGACTGCCGGCTCGGGGAAGTAATTGGTGCGCAAGCAGCCGTCACCCGCGCCGCACCACGAAGTAGCGTATCACCAGCGAAATCACCGTCGCCACCTCAATCGGACGGACGGGCTCCATTAGGCGTAACCAGAGCATGCAAATCCCGATCAGGATGATCACGGCGATGACTACGCGGTCAAAGGCGTTGGTATGAAAGGGGAGGAACGCATCGGTCTCATTGAACCAGATCAGTGGTAGTGTGAGTTTGAGTTTTCTAAAGTGTCGAAGATGCTTTAGAACTACCTAGAATCCGTGAGGGTTTTGACAGTATTCGGCAGTTTCTTGACCTTGCTTTCGCAAATGCAAATTGGCGAAGGACCGGTACCGGGCGATCGTTGGAACGGCACATGAAGGTGATTCTTGACGAAGCCGACAAGATTCCCGTCAGGCACTTGCTTACTCTTCAAGAGGGTGTCTCTGAAAGTGAGTTCCAGCGGATGACCGATGCAGGTGTGCGCCTCGTGGTTCCTAAACCAAAGATACAGAAATTCTCGAAGTCAATTCGGCCTTACTTGCAGACCTTAGAAAGTTTTATTGCAGATGTGAGATTGCTGTCCGTTTAAATGCCAGCCCGCGTGATCGCATCGCCCATCGTATTAATCACGATATCGACCTCGTCCGCAGTGATGCACAGCGGCGGAGAAAATGCGATCGTCCCGCCCAGCGGACGCGCCCGCAAGCCCATCTCCATGGCCAGGTCGCTAATCCTCGCGGCGGTATCCAAATCTGCTTCACGGCTCGCCTTGCTGACGACCACATCTATGCCCGCGATCAAACCGACGCCGCGCGCGTTATCGATATTGGGGAACTCATCTACAAGTCCTTGCAAGCCCGACAACAGCCGCGCGCCCATAGCCGCGCTATTCTCAACCATTCGATCGCGGGCGATGATATCGATATTAGCGATGCCCACTGCACATGCCGCCGCATGACCCGAATACGTAAAGCCGTGCATCCAGCTTTGATCGGCCGGCGCATTCAGGATCACATCGCGAATGGCATCCGTCACTTGCATGCCGCCCAAGGGCACGTATCCGCTGGTCACGCCTTTGGCGAATTGCATGATATCCGGGTTGATACCGTATTGATCGCTTCCGAACCAGGCACCGGTGCGCCCAAAGCCACAAATCACCTCATCGACAATTAGCAGCACATCGTATTTCTGGCAGACCTGCTGTACCAGTTGGAAGTACTCAGCTTCCGGCACCACCACACCTCCGGCGCCTTGTACAGGTTCGGCAATAAATGCCGCAACCGTATCGGGTCCTTCGTGCAGGATGGTCTCCTCAAGTGCCCGTGCCGCCGCTTGCGCCACCGTCTCATCATCATTGCGTTCACCGACATAGCGGTAGGTATTGGGATCGGGTATGTGGATAAAGCCATCCACCAGCGGACCAAACATCGTGTGATACTTGCTGATGCCCGTCGCGCTCATTGCCGCCATGGTAATGCCATGATAGCCACACAGGCGAGAAATGATTTTTGTCTTATCGAACTTGCCCAATTGCCGCCAATAAAAGCGAGCGGTTTTGAAGGAGGTATCACTCGCTTCCGACCCACCGGAGGTGAAATAAGTGAAGTTCATATTGGGGCGAAAGAAGCCCGCCAATTTGTCAGCCAGCATTGCCGAGGGCGGATTGCTCATGCCAGCGAAAGCGGAGGTATAGGAAAGATCCAGCATCTGCTCATAAGCTACTTTTGGCAATTCGCGGTTGCCATAACCGATGTTGACATTCCACAGACCCGACATCGCATCGAGGATCTTTTTGCCATCGGTGGTAAATAGCCAGACGCCGTCCGCCTTGTCAACCATAATTGGATTTTCCACACGAGAAGGATGATGCAGCCCGTGCAACTGCTGTCTGTCTTTTTCGATCAAGGTCGCGTGGTTATGGTCGCTCATATCCGACAACTTTTCTAATAGCCCATTAGTGGCGAAAAGCATAGCCGATTTCTCAGGGAATTACGACTGTCGATCAATCGCTAACGCAGCGCATCCTTGACAAAGCGAGGTAGCAACCGGGCCGCAATTCTTTTCAGCTTGCGTCCGAAGAAGTGCCGGGCCAGCGCCGGCTTATCCAGCGACATTACCAACCAGCGTCCAAGTTGATAGGAGCGTGAATTCAACAGCGCCTCGATATCATCTTTCCGGCGGATCTCATAAACGCTCTCCACTGCGCTGATCTCTCGCCACATCTCCAGCAATTGTGGTGGATGCGTACCGGCGTAACGATAAAGACAGCCGGGAAAAGTATCGACATTGTGCAGGTGATAGGGTCGCTGCAACTTTAGATATGCTCGATGCGCCCAATCCAGGGCGTTCTGCCTCTGTGCCCAATCGGCGCGGCTGTAATACTCGCACTTTTCCAGCACCTGTTTGGGCAGCAACAAGGAGTAGTGATACATGCGGATGCCACGCGCTTCCAACTTATCCGCCGGCAGCCAATTGACCTCGCGCAAGTCCTGCCCGTCGTCATCTACCACGGTTGGCGGACGGTGCGTGACGTAACGATACCCAGCGCCCCACTTGAACAAGCGATGATAGGTGGCGGCTCCGCGACGAAGGTACCAACTGTCCACCAGATAATCGGGCGCGCCCCAAAAGGTTATAGTATTGAACGACACCGCCGTGATCGACGGATCCGCAGCTAGCAGACCAATTACAGCCGCCATGTCAGACGGCTGATAAAACTCGTCGACATCGACTTGCCACAGGTAATCGCCTGTCGCGCGCGCCGCATAAGCCTGCGACATTTCGTCCTTTTCGCTCCAGAAACCTTGACGTGTGACGATGACCAGCTTGTCTTCGCTATCTTCATGAGCTTTGAAATCGTCCAGCGTCGCTAGCGTGGTATCGCGCGAATGACCATCGCCCGTAGCGATGTTGCGGGCGCCGGGTGTGGCACCTTCCACTACGATGATTTCGTGGGCAAAGGGATATAATCCACGCAGCGTATGCCGTATGAAGGGCTCGCCATTGAGCACGATGATGCCAAAGGTGATACGCGGTGAATCGCTCACGGCGTTTCCTGATGCGATCCGCCATTGGAATTGCCTGTGAGCGTGCCATAGAGCCGGATGTATTGCTCGCTTATCCCCTCTAAGCTGTATCTTTCCACCGTCTGCTTGTGAAGTTCCCAGGGAAACCAGTCTTGCGCCAAGACCCAGTGTATGCCGCGCTGCAAGTCGTCAGGATCTTTCAGTTTAGCCAGGTAGCCATTCTGTTGATGCTGCAGCAGATCGCTCACCCCGCCGGTATCAAAAGCCACGCAGGGTGTCCCGCAGGCCAATGCTTCCATCAAGGTGTTGGGTAAGTTGTCTTGCAGAGCCGGCAAGACAAATAGATCACAAGCGCTGTAAAGCAGGCTCAGACTTACAGTATCGCGCAACTGCCCCACTTGATGCAGCGGAAGAGCCTGATCAAGCGCTTCCGCTCTTTCCGCACCGAAGACCACCAATTCGATATCGCTTCCAGGTGACTGACCACTCAATGCCCTCTTCAAGTGGGCAAATCCCTTGCGTGGATCAGCGGTGCCGCCAAACGCGCCAAAAAGTACCAGTTTCTTGTCCGGCGGCAAGTTGAAGGCGCGGCGCGCTTGCAATTTGTCTAGCGGCTTGAAATCGCGGCGGTCGATTGGGTTGGCGATTACTTCAATGTTTTTTTCCATTAATACGGCACTTTGACGGGCACAATCCGCCAGCCACTGACTTGGGCACACAACAGTGAAAGGAAGTTGTGCCCAATTGTCTTGCTTTTTTCCGATAATGCTTGCGCTGATGTCATGGGATCCTGGCTTTGCCAATTGCGGACAATTGCCACAAGCATCGCGAAATTTGTGACAAGTACCTGCATAGTGGCAGCCGCCAGTGAAGGCCCACATATCGTGCAAGGTCCACACGATTGGCGCTGCGATTTTCGCGAATTCTGCGATCGGCAGGACATTGTCACCTATCCAATGAAGATGCACCAGATCGGCCGCAAAGCTGTTGATCGCCGCGGAAACAGGGTAACTGTGGTGATTCAGGCTCCAGTACGCGCTGCCGGCCTTACGAGCATGCTTATCCAGCGCAAGCCGGTGACGGCGTGCCGCCAGGCGCCGCTGTGCCCGTTGCCAGCGATCGAGCCTTTCCCCGAACCGATGCACGGTCGGATCCGCCGTGACTTTGCGCCAAACCAACATCTCCGCGGCAATGCCGGACCGCAGCAATGCTTGATGCAAGCGATAAGAGGCGATTCCGGCGCCGCCGATCTTATCGGTTGCGGATATTGTCAAAACCTTCATTTCCAGCGCCTTGCATTGCTCTCAATACTCGATTATACACCCGCGAAAGCCAACGTATAACCAGCGCGACTCTTGCAGGCCTGCAATTGCGCACATGTGGGCTTATACTTAACATGAGGTTTCTTTGGCTGCAGAAAGCTAGACTGTGCAAAGTTCAGTATTTCAGGCTTGGTACCAGGCGTTGCGTCCGCGCGTCTTTACCGCCACATATGTGCCAATGGGATTGGCGGGAATCGTCGCCGTTTCTGATGATGTATTCGATGTCGCGGTTTTCTTGCTCGCATTGATCGGCACGCTGCTATTGCAAAGTGCCGCAAATCTGATCAACGAATATATGGACTATCGTCGAGGCGCGGACCAACTCAAAGAAGCCGGGCAAGGCATGACGATCAAGAAGAAGGTCCTCACACCCGAGAGTGTCCGCAATGGCGCGCTTATCACGACGCTGGCGGGTTGCCTGATCGGCTTATTCCTGCTCGCGCAGAGTGGTCCCTTACTCTGGATTATCGGCATCGGCGGCGTGTTGGTCGCCATCAGCTATACGGCGGGTCCATTCCCCCTGGCATACCATGGCTTGGGCGAGATCTCGGTTGCCATCTTCATGGGTCCTGCCATCGTGGTCGGCGCCTATTATGTGATGTTCCCCGCGGTGCCCGGAAGCCGCATCGCGGAACTCGGTCTTATCTCCTTGCCGATTGCCTTGATGGTCGCAGCAATCTTGCACGCCAATAATATTCGCGATATGGCTGCCGATCGGGCGGTCAACAAGCGCACCCTGGCAGTGATTTTTGGCATCCGCTTTGCCCGCCTAGAGTATATGTTTCTCGTGATCGGAACCTACATCACTCAACTGATCGTCATCGCAGCTGGCGTTTTGCCGCTTACGACTATTCTGACCTTCATTACCTTGCCAGAAGCCATGCGACTCATTCGTATCTTCAATACCAGTAGCGCTGTGCCATTGATGCATCAAGCGCAAGGCCGTACCGCCAAATTGCACGGTCAAATCGGACTGTTCCTGGTCCTCGGCTGGGCATTTTCTCTCATGTTCCCAGGATAAAGCGAACACTGCTAGCGTCCCGCTGGCAATCCTGGCGGTTTGTAAAGTGGTTTCGCCTCGCTCCGAAGTGCAGAACCAGCCTATGGCGGACTTGATTTGAGCTCCATTTGTGTTTCGCGCCATTTACCCTTACTATTGTACAATGGCGCAGCTGACGGTGAGCTAAAGGCTGCCGCTACAGTTGTTGGCGATGGGCTTGATCAGAGTCGCGAACATCGTTCAAATTGGCAAAAGGCAGGCATAGGGTGCATACAGACGAGAACGAGGCAGCGGATCCGAAACCGCAAGACGCCGCGAGCCCCGCGCTGTCCGCGGATGAGATCAAAGGACTCGCCACAGATTTCGCCGCTAAACTTGGCGAGAAATCCGGAAAACCAATTCAGCAGATTGGTCAGTTGATCGACAAGTGCGGCTTGGATTTCGTCGAGAAGATCATGGCGGAAACCGAAGCCACCGAGGTTGGCGGCGGTATGTTGACGCAAGATAAAAAGCGCCGCCGTACCAAGGGAGGTGTCTTCTTCTTCTTGGCCAAAGGACAGATGGATCCGGAATATCGCGCGGAAATCTTCCCGAATCTGGCAAAGCACGGTGACGGTACCATCATGCCGCCTGGAATCGAATGGGAGCAGCGCATTACACATATGCAGTCGCTGCGCGAGGGTGCCGGCAGAATCAATAATCTGACCGTGACCTTAATCGGCCGGCCCGGAAATCTGCACATTGAAGGCAGCAGCGTCATGGCTGTGATTAGGCAGCAAGAAGTCAAGGCGCCGCCCTACCCCAAAGGCGTACCACCTTTCAGCACCGTCACCGGCGTAACCGACTTTTACGTATTCATTGGCTTACGACATTGGCAGAAGGTGGAAAAAGCGCTGGAGAATGAGGATGATATGCTCATCGTGGAAGGCAGCGTCGTGTATGATCCTCAGCTCGATGGCATTACTATTTTGTCCACTGGCGTAACAACCAAGATCTTGGAACAGCAGAAGCGCCAATCGAAAAGCCAGCCGCGCAAAAGCCAGAGCAACCAGGTTACCAAGGCTTCTGCAGGCGGCAAGCAAGCAAGAGCCGGCGCCGCGCTGACGCGGCCGGATTTGAGCGGCTTGCCCGAAGAAGCGGCCGACAAATTGCGACAACTCTATGACGCAGCCGACAAACTTCGGCAGAAAATTGCCACCATGGAAGACAAAGAGCAGAAATCAGGCGTGTCCATGACCCGGCGTCTTCTTGATCAAACTGAAAAGCAAATCAATATCTTGGCAAAACAATACGGACTCTGATCTATCTCGCTTGAAGATCTGTTTCGCACGCGATAGCACAAAACATTGTCAATTTGTGTGCCTGTGGCAGATCCAATCGCTGCCGCCAAACGGCTTACCAATGCCAGATCTGATCCCAAGCTGTCATCCAATCTTTAGCCCGGCTATAAACTTTCTGCGCCGCTCGATCTAGTTCTACGCCGTCCCGTCCACGGAACTCCTCCATCTTCTCAATCTTGTCCACTTCGACGCTGATGGTCACCGGGGATGTCGGCGCATAAGGCGTAACGGCAGCCAGATCCTGCAAAGCGCGGTAGGCGCCTTCTTCAATCATTTCTCTTGCCCGCCTCGGCGGAATCTGCCGTGCAGAATACCTGCCGAGTCCCTTTTTCACGGCCACACAAGTCAGGCCCTCGCCCAGCAAATCCGTAGACTCTCGACAGACCGCTTCGTCACCGGTGACAAGCAAAACTGGACAGGCATAGTGTCCGCATAAAGCCGCATTAACACCGACCTCACCGACCAGGTCATCGTTGAACCAAAGGTTGTGCCATTTCACCGTAGATATCGTGTGACACATAACGCCATCCGCGGTATTGTTGCGCGCGTGCATGCCTACCAACAGACAGGCATCCGCGCCATTTTCCAGCAATTCTGTATAGCGCGACCAGGGATGGTGAGCCACCCAGGTGCAATCAACATCTAACAGCTCCGGTACCAGTGAGTTGAAGCTCCAATCGCCACCGGCTCCATGACAATCGACCACGACGATCTCGCTAGCCCCTGCCCGCTTCGCGCCGCGCACCGCTGCATTGACCTCCTCGGTATATAATCGGCGACCTTCTTCGTACATCGGCGCGCCACCGTTGACTTGCGCCCAAGTAACAATCCCACTGACACCTTCCATGTCCGTCATAATCAGAATCTTCATAATATCCCTTTCTTAGCTATTGCTCGCTTGTGTTTTGAATTGGTTCCTATATGACTATGCGAAATCTATTGGTCTGGTCGGCCAGCTTCTCGAGGGCGTCCAATATATCCTTCGTTTGCACCCAACCATCGACGATAGGCGGCGCCAGCGTCTGGTCGGCTTCGGTCTTCAAATAAAAGCTGCATTCACTGGCACAATCCACCGCTTCATGCGCTGCAAAAACCGCCGCATGCAAACAACCCAGCAGCGAACTCGCCTGCGACCCGATCATCACGCTCTTCCCGCGCTCTTGGCACAATTGCAACATGCGCTGCGATTGCGAAAAGCCGCTTCGCGCCGTCTTGATATTGAGGATGTCGAAGGTATCGAATTCCAGCTCCCGTCGCAGTTCTTCTACGGTAAATGCGGAATCATCGGCGATGATCGGCATCCGGCTGCGCCGCCGCAACTGCTGGCGCGATTTGATCTCATATATCGGCAAGGGCTCTTCACAGTGGATCACACCCAAGCTCAGCAGCGCATTCAATAGCTGTGTCGCGCTCTTGTCTTGGAGAGTTTGATTGGCATCCACATAAAACTGCGCTTGGGAAAACTGCCGGATGAGCTCTTTCAGGGTTTCCGTCTCCTGCTTTATGTCCTTGCCAATCTTCACTTTGAAGACCCGCAGGCCGGACCCATAAGCCGTGGCAACATCCGTCAGCACCTGTTCCCTCGTCCCGGTACTCACAATAGTACTGAGCTGAATTCGCTCGCGCCGGCAACCCAGGTAATCCGCCAGCGACTCGCCCTTGGCCCGGCAAAGCGCATGATGCACTGCCATATCCAAGGCGCCTTTGGCGGTATTGTTATGCTTGATATGCCCAAGTCGTGCGGACAATGCTGCCACCGATTGCAAGGTATCGACCGCGGCACCCAACAAACTCGGCGCCAGGATATTTTTCACAATATCCAGGATTGATGCCTGGGTCTCTCCATAAATGCTCGGGCGCGGCGGCGCTTCTGCGATACCAACACTGCCGTCCGAAAGCTCAACGCGAATCAATACATGTTGCAACTGCCGCAACTCGTCTGCCCTGCCCCACTTCAGCACTTGCATAAGTGGGATATTCATAGGCTCCCCATGTATATACTTAATTGTTATCATTTATTATCACTTCCAGGATTTCTCGCAGACAATGCGCCACTTCTTGCGGACTGAGCTTATCCACGGGCACACAATGGTAATTGGCTACTGCATCGCCTGCGGCATAGGCATGCAATCCGTAGTTCTCCGCTTCCGCACCCATGATCTTCAGCGCCTTTTCCGTGATCTCGTCGCTTGCCAGCAAAGCCCTCGCTTGCTCTCGTATTGCCGGCGGCAGAAACGAGACATCCGCCTCACCCGCCGCTTGATCAAATGCTTGCCGACGTTCACTCAAACGACGTAGTCGCGTTAGCGGGTCCAGGCTGAGCTCAACAATCTCCCAGCCCGGGAAGCTGCGCAGCGCATGCCTGATTTCCACCGCGCCACGAATCCCCTCGGAAATCACCAATCCTTTGTAGGTGTCCGCCACGCGTAACCAGGAAAACGCCGCGGCCATTCCGCCAGGCACCTTTTCGGAAAACAGCTTGGTATAGCTAAACCGCTCTACGCGATTAGCTACTGGCGCCAGCGCCTCGCCCGCCATAAACTGCATCATCGGAATCGCAATCCAATCCGCCACCTGGCGGCGCGAGGGAATCACATTCATCCCGCTTGAGCCCATCAGCTCCTGCAAAGCGGTCAAGGTAGTCGTTTTTCCCGTGCCTGTCAAAGCCACCAGCATCAAGAGCGCATGTTCACCTAGAGGATGGTAACCCGTCGCATCGTCCAGCCGCGCTAGAGGATACAACTCGCGCAAGGGCAAGTCCAATAGAGGATACACATCATTAAGATAGAACATTCGTTCTCGCATAGCGCCGTCGCGTTTAGGGCTGTTAATTCGTGTCCGCGAGGGAATTATACAACGGAGACCGAGCTCATAACACTTTTAGGGGCTTGATATAATAGACGAGGCCATCTTCGTACAACTTGGTCAATGTGTAGGCGATGGCACGCAGGGGTGGTCGAAAGGTCCAACGATGACCATCGTATACCGCCAGGTATCCCCCCAGTGTATACTTCGCGGTCGCCCAATCCGGCGGTAGCAGCTCGTGTACGCGATCGTACCGCAACGGTTTGGCGCGCCCTCGCAAATGCTCGGGAAGTCTAACCGGCTCGAGGTCGTGGACGATCGCAGATGGCAACGAATAGCGTGATGGCAATTGCTTGCAGATATCGATACCCAGGCGCAAGAAACCTTCTGCCAGCGACCGTATCGCCGGGAAGCGTTTGCCAGCCTTGGTTTGCAGCCACAAGCCGGGCGTAAAACGCTTCTCGTTCTCCTGCGGATCCGGCAATAGTAGAATTTTCTCCGCGGTCAGCCGCTCGCGCGCGACCATCGGTGTTGCGACCACGCCTAGCGCCACGTTGTAACGAAAGATCGTGCGCCTGCTCAAGCCCAGCCGTGCCGCCAGGGAGCTTACCGAAAGGGCCTGCGATAGACGCCGAATCAACTCACGATGCAGCGCCTGTCGATAGGCGACGCCGGAGCAAAGATCCCGTGCCTGCAAACTGTCTGATGGGCTAGAATTACATTTTAATATGGTTTGCAAATATTTCTTGCCGGGAAGACGATAGATGAATCGCGTTTTTCGTCCACGTTTTACATTAGGTTTCCTGCTGTCACCCTTATCAACATAAGAAGCTATTGTCTCGATATTGAATCTCTTGAATAGTCGCTTGCCACCTAGCTTTGCCAAGTCGCCGGATAGCAGTCGCATCACTGATTTCTTGGCCAGGCGACAGCGCTTGGCAATTTCCAGTATACGCTTGCCTGTAGCATACCCGCCTGGCTGGCAAAAACGCTGGATGCCATCGAGTAAACGCGCAGCGATGCTGGACTTCTGGCGCTGTAGCAAAGCTTCGCGCACCGAGTTTGGCAATCCCGGTTCAGCTGAAAAGTCGGCCTCTCCCGACTGATAGGCACTGCGGATGGTGCGTCTTGCTTCGGCTAGGCGGTCCGGAAGGTCTTCCGGTGGATGCGGGCCGCTGGCTTTCGCTGCGGCATGAATGGGACTCAAGTTTGCGATCGCCTGCTTGAGCGGTTTTTTGCGTCGATACAAATCGCGAGCAACGGCATAGAGCGCGTTATTTCGCCCCTGCTCCACGGCAAGCCTGTGATAAGCGGCGACTGGATCTTGCTCAGGAAGAACGTTGTCCGTAGCCGTGCCGTTTGACGGTGATTGTGGAGCAAACCACTGGAGCAGCTCGCGGTATTTGCCGTAGGCGAGGATTTTGACATCTGCGCGGATATGCTCGCGGTAGGTATAGCCGTCGATCTGGGAGCCGGGTCCCACCACATAACCCCCGTCAGCTTTGATATCGCAAGCGCGCAGGCGTTTGCCGGCTACCGGGAAGGTTGTCCGCAGATAAACATGAAAGCCACGGCGGGTTGCCACCGTGTAAGTATCACTCAGGCGGGGAAAGCGTCGCTGAAATCTGCGGTAAAGTTCCGGTTCGTCAAAATCAATCACGTAAAGACCGCCGGATACTTGACCGCAGATGATGCCATAACTTTGAATGCCTTGGCGGATCCAGGACGTGACAGTTTCGACATCGGGCAAGGTCGTCTGATAGCGCTTCCATTTCAAGGAGAAAGAAGGGCGTTTGCCATGCAAGGGGATAACGGCGTATCCCTGCAGGTGCAGTGAGCGGAAATTGTTGGCGCAATCTAGTTCTGTATGCTCTGTTTTTGTAAGCAGCATGATCGACCTTGGTCGGGGTCATGCTCGTCGTGATGATAACGCGATGGTTTTTGCGCGAAGTCTGACGAGTGTTGCTTCAGAACTTCACAGAAGTCGCCAACCTTCGGGCGAATTAGCAAATATCTATGTCGGCAACGGTATCATTGCCGTTACTAATGCCCATTGTGAACCCTAATGCTTGTTGACCCTCTCTTGAAAAGAGCGATAAAGCCCATTTTATGGCTTGTAATTTCTTGCATAACTGTGCTATAATCACTGCATACACCCCATAGCGGGTGTCGACGTAGAACTTGTTGGCGCAAGTTCTCAATCCAACATTACCCTAATGTTTGTTGAGAAGCGGGGATACCCCGCTTTTTTTGTTGTTTGAGCTAGGGCCAGTATACTTGCACTTGCTATAGCGCGCAAGTGCATGCTTAAAGTTCCCCTCTATCGTAGCCAATGCCCAATTAGACGTTGATTGTCCTGGTGCGGTGGTCTCCGGTTTTTCTGCCGCGTCGTTTCAAAGTCATGAATATGGTTTTTCCAGGCTGATGGATATAATCGTGCTACTTGATACGCTGGAACAAGGAGTCACGCGATGCCTATGTTAGATATGTCATTGGAAGAAATGCGAGAGTATCGTCCTGCGCGTGAGGAGCCGGAGGGGTTTGATAGCTTTTGGGCGGAAACGTTGGAGGAGGCGCGTTCGCATGATTTGAACGCGGTTTTCGAGCCAATTGCCTCCGGTTTCACTACGGTGGATGTCTTTGATGTGACCTTTTCGGGTTTTAACGGCGACCGCATCAAGGGTTGGTACATGTTGCCCCACGCAGCTTCGGGATCTTTGCCTGGGATTGTCGAGTATATCGGTTACGGCGGTGGCCGCGGCTTTCCGGCAGAGTGGCTAGCGTTTCCATCTGCCGGTTTCGCATATTTGGTGATGGATACCCGCGGGCAAGGTAGCGTTTTCCGTAGGGGAGATACGCCCGATGTTCCCAATGGTGCCAATCCCTTTGTCCCTGGCTTTATGACGCAAGGCATACTCGATCGCAATACCTATTATTATCGCCGAGTTTATACAGATGCAGTGCGGGCCATTGATGCGATCCGCAGCCGCAAGGAAGTCGATGCCTCGCGCATCGCTGTCACCGGCGGCAGTCAAGGCGGCGCGTTATCTGTGTCGACGGCCGGTTTGGTGCCTGATGTATCAGTATGCCTGCCCGATGTGCCATTTTTGTCAAACTTTCGCCGCGCCGTTGAAATCACCCCGCGCGATCCCTATCCGGAAATTGTACGTTACTTGAAGATCCATCGCGACAAGATCGACACGGTATTCGAGACGCTGAGCTATTTCGACGGCATGAACTTCGCTGCTCGAATGCAAGCGCAGGCTTTCTATTCGGTAGGGGTGATGGATACGATCTGTCCGGCATCGACGGTGTTTGCATCCTACAACCACGTGAAGAGCGAAAAGGAGATACGTGTGTATTATTACAATGATCATGAGGGTGGCGGACCTGATCATCTTATGGAAAAAATCGCTTATCTGCAGCGTCTCTGGCTATCATGACGCGGACTGAGGTTGTTGTATTGGGCAGTGGCACGCCGAACGCTGAGGCGGATCGTGCGGGCTCCGGTGTGGCGATCGTAGTGGATAATCATCCCTATTTGGTTGATTGTGGTCACGGTGTTGTGCAGCGGGTGGTGGAAGCAAACTTTTCCGGCAAGATTTCCTGGTCGACAACTGAGTTAACGCGTCTTTTTGTGACCCATCTACACGCTGATCATACGGTTGGTCTTGCTGATTTTATTTTTACGCCTTGGATTCATGGACGCGCGCACAAGGTTTTGGCGTACGGGCCGGCTGGGCTGGAGGCGATGGTCAATCACATTATTGCGGCATACGAGGTGAATGTGAGCGAGCATCTTCGGGCACACCCGGTTACCGAGCATGGCTATAAAGTCGAGGTTGGATATGTAGGGAGATGCATGTTTTACGAGGATGAACGCCTTGTAGTGTATGCGCTGGGGGCGGATCACGGTGATATGGAAGCCTATAGTTTCAAGTTTGTCACGCCTGATATGTCAGTCGTGGTTTCTGGTGATACGAAGCCAGTGAAGGGATTCGCGGAATGGGCAAGCGGTTGTGATATCTTGGTTCACGAAGTGTATTCGTCGCGTGGTTTTGGGTCACGATCTGCGCAATGGCAGGCTTATCACGGAAGTGTGCATACATCGACAAGTGAATTGGCGTCATTGGCGTGTGAGATTCGCCCGAAAGTGCTTGTACTTTATCATCAGCTTTTCTGGGGAGCGACAGCGGAAGAGCTTGTAGACGAAATCGCGATCAAGTATGAGGGTGTGGTCGTGAGCGCGCGTGATCTTGATGTTTTCTGATAGGGCGAGGCGCGAGGTAGTACAGTGACGCAAAAAGCGAGATTTGTGAATTTGGATTTCGAATATCTGGAGATTGAGGAGCAAAGGCTACGGTCACTGGCCTTTGTGCGGACCATGTTTAGGCGGCGCAGTGTGCGTGAGTTCTCTTCCAAGGCTGTGCCCTTTGATTTGATTGAGAATGCGATTCGTGTCGCGGCTTCGGCTCCTTCTGGCGCCAATCAACAGCCTTGGTCATTCGTTGTTGTCAGTGATCCGGAGGTGAAGCGGCAAATGCGCATCGCGGCTGAGGCGGAGGAGAAAGATAACTATCAGCGGCGAATGAGTGATGCCTGGCGTGAGGCGCTGGCTCATTTGGGTACGGATTGGCGGAAGCCGCATATCGAAGTGGCACCGTATGTTATTGTGGTATTCCGTCAGGCGTATGGCTTGCTCCTTGATGATAGGAGCGGCAGAGAGCAGCGGGTAAAACACTATTACAGCGAGGAATCGCTGGGGATCGCGGTTGGTTTTCTGCTGGCAGCCTTGCACATTTCTGGTCTCGCCACTTTAACGCATACGCCCAGCCCGATGAAGTTTCTTTGCGACATACTGGAGCGACCGGCCAATGAACGTCCATACGTTTTGATTCCTGTTGGCTATCCAGCCAAGGGGTCAATGGTTCCGGTGATCGGAAAGAAAGCTCTTGGTGATGTAATGAGCGTCAGGTAAATATAGTGTTTCTTGCGGTTTTCCGCGGTAGATAGTATATTTGATTTATACCTTGTGCCAAAAGCTAAATTTATAACAGTTAATCTTGCACTAGTGTTGCAAGACGCGGTTATGTCGTGAAGGGGTTAGCTGATGCGGATAATCACGCTTCTCAACGAAAAAGGTGGTGTTGGGAAGACGACGGTGTCATTTCATATAGCGGCCGGATTGGCAGTGGCCGGTTTCCGTGTTCTGGCTGTGGACGCGGATGCTCAGGGTTCTTTGACTGAGACTATGGGATTTGAGCAGTCTGCTGGCTTATACGATCTGATCGTACGCAATCAGGCCTTCAATGAGGTGTTGCGTTTCGTGAGTCCGGAGATCTACGAGTACCCGAATCGTGAGGTGCGTGGCCAGCTCTTTCTTCTCTCATCAAATGTGGAAACGCAAAGTATCGCCACCAATTCCAAAGATGCGCTTGCGTTTGTTAGGCGCTTTTCCGAGCTTGAAGATACTGTGGACTTCGTGATTATTGATACATCCCCAACCCCCTCTTTGCTGCATGGCGCGATCTACCTGGCGACGGATGCGATACTTTATCCTACCAAGTGTGAGTATCTAAGTTTCCGTGGACTACAGAACAGCTTTATGCATAGAGAAGAAAACGAGCGTTATCGTAGCCAGTTTAATTTTGCTCCTATCGCGAATCTTGGCATCGTGCCAAATATTTATCGCCACGGTACTTTGGAACATCGAGACAATCTTGCGGAATTGACCGAGACTTACGGTGATTTGGTTTGGGAGCCGATTCCGCAATCGACGATCTGGACGGAGAGCAGTCGCGTGCATCGTACCATTTGGAATTACGCGCCGGGTTCCGCTTCTGCCAAGCACGGTTGGAATCTTCTCAAGAAGTTTTTGGAGGCTATAAAGCATGTCAAGCCGACGAAATCGTGATCGATCGAAAACGGCGTTGCCCAAGTTGAGCAATTTGCCTCGCGTGTCTTATGAAGAGGTTGCCAATGCGACCTATGGTAAGAGCGAGGGCGAGATTGTGAACCAGTGGTTTGGTGATATTAGTCCCTCTAGCCTGAGTGACACTGAAATTGAAGTGGTTAAGGACGGTTCGATATATGCCTATGAATATCGGCTTACCGGGGTAGGTTTGGATCCCGAGGCGATGGCGGGGGAAAAGGGAAGTTGGGAGCAATTGGGTCAACTTCTGTTTCGCCTGGATCGTTCTATTCAATGGCTGATTGGGGATTGGCTGGTGCACGGAGAGGTCAACAAGTGGGGCCGGCACGAAGAAATTGCTGATCAACTTGGTTATGAGGTGAAAACGCTTTACGATTATCGCTATGTTGCGCGGAATGTTCATTTTTCGGTACGTACCGAAAACTTGACATTTGGTCATCATAAGTTGGTCGCGCACCTGGAGACATCTGAGCAACGTCACTGGTTGGATAAGGCGGCTTCCGGCGATACCGATTTGCAGAACGGGCGATCGCATCCTTGGTCCATTAGTCGTATGCGGCGGGAAATGCTTGCGTTACCGGCGCCGGAACCTAGTGTGGAAACACCGTTTGAGCGAAATCTGCGGCGGATTGATCGTGAATTAACACGCAAGAAATGGAACAAATTGCCAGTAGATGAGCGTCGCAAACGTTATGAATATCTTCGCAATATCTTGGTGCGTATGGAAAGATGGGGCTTCGACTAAATTCGGCTTGTGCCATACATGGAAGAATCCTGGCTCCTTTGCGCAAGTTCTTGGTACGTACCGAAATTTCTCCCTAACAAGTCATCCGGGAATCAGAATTTTGTACCGTAGGCCGGTATGATTGCGCCGCGAATTATCTGCCCGTCATCGGAGGCTAAAAAGGCAATCAGTTTGCCGATCTGTCCTGGCGTTACCCCGGCGTGCTGATCCTGGGCATAAATCTCTTCAGAAACGATGGTGGAAGGCATGACCGCATTAATGCAGATTCCTTGCCGCTTGTACTCCTCAGACATGCTCTCGGACAGCCGCAGTACCGCCGCCTTCGAAGCCGAATAGGCAGCATCGTTTCCGCTGGAGCGCAGTCCCGGCCGAGCGCCGATATTGATGATCTTGCCCTCACCTTGTTCCAGCATGGTCGGGATGACCGCGCGGCTCATCAAGAATGTCACCGTAGAATTCAGGCGAAACATTGTCTTCCAGGTTTCCAGGCTCATCTCGTGCACCGGCTTGCCGGCGTCCCAACCGCCAACGATATTGACCAAGACATCGATTCGTCCAAACGTGTCGAGCGCCGCCGCAATCAGCATATCGACTGAATCCGGATTCGTTAAATCAGTCTCCGGCAGACAGAGATGCCTACCATCATGTAGCAGCTCGGGAAAGCGTTCCAATAGGCGATTGTCGCCGCAGGTCAGGACCAGTTGCGCGCCCGCGTCGCGGAAAACGGGTATGACACCGGATGCCAAAAGACCGGATGCGCCAGTGATTATCACTACTTGCCCGCCAAAGTGCGACATTGCTCTACCTCCTGACATTCCTTCAGCTATCGTTCAAAGCATAACATACAACCTGCTTCTAGCGTTATGAGACCAACTGTGGACGCAAGTGGACGAGTACAGCATTAAAATGACTTAATATAACGTCACTTCTTTTGGATTTATTCCAATTTGGTCACTGCGTCGGGCTGGGCAAGCGGCTGGGTAAGGCGGTTGCAATTCATTCCGGCGCTTGCCATCCGCAATGCTTCGGACTTGGAATCGCCGGGGGAGTTGTAGCAGGCAATTGTAAACATTCAGCAAGTGGTGATGAGGTTAATACGTTTTTAATTTCCCCCACCCTACGCTCCCTCCCCCAAAATGAGAGAGGGACTTTAAAAGCGTATAATCCCTTGAAAAACTCCCCTCCTCAGCCTTGTGGGGGCAAGGGGTCGGGGGGATGGGGGATTGTCGCGATATCAATGAAATTCACCACTCGCAACATTCATGATTTGTGGTGATTATCAGTTAATTGTGTTAAATATGAGCAGTGGCTGGCTAAACTTGAATGCGCAGCCTTACATTATGGCAAGCAATAGTCGTTCAAGTGCCTGCCTGTGTTGCGCCAAATGAAAATGACTTGAATGGGATATGTCATGCCAAAGTATGACCTTTTGCTGAAGAATGCACATGTCATTGATCCAGCCAACCAAATCGACGCGCCGATGGATGTTGCGATTTCTACCGGGAGAATCGCAGCGGTATCCGCCGATATCGCCGCCGGTGATGCGCGACAGACAATAGATCTTGCTGGCTTGTATGTCACGCCCGGGTTGATCGATATCCACGTGCATGCCTACCATACGCGTGAGCCGGAAACACTGAGCATAATCGCTGATCATCATTGCTTTCGCTCTGGTGTCACGACCGTCGCCGATACCGGCACCGCAGGCGCCAAACATTTCTTGCATTTCAAGCGCACCGTCATTGACCGCGCCAAGACTCGTATATTCGCCTTTATCAATATCGTAAAGTCGGGAATGATCGGGCCTTTCGAACAAGATGTCGGCGAGATGGACGCAGAATTGGCCGCCTCAATCGTACTCGCTTATCCGGACGAATGCGTCGGCATTAAGACGGCGCATTATTGGGTCTCGCAACCCTTTGACGAGACGCATCCACCTTGGGCGGCTGTCGACCGCGCGCTGGAAGCATCGGCGATCTGCAAGAAACCGCTGATGGTCGACTTTTGGCATCGCCCCGGCCGCACCTATCAGGACATGTTGCGGAAGATGCAGCCAGGCGATATTCACACACACGTATACGCGCAGCAATTCCCGATTCTTGACGAAAACAATCAACCGGCGGACTTCATGTTCGAAGCGCGGGAACGTGGCATCATCTTTGATCTCGGTCATGGCGCCGGCAGCTTCTGGTACCGCCAGGCGATTCCCGCGTTTCAAGGCGAATTCGCTCCGGATTCCATCAGCACCGATCTGCACATCGGCAATGTCAATGGCGTCGTACATGACATGTTAACCACCATGTCCAAGCTCTTATGTATGGGCATGCCCCTGCAAGAGGTCATCTATCGTTCGACAGTCACTCCCGCGCGCGAGATCGGACATCCTGAATTGGGACATCTCGGCGTCGGGGCAGAGGCGGATATCGCCGTGCTGCAATTGCGGGAAGGGCAGTTTGGTTATGTCGATTGCGGACAGGCGCGGATGAATGGCGATCGCAAACTGACTTGTGAAATGACGCTGCGCGGCGGCGATATCGTTTTTGATGTCAACGGGCGTTCAGTGCCGGCTTGGGAAGACGCGCCGGCGTCTTATTGGAAAATTCGCTATCCGGAGGAAATCGTATAATCATGACAGATTATCACGCCTTGGGCATCCGTCCCGTGATCAACGCCTACGCAACTGTGACAAAGTTTGGCGGCTCCCGCATGCCGGCAGAAGTTCTGCAAGCGATGAATGACGCGGCCGGCAGCTTTGTCGATCTGGCAGAATTGCAACGCCGGGTAGGCGAGCGCATCGCCAAAGTGACGCGCAATGAAGCTGCCTATGTTACCTCCGGTGCCGCTGGCGGCGTGATGTTGGCGGCTGCTGCCTGTGTCTTGCACCATCATCCTGGCGTATCCACGACCTTCCCGCAGATTGCATCGCTCAAACACGAAGCGATTGTACAGCGCGCGCATCGCAACCCTTATGATTTTGCGGTGCAGGCGGTTGGCATGAAATTTGTGGAAATCGACTCCAGTCCCGACGCCTTCTGCGCTGCCATCAATGAGAAGACGGCCGGTGTATTCTGGTTTCAAGGCGGCATGAACAGCGACGCAGATATCCCGCTGCCGGATATGATCGCTATTGCAAATGAACATGGCTTGCCCGTGATCGTCGATGCCGCTGCGCAACTCCCACCGCTGGAAAACCTGTGGCGCTTCACGGAAATGGGCGCAGCGCTGGTGCTCATCAGCGGCGGTAAAGACCTGCGCGGACCACAATCCAGTGGGCTAATGCTCGGGCGCGGCGATCTTATCGAATCCATCCGCCCCATCAGCAATCCCAATCACGGGCTGGGACGCCCACTCAAAGTCGGCAAAGAAGAGATGATGGGTGTGCTGGCAGCCGTCGAGCGTTATCTGAATCTCGATCACAATGCGCGCGCAGCATACTGCGAAGACGCCGTAGCGATGTGGTGTGCCGCGCTCAACCCGATCGATGGCGTGTTAGCCGAGCGCGCCTTCCCCAACGAAGCCGGTCAACCATTGCCTTGGTGCCATATCACGATAGATTCGAGCATAACAGGCCGAACCGCCAACGAGCTTGTCAGCGCCTTTCTGGAGTCTGATCCGGCAATCGCAGTATCTCCTGTTGACGAGAGCCACTTCCATCTCAATCCCATGACGCTTAACCCAGGCGAAGAGATCATCGTGCGCGATACCTGCATTTCGCTATTGCGGAACTGATGTATGGCGACCAACATTGTCACAATATCCAAAAAGCTAATAGAGCAATGTGGCTGGACTCCCTTGAAAAACGAACACCTAAGGACAACCAGCAAACTACAGCAAAATAGTCACCCCTCCCTGATGCTTCGGCTGAGGACAGGACAGGTTTTGAGGTGGAACGTGATATGGAAAAGGACGGGAAAAGATGGGAAAAGGGGCAAATATTGCGATTACCTATCGATACAGTATCGATATAGGAGAGGATTTCGCCAAATTGGATTGCGATCCGGCGAGAACGTGCCAGTTGCAAGTAAGACATGGAGGAAAGCGATAAGATTCCCATAGAGCCGAGCGTATCATCATTTGCCGGGGACACGGCGACTATATGGACGCGGTTTTATGCAGGAATTGCTGATGGTCGCTAGCTGATGCGCGGGGCAGGAGCGAAACCTGTCCTGTCCTAAGGATGCTTCGGCGAGGGGCCGGGGGGAGCTTGGTTGAATCGACCATTTGAATTGTACGACCTTCGGGTCACTGTCGAGCGGATCGAAGGCCGCTCAGTCTGCGGCATGGCGGTCGGTGATTACTTTGAATTGACGGAAAGCGCCAAACTGCGGATTCCAGCTGGCAAGCATTTCTGCGTATTTGCGCTCTCGGCCGTCTTGCCGCTGTTGGCGGCCAAGCAGCGCGAACTTTCAGAAAATGATTGGCTCTCGCACGATTCCGTCGCGGCTTGTCCCGATGTCGATGAGCGGCTGATTATGCGCGTTGAACGCATCAAGAAACGTACCATGGATAGCGATGAACTGACCTAGAGCCAGATGAATCAGCTTGTGCGATTTGTAAAACCGAGTCCCCGCAAACGCTTCCTTCGAGTAAGATAGAGTTGAACGGGCACGAGCAGGCAGGTTTGAAAAGAGGAAACGATGGCAAAAGAGCGCAAACGCATCAAAGTCACTTATTCCACACTTGGCAGCCCGGATCCACTTCTGCATCAATATTTCGAGGAAGATGTTACCGAGCTGAAGGCGAATCTTGGCAAGAGCTATAACATGCTGATTAACGGCGAATGGGTCGGGGGCGAAGGCAGCTTCGAAAATCGCTCGCCCATCAATACCAATTGGCTGCTGGGCAGCTTCGCCAAGGCGACTGACGGGCATGTCAATCGAGCTGTAGCGGCGGCGAAAGCGGCCTATCCCGCTTGGCGCGATACCCCGTGGCAGGAACGCGCCGATCTGCTCAATAAAGTCGCGGACCTCATCAGCGAACGTCTCTTTGAGATTTCGGCGGCGGTAAGCATGGAGATCGGCAAGAATCGCCTGGAAGCCATCGGCGATGTCGAAGAAGCCGCCGATCTGATTCGCTATTGTGTCAACGCGATGCGGGACAATCAGGGCTTTGACCGGCAACTGCTCAGCGAAACCGATCAACATTTCAACCGCAGCCTACTCAAGCCATATGGCGTCTGGGGCGTGATCGGACCCTTCAACTTCCCCTCGGCGCTCACGGGCGGACCCTGCGGCGCGGCCTTGATCGCCGGCAACACGGTCGTGCTCAAACCGGCGGCGGAAGGTTCGCTCACCGCTTATATGATCGCCCAATGTATGGCGGACGCTGGGCTTCCCCAAGGCGTCTTCAATTTGGTACTTGGTGGAGATGAGCCCGGCAAGACATTGGCCGCTAATCCTGACCTGGATGGCTTGACCTTTACCGGCAGTTATGCTGTTGGAATGAGCATCATCAAGACTTTCAGCACCGCAGCGGGCTATTTTCGGCCGGTAGTCGCCGAGATGGGCGGCAAGAACCCGACGATTGTCACGGCAAATGCCGATCTCGACAAAGCGGCGCTCGGTGTGATGCGCTCGGCATTTGGATTGACCGGGCAGAAATGCTCGGCCTGCTCGCGCGTCTTTGTCGATGCGGACGTGAAAGATGCCTTCCTCGACAAACTGGTTGATCTGACCGCCAACATCAAAGTGGGCGACCCCACCGATGCCGAAACTTATATGGGCCCGATCATCAACGAGACCGCCTACCAAGCTTATCAGCGTTATGTCGACGAGTTGAGTGCCGGCAACATCCTCATCGGCGGAGATACACTCGAGCAGGGCGATGGGTATTTCGTAGCGCCGACCATCGTGACCGATCTGCCGGATGAGCATCGCTTGTGGCAGCACGAGATGTTCGCGCCTATCGTGGCGGTGCGCGCGGTATCGAGCCACGACGAGGCGATGAGGCTGGCGAACGATGTCGCGCAGGGCTTGACGGCCGGTATGTACAGCGAGGATAAGGACGAGATCGATTGGTTCCTCGATAATATCGAAGCCGGCGTGCTCTACGTCAATCGCGTCGCGGGCGCCACCACGGGCGCCTGGCCCGGTTATCAATCGTTTGGCGGTTGGAAGGGCAGCACCGGCAGCGGCAAGGCGGCCGGCAGTTGGTACTACCTGCAGCAGTACATGCGCGAGCAGTCGCATACGATTATTGCCGGCTAGCGTCTTCAGCTCAAAGGGATTTGCTGCAATGTGAAACGCTACATAACGCGAGACTTGTAGGCGACTCTGTGAGTCGCCCGTTTTTCGTTTTTCACCACAGAGGACACAGAGGGCACAGAGAAGGGCAGAGCGCTGTTTTGTGTCCGTTTTGTGTCCGATGGAACACTATTTTCGGACATAAGAATCATATTGGCCATTCCTTCATAGAGCATTGGGCAGTTGCGAGTCCATTGTTGCGGCGTGTTGATTGTGTGTGGCGACTGTATGGTCTCGGTTTGGGTATTTAACCTCAAAGGCACGAAGGAAGCGAAGAACCGTAGGGGTGACCCATGGGCCGCCCGTTTTTCCATGGCCACCGACCACACCGCGGATTTCAACGACGCCGCGCGCTGCAGGAGCGTAACGGCGAGGAAGAGTTTTCAACCGTAACGACACAACAGGCACATAGGAATTCGGTGCAATGTGAAACGCCACACAACGCGTGACTTGTAGGGGCGACTCTGTGAGTCGCCCGTTTTTCTATTTTCACCACCGAGGACACCGAGGGCACAGAGAAGGGCAGAGCGCCGTTTTGTGTCCGTTTTGTGTCCGATGGAACACTATTTTCGGACATAAGAATCATATTGGCCATTCCTTCATAGAGCATCGGGCAGTTGCGAGTCCATTGTTGCGGCGTGGTGATTGTGTGTGGCGACTGTATGGTCTCGGTTTGGGTATTTAACCTCAAAGGCACGAAGGAAGCGAAGAACCATAGGGGTGACCGATGGGCCGCCCGTTTTTCCATGGCCACCGACCACACCGCGGATTTCAACGACGCCGCGCGCTGCCGGAGCGTAACGGCGAGGAAGAGTTTTCAACCGTAACGACACAACAGGCACATAGGAATTCGGTGCAATGTGAAACGCCACACAACGCGTGACTTGTAGGGGCGACTCTGTGAGTCGCCCGTTTTTCTATTTTCACCACCGAGGACACCGAGGGCACAGAGAAGGGCAGGGCGCGTCCACAGCGATCCGGCTGTGACATCGGCGCGATTGAGTTTGTGGAGAAGGGCAAGTAAGTTAACAAATTCAATTGCCGATTTTCCGCAACTAGAGGATATATGGTGGAAACTAATTTGAAGTTATTCTTCGTTATCCGGGATCACGTATACGTCAGAAGAAGCAATTGCGCGTTTTCCCCAACGAATGCGTTCAATAACTTCTAAGGTGGTAGCAAAGTCTGGATGATTTGCATCCGTGTATTTCTTCATGTCTGCGTAATCTGTAGATTTCGTATAGCGTTTGCCATCGGGCAACTTAGCCCTATAAAGTTTCGACTCGTGGGGCAAGGTAGCGTCTTCAAGATACGCACCTTCCAAGTCCGCGCTTATTAGATTTGCATGATATTGCGATGAGTCCATATCTGCATTGAAAAACTCTACCCCCAATTGCTGTTCCTCACCTAGGTTTCTCATTTGCATGATAGTCCCTCTCAATTCCTTATCTCTCGGTGCCCTCGGTGTACTCGGTGGTGAAAAAAGCAAGAGACAGCCACGGGCCACCGGTTGACCCCGGCACTCGGTCCGCATTCTTTGTGTCCTTCCTGTCTTTGTGGTAGAAAAAGATATGTACCGCGCCTGCAGAACGGTTTGCTTTGAATACCATCATCGCCTCCGCAAGACCATCACAGCCGCTCGGCGGCAGCGATAAGGTCTGTCGCGCTCAGACAAAATATCAAACCTACTGCTCGTTCGAGCATAGCGGTTTGTTAAAAAAGTGAACAAGGAAGACATCAATGAATGACCGTATACTGAGCTTCTACAAGCAGCAAAACGCCTTCACAGATCCAGGCAAATTCGCGCAGCTCTTCGACGATTTGCCGGCCGACCTGCCGAACCTGGTTAGCATTGTTCAAGGGCTTATCATTCCACCATATTCGCACATTCTATCGCTTCACGATCTTGGTCAGAGCGACATTGAAATTTCCGGCGGTGGTTTCGGCATGCGCAAGATCGAAAAACTCATCGAACAGCTGTATTTGATGTCCCATGCGCCACTTGCGAATGCTCGCGCTCCCCAATCGCGATTGGGCGTGAACTGCCGCAATTTCGCCACGCTGTTAGTATCGATGCTAGGGCATAAAGGTGTCCCGGCCCGTGAACGGATCGGTTTCGCCGGATACCTGGGCGGGGCCATCCACTATGAACACCGCATTAGCGAATATTGGGATGAATTGCAAAAGCGTTGGGTTTTGACAGATTCATTCCTGTATCCGGTCGAGCGTAAATCGCTGGGCATAGGCTTCGACACACAAGATATCAAGCAGTCAGACCCGTTCTTCCTCGCGGGTGAGGTGTGGCTTAGGGCGCGGCGGCAGGAAATCGATGCCGATCAATTTGGCGATAGTGAAACCGACATCGGACTGCCCCCGATTCGATATGCCTTGCTGCATGATTTTGATGCGCTCAACGGCTTCGAGGTTTTGGGCAATGATGCCTGGGGCAACTTGATCGAAAAGCCCGAAAGCGACCTGACAGGCGAAGATCTGCAATTCCTCGATCGCGTTGCGGAACTTACCGTCAACGCAGATGTCGCATTTTATGACCTGACCGAGCTGCATGCCTGTTCGAACTACGGCAGAGAAGTACGGGCCCAAGCCAGTAATCTGGGTTTTGCATTGCTCTCATAAGCTATTTCGCGACACCATTCGTGCCAGGCGGCGCCGCAGCCCCTGCGATGAAACCGGAATCTGCTCCTGCCTAGCCATGCGTCCGCTTCTCGCCGCTTCTGCCTTATTTTGTCCGCTTCGTGCCTTTGTGGTGAAATATCTGTCCGATCATCGCGGCCTGTAAGCCACGAATTGATGTGAATGTTCAGCGAATCCTATCGTAAAGTCACACAAATGACCGTAAGATCACAAGCTTATCGTTCTGTTTCTCTGTGCCTCTGTGGCGAAAATTCTACCCAACCACGATCAAGTCTTGCCAGCCGTGCGTCAGCTTCTCGCCGCCACCGGGTCGCGCCACCACAACATCTTCCACGCGCGCCGAGTAATCGTTCAACTGCATGATGCTCGGCTCAATGGTGAAGAGCATGCCATCTTGCAGAGGCGTCTCATCGCCTTTGGTCAAGAAAGGAGGCTCGTGCACATCCATGCCGATCCCGTGGCCCAGCCGGTGGCGGAAGGTCTCGCCATAACCGGCGTCTTCGATGACATCCCGAGCGACGCGGTCTGCGTCAGTGGTGGTGGCTTCACCTGCCTTGAGCGCGGCGATGCCCGCTGCCTGCGAGGCCATGATCAGCTGATGAACGCGGCGCGCTTCCTCGTTGGGCTCTCCAAAAAAGACCGTGCGGCCGAAATCGTAACACCATCCCTGATAAATGCCGCCAAAGTCGAATAGGATGGCGACAGGGGGATCTAGTTTGCGGTGCCAGCTTTCCATGCGTTGCCCGAAAAGCAGCGGATGATTAGGACCTGAATTGTAAAGCGAGGTGGTGAAAGACTGGCCCAGCGAGCCGTGTTTGCGCAGCTGATAATTGACCTCTTCGACGATCTCCAGCTCGGTCATGCCCAGCCGCAGTGCCTTGAGCGTATCGGCAAAAGCTGCTTCGGTGATGCGTCCGGCTTCTTTCATCAACTCGATATCAGCTTCGGACTTGATGACACGCATGGGACGCAGCAGTTGCGTGGCGGAGATCCAGGTCACGCCGGGCAATAGCGGTTGCAGCTGCGAAACGGTCTCTCCGCTGGCGAAATCGCTGATGGCGATACGTGGGTTATCCGGCAAATTGAAGTCATCAAGGATGCTCTTGACCAAGGCAGCCGGCTCATCCCAATCGCCTAGCACACGGATGTCGATGCCCTCGAGGCGGTTCAGTCCACCGAACTCGGCCGTCATACGCGGCAGTGGCAGCACGGGCTCGCGATGTGGCGTGATCCAGGCGCCTTCCAGCCAATCGCCCGGGTGGATGGTATGGCCGTAGTTGGGGAAATCTCGCGGTACGCCGGTCAGATATTGCAGGTCGGATGAAATGGGGAAAAAGGCGAGATCAGCATGTTCGCGCAGGATTTCTTGAAAGCGCTGCAAGCGGTCGTTTGACATTGTTATCTCCTTATGGCTTTGACATGTGCTTGTATCTTAGCCTGTTTCCCGTGTTATTTCATGCGAATGGACAGATATGCCTTCGCGGAACGCGCTATGCTAGACTGGCTATAGTTTTGACGTGGACAAGGAAGACAAGTTGTACAAAGCCTTACTCTTCGACCTGGACGATACACTGATAAACCTGCGCGGTTGCGAAGCGGAGGCGCTGCAACGTACTCTGGACGAGTCCGGGCTGTTAGCGTTGTTGCCGGCAGACTACGGAGGTGTTTCCGCAAGTTTTGCGGAGATCAGCGGGCGCTATTGGGGTCAGCGCAGCGACACGGGATACACACGCGATCAAGTTCTTCAATACAGTCTGCGAGATTTGCTGGTCCACTTTCAATTGGATGCAGCTGAGTCCGTTGCGCTCGCACCGGAATATTGGCGCAACTTTTGTCATTCATCGGCGCTTAACCCGGGTGCGCTTGATACAGTGCGACAGTTGTCACAACACTATCGGCTGGGCGTGATCACCAACGGCTACAGCGATTCACAGCGCGGCAGGCTGGATGCCGCAGGACTGACGCAATTCTTTGATCCCATCTTGATATCCGAAGAGGTCGGCATTGCCAAGCCGGATGTTCGCATCTTCAAAATGGCGTTGGCGCATATGGGCCTGCGTCCGGAAGCTGTGCTGTATGTCGGTGATTCTATCAGCCATGACCGCGAGGGCTGCTTGAGAGCGGGCATCGATTTCTGTCACTTTTGCCCTCAGCACAGTATTCGAGACGATCTGCCTGGGGTGAAATTGAGAATCGCCCGACTTGAGGAACTCATAAGGATCTTGATGCCGGGCCCTACTCCGTGATCGTCACCTTGGATAAGCCGCGAGGTTTGTCGACTTCGTAGCCGCGTGCCAGCGCCTGATGCATGGCGAAGATTTGACCGGGCATGACCGCGATTATCGGGCTGAGCCATTCCGGGATGGTGGAAATCGGCATGGCTCGCTTGCCTTCTTGCAGTAGATCGCTGTCGTTGCTAATGATAAGGGTGTCCGCGCCTTTTACCTGCAAGGTTGTCAACATGTCGTGCATGGCGGCTAGTGCTTTGCCTCTTGGCGCGACCAGGATCACCGGATAGCTCTGCTGCACGACGGCGATGGGGCCGTGGCGGAAGTCGGCCTCGCTATAGCCTTCGCTGGCGATATAGGTCAGTTCTTTGACTTTGAGGCTGATCTCGCAGGCGGTGGCATAGTTATAACCGCGCCCCAAAACGGTCAAACGATCCATATCACGATAGTGCTGCGCCCAGCCAGCGATACCATGAGAAAGCTGCAGCGTATCCGTTGCGGCTTGCGGCAAGGCTGTTAGCTCGCTTTGCATAGTTGTGTCATCCGCCAAGGAAGATGCCAGCATGGCGATGACCGTCAATTGCGCAGTGTAAGTCTTGGTGGCAGCGACGCTGAATTCGATTTCGGCAAGCAGGGGCAGGTGATAGGCTGCGGTCTGTGCTAACGGCGAGTCAGCGAAATTGGTGATGGCCAGGGTTAGCGCGCCCTGTTGCCGGGCATCGCGCAGGACGGCGCGCACATCTTCAGCTTTGCCGGATTGCGAGATGCCGATGACCAAGGCTTTTGACAGGTCGGGAGGCGCGGCATAAATCGTATGCAGTGATGGCGTCGCCAACATGACCGGCAGGCGCAGCAGCGAGCCCAAGAGATATTGCGCATAAATCGCGGCATGATCCGATGTGCCGCGCGCGGCGATGCAGGCAAAAGCCGGATCAAAAGCGCGTATGGCGGCGGCGACTTCCTGTGTCGGCTGTTTTCCTTCCCGCAGCAGACGTTGCAAGACGGCCGGTTGTTGGGCGATTTCCTTTTCCAGGTGCATGGATATCTCGAACTTTAGTCGCCCAAGGGGCGGTAATTGACATTCAGCGTATCCAGACAGGCCAGGTGCTTTTCCAGCCGTGCGGTGAAGGAGCCATAGTCACGCTCTTCGGGATGATTCCAAAGGATATCGGCAATGGCGATTGCGCGTGGGAATGCCATGTATTGCACCTGATCGAACGTGGGTATGAACTCGGTCCAGATGTTGCCTTGCCCGCCCAAAATATGATGTCGCTTGCCGGGGGCAATTCCTTCCGGCACAACAACAAACTGATAGACCTGCTCCAACGGCAGATAGTGTGACAGGGCGGGTGGTTCGCTATCGAAATCCTCATGCTGATAGTAATCAAGGTAGCAGTAGGTGGTCGGCGTCATCACAGCATCGTGACCGGCGTTGGCGGCTTCAATCCCGCCTTGGCTGCCGCGCCAGCTCATGACTGTGGCATTGGATGCCAGCCCGCCTTCCAAAATCTCGTCCCAGCCGATCAGGCGTTTGCCGCGTGCCGTCAGCCAATTGTCGATCTGGCGAATGAACCAGCTCTGCAGTTCATGTTCGTCGGCCAAACCTTCTGCTTTGATACGCGCCTGACAAGCGGGGCAGCTTTTCCAGAGCTTCTTGGGCGCTTCGTCACCGCCGATGTGGATATACTCGCCAGGGAATAGCTCCATCACCTCTGTGAGCACATCTTGAAGAAAGCTGAAGACTTGGTCTTTGCCGGCGCAATAGATGTCTTTTGCGATGCCCCAATTGGTGCGCACCTGATAATCCTTGCCGGCACAACCCAATTCCGGATAAGCTGTCAAAGCTGCAACAGCGTGACCGGGCATTTCGATCTCTGGCACTACGGTAATGCCGCGTTCAGCAGCATAAGCCACCACAGCGCGGATCTCGTCTTGAGTATAAAAGCCGCCGTACGGCACACCATCGTACTGCCCCCTGTTTCTGGGAAGAACCGTTTCCTGGCGGTAAGCGCCGACTTCGGTCAGGCGTGGATATTTCTTGATTTCAATGCGCCATCCTTGATCTTCGGTTAGGTGCCAGTGGAAAGTATTGTATTTGTAGAAAGTCAGCAGGTCGATGAACTGCTTGATTTCATCAACGGTGAACATGTGGCGTCCGACATCGAGATGCAGGCCGCGCCAGCCAAAAGCCGGAGCGTCGCTGATACTCAGCGCAGGAATCTCCCATTCGATATCATGCGCTTGCCTGCTGCTGAGGATTTGTGGCGGCAGCAATTGACGCAGCGTTTGCATGGCATGGATCAGGCCCACTGCCGTGGATGCGGATAGCAGCACGTTCGCTGACGATACCGTCAGTGTATAAGCCTCGTCGGATAAGGCTGGCGCATCGTCCAGGCGCAGGACAATCGAGTTGTCCGGGAAAGTGATTGCTTCATCACTGAGCGCTGCTACCGGCAGGGCAAACCCGGTGGCCGGGCGCAGATAAGTGGCAAGCATTTCTCCTAACTTGCCGTCATTTGAGATGATCGCGCTCGCGGTATCAAGAGTGAAGACACCCTCGGCAAGATCGATATGGCGCGGTTGTGGGAAAACGGTAATGGCTGACATACGAGCTTTTCCTTATGAAGAACTAATCGTCAAATGTAGTCGAGCGAGATGACAGCGCTCAGTTGGTGAGGCTGATCGGGATTCTGTCCATTATGTAGCGCGCGATGATAAGCAAGCAGCTGCAGCACAGGCAAATATAGCACGGGCGTTGACCAAGCCGGAAGATCGGCCGGCAGGGCGATATGATGGTCAAATGTGGTTGGCGTCTGACCGATAGCGAGGATGGTGGCGCCTTTATCCTGCATCTCTTGCAGCACCCTGATCTCGTGTCTCGCGGCACTTGCCGTGATTAAGCCAACGACCAGGCTGTCACTGCCGACCATCGACATGGGTCCGTGGCGGAATTCCAGCATGTGAAAGGCTTCGCTGTAAGACAGGGACATCTCTTTCATCTTGAGCATAGCTTCGCAGGCGATGCCGTAAAGCGCGTCCGATCCGAGAAAGAAAAATCGCTGAAGGCGTTCATCCTCGCCAAGTGATCGCGCCAAAGCCCCGTAGGTATCCAGCAGGTATTGGCAGGTTTCAGGCAAGCGCTGGCTGCTGCTCAGATCGTGATCGCTCAAGGCAGCCGCCGTCAATTGGGCAACGACTGCCATGCTGCTGAAGGAACGCGTCTGCGCGACACTTTTTTCTTGCGCGCTATCGATGGCGAAGGTGATATCAGCTGCTGTGGCGAGTGGGCTGTTGCCATCACAGCTGATAGTGATGACGGCGCCACCAATGCCAGATTTGAATTGTTCGCATGCGCGCACGGTTTCTGTGGTGGTGCCGGAGCGTGACAGCGCCAGCAGCAGGTATTTCCGCCCTGGCAGGAAGACGGAATCCGGGAAAAGCAACAATTCGGAGGCGGGGAAGGCGATGGCATCAAGGCCACTTTGGCGCAAGAGGCGGGCGGCGGTCAGCGCGAGGTAATAGGTCGAGCCGCAGCCGCTGACGATGACCTGATCTGGCCGCGAACTTGAAAATAGCTGCCGCAAGGCGTCCTGCTTCCGGGCATATACCTGCATCGCGTCCGACCAGACCTCGGGTTGACTAAGGATCTCGCGTTGAGTGTCTTGTCCCTTGCGCATGCCTGTTTCTCTTGCCGTATGGGCGATCCGCGCTGATTCTAGCAGAGATGCCGCGCTTCTCCCACATCATGGCGGGCGACTGGACAGGTTCCGCCCCTCGGTTCGCAATCATCAATCCTGCTATAAAGCGCGACCATTTAGTCCCCTCGTCACGTGAAGATCATGATACGCTCGGCTCTATGACAAACAGATCGCAACTTTCCATCTTTAAGCTGCAAATTCTTCAACAAACCGCTGTGCTCGCGCGTGTAGACGGCTTCTTATTCTGCCTGAGCGCGGCCGAGCGGCTGACCGGCTCCCTTCACATTGCTAGCCAAACCGGCAAAATCCACCGCAATATCGTTACTGTACTGATAGGTCAGTGCCGTTTCTTTACACTTTGCTGCCCGGGTCTTGCCTCTTTGCAGACAACTGTTGCCCCTTTGTTTCCCCTTTGCTGCTCGTTTTCCGCCCTTTGCTGCCTTGGGCGATATTCACGCCAGACAGCCTCCCTTTGCCACATCGCTTTTCGCTTCAAAACCAGTCTTGTCCTCAGCGCGTCACTGGCGCTAGCGTCCGCAGCTCTGGCACGCGGTCGCGCAATAGAATGATGTTATACTCTTGCACACCTTCACCAGAAACAGGCTACCTGCCTATGACCCGGACTATCATCACAAACAGCCGTATTTGGCATGACGATGCCTTTGTCGCGGACCACGCATTGATTGTCGAAAACGGTGTCGTCGCGGATCTGAGTCCTTCGCGCGATATTCAGGCGCGAATCGACGACCGCTGCGTAGATGGCGGCGGTAACGCTGTCGTGCCCGGTTTCATTGATTTGCATGTGCATGGCAGCAATGGCTTCGATGTGATGGATGCCAGTGATGACAGTTTGCCGGGTATGTCGGACTTTCTTTTGCGTCAGGGTGTCACGTCATTCCTGGGCACGACAATGTCCGATACTGCCCCTAATATTGAAGCGTCGTTGAAAAGCATGTCAGCTGCGGTTGCCCGATCTGACAGTGCCTGTATCGGCGTTCACCTGGAAGGACCGTACCTCAACAGCAGTTTTCGCGGTTCGCAACCGGCGACGCATTTACGGCATCCTCGGCCAGAGGAGTACTTGCCCTGGTTCGAGAGCGGGCTGATCAAGCTGATCACGGCAGCGCCAGAATTGCCGGGCGGTCTACAGTTTATCCGAGACGCTCGAGCGCATGGGATCACTGTCTCTATCGGCCACAGTGGCGCAAACTATGAGCAGGCTGGGCTTGCCATTGCTGCCGGCGCGCGGCAGATCACCCATACCTTCAACGGCATGGCAGGGATTCATCACCGCGAGCCGGGCATCTTTGTGGCAGCGAGCGAGAAGCCGAATGTCACCTTTCAATTGATTCCCGACGGTGTGCATTTGCATCCGGCCATCGTCAGGATGGTGATTCGTCTGGTTGGTCAAGAGCGGGTGCTGGCTATCACCGATGCCATGCGGGCGGCCGGGCTGGCGGATGGACAGTATGGCTTGGGAGATGTAAAGGTATTGGTGAAAGATGGCGAGGCCCGCGCAAGCGCCGGCGGATTGGCGGGCAGCACTTTGACGATGTCGCAAGCGCTGCGCAATATGATGCGCTTCGCTGATTTGACATTGGCAGAGGCGCTGCCGATGCTCACTCGTGTACCGGCGCGCTCGATTGGCATCTACCCGCAGAAAGGTTCGCTAGCGATCGGGTCGGATGCGGACATGGTGATTTGGCATGATGAGCGCGGTGTACAGGCGACCATCATTGCTGGCGAGATTGCCTATCGCGGGGCCGATGTCGACGGGCCCGTTTAATACATCAGGGCGAAATCGAGCAAGTTTTCTAAAGGTTTGTCAGCGAGATAGTTGTGCAGGTTGCGGATGAACAAATCCGTCAGTTTGCTGTTTTCGGTATCGGCGGTGCTGGCGGAATGGTGGCTGATGAAGACGTTGGGCATCTGCCATAGAGGATCATCAGCGGGCAGGGGTTCGGGATCGGTAACATCAAGCGCCGCGCCGGCGAGCCTGCCATCCTGCAGGGCTTTCGTGAGCGCCTCTTGATCGACGATGGCGCCACGCGCGATATTGATCAGGACAGCACCCGGCTTCAGCATGCCGATGCGCTTTGCATTGAGCAACCCGTCGGTCTCCGGCGTGTGTGGCGTGCACAAGATCAGAAAATCGGCCTGCGGCAGGATCTCGTCAATCTGCTGCGGCGCATAGAGCCGATCAACGTTGTCGACTTGCCGACGAACGCTGCGGCGGCTGCCGATGACACGCATGCCAAAAAGCTTGCAGATTCGCGCTATATCACGACCGATTTTGCCCAAACCGATGATGCCGACAGTTTGTTTGCTTAGTTCTGTATTGTTGAAGCGCTGCCATGTTCGCGTTCGCTTGAGTTGGTCCATCATGACATAATTCTTGACGAACATCAGCATCGCCATCAAGCAATACTCGGCGAGTGGACGCGCATGCACGCCGCTAGCGGTGCTAAAGATCCAACCATGCTTGTCGTATCCGTAGCTCTTGACAAACTGACCGATACCGGCGCTGGTGGTTTGAATCCACTTGAGATTAAGTGCGAGTTGTGGCAGATCTTCACGGTGCGTGTGATCGAAATCGAAGAGGATATCCGCTTGCGCCAGTAGCGTGCGCCATTCCGCTTCCTGTTGCGGTGTGCGGTTGATGATAGCAGTATGATGCGCATGGAATTGTGGAGCGCCGATCAAGTCGGGTCGGTAGATGACTTCGACTTGCGGCACGGCGTCGCGAATGCGCTCGATGAATTCCGGCTCGAGGTAGGACGCGATCAGGACTTTGAGTGGCATAGAGGTTCCTCGGTATGCGGGTGAACAACGTCACAATGTAGTGCAATTCAATCATTGTGCATAGCTGCGATCATATGCCAGATTGGAGTGTAGGCGTCTCGACATTACCGGGATCACGCTAAACCTCAGCGCACTCGTTTGGCATTGATCAGGAATTCGGCGATGTCTTCATCAATTGCCAGCGCATTGGCAAGCCCGTTTCTGACGACCATTTCCGTCGCGATCTTTTTGTGGTCCCCGGTAGCGATGACCCAGACATAGCCGTTGTTCCTGTCCATAACGTTTCGCAGCAGGTTGAGTGCGGGGGCATATACCTTGCGCTCCTGAATCGATTGAAACGAAGCATCACCAATGCCTTGGGCATTGTTACCCAGCATATGACCCAGCACCTCGCCGCTAAAGGATGTAGCCTTTTTCTCCAGTTTCAATTGTTCGTGCAGACTATGAAGAAACTTTGGACTGAATGTACGCCTTTTCTCAAAACCTTGCGAACTGTCGATGTTGACGGTGGAAACACCACCCACGGTCAACAGGAGGGCGCGCGCCACTCGCAATTCTTCTATTGTCGCCGCTGCCTGGGCTTGTTGCGCATCCAGGTCGTCCCTGAGCAGATTCCTTCGCTCAGGAGCCAAGTAGGGCAAGTAAAATGCCCGCGTGTTTGGATTGCGGGCGGCTAGCAACTTAATCGCCAGATTGGAAGAAACAGAAGCCGCCTCTTGCTGGTGGTTGTTGACTTCCATGGTGGAAGCCCAGTTGATGCTCTTGTACTGATGTTGGCTGGGCGGAACCAATTCCGCACAGCGATAAAGCGTATAGCCGGGTCCTATCCCGATCGCTCCTTCTTCAAGCGCGGGAAAGACTTCAGTAGCGGCGGCATATGCGAGGAACTCAACGTTGAACACGTGCGAGGATACGCAGCTCCTATGGCTGTCATGCCCTTTAGGAAGCTCGACGACAATAACTTGCTTGAGCAGCGGTGAATATAGTTTTAGTAAGTCATCCTCCAGCAGACGATTTCGACCGACCCTGGTCAATTTTAGCGCATTTGCAAAGACTGCCGTGCGAAACGAACGTTCGAGACCAGCTATGGATTGCCTCTTGAATCGACCATTCGGACCCGTCAATTCGGACTCGCACAAACCATCTTGTACTACTGCCTCGAAGAACTGGATACCCTGTCTATATTCTTTGCTCAATTCTTCAGTTAGATTCTCCGGGATGTTTTCGATCCAGCCAAATGCGCCATGTTCATAGTGCTCGATACATCCATGCTCATCTAGGCCAAGTAAGTAGTCGCTGCTTACGTCCAGGAAGCTACAGATCTCGATCAACCTGGAGATCGAAGGCATAGTACCACTCATCCAATTGGCGACCCCGCCTTCAGAAACCTGCAGCCGATGCGCGAGTTCTCTTTGGGTTATCTTTCTCTTCTTCAATATCTGTTTAAGTCGTTGTGGAAAAGTCATGAAACCCCACTCTGGAGCAGCCAAAAGGATTCCTGCGCTTGCAAGATGATAGCAAGTTGTTTGCGACGGGCATCACCCTCGGTTCAGAAGACCTCGACTGCAACGGTTTGTGGAAGGTCGCTGTGCAGTACTTCAGTGAATGTGAATGCCAGCGATAGATGTTCAGCAATATTGTACGTCGATATGCCAATTTCCTCAACAAAGGGACACGGTGTCACGACAAGTCTACAATGTGTGCAGAGGAGCCAGCGTTGGCTGATTCCTGATTGCTCGAGACATATCCAGTACCTATTTTAGAAAGGACAATCTCATGAAAAGAATGACACTTCTGATTGTTTTGATTCTGACCTTGTTTCCATCCTTGGCTTTGACACAGGATGACGACCGCGTCACGGTCCGTTTTTGGCATCGTTGGGGCAATGTCACCTGGTTGCCCGAAGTGGTGGAACCCGCCTTTGAAGCCGCCTTCCCGCAATACGATTTGGAATTGCGTGTATTTGACGGCTACAGCAACGCCTATGATCTATACACGCTGGCGCAGGAGCAAGGCGATCCGCCCGAGCTTCTGCAAGGGACCTCGAGCAACACGCAAGCTCCCCGTGATACCGGCTTCTTCAAGCCCCTCCACGAAGCCATTGGCGACCGGACCGAAATCAATGGCATACCCGTGCGGCTCGACGAGATTGTCGGTCCCGCTGCGATCTTCTATCAGCTGGATGGCGAGTACTACGAATTGCCGTGGAATGCCTCGACGCCGATCGTCTTTGCCAACATGGATCTGCTCGTGCAGGCCGGCGTGGCCGAAGATGTCAACGATTTCGCTGCCATCCCCTCAACTTGGGCGGAAGTCCATGAAGCCTGCGCCCTCATCATTGACAGCTTTGATGATGTGGACTGCATCAATTTCGGCGCCAGTGGCTGGTACTTTGAAAACGCAATGGCGATGCAAGGCGCCTTTATGGCAAACAACGAGAATGGTCGTGGAGGCGGCTGTGTCACCGAGGTACTGTTTAACAGTCAGGAGGCAGTAGATTTTCTGACCTGGCACAAAAGCCTCGAGGATGCTGGATACTGGGTCGATTACGGCAGGTCCGAATATGATATTACCTGGGCAACCAGCAAATTGGCAATGCATATGACATCCAGCGCCGCTGCCCGTGGACGAGTGGAAATCGGTGAAGGAAACGGGTTCACAGTGGGCGCGGATCGCATGCCATACAATCAGGATGTGGAGTATGTTGGCAACACCGTCGGTGGCGGGATGATCTTATTGACGGACGGACTCGAACCGGAAGTCGAAGAAGGCGCCTTGACCTTCCTCATGTTCCTGCTGCAACCTGAGAATGTCGCCGCCTGGCACAAATCAACCGGGTACGTGCCAACCACCCAGTCCGGGTTTGACTTCCTGGAAGCAGAAGGCTGGTTCGAAGAAAACCCGACCTTTGCAGTTGCTAACCAGCAATTGGGGAATTCCGCCAGGGCCCCCCAAACTGCTGGCGCTGTCTTCGGTAGCTTCGCTCAGGTTTATCAAATGTACAGAGAAGTCTTTCAGAATATCCTCCGCAACGACGCCGATATCCAGGAATCGCTGGATCGCTTGAAGGCGGAGGCAGACCTGCTCATCGAAGAATACAACATGCTGGTGCCTTGTGACGAATGACAAATGAGGAAATAGTTTCAGAGGATGGGGCGATTGCTCCATCCTGCGCCTCCTCGTGTTTGACAGAGCTCACGCATGGCGTTGAACACGCGTTAAACTTTTGGAGCGCGACTTGCGGCTTTCCCCTCGCCGTGCCAATTGGTTGACCAGTTCCAAGGAGTAGCCAAGACGGTGTCCCCATTCCTGTTCACTTGTCTCGCGTCCGGTCTTGGCGCGCTAGTTGTCGGGGCGCTCCTTTGGCGCAGCGGGGGCGGGCTACGGGATGGCATCGCGCTGGGCGCTATTGCCGGATTCCTCGGCAGCCTGGCAACCATGATCCCCTTACAATTCTGTGTCCTCGATCCGACGAACCATATGTTCTTCAACCTCAGTGTCTTGGGTCAGACGATTAAGGTTAATGCCGTTGCGCTCATCGCATTGCTGCTTGTCGCGGTTGTCATATGGGGATTCGCGTTAGCGATCAACATATTGCGTCATCAATGGCTGGCGCGCGGCGGCGCAATCTGGAGAGCGGACACTGCTCCGGGCACCTTTGTCGGATACGATATCTCGCCCTGGATATTCTTGGCGCCGACCGTCGTTGGACTAGCTGTTTTTACCTATTATCCGGCCGCGCAAAACTTCTTTTTGGCTACACAATTAGCGCGACGCGGGGTCACGAATACTGTTTTCATTTGTTTGGATAATTTCGCCAGTTTGATTACCAATCGCTTGCAAGATGCCCACTATTACATCTTTAGCGATGGTTTCTTCTGGCATGCCGAAAACGCGCGCTATTTGGCGGTTTTTGGTAATAGCGTTTTCTTCTCAGTGCTGATTGTGCTTTGTGCCAATTTCTTGGGAATCGCAATCGCCCTGCTTGCGTCACAAAAGATTCGGGGAGCGTCAATTTACCGCACCCTGATGATATGGCCTTACGCCATCTCCGGTGTGGTTGTCGGCACCGTTTTCGCGGTTTTGCTGGGCGGTGGCGGATCCGGTTTCTTCAATCAAGCTTTGGGACTTTTTGGTTTCCCACCCATACCATTTTTGTCCGATCCCTGGTGGGCGCGAGTATCGGTCGTGATGGCAGCCGCCTGGAACAAGCTCGGATTCAACGTCTTGATATATATCGCGGCTCTGCAAGCTGTACCAAGGGAATTGATGGAGGCCGCTTCCATCGATGGCGCAGGTGCCTGGAAGCGCTTCCTGAACGTGACCATTCCCATGATTTCCCCCTACATCTTCTTCGTCGTGTTTCTCAATTTGAACTACAGCTTTTTCGACCTTTTTGCCGTGATTGACAACCTCACCGAGGGCGGACCAGTGTTCTCCACAACCAACCTCGTCGTGGATGTCATTCGTGTCGGAGTAGAAAGCCGCGATATAGGCAAAGCCGCGGCGCAATCGATCGTCTTGTTCATTGTAGTGATCGGCCTCACCTACATGCAGTTTCGCGTCATGGGCCGGCGCGTCACCTATGGGACCGATTAAGATGACCGCTTTCACACGCAAGACCCTGGAGGAAAAACCGCCGCTGTTTCGGGTCCTCGGTAAGCGGCTTTTCAGCAAGCGCTGGTATATCCACATCTTTTTGTGGATCGCCGTAATATTCATGGGCTTTCCACTGTTCTACGCGGCCCTGGTCAGCACCCAAAACAATGCCCAGATGTTCAGGTTGCAGTTGATTCCGGGCGACTCTTTCAACTTTAACCTGCAAACGGTACTCGATCGCAACATCGCTCGTTTGATGTTTAATACCTTTGCTGTGGCAACAATGGTTACCGTTGGCAAAGTCGTGCTATCGATCTTCAGTGGAATGGCGCTGGTCTACTTCCGCTTTCCCGGCAAGTCGCTTGTATTCGGCGTAATCCTTGCTGCTCTGATGGTGCCGGGTGAGGTAACGATCATCGCTTTGTTCCGCTTGGTCGCTTTGGAGTTGGGCTGGGGCAACAGTTGGACGGCCCTGGTTGTGCCAGCCGTGGCAAGTCCCACCGGAGTATTCTTGTTTCGACAGCATTTTGCCAGTATCACACCGGAACTTTCCGAAGCGGCACAGTTGGACGGCGCGAATCCCCTGCAATTCTTATTGCGCGTCCTATTGCCACTAAGCCGAAACACGGTAACCGCGCTGGTTGTCATTATGTTCATTGGCGCGTGGAACAGCTATTTGTGGCCCTTGCTGATCGTCACCAACCCGGATTTGCAGGTGATTCAGGTGGGACTAAGCACGCTGGACGATGGCGTGGAAATAGGGCGTACCTACGGGCCGATCATGCTGGGCGCGGTAATCGCGAGTATTCCGCCAATTGTCATCTTCGTGTTGATGCAAAAGCAATTCTTGCGGGGCTTTGCGCTCACGCGACACAAATAGATCAATCGGCTGCGCTTTTACCTGCTTTGCTCTTGAGAATAACGCATCCGCCTACTCGTGCGAGCAAAACGGTCAATAAGAATTAGCGAGGTTTTCGATTGAGAGAAAGCAATGTCTATGTTGCGTGTTGTCACACAAAATATCTGGGGCAAGAACAACCAATGGCAAGAGCGTGCCAATGCGATCGGGCGCAACATGCGCGATCTGGAAGTCGATATAATCTGTATTCAAGAATCAGCGCCCGATCACTTCGAGTATCTTAGATCGCACAGTTTTCGCCGTTTTCCTCATGCCTATTATGCACCGAGTGATAACGGCTCCATAACGCCTTGGCCGCAGGGACTGGCGGTGTTCTCACGACTGGCGGCGCTGGAAACCGGTAAGGTCGATATAGGGCGCGAGGTCGAGACGCGCAATCCCTGGATGCGCATTGTGCAGTATATGATTGCGGAATTATCATCCGGTCATTCCTTGGCTGTATTCAATACGCATCTGTTCTTGAGCAGCGTCCAGAAAGAAACCGGTATCAAGTCTTGCCTGGAAGTGATGCAGCGCGCACAATTTTCCGACTATACACATATATTGACCGGCGATTTCAACATCAATCTCGATACGCAACCAGAATACTTGACGCCGCTTGCGGAGCGCCAGTATGCCGACATGTGGACCGCGAAAAATGGAGACAAGACGGGTTATACTGATCCATATCACCTAGACCGGCCGCTTGCCAAACGTATCGATGGTTGTTTTACGCAATGCGATATACTTGATAGGGTGATAAGTGTCTCACAAGTCAATATGGAGCCGATCAACGATGGCAGTCTACTGCTCTCTGATCACATCGGCGTGATGGCAACACTGGACCTCGATCACAACGCCAGCGAGTGCAACCAATCTAGGGACGAATCTCTTTCCGAGGGTGAGCGTGCTGCGCAATAACAGGTACTGCGCCTATTGCGGACGAATGCAACGGCACTGTGTCTGTCAACTGCCGGTTAGCGATGTTGCTCGTTTTCTGGCGCGCGGCGGCAGAAGCTATCTGCCGTTGTGGATAGTGAATCCGCCGAAGTGGGCGGTCCCGCCACAAGTCAAGCAGCGTGAACGTCGATTGTTGCGCAGGCATTATCAAGACTGGTACGAGCAGTTGGCGGAGCGACATGGCGAAAGCTGTGCCAATTGTGGCGAGCATGAGAATCTCGTGCTGGATCACGTGCTTCCCGTCGCCAAAGGCGGCTTGTCACGGCTGGACAACCTGCAATTGCTCTGTTCAACCTGCAACCGTATCAAAGGCAAGCTGATGATTGACTGTCGCGCGCTCACAGGTCGAGAATGAAGCGCTGCGCCGGAGTCAGCCGGGCGAGCGTGGTTTCGCTGATCCATTGCTTCTGGTTCAATTGCTGCGGATGGTGGCGCCGCGTGAATACGAATACATGGCAAAGCGCGGCGAGTCGCTGCGGTTTACCGTGCCGCCGTGCCAAAGATGCGAGTTGAAAATGACGACTGTGCCGGCTGGCGCCGTTAGGAGAATTTCATCGGGGTGGGGCGCCTTGGGATCATCGAGGGCGTTGTTGGGGTGCTTGCCGCTATTATGTGAACCGGGCACAATGCGCGTGGCGCCGTTCTCTTCGGTGAAATCGACCAGCAGCCAGATGGAATTGCAGACTTGGAAATCGCCAGGCTCGATGCCGCCACTCCAATCGGCGTGCAGGGCCTGTAAACCCTGGCCGGGCAAGGATGCGCGGCTGTTTAGCGAAGACAGTTTGAAGTCAGAATTCAATACATGGCTCATGGCCGCTAGAACACGTGGGTGGGTGAAGCAGATGTCGAAGATAGGGTCTTTGTCGATGAGGTTAGACAGGCGTTCTGAACCGGCTTCTTTTCTGAATTCTTTACCGGCACCTTCTCCTTCCACTGCTGTTATTTCAGTAATGCGCTGGCGTATGGCCGTGACCTGCTCGGTGGACAGCAAGTTGGGAAGGGGAAGAAACCCGTTGTCGTCTAGCTGCTTTATTTCGCCCGCGTTCAAGGTCGTGTCGGTGACGCCGAACGTTGACAATGCGGTTTGCAGATCTATGTCGAAATCTTTCCCATTGACGAGTGCCAACAATTAGACCACAGCGGCCCTGTTGCTGCTAGTGATCCGATCTCGCGGGTATTTGGCGATTCTGATGGCGACCTCGGTTCGTCATTTAGAGATGTCCGGGTCATCCTCGGGTCGGCTAAGATTGCTTATGTAGCGGCAGCCAACAGCGTTTGCTTCGTCGTCTTCCCAATTGCACGACTCGATGTGGCGCTGCGTTTGGCTTTCCATGCCAGAATCTGGTTTTGCAGCCGCGGGATGATTCTCGAAGGAGTTACCAGCATTGTGATTTGTACTGGAATACCAGCGTAGGGTTGGTAGACACGGTCCGGGATAGAGGGTTTTGCATGCATAAGCAGTTTCCTCATTGTGAATCGTAGCATGATGCCACTACGCAAGTATCGAATCATGAAATTTCAAGTTGTGGCTGTCAATGGATCAATCACCTATGTCGGCTTGGAACATAAATCGTAGATTCTTTTTTTTGCGTTTTGGGAGTTACTCGCCAATTCCAAGCAAAACGATTATACTCACGTCGCTATCGCGCCGAGAACATTCTTCGGCGAGGTTAAGCATTTTGTATTGCTTGTCTATTTCCGAACAGGAGTAATCCATGAAAGTCAAACTAGGTATTCTCATCTCGATATTGGTTCTTTTGACAGGCGTGTTCGGTGTTGCGGCACAGGACACATTCTTCGGCAAGACGGCGGAAGATTTGTTCCCGATTCCCGAAGTCGCCGAAACCGAGCTCGAGCAATCGCTCGCCTTTGAGGCTTTGCTCAACGCCAATATTCCCGATGGCCACGCGCTCGGCGAAGGCAAGACGATCACTTTTGGCGTACTGGGCCAAGGCTCGCGCGGCGGCATTTCCGGTACCATCTACTTCTGGCGCAATGCTTTTGAGGCGGCGACTGGCGCTGAGTTGGAGATCGTAGAGATTCCCTACAATCAATTGGGCACGACTATCCCCGCCGATTTCTTGACGCAGCAGTACACCTATGACGTTTTCATCGGCGCTGCCTGGCAATATGGCGACTGGATAAGCAACGGCTGGATCCAATCGATCGACCAGTGGATTGGCGATGAGCGTTTCGCCCAGTGGTCACCGGACGATACAGCTCCCCCCTTCCGCGCGCTGCTGAAATGGGGCGACGAAACCTACGGCACGCAGATGGACGGCGATGCGCAGCTCTTCTATTATCGCTATGACATCTTGAACGATCCCGTGTGGCAAACTGCCTACGAAGAAGAAATGGGCGAACCAATGCCCTATCCCATGGAAACCTGGCAGGATTTGCTGGCGGTCGCCGGCTTCTTCAATGGCAAAGACTGGAACGGCGATGGTGATCCCGATGATGGCATCAGCTTGCACTTGGCGCCGGGCGGCCAAGGACACTTCCACTATGCGACGCTGGCAGCCTCCTTCGCTGTCACACCGGCAGGTGGTGATGATCCGCGCGCTGTGACGAAGTACGATAACGTCTTCTGGTTCGATCCGGATGATATGACACCGCTGATCAACGAACCGGGCCATGTGCGCGCGCTGGAATTCCTGCAAGAGCTGGCGGCCACGGGCCAGAAAGCCCAATTCGGCTGGCAACTGGGCGAGGCTTGGGATAACTTCCTCGGTGGCAACGCCATCGCTACCTTCTCCTGGGGCGATGTTGGCTCGCTTTCGCAGAACGAGGACCGCTCCGTCATCAAGGGCAATTTGGGGGCTTCGGCTATCCTGTGTTCTTCGGAATGGTACGACCGCGAAACCGGCGAATTCGTGACCGATGAGATGAATCCCAATTGTGTCGGCAATACCACTGGCGGATCCTGGCATCCGACCATGTCGACATTCAGCGAGAATCCCGAGCTGACCTATTTCTACATGTCGATGATCGCCAACCCGTCAATCAACTTCTACAACGCAACCACCGGCTGGCAAGGTATCGACCCCTGCTGCACTTATCAACTCTATGAGCCGCGCGGCTCGGCGACATCCGAAGATTACACCGCCGTCGGCTTCAACGCTGATGATATGGAACGCTACATCAATGCTTATGGCGACAACGTTTACGAGAAGCCGACTTCGGTGACCTACCTGCGTATTCCGGGCACGCTGGAGTACATCCAGGAGACCCTCGATATCCGCTTGTCAGAGGCGATGACCGGGCAATCGAGCGCCCAGGAAGCTTTGGACAATACCGCTGAAGATTGGGAAGAAGTCACTGACGATCTCGATGTCGACAGCCAGCTGGAGATTTATCAGCAGGCTATTGGTTACAGCGGCATGTAGCTCTGTCAAACCCCTCCCCCCAAACCCATTCCCAATAGCAATGGAGAGGGGGACTTCATGACGGCAGTTGTCATGAAATCTTGTTCGCTGTGATAAACAGTCGGGGCGCAAGGACAGGGGAGATTTGCAGAAATGTGGAAACAATTCTCCCCCCATTTCAGTGGGGGGAGACTATAGAAGGGGTTGGTCCCCATGACAAACAACAGAGCGAAATACTTCTTCTTGATGCCCGGCGTTTGCTGGATCCTCGCCTTCACTTTATTCCCGCTAGTGTACTCATTTGGTTTGAGCATGACCAATTATCGCCTGGGGAAGAATCCCAAATATATCGGCTTCGAAAACTATGCCGAGATTCTGGGCATAGGCGACGAGAAGGTCGACAAGAAAGCGGTGAGCACTGCGAGTTTCAGCGCCTTTCTATTCCTCGGAAGCACGGCGGCGACGCTGATTTTTGGCACTTTCGTCGCTTGGGTGTTCAACCATGGCCTGCCATTCTTAAAGCAAATGCGGGCGATTATCACAATGCCTATGTTCGCCGCGCCTATCGCTGTCGGCTGGTTAGGCGTGGTTATTTTCAACGAGCAATCGGGACCGTTAAATAACGTTTTGGAAGGCATCGGCTTGGGGCGTGTGAACTGGTTTATCGAGCCGATGCCCGCCCGTCTTGCCGTCATGTTCACCGATGTATGGCAGTGGACGCCTTTCGTCTTCATCATTATTCTGGCGGCGATGCAATCCATCCCGGATGATTTGTATGAATCGGCGCGGCTGGATACCAAATCGAACTGGCAACTCTTCCGCTCCATCACCTTTCCCATGATTGCGCCGGCCTTGGGCACGGTCATGCTGCTGCGCATGGTCGAATCGCTGAAAATCATCGACATCCCCTTCAGCCTCACCCGCGGCGGTCCCGGTTCTGTCACGCAGACCTATGTCTACTACGCATATGAAAAAGGGCTGATCGGCAGTTTCCAATTGGGCGAAGCAGCTGCCCAGGCTTATCTGCTGGTGGTGGTGGCGATCGTTATATCATCCATTTATTTCTACCGCGTGCGCGAGCGCTTCGAGTAAAAGGAGGGAGATGATCATGTCAGAAAAACGCAAAATCTTCCCTCGGGCAGAACAGAAAAACCGTTTTTCGCGCACAAGTCTCGGTGACAAAGTCATCATTGCCCTGGCGCTTATCTGCACATTCATCGCGTTCTCACCATTTGGATACGCCATATTGACCTCCTTCAAATCCGAGTGGAAAGACGGCACCATCATCCCATTTCTGCAATTCGAACCGGATCTGGTAAGTTGGCAGCAGGAGTTTGGTTCTGGCGGCGCCGAAACGATGAAAGCTTTGCGCAACAGCACCTTGATCTCGTTGGGGGCGACGCTGGTGGCTACCACGCTCGGCACCTTGGCTGGTTATGGTTTGGCGCGCTTCAAATACGGCATCGGCAATCGCAACCTGGTGGCTTGGTTCTTGTCGCAGCGCTTCCTGCCGCCGGTCGCCACCTTGATCCCCTTTGTGCTGATGTTCCGCGATCTGAAGCTGCTGGATACGCTGCCGGGCATGGTCATTGTCAATGCCACCTTCACCTTGCCTTTCGCCGTGCTGATCATGCGCGATTACTTCGCCGATCTGCCACCCGAATTGCGCGAGGCGGCGCTGGTGGATGGTGCCGGCGAATGGACAACCTTTTGGCGTATCGCCTTGCCCCTGGCGCGTCCTGCACTGGTCGCTTCGACCTTGATCTGCTTCGCCTTCGCCTGGAATGAATTTCTCTTTGCCAGCATCTTGGCCAATCGCAATTGGAAACCCTATCCCATGCTGGTGGCCGGCTCTGATACGGTACGCGGCATCGATTTCGGCTTCGTCACTACCCGCATGTTGATCGCCGTGACCGTGCCGGTAATCTTGTCTCTGATGGTGCAGCGATTTATCGTCAGAGGGCTGACCTTCGGCGCCGTGAAGGGCTAATGCAAAGATTTGCTGTTGTTTTCAGATTGCCAGCTTACGCAAATAGAACTTGCCGCAGCAATGGGCGACTCGCCGAGTCGCCCTGATATTTTTGGCGTATAGAGTGAATTTCGAGTTGATCCAGGAAATCTTATCGTAGCGATCCCGACGGGCGCTGCGCTACAATGTTCGCCTGTGACCGAAGTGGCGGCGCATTGAATCTGACACTAAAGCAAGGAGCAGCAATGACAAGGGAAAAGGTACGCCTCGGTATCGTCGGTATCGGCAACATGGGATCGGTCCATGTCAAACACGTTCTGGACTTGGCCAATACCGAGCTGGCTGCGCTCTGCGATAATCGCGAAGAAAAACTTGCCAAAGCCAATCGAGAGGCGCAGGTGACAGTTTTCACCGACTTCGAGCAAATGCTCGATTCCGTAGAGCTGGATGGCGTCATCATCGCCACGCCGCATTATGACCATCCGGATATGAGCATCGCGGCCTTCCAACGCGGCATCAACGTGCTGGTGGAAAAGCCAATTGCCGTGCACATCGGGGAGGCGCAGCGCATGATCGACGCCTATCATAGCGCGAAAAGATCATCACCGGACCTGGTCTTCGCTGCCATGTTTATGCAACGTACCTGGGGACATTGGCGTAAAATCAAAGCCATGATCGATAGCGGCGATTTGGGCAAGCTGCAGCGCTGCACCTGGATCATTACCGACTGGTTCCGCACTCAGTATTATTACGACAGCGGCGATTGGCGCGCGAGCTGGAGTGGTGAAGGCGGCGGCGTGCTGATGAACCAGTGCCCGCATAATCTTGATCTTTACCAGTGGCTGGTGGGCATGCCGGCAAGCATCCACGGTTTTGTCAACTTCGGCAAACACCACCGTATAGAGGTCGAAGACGAGGTTACTGCTTACTTCAAGTATGCTAGTGGCATGGTCGGCCACTTTATCACCACCACCGGCGAATCTCCGGGTAGCAATAGGTTGGAGATCGTCGGCGAGAATGGAATGCTGGTCTACAGCGCCCCGATTAAAGCCGCTCGGCAAGCGCCCGTAGCGCGTGCGGTGTCGACGGCAGCCGGCGTAAACGGGCAGAGCGGCGAACTGGTCTTCTTCCGCAATGAGCGCTCTTCCATTGCGGAGATCCGCGACTCTGACAAGGGCTTCGAAAAGGTGCCCTGCACACGCGAAGTCGTCTCTTACGATCATCACGGCAAGCAGGGACACGAGATCGTGATCGAAAACTTCGCCAACACGATTCTTGGTGGCGAGACGCTGATCGCACCAGCGGAAGAGGGCTTGAATTCAATCACTTTGAACAACGGCATCATCCTCTCCGCTCACAAGCGGCAGACCGTCGACCTGCCCATTGATGCCAGGGAATTTGCGGATTTGCTGGCACAATACGTCGCGCATCCACCTGTCTAGCGGCGGCATTAGGTTGGTGTAACATAGTAATATTAGGGAATTATATACTAGAGTAGCCAATTTACAATGCTTGAAGTAGGGCGGCCAATGAGGCTTTCTACTATACCCTGACAAGCGTTTACCGTTTGACAGGTGATGTAGAATCAGGTTTCTGACGCCTACGCTTCTGCCCGCTTTTTATTGGATTTGGCGGCGGCGGCGGCGGGTCAGGTGGGCGAGGAGGTGGGCATGGCGCAGGTTTTTCAGGCGGGTTTTTATTTTCAGACATTTAGAATCTCTCGGAGATGAAATAATGGATACAGATACTAAAGAATTGACTTTCCAGCAGCGAAGTGTAGTAGCCACTCTAAAAGACAACGCTGCCTACATTGACGGCTGCATCGACACCATCGAGCGTAAAGCGCATCAGAATTTTGCGACGGTCAACATCATAGCAGCGATTGTGGGTGTCGTCAACTTGACCTCAGTGGCAAGCCCGGCAATTCGGAGCGCGGTGGCTGAGAACCCGATAAGTATACTCATTTACAGCCCGACAGCGCTCATCGTGGTCGCTTACTTTCTGGCACTGCGTACACAAAACCAAGCAGGGCAGATGGCAAGGCGGATGTCTCATCCGATAGACGCCACCGAAGAATCAGTGAAATGGTGGGAGGACTGTTCAGTCAAAGAATACTATGACCAGACAGTTAAGCACTACATCAAAGCCTACAAACACAACAATTGCCTGAACGAGCGCAAAGCGGAAAAAAACAAATGCATCGAAGACTGCCTACGTTGGTCGGTCAGACTCGCGTTCGGACAGCTAGGGCTATGCATTATCGCCGCTTGCACCCTGTAGGCCAATTTGCTACCAACTAGGGGCAAATATCGTCAAATTGCCCTTGACAAGCTCTGATAAATCGGCTATTCTAGTTCATATATTCAGAGATAGGGTAAGCGCAATGGCACAGAACGCACCAGGGCAGCACTACCGCAAGGGCATATCGATCATCGAACTATTCAAGCAATTTCCAGATGACGCTACGGCGGAGAAGTGGTTCGAGAATGCTCGTTGGTCAGACGGCGTTCGTTGCGCCCACTGCGAGAGCGATAGGGTAAGCGGAGTCAAGCACCCGACTATGCCTTACCGGTGCCGCGATTGCCGTAAGCACTTCTCGGCAAAGACAAACTCGCTGATGCACAACTCGCCAATTGGCTATCAAAAGTGGGTTATCGCAATTTATCTGATTACTACAAACCTAAAGGGCATTAGCTCGATGAAGCTGCACCGTGAATTGGACATTACGCAGAAGTCCGCCTGGCACATGATGCACCGCATACGCGAAACCTACTGCGACAATGCAGATAAGTTCTACGGCGAAGTCGAAGTAGACGAAACCTACATCGGCGGCAAAGAGGGCAACAAACACGCTCACAAGAAGCTACACGTCGGGCGTGGTACTGTCGGCAAGACGGCGGTGGTTGGTGTGCTAGACAGAGACACAGGCAACGTACAAGCGGAAGTGGTAGAAGCCACGGATCGCCGCACCTTGCACGGCGTAGTAGAGGGCAACACAACAGACAGCGCGATTGTGTACACAGACGAGGCGCGGGCTTACAAAGGAATGCGGCGCAAGCACAAAGCCGTAAGCCACTCAGTCGGCGAATATGTAAATGGCGAGATACATACGAACGGGCTAGAATCGTTCTGGAGTATGCTAAAGCGCGGATATGTAGGAACGTACCATCAAATGAGCCATAAGCACCTACACCGCTACGTAAACGAGTTCGCAGGGCGTCACAACAGCCGCCCGTTGGATACACGGCAACAGATGACGGCAGTAGTACGCAATGCAGTTGGCAAGCGTCTAAAGTACCAAGACTTGATTGCGAGGCAAATATGAATCGAATCCTTTACGCCGATGATTGCCTGAATGTACTGAATGACCCTGATCGTTTGCCTGATGAATCTGTCGATCTCATTTACCTTGATCCGCCGTTCAATTCCAATAGCACATACAATCTGCCGTTTAAGAGCAAAGACAAGACACTGAAACCTGTTGCCGCCTTCGAGGATACCTGGAGATGGGTACCTGAGGACGATGGAAGACTAGCGGAATTGGAACGTAATCCGAGTATGCGCCACCTTGCAATCATAGTTAAGTACGCCCAGGAGGTAGAGCAACCGTCTGGTGGGGGTAAGTTAGGCTTAGCCTCGTACTTGCTGAATATGGCGTTGCGACTGTACGCAATGAAGAGGGCGTTGAAACGGACAGGCAGTATCTATCTGCACTGCGACCCGTATGCCGGACACTACTTGAAGTTGCTAATGGACGGGATTTATGGACGGAAGAATTTTAGGAACGAGATCGTGTGGTGTTATAAGTCTGGCGGAGTATCTAATAGGTATTTTGCAAGAAAACATGACATGATCTTATTCTATTCTAAGAACAATCCATACAAGTTTAATGTCCAGAAAGTAAAATCATACGGACAAACCGGAGGCGGGCAGGGAGGAAAGGTAAAATACTACAAGGATAAACAGGGGGACTATTCAATCGTCAATGCCCGCGACTGGTGGGAGATTTCAATGTTGTCCACGACCCATTCCGAAAGACTAGGCTATCCCACACAGAAGCCGCTTACTTTGCTGGAACGAATCGTCAAATCATCCAGCAATCTTGGCGACACGGTGCTTGATCCCTTCTGCGGTTGCGGTACTACGGCGCATTCCGCCGAATTACTAGGACGCCACTGGATCGGCATTGATATATCGCCATTCTCTACTGAGCTAGTACGTGAACGCATTGTCGGCAATTTCCGTCATTTGAACAAAGACGATATTCGTATCATTGGCGTGCCAGAAACGCTTTATGCCGTGCAAGCGTTGGCCGCAAAGAACAAGTTTGAGTTCGAGAAGTGGGTTTGCGGCGCAATCGGCGCACACGGAATGTACCACAACCCCGGAGACCGTGGCGCGGATGGAGGCGTTGATGGGGTAATGGAGATTGATGTTGTTCGCAATGCCAAAGTGCAACGTGAATTTGCAATTATCCAGGTCAAAGGTGGTAATGTGACGCCTGATTCGGTTAAGGCGCTCAGCGAGACTGTGCGCCGCCTTGATGCTGTCGCTGGCATCATGGTCTGTTTTGAGAATCAAATGCGTACAGTTAATAACCAACGCAGTCAAGAAACTTGGTCAGATGACTATGAGACATATCCTGTGATTCAGGGCTATAGCGTCGAATCATTGTTAGATGATCTCCCGTTACAACTTCCGCGCAGGTACGGCAACCGTCGTGGCGGTAAAATATCGAGAAACATGTTCATATAAGGACAGATTGATGACGGAATACAAGAAAAAAGCCGAACAAGACAAGCCCAAGCGATCAGTCGGCCGCCCACCACTTGAGTTCCCTGAGCCGATAGATGATACGCCAGAGAACATCGCTAGGATGATTATGATGGGCAAACCTAAGAAGAAGCACGAATGGCGGTACTGGCAAGAACACCTTGTCAAGCGCAAGAAAGAGGACGGGGAAACATGAAAGAGTCTGCAAGTTCTTTACACCCGACCTGCGGCTGTATTATGTTCCTAATCCAGTGTGCAATCTCATGTGCAGTCATATCGTTCTGTGTCGGCGTTCTTACCTACGGTGCTACGTAACGGAGATAAAGAGTTTTGGCTATTCTAGTATATAATTCCCTAATATTAATGCATGATTCGTGTGGTGTGAGACAGCGGGACGCCCGTTAAGAAAGGCAATGGCATGAAGATTTCACAAGTCGCGGCGCAATTGTATACGGTGCGAGACTTCACGCAGACGGGCGCGGGCTTCGCGCGCAGCATGGCGAAAATTGCCGAGATCGGTTACGGCGCCATACAAGTCTCGGCGATCGGCGATATTCCCGATGCCGAGGTCAAGCAGATCGCCGATGACCACGGCTTGACGATCTGCAACACGCATAGCAGCTACGAACTACTTCTTAACGACCTGGATGCCGTGATCGAACAGCACAAACTGTGGGATTGCCAACATGTTGCCATTGGAAGCATGCCGCCGGAATTCCGCGACAGCGAAGATGGCTTCCGGCGCTTTGCCGCGATCGGCAGCGAAATCGGCGAAAAACTGGCGCAGGCGGGGCTAAGCTTCAGTTATCACAACCACAGCTTCGAATTCGTAAAGTTCGCGGGTCGCACTGGTTTGGATATCTTGTTTGGCGAGAGCGATGCGCGCTATTTGCAGGCGGAATTGGATACCTACTGGGTGCAGCACGGCGGCGCCGATCCTGCCGGCTGGATCGAGCAACTGGCGGGCCGCATGCCGGTGATTCATCTGAAGGATATGGTGATGCTGCCGCCCCCCTCTCAATCTCCCCCCATAAAGAGGGGAGACTTGCGTCCGCTACAGGCCATGGCGGAAGTCGGCGAAGGCAATATGAATTTCGCGGCAATTCTGCAAGCATGCCGGGGTGCAGGCGTGGATTGGTACGCGGTCGAGCAAGATATTTGCCAGCGCGATCCCTTCGAGAGCCTGGCGATTAGTTTTCGCAACCTAAACGCGATGGCATTGCGGTGATTACAGCCGTCCAAACACAGGACAACCTCCTACACATAGTGCGATGATACGCTTTTGATTCGGCGAAATGGTGGCTCGCCACTACTAGACGTGCTGCAGTTTGTTTAGACCAGGGCACCTGCCGCGAAGGCAAGCGACGAGGCTGTTTCGCCCACTGAGACATTGTCCTTGTCGTTCAATTCGGCGGCGATATTGGCGCTGACCCAGAGTTCCCCCAGCTCCATGGTATTCTTGATGCGCACGACGCGGGCGTTGCGGCTTTGGGCAGGATCAGAGCGGAAGGCATCAAAGAGTGCGGCTTGAATGGTCTCTTCATCGCTTTCAAAGACCAGCGGCATACGCGCGCGCTGCAGGAATCCGCTGGTGAACATGTTCTTGGTGGTGATGGGAAAGTCGATCTTGTCGAAGAGCCGACGCGACATGAAGTCGGCTATCCCGTAACCGGTGGCGTTGCCGTGTGATGCCGGCGTGAGATCGAGAATGGCGATGCGTTTGATGTTGGGTAATTCGGGTTCCGGTTCACCATCGATCATCCAGCGCCCGACGATATTGGTATCCAAGCCGGCGCCGCTGATGTCCTTTCCGATCTCGTCAATGATCAGCACATCAATCTCGTCGACTGGCAGCCGAGGCATCAGGTCGCGTGAGAGTTGCATCAGATGCTGATCGCCAGCGACCACGCCCTCCGATGTAAAGCCCTGCAAATGCGCCACGGCGTGATAACCATCTTCCACAACGCCGAATCCGGCGACGAAGTTGATCCTTCCCAACAAGTGCCTGGCAATCACCGGCATATAATCGCGCAGGCCGGTGACGCCGTACTGATGGATCAAGCGAGCGCCGGTTTCCTTGCCCAGGCCGATCGCCAGCATCTTGAGCAGACCACTCTCATGCGGACCGTGAAAGTCGGTGTGCACTTTGGTGCGGTTGGTGATGATCAAGCCATCGGCTTCGGCCACGTTTTTGTCGATATAGGCAGTCAAGCCGACAGACGTCATGCCTTTGTCGACAACTTCCATGGTGGCATGAATTGGACAACCCATCGTAGCTTCGCTGATGCCCAAGCCATCCAGCACCTCGATCTGCCCGGCGGGCGTACCGCCGCCGTGGCTTCCCATCGCGGGAACGATAAATGGCTCACCGCCTGATGCCTTGACCAGGGCCACCAAGTGCTTGGCGATGATATCGATTTTGGCGACACCGCGGCTGCCAAAGCCGAGCGCGATACGTTTGCCGGAAACTAGTTGCGCAAGCCCAAGCTGCTCCCATTGGGCAGCCAGGGTTTGTGCGATATCGACAGGCTCGCCTTTGGGCAAGGCTTGCGTAACAGGATACAAGGTCGGGATAGTCACGTTTTGCATGGCTGTACTCGTTTCCACTGCGATCTAGGAGTATGCGTATTGTAACGACTTGTATGGAGTTAGGCAAAGGCCGTTGTTGCCTTTGTTTTCTGCGGCTTTATTGTCACGGCCTGTCAGAGCGCAGTCTCGACATCTGCGGACAAGCCCGATTGATGCAGCCGCTGGCGCGCAATTTCGATGTACTCCGGCGAGATGTCGATCCCAATAAATTGCCGATCGTGCAAAAGCGCCATCTTTCCGGTAGTGCCGGAGCCGCACATTGGGTCAAGTACGAGATCACCCGCGTTGCTCCAGGAAAGAATGTGATCTTCAGCCAGTTTTTCCGGGAAAACGGCGGGATGTTGAAAGGCAATTTTGTCGCTGGTAGTGCCACCTAGACCAACGGCATAAGACCATATATTTGTGCGGGTCTTCTCTTTCTTAAGTTCTGCTTTTCGCTTCTTGTTGACGCCGTCCGGGAGTTTGTTGTGCGGCAGCATTTCATAGCCTTGGCGTTGTGTCGGTTCCTTGAGCGCATTGAAGGTGGCGGGTTTGCCTTTGGAAAGGACAAACATCATCTCATATGCGTTGGTGTAGGCGTTGCTGCGCATGAAGGGCGTATTCTTCTTCTGATAGATCATAACATCGTGCGCGGAAAAGCCGATCTCCTGGAAATAGAGGGCCTGCCGAAAGGAGGTGAGGCTGCGACCTTTGTTGATACGGTCACCAACGATCCATACCAATATGCCACCCTTCGCGGTCACCCGATACAATTCATCGGCGATTTCTTCAAAAGGAAACTCATAACCTTGATAGTTTCTTAATCCGTCGTAGGGTGGCGAGGTGACAGTTAGCTGGACAAAGTCTTTCTTCCAACTGCGCATCACCTCAACGCAGTTGCCGACGATGAGCCTCGCGTGTTGTTCCATGAGTTGCGGCTTTCGGGATCTATTCATCAATCGTTTCGCTTTCCGCTGAACTGCTCGATTCAGTTAAAGCAAATCCAGGCTGCCACGTGACTGAGCAGGTACAAGGGAACTAGTCCAAATCGGAATGCTCGAGGTTGGGCGACATGATGGCGGATTCGCTGAATAGCAGAGCCTCGAGTATACGTTCCTCGTTTAGCCGGTTCAGTCGCTCATACAGCAGAACCATGACCGAAATATTCAAAGCCAGGGCCAGCGCGATCACTCCAATCAGCAGCGAAAGTTGCCTTTGACACACTATCGCAGCCAGGCACACATCATGAAGCAAGGGAGTGACGGCGACGGCGAGCGCGATACCGATACCCGTGCCGACAATAAGCAGAGCGAAAAGCGGCAGCAACTGCCGCGATGACTTGATTTTCCTGTGCCGACTCAAATTCAATTTCCTGCCTTTTCCATTCAGCACATGACTTCACAGCCAGCGATTTACAATATGATAGCACATACGTTCGTTTCTGCAAATGACCGGGCAAAACCTGAGTGATTGAAGCGGCAGCGTTTCGTTGTGGCGAGAAGCGCCGCGTGATAAAATCTCGCTACGCTATTACAGCTAGGGAGGCACCTTGGCAATGGTTACGAAACCAATCCTGCTTGATGGTGGCATGGGACAAGAGATTGTCAATCGAGGTGGCAAAGGCGGTTTTGGCGAGTGGGCGGTGGCTGCGCTGATCGACGATCCGGATATGGTGCGGCAGATCCACGGTGACTATATTCGCTCCGGCGCCGATGTCATAACCACCAACACATATGGTACCACCCGTGTTCGAATGCGGCATGTCGGCATGGAAGATCGCTTTGAGGAACTTGTGCAAGTGGCGGGTCAACTCGCCAGCGACGCCCGCCGTGACAATGAGGCCGCGCAGGTTCGCATCGCTGCCAGCTTGCCGCCGCTGGAAGCCAGTTATGTCAACGAATTCGCACTTTCCTTTGAAGAGACAGCCGCGCAGTATGCCGAGCTGATGGATCTGCTCGACCCGTTTGTCGATATCTATTTGGGCGAAACATTGTCTACCATCTTTGAAGCGAAAGCCTTGCTGCGCGCTGCAAGTGGTCGAGGCAAGACGACCTGGCTGTCACTGACCTTACGAGATCATGGCGCTACCGAATTGCGCGGCGGGGAAAGCTTGTCAGAGGCGCTGCAGCTTGTTGAAGCTACGGCTCCCGATGCTTTTCTGATCAATTGCTCTACACCGGATAGCATCAGCGCTGCTTTACCAATCTTACAGGCGAGCGGCTTGGCATTCGGCGCTTATGCCAATGGTTTCGCGGAGATTCCGGCGACATGGTCAGAGCAAGGAGGCGTCGCTCAGTTGACGACGCGCCGGGATTTGACACCCGAAATCTATGTCGAGCATGCGCGCGAGTGGACTAACGCTGGCGCGGCCATTATCGGTGGCTGCTGCGAGGTAGGGCCGGCACATATCGCGCGATTGCGTCAGTTGATTGACAAGGGCCAGTAAGGGAGGATTGCCATGGCGGACAGAACAGCATTGATCACTGGCGCCGGGCAGGGCATGGGACGGGCGATCGCCCACAAGTTTGCCGCCAATGGTATTCACTGTATCCTCGTCGGCAGAACGGAAACGAAACTGCGCTCCGTCGCAGCGGAAATCGCTGAGCGCGGTGGCGCTGCGACAGTGCAGACGTTGGACGTAACCGATGATGAGGCTGTCGCGCAATTGGGCAAGCTGCTTGCCGATACGCCAGTTGACATGCTGATCAATTGCGCGGGCGATTGGCTGATTGAGTTTCTTCAAGACACCAGCAACGCGCAGCTTGACCATATTCTGCAGACGAATCTGCGTGCGCCGTACATCCTGTCGCGTACTTTGTTGCCCAATCTGCGGCGCAGCGGTAATGCCAGTATCATCAATATCGGCTCAATCGTCACTTCGATGTCGGTGCCTACCGTCAGCGCCTATACGGCGGCCAAAGTCGGCTTGAAAGGATTAACGGGGTCGCTGGCTGCCGAACTCAGGCCGGAAATGATCCGCGTGGTGATGATATCGCCCGGACCCGCGGATACCCCCATGCGCGATGCAGCCTCCCCGGGCATCGACAAGACGGTTCTTGTCTCCACCGACACCATCGCCGAGATGGTTTACCAGGTGGTCACATTGCCACGCGGCATCAGCACCAGCGATTTTGTCTTGTATTCAATGCTTTGGCAGTGAGCGTCACAGCTTCAAACGTGGATCGAGGATATCGCGCAAGCCGTCACCCAGCAGGTTGATCGCCAGCACGGTGATCATGATCGCCAGCCCGGGAAAAGTAGTCACAAAGGCGGCGGCGCGAATAAATTCTCGTCCCTCATTGAGCATCAAGCCCCATTCCGGATCGGGCGGCTGCTGTCCCAAACCGAGAAAGCTCAATGCCGCGCCGGTGATGATGGCACTGGCGACACCGTTGGTAGCCACCACGGTTAGCGGCGCCATCACATTTGGCAGAATATGATGCATCATTATTCGCCCGGGCGAGCCACCTAGCGCCTGCGCAGCAGTGATAAAGTCGACTTGTTTGACCGACAGCGTACTGCCACGCACGACACGCGTATAAATGGGTATCGATGACAAGCCGACTGCAACCATGACATTTTGCAGGTTGCGCCCCAACACCGCGACGATCACCAAGGATAGCAAAATGCCCGGAAAGGCCATCATCAAGTCAATGAAACGCATGATCAGCGTATCGGCCCTGCCGCCAAGATAGCCTGCGAGCAAGCCAAGCAAGGTGCCGAGTGTTGCGCCGATCGCGACCGAGATGATGCCAACTTGCAGGGATACCCGCCCGCCATAAAGAATCCGCGTCAGGATGTCGCGGCCGAGGTTATCGGTGCCCAGAAGGAATTCTGCGTTTGGCGGTTGTAACCGGTTCCGACGAAATTGCTGGGTTGGTCCATAAGGGCTGATATGCGGTGCCAGCACCACGAGCAGGATCACCACGAAGAGCACGATCGCGCCGGCTACGACATTGCGCGAACGCAGAACACGCCGGATCAAACTCAACCACTTCGACGATTGGGCGTAACCCAGGTCGGTGAGTGTCACATCAGCCTTAGTCATAACGAATCCGAGGGTCAACAAAGGCGTAAACTATATCGACCACGATGTTTACCACGGCGTACATCATAGCAATGAAGAGAGTCATGCCTTGCACTACGGTAAAATCTTTTTGCAGCACAGCTTCGACATATTTCTGTCCGATGCCTAGACGGGCGAAAATTGTCTCGGTGATGACGGCGCCGCTCAAGGTATAGCCAAGAATCAAGCCAAGAACGGTCACCACCGGGATTAACGCATTGCGCAGCACGTGCCGGATGATAACAACGCGCTCTGAGATGCCTTTGGAGCGGGCTGTTAAGACGAAATCTTGATTGAGTACCTCGAGCATGCTCGACCGCACCATGCGCGCCAGTGAGCCTGCCGAGACCAGGGCCAGCGCCGTTGCCGGCAGGATCAGCCGCTCGATCCCGCCTTGACCGATAGCGGGCAATACCCGCAAACGTACGGCGAAGAGCAAGATCAGCAGGAGAGATGACCAGTAGACCGGCATGGAAATGCCGACCAGGGCCAGGGCCATAGCCAGCGTATCAATGATGGTATTGTGATAAAACGCGGCGATGATACCGATGGTTATGCCGATGACCGAAGCGATGAGTAGCGCGGCCACGGACAGCTCTATGGTCCAGGGCAGGCGATTTATTATCTGCGCCATTACTGGCACATTGGTTTGCAGCGAACGCCCCAGATCACCACGCAATGCATTGGCCATATAACGCAGGAATTGAACGTGCAAGGGGCGATTCAAGCCCATCTCTTCGCGTACTTTTTCCCGGAACTCGGGCGTACTCTGTTTATCGTCTATGAATACGAGCACCGGATCGCCGGGTGTCAGGTGCAGCATGAGGAAAACGACGAACCGTTACCAAAAAGACGGTCGGGATGGTTTGTAACAGGCGACTTGCGAGATATTTGCCCATTTAAGGCGACTCGCTCGGACGTGTACTGTGCGAATGAAAGAAGTCACAGATTGTGAGCAAGCTGAATCGATCTAGGGTTTCTCAAAAGATATCGACCGACCACCATGAGCCCTAGTCTCTCTGCCACGCGGTCGTCGGCATTCATCCTCATGACGATGACGGTTGCGCGGCCTTCAGACCTAAGTCCAGCAATTTGCCCATCCGCCTTAACGACAAAGTGAGCGTTCCAAGCCTGTTGCCGCGGATGGTACAGTTTCGTAGCCTCATCTGTCTGTGGATCAAGCGCGGCGACATTTGGACCTTTGTAACCATTACACTCGGCACACGCCAGGCACAGATTATCGTTACGATCTTCTCCCCCGTGCTTGACAGGAACAATATGGTCAATCTGAAAACCGATTGATCGATCATTCTCACCCAAGAGGCATTAATCGCAGCAACCGCCAGAGAGGCGGCGGATTTCCCGGACCAACTGTACGCTTACGGTCACTGCTGCTGTTTCCGAAGCCTGAGTCTTGTCCTTACCTTGAGAAGGCCCATGAATTGGTCTGCTCGCAAGAATTCGTGCAGCTCAAGCTCTTCATTTGCAGACAGCTCACTCTCTCTGTTTTGCTCTAGCAAGTATTCTACCCGCGCTTGCAGATCATCAGGCATATGATAGGCGAGCAGTTCCTCGTCCGCAGGTCGCGACGCCAGGAAGTCAGCCAATACATCAAAAACAGTTCGAACCGGCGCATCCAACATGATCTCATCCCCATCCTGATTGCATTATCAGTATAACCGATCATGCCGAAAGTGAAGACAGGGACCCAAATGATGTCCCTGTCTTCGGTTTCCCAGTTTTTTCGCGCTTACATACTCATCGTCGCGGAATAGAAGTCCGGCACAAAGCCACCGCCGAGAATCGTCACGTTGTGGATATCGGGAATACTGGCGTAGAGGACAACCGAATCGTTGAGATACATTATAACCACTTCGTCTGCCAACAATTGCTGGATTTCGGCATAAGCCGCGGCACGCGCGTCCGGATCGACGAGGCCAACAGCATTATCGATCATCACATCCATTGCTTCGCTGCGATAATTATTGCGGTTTGAGCCGCCACCGGCGTTAAATGTGTGGAATAGCGTACGGAAGACGCCGTCAGGATCCGTTTGTGCATCCCACCACTGCTGCGTGTTGTGCTCGCCAGCTACCATGTTCGTAATGTATGCCGAAAAGTCCGAAATATTGAGTTGGAAGTCGATGCCGACGGCTGCCATATCTTCCTTCAAGAATTGCGCGGTAGCGTTGCCGAGCGGACGATCCGCGCCAAAGTGTCGAACGACCAATGGTTGGCCGTCGCGCTCACGGACTCCTGTCTCATCGTTCATCAGCCAGCCCGCTTCATCAAGTAAGGCGCCGGCGGCTTCGGGATCGTAGGGATTCGCCTGACAGAAGACATCGGTCCAGCCGGACATCGATGCCGTTAGCGCGCTACACGGTTTTGCTCCCAAACCGTCGTAGACGATCTCCTGCATGATTTCCAGGTCAACCGCTTGAGCGATGGCCTTGCGCACTGCCAATTCGTCGGTTGGCGCGCGTTCGTGATTGAACATCAATGAATAGCCATGACCGGCTTGATCGTATTGCGAGACGACGAAATCAGGGCTTTCTTTGAGCCGCGCTACATCAAGACCCGGGATACTATCGATCATATCGACTTCGCCGCTTTCCAGCGCCGCGAGTCGTGTGCCGGGATCGGTCAAAATCTTGAAGATCAAGCGATCAATAGCGGTTGGTCCGCTGATGCCAAAGACTGCCTCATCGCCCCAGTTGAAGTCAGGATTCTTGACCAAGACGACTTCAGTATCGGGCGTATAAGACTCGAACATGAAGGGACCCGCACCTACGATGCCGGAAAATCCCCAATCAGCACCCAAAGCTTCGACAGCCGTCGGCGAAACCGGACCCAGCTGCGGATGCGAAACGCCATCTAAAAAGGCGGCGTTTGGCGAGGAGAATCTGACAGCAATGGTGTGTTCTCCCAGGACCTCGGATTCAAGGTAGGGACCGATGAAACTGAAGCCCATCTGCGACTTGGTATCGGGATGGACGATGCGATCGAAAGTGTATTTCACCGCTTCGGCATTTAGGGATGTGCCATCGTGGAAAGTGACATCATCGCGCAATTCGAAGATGTATTCGGTCGCATCTTCATTGATAGTCCAGTTGGTAGCAAGTCCGGGATGGAAAGTGCCGAGCGGCTGTTGCTTGACCAAGGTGTCAAAGACATGCCCCACAATCACCTCGACACTGGAGAAAGCGGTTGCGGTGTTATTAAGCGTATCGACAGCGCGGCTGATGCAAAGGTCAGCACCACTTCGTCCTGTGCCAACAGCGGTCCGACGAGCAGCATCAGCAGCAAGATCGCGACAAGGCACAGACTAAACTATCTAGCAAGGATCTGCCTATACATAAAAACCACCTTTTCTAATAGTTCTTTGATTCCAACAAATTGCTGCAAATGTGCAGCGACTTTGCTGCGATATTTTGACGATCCCCGTCCAAGACGTTAGAATCTGAACCAAATGATCGATTGTCGACAATTTTTTGACACACAGAGTATACGCAATTGGCGTCCTGGTTATCAAGAAAACTGGATCGGAGAGGTGAATGGCGGGAATTCTTGACAAGATGCGTTGGCAAGAGTTTCCCATTGGTGTCACCTCTGCCATCGGAACGACGAAACTGCTGGCAGGTGAATTTGGCGGCGGTCGGCCCGGGGTTCTGATCACCGCCGGCCTACACGGTGACGAGGGACCCTGGGGCGGCTGGGCAATCAGCAAAATGCTGGCGGGCGTTGATGCCGATGATGTGCGCGGCTTGATCCGGGTCGTGCCTATGGCGAACCCCTTGGCAATGCAAGCCGACAAGCGCAATGCGCCGGTTGATCAGCTTGATCTGAATCGGGTTTTCCCGGGCAACGCTTCGGGATCATACACCGAACGGATCGCTCATATTCTGGCGAACGAGGCCTTGCAGGGCATCGATTATGTGATTGACTTGCATGGCGGCGGAAGCTGGTGTGTGAACGCCTTTGTCTTCGAAATGGAAGGTGGAAGAGAGCTGTCCCTTTGCTTTCCCGCACCCTTCATCGTCAAGCGGGAGTCAAGTGACGACAGCTTGCCAGGCTATGCCAAATCCCTCGGTTTGACCGTGGCTGCGGTGGAGATGGGTGGTCGCAGCCAATTCGAAGAAACTGGGGCGGGGAAAATAGCTGATGGATTGCTGCGGGCGCTATGCAAGGTCGGCATTATTGACGGCAGGCTTACTCCGCCGCCCATCGAGCCGCCGCTGCCAGTTAGCGGGACCACGGTATTGCGGCCGAAGCAGGGCGGAATTTTTGCGCCGGCACTGGATGCTTCGCATATTGGCACGCTGGTGGCGAAGGATACGCTGCTGGGCCAATTGCATCATCCCGCGACTTTTGCCGTGCTGGAGGAATTTCGCGCGCCATTTGAGGAGACGGCAATGCTGCTGCTGCGTCCCTTCATGGCGCAACTCGAATCAGGCGCGATGACCTATGTCGTTTCATATCCCGAGCGAGACAGATAAATATCCATTTAAGCAATTTAGATAAAAAGAGGAGCGCATATTATGCCGGATAAACTACGTGTAGGAGTGATAGGCGCCGGCCGCTGGTCGAAGAGCGCTCACTTGCCGGGCTTTCAACGATCGCCACTTTGCGATTTGGTTGCAATCTGCGATTTGAACGAGGACATGGCGAAAGACGCCGCCGCCCGTTTCAACATTGAAAGCGTTTACTCCGATTACGAAAAGATGCTGAGCCGCGATGATATTGATGTGATTGATGTCTGCACACGGGGCGGCCTCGGCGACAAGAACAATCACGAACCGCTGGCATTCGCGGCGCTGGAGGCGGGCAAGCACTGCCTGTGCGAAAAGCCGGTCGCGCATGATTATCTCAATACCTGGCGCGCGCACGAAATCGCGCAATCCAAAGGGCTCAAGACAAAAGTCGGCATGACCTTCCGCTATGCGCCCTCAATACAATATATGCGCGACTTGATCACGGATGGCTTTGTCGGTGATCCCTTTATTTTCAACGGTTACGAACAGAACTCGCAGTTCATCAGTCCCACCGAACCGGTAACCAAAGAGGATATGATCGTCGAAATTGTTACGGATGAAATCAAGGTTTCTTCGATTGAAGGTTATGGCGCGCCGATTATTGATATTAGTTTGTGGTTCATGGACAGTCCGCTGAAGAGCCTGGTCGGTTTGCTTTATAATTTTGTGCCCTACCGCACTATGCCGGGTGGCCAACAGATCCGCACCAATATTGACGATGGTGATGTCTATATTGGCGAATACAGTAAAGGTGGCTTTTGCACCATTCAATCGAGCTATGTGACGGTCAACAGTTATCCGGGTGTGGAAGCGCGCTTGTATGGCTCTCAGGGGGCGCTGCTGTGTCGTCTGGGCGCGGAGCTGGAGACTCAAGAAGTTCTGCGTAAATCGACCAGCCCCGATGCCCACGAGGTCGAATATGTCGATGTGGCCATCCCCGATGAATATTTCCCACCAGGATACACGCCGGGTGAACCGTGGCCGGCCATGTTTTATGCCAATCTGGTGCACAATTTCATGGAAGAAATCGTCAGCGACAGCGATGAAAATCAAGGGAATTTCGCTCAGAATGCGCGCGTGCAGGAAATCATCAACGCGGTGGAGATATCGCATCGAGAGCGACGCTGGGTGGATTTGCCACTGCCCCCACCCTAAATCCCTCCCCCAAAATGAGGGAGGGACTTCAACTGCTGCTTGGATCGACATGAGATAGAATCCAAGTCTAATCCAACTTGATCGGTTCCCCGTCGCTATGGTTCGCGGAGGGGCTATTCGTGCGATTTATTCCATCATGTCCACGACAATGGTGACGCGGACAAGCGCGGGCACTGGCGAATAGGTGTAGCCATCGCCACTATCGGCGACCAATTGAACCACGCCCATCTCGTCTGAGCCCGTGTTGGGTCCGGCTTGACGCGGCGCTTGATCGGCACCGACTCCCGGCTCTTGATTGATCTCGGTACCGGCATCCCAGAGGTCGATATGACGGGTGATGCGGCCCTCGGATGGGTGCCCCATATCATCAAAGAGCGCGATGCCATCTTCGTCCGGCCCGAAAAATAGATCGTTGGATTGAACGAGCATTGTGGCGAAAGACAATGCTTGCCCGGGCGCTGCCTCGATACTGAAGCTGTAGCTGCTGCCGGGGAAAGCCGGTCCAGGACCATCGGCGCCATCGGGCACGGCTTGGACACCGTGGTTGATATCGCCAAGTGACTCCGCGAGGACGGCGGGGTTGCCATCTTCCGCAAGCGCTTCCAAGCCCTCACCGCGATCAGCTTCGCCACTGGTGAAGAAGACGCCGACGCCCATCAAATCCTCGTGGACTGCCCAGACTACCGGTGCCAGCGGCGTGGCGAAATCTCCGCCACCCAAGACAGTTGCCAGGGTAGCCGGATTGCCATCTTCCGCCAGCGATTCCAGCCCGTAACCGAAATCGGCATGACCCGATGTAAAGAGCGCGCCACCCATCATCATTTCATGCGACTCCACCAGCCAGACGATGGGCGTGATCGGGGTGGGGAACATCGAATCGCCGGAGACGTTGTCGATGCGCACAGTGAATTCTCCCATATCGCCGGCGGTCAGGGTCACGGCGATGATGTCGCTCGCTGCCGGATAACTGAGTCCGTCATCGAGATCGCTGACCAACTGCACCACGCCCATTTCATCGGCACCGGTGTTGGGTCCGGATTGACGCGGGGCTTGTTCATCGCCCTCGCCGATCGGCTGATTGACTTCCGTTCCGGCATCCCACAGGTCAACCTGATCGCTGACATCGCCGCTGATCGCGTTGCCATCGCCATCGTAGAGCGCGATCCCCGCTTCATCAGGCGCGAAGAACATATCGTTTGACTGCGCCAGCATGGTAGCGAAGGTCAGGGTATCGCCCGCGCTGGCGTGGATGACAAATTCGTAGGCGCCGCCGGGTAAAGCAGGCCCAGCTCCATCCGCGCCGACAGGAACGGGACTAACACCGGTGTTTTCGAAGAGACCAATGCCGGAGATGTTTTCGATGGTGACGGTGAAGGACGTGGTTTCGTGATGATCCGCCAGGACGCCGCCGCTCACGGTGAGCAGAAGCATGAAGACAAGTACAAGTTTGTTGCGCATATGTGAACTCCTTATTCTGAGTTTGAACAGCAAGTGCTGCATTATTAGTGTAGGGGTCGGATATTGGCTCAGAGTTAAGGAAGTATTACAGGTACATTACAGGAGGTGTCATGCTGAGGTTACACGGTAAGGCAATTGCCGCCAACCGAACGAGGCAAATCACTTGGGTGTGAGGATAGGACTCGGTGATATTACAGTGACTGACTTAGACGCACGTGTCAAAGCAACGTAGAGGTTTTTCTTGTCAAACTTGTCGGCTTCCACCAATATTGAATGGTCGTATTCTAGACCTTTGATGAGAAGAGTTCGAGAAACAATGCGCTGATACTCTCTACGCCCGGTATGTTTCTGCTTCTGCCTGACCTGCCATGCGGCTTCCATCAATGTTGTATGTTTATCTTTGTTGAAATAGCTAAGTGTAGCCACCATGGAATACCACAAATCTGCCCTAAACAGGATTGAATCTTTGACATCCGAGTCGATTCGATTCAAAGCATGAGCTAATAGTGCAAAATCGTCGTTGTTGGCAGCATTCCAAAGAATCTGTGCAATGTCTCTATATTTCAGCCTTGCGAAGTTCGGCGCATTTCCGCTCTTGAAATTTTTCTGGATTGAACCTAATCGTTTGTTTATACCTGTTCTACATATCTTGGCGAATGCTAATATCTGAACTATGCGTTGGTTTCCCCTTGCTTTATGAAGTTTGCCCGCCCATTGCTTTAGAACCCTACCGTCGCTGTCTTCTATGGACTTAAAATGACCACCGAGTTGACCAGCCAGCGTGTGACAAGGACCCGGGTAGTTACTTGAATGAATTGCAACAACCGTATCAGCCATACTAACTTTACTCCAACATTGCTTGCGAATGTTGTCGGGTGAAAGCGGCACCCAACGTACGCAAGCGCTTTTGCCTGTCCGTAAATCAATATCTCGACCACTCGTAAGCCTAGCACGCACTGCCGTCAACCACTTACCTAGACGTTCGTTCTTATTCTCCCATCTGTAAGGCAGCTCTAGCCTAGGCACCTCTTCAAATTTTGGCAAAATGTCTTCCGCCCAATCGACAAGCTTATCGCGGCTTTGAAAATCATAGATTGCCTGCAAAGGATCACCCAGAATGCGACAAGGGATTATGTCCGCGAGTGCCAATACGATATCGTGCTGAAGTTTTGTACAGTCTTGGTATTCGTCAACGATTACGCCATCATAGTTAAGTGCAATAGTCTTGCGCATAAATCGAAGCTGCAACAATTCTGTCACTCCCTGATATACCGAATGGTAATCGGGATCAAATTCAGAGAACTGTTGGAAGATGTTGGTCGGCACCAGATAATGATATGCAAGCCGAAATGCCCACCCTGCTATAGTCTCGACGCGATATTTGCTTCTCGGTACACCAAGGTTGATGAGTTTTTGCAGCAAGGAATGCACGCCCGCATGAGTATGTGTTAGCACAAGCTGTACGCCGTCTTGCAGTAAAACCGCCTCTGCAATTGTGTAAGTTTTTCCACAGCCGGCGGGTGCTTCGAGGAAACACTTGTCCCTACTCAATAGATCTGCCGCGCTCATTGGGAATAGATCCAATCTTTTATTCTGTATAGCTTACGGTGTAGATCAGTATGTGGGATATTATCGATTGATTCAGAGATCTTCCGCCCAAGACCTTCGCCATAGTCAATGCGTTTGAAAGTCTTTCTGTTGACTGTACACTGCGCGATTTGCAATCTTGTTTCGGTCTCTGTCTGCTTGTCAAGAAGTTTCCTTTTGAGCTCGGCTATGTCCAAACCTTTGACTCCCATTGTTTGCAGGAATGATGCGTCATTCGTAACGATTTCATCCAGTAACGGGATCACGGAATCCAATGGTAGGTCGCGGAACACTCTGTGTTCGGTATTCAGTCCGTCATTCCATATCGCTACCTCGATACCTTTGTTTTTCAATTCGTCAGAATCCGTATCAACGTCACCGTCGGCAAACAGAAGCACTCTATAGCCCATTTCTGTAAAATGCACAGAACGTTTTGCAGCCTTACTAATGTCACCTCCCTCTACGATAGAAACGCCGAAGTATGCTAACCCGGCGCCTAAGTCATCGTCGGACCATCGTTTGTCCATTGCTCTAAGCAGGCCGATTTCGGTTTTTCCTTCACACACAATGATTGACCGCGACAATAGTGCTGCGGCATGTGCGCGCACTGTACCTATTTGAGTATCGTTAACCTGCGACACTGTGGTTCTCCCGCTTTCGTTTCGAACAACATGCCATTCGCTCGCCACACTTTCGACTACTGCGATTGGTGAGTGAGTTGTGAAAAACACTTGGCCGATCTTATCAACGCTCTCGGTATCTGTTGCGTCTCTTAGATTTCGTACAAGCTGCCGCAACCTGAACGGTTCCAAGCCGTGTTCCACTTCATCAATAAGCAGTATCGTGCCTTTTGCAGAAACAGCCTTGTGCATCGCTAGAGCTGTAAGTCGCTTGCTCCCCATACCTTGTAGTCTGGCCGGTACGTTTCCGTCGTGTAAAGACAACGTACCAGTGTTGATGTCAAACTTTTCCGGATCTACAGCTGCACGAAATGTACTCTTGGGTCGTACGCCCCACTCTCTCGCCATATTCTCGACATCCTTTGAAGCGTTGAACAATTCTTCAAAGTTTTCGGCAGAAACTGCGGCTCGTACACTGCGATTCAGATCTGAAAATACGATTCCAGGAAGGCTCTCTGTCACCCTATAAAGAGCTGACCCTTTTCCCCATGATAGATCTCGATCTACAATTGCCCCAACGCGGCTTACTCCTAGTTTCTTCCGATCGTTCACACGAATAGCCTTATTGTCTCTACAGCCAACGACCTGCCAATCTGGCTCCAAACTCTTACAAACCGTCAGTCTCACTGAAAGAACGGTTTCATTGCTATCTCCTGGATCATCAGTTATGCCTTGGCTGTCGTTCCATCCTCGTTGAAAATTACCAAATCTGTCGAAATCTATCAGGCTGTCTGGAAACTCTGCGAAAGATGCGGTGATCTCTATTGAATTTTCAACATTGGTGTCATAGAAATCGGAATCTGAAATCGTAGGATTCCACCATGGTGACGCCACCAGAACAATTGCGTCCAGTATCGTCGACTTAGTAGCATTGTTTGGGCCGATCAGGCACACTGTGCGAGAGTTGATTATCCAGTCAAGTTCCTTGATTCCGCGGAAATTTCTGATTTTGAGTTCTCTGATATACATGTAAATCCTTTGCGTCTCGCTGTATCAATCGATTTCGCAACAATCGATCAAAAGTATAGTATATTTCATATTCTTACAAGACGGACATCTGCTCTTAACAGTAAACGTACAACTCAACGAACTTGAGTTCTTTATGTCTTGTGGTCGCCATCAATTGTCAGATAGTGACATTCGGCGCTGCATTCCAACAATGCAACTTTCTCATTACCACCCAGCCCCCCCGACTCCAACCGATCCAGCAGCATCTCATAAGCGCCTTCCCAGAGATCCATCGCCAGCCACTGACGTCCCAGCCGCTCGGCGGCGACAACCGTTGTGCCACTGCCGCAGAAGGGATCCAGCACGATATCGCCCTCGTTACTTGAGGCCTTAATGATGCGATCGTATAGCGCCAACGGCTTTTGCGTCGGATAGCCGGTCGCCTCAGGTTGATTGCCACGCAAGGCCGGGATATCCCAGACATCGCGCATTGCCACCCTGCGGAAATAGCCGCGCTCATCCTCTTCGATATCGATGTTGGAAAAGCCGTACTTGTGTGACAGGTAAGATTTCTCTTGCTGCGGATGAAAGGTATAATTTTTGCCTTTGGAATAGAAAAGGATGGTATCGTGTTTTCTGCCGAACCAGCGCTTGCTGAGGCCGCCGGTCTTGTAATACCAGACGATCTCGTTGCGGAAGTTGCTCGCGCCGAAGATGGCATCCAGCAGCAATTTCACATAAGCCTGCGTGCTGTGGTCGATATGCAAGTAGAGGCTGCCATCATCGCGCAGTACGCGCTGCATCTCCAGCAGACGAATGCCCAGCCAGCACAGATAGGCGCTCATGCTGTCACTGCCGATGCGTCCGGCGGTTTCGATGACTGACAGCAGGGCGGGGTGGCGCTCTGCAATGTGGTCGATCCAATCGGCTTGCACATCTTTTTCCCAAGACCAGCGGTCGCGGAAGGCAGGCTGGAAGTCGCGATCTTTGTTGAAGGGCGGGTCGGTGGCGATGAGATGAATCGAGCCGCTGCTGATGCCACGCAGGAAGGCCAAGTTGTCGCCGTGGAAAAAGATGCGATTGGAGAAACTGGCGGCAGTCATTATTAATCCTTGTGTACGCAGGGCGCAAGATGCGCTATCCGGCGTGTCGGTCCGATCAATCACGCAGCGCCAATATCATCGCGATAGTCGCCGTTTTCTCTATTAATGTCAACACGCAGGGGAGTGGTGATAATCGTGGAACTCACTTTGTCTAACCCCATCCCCAGCCCTCAATGCATTGGAGAAGGCTGTCTGCCAGCCGACTTGGGCGAGCGCTATTTCTACTCCACCACCTTGGATTTCACCAGTCCCCGCGCATTATTTGCAAGACTGTTGCAAATGGGTTATACCTACCTTGTGGGCTGCCAGAATTGGTAACTGGACCGTCAATTGACATGGCCATAAGCTTGTCACTCACGAAGGGACGGATTGCCAATTCATCGGTGGATGCTGTGGCAGAGCCTCGTTGGCAACGGGGTATTGTTGCAGCACGAATTTTTTAGATACACGATATAAGGAGATCAGTAGTTATGAATAAGCGAAAGTTATCAAGACGGCAGTTTTTGCAAACGACGGGCGTAGGGCTGGCGTCTTTGGCCCTCGCTGGGGCACCGGCCAGCAGTGTTTTGGGCCAGGGTGATACCTTGCAGTTCTATGGTTGGGATTTCCAGCCGGATACCATTCGCGAGCATCTCGACAATTTCACGGCGCAATCTGGTGTTCCTGTTGAGCTCAATATCATCCCCAATGTAGGTTACTCCACCGGCCTTCAGACCAAGATTCTCGGTGGCGTTCACATGGACGTCTATTACAACTTCAAGTACAACTCGACGCGCTTTTACAACGCAGGTTGGGCACGTCGTTTAGACGACTTGCCGGACGCGGACGCCGTGGTGAGTGAAATGTTCGCCAGCTCTGTGCCGTCCTACACGACGCCAGAAGGTCAGTTGATCAGCATGCCCTATTTCAGCGCCGTCCATGCCTTACATTACAACGAACGCCTTTTGCAGGCATCCGGCTTTGATGCGCCGCCGCAAACCAAGCAGGAACTCTATGACCAATGTATGCAACTCAAGAACGACGGGGTAGAAGCGCCCTATCTGGCGTATTGGATCAAGGAATTCTGCGAAGAATATCTCCAGGTCTATCTATTGTCGGAAGGCATCACCCCCTTCTCGCCGGCTGGCGAACCCGCTTTTGCTGATGATTCCAAGACAGCTGACGTGCTGGAATGGTGGCAAGCCATGTTCCAGGACGGTTTGACATCGCCAACGATGTTGACCGATCAGCCGGGTGAGCAGATGACCGCTATGCAGAACGGCACATCGGCATTTTATGTCTTGCATCACTATTTCTTGAAGCTGATGAATTCCGGTGGCGGACCCGAGGTCGAACACTTGAGAATTGCTGACCGCATGCCGGGCTCGGATGGCAAGACCTTCCAGATGGGCGAAGTCGTGCAAATGTCCGATGGAGCCAATGTCGCCAGTTCCTGGGATCTGGTCAAGTTCTACACCTGGAAGGATGCGAACGGCGAGCGCTCTGTGCACAAATCATGGGCCGCTGCTGCTGCCCTGGGCGCTCCTTATCCGGATTTCTTCGATGACCAAGAGGTGCAAGCCAATTACGGCGATTTCTACGATTTCGATCTGATCAAGGACATGTTTGCAAACAGATCCGATGTAGTCCAGGCACGTAACCAGCCTTGGTATAGCGAATTCCAGACGCATGTCGGTGACGAAATTCAACGCATGCTCCAAGGCCATATCACACCGGCAGACACCGTAAGCAGCTTGGCTGAGAAAGTCGTGGAATTGCGGGAGCAATATTCGTAGGTCGCTGCCCTCTCCCATTAAATTAACTGCTGCGCTTATGCGAGCTGCAAGGCGCGCTAATTCGTGTGAGCGCGGCAGGTTTTTTCGCTGTCGCCGAGCGGCTGCGACAACCGTAGCAACACAAGCGAGGCGCTATACAGTTTGGGAAGCTGATTCCCAAACTGGATGTTGAGATATTTTCCTAACTGGCAACTAATCTCAACAGGGACGATAAAGTGGCAACAGCACAGAAAAACAAGACAACCGCCCAACAGCGAAAACACTGGGATCGCAAGTGGATTCCTTATGTGCTGCTGGCTCCCGCCATCATCACGATATTAGTTATTATCGTCAGTCCGCTGCTCACCACGATCTATTACAGCTTTTCCAACATCGACCTGATAAGGGACCGGACGACATTTATCGGCCTCGATAACTATATTGAACTCTTCAGCAGCCGTCTCTTTTGGAAAGCTGTCGAAATAAATCTGAAGTTCGCAGCCATTGTTGTCACCGTCCCAAGCTTGATGGGTTTGATTTTTGCCTTGCTGCTGGTAGAAGACTTTGTGGGCCGCGGCATTGGCCGCACGCTGCTGATCCTGCCCTGGGCATTGCCCTGGATCGTAGTCGGCTTGCTCTGGAATTGGTTGGTCAACGCGCAGTTTGGCGCATTGAATGGCTTGCTTTACAGCCTGGGTTTGATCGACAAGTACATTCCTTTCATGGCGAATGAGCATTTGGCGCTGGTGTTCACGGCTTTGGCATCCGCCTGGCGGCAGACTTCCTTTAGCGCGATCTTGCTGCTGGCGGCTTTGCAGACTATCCCCGAAGATCTTTATGATGCTTCCAAGGTAGATGGCGCCGGGTTGTGGGATCGCTTCCGCTATATCACTTTCACCTGGCTGCGCCCGACGCTCACGATTGTGGTCCTCTACAACATTGTCCTGGGTTTCCTGCAATTCGATGCCGTCTGGATTATGACCCAAGGCGGACCAGGCGATGCGACCATGCTCATCTCGATTTTACTCTATCGCTATTCTTTCATCAATTTCGACCTGGGTATGGGCGCCGCTGTCTCGAATGTGCTGGGATTGATTACCATGGGCTTTGGCTTGATGTTTGTTCGCTTGATCTATCGTTCCCAGGCGACCTACGCATAGGCATGCACATGAGCAATATGTCGCGCATTCCCTGGCACGGGATCATTCGCAAAGTGGTGACCTATTTCGCCTTCATTTGCTTGTTATTCTGGGTCGGCTTCCCGGTGTATTATATGCTAATCACCAGCTTCATGGATGCTCCCGAACTCGCTGCAATACCACCGAATTGGATTCCGCAGGAGCCGACACTGGAGAATTATCGCGAGGTCATCATTGGCGAAACGGGCCAGCGCGGTTCTTACGGTTCCACTACCGAGTTTTCCCGCATGATGCCCGCCTTGCTAAACAGCACCTTCGTCTCGTTCGCCGTAGTAGTATCCAATCTCATTATAGGCGGGATGGCTGCCTACGCTTTTTCCCGTTTTAGCTTTCGCCTCTCGCGCGCCGCCTATTTCGGGGTTTTGATGACGCGGGTTCTGCCTGCTTTGAGTCTGATCGTGCCCCTATTCATAATCTTGCGCAAACTCAGACTAATCAACACGCTTTGGGCGCTGATCTTAACTTATACGATCTTTATCTTGCCGCTAACCATCTGGATTTTGCGCGAGTATTTTGATACTTTGGCACGCGATATCGAGGAAATGGCGCTGATCGACGGCGCGACGCGCTGGCAGGCATTCCGGATGGTGGTTGCGCCACTGGCTGTCCCGGGACTGATTGCGGTGGGCGTCATGTCTTTTATGGAAGCCTGGAGCGAATTCTTCTTCGCTTTGACGCTCACCAATTCGTTAACCTATCCACCACTACTGATGTCATTTCGCAACCTGCACCAAGTCAATTGGAACGCGCTGGCGGCGGCGACCACGCTCGGCGTCTTACCGCCGGTGATTGTGGCTTTTGTCTTCCAGCGATACCTGGTGCGCGGCTTGAGCGAAGGCGCAGTGAAAGGATAGGCGCAATGCCGGTTTCACTGGGCGTCTGGCTCGTCCGCAAGATAGTGACCTACTTCGCATTCTCTTGCTTGCTATTTTGGGTAGGTTTTCCGGTCTATTTCATGCTCATCACCAGCTTCATGGATGCACCGGAACTCGGTGCCAAACCGCCGCATTGGATTCCGCAGGAACCGACGATAGAAAATTATCGCGAGATCATCATTGGGAAGACGGGGCAGCGCGGCACTAGCGGCTCGACAACCGAGTTCTCTCGCATGATGCCGGCCTTGCTAAACAGCATCTTCGTTTCGGTCTCGGTGGTTGTATCCAATCTCATCATAGGCGGGATGGCAGCATACGGGTTTTCTCGCTTTGATTTTCGCCTCTCGCGCGTTGCCTATATCGGCGTATTGATGACGCGGGTTTTGCCGGCATTAAGCTTGATCGTGCCGCTCTTTATCATTTTGCGTAAATTGCGATTGATCAATACGATCTGGGCGCTGATCTTCACTTATACGATCTTCATTCTGCCGCTGACGATTTGGATCTTGCGCGAATATTTCGATACGCTGGCGCGTGACATTGAAGAGATGGCACTGATCGACGGCGCGACGCGCTGGCAGGCTTTCCGAATGGTGGTCGCGCCCTTGGCTGTTCCCGGCTTAATCGCGGTTGGCGTGATGGCGTTCATGGAAGCCTGGAGTGAGTTCTTTTTCGCCTTGACGCTCACCAACTCGCTGACTTATCCACCGTTACTGATGTCGTTTCGCAATCTGGCGCAGGTCAATTGGAACGCACTGGCGGCCGCGACGGTCGTCGGCGTCATTCCACCGGTGATCGTCGCTTTTACCTTCCAGCGCTATTTGGTTCGTGGATTGAGCGAAGGCGCGGTGAAAGGATAAGCGCTATGCCCGTAAAGCTCGGTGTTTTGGGTGCCGGCATCATCGCCAAATCGTTCATGGAAGCTGCGCCGCAGGTGCCGGATCTGGAGGTTGGCGTCATCTGCGATGTGGCTGAAGATGCCGCACGCGCTATGGCAAAACCACTTGGCATCGCCTGGGTGACGAATTACCAAGAGGTGCTGGCAGACGAGGCTATTGAGGCGGTTTATGTTGCGCTGCCACATCACCTGCACGAAGAAGTTACCATCGCTGCTGCCGAGGCGGGCAAGCATATCCTGCTGGAAAAACCGATGGCGAATTCGCTGGAAGAAGCCGATCGCATGTTAGCCGCGCAAAAGCGAGCCGGCGTAAAATTGATGCTGGGCTTCACGCATCGCTTTCATTCCGAGTTGGAAACTGCCAAACGATTGATTGACGCGGGTGAATTGGGTCAATTGACGATGGCGATAGATGTCATGACAACAGGCGGGCGTATTCCAGGTTGGTTCTGGCAGAAAAGGGAAGCCGGCGGCGGCGTCTTGCACGTCAATGGCGCCCACAGTTTTGATCGACTGCGCTGGCTGATGGGCTCGGAAATCGTTGAGGTATTCGCTTATGCCGAGACATATGATGCGCGCAAGACGGTTGAAGACAGCATAGTGGTCGCGCTGCGCTTCGCAAACGGCGCGATGGGTACAACAGTGCACAATTGGGTGACCGATTTGCCGGTACCATTCAAATGCGATTTGGACATTTATGGCACCGGCGGCGCGTTACGCATTGACACCTGGAATTCGCTGGAGTTTTCCAATGCGCATCATACCTGGGTACAACGCCGTGAGCGGGATGATATGTTTCAGAAGGAAATAGGCGAGTTTGCGCGCGCCATTCTGGAAGACCGGCCCCCCTGTGTGACGGGCGAAGATGGCAGGCGCAGCCTGGCTTGTGTGCAAGCGGCATATGAGTCCGCACGGACAGGCAAACCGGTCAAGATTAGCGATTGAATTGGAGGAGAAGGCAATGACCAAGAAAGTACGGACTATAACCGGCGATGTGCAACCTGAGGCGTTGGGGCGCACGCTAATTCATGAACATCTTTGTGTAGATTGGGGCGATCTGTTAGGACGACCCAAGGTTTTGGATTTTGATCGCGATGAAATGGCTGATCGGATGGTCGGCAAGATGGCTGAACTTCATGCCGCCGGTATCGGCGCGATGACCGAATGCACGCCCATCGGCACGGGCCGCTATCTGGATTTGTTCCACGATGTCGCCCGCCGCAGCCCGGTCAAAATTGTTTGCTCCACCGGTTTCTTTCACGAGTCTTGGGCGCCGATGCACCTTTATGCGCAGTTGATGAATATTGATCAGATGGCGGCGCTCTTCATGCGCGAAATCAACGAGGGTATGGGCGAAACATTGCTGAAAGCCGGCCTGATCAAGTGCGCTACCGGTGAAGGGCAGATTACTCCCAAAGAAGAAGAGGTTTTGCGTGCCGCTGCCCGCGCTCATAAGCAGACAGGCTGTCCTATCATCACACATACGACCAACGGCTTGGGCGCCGAGCAGTTGGATATCTTCGAGTCAGAGGGAGTTGCACCGGATGAGGTCATCCTAAGTCATATCGGCTGCGAATCCGATGCGATCGAGGCATCAGAGCGCGTACTGGACCGCGGAGCAAATGTCAGTTTTGATCGCATCGGTATGGTCAAAGCCTTTTTTGAAGACGAATACTGGCTGGATGTGGTTGGCAATGCCATCAACAAAGGCTACATCAACCAGATCATGCTCAGCCACGATGCGGCTGTCTTCGCTCACGGTTACGAAGCCGCCTCCGGCGCTGATGTCTGGGATGACTATACCTACGTTATCAGTCAATTCGTGCCCAAATTGCAAGAGTCTCACGGTGTCACGGACGGTCAGGTAGACACAATGTTTATCACTAATCCGCAACGGGTCTTGGCATTCTGATGGCCCTGCGCAAAGACGATCTCGATACGCCTGCGCTTATCGTCGATATCGACAAGCTGCAGCACAACATATCGGATATGGCGGACTTCGCTGTTGCCAATAACATTCGCTTGCGCCCTCATGCCAAAACACATAAAACGCCGCAAATCGGCCGCATGCAGCTGGACGCGGGCGCCGCAGGCTTGACCGTCGCCAAACTCAGCGAAGCAGAAGTATTCATCGACGCGGGTTGCAACGAAATCCTGGTGGCATATCCACTAGTCGGAGCTGGCAAACATCTTCGCCTGGTCGAATTATGCGAGCGCGCCAATATCACCACAGTCGCGGACCATGCGGATATTGCCGTTTCGCTTGCGCGCTCCATGCACGCCAACGGCGTCGAATTGCCGGTCATGGTGGAAGTCGATACCGGGCTACGGCGCTGCGGCGTTTTGCCCGGCCAGCCGGCTCTTGACCTGGCGCTGCAGATCGCGCGGCTGCCGGGCTTGCGCTTTGCCGGCTTGCTGACGCATGAAGGGCATGCCCAGCTCGCGGGTACGCCGGACAAGGTGCGGGTGACAGGCTTGTCGGCCGGCGAGATGATGGCGGAAACAGCCGAGTTGATCCGTAGGTCCGGCCTGGAAGTTCCGATCATTTCTGTCGGATTGACAGCGACTGCCAAGATTACAGCGACGGTAGCTGGCGTCAGCGAGACGCGCCCGGGTATCTATGTTTTTTATGACCGCAGCGAAGTGCTGCATCAGGTTGCTACGCCGGATCGGTGCGCCGCTCGTGTGCTGGCGACGGTGGCAACGCGTCCGGTGGCGGATCGGATTATCCTCGATGCTGGCACCAAAGCCCTCACTAGTGACAAGGCCGGTATTTCGCCGCCCGTAGCCGGACATGGAATTGTTATCGGTCACGCTGACTGGGATCTGAAAAGCTTGAGCGAGGAGCATGGCGCCGTGGCCATTCCGCCCGACGACCCGGTAGTCATTGGTGAACGGGTCGAGATCATCCCCAACCACATTTGCCCGGTCATCAATCTATTTGATGCCATGTATATCACCCGGGGAGATGAGGTCATCGATCAATGGGCGGTGGCGGCACGCGGAAGATCGCAGTAAGGGCGGTCAAATGAAAAAGTATCGGCTGGGAATAATCGGCTGTGGGTGGATCGCGCCTTTCCATGTACAAGCGCTTAACAGGCTTAGCGATCGCGTAGAGGTCATCTGGACCGCCGACCCGGAAAGAGAACGTGCCGAGCACATCGCCGCTTCGCTTCGATCCGCTGCCGCTGTTGATGTACTGACAGACTATCGCGCGGGCTTAAGTCGTGTTGATGCGGTGTCGATTCTGGTGCCTCACCACCTACATTATCCTATCACCATGGATGCGCTGGGGGCGGGCTGTCACGTACTGCTGGAAAAGCCTTTCGCGCTCACACTGGCAGAAGCAGATGAGATGATCGCCGAAGCCAACAAACAGGGAAAGACATTGATGGTGGCGCTTCCGCATCGCTATCGCAAAAGCACGCAGTTGTTCAAGCGGGTTGTCGACAGCGGTGACTACGGACGGCTATTTATGCTGGACGCTTTCATGGACGAAGATCAACGTGAATACGTCACCGGTGGCTGGTTTGTCAAAAAGGCAACACTGGGTGGTGGCGTATTCTTTTCCGCCTCGGCGCATATGCTGGATGTGATGTTGTGGATCGCGGGAGAAGCGCAAACAGTGTCGATGGTTGGCACTAATGCTGGCTTGCCGATGGAAGGCGAAGATACCGCTATTTCGATCATTAAGTTCAAGAATGGTGTCGTCGGTACAAGCCGCCATACCTGGTTCTCGCCCAAGCCGGATTGCTGGTACACCGTGCGCGCCTATTGTGAACGCGCAGCTATAACATTGACGGTCAATCCGCTTGGCAACTTGGCGCTTGAGGGATACCGCTGCCCCTGGAGTTCTCAAATCGTTGTCGCCGAAGCCGGCGCTGCGGACAAAGTGCTGCTGGACAGTGACGAAGGTCTTGATCTGACGGAGGAAGTGCGGCATTTCTTAGACTGTATCGATAGCGGCACGCGGCCGCAGACCGATGGCTATGTCGCACGTGAGCTGATGGCGCTGGTCTTGGAAGCTTATCAAGAAGCTGAAATCACGGGAGCGAATTGATGATCGATTTGCTGATAACGGGCGGACGAATTATCGATGGTACGGGGTCTCCCTGGTATTGGGCGGATCTTGCCGTCAAGGACGACTGCATTGTGGCGATTGGCCGCCTGGCGGGGTCTGCGGCAAAATCCACGATTGCCGCCGATGGCCGTATTGTTAGCCCGGGCTTCATAGATATGCATACCCACTCCGATCTTCAGCCGCTGGTCAATCCCCAGCACGAATGCAAACTCTTTCAAGGCGTGACCACGGACGTTATCGGACACGACGGACTGGGATTGGCGCCGGTTACACCGACAACGCGGGATATCCTGCGCGATCAGCTTTCAGCCTGGAACGGGCTACCGGATTACCAGCGGGATTGGGGCACTATCACCACTTACCTGGATTGTTTTGATCAAGGCACGGTGGTTAATGTCGCTACCTTTGTGCCTCAAGGTACCGTGCGTATGGCCTTGATCGGATTGGAAAACCGTGAGCCAAGCGCGGCAGAAATGGCCCGCATGAAGCAGATCATCGATCAGTCCATGCGCGAAGGGGCCATCGGCTTATCGACCGGCTTGACCTACGCACCTTGTATGTTCGCCAGCGATGATGAACTGGTAGAACTTTGCGAAGTCATACGCCCATATCAGGGATTCTACTGTCCGCATCATCGCAACTATGGCGTAGAAGCGCTCAAAGGTTATGCGGACTCGATCGAGATCGGACGCCGCGCCGGGGTAGCGGTCCATCTTACGCATTGCCATATCAGCTTTACCATTAACGAAGGACGCGTAGGCGAATTAATCGACATGATTGACCGCGCCCGAGCGGAAGGCGTAGAAGTTACCATGGATGCCTACCCCTATCTGGCCGGCCAAACCTATTTGCATGCCCTGTTGCCGGGCTGGTCGCATGAAGGCGGGACGGATGTCACATTGGACCATCTTCGTTCACCGGAAACTCGGGCAAGGCTGCAACACGAACTGGAAGTTAGCGGTTCTGATGGTTTTCAAGGTGTGCCGCTGGGCTGGGATATGATCCGCATTGGTGGCGTATTGGGGGAGCATGATCCGGCTATTATCGGCATGAAGCTTACCGATGCTGCCGAACGCGCGGGTAAATCCCCCTTTGATTTTTTCGCTGATATTTTGCTCGAGACGCGCCTGGGTGTATCTTGCCTGGCATTTTTCGGTATCGAAGAGCATGTGCAAACGATCATGCAGCATCCCGCTCACGTCGTCGGCAGCGATGGCATCGTGGTTGGTGGGCAGCCGCACCCCAGAGCATGGGGCACACACGCGCGCTTCTTGTCACATTATGTGCGCGACCTGGGCTTGCTCAGCTGGGAAGAAGGCATTCGCAAGATCACATCCGCGCCTGCCAGGCGAATCGGCTGCCTGGATCGCGGCATCATCCGTCCCGGATTCAAGGCGGATCTGACCATCTTTGATCCCGATGAGCTGCGCGCTACCTCGACATACGAGAATCCTCGCAGCACCGCCGTTGGTGTGCACGATGTGATTGTCAACGGCGTGCCGGTACTCGCCGGAGGCCATCCAACAGGCGCCATGCCAGGACGGGCATTAAGGGAGCCTTACGGTCGCAAGCCGGAACGCTTCACCACTTTCTGATCGGGTTGGAGGGACACATCCATGCGCCAAACCAGCATATGTGATGTTCGTGCTTACATAGTCGACGCGAGCGGTGGCGCAGATTACCATGATCAATCCCAGGGGCACTGGATTATCGATACGCCGATCGCCAATCCGATGTCGGTCTACGAGGAATACAAGTCGTCGCGTGTCAGTTGGGGTATCAACGCTCTCGGCAGCGTGATCGTCGAAGTGGAGCTGGACAATGGCACGACCGGCGTCGGCATCAGCACAGGTGGAGAGCCGGCCTGCTTCATTATCGAACGCCATCTAAAACGCTTCCTGGTTGGGCAATCTCCTTACAACATCGAACTTATCTGGGATCAAATGTGGCGAGCGACCTTGCCCTACGGCCGCAAAGGGCTGGCGATTCAAGCGATCAGCGCCGTTGATTTGGCGATTTGGGACTTACTGGGCAAGCTACGCCATGAACCCGTATACGCCTTATTGGGTGGCAAGACCAAAGACAAGCTCCCCGTATATGCAACGACGATTCGCGCTGATCTGGCGCAGGAGATGGGTTTTCACGGCGCCAAGCTGCCCTTGATGTATGGCCCGGCGGATGGCAAAGCGGGCCTGCAAAAAAATGTTGCCATGTTCGAGGCGGCCAGAGCGAGCGTCGGGCCTGATTTCCGTCTCATGCTCGATTGTTACATGGCCTTGACCTTGTCCTATACGATTGAGTTGGCGAGGGCGCTTGAGCCCTATGATGTGTATTGGCTGGAGGAGTGTTTGCATCCCGATGATTACGACGGAGCCAGCCAATTGAAAGCTGCGGTGTCGTCTTGCCTGTTCACGGGTGGCGAGCATGAATACACGCGCTACGGGCATCGCGAACTCATCGCCCGTCACTGTTTCGATATCCTTCAGCCTGATCTGACTTGGGTTGGTGGCATGACAGAAGCGCGGCGCATCGTGGCCATGGCCTCGGCTTATGATCTAGCGGTGATTCCGCACGGCTCCGGCATCTTTGCTTATCATCTGCAATATGCCTTCACCAATTGCCCGATGGCGGAGTTCCTGATGATGAGCCCGGCTGCAGATGAGATCGTGCCGATTTTTGGCAATGTATTCGTCGAGGAACCGCTGCCGCAAGACGGATATCTGAGATTGCCGGATAAGCCGGGCTGGGGCGTCGAACTTAATCGCGATGGTCTTGAGTTGTGCAGACCTTATGGTGATAGCTAGCTACGGTCCCATTCTGTCAAAAGCTGTGATGCGTTGCATATCGCGAAGCACATCTTCTGCCACATTAAGGGTGCGATCGATATCCGCGTCCGTGTGCGCTGCGGAAATATGATTGCGCTTCATTGCCAAGGGCAGCATAAATATGCCGCGTCGCGTCATCTCGCTTCGGAACATCACATCGGCTTGCGTATTGTTGCGCAGCAAATCCTGGTAACGCTCGACCCCGCCGGTCATAAAATAAGGCACGAAGACTGATCCATAACCCGTCACGATCATCTCGATGCCCAAGAGCTCTGCGATATCCCGCAAGCCCTGCCGCGCTTTGTCCCCCAAGCGGAATATATGCTCGTAGACGGCGCCATCCTCAAGCTGCTCAATAGTGGCGAGTGCCGCCGCAGTGGAAACCGGGTGCCCGTTGTAGGTGCCAGCGACGAACACATCGCCTCCACCGGTCGAGAAACGCTGCATGAGATCCTTTCGACCAGCCAATACCGCACAGGGATAACCGTTGGCGATGGCTTTGGCCATTGTCGTCAGATCTGGCAGGATCCCCAGTTTTTCCTGGTATCCGCCCAAGCCGTGACGGAAACCGGTGATCACCTCATCGAAGATCAAAATTATCCCGTGCGCATCACACAAGTCGCGTAACTTCTTGACGAAGTCTGCTCGTGGAAAAACACAACCGATGTTATGCGGGATAGGCTCAAGAATGATCGCCGCGACTTCTTGCCCTTGATTTTTGACCGTTTGCTCCAGTGCCTCGCAATCGTTAAAGGGAAGGACGATAGTGTTGTCGATTGCTTCCGGCAGCATTCCGGCCGAGGCAGGGTCTTTTTTGCCAATCTTTTCGGGCGGGCTGATGATGTTCATCAAAAGATAGTCATGCCAACCGTGAAAGCAACCTTGAAACTTGATCAGCTTGTTGCGCCCGGTGACCGCTCGTGCCAAGCGGGCCGCCATGTAGGTCGCCTCCGTGCCCGATCCAATAATCAGCGCCATTTCTGCTGATGGCACATGCTCAACCACTTTTTCTGCCAGGCGAATTTCCAACTTTGTCGTGCCGACGCCGATCAGATCTACAGTCGTCATCGCTTCCGAAACGGCCTTGTTCACGGCGGGATGGTTGTGGCCGAGGATTATCGGTCCGAATGCGGCGTGATAATCCAGGTATCGCTTGCCCTCGACATCAGTAAGAGTGGCGCCTTCGGCATGATCCCAGACGATCGGTTCTTTCAATCCACGAGTACCGGAATTAACTCCGCCCGGCGTGACTGCCAAAGCGCGTTCAAAAAGTGTCTCTGTGGTCATCTCAGGAAAGCTCCAGTAAATCCAGCGAATCGCGGAATATGATTTCTTCTAATTTGTCTGCCGGGACAGTGGGCAGTTTGGTACCAGCGACGATTTGATTGACACTGCGTAAACCAGCGACGGTTTCAGCCGCTGTCGTCACCGGGTAATCCGAGGCAAATAGCAGCTTGTCAAGAACGGCCCACTCGGTCGCCTTGATCATTGTCTCGTAAAAGGACCAGGGTCGATAGAACAGCCCGGAAACATCGGCATAGACATTAGGATGCTTTCGGACGACGACGGCGCTATCCACCGTCCAGGGATGGCCCAAATGCGCCATGATGATTTTGAGATCGGGATAGCGAATGGCCACTTCATCCATCAGCAGGGGATGGGCAAAGCGAATGGGCGCCACGCGCACCGGTGACGTGCCCTGATGAAATAGGACCGGCAATCCAAGCCTTTGCGCCCGCTCGTATATCGCCAAAGCGCGTGACTCCAGGGGATGGAAATTTTGATAATTCGCGCCCAGCTTGATGCCGCGCAATCCCAAGTCCGTTCGGCAGCGTTCCAGCTCATCCAGGGCATGAGGGTTGTGCGGGTGCAGCGACATAAAGCCAATCAGTCGCTCGGGGTAAGCCTGAGCGAAAGCGGCCGTCTTGTCGTTGACATTGCCCGTCTGATCAGATCCGTCATCGGGTCCATTCGAACCGCCGGTCTGCTCGCCCGGATACCAGGCGACGCCAAAGACGATACTCTTGTCGGCCGGTGTTTGCTCGCTAAGATATTCTTCCCAATTGTAGATCGAGCTGACCGCGCGATCGGGACGCCAGGCCGGATTCATCTTACGTCGCTCGGGCGGAATGTCGCCGCGGTATTGAGGTGTATGTGAATGAACATCAATGATCATAGGGTATTAATCCATTCTTGTGTTTTTTGGGCTTTGCCATCGTAATGCCTAAAACACTATCCATAGATAGCTTCTAGTTCGTTGTCTGCGCTAACATGCCAAAAGAATTTGAGCCGACCTCAATACAGAATATAACCCGCATTACAAATTGGGGCAAGATTGCCAGCAGAATTTGTCTGAAGGAGTGCCCCAGCATTGATGACGCACTCCACGGATTCGCAGAATGCTTTTGCTTATTGGCCTGACGTTGCTATACTCCGCAACAGCAAGTTATTTGACCACTGGCCCGATACCGAAAATGCGAAAGGAGTCGAGCAAGAATGTTGGGGTTTGCGCTCTTCGGCGCCGGCCGGGCAGGGGCGATCCACGCTCAAAACATAAGCAATCATGCCAATGCTGAATTGGTTCTCGTCTACGATATCAACCTAGTCGCGGCGGAACGCCTCGTTTCGTCTTTTGGTGGTCAGCTGGCGCGAAACCCGGACGACATTTGGGAATCGACCGCGGTGGATATCGTACTAATTGCCTCTTCGACGGAGACCTACGTGGATTTGCTGCGCGGGGCAATGCGAGCAAACAAGCCGACCTATTGCGAAAAGCCCATTGACCAGAATATCGACAAGGTGAGGCAAGTTGTACGCGAGGCACGAGACATTGACTTTCCCATATTCATGGGATTCCGCCGGCGCTTTCTGGAGGACTTTCAACTGATGCGGCAAGCGCTCCGTGATGGCGCTTTGGGGCGAATTGAGACCATCCGCGTTGTCGCGCGCGATCACAGGCCGCCGTCGATGGAATACGTCAAAATATCCGGCGGTCTCTTGCGCGACAAGATGATCCACTACTTTGATCTTGTTCCCTGGCTCGCCGGTGAGCAAGCGAACGAGGTTTACGCGACAGGCTCGTGCATAATTAAGCCAGCCATCGGCGCAGTCGGTGATGTCGATACGGCGGTTGTGATTTTGCGTTTTCCCAGCGGCTTGCTTGCTACGATTGAAAACAATCGCCGTGCCGTCTATGGTATGGACGAGCGGATCGAGATTTTCGGCGAAAAGGGCATGCTGCAGTCGAGTCCAGCGCCGGTGAATCGCCTGTTGCACCATAAGGAAACGGGAATTGTTCAGGGTCATTATTCGACTCTTTATGCGCAGGAGAGCTTTGCCGGGGCGCTTGGCGCATGTATTTGCGCCGTGGAAAGTGGCGCTGTGGTATCGCCATCTTTGCAAGACGTCTTCCAGGCTCAACTTATCGCCGAGGCAGCCAGCCAATCCTTGCAAGAGAATCAGCCAGTAGCAATTTGCTATACTTTATGATGTTAGCAGTTCTCTCATTTCATCATGTGAAGGAAATAAGAATGAATCGTTTGGAAAACAAGGTCGCTATTGTGACAGGTGCCGGTAGCGGGCTGGGGGCGGCCACGGCGAAATTATTTGCCAGCGAAGGCGCCACGGTTGCGGCGGCCGATATACACCTCGCCAATGCGCAGAAGACCGTTGATTCGATCCTTGCCGCTGGTGGGCAAGCGACCGCGCTTTATGCGGATGTCGGCAAATCAGCCGATTGCCAGAACATGGTCAAAGCGACGGTTGATCAGTATGGGCGAATTGACGTACTGTTTGCCAACGCGGGAATCTTAACCTATGGCGATGTGGTCAGCCTGAGCGAGGATGAATGGGACAGGATGCTGGATATCAATCTAAAAGGCGTCTTCATGTGCTGCAAATATACGATTCCGCATATGCAAGCGCAAGGCGGCGGCAGCATCATTTGCACAGCCTCAATATCCGGTGTCATCGCGCAAGACAACCAGGCTGGCTACAATGCCGCCAAGTTCGGCGTTATAGGATTGGCAAAATGCATGGCACTGGATTTCGCGCAAGATAATATTCGCGTCAATGCGGTTTGCCCGGGCATGATGAATACGGCAATGATTGCACATATGACCGAAGACGAATGGAAAGAATCGAGCGGCAAGAATATGGTGAAACGCGCTAGTGATCCGATAGAGGTGGCGCGCACGGTATTGCATCTGGCAAGTGATGAATCATCGTTTACCACCGGTGCTGCGCTGGTTGTCGACGGCGGCGAGACTGCGATGTGACGCAGGTGAGACCGCAGCTAACGATCAAGAAAGCGAGATTTTGGGCACCGGATTTGCTGGACTTGCTGCCCGCCTTTCGCGCCGGGTTGATGGACAATTACCGTTCTGTGGCAGTAGACATCGTGCCCTGTCCCGATCTGCGGGCGCTTGGTTGCGCGAATCCGACGAGCATTCCCACTTTTTCCAGCGTAGCGGCACAAACGAAGCCGGGCATTATCATTACGATATCACGCCAAAAGAGATCAAATACACCGGCTATTTTAACCTGGCAGAAGAAGTTTACCGCGTCAATGACATCTACGAGGAAACTGAGAGCAGGCGATAGGTTTCAGCAAAAGCGCGAAAGGAACAGGAGAATGGCAGGAGAAATTGTGAATGTCGGTATCATCGGCACCGGCATGATTGGTCGCGTGCATGCCCGGAATCTGGCGCGTCGCACAGCCGGCGCCGAGGTTGTAGCGGTCATGGACATTGATGAAGCGCGGGCGCGACTGGTCGCGGCGGAATGTGGCGCATCTCAGACGTATACCGATGCCTTCGCATTGATTGATGACCCGGACGTGGATGCGGTGCTGATTTCCTCTCCGGATGTCAGTCATGCCGAACAGGCACTGGCCTGCATTCGAGCTGGCAAGCCCGTTCTTTGCGAAAAGCCTTTGGCAACTAGCCGTGCCGATGCCATGCGCATTCTCGATGCTGAGGTGACAGGCGGACGTCGGCTCTTGCAGGTCGGCTTCATGCGTGAGTACGACCGAGCGCATAAAGATCTGGTCGCGCTGCTGAGGTCAGGCGATATCGGCGCGCCGCTGAAATTTCGCGGCATACACATCAATCCGCGGCGGGGATTCGACATAACGATTGACAATGCTATAGTCAACTCGCTCATTCACGATATTCACTCGGCACGCTTCATGATGGGAGTAGAAATTACCAGCGTGCAGGTGCAATGGGTGGCCGCCCGACCGGAAGAACCACGAAGCGCTCGTTTTGCGATAATTCTGCTAGGCTTCGAAACTGGAGCGATCGGCACGCTGGAATGGTGTGGTGATTCCGGCTACGGCTATGAAGTCGAGGTGGAGATCGTGGGCGAAACCGGCACGGCAGGTACGGTGAGTAACACGAGTCCCATATTGCGGCAATCGGGCAGCGCAGCGCAGGCGATCACTCCGAATTGGCCCGAACGCTTCAGCGCCGCTTATGTTGACGAAATGGAAGCCTGGATCGGCTCTGTTTTGTCGGGTACGCCGACGGGACCATCGGCATGGGATGGTTATATGTCACTTGTCGTGGCCGATGCCTGTATTCGCTCAACTGAGACCGGAACGCTGCAGCAGATAGACGGCGGCGCGCGCCCGGCGCTATACTGAGTACGTTGCAAATCACCAGGGATGCAAGCGTCGACTGCAAGTGTGCGCAAACACCGTGGCAATGGGGCGGATTGGCGGGCTGATGTATCCGGTTTGATGACCGGCGCGCTCTTTGCCTATGATGGGTCCTTGATCGGCGCCGGTGATGTACCCAAACCCGCAATCGGCGACATGGGCACCGCGTAACATAAAGAGCATGCATTCATGGCGACCAAATCGTCGCCTCGATGAAGCGCTCGCCATCACCATCGGCACGATCATTGAGATAATACGCCGCCACGACCTTGCCATCCGGCAGCGTACAAGCTCGAACGTAACCCATATCGCCGTTGGCAGCACCGGCTCGCAAGGTGATCTCGCGTCCCCAACTCGCGCCAGCGTCGCTGCTGATGCGCGCGCAAATGCGATAGGGACTATCCCGATTGCCGTAAATCAAGACCAGCCGTCCATCCGGCAATTGCAGCAAACAAGGCGGATTGCCGCTGTGTCCGCTTTCGCGGAAGGTGACGGGCTGATTGAGAAGTTGCCACGAGCGCCCTTGATCATCCGAAGCGAAAAGATCGATCCAGCTTTTGCCGCTGGTGCCCTCTCGGCAGCGGCGCGCACATAAGATGCGGCCACTGGGCAATTGAAAGCTGCCGGGCATGATGGCAAAGTCGCCGGATCCTTGGGGTTCTGCGCCGATTTCCGCTACCAGCTCAAAGGACTGCCCGCCGTCCTGCGTGCGCACGCAGATCACTTTACCTTCCTGCCCATCGGATTTGTTGGCTGTCAAGAAGAGCAAAGCAGCATGAGGGCCGTGAATGATGTAATCCGTGCGGGCGGCGATGCCGGTCTGCCCGAACATCGGCAGCTGATAGGGTCCCTGCCAGCTGCGACAGCGATCATATGACACATAAAAGAAGGAGCGCACACCGCGTGCCAGACCGGTGCGCGCTGCCATCATCGCGAAGTCGGGATGGGCGAAATTCAATGAGTGGGTCGGTTTGGCAAGAGATGAGTCATGCATCACTTCGGACAGCCACAGGCTGCTTTCGACATGTTCATCGGCGGATAATCCGCGCTGGCCCGGACGCTGACCATTGAAGGCTTCGATCTGCCAGGTTTCGCCGCCATCATGGCTGCGCGCTTGCATGTTGAGAAAGGGCGCGCTCTTATCCCGCGCATGACCCCGATCGACGTTCTTGTGGGTACCGAGCGTGAAGCCGACGACCAGTTCGTCATCCCAATGCCACATGCCGTAGTTGGCGGGCCAACCGGCAAAGCGCCCCGGCTCACGAAAAATGGTGACCTGTCGCGGCATCTAGGACTCCAAACGGCACATCATCTGACGGATCTCGCCGAGATGATAGGCACTATGCACAATGATGCCCAACATGGAAGACAATTCGTTGATTCCTTGCCAATCCTCAGCGCTATCGAGATGCCCTTTGATGCGCTCGTAAGTCGCGTATAGCTCCTTGATCATGGCATCCCATTCGGCAGCATCCACGCTGTTGACCTCCGCCCAGATTTTCTCCCAGTTCACGCTGCTCAGGTCTCTGCCAAACATGCGATCTTCCAACACTTGCAAGTAATAACGCACATGCTCGACATGAGCCGCTATGGTGGCGCAGTTGCCCATGGGCTGCGAGGCATCCTCGGCGCTGATCTGCGCGAGAGTTTCGAAGAGCGAGGTACCTTTGTCGAGGTAGGCGCCCATAACGCTTTCGAAGGTCTCGACGAGCATGAATTGGAATCCGCGCGCGACTTCTGTGACAGGGATTTGCTTTGGCATGTTGGTCTCCTGAATGGTTATAATTATTTTTTGCTACCGCGTATTGAAGGTTCTTGGCAAAGTTTGCGGCGAAGAATGTCCAGCGGGCCGTCGTCGGCGAGGATAGAATCGGGCAAGCCGAGCACCTCGCTGTAGAAACGCCGATCGAGGGTCTTGCGGTTTTCGTCACTGTCCAGTTCGTGCAGCGGCTTTAGCGGCAGTTGGCAGGTTTCGTCGAATATGTTCACGGCTTGCACGAGTTTCGCGGCGGAGAGGGCGGTGACATCGAGAACTGGGAGCGAGTCTAATGTTGTTTTTGCCAGCCTTCCCCGTCCGGGTTGCTGCTTGGACGAGTGCCACCAGAACATCAGCAAGCCAAGCAATGTGTTTCCCCACAACACCAAGGCTTTCTCTTGTTCAGCAGTGGGAAGTTGAATGGAAATCCAGGCTGTTCCACCTATAGTTTTACGTTCGGTAAATTGCATGGCAGTCGACTGGCTGTTGAAGCGAAAATCGAGATTAGAATGGCAGTGCGAGGCAGTCTGGAACACTCGCGCTACTTTTTTCTCAACAACGCTTCGCTCAGTTTTTGAACTAGCGAGAAAAGGTACACCTTCTCGGTCTGCTTCAAAGACCATTTTCCGTTCTCTATCCGCGTCATGTGCCCATAAAATCGGATAGGTTGGATATACATTTCCTTGCAAGGCTCTAATCTCAAAGGGTCCGCGAATCGTTCCATTACTGTACTGTTTACTTACATCAAGATGGTAGGGCCCAGTCTTGCCGATATCTGCAACTGTTGACATCTTAATCTCAATCGAATCGGCGAGCTGCTGTGTGGGTAGCCAAATATTCCTTCGGTTTGACAATTGGTAAGCGGACTGAGCAAGTGAAAGATCGGCAATCCGAGCGAGTTTCCAGCTTCCTGAGTGTGGCAAAGGAGCGTCAATAGCTTGCCCAATGATGTCTCTGCCAAAGTTGATAGCGCTGCCACCACTGGGGCTATCTTCCAGCCGTCTTAGCGCCTTATCCCGCATCATACGTCGGATTTGCTCAGCAACTTTCAGACTAAGAATTGGATAGTTTGGCGCTTCATTAAGAATGACAAAAGTTGCGCGTGATTGCCTTCTACCATTTCGTTTGCCAATGACCAGACATTCTCCCATGCCGGTGTCGGCGGAAAATGACAAAGAATTGCTGTCGCTGCCAGCAATTGATATCAAGATTAGGTTCTCATAGGACTGTGCTAATCGACTGCGGCACTTTTGCCAGGAAGACCCGGTTAGCAGCGTCAATGGCATGACCATAGCCAGCATGCCGTCTTTTGCCAGCTTCCTGTCGGCGAGCGCCAGAAACACCGAAGCCTCGCCGGCATTGCCATGGGCAATTGTTCCTGTGGTCAGCTTCTTCGCCGCGTCAGCCATCGCCTTCTGCTCTTGGGCGCTCGAACCAAAAGCAGCAAAGTTGGGATTTGGCGTATCGGGAATTCTGCGCTCATGATTGGTCGCCCGCGTAAAAGGCGGGTTCATAATCACCATGTCGAATGAAACGTGAGGCGCGAACCGCCATATATCGACTTCAGATATTCTGGTGGCTTCAATCGCCTTTGCAGTGATCTGCGAACCCTCCAAGAGCGCCTTGTCTCTCAGCAAATCAATTGACCCCAGCGCAATCTTGCCATCCTCCTGAAGACCATAAGGCTGAGTAAATATCGCGCTGCCTTCATAGGTGATCGTTGGATGAGCGCCCGACAGCATGGAAGCGGTGAGATGTGTCGCCGCTGGCAGAATATCACAGCCAACCAAGGCTCTTTCCATCATCTCGGGATGGATTTTCGTAGAATCTCCCCCGCGCAGTTCATGGAGTTGGCTGATGCGCTGGTAAGCCGTCGACAGCAGCGTCCCCGTGCCACAAGCAAAATCAGCGATGCGCAAGGATTTGACCTGCTGCGGATCCCCCCAGTCGCCATCATTGAGCATGGTATCACTATTGACCGCCAGCCCGACCAGGAGTGCCGCCGACGCCGGAGTGGTATAAAATGCAGCCAGGAACTTTCTGTCGGCAATCAGTTTTTGAAATACCGTGCCAGTCAAATCATGCGAGCGCATCAGGTTACGTTTGACCAAGGCCTGCGCTGTTCTTGCCAGTTGATCTATCAAGTCGCCACTCTTGACAGATGGGATGACCTGCAGAATCCGCCGCGATATGTCGAATATGGGCCAATAATTGACTTGCAGAATCTTGCGCCACTCGTCCAATATGTCGGACTTTGACAAGCCCAGCGGCACGTTTTTCAGCTCATCAAGCGATCGGACTCCCGCCAAGGCGCCCGGTCCGCGAGCCAGGTTTTCATGGAACATGAAGGCGTTGGCTAAAATGGTTGTCGCCATTCGTCTCGTCTGAGTGCTGTCCTGCTGCTGCAATTCGTCCGCGATAATCTCAATCGCCCTCGAATGTCTGGTGGCGAATTCATCCAACAATCCAGCCGCCTGGTTGACTCCGATTTCCAGTATGTTTGCCGCTTCATCAATGAGCACCGGCGGAATAGTCGCGGACTGGATGAGCAGTGAAAGATCATGGACGCCTCCAGAAAGCCAACCGCTTTGTGGATGACGCGTATTCTCTTTATCGTTTTTGACGGTATAGAGGGCGAAGTCAAGGTCATTCGCTGATTCAATTGCCTGCTTTAGTGCCCGACCTTGCATTTCTCGCAATCGTTCTGGTAGGCGAATGGCAATGGAAGAGAGTACCGTCTGACCGGATCCGCTAAGCTCTTCGCGTAACCTCGATAACGCTTCGTCTTCGACAGAGACTGCGGGCAGCACTTCTGTTTCGAGAACGACGGGCGCAGTATGGGGTTCTGCAACCAATATGTCGGGACGACGAGATTTAGATCCAGCAAAAACCTGGGTAGTTTCGGATCGTACGACGTTTGAGTCTCGCCAAGCATACCGTGTCTTGCGAAGGAGCGCGGCAATAGCATCGTTTATGGTGTGTTCAGTTGTTGCCATTAGACTTTGACCGCTAATTTACGTGAAGTTATTGCCTGCATTTTACCCGCTTGAAGTGTATTCACCAATCTCAAGGTAGCTGGGCAATTGCACAGCGCTTCTATTATAATCTTGATACTTGTGCAAGATTCCGTTCACAATTGCCGGATAACTTGATAATAGATAACCAGGCGAAAGGTAACTAGAAATGACGGAAAAAATTATGAAGACCGAAGAAGAATGGCGCCGTGAACTTGACCCCGATCAGTATGCGGTCCTGCGGCAGCAAGCTACCGAACGCCCCTTCACCGGCAAGTACGTCAATTCGAAGGCGAGTGGCGTTTACGCTTGCGCAGCCTGTGGGCAGGAACTTTTCTCTTCGGCGACCAAGTACAATTCCATCAGCGGCTGGCCCAGCTTTTGGGATGTGGTAGACCAGGGCAATGTCAGTTTGCGCGAGGATATCAGCCATGGGATGCGCCGTGTCGAGGCCGTCTGCAATCGCTGTGATTCACACCTCGGGCATGTCTTTGATGATGGCCCGCGCGACAAGACCGGTTTGCGCTACTGCATCAATTCATTGGCGCTTGATCTCAAAGAAGACGGCTAATTAGTGGTTGCTAAGCGGGATGGGGGTTGAATTGGACCCCAGACAGGAACGTCGCCAGCATTACCGACATTGTCGTCAAATCCCCACCCGCTGGCGCGACAACAATGTTTATCATCATATCAACAATGTCATCTACTACGAATTCTTCGACACCGTCATCAATGGCTACCTGATGGACGAAGGCGGATTGGATTTCAGTGCCGGCGAATCAGTCGGATTCGCGGTGGAGACACATTGTCAGTTTCTCAAGCCGATACGCTTTCCCGAAGTGGTTGATGCCTGTCTGCGCGTGAGCAAACTGGGAAATGCCAGCGGGCGTTACGAGATCGGCATCTTCAAGCCAGGCGATGAAGAACCGGCCGCGGTCGGTTATTTTGTGCATGTTTTTGTGGATCGGGAGACGCGGCAGCCTGTACGGATCATTGGGCGGATGCGACGGGCGATGGAAGCGCTTTTGGTCTAATGAACCCCCAAATAGCCCTTGATCGTCTCCTCGTCATTGAGGCAGGCTTCCGCAGTGCCCTCAAACATCAGCCGCCCCTCGCGCAAGACAAAGGCGTAATCGCAGTACTGCAGGATGCGCCGCGCGTTCTGTTCCACCACCACCAAGGTAATGCCTTGCTGGCTTAGCTCCTGCAAAATGCGGAAGACATCGCCCGCAATCGCCGGTGCCAATCCCGCGCTCGGTTCATCCAGAAGCATGATTGTGGGGCGACTGAGCCAGGCAATGGCAATCGCAACCATTTGATGTTCTCCACCGCTGAGCAGGTCAGCCTTTTGCGCTTTGCGACGCGCCAATATTGGAAAAAGCTTGAATAGCTCGTCCATGGCCGATTGACGCTCATCACGCGGAAGGATGCGCACACCCAGCTGCAGATTCTCCAACACGCTTAGTTCGGTGAAGATATTCTGGCGCTGCGGCACGTAAGCGATGCCCATCTTGGAAATATCTTCCGTGCGCCGACCGATCAGTTCGCGCCCGTCTAACTGGATCGAGCCGCCGAAAACGGTATTAATGCCCATGATCGCTTTCATCAGTGTGCTCTTGCCGGAGCCATTCGGGCCCAGCACGGCAATGAATTGCCTTGCGGCGAAACTCAGGCTGAGGTCTTGCAAGATTTCCAGTTTGCCATATCCGGCTGTCAGTGAGTCTACTGTAATCAACGTCTTTCTACCCCACCCCCAACCCCTCCCCGAAGCATCAGGGAGGGGTGACTTTTACAATGAAATTACGTTGTTACCTGTCTCCCGTACTTACATCAGCACCGTGAAGTTCGGCCAAGATTGACACAGGTGCCTTGCAATTGTCACGACGCAGGCTAGTCGCCGAAATACACTTCGCGTACGGTTTTATGCGCCGCGATTTCGTCGGCGCTGCCCTGAGCTAGTAAGTTGCCGAGGTGCATGACATAGACATAATCTACGAAATCAAAGAGTATCTCCAAACGGTGCTCGACGATCAAGAAAGTGATGCCGTGCTCGTCGCGAAGCCGGCCGATCTGCTGAAATATTTCGTAGGCCAGGTTCGGTGCCACGCCGGCGGTTGGCTCGTCCAGCAACAGCATCTTCGGTTTTCCCATCAAGGCGCGCGCCATTTCCAGCAATTTCATTTGCCCGCCCGATAAATCTGATGCCAAGGTATCATAATGCTTCAGCAAGCGAACTTGTTCCAGCACATCAATGGCAGCCCGAGCATGTGCAGATTCTTCCGCCTGCCAATATCGGCGCCAGGGCGCGTACCAGGGTTGCTCGCCGCGCTGCGCCTTGACCGGCAATAGCACATTGTCGAGTACGGTCATCTTGAAATAGAGCGACGGCTCTTGATAGCCGCGCGCGATGCCGGCTCGAAAAACCTGATCGGACGAGAACTCGCTGATATCGTTGTTATCAAAGATGATGCGACCGGCGCTGAGATCGGTAGTTCCGGCAATCAGGTTGATCAAGGTGCTCTTGCCTGAACCGTTGGGGCCGATTAAGCCGATAATCGCGCCTTGTGGCACAGCGAAGGAAATATCATCAACCGCCCTCAAGCCACCGAAATCTTTGCGGACGTTCGATAATTCGAGCAGAGCCATACGCCTTAGCGCTTTCCCGCCGAAAGAGTAATCATGAAGTTTTTTCCCGTTGAATGAGCTGCCGCACTACGTTATGCGCGTCCGTTGTCCAGCGCGATTCCGGCAGCAGACCCTGCGGACGGTAGCGTAACATCAGCAAAAGGATGATACCAAACAAGATAAAGCGTGCATAATTGAATTCGATGGGAGAACCGCTCATATTCATTTGAATGGCGGCAATCTGTGTGAAGCGGTCCATCAACGTGATTAATGCCGCGCCCAGCAAGGCGCCGCGATTGTTACCCAGGCCACCCAAGACCACCATCACCCAGACATCGAGCGTCAGCGTCACGACATAATCATTGGCGTTGACAAAGCCGGTATTCAGCGCAAACAGCACACCGCCGACGGCGGCGATCACCGAGCCGATTAGCATGATCTGTGCCCGAGCCAAAGAAATCCCCTTGCCCAAACTGCGTGTGACATCTTCGTTTTCGCGCAAGCCTTTTAGCATGCGTCCGAAGGGCGAATGGGTCAATCGCTGACTATATAAGTAGGCAATCAGAGCGAGGCCAAGAGCCAGCAGCATGAACAAAAATGCACCCGTGCGCGAGTCATCCAGAAAATAGAATGGCTGAGCCACGGCGGAGATGCCGTTGTGAGAGCAGATCAAATCATCGGCGCCGCGTACCACGATGCGCACAGTTTCGCCCCCGACAAGCAAGACCAGTGCCAGGAACCATTCCTCTTTGAGCCGCAGCGTGACATAGGAAACCGCGAAGCCAACAGCGCCTGCGATTGCCGCGGCGATGACAAAGGTCAGAGCGAGGTTCATGAAGCCGGCAATGGGCTGCGTTGCCATGATCTCGGAACGTAGTTGCAGCGCTTGTCCCATCGTTGGTCCGCAAGGGTGCACGCTTTGCGCGCCAGCCAAGAGCGGCAGGAGGCGGGTATAGGTGACACCGGCGACATAAGCGCCTATCGAGACAAAGAGCGCCTGCCCGAAGTTGGGTACGCCGGCAACGCCATATTCCAGATTGAGACTGATAGCCATTAAGGAGTAAATGCCAAAGAGTGTCAGCACGGCGACAGCGGTGGCAACGATATCAATATTGATCATCGCTGCAAATCTTTCGCTCGTTGGAACAACTCGGTAAAGCCTTGCGGTCGGATCAGTAAGACAACAATGATAATGATGAAGGGTATCGCCGGCTTATACGCGAGATCAATGCCAAAATTGACATTCAGGAATAGCATCACAGTGTTTTCCGAAAAGGCCACTACATAAGCGCCCAGGATAGTGCCGGAAAAGCTGGAAAGTCCGCCCAGGATGGCCGCGGCGAAAACAGCCAGAATGGCGCTCCAACCCATTAAAGGACTGACGGCTGTCTGCAAACCCCAGAGGGCGCCCGCCACGCCAGCCAGCCCACCTACCAAAAGCCAGGTGTAACTCTTGACGCGCTCGACCGGAATGCCGATCACGCGAGCAAGACCGATGTTGTTGGCAAGCGCTCGCATCTCGCGTCCCAGCGCTGTAGCGTTGAGCAGAATTGTCAGCACTATCACCAGCGCAATGCTGGTGGGCACGACCCAGGCAAAAATATTGGTGAGGATAAGCGAGCCTTCGCGCAGAAGGATCTGTAGCGGAATGCGGATGCGCGTATCGAAAAGGTTGAAGTAGTCGGCAAGCATGAAAAGGATATAGCGCAGGATCAGCCCGACGGCGAAAGAAGACAAGATTAGCGTGTAGAGTGATACATTTCGTCCCTCCAACGGCTTGAAGACGACTAGATGGCTGACTAGGGCCACCAGCGCGCCCACAACAAAAGCAGCGGACATAATGATCAGCGGATTCACTTCGCCTGAGAGCGAGACGATTAATGCGGCATAGGCGCCAACGGTCACATATTCGGCGTGGGCGAAGTTCGGCAGTTTCACCACGCTGAAGGTCAAGGTGATGCCCAGCGCCATGAGCGCGTAGAGACTGCCGATTTGAATCGTATTGACGATGGACGTCACCAAGAGTGCGGAAGGCATCCGGATCCTCATTCCCCAATGTTCGGAGACTCCAAGCGGACGTGGTAATTCCCTCCCTGTCGCGACAGGAAGGGACTAGACGCTTCTTGAAATCAAGGCAGTTTGATCAGCCGATCAATTATACGTGATCGTATCGGTGTTTCCGTTGTATGCACCGACTTCGTCAAAGGCCGTCAGATCGTCGCTCACCATGTAAAGACCGTAACTCGCAATCGCCTGATCGCCATTCTCATCGAGAAAGGCTTGTATAGCGGTACCAATGTAGTGATTGGCGATGAAGGGCAGCATCGATTTGACGGCGGCGCCATCATTGCCGGCAGCGAGCATGGTCAACATGGCGATGTTTGCCGCGTCAAAGGCATAGTTGGTGAAGATCCCCGGGTCTTTGTCGAACATTGCATTGAAGTCGTCGATAAAGATTTGTGTCAGCGGCGTGGACTCGCTGGAGAAGGATACGGTGATGAAGTCGGCATTGGCCAGCGTTTGGGCGTGCCCGGGATCGACAAGAATTTCGGGCGCGCTCATCGCTTCGTTGCCGAGCCATTGCACCGAGGTCAAGGTCGGGTCAATTTGCGCGACTTGCAAGAAAGCCTGCGCGCCGGACAGGAAGCAGACACAGAAGAAGCCGGCGTTATCGCCGAACCCGGCGAGAGCAGCGCTGACCGCGGCGGCTTCACTGGAGAGTTCCGTGGCGCCCGGGGTATATCCGAAGGAAGCAACTTCACCACCGCCACCCGCCTGGAAATTGGAAGTAAAGCCGTCATTCATGCCATTACCAAAAGGATCGTCCAGATGTAGCACGACCATGTTTTCGTGGCCGCGCCCCAGCGCGATGGTGGCATAGGCTTTGGAAGCGAATACATCCGGCGGATAGATGACGCGGTAGATACTGTCACCCGGGATAGCGGCGGCGGCGCCACTGGAAGCCGGCGCAACGATGACTACGCCGTTTTCGTCGGCGAATTGCTTGGCGCCGAGGACTTCGCTAGTGGTCAATGGACCAACAAAGACCTGCGCGCCCGTGGTCTGAACAACGGTTTGCACGGCGCGGGCCGCGCCTTCCGGTGTATTTTCGGTATCAGCGCTGGCAATCTCAAAGTGGATTGACGAACCGGCTGCCTCCAGCTCGGCGTTTATTTGGGACACCGCCAGTTGAACGCCGCGCTCGAAGTCCTGGCCAAAAGTGCCTAGATTGCCAGAGAATGGCAGAGCGACGCCGAGTACATAAGTCTCCATATCGTCTTGTGCCTGCACGCTCACGCCCAACATCGTGATCATGGCGATCGCAATAAGCACAATCAAGAATCTCTTGCTCATAGCTGCTTTCCTTTCCTAGTCGTAAATCAAAGTCTTAGGCCGATGGGGAAAAGTATAGCGCCTAAGAGGTGACATGGCAAAGCGTCGCCGACCGTTGAACGTTTCAGATTCGGGCACGAAAAGAGCGATACTGTGACAAAAGCTATGGATCCTGCGCATTAGGGCGTCAGATAAGACTTCAGCGCCGGTATGATCTGTTGACCTATGAGGTGGATGCCAGTGGCTGCGTCTTGCACTCCATGCGGTGTACCGAGTTCAATGCGAAAAGCGCCAGCATCATAAAGGCGCTCACAATGTTCGATGATGTCCGCGGGATTGCCGGCGAACATGAAGCGGTCGAGGATGCCATCGGGGATCAACCGAGCCGCCTGTTCGTCTTCATTTGTATTGACATGGGCTTGTACGCGGGACATCAGTTCGGGGTCAATTTTCAGCGTGGGATCCAGCCGCGAAACAATCGGCATGTACAGCGACACCGCTTTGCGCGCCATCCAACGTGCTTGCTCTCGGTCTTCATCAATTACGGAAACCGCGCCGATTACGATACCGACGCTACCTTTTGCACGGCCTGCGCGCGCCTGGCCCACCGCGATATAGTCGGCGATCAAAGGAATCACATCCGGATTTGCAGAGCCGCCGATTTTCACTTCTTCGGCGAGTTCACCTGCCAGCGCAGCCAGTTTTTTGCCCCACGTTCCAATCTGCAAGGGAATGTGTGCATCGGGCAGGGGATAGGGCGCGCGCACGTGCTCCGCAATTTGATAGATTTCCCCGGCGTACCCGGCGGAATCGCCCGCCAATAGCTTGCGGATAATCTCTATCGATTCGCGCATGGCTTGTATCGGTTTATCACTCTCTGTGATACCGTGATCAGCCAACCAGCCACCGCGCACCAGCCCGATGTAGATGCCGCCCTTAGCCAGATCCGTCAGGAGCGCGCTCTGTGCTGCGATATCAAGCGGGTGCACGCGTGCCGGGGGGACGCCCGCCGGGCCGATTCGAGCACGCTGAATATGTGGCGCCATCAGAAGCAGCGGCGCAAAACTGGGATGAAAGGGCGCGTCACAATATACGCTGACGGCATCAAAGTCGTATTGATTCACCAGCTTCGCTAGTTCAATGTATTCGCTTGCCCGCTTGTCCGTTTGGAAAGCGATACTCAATTCACGTTTTGCCATGGCAGGTCTCTCTGAATTTGGGGTCAGCGGCAAGCTCAAACGAGCTTTCGACCTATCATAAGGCTGTGCCACTTGCTTTGCCAGTGCGCCTGCCTCGTCTGATTTGTATCCCTTGTCGCTTTATGTTATCGTCAAGAGCAACTGAATGTTGCTACGACTTTAGGGTAGTTGCGGGATTATGAGTCAAGAGAAACGAGCAGCGACCGTATCGTTAGCTGAGATAAAGGCCGAAAGAAAGCGCTTGGCAACGTCCCGCGGCTTGCTAACGCGCGAACGAAACAAGCTTGCTAGCGAACGCGAGCAACTGCAGACGCTGGCGCTGGAGATAGAAGAGCAACAGGCGAGCTTGGCGAATGAACAGGAAAAGACGGCATCCTTGCGGGAAGATATGCAACGCGGCGAATCTGAAGTGACGAGCCTGCGTGCGCAACTGAGGGAAGCGCAGGCGGGGTTGGCGCGCAAACAGGGGGAATTGCAATCGCTGCAGGACGAGGTTGCCAGGACGGAAGGCAAGCAATCGAAAAGAAACATTAAGAAGAAGGTGTTGAAAAAGCTGGCAAAGAAGGCAAACAAGCGTGCCAAGAAAAAAGTGCTGAAAGAATTGGCACAGGCGGCGGCAAAGAAGGCAGTCATTCCACCGGCATAACGCTACCCAAGTTTCCCCACATCGTAAGATTACTTTTAGCCAAAGATGCTCAGTGGCATGTGAAACGCCACGACCCAATTAGGCACATCCACGATTTCGCTTATTTTGAGATCGCCCGCGGCACTGCAAATGCAATACGCCCGGCTCTCGCTCATGCCGTAGTTCGCCACGAGCCATTCGATCATGTAACGCACGGCATTCTTGGCATTCTCCATCAGATCGGGACCGTGGGCTGTGGTGATATGATAGCCTTGGCTGTCGACCTTGGTCATCGGGCTGGGCCGGCGGATCTGCAACTCTTTCACCGCGAGATCTTTACGAATGTTGAAGCGCATGGTTACGGTCATTGGGGATTCGATAGCCGTGCCGCTGACTTCGCCTTGGCCTTGCGCGCTGTGGCAATCTCCGGTGGAAAACAAGGCGCCATCGGCAAGCACCGGCAGCCAAAAGGTCGAGCCAACCACGAGATCGCGCACATCAACATTGCCGCCGTTGATACGGGGCGGGATCGTCGTCAATCTGCCGCTTTCCGCCGGGGCCACACCGACGCAGCCGGGAAAGGGTTCAAAGGGCAGGACGATATCATTTACACCGAAAAGGCAGTTATCACCGTTGAGCTCCCAATGATGAATATAGGCATAATCGAAGTCTTCTTGCAGCAGTCCGAAGTCGGGGATGTGCCCGGTCCAGCCCCAACCCTTGTGTTGCATATCGAGGATCTCAACTTCTAGCGTATCACCCGCCTCTGTTCCCTTGATGAATATCGAGCCGGTCAGCGCATGCACCTTGCCGAAATCCAGATTGGCCAAATCGTCGGCGTCTGAATCCGGTGTAATTTGTCCGACAGGTTCGGCACATTCCATCACTACGGTATCGCCCAGGTCGATGGAAAGGCGCGGTGTAACGGAGTTATCCCAAAAAGGTTGGGTGATGCTGTCGTCCAAATAATGTTCAGCCATAATTCAGTACCTCTGATAAGTGCAGCAGCATCAATCAAAGTAGATCGACGATATCCCAGGTGCCGGTGCTGCGGGCGGCGACGCGGTGACCGGTCAGGCCAGCCGCATCTTGCTTTGCCAGGAAGACGAATGCCGGAGTCAGGAGGGCAGGATCCACCCAGTACTGCTTCTGCTCCTCGCTATAATTCGAGTCCGACATCGGTGTGTTTATCGGAGCGCCCGGTGTTGCGGCATTGACCGCAATGTTGAATGGCTTGCCTTCCATCGCCAGGCATTTCATCAGTCCTTCGATGCCGTGCTTGCCGGGATTGTAGGCGACTTCCTCAATGAATCCCTTGTATCCCGAACCGGAGGAGAGGTAGACAATGCTGCCACCACCGGCCTCAATCATCGGCTTCCAGACGGCTTTGCTGAGAATGAAGGCTGCCTGCAAGATGATATTGATTTCTTTCTGCCAGTCTTCCAGCGTGATTTCCAGCATCGAACGGGTGATCAAGAGTGCCGCGTTGTGGATGAGCACCTTCGGCGTGCCGTAATGCGCCAGGGTAGTGTCGATGGCCGCTTGAGTCTGCCCGGCATCGGAGAGGTCTACCGTGATCGGCAAGACATCTGCACCGGTGGCAGCGAATTCGCCGGCGACTTGATTCAAGACGTCGCCGCGCACATCCATCAGCGCGACTTTCATGCCCTCGGCAACGTAGGCCTTGGCAATGCCATAACCCAATCCCTGCGCTGCGCCGGTGACAATAGCGACCTGATCTTGCATGTTGTCCATTTATTCCTCCACTACATTCCTTGTCCGGAACCGCGCAACCGCGGATCCAGGAAATCGCGAATCCAATCGCCGAGGATGTTCAGTGATACGACCGTCAACATGATGGCTATGCCGGGAAAGACCGCCAGCCACCATGAGCCGCTGAGCAGTTGATTGCGACTGTCGGCCAGCATGGCGCCCCAGGTCGGTATGCTCTCCGGCACACCGAGACCGAGGAATGAGAGAGATGCTTCCGCCAGGATGACTCCGGCGACGTTGAACGATGCGATGACGATCAATGGCGTCAGGATATTGGGCAAGATAGTGCGGATCATGATTCGCCATTCGGTAGCGCCCACAGCGCGAACCGCTTCGACGTATTCTCGCTCGCGCTGCACCAGCGTCTCGGCGCGGGCGATACGCGCGTAGGTTACCCACTGACCGATGCCCAAAACGATAATAAGGTTTAGTATGCCTTCGCCCAGGATGGTCAGCACCATAATGGCGAAGAGAATGAAGGGGTAAGCCAATTGGATGTCGACAAGACGCATAATGACGTCATCGACGCGACCGCCGAGGAATCCGGCCATCACTCCGAGGATCGTGCCCGCTCCGCCCCCGAGCGCGACCGCGACCAGCCCAACCGAGAAAGAAATGCGCGCGCCAAAAATCGCCCGCGAAAGCACATCGCGCCCGATGGAATCCGTGCCCAGAATATGCTCAAGCTCGCCTTGACGGTTGGTGCTGAGGGGCGGTTTGAGCACGGAGAAAATCTCGACGCGGTTGGGATCTTTCGGCGCCAACTGTGGCGCGAATATTGCACAGAGCGCAATGAGCGTCAGAAAGAATACTGCGACAACCGGATAGCGCGATTGTATCATGCTGGAAGCGGCTCGCCGGGCAGTGGACTGGGGCGTATACATCTCGTCGATTTGAAAATCGAGCGCGGATACGCGGCTGACGGACCTTGATGCATTGGAGTCGGGCGGGACACTCATCGGATTTCTCTCACTGCAGGCGAATGCGTGGATCGAGTACGCCGTACATCAGGTCGGCGATGAGGTTGGCAGTGACGAAGAGGAAGGACAGGAGAACGACCGCCGTCATCACGAGGGGGACGTCGCGCTGAGATATGGCATCGAAAACCAGGCGACCGACGCCGGGCCAGGAAAAGACGGTCTCGGTCACAATCACGCCATTCAAAAGGAAGGCGAATTGCAGCGCCAGCACGGTGACAATGGGAATAAGGGCGTTTCGGACGGCATGGCGGAGCAGCACTGTGCGTTCGTTCAAGCCCTTGGCGCGGGCGGTGACGACATAATCCTGCCTCAGCACCTCCAGGACGGCGGAACGGATCAGGCGCGAGTTGCGCGCGATGGAATAGACCGATACCGCCACCATCGGCATGATCAAATAGCGCATGGCGTTGGGCAGGTTGGCAAACGCTTCCCCGGCGTTGCCTTCGAGTAGCGGCTTGAGGAAGGGCACATGCCCCGAAATCGGCAACAACCGCAAAGTGACGCCGAAGAACAGGATGAACATCAGCCCCAGCCAAAAACTCGGCATCGATTGCCCCAGCATCGCGCCCAGCATCAAGGTGCCATCCGTCATCGTTCCGCGCCGAGTGGCCGCGATCACGCCAATGGGAAATGCCACTATCGTCGACAAGAGGAACCCGCCAATGGTCAATTCCAGCGTGGCGGGCATGCGCTCCATGACGACATCAAAAGCGGGAACCCGATATTGAAGCGATGTGCCGGTATCGCCACGCGCCAGATTCACCATGAAATCCAGATACTGTACGTGCAGCGGACGGTCAAAACCAAGACGCCGTTGCGCCTCCAGGCGCTCTTCTTTGCTGGCGCGCTCGCTGATGTAGAACAGCGTGGGATCGCCGGCCAGGTGGATGGATATAAAGGTCAATAGCGTGACCCCGAAGATCACCACCACAGTCAAGAGCAGCCGGCGAATAATGTACTTGTGCATGGGGTGGTAATAGTCCCCTTCAAAGTCAGTCCAAGTTCACTGCGTGTAGGGGCGACCCATTGGGTCGCCCGCTGGTGACAATCGGAAAGCGGGTCAGCCATTGGCGAAGTGCAGTGTCTTCGCGGACTGACCCCTACAACTTAGCCCCGAGTGGGCATTCCTACATATCGTCCTTCACCTTCGCGTCATAGACCGTGATGAAGAAATCCGCCCGCGACCTGTAGTCGAGTCGGTTGCTGACCGCCTCCAGGCGTGGACCGGCGTAGAGCATCAGCCAAGGTGGATCGTTGTAGAACTCTTCCAGCATGGCGATTTCCAGCGCCCGCTCCGCTTCGGGATCGGCCGTCAAAGCCGGCAGCGCGTCCCAGCCGTCGAACCAAACATCGTTGTCCCAGTGCGTGTAGTTGGTCTCGGCCGCGGCGCCGCCAGCCAGGTGACCGGGAATATCAGCCATATCGTACTGGGCGCTCCACTTGCTTCCGCCGGTGCCGCCCATGTACAAGGGACCAAGCTGGTGATAGATCAACTGCTCGCGCCAATCGGCCGTCTCCATGAAGATAGCTTCGGTCTGAACACCGATATCGGTCAGATACTGCGCTATCGCCAGGCTGACATCGGAGCCGCCCGCGCCAGTCGCCCGCCGCGCCTTCAACTCGAGTGAGAAGCGTACGCCATCATCGCCACGCGGATATCCGGCGGCATCCAGCAATTCCTCGGCTTTCATCGGATCGTAGGGATAGGGCTCCAGCGTCGGATGATTGTTGGGTCTGTTGACCAGACTGGTCGCGCGTTGGCAGGTCGTGCGCAGAAGATTCTCGCAGATCGCCTCTACATCAATGGCGTATTGCAGAGCGACGCGCACATCGGTCTCCATGATGGCATCGGCGCCCAGGCTGGGTGTGTCCACGCGGAATCCGGCTTCAGGATTCATCTGAATGCCGATGTAGATGCGCGTCGTGCCGGGGAAGCTGCGCGCTTCAGCCACACCCGAATTGTTGATGGCATCGACCTGCGTCGCCGGGAAGCCCTTGAGGATATCGACATTGCCGGTGATGACTTCCGCCACCGCAGTCGACGGCTCGGGGATGAAGCGCCAGACGATTTCCTCGAAGTAGGTGTCGCGCGGTCCAAAGCCCTCGACGCGGTTCGCCCGGATATACTCGCCCGGCACCCATTCGGTCATGGAGTAGGGACCGCTGCCGACCACGTTGCGCGCCGCTTCCTCCATGCTCATCGCTTCGTAGGAATCCTTGCAATGTACCAAGACTTCGGCGATCAAGCCCAGGCGCATGGCGCGGTTCTGCGGCTTATTGGCGACGATGGTGACATCCAGCTCGCTATCGGCGCGGGCTTCAACAAAACCGGTTGAGGCTACAACGAAGCCAGCCGAGTTGCCGGTGAAGCCATTGGCGGGATCCGCCATGCGATTAAAGCTGTAGGCGGCATCTTCCGCTGTCAATGGCTCGCCATCGTGGCAGGTCAAACCTTCATGCATGTGGAAGGTCCATTCCGTGCCATCATCGGAGACACTGAAGCTATGGGCGAGATAGGGATCTATGGCGCCATCGGCCTGACCCAACTCGTAGAGTGTGGCGAACAAGTGCAACAAAATGCGGAAGTTGCCGCCACCGGTCGCGCCGCCAACCTGCGACGGATCCAGCGAGCCCGGTTCGCGGTTTTCCACCACTACAATGGTATCATCGTCCGGCGTCGGTACAGATTGGGCTTGGCCTGCAAGCGGCATCAGCCCGAGCAATAGTACCAGAATGAACATAAGGTAAAACGAGTTCCTGACTTTCATCATTTGTACTCCTTGATTCAACAATTTGGCTTTCGATACTTGCGTTACTTTTCTATAGACTATTCCTTTCCGGCTAATCCAGCCATTGCACATATATTACCGCATCTCAAAGAGAAAACCACAAAATGCTGCAAGTGGTCAAACACGGTAGCGCTCGAATACCGGCAGCATGCGCTCCACCGCTTCCCGCAACACCTCTACCGGTTCCAGCAAAGTGATGCGAACGTACTCGCTCCATTTTTCGCCGAATGCGGTTCCCGGGAAGATCAAGACCCGTGCCTCTTTCAGCAACAAGTATGACAATTCTGTGGCGTGCATGCCAGTCGACGAGCTATCCGCCCAGACGAAAAGCCCGCCGCGCGGCTCGCCATAAGCCAGTCCCATCTCAATAAGACCGTCCAACAGCACTTTTCGGCGCTGCGTATAGATTGCCAGGTATTCGCGGACACAGTCTTGCGGCCCGGTTAGCGCCTCCAGACCAGCCCATTGCGATACAGTGGCGACGGGACCCGTAGTTACCTGTTTGATGCGCGCCATGGCATTGATCACGTCTTCCGGCGCGGCGACATAACCACAGCGCCAGCCCGTCATGGCATACGCTTTGGAAAAGGCATCAAGCGTGATGGTGCGTTCCGCCATGCCCGGCAGCGAGCCTATGCTAAAATGCTGCCAGGGCTCAAAGACAATTTTGCCATAGATCTCATCGACGATAACGATAAGATTGTGTCGAATAGCGACATCAGCGATCTTGCGCAGGCGATCTTCGGTGACGATACCGGCCGTCGGATTGCTCGGTGTAACGATCAACAGTGCTTTGCTCGCCGGGGTGATTGCTGCTTCGACGGCTTCCGCTTCCAGGTTGAAGGCATCATGCCGGTTGGTCGGCACCATGACCATGGAGCCGCCGGCACGCCGAATGGCATCGTCATAAGAGGTGTATCGCGGATCGGGCACCAGGATTTCATCGCCGGGGTCGGTCACCGCTTGCACCGCCAAAAACACACCCTCTTGCCCGCCGGTGGTCACCATCACGTTTTCCGCCCTGACCGGCAAACCATTTTCCATCCGCATGTGTTCCGCGATGGCGCTGCGTAATTGTGGGAGGCCTTGTATCGGGGTCAATCCGGTGCGTTGCTCGTGCATGGCACGGTTGGCCGCTTCAATGATATGGGGAGGCGTCGGCAAATCCGGATCACCACGACCCAAGGTGATGATGTCGTCCATCGCCCCGGCCATCTCCATCAAGGTGTAACGCAACTGTGTGCCATCCGCAGCGACGGCTCGCACGGCTTCGGGAATATTCGGGTTCGTGGCGCTCATAAGTCACCTCCCCTGACAAATTCAAGCCCCGCCCATTGCGAGACAGCGGTTGTGCAGATGGTGATGGCTTGTTTGCCGGCGCGCAGCCGCAATGCTGCTTCCGAGCCCGCCATCCAGCCCAGCCGCCAGCCCGCCATATCATCGGAAAGGGAGTTTATCGTGACCACGCGGCTCGCCAACCTGTCGTTCTGCGCCGGGTGAAAACCAGATGTATCATCAGTGAAGCTCAGATCATATACGATCCACCAGTCCATCGATTCGGCCATATGCAGCAATTCCATCACCGTCTCGCGATCATCGCCAGGAGTCAGATAGAGTACACTGACAGGCACACCCGCGTCAAGTGAGTGGATTACTTGTGCGCCGAGCAGATGCAGCGCCCCGCGAATACGCTCAGCAGCACCGGGGCAAAACACCGCGCTAGCTGGTTTGGCCAGCAGTGTCATCGTCACATAACGGGCTTCGGTACTGCCGCAAGTGATCGTGACCGCCTTTGGATCGATTTCCAGGCCAAAGCGCCGCGCCAGAAAATCGGCGACCCACTGACGGAATTCCGGAATACCTGGACGGTCGGTATAGTGCGTCTCGCCGCGAGCCAAAGCCGCCGCCGCCGCTTCTATCACATTATCCGGGATATCGCTTTCGTCCCTTGGAGGGGGCGGGAGGGCATCCAGGCCGGCAACCCTTTTTGCCAAGGGTCTGCTAAGTCTCTTAGGTGGATTCATAAAACTCTCTTTCCTTTAGCTATTATAATTTGTCTTAGCCCCGCAGAAATGGGCAAAATCTTCCAGATTTCTAGCGAGTTATTTGGCACAACGGCTGCTATATATCTTATTAGGCAGTGCAATGCCGGTGTCCCGCACAGGTCTCCTTTTGCCCTACATCGAGCATGGCTGGAAAACGCAACTGAGGGCGCGCTAGATCCTGAATTGAGCTTCATTCTCATCGCCCGTTAGCGCTTGAATTCCACACCGCGCTTGATCCAGATCAAGAGCGTAGCCAAGATCAATGCCACAGCCCACAAGCCAAAAGCGGCAGTCCATCCTCTTGACTCGACCACGCCGCCAATGGTGAAACCTGCCATCCCCCCGAAGAAGTTTGACATCATGTTGACGCTGCCAGTGATTGACGAGGCACGACCGGGCGCCGCCAAAAGCAAGGGCATCGAGCTGACCGCCAAGCCGAATGCACCATTCAGCATAATCAAGCCGAGCGTGATAATCAAGAGAGCGATCACGCCTGTTGTCACGGTTAGCAGCAAGAGCGCAATCGCAGCGGCGGCCAACATCAGCGCTGCGGTGACAAATACCTGGTTGCTGCGCATCACATTGTAGCGCGCAAAAAACAAGCCGACAATCGCAACCACCTGCATAGCAGCAGCCAACAGGCCCACAGCCTTGTCCGCAATGAGACCGGTATCAAGAATATAGGTGGGCAGCCATAGGATCATGCCATTAAAGACAAAGCCCACTAGTGCCGCCGCCACCAGCACGAACCAGATCTCGCGCATCTCACCGATGATCCGTGTCAAACTGAAACCGGCGGATGCCGATTTGGGGGCATCAATGCCCGCTTTCAGCCAGAATACCAGTACCAGCAGCGTCAATATGCCCGGCAACCAGAAGGCGATCTGCCAATTTCCGTCCGTGGCAATTGCCCCGACAAATGTCCAGGTGATGGCCGTTCCTATCACGTAACTGAAAGGCATGATCGTTGAAACGCGTTTGATGTGGCTCGTATCGAGTCGCTCGGCAAGGATACGAAACATCGGCGACCAGCCACCGGATTGCCCAATCCCGTTGATTCCCCATATGACGAGCATGATCAGCAACGAAGTTTGAAAGGCGAAAGCGATATTGGCCAGCGCGACGACCAAGAGACCGGCGCTGACCAAGCGAAAAGGGGAGACGTGGCTGCCAATCTCGCCACTGACAAAGTGCCCAATGCCATATACCCAAAAGAATACCGTACCCAGCGCGCCCACTTCGGCACGGCTGGCATTCAAGGCTTCGCCCAAAGCCGGCAAGACGACGCTAAGGTTGACGCGACCCAAATAGAACAGGGCATAGGTCAGCCAAAGTGTTCCGACTAGCAGGTTTTGTTGCCGCTCTGTTGCCCCGGGGTTATTGCGCAGGCGGTACAATCCAGATCCGATCCGATGGAAAGTGTACATCCACTTCGTCGCCAATGTCTATCGATCCCGGCAAATCGGCAGAGCGGATAGCTTCGATCTCGTGCGCGCCCAGCATTATCTTGTAGCGTGTATAGGTACCGACATAAATGCGTTCGCGAATGCGGCCCTTGACGGAATTGCCGTTGCCGGTGTCGTTCAGTCGAATCTGCTCGGGCCGGATAGTCAATATCGATGCCCCGGCGGGAGCGCGATCGCTGTGTCGGGCATCAAAGCGGAAGTCTCCGATGTCGGTAAGTACAAGTCCCGTTTCATTGCGCGCCGGGATGAAATTGACACCGCCGAAAAAGCGTGCCGCTCGCTCGCTGATGGGCCTTTGATAGAACTCTTCCGGCGAGGCATATTGCAGAAGCAGACCGTCAAACATCAAGGCGATTTGGTCCGCCAGCAAAACCGCCTCTTCTTGATCATGTGTTACAAAAACCGTGGTCACGGCCAATTCGCGTTGAATCGATAGAATGAGATCGCGCATTTCGTCGCGCAGATGGGCATCGAGGTTGCTAAGAGGTTCATCAAGCAAGAGCACGCGCGGCTGAGTAATCAGCGCTCGCGCCAGGGCCACCCGCTGCTGCTGCCCGCCGGAAAGTTGTGATGGTCGTCGCCTGGCGATATCGGGCAATTTGACCAGCGCCAGCATTTCCCTTACTTTTTCGGCGATGACTCGTTTGTTGACACCGCGCATCTTCAGCCCGAAGCCCACATTGTCGCCGACGTTCATATAGGGGAAGAGCAAGTAATTCTGGAAGACCATCACCGCCCCGCGTTTTTCGGCGGGTATCGGCAGGACATCCTCGCCATCAAAGGAAATGCGGCCCGCCGTTGGATGTATCAAGCCGGCGATCATTTTCAGGGTGGTAGTCTTGCCGCAACCGGAGGGACCAAGGAACGCCACAAGCTTACCCGTCGGTATTTCCAAAGAGAAATCATCGACCGCTGCTTCATCTGTGCCGGAATATACCTTCTGAATTTTGTCGACAACGACTTGGGTCATGGCGCTCCCATGCTTGTAAAGTGGGTCAGCCAGTGGCCGAATCCCACATTTACATGATATTTTGTATATTGTAGGGGCGACCCGGCGGACACTGTTGAAAAACTGGATTCAAAATGCATGAATTGCTGGGAATTGCAGCGCAAAAGAATCAATGCCTTGGGCAAGATACCTTGCCAAGCGCTTCAGATTGACCGCTGTTGCGGTGAATGCCGCTTGTAATTGAATCTTGTTTTGACCGCGATAACGACTTCGCCTCAATGCATGTTTCCGCGCCAGTTCACAAATTGTGCTTTCAATCCGAGCGCGGGCGTGCATTTCTTTGACAAAAGCAGCGTCCGCCTGCTCTCGTCGGCGTCTTGTCAAGTGTTGATGATAAGGCGAAATTTCCAGGCTGCGACCGCGTTTCTCGCTGGTGCACAAGCGATTGAATTGGCAGTCTTGGCATTGCTTGCCAAAGCGGACATTCCAGCCGACATCGGGCTGTGACGAGGGATTAAAAGTGGAGGCCGTCTTGCCCGCCGGACAGTGCGCTCGCCGCTTCTCCAGATCAATGTCAAAATCTTCCAGACGAAAGCCCACCGGCTTGCGCGAATTGCTGCCTATAAATCCGCGCAGATCAAGCCCCTTTCGCTCACTGTCTTGCAGCGTTTTGCCGTTGCAGTAGGCCTGATCCACATACTGTTTTTCCGGCAACAAGCCGCGCTGCCCCAAGCGCCTTTGAATCGCTCCCAGCGCCAAGCCATCTGCTTCAATGGCGCTATGAATCCCTATGTCGGTGATGATCGGCAAGTCGCCATCCACCGTCTCCGTCACCTGCGCTTTGTAGCCAGTCCATTCCGTCACTTTATTCTTTCGACTATAGCGGACTGCACTGTCATGTGGCGAGCTAATCACATCGCCTTTAACATCGATATTGGCTTTCGTTTTCACTCCCGAACTGCCGTCACCATCGCCGTCATCAAACTGCTGCTCCAGCACCTGACGAAGCGAGACAATCTCAGGCAAATCTTGCCATTCCGCTGAACCGAAACGCTCAATTTGCGACAGCAACCAGAAACCATCTCCTCCCGCATCCACCATCGCTTGCTCGGCTTGTGCTTTGCTCAAACGATAATCCCCGCGCTTTTGACTGTAGTGACTTACAAAAGCCGATGGCAATTGCCCGATTACCCATTTGGCATTGGCGTTTATCAATGCGCCTAAGGCCAAACGCAGCGTCTCCCATACCAATTCCAAGCGACTGATGCGCTCCACCGCTCCCAATACATGCGTCGCATCTGTCCGCTGACGCTTTGACTTAAGAAAACCCATCTCCTGCAGATACTTCAGTACCTGCTCGAACATCACATATTCCTGATCATGGGCATGCAGCCGTTTGCGAAAATTGCAGAGACTTGAATAGTCGAAGCCTTTCCAATTGAGCGCCTGTCGTAGCGCATACTTCCAGTCCATGCGCATCCTTGCCATCTCTGCTGCCTCGCGATCAGGCAGCTTTTCCAAAAATTGCAGGATCAGCACAAAACATAGCAGTACCGGGTTGATCCCGCCGCGACCGGTCTGATGATACATCCTCGCCAAGGCGCTCTCATCGAAAATCTCCTCGGCTTTGTCACCGAGCAAGCGACATACACTATCGGCTGGCAATAAAGCGTCGACTACCTCACGGGTTGTGGTGGGAATCTCGCCTGGAAAGGACTGTTTCAATGACATTTCACACTTACTTGTGATTGAGCTATAATCTTATTATATCTCAATCAAGTTTTTCAACATTGTCCGGCGGACCGCCCCGGACATACAAATCTACCGCAGCAGCACGTTGGCTTCCCAGTCGGCTTCGACCAGTGCCTGATATTCAGCTGCGATATCCGATACCAGCGCGCCAGCCAAACGTGCCGGGTCTGCCGCGGCATCGCCCAGGCTGTTGGCGGCTAATTCAAGCGCCATGACGTAACTCTCGTCCTCAACGCGGTTGACATCAATAGCGAAAGCCAAGCCGAATCCGTTTTCGGGCACGACTTGCAACGCTTGACGATCGGGGCGCAGGATTAGATCTGCCAGAAGCAGCGCAGCGGCTTTGTTGGGTGCGTTGTAGGGGATGGCCACATAGTTGAAATCGCCAATCATGTTGTTGTCGAAGGAGAAGGCACGGCTGCTGGGCGGGATCAAACCGGATGCGATATCCGGCGCTGCGCCAGAGATGCGTTGAGTGATGGTGAAATCAACTTCGCCATTGGCAAAAAGCTCGTGCAATTCGCCGACATTGGCGGGATAGGTTTCGCCGCCACGCCAGAGATTCTCTTCCCAGCTATTCAACAATTCCCACAGCGCCGGCGTATGTTCATTGTAGATTTCCTGATCGAATTCGCCGACCCATTGGCTTTGCCCACCGCTGACCTCGAAGAGCGCCTGCTTGACAAAACGTGTACCCTGGAATGCGCCTGGGCCCGGTGCGATATAGGTGAAGCGACCCGGATGCATGGCGATCCAATCGCTCAATTCCGCATAGCTGCGCGGCAGATCATCGGCGGACATACGAGCCGAATCGTAAATGAAATGGAATTGCGCGCCGGACCAGGGGCTTTCGTAACCCTCAACCGGGCGGCCAAAGTCCAGGTTCAGCGCCGGATTGTCCCAATTTACCAACGCGCTGTTGGGGATATTTTCCGACCAGGGACCATAAAGCAATTCCGCCTGCTTGAGGGTGAAGAAATTCTCACCATTGATCCAGATCATGTCGATGGTACCGCCGTCGCCCTCGATGCCAGCTTCGGCTTCGCTCAAGACTTGATTGACCGCATCCACTGTGTCCGCCAGCGGTACGCGGTTAAGCGTGACGTTATACTCGTCGGCGAGAGGAATGCCGTAGGTATTATCTACGAAGCCGTTGATCGAGTCCGAACCGCCCCACATATACCAGTTGACGGTCATGCCTTCAGCCGCTGCCACGACATCATCCCAGCTATCGAAGCCGGGTGGCGGATCCATCATCATATCGTCTTGGGCTATTGACTGCCCAAAAATGCCTAAAGGCAATGCTATCAGCAATAGAACAACTACTAGCGACCTTTTGCTAAACATGTCATGTCCTTTGACTAGAATAGATAAACGAAAGCGCTGCACTCCCATAAACGGGAGATTGTAGCCCCTTAAGCATTAACGCCTTCCAGTTGCAGATAGTTGGCTTGCGGAATATGTTCGATCAGCCGCATGTTCTTCCAGGCGGCGTATTCCATCAATTCGTCGGTCACATCACCTTGCCCGACAGCGAAATGATGTTCGTGCCCGCGCACCGTCAGCGTATTGATGAGATCCATCAGCGAGACAGGCTTCTTGTTCAACTCGAAATCGGCAAACCAGCCTCTCGTTCCGTCGAAGCCCTTTTTCTGGTGCTCAATGATTTCGGCATGGATGACTAGCAAACTACTGCCGTCGTCTCCGATGTAACTTACGGTTGTTTCCTGAGCGGCAAAGACTTGATCGCCAGCCACACCATAGGGTCCGTCCGCGCCTTTGCGCCCGAGCGTAACATGATCTACCCATTTAATGCCATCGTCATTGGCAAAATGCCGGGGCGAAACACCGCAATGCCACATCAGCATGGCGTTAGTTTCGGGATCAAGCGCCGTCATATCCAGCAGGGTAGCCGAGCCCTTTTTCCCCGTCAGCACGTTCAGCAAGTACATGCTCGCCGCACCCAGCACATCCCCCTCGCATGAAACCGCCATGCCGTCCTCGCTGCCCAGCCAGCTATAGGCCATGCAAGGCGCCACGCGGTAATAGGGCTGAATGTTTGGCCAACACTGCACCGCCAGAGCATCATAGTCGAATTCGCTGGCCATATCGCGCAGCGCGAGATATAGACGCGTGACTCGGTCGAAAGCACTGTCTTCACTCACGGTTATTTCGCTCGCTGCCCCTTTGATTTCTTTGACTGTCGCCTGGACCGGCTGCGGATCATATGCTTTGGCACGCTGCACCAATTCCGCCAGTTCATGTGGCAGCACGGCAATGCCCAGCCGACTGCGCAGCAGCCGTTCATCGAAGATCATATCGTTAAAGCCCGGCGACAAGTTGCCGATCCAGCCGATGCGCGAGCGTTCCATATTCTTCACTGCTGTCAGGGCGCGGATCGTCACCGCAAAGCGCTCGCGAAAATCATTGGTTTCGACATGCCCATAAAACCACTTAAATGGGATGCTTTCGTGCTTCAGGTAGCGCTTCAAGATCGAAGCGAAATGGCTCATTGATACCACCGAGTGAAGCTTGATCTCGCCATCTTGTTCGGGGTCGGGCGTAGCCCATAATCCCAGCCGTGGCGCCGCCCTCACCAGAGGCAGTAACTGTTCGCCCATGCTGCAGGCCGCCGTTTGCAGTAGCAGAAAATCAATCTGATTCTCGCGCAGAAATGCGGCGGCGCGCACCGAACCCTCTTCTGTCATCACCTCATCATGGACGGCGACCAGCTCGAAATCCAGCTCGACCGCTAGCTTTTCCAAACCATTGACCGCCCGCGTCCGCTGATCATATTCGCTCGCGAAATAGGACGAGATTGATGTGCCAATATAACCCACCCGCAGTTTGTGCTTTGCCATTATCCGTTTTCCTCCCACCAATCTCTGATTGCCTCAAACATTAGCGCGATCGTGGTCGCGCCGGCATCCTGATGACCCATAGCGCGCTCACCCAGGAATTTGGCACGTCCCTGACGCGCCAACATATCCTTTGTCGATTCGGCGCCTTGCATTGCTGCCTTTGCCGCTGCCTGCCACCCCCGGTTAAAGTCGGCGCTCGTTGAAAACGCTAATACTGCTGGTTGCAGCGCATCCACCATCGTCTTGTCGCCAATCTCCGCTTTGCCACGCTGCTTGACACCCGTCAAGCCTGCCCGCAAAAGCCCTTCCATATCGGCTTTGCTCAGGCTTTGCTTGCCACGTATGCTGCTGACGCCTTTCAGGAAGAGCGTACCAAATAAGGCGCCGGAAGCCCCGCCCATCGCGTTCATCAATGCTTTGGCACTTATCTGCCACACCTCACTCGGATTCGGCTGGTCTAACGCAGTAAGTTGCTCAACGGCAAGTTCGAAAGCGCTGCAGATGCTCGAACCATGATCGCCATCACCCAGATTGGCATCGAGGCGGTTCAGGCGCTCGCGATCTTCACCGACATGATGCGCCATCGCCGATATCATCGAAACCAAGTGGACTGCGCCGATCTCGTTCACAGCTGTTTCATATAGGCACCGTTGGCCGGCGCGTCCCACAGCGTTTTCAGTTCGTCATCAACCCTACACAATGATAAAGCGAAACCCGCCATTTCTTGTGTGGTGGCATAGGCACCGATCCAGGACTTGTACACGCTTATATCGGCTGCGGCCAGCTTTTCGGCAACGCGGCGGTACAAAATGAAGAGCTCCATCAGGGTCAGGCTACCACTGTTGTTGAGCAGCACCAACACTTCATCGCCTGCTTGATAAGGAAGATCTTCCACGATCCTTGGCAGCATCAGGTCGATTGTCGCGTCGGCAGTGAGCGCTTTCTGCCGCCCCATGCCCATCTCGCCGTGCAGACCCATGCCGATTTCCATTTCGTCTTCCGCCATTTCGAACATGACTTCACCGCTGACCGGGCTCGCGCATGAGCTCAAAGACATGGCCAGGCTGCGAGTATTATCGCGGACCTTCTCCGCCAAGGCTTTCGCCGCCGCCAGATCACTGCTGCCCTCACAAAAGGCGCCGAGCATCTTCCAAACAAAGAACAGTCCGGCTGTTCCCCGTCGTTCCGGCTCGCGGCCTTTGGGTGCGCTAGAGATATCGTCATAGAGTACGACCATATCGACATTTGATATGCCTTCCGCCTCACAGAGCTCCAATGCCAGTTCAGCATTCATCAGATCTCCGGCATGGTGCGAGACGCAGATCAATACGCCGCCGCCAGCATCGGCCGCGCGAATACCATCGACAATACGCTCCGGGCCGGGTGCGGTAAAGATCTCGCCGGCAATATTGACATCGAACAAGCCCTCCCCGATCCAGCCGATCATGGCCGGTTCGTGCCCGCTGCCATTGCCAATCACCAAAGCGACCTTGCCCCTTGTTTTGGGATTCGCGCGCAAGACCAAACCACCGTCGCTCAGACTTACTATGTCGCTATAGGCGGCACAGAAGCCCTCCAGCATTTCGCTTATGAGATGCTCCGGTTGGTTAACCAACTTCTGTTTGCGTGCCGTCATTTGGCTTACCTCTCGCTCGCTACAAAATACATCAGATGAATAGGATGATGCACGGGGTCAACACTGTATTCGACGCGTACCCGCATGCCGATTTGCACCTTGTCGGGCGGTGCCTTGAGCAGGTGAGGAAGCAGCGTATCTGCGCCATCCAGCAGAACGTATGCCAGAACATAGGGTGTTGCCAGTGCCAGGACATCTTCGTTGCTGCCCGGCGAGAAGTGCAAGGCTGAATATGTCTTGACCGTGCCTTCGCCAGATAATTCTATCCAGTCAGTGACAGTCAGGCAATTCGGGCAAAGCGGCCGCGGCGGCGCATAAACCTTGCCACAGCTTGCGCAGTTTGTCGCCATCAGTCGACCCTTTTCCAACTCGATGAAAAAGCGTGAATACTTGCCCAGGCTGTATTTGTAAGATTGGGTCAATTCAAGCGAGATGCGTTCCACTTGCCGGAACTGCGCCCAAATATCTTCTTCGCTTGAGTCGGCAAGCGTCTCAATATCTATTTTGTTGGCGAACTTGTCCGACATGCTATTTTTCTCAACTCTCCGACCCAGATCAAGCAAGCTTATTTGTTATACTTCGTAATAGGGGGTATTCCTGCTCACACCCGTCGAGCGGGCTAATCCCGGCGCTCAAAGATATTCACTACGCTGATGCTCGCGATGCCAGCGTGAGTATCCGTCAAACCGCGTCGCGCATTCACCACTTGTCGCCTTTCATCCGCCACGCCCCACAATTGCTGCGCCACTTCAATGGCCTGCAAGATGCCTGTCGCGCCGACTGGCGCTCCGCGCCCCAACAGTCCGCCGCTGGTATTGACTGGCAGCACGCCATCGTGGTCGAACGTGCCGTCAGCAACTGTCGAGCCACCTTGACCCGGCGCCACAAATCCCAAATCTTCCACCGCCTGAATCTCTACGCCGCTGTAACTGTCATAAAGTTCAGCGACATCTATGTGTGCCAGCGGATCGCTGATATCCGCCATGGCATAGGCTTGCTTTGCAGCTTCCTGTTTGGCGCGGAAATTGGTGATTTCGGGATAGCGATCGCCAAGACGCATGGTGTCGCTGCCACAGCCGCTAGCCACGAAGTAAACCGGCGGTCGCAAGGAAAAGCTCGGGCAATGTTCCCGCGCCCAGTTTTCAGTCGCCAACAAAATACAGGCGGCGCCATCACTGAGCAAGCTGCAATCGAAGAGTTTGTAGGGTTCTGCCACTGGCCGCGAATTCATCACATCGTCGATGCTAATATCCATCGGCTTCTGCGCGATCGGATTGAAACGGGCGTTGCGGCGGTTGCGGACTGCAACATGGGCGAATTGCTCCTCGCGCGTACCGTACCTTGCCATATGCGCGCGCATCATCGCCGCATAAAAGCCGGTATAGGTCCCACCGATCATCATTTCCCAATCAACATCGGCCGAAAGGGCAAACAATTGATTCGCCGTGCGCGAAGAAACACCGCGGCCGTTTTTCTCGCAGCCGTACACCAGTAGCGAATCGCACAACCCACTCTGTATATATGCCCAAGCGGTGCGCAATGCCAAGGCACCGGTGGCGCCTCCGCCTTCGATGCGCACATTTGGTTTGGGGATCATGCCGATGGTGTCGTGAAGGATAGCGCCGAGCGTCATCTGCAAGTTGAAGTGGTCACTTTCATAGCTGCACAAGCCTTGCTCAACAGCCGACAAATCATCCATACCGGCATCGCGCAGGCAATCCAATACGGCTTCTGCCATTAGATCTCGGATATTGCAGCCGCGGTGTTCGGATGCGATCCTGGTACTGCCGACCGCGGCGATTACCGGTGGATTAGACATCGATAGCTCGCCCGATTTCTCGGACATTGTGTCAAGCTTGTGCGCATGACTAAGGATTCAGGAATCAATTCACTTCCAAATTAGTGGTAGCGACTTGCGACGAGGATAGCTAATTCGGAACTTGAAGTCAAAAAATGGCGGACGCCCAGCCCGATGGCAAATGTGTTTTCGGCCAGGTGCGGTTGCAAGGAATGGGAATGTGCACGATTCGCCAGCAGGTTTTCAGTATTCTGCATTTGTGATATAAGATAAAGTAAGGCAAGCGATAACCAAGTAATCCTGGCATTATTGCTGCAGACCGGCAGAGCAAGATATGGAGGTTCTTTATGAACAAGCACAACTCACCGAATAGAGCGCTAGACCTGTCCCGACGCGAGGTATTACAGGTATTCGCGGCCGGTATGGCAGGTGCAGTAGGCACGATAGCACTTGACCGCGCACCACAGATGAACCTGGCCGGCGCAAGCGGTGGCACACTGCGGATCGCTTGGCTTACGCCCGCGCAGCTTGACCCGCGCTCCGTATCCGGGATGAGTGAAATCGCCGTCTTGAATGCGCTTTACGACTACCTGTTTGAAACCGATGCCTCTTCGAATTTGGTTCCCTGCCTGGCGTCATCCTGGGAGCGGACAGAAGATGGCAAGCAGTATACGCTTCAACTGGTAGAGAACGCAGTCTTTCATGACGGGAGTCCGCTGACCGCGCGCGATGTGGTATGGACTATCCAATGGCAGCTTGATGCGGGTGGCACGATCGCGGACGTATTGGCTGCAATCGAATCGGTTGAGGCCAGCGGCGATCATACAGTAATTTTCAATATCAATGCGCCCGACCCTGATTTTCTCTATCGACTGACAGAATACAAAATCGTCATACTCAAAGCGGGTGCGCAAAACACCGGCGAAGTATTCAATGGCACCGGTCCCTTCATCATGGAAGAGCTGATCCCGGGCGACCGCGCGGTCATGAAAGCCAATGAGAACTACTGGCGCGGCGCGCCGGCGATTGACTGGCTCGAGTTTATATTCTTCGATGACCAGCAAGCGGCCATCGCCGCCGTCCAGGGTGGCACAGCGGATGGAATCCTTAGGCTCGATAACTTCAGCTTTCTCAACTTCACCGGGGATATTCGCTTTAACACGCTCGACATTCCTACCAACGCCCATCACATGACGCGGATTCGCGCCGATCGTCCCCCAGGAGATGATATACGAGTACGCAAAGCCTTCAAACTGGCGACCGACCGCAACGCTGTCTGGGAGCGGGTGCAGTTGGGCTTCGGCGCGGTCGGCAAAGATTCCCCCATCGGGCCGTCCTTCGCCCAGTATTTCCTTGACGATGTGCAGCCTCCTGCGCGCGATCCGGCTGCTGCGGCTGCCCTTCTGGCGGAGGCGGGTTATCCCGACGGACTGGATATGCTCTTGCATGTGCCCAACAGCGGTGGAATGCCGGATCTGGCGCAGACGCTGGCCGCTCAATGGGAGGAGGCCGGGATTCGTGTTGTGATTGAGTTGGAAGAAGAGAACAATTACTGGGTACAGAAGTGGCTGGAAGTGGATTTGGGCGTTACCTGGTGGGGCGACAGAGTTGTGCCGCAGATCTACCTCGACCTCGCCTATCGATCTGATGCGACCTGGAACGAATCGCATTGGCAGGATCAGCGACTCGATGATCTGATCGATTTCGCGCGTTCCGCCCTCGATGAAGAAGCGCGCACCGCCGCCTATAAAGAGATTCAGCGACTGTTCCTTGACGAGGGACCCATTATCGTGCCCTATTTCTACGCGTCATTCATGGTGATGGCGAGTCACGTTTCCGGTGTGGAGTTTCATCCCTTCTCCGGGCGTACCAATTTTCACACGGCTACCATCGGCTGATCGCATCGGGGACAGACTAAAGATGTTGACCATGGAAACGATTCACTAGAAAAGAGCGGCGAAGTAAGGATTAGGCCTGCCAATGATCGCTGTCGCATGCGATAATGCGGCTCTGCTTGGCGGCCATATGGTTGTCAGGTTTGTCGAAGGGAAGGGCTAATGGCCACAACTCGTGATTTAATCCGTCGGCGCAGTGAACGCCCCTTAGCGCCACCGCGCAATTAGGGCATCGGCCTACGCTTCGCTCGCGACCGGGTTTCTACACGGGATAACCATCCTGCCATTGCCTTCGTTATGTATTCCGTATACGAGCAAAAGGATATATCCCATCGTGAATAACAAAACGCAGTCCCCCGAAAGTAACCTATCCCGTCGCGATTTCCTTCAAGTATTTGCAGCCGGAAGCGCTACTGCCGTCGGCACGGTAGCCCTCCAACTTGCGCCGCTCGCCAATATCGCTAACGCTCAAGATGGCAGCACCCTGCGTATCGCCTTTCTGACGCCGGCCACATTCGACCCGCGCTCGGCTTCCGGCGACAGTGAAATCGCAGTCTTGAACGCAGTCTACGATTATCTGATCGATACCGATACCGCTGCCAATCTGGTCCCCCGGCTCGCCTCGTCATGGCAGCTCAGCGATGATGGCTTGGTCTATACGCTGAATATACGCGAAGACGCCACCTTCCACGATGGCAGTGCTGTCACCGTTGATGATGTATTATGGACTATTCAGTGGCAGCAGGAAGCGGAAGGTACCGTCGCCAACTTATTGTCGTCGGTCGAGACGGTGACGGCTGGCGAAGGCAACAGTGTGGTCTTCACGCTCAGTGCACCCGCTCCGGACTTCCTCTACAACCTCACTGACAACAAATTTGTCATTCTCAAAGCTGGCGCGGAGAACATCGGTGAAGCGTTTAACGGCTCCGGCCCGTTTGTGCTTGAAGAGATGATCCCGGGTGATCGCGCGATATTGCGTGCCAATGCCAATTATTGGGGTGGGGCGCCAAGCATCGACCGCCTGGAGTGCATCTATTTTGATGACCAGCAGGCTGGTATCACTGCTGTACAAGGCGGCACCGCCGATGTAATCATGCGCTTGGACAACTCGAGCTTCCTCGGTTTCAACAGTGACGTCAACTTCAACACCACGGATATCCCGACGAGTGGGCATCACCTGGCGCGCATCAGATCCGATCGCGAACCAGGCAGTGATGTACGTGTACGTCAAGCATTCAAGCTCGCAACTGACCGTCAGGCGATCTGGGAGCGTGTGCAATTGGGTTACGGCGCTGTCGGCAAGGATTCGCCGATTGGTCCCTCATTTGGCCAATATTTTCTGTCAGAGGCCGAAGTACCTGCCCGCGATCCACAAGCCGCAGCTGCCTTGCTGGCAGAGGCGGGTTATCCCGATGGATTGGACATGACATTGCATGTGCCCAATAGCGGCAACTTCCCCGATTTGGCGCAGATCTTGGCCGCCCAGTGGGAAGAAGCCGGCATCCGCGTCGAAGTGCAGTTAGAAGACGAAAACACCTACTGGGTGGAAGACTGGATGGAGGTGGATCTGGGTGTGACTAGCTGGGGCGCGCGCCCGGTGGCACAGCTTTATCTGGACCTCGCTTATCATTCGGAAGCGCCTTGGAACGAATCCCATTACAGCAATGCGCGTGTCGATGAACTGATCGAAATCGCACGGTCGTCTCTTGATCAAGAGCAGCGAACCGCCGCGTACAAAGAAATCCAGCAAATCCTGCTGGATGAAGGCCCGGTGGTTGTGCCCTACTTCTTCGCGCAATTCATGGTTGCCGCGAGCCATATTGGCGGCGTGGCGCTGCATCCCTTCTCTGGCCGTACCAACTTCAACAACGCAACCGTTGGCTAGTGCTTTTCCAATTCGCTTGGAACGCAAATCGTAATCAGTCCCTCCCTCATATTGGGAGGGATTCGCGGCTGAAACTTGAGAAGATAATCAATGTACGCAAACCCGGCCCGACGTCGCCTCACTGCCTTCCTGCGCTTCACCAAGGCACTAATCCGCCAGCCGACTTCCGCGTTGGGCACTGTACTGGTCTTGTTTTTCTTTTTCCTGGCATTATTTGGCTCACAACTCGCCCCATATCCCAATCCCAATGACCAAAAGCATGAGGTCCGTGTCGCGCCTACGCTTGATCTTGCTAGGCTGCAATTAGGCGAGCATCCCTTTGGCACGGATCGGCTGGGACGCGATGTTTACAGCAGGGTGATCCTCGGCACCGGCAGCATTTTCCGCAACGCCGGCCTGGGTACGCTCGTCAGCGTCGTATTCGGCTCAGCGCTTGGTCTGCTTATGGGCTACCGCGGCGGTTGGTTCGACGAGCTTTTGGGCCGAGTAATTGATGCGCTGCTGGCGATCCCGGCACTGCTACTGGCTCTGGTCTTGGTCGGCATTGTCCGCAATCTTGATTTCGAGATCGGCAGTTGGCAGGCGGATTTGTCCAACAACATCGTCCTGTTTGTCATCGCGGTTCTGTATGTGCCGATTGTTGCGCGCGTGGCCCGCAGCACTACGCTGGACATTAAAACGCGCGAGTTTGTGGAGGCGGCCGAGATAAGCGGCGAACCGACTTTGTATATCCTCTTCCGCGAGATTCTGCCCTCAGTGATACCGGCGCTGGTGGTAGAGGCATCCTTGCGCTTTTCTTATGCCATATTTTTGGTTGCTTCGCTGGGTTTCCTGGGTTTCGGCGCGCGCCCCCCCTCGCCCGATTGGGGGTTGATGGTCAACGAGAACCGCGGCGGCTATTATTACCTGACACCTTGGGCGCTGGAATTCCCGGCATTGGCGATCGCCATACTTGTTATAGCCGTCAACTTGATGTCCGATGGCCTGCGGCGAGTGGTGCAAAAAGGCAGCTAGTGATGGCATCAGCGAGCGAATACCTGCTGGATATTGACAACTTGACAGTCAGTTATCAGCTGGGGAAAAGCTGGATACCGGCTGTGCGCGACTTCTGCCTGCAGTTGAAATCTGGGCAAATCTACGGGCTGGTCGGGGAATCCGGCTCCGGCAAATCCACGCTGGCCCTGGCAATGATGCGCTACCTTAGCGCCAATGGCCGGGTGGAAAACGGCAGTAAACTTGATTTCGCTGGCGAGGACCTGTTAAGCAAACACGCCGCCGACATGCGGCCGATATGGGCGAAGCGCATCAAGCTGGTGCCGCAGAATGCCGGCGCTGCGCTAAACCCGTCGATCAAGATCGGGCCTCAAGTCATCGAAGCCCTGCAAATTGCGACGGATATCGATGCTGGTGTCGCCCACAGTGCCATGTTGCAGATGTTCCACGATGTCAATTTGGTTGATCCGGACAAGGTCGCGGAACGTTACCCGCACGAATTGAGCGGGGGCATGCAGCAGCGCGTGATGATCGCCATGGCCTTGGTCAGCAATCCCGAACTGTTGATATTGGATGAGCCGACTACTGGCCTGGATGTGACAACCGAAGCCGTTATCCTCGATCTGATCCGCAAGCTCATTGCCGAGCGCGATACCGGTGTGATTTATATCACTCACAATCTGGGTGTGGTGGCACAACTCTGCGAGCGTGTGCTGGTGTTGTATGCCGGCGAGATTATGGAAGATGCCAGCGTCGACGATCTCTATCAGCGGCCTTTTCATCCTTACACCATTGGTTTGCTGAATAGCTTGCCCAAGCCGGGCCAAAACAAACGCGAGGCAATGCTTCAAACGGTCGACGGCAATCCACCGGCCCTGACCGAGCTTGCGACCGGCTGCGCTTTTGCCGATCGCTGCGCCTTTGTCCTTGACACCTGCCGCAATAGCAAGCCCCCCTTGGAAAGGCTGCCAGATGGACGAGCGGTGCGCTGCATACGTTGGAAAGAGATAGAATCAGGCGATTTGACGCTTGAGGAAAAGATCTTTAGGACGACACCGCATCAGGAGCGCGATAACGCCGCGACTTTGATGCGCGCTACGGGCTTGACCAAACACTTTTCGGTGGCGGCCAGCGTGCAGGATCTGCTGCGCGGCAAAGATCCGGCGCCGATCCGCGCAGTGGATGGTGTCGATCTCACCATGCAAGCCGGTCAGACTTTGGGTCTGGTCGGCGAGAGTGGCAGTGGCAAGACGACGTTGGCGCGCGTAGTCATCGGTTTGCAAGAACGCAGCGGCGGAAAGCTGGAGTTGCTAGGCATGGATATTCGCAACAGTGTCCGTGAACGCAGCCCTGATGTGCTTTCCAAACTGCAAATGGTCTTCCAGAATCCCCAGAATTCGTTGAATCCTTATCTGACTGTAATGCAAGCGATCCGGCGACCATTGATCAAACTGCGCGGCATGAGCCCGGCGGAGGCAGATGCCGAGGTTTTGCAGTTGCTAGGGCAGGTCAATTTGCGCGAAGATTTTGCCAATCGCTTTCCCAATGAGTTGAGTGGCGGAGAAAAGCAGCGCGTGGCCATCGCGCGTGCCTTCGCCTCGGAGCCGGACCTGATTATCTGTGACGAGCCGGTCTCTGCTTTGGATGTCTCGGTGCAATCGGCCGTTTTGAACTTGCTGGTGCAGTTGCAAGAAAAAAACGGCACCGCTTATTTGTTCATCTCGCATGATCTGGCGGCGGTAGGTTACCTGGCGGATACTATCGCCGTGATGTATCTGGGACAACTATTCGAGGTGGGTGCTGGGACGGACCTGTTTCATCCACCTTTCCATCCCTATACCGAAGCCCTGGTCTCTGCTATCCCGGTAGCGGACCCGCACCACAAAGCCGAACGTCTACTCCTCAGCGACAATCTGCCCAGCGCGCAGCATCTGCCCAGCGGCTGCCGCTTTCATACTCGCTGTCCACGCAAAATCGGCGCCATTTGCGAGCAGGAGCCGCCACCCTGGCGCGAAGCGGCTGCGGGTCATTTGATCCGCTGCCATATCCCGCTGGACGAGCTAATGGCGCTGCAATCTCAACCTTCCGCATCTGGCCAAACGGACTCGCCATCATGCTGAGATTCTTGCGCAGGCGCTTCTTGTTCTTTTTGTTCACCTATATTTTGAGCTCGCTTATGATCTTTTTCTTGCTTCGCGTGCTGCCGGGCGATCCGGCGCGAGTGATCGCAGGCGGACGCGAAGCAACTGCCGATCAAATCGCCGAGATTCGCGACGAACTGGGCTTAAATGCGCCCTTGCCAGAGCAATATCTGACTTGGCTCGGCGATTTCCTGCGCGGCGAATGGGGCAAGACAATTGCCTTTCGGGGTGCCGATAATCGCGAACTGATTATAGAACGCAGTGTCAATTCCGGGCGCCTGGCGCTGGTCGCGTTCTTGCTATCGGTGCCAATATCGCTGACGTTGGGCATCATCGCCGGGCTAAGCGAGAACAAATTGCCGGACATTATTATATCCTTGCTGACACTATCGGTGGTTAGCTTGCCAGAATTCGTTACCGGTCTGTTCTTGATCAATATAGTGGCGTTGCGCTGGGGCAAGAGCGCGCTTGCGGAGGCTTGGGGCTGGTGGTTCCCCGCGAGTTCTGCCGTGCCGGCGAACGCATCATTCGCTGAGATGTTGCCCGCGCTATGGCTGCCGGCCTTCGCGGCGACTTTGGTAATGCTGGCATACATTTCCCGCCTGGTGCGTGCCGGCATCATTGAAGAACTGAAGCGAGATTATGTGCGCACGGCTGTGCTAAAAGGCATAGCCTATCGCAGCGTTATCTTGCGCCACGTGCTTCGCAATGCCCTGTTACCGACAGTCACTGTTATCGCAATTAGCATCACCTGGCTGATCAGTGGCTTGGTGGTGATCGAGTTTGTTTTTGGCTTCCCAGGCTTGGGCAGTTTATTGATTGCTGCAATCGAACGGCGCGACTTGCCTCTGGTGCAGGCGATCGTCATGGTCACGGTGACCATCATCCTCTTCGCCAACTTGTTCGCTGATATGGCCTATGCAGCGCTCAACCCGCGAATTGAGCTGGGGTAAAACTCTCTATTACAAACCGTTGTGCTCACACGAGCTGATGGCTTGTTTGTTGGTGTGAGCGCGGGCGACCTTTTCGCTGCCGAAGTTCAGAGTCGAATGGCTGTGTCTACGCGCCCTACGCGGCCGTAAAATGGCTGTGGCTAAAACGTAGAATGGCAACCTAAACAGTGCCGGTCATCTCCACAAACTGACGCTCGTAAAGCTGGAAGTACAACCCTCGCTGTGCCAGCAATTCGGCGTGACTGCCCATCTCACAGATCTTGCCGCCGTCTACCACACAGATCACATCGGCGTTGACGATTGTGCTTAGCCGATGCGCGATGACGATCGAACTTCGCTCTGCCAAGAGCTTTTGCAGCGCGTCCTGGATGAGCGCTTCGGTGACCATATCGACGCTCGATGTCGCTTCGTCCATGATCAGAATACGCGGGTCCGCCAATATAGCGCGGGCGATGGAAATCAGTTGACGCTGCCCAATAGACAGGTTTGCGCCATTTTCGAGGATTTCAGTTTCGTAGCCATCTGGCAAATCTCGTACGAAGGCATCGGCGTTAGCGAGATTGCCGGCTTCGGCCACCTCCGCCATGCTTGCCCCGGGATGGCCGAAGCGGATATTATCGGCGATGCTGCCAGAAAAGATAAACGGATCTTGTGCAACCAAGCCCATCTGCTGCCGCATTGATCGCTGTTGGACATCGCGAATATCAATGCCGTCGATCAGCACCGCGCCTTGATCGACATCATAGAAGCGCGCTATCAGGTTGGCGATTGAGGTCTTACCGGCACCTGTCGGTCCCACCAGCGCTACCATGGTGCCGGGTGGAAAATCCAGGTTGATGCCGCGCAGTACGGGCAAGTTTTCGCGATAGCCGAAAATGACATCACAAAATTGAATGCGCCCCTCTATCGGCGGCATCTTCAGTGCATTCGGCTTGTCGCGAATATCGGGCTCGGTATTGAGCAGATTGATAACGCGTTCTCCTCCTGCCATGGCTGTTTGCATCGTAGCATAAAGTTGGCTGAGCTCTTGTACGGGCAGGAAGAAGCGATTGACATATGCCAGAAATGCAATCACCGTGCCCAAGGTCAAGGTCCCTTGTGTCACGCTCACCGCGCCAAAAAACAAAACAATGCCGGTTGCAACCATGCCCAAAAACTCCACAGTCGGCAGAAAGACGAACGAAAGCGACATGGCTTCAATATGTGCATCGCGATTGGCTTGATTGACCTCGTCGAACTTGACCGAGGTGACGCCTTCGTTGGCAAAAGCCTGAATCACACGGATGCCACTCAAATTCTCCGCTAGATCACCGATAAGGCGGGCGTTACGCGCGCGCGTTTTGCGGAAGGCGCTTTTGGCACGGTGGGCGAAGAGCGCCGTTACGAGGACGATGAGCGGGATGATGGCGAAAGTCACCAGCGCCAGTTGCGCGTTCAGCGATAGCATGACCAGGATGATTCCCGCCAGCATGAGGCTATCGCCGGTCAGGGTGATCAACCCTTGCGAAAGCAGTTGATTGATTACACCGACATCACTGATAACGCGCGAGATGGTCACGCCGATGATGTGGCTGTCGTGATAGGCCAGGGGTAAGTCTTGCAGGTGTCGGAAAAGTTCGGAGCGTAGATCTGCCAAAACCTTCTGCCCGACCCAGCTGAGCAAGAATCGCTGCGCCATCGTCGCCAGGTAGAGGCTAAATAAGGCAAGCAGCATGACCAGTACGATCTCGTTGAGTGCATTGATATTTCCGTTTGCGATAGGTCCGTCGATTGCTTTGGCAACGAGGATGGGAGTGACGAGCGTCAAGGCAGTTGCGGCAAGCATGGAAATAAAGGCGCCCAGCATTTTCCAGCCATAGGGCCGGACGAACACCAGCAGATACCATAATACGCGCGGGTTGAAAGAGCGCCCCTCGACCTTTTCGGCATATTGCTCCAATGTACCGCGCGGACCGCCCGAACGAACGCCACTCGTGCCTATAGAAAATCCCATACTATCTGACTTCCCGCCTCATTCGCGTAAATTGCGATAATAGATCTCGGCATATAACCCTGATTTCTGCAATAGCTCGTCGTGGGTTCCTGCCGCGGCAACCCGCCCGTCTTGCAGTACCATGACCTTGTCCGCCATTCGCACCGTGCTTAAGCGCTGCGCGATGATGAAGGAGGTGCGCCCTTGCATCAGCCGTTCCATGGCAACTTGAATCAACCGTTCCGTTTCGGTATCGACACTTGAAGTGGCATCATCGAGTAGCAAGATTCTCGGGTCCTTTAGCAGGGCGCGCGCAATGGCAATGCGCTGCTTTTGACCGCCGGACAAAGTAGCGCCACGTTCCCCTACTTTTGTCTCGTATCCTTCTGGCATTTCCATGATAAAGTCGTGGGCTTGAGCCGCCCGTGCCGCTTCGACCACTTCGTCTTCGCCGACACCATTCATGCCAAAGGCAATATTTTCGCGGATGCTTGCGGCGAATAAGATAGTCTCTTGCAATACGATGCCGATCTGATCACGCAGCGAGTTCAGCGTTACATCGCGAATATCAATGCCATCGACACGGACGCGACCACCGGTCACGTCATAGAAGCGCGGAATAAGGTTGATGATCGTTGATTTGCCGGAACCGGTCGCTCCTAGCAGCGCCACCACTTCGCCAACCTGCGCCTCGAAATTGAGCTTGTCCAAAATCAGACGTTGATTGAAGTAAGAGAACGAAACATTTTCGAAGCGCACCTGCCCCTCTATCGGCGGCAGTTCCTTCGCATCTTGCGCATCGATGACCTCGGATTCAGCGTCCAATATGGAAAAGATCCGTTCGCCGGCTGCCGATGCCATGGCCACAGTCGGGATAATGACACCGAGGCGGCGAACCGGCGCTATCAATTGGCTGAGGTAAGTGGTGAAGGCGACGAGTTCGCCAAGCGTCAGCGAGTTTTCGATAACCAGCCTGCCGCCCAGCCAGATAATGACGACAGTGCTCAAACTAGCGATGAAATCGAGCAAGGGAACATGTTGCGTCCGGGCGATGACCTGCTTTTGCGCCAGGCCGAACCAAAGGCGATTCTGATGATCGAAGCGCTTGATCTCGGCATCTTCCTGGGCGAAGGCTTTGACGATTTTGGCGCCGCGCAGGTTCTGTTCCAGCACCGTCGTCATCTCCGCCAATTGGTGCTGCAGTTCAAGCGAAAGCGGACGAAAGATGCGCCCAAAGCGAAAGGCAACATAGGCGAGCAGCGGCATTAATAGCATCGACAAAAGCGCCAATTGCACGTTCATCACCAGCAGCGCCAGTAACGTGAACAACATCAAGCTCGTATGCTGAAAAAGGCGCACGATGGACCGGCCGGTCAGGAAGCGAATTAGCTCGACATCTGATATAGAGCGTGCCAGCAGCTGTCCGGTTTGTGCTTGATCATGGTATGAAAAAGATAGCGAGGATAACTTGTCATAGATGGCATTGCGGATATCGTAAGCCACACCTTGCGATGCAACTTCGGTCCAGCGGCCGAGAACGAAATCGACCAGGCATTTGACGGTCGTCAACCCAATCAAACCCAAGAGGGACCCTAGCAGTATCGACATTTCTTGTTGAATTATGCCGGCGTCGATGATCCAGCGGATCGTTTGCGGAATGACAATCGTCAGGGAATTGACTACCAATGCCAATAGATAGACACCAAGGGCGATCTTGCGGTATCTCTTTAGAAACAAGAGGCTGCGCCAGAGCGAACTGTTGGTTGTTTGGCTTTTGGCGAGGACGAACAGAGGAGTGCGTTTTCTTTTTTTGACTTTCTGCACCACAGTTTCCAAAAATGTCGGATTGAGTAAGCGAACTTCCGCGATTCATGCGGCGACGCAAACCTACCATAGCGATATTCGGGGCCTTATGAAACCCTTAATCCAATTGGCTTGTGCGCAATAGCGCTGACAATTCCGCCTGCAATCGGCAAGACAAACAGCTCGACGCAATTTCAAAACGCTGCTAATATTTTGGCTGCAGTTGTGTCAAGGTATTACTGATACGACACGTGACAAATTGACTTTGGCGGTGGCAGGGCATCTTGCTGGGTTCAGTATCTGCGTGGGAGCCAGACCGTCATTTCCGAGATACCGCGGTTGTTCCAGGCGTAATAGGGCACCAGGGTGATTTCAAGCTCTTCTTCTTCTTCATTTCCAGCTTCCAGGTAGAGCGCCGGCGCAGCAACCGCTTCGACGATCCGCCGCGCCTTGCCCTTGATCACTCTTACACCTCCCAGAAGATTTTCTTGCATGCTGTCGATCAATTGCATATCATCTGGCGCGTATACCTCGAGAATGGACACATCGTCCGGCAAATCGACGCCTTCCAGGCAATACACCAGCGGGCCTCTCATGACCGCGACATGATTGCGGATTTCTTCCGCTTTGGGATGCGCCTTCATCAAGCGCGGCCTCATCGGCAATGTCAATACGAGCGTGTCGCCAGTCTGCCAGGAGCGTTTGATCTCGATGTAGCTGCCTGCTGTTAGTGGCAGGTCGCTCGCTTCGCCATTGATCGTCAACTTGGCGTCTGTTGCCCAGCCCGGGATGCGCAGCATCAAGCCGATGGTTTGACCACTGGCCTCGTCAATGGTGATACTTGCCGTTTCGTCCCAGGGATAATCGGTCTGCTGGCTAAGCGCAAAGCTCGACCCATCTTCCAAGCTCGTCTTCATGCTGTTGCTGCTGTAAAGATGTATCCACAATCCTTCATCAGATTGGCTGTAAACCCAGTTGTGCAGCAGGGCAATAGTGCGCGCTGTATTCGTGGGGCAGCAATAGCATCTGGAGATGAACCAGCGCTCATATGAATCCTGGCTGAGCAGCGGATGTTCTTGCCCATACCAGCGCAAGGGATTGGTATAACAAAAGGTGATGCCATCGAGGCTCATCGACGAGAGCATACTGTTGTACAAAACCAGTTCGACGACATCTGCATATTTGGCATCGCCGGACAGATTGAGCAGGCGCCAATTCCACATGGCATGCGCTATATTGGCGCAGGTCTCGTTATAGGCAGTTGCGTTGGGCAGTTGATATTCGTAGCCGAACGCCTCGTGTACTTGTCCGGCTCGACCGCCGTATTCCGGCCGATGCGATGCGCCGTGATGCTGTGCCGAGGTGCCACCGGTGATGTACATCTTGCTCAACACGGCATTATCCCAAATGCGGCTCAATCCAGCCAATAGCTCTTCATCGCCGGTTTCCGCATAAACATCCGTTGCTCCGCAATATAGGTATCCCGCCGTGACAGCGTGCCCAACTGCTCTCGTCTCTTCACGTACCGGCAAAAGCGACTGGTTCAAATCCTTCCCGCCGGGTTGCGAGCCGCGCAAATCGACAAAGGTCTTCGCCAACTCCAAATACTTTTCATTGCCGGTCACGCGGTACAGGTCAATCGCCCCCATAGTATTGGAGGGATTGAAACCAAAATGCGCCAATTCCGGCGGCCTGGGTTGAAAGACATCGTATAGATAGTCAGCCAGGTTGATGGCGATTTGCAAGAAATTGTTTTGGCCAGTGATCTGATGATGCACCGATGCCGCGGTTAGCAGATGCCCCATATTATAAAGCTCGTGATCGTGCAGGTTGGTCCAGTATTCTTTGTCATCGCGCAATTGCATCGGCGTGCTCAGATAACCATCGTCTTGTTGCGCTTGGCCGACGAGCTCAATGAGCTCGTCCAGTTCGGCGAGAATCTTCCGCTCTTTAGTTGCGCCATAGACGTGCGACATGGCTTCCATATATTTGTAACAGTCGCCATCGCTCCACATTGTGCCTTTGCGTTCACCTTCCTGCAAGCCGGCCGCTATGGAAAAATTGCTGAATACGGCGCCGTTGTCCGGCTCGTCGAGCGCCTTGCGCATGCTCGGCAGCACCGACTGCCGGCACAATTGGAACAACTTGCCCCAGAATCCGTCGGTCCAGCTGACCGCGTCGAATGCGAGGGGGAACAATTTCTGATAGCGGGATCTGTTTTGCATAAGCTGTTCGTATCCTTTGTGATGAATTATGAAATACGTGATTTGCTTAAACTATTTGTAGCCAGTGAATACCACGCCCTGGATGAAGATGCGTTGGGCAAAGAAGAATACGATGATCAACGGCATCATGACTACCAGCGAAGCCGCCATCAAGGAATTCCATTCGGTACCATAGGTCCCTTGGAAAAAGCGTAAGCCGAGCGCTAGTGTAGCTTTGTCAGTATCCGAAAGGAAGATCAGCGGCCGGAAGAAGTCGTTCCAATGGTATTGGAAGGAGAAGATCGCCACAGCCGCCAGCACAGGAATCGACAGCGGCAGGGTAATGCGCCAGAAAACGCCAAATTTAGAGCACCCGTCCAGCAACGCCGCTTCGTCCAACTCGCGAGAAATCGTCATGAAAAACTGCCGAATCAAAAAAATGTAGAAAGGATTGCCAAACCAGGACGGGATGACCAGAGGCCAATAAGTATCGTACATGCCAAAGAAGCGGAAGATCAGAAAATCGGGAATCAGTGTCACCTGCCGCGGTAGCATCATTGTCGCCAAAACGACGATGAACAAGGCGTCCCTGCCACGCCAACGCAAACGCGAAAAGGCATAAGCGACAACGGCAGAAACACCTAATTCCCCTAACAATGTCGCGCCTACGATTACGAGCGTATTGACCAGATATAGATCAAATGGCAACTTGGTTAATGCCTTCGGGTAGTTGCTCCACAAGATGGGATCGGGGATGAATTCCGGAGGGTAGTTGAAGACATGCGACAAATCTTTCAACGATGTAGAGATCATCCAGGCAAAGGGCATCAGGATGATAATCGAGCCCGAGCCCAACAACGCATAAACGACAGTCTTGCCGATTGCATTGCGAATGTTCAGACCCACAAAAAAGCGTCCCATCATCACCTAGGCCCCTTCGGTTTCGCCTTCGTAGTACACCCAGTATTTTGCCGTGCGAAAGAGGATAAGCGTAAACGCCAGGATCACAACAAATAGCAGCCATGCCAAGGCAGAGGCATAACCCATCTGAAAATCCTGGAATGCCTTCCGATATAGATAGAGGATAAAAAACAGTGACGCGTTTGCTGGTCCGCCGTTGGTCATGATGAAGGCTTCAGTGAAAATCTGCATGGAGAATATAATGCCGATGATCAGTTGGAAGAAGATCGTTGGGCTTAACATCGGCAAGGTAATATGACGAATGCGTTTCCACCAGTTCGCACCATCTATTTCCGCCGCTTCGTACAAATCTGTCGGGATGGATTGCAAGCCGGCCAGGTAGATGACCATGCCGCCACCTACGCTCCACAATCGCATCACCACAAAAGATGGTATGATCCATGCCCGGTCCGCCAGCCACGCTGGACCTTGAATCCGTAGCACACCTAACGCGGCGTTGATCAAACCGAAGTCGCTTGAGAAGATCCAGCGCCACATGAGGGCAACCGCGACACCGGATAAGATGGCAGGCAAATAATAAATTGTTCTGAAAGTCGAAAGCCCGCGAATATTCGTATTTAAGAGCATGGCGATGCCCAGTCCGAATACGATATTCAGCGGGATCGATACTGCCGAAAAAACCACGGTGATTTTCAGTGAATGCATGGCGTATTTGTCGACGAAGAACATCTTGTGGTAATTCTCCAAGCCGACGAACTTGGGCGCCGTCAGGATATCCCATTCGGTGAGTGACAGCAGCAACGATGCCGCCATAGGAAAGGCAGTGAAAATGAGGAATCCAATCAACCAAGGAGAAACCATCACCCAGGCAAGCCGGGTTTCCCCCTTAGCGTACTTGAAGCTCTTGCCAGTCCCCCTGGAGAGGATCCTGCTGGGTAAAGAAATGTTCATTACGGTAAAGTATCCTACCTGAAAGAACCTCTGCCAAGCGACCATAATTCGATGCTTTGTGGACGTCTTGGCAGACTGCTTTGTCCACACATCTGCGCCACAAAAGCGCGTCAGGTGTCGCGGAAAGAGATGTTATCAGAGGGCGATTCAGGCCTCCGATAACATCCTTGGCATTTCTGTCAGATCAACTGCGCCATTGCCCCTCGACTATCATCGGGTTGACCTCTTGCACGATCCTGTCCATGATCACCTTCGCGTCACGTTCTTCGCCAATGAACAGAAGGTCCAGTTCCGCCTGCATGACCCGAGTGATCGCGTCCCAGTTGGTCAAGACCGGGTCGGGCGCGACGAAGTGCCGCGCGGCATCAACCATGACCTGCTTATTTGCCGGTGGCAGCGGATCTGTAACGAACCACTGTTCTTGCGCAGCAAATGTTGTTCCCTGTAAACCGCCTTCCCTAATGATCGTTTCCATCGCCGGACCGTTGAAATACTTAAGCATGTTCCAGGCACATGCTGGAACCTCTGTGGTCTTCGGCACGACCAGCGGATAGTAGAAGACATAATTGGCTCTTCCGCCCTTGCCAGTGGGGAAGTGACCCAAAGCGACGTTAAAGTCGACGTTGCGGTAATTAGGGAAGCTCCAGCTTCCACTTTGGAACATCGCCAGGCGACCAGTCTGCATCAGAGTATCGGTGCCGAGTTCTGCCATGGCATCGGGTCTTGGCGCGAAGCCATGTTCCCAGCGCAGATCCGCGTAGAATTGCAGCGCTTCCACCGCTGGCGCTTCATTGAGCACACATTCGGTCGGGAAGAATGGATCATCAACAATCTGGCCGCCGAAAATTCGCACCCAGATCTGCCAAATCTTGTCCCAACTGCTGACGTCGTAAGCGTATTGGGTTGTTCTACCATTGGCATCCACTTTGGTCAGCTTTTCACAGGCGCTGAAGAAGTCATCTACGGTCCAGGCCTCATCGTCCCACTGGGCGGTCGGCAGCATGGCGCCAGCTTCTTCAAACATGTCCTGATTGTAGAAGAGCGCAATGGTCGCCACATTGTCCGGGACACCGAAAATACCACCGTCATGCGTGTAGGCTTCGATAGCGAGATCCGGGAATTGGGTCAAATCGTAATCGTCAGCATCGATAAACGGCTTAAGATCCACCAAGAGATCTTTGCTCAAAAACTCGGGTAGCTGACCGATGCGAATGATGAAAACATCTGGCGCCACGTTAGCTGCGAGCATCGTCAGAAGTTTGTCATTGTACCCGCCTCCGGGCACGCTGATGAAATCCAATTTGCAATCCGGATAGGCTTCATCAAAGGGAGTCAGCGCTTGCTCACGGATGCCGATCAGCGGCGGACCATCCCAAAACATGATCGAGACTTCACTTGCGTCCTGGGCAAAGACGCGATTCATACCCGGGACCAGATTAGTGCCCGCAAACGCAGTGCCGGCAGCCGTTGCCCGCAAGAAATCCCGGCGACTCATCTTCATTATTCTTGACATTATTCATTCTCCTAAACATTAAACGGACTAAGTTGTACTGCCACAATCGATTATCTGATCTTGCAGATAATCCGCTACTTCGCTTTTCTCGATATATTACTCCTTTCCGCTCTTTGTTCGCCCTCAACTCGGTTTGCTATCCCATGCGCAAAGCGTACTTTCCATAGTACTCAAAAGATGTCTTCTTAACGCGGACTGCGTTGCCGCGACATCGCGCTCGATTAATATATCCAGGATTTGCAGATGCTCCGGCAAGGCATCAATCAGCGCACCCGGACGATATCTTGCGACAATTTGGTGTGCCCAAATGATCAGATCCTGCAGCTGCCGATTGATGTCAATCAAGAGCGGATTTCCACTGTAACTAATGATCAGATCGTGTAAGAGATTATCGCATTCCGCCAGACAAGACAAATCACCAGTGCGCTCAAAATGCTCTCCGCCTCGCTGGTACCTCCCCTTGGCGTCTGCCATTTCCTCTAACGGAATCTTGGTGGTAGCCAATTCGACAGCAAGGCATTCCAGAGCGATCCGGATTTGCATCGTATTCCTAAAGCGTGTCTGGTCAAATTCCTCTACAAAAACACCGCTGCGCGGGGCAACTTTGAGAAATCCCAAACCATCCAGCCGTCGCACGGCATCGCGTACAGGCATCGCGCTCACTTGAAGTCGTTCGGCGATTTCGTCGATCGTAACGCGCTGACCGGGCGCGAGATCACCGGACATTATCTCGCGTTTGAGTTGCGACTCGATCCGGTCGCTAAGGGACGAGGTATCTACCATGACGCCAATCCGACTGAGAAATCTAATATCTGATATATTAACGTTAACCACACCACTTGATTCTGTCAAGTATTCGCAGGTGAACTAGCCAGTGAAGCGTAACCACGCGACGAAAGTTGCATTTTTTGTGCTAGAATTTCCGCGGATAGATTGAGCCACAACACGCTTCGGTGTCTGCGTGTAGCGCTATCAAATTATGAAGCGATAGGAAGTTGTTTATGTCGAGAATAACCGTACTCGGCAGTGGCGTCTCCGGCTTAAGCTCGGCAGTGAACCTGCAACGTGCCGGATTTGATGTGCACATCATCACACGGGACCTTCCGCAATTCACCACATCGATGGCAGCGGGCGCGGTTTGGTCCGGCATGAGCGCATACGGCAGGGCGCGACGCTGGGCACAGGTCACGCTGGAACATTTTCTGGCGCTTTCGCAGCAAGCGAACAGCGGTGTGAGCTTTCGCCGGATGCGCAAGGTCTTCGAACATCCGGCTGACGAGCCCTGGTATCAGAATCAGTTGCCCTTTATTGAGCGGATTCCCGAAAAGGACCTGCCGCCGAACTGTCGCGACGGTTACGTGATGGATGTGCCGATTGTCGCGCCGCCAATTTATCTGAAGCATCTGCATGATCAATTTCTGGCTGATGGCGGCACTTTGACCGTGAGGCAAGTGGAGACATTGCCTGACCTGGCTGATGATCACCAATTGCTGGTCAATTGTACCGGCGTTTGGGCGAGAGAAGTCGCCTCTGACCCTGCCGTGTATCCTATTCGCGGACAGACGCTGCTGATTGACGCGCCGCGGATCAGTGAAGGTTATATGCACGATGGCGAAGCCACTTATCTCTTCCCGCGCGACGATGGGATATTGATCGGCGGCATTTACCAATACGACAGTTGGAGCCTGAACATTGACCCGCTGCAGACGGCGGACATCATCGACCGCTGCGCGGCAATCGAGCCATCGGTGGTCAATGCGCCGCTCCTGCGTCAATCGGTTGGCTTGCGGCCGGGACGCGAGCAAGTACGTCTCGAGGTGGAGCGTCTTTCCCCCGATCACACCGTTATACATAACTATGGGCATGGTTCCATCGGCTACACCTTGTCATGGGGATGCGGCAAGGATGTGACAGATCTGGCGCTTCAACTGGCTGAAATAGATGGCTAAGTTGCACGAACATTTCGTCAAAAGAAGAAAAAAGAAACGATAGTCAATGACGACAAATAGAACATTTTTGAAACCGCAAATGCAAGTGCCGCTACCTCCCATTCGGGTGATCGTGGCGCTGTTTGTGGTTTATTTGATCTGGGGATCAACTTACCTGGGTACGGCGATCGTGCTGGAGAGTTATCCGCCGTTCCTGCTGACGGCGATCCGGCAGTTGGTTGCCATTGTCATAATGTTCGCCGCGCTCAGACTGCGTGGTGCCGCTTTGCCCGCCCCGCGCGAGACGGCAAATGCTTTGTTCACCGGCGCTCTGATGTTTTCCGGTGCCGGCATGGTCGCCCTTGGGCAGGATGTGGGTGTGGCAAGCGGGCTGACATCGCTGGCGGTTGGGGCGGTGCCGCTGTGGGCGACGGCGATCGCCTTCGGCATAGGCTATCGCCCGGGACAAATCGAGATTTTGGGGCTGGTGATCGGGATCATCGGCGTTGCCATCCTCAATATGGAAAGCGGCATGCAAGCGCGGCCGCTCGGCGCCTTGATATTATTGATCGGTCCGATGTTTTGGGCTTTGGGTTCGGTTTTGAGCAATCGCCTGACCTCGCCACCCGGATTCATGGGCGTGCTGTTTCAGATGATTGGTGGCATGGCGGCGTTGATCGTGATCAGTTTTTTGCGCGGCGAAGAGTTTCCATCTGCTCCATCCGTGCTAGCAACAGCAACCTTGATCTATCTGGCGGTCGTCGGCACCTTAGTTGGTTTTAGCGCCTATATGTACCTGATACACACCGTGCGCCCGGCGCTGGCGACAAGTTACGCCTACGTCAATCCGGTGATCGCTGTGATTCTGGGCGCGGCGCTGCTGGCGGAGCCGATCAGCAATACCGGCATTGTGGCGATGCTGGTCATCATCACCGGCGTCGTGCTGGTCATGATGGGCAAAAGTCGCTAGTCTACGGCAGCTGGAAGTGAGCGGGAGGAGACAAAATGACACGACAGAATATCTCATCAGGCACGACTTACGAAGCGATCGCCGGATATTCACGCGCGGTGCGGCTGGGCAACATAGTGCATGTGGCTGGCACCACCGCCACCGATGGCGCGAGCAAGGTAGTTGGCATCGGCGATAGCGGCGCGCAAACGGAGTTCGTTATCCGCAAAATCGAACGCGCGCTGCAGCAAGCCGGCGCCGAACTCAGCGATGTTGTGCGCACACGCATCTATTTGGCGCCCGATGCCGATTGGCAAGCGGTCGCGGAGATGCATGGAAAATACTTCGCGGACATCCGGCCGGCAAATACATTGCTCTATATCCACGCGCTGGTTGGCGACGAGTATCTAGTTGAAATGGAGGCCGAAGCTATCCTTGCCGAGCCAAGCCTTCGAGGCTGACAGCTATGAAATTCAGCCTGCGCTTCAATAACGATCTGCCGGTTCGGGAATACCTCAGCTACGCTAAAGCGGCCGAATCCGCCGGCTTTGATCAGTTCTGGGTTAGCGACGACCTTCTCTTGCGCAGTGCCCCGGTCATATTGTCCGCCGTGGCGATGGCAACGGAGCGCATCGAGATTGGAACCTGCATCCTCAATCCTTATACCATGCACCCCGCGGAAATTGCCATGTTCGCAGCTACTTTGGATGAATTATCAGGCGGACGCTTCAACCTGGGCATATCCTCTGGCGCTGAGGACTTCATGCACTGGCTCGGACTCGAATTCCGGCATCCCCGCACCTTGGTCGTGGAAGCGATCAACGTCATCAACAAGTTAACATCTAATGAGAATGCCAGAACTAGTGGCAAGGTCCTGCGCTGGACCGAAGAAGCCTGGTTGCGCTTTGAATCGCGCCGGCGCGTACCGATCTATTTGGGCGCCATGAGCCCGAAGATGCTGGAAGAGATCGGCGCTATTGCCGATGGTGGCTTGCCATTGCTTTTCCCGCCCGAGCACTTTGCAAACATTCTGCCATATGTCGAAAAGGGCCTGGCTCGTGCCGGACGGTCACACGAAGCTATCGACCTGGCGGCTTGCATCTGGTGTTCGATTTCGGAGGATCAAGACGCTGCAGAAGCTTCCCTCGCCGACAAAATCGCCTATTATGGCCACGCCATGAGCCCATTAATATTGGCGCAGTTGGACTTGACGCGGCAAGACTTCGAGCCGATACGCCAAGCCTATCATATCAAAGGTGATATCGACAAAGCGCGCTCAATGGTCACCGCGAAAATGTTAACGATTGGTATCGCCGGCACGACCGAGGTACTCATCAAACGGCTCGAAAAGCTGGCAGACATGGGCGTGCGGCACATGAGCTTCGGTCCGCCGCTGGGTCCCGATGTTCTGGCAGCGATTGAAGCCATCGGGCGCGATGTGATTCCACGTTTCCGCTTGTCATAATCTCCTGGCGCCTGCTTTGCACCACTAACCCGCTTTGCGTTAGTATTGGTCATCGAGTCTCATGATCTTGGTGAGAGGTCTCCAATATGCGCATGCTCATGTTGATTTGCATGGTCATCCTGACATACATCTTGCCGGTTGAATCGCCTCTGGGAATCGGACGTCCTGCCCTTGATACAGGTCGATGAAGACGAAAAATCGACCACCCAAACCTATTACGTCAAAGCCAGCGGCTATGTCAACATCCGCGCCTGCCCTGCAACCACATGCGCAATTGTAACCACTGCCCAACCGGGCGAAGCGTTAGCTGTCATTGATGATTCCAACGACTGGTACGAAATCCGCAGGGAGAATGGCGAGACGGCTTTCATTGCTGGCTTCTTGACCAGCAAAACGCAGCTCAATCCGTAAGGGGTGACAGCCGCAAAACCACACGTCATCTGTATTCGACCACAAGCCGAAAACATTGCGCTACGTTTACTCTATGCCATGTCGTGACGGATTGCATTTTTTCACTACCGAGCGATAGGATAAGTCTTGAACAGTAGGCGCAGACCGGGGAGGTCGCGACATGAAAAAGCTTATTCTGTTGACTTTGGTTATTGTTTTCATTGTCATACCGGTTTCTCAAGGGCAAGAGAATCGCCTGCCGACCTGTGCGGTAGCGCAGTTATCCAGCGCGAATTCCATGCGAGAGCGCTTTGATACCTTGGTCGACAAGGGATCCGGCATCAATACCTTAGACGATCTGCTGAGCTTTGGTACAGCACAGGTCACTTGGCGCGATAACATGTGGTCCCAATTGCCGCTCTGTGCTGAGCTCTTCCAATTGGGCTTGCTGATGGATCAAGTATCCGAAACGATGTTCATGGGCCTCTCGCTCCAAAGTGCCGGTGTCTCCACCGAGGCAAATCCCTATATCGAGCAGGGACTCCAGAGTGCAAAAGGGATCCAGAGCCTGGAAGAAGCTATCAGTGGTGCAATGGGCGAGGGTGCTGCCACGACTTCTAAGTTTCCAGCCTTGCGCGGCTGCCGCAATGACGAACGAACTTCTTTGGCTGGGGACACATGGTCTGGAATTGTTAATCTTATAAACACAGCCTATGCAGTGGATTCGTTTGCAGCGCTACTCACTTTTATCGATGCAAAGATGGCCTGGCGCGCCGATATCTGGTCACAGTTGCCGCCTTGCAAGAGAGCTTACGAAATGGCCACCTGGATGTATCGTTATTCCTCTGACATGGCCAAAATCTAAATGCTTGATCTCTTCGGCGTAGAGCGGACAGATAATCCCTACCAAGACATGTACCTGGAAGGATTGATCCAGTATTCGGAATACGCTCAATGGATGGAGACAGCTGGAACGGATTACACGACCTTGCCAACCTGCGCCGAGTCAAGCATCGACAAGGCTCTCTTCGATTCTTTTCAACGACATCATGACTGGACGCAAGTCCCGCACAGCACAGCCGAAGATCTACCTGGTTTCGCCGAGGCGCATCTGTCCTGGCGGGAATCACTAAGGGCAGCGTTGCCATCGTTGCCGGGCTGCCGAGAAGCCTTCGAGGCCGCGCTGTTGATGTTGCAGATTTCCGGCGACGCCGCCACTTTTTCTGCCCTTACGACAAGTGGAATCGGATTCTTTGAACTGGGCTCTGCTTATCAGGAACGAGTTGTCGGCGCCGGCAACCGGATAGGCCAGTTGAATCAGCAATTGAGAGAGGTGCCGAAGACTGAGGATACACCGCCGGAGGTCAGCCTTGTGCAATGTTCCGAGAAAGACTTGGACATTCTCTTTGACGACCTGCAAGGTTTCGCCGATTTGCACGACCAGGCTCGTGACATACAAGGGGCAGACGACCTCATCGCCTACATTCTAGCCCTGTTTGAATGGCGCGATCTGCTCTGGACCGCCTTGCCCGCTTGTGCCGAAGCCTTTGATATCGCGGCGCTGACTATAACGACGCTTGGTGACTTTGCCACAGAAGCGGCAATGGGCCTGGCGGGCGTTCCGAACCTAGCGAACCCCTACCGGGCCCGACTGGAACTCGGCATCGAAAACATCTCGCAATGGCATGCTGAATATTGGGCTCCGCTGGAACATGTCGAGGTGCCGACAACACCCACCACTACCTACTTTGTCCGGACCAACGGTTTTGCAGTCATTCATTCTTGCGCGTCAGTCGATTGCGAAACGGTAGGAATCGCCGATGATGGCGAGGCGCTCGAAGTCGTCGATGCTTACGGCGATTGGTACCAAGTGTATATTGGAGCCGGTGTTATCGGCTATATACACAGAGATGAGGTCAGCAGCGATCCACCCGGCCGGGAATAATTTCAGCGGACGAATGGTTGTTCGCCCGCGGATTTCGACAAGCTCAGCCTGCCAAAATTCGGCTCATTTCCTGCAGGCCAGCCCCCAACTCAATATTGCGGTTGGTGCCTGTGCCTCCGCCCATATGCGGGCAGAGAATTACGTTATCCAGCGCGCACAAGGGGCTTTCGGCTGGCAAGGGTTCATATTGAAAGACATCCAGGCCGGCGCCAGCTATACGGTCTTCTTGTAATGCCGCAATAAGCGCGTCTTCATCAACGATACCGCCGCGCGCGATGTTGACCAGGTAGGCGCTTTCTTTCATCAGGGCAATTTGCGCGGCACCGATCATACCTTCGGTTTGCGGCGTGTGCGGTGTTGCCACACAAACATAATCGCTCTCGCGAAGCAAGTCATGCAAATCGCGGTAGCTGGCGTCAAAAACTTGTTCCAACTCGGCTGACAGGGGTGTGCGCTTGTAGTACAGATTCCTCATGCCCATGACGCTCGCGCGGCGCGCCAATTCACAGCCGATCTCGCCCATGCCGATGATGCCAAGCGTCTTGCCACCAACCTCATGCACGCGCATGTTCTTCATCCAATGGAATGCGATTTTGCGCTGTGAGGTAAGTTCCGGTTTGATGCCGCGATAGCGATAGGCGGCCAGGGCCACTGCCTCGTTGGACACCACTAGATCTTTGCTCAGCGCCATGATCAAGGTCAATGCCAATTCCGCCACGCAATTCGGTCCCTTGCGCGGCACGCAAGCAAAGTGTAATCCGCGGCTGCGCAGGGCATCCGCATCAATGTTGAAATAGCTCCTGCCCAGCTTCACTACGGCACGAAGATTGCCCATCTTTGCCAGCAGCGTCTCGTCAACATTGGCCGTCTGCGTGATTAAGCCGACAACACTGTCGCTGGCAAGCGATGCTGCATCCGCCGTTTCGCTAGCGCCCAGCAGGGTCAGCTGCGGGAATTCTGCCGCCAATTGCGCGATCGATGTCTCGTAACCCGCATCGGCTACTAATACTGTGTTTTGCTTTTGGTCTGCTTGTGCCATCATTTACCACTCCGATTACCGACTATAGATTTCCTCGGGCGAACTCAGATTCCAATTGTCGCGGATTCCGCCGGCGACAAAGCTGATATGTATCTTCATTAAACGTACTGCTGCTTCTGCGTCCTCGCCTTCAATGACCTGCGCGATCTCACGATGATTGAAGACGATTTGCCGCAAGTTTCCCTGCCGCTGATTGCTGAGCGACATGACCTGCTGTACCCGGTTTGATACGCTATTCCATAATACAGCCAGCAATTCATTGCCGCTATATCGGATCAAGGTATCGTGAAAGCGGCGATCGATACGGTTGATCTCGCTGAGACTATCCTGCTCGGCTGCTCGCTCCATAATATCGCAGATCGCATAGAGTTCCTTTGCCGCTTCGCCCATTTGCCCGCTTGCCACTATCTGACGGATGGCGTAGTTTTCCAGCATGCTGCGAACGCTGAACAAGTCCTCAATATCCTTTTTATCCAGCTTCTTGACCGTAGATACATGATAGGCGACGGTCTCGACCAATCCTTCAAGGCTGAGCGCGTAGATCGCGTCGCGCAGGGTGGCTTGGCTAACGCCAAACTGACTCGCAAGCTCGGTACCGACTAGTGCTTGCCCGGGCAACAGATCGCCACTGACGATCGCATCTCGCAAGGCGTTGATAACGCGTTCGCGCAGTGGTTGAGTTTGTATGGGTTGCATGGATAGGCCTTCTATTTCGCTTGGCACAAGCGGCGTCGCCGCTTCTCCGTCCCGCTCTGAGCAGATTGCTAGCCGCAAAGCCATGTTCAGTCCTGAATGTATACAATCTATTCGCGCTACTGCAGGGCAGCACCGATTATAGGTTCGTGTCGGAAAGCTGTCAAGCAGAGTGGGACCGGGCCGGTTGCTATCGAGGTTTTCTTCTTTGTTTGGACCAACTCGATTCCTGCGTCGCCGGCAGCGCCGAGCTCACAGCCGCTCGGCGTCAGCGAAAAGTACGGCCGCGCTCACACAAAATATCATGCTTGCTGCCCGTGCGAGCACAGCGTTATGTCAAAAAAGAGATTGCGAAAGAAGCAAGCGCGAATCCTGAATTCGATGCACTCACATCGCTTTCGTGGCGCTTGCGCACTGAAGATACCCTCCACGGGTGATTTCGCATTTTGTTTTTTTGACGCGGATATGTTACATTAGCGCTCATTATAGATTGTCGATTATATCGCTGTATTGGCATTTGCCTTCCCCGGCGACATGCTCGCGAAACGCGATGCATGTTCTGGGACGACAGTTCTTGGAGAAGGGAAGTTTTATGGGATTAGCAACAAACGCGGACCAGTTAGTGGAAATGGCGGTGATCGGCTTTGTCAGCCAACCCACCGTGCGCGGATATATTCCGCACGCCTCGGGCGAAGCCACTATTTTGCCTGGCATGTCTGGCATGGTCTACAACGCGCGCGTCGGCGATGACGCCTTCGGTTGGGCGGCAGACCACCTGGAGCCCGGCGCATCCATCGCCCATCCGGATCTCGATGCCGATTACGCCATGCATTATTTGACTTGTATGGGCAATCAGGCCTTTGTCATGAGCGGGCTCGCCAAAGGCACGCAAGGCATCGTCACCGGCGAACATGCGCGGCTTCTGGTCGATTTCCCGCCGGACGACGCTGAAGTGATCGGCGTCGGCGATGCGGTGCAAATCCGCACCAAGGGACGAGGGTTGCAGCTGTCGGATTACCCGCATATCACGCTCAAGAAATGCAGCCCGCGTCTGATCGAGAGTTTGCCGATCGAGGCAGTCGACGAGCGGACCATACGCGTGCCCGTGACGATGGAATTGCCGATACGGATCATGGGATCCGGTGCCGAATTGAACCCGGACTTTGTTGACCAGGATTTAATGTCTGGCGACCGAGCATTGATGGCAGAACTCGGTATCGACCAGATGAAGCTTGGTGATCTTGTGGTGGTGAATCACGCTGATCATCGTTTTGGACGCGGCTATAAGCCGGGCGCGGTTACTATCGGCTTGTGTATCCACGGCGATTCAATCATGACCGGGCACGGTCCCGGCATCCTGACCTTAATGACCTGTGACGAACCTTGTATCGAGTGGGTGATCGACCCCGCCGCCAATATTGCCAATTACTTGAACATTCGGAAGGAATCATGAGCGCAAAAAACAATGCCCAGCACGTTGTCAGTGTTTCCGTACAAGGCGTGATCACGCCTCCGCGCATGCCACCCTTGCCCGCCATGCCTTATTCGCTCGCCGCTGATGGCACGCCTTTCCTTTTGCCGGCTTACGGCAGCATAGTCTACAACGTCTCGGTTGGTGATTCCGCTTATGGTTGGCTGGCGGATTGCGTGCATCCGGGTGTCAGTGTGAAGCTGAATGACGCGACCGGCAACCGAGGTCTAAATGTCTTGTCCTGCGTGGGCAATACCGCCATCGTCATGACCGGCAACGCCCAACGCGCCCGTGGCATGGTCACTGGCAAGACCGGACGTTTCTCCGAACAAGTCATCATCCATTTCGAACAAGATGTACGCGAGCAATTGGCGATTGGCGACAAAATCTCCATCCAGTCCAAAGGCGTGGGCCTCAAGTTTGATGATCATCCCGATATCATGCTCAAAGGCTGTTCGCCGGAACTGGTTGAGGCGCTGGAAGTCACGACCAATTCTGACGGCAAGTTGTCGGTGCCGGTCGTAGGTCGGGTGCCGCCCCATCTTTTGGGTGCCGGTTCCGGATTGACCAGCGAAGGTGGCTCAATCCATATTCAATCGGCCGACAGCGAAGCGGTGAAAGAAGCTGGCCTGGATCAATTGCGCTTGGGTGATGTGGTTGCGCTGTCCGATTATGACAGCAGTTGGAATCACGGCTATCTGCGTAATGCGGTCGGCATTGGCGTCATCGCGCAAGGCGATAGCCCCCGCGCTGGTTATGGACCGGGCATCAGCCTGATAATGACCTCCGCAGGCGGCAATATCGAACCCATGGTGACACCGGGCGTCAACTTGAAGGATTTGCTATTCTAAGCTCAATCATCCCAGCTATCCCCCTGCCAGTGTACCCCCGCTTTTACGGGCGACGTTCCCGTCAAGCGGGAAAGTGACAGGGTGTTGAATGGGGCGGGTTAGCCACCGGCTGATCCCGGCAGCCGCATTACGATGAGATCAGTATCGCGAGGGCGATCCGCCGGGTCGCCAAAATAGACAACAATACAGTAGAGAAGGGTGTTTCTGTGACCTATATAAAACACATGGCATTTGCCGTAAAGAGCGTGGACGATACCTTGAATCGCTATCAAACCTTGCTCGGCGTGGGATTGGACGCGCGAGTGGTAGTCGCGGAAAAAGCGCGCATCAAAGTCGCGATCTTTAATGTCGGCGAAATCGAATATCAATTGAACGAGTCGCTGGATCCTGACGGACGCTTCAGTGAATGGATCGCCGGGCGTAGCACAGAGGGTCTGCACCACATTTGTTACGCCGTTGACAACATTGACGACGCCTTGGAAATGGCGCAACAAGAAGGCGCCACGCTGAAGGAATGCAGCTCCTGCAAGGTATCCGGCAGCCACCCTCATCCCGAAGGCTACGTCGCTTTCCTGGAGCAAGAGACCGGCGGCATCGAATTGGAAATGATGCAAGTATATACGCCGGAAGAGCTTGAGCAATACAAGTCGATCAGAGGTATCTGAGTCATGGGCATCAGCTTGCGTCGCGTCGATGTCGACCTGCTGGAAGACTTTGTGCACAGTGCATTCATTGCCATGGGCCTTTCGCAAAAGGACGCGGGATATTGCGCCGCAGGTCTGATGCAAAGCGAACTACGCTGTTTGCCCGGGCAGGGGCAAGGTGTCGGCCGGCTCACCGGGTATTATGACCGCATCTCAAAGGGGTTATACCAACCGGGCACTGAAATAGAGATTGTCAAAGAATCCCCCGCGCTGGCACTGATCGACGCGCGTATGGCAATGGGCTCGGTGGTGGGGCAAGAAGCGATGCGGATCGCCATCGAAAAGGCGAAGGTCTGCGGCATCGGTACGAGCATCGTCTTTAACAGCACTCACTTTGGTTCTTCCGCTTTTCACGCCAGGCGTGCCTTGGAAGCGGATTGTATCGGCATTGCCATCACCAATGCCGGCGCGGAAATGGCGCCTTGGGGCGGACGGTCGCCGCGGGTCGGCACCAATCCCTGGGGTCTGGCAGCACCGACCGGCGGAGCCTTTCCGGTCGTACTCGATATCGCCTTGACCACCGCCGGCAAGGGCATGATGCGCTGGCATGAGCGTGAGGGCAAGACGATGCCGCTTGATTGGGCGTTGACACCTGATGGTCAGGAAACTGATCAACCCACCGCGGCGATGGCCGGCGCTCTGCTGGGCATCGGGCAATACAAAGGTTACGGTTTGTCGATGTTCACCGATATTCTGACTGGCGTCATCGGCGGCGGCGGCTTTGGATTGGCGCCATATCAAGACCGCTCGGCCGCCAAATTGGATGTAGCGCATACATTCATCGCCATCGATATCGGCTGGTTCATGCCCATTGATGATTTCAAGGCGCGAATGGATGCCTTCATCGCCGAGATCAAAAGCAGCGAATTGCGCCCCGGCTTTGACGAAGTCTTGGTGCCGGGTGAGATAGATCACCGGCGCGAACAAGCCTACCGCCGCAATGGCGCGCAATTGGACACTCTGGTCTTTGATCGCTTGGCGGATCTGGCGCAAACCCTCAATATCGACTTCCCGTTTGAGCATAAACCCGCCTCCTAACGATTCCGTTCCGTTAGCTACCTTTGATACGACTTCGTTGCCGCAGACACTGCGTATTGCTTACCTTAGCTGTTGCTTTGGACAGCGGACGGCGGTATGCTCAACCGTCTTGGTTCGCGGCAGGTCTGTGGATAAACGGACCGGCCAAACTCGTCTCGTTTCCTAAAAGGACAAAAGTATGAGTCTTCCGGCACCCCTGGCTGGTGTGAAGGTAGTGGATCAAACACAGGCTTTGGCTGGACCCTACTGCACGATGATTCTCGGGGATCTGGGCGCTGAAGTGATCAAGATCGAGCGGCCCGGTGTAGGCGATCAATCGCGGCAATGGGCGCCGCCATATATTGGCGATCAGTCATGTTATTATCTGGCCGTTAATCGCAACAAGCGGGGCATTGCGCTGGATATCCGTTCGGACGCCGGTCGCGAGATCATGCACAAGCTGGTTGCCGATGCCGATATTTTTATGTCAAATCTGGCTACAACCGCCGCGCTGCAGCGTTATGGCATCGATTATGAGACACTGAGCGCGCTGAATTCTCGTCTGATTTATGCATCAATCAGTGGATACGGCCGCAGCGGTCCACGTGCCGGGCAACCGGGTTATGATCTGGTATCGCAGGCCGAATCCGGCACGATGGCGCTGACGGGCGAGGTGGATGGCGCGCCGATGCGCTTCCCGACGCCAATTGCTGATATGACCTGTGGCTTGTTCACCGTTATCGGCATCCTCTCCGCCTTGCATGTGCGGCACAGCAGTGGAATAGGACAGTTCATCGATATGTCCTTGCAAGAGGGCCAAATGACCTGGTTGGAAAACTACGCTGGCGAGTATTTCGCCTCTGGCCAAGACCCGCCTCGGCGTGGTAACCAGCATCCGTCGGTCGTGCCCTACGAGGCGGTGCAGTCGAGCGATGGCGTCTGGTTTATTCTGGGGGTTGGTTCCGACAATGTCTGGGGGGCATTTTGCCGACATGTCGGACGTGACGAATGGGTGGCGGATCCACGCTTCGCCACCAATGCCGATCGTATCGCGCATTACAAAGACCTGTTGCCGATGGTGCGCGAGATTATCCGCAGCAAGCCCTGCGATCAATGGCTGGCGGAGCTCCGCGAGGTGGGTGTGCCCTGTGGGCGCATCAATACTGTTGCCGAGGCGCTTAGCGATCCGCATGTCATCGAGCGCGGCATGATTGTCGAACTGGAGCATCCGGCGCTGGGACTCATCAAATCGCTGGCGACACCGGTGCATCTGGCCGATTCACCATTGGTCTACCGTAGACATCCGCCGCGATTGGGCGAACACAGCGACGAGGTGGCTGCAGAACTGGGCTATAGCGCTGCCGATATCGCGCGGCTACGTCACGAGGGTGTGCTGGCATGAATCACCTGGAGCGTTTTCCCAAGCTCAGTCAAGAGCAGTACAGCGACATGCTGCGCTTACCGAGCGGGCCTGTGCGCTGCGTGATCGATACCGATACGCGCAACGAGATAGATGATCAGTTTGCCTTGGCTTGGGCATTGCTTTCGCGGGACGAGCTGAACATCGAAGCGATCTACGCCGCGCCCTATTCTTTCCGCGAGCGCGTGGCGGAAGTAAGGGTAGCCGATCGTATCCGTAGCCGGACCAACTTGACTGCGCGCGAGCGGACCTTGGTCTCGAGCTACTCGGGGCTGCTGGAAAGTCTCGATGCTGCCGGCATCAATGTACATGATGAGCATCAGATGGACCCGCAAGGCATTGTCTTGGCCACTGCGGCGCAGGGTATGGAGCTAAGCTATCACGAAATCTTGCTGGTTTGCGAAAAAATGAATATCGACTTTGCCGACAAGGTTTTCCGCGGCTCGGACCAATATCTGGCAGAGTATGATGCGCCTGTCGAAAGTGACGCGGTCGCGCATTTGATCGCGACTGCCAAAACAGCAACCCCGGAAGATCCGTTGCATGTTGTGGCATTGGCGCGCCGACGAATGTAGCCTCAGCATTGCTGCTGGCGCCGGAGATCATCAGTAATATCGTCGTGTCCTGGACGGCCGGTTATCCAACCACAGTGATGGACGTGGTGCAGCCATCATTCAATATGGAGCAGGATGTAAAAGCGTCACAGCTCTTATTTGATAGCGGTGTTCCGCTGGTCTATCTTCCCGGCTTTCATGTTGGAGCACAGTTGAGCATTTCGCTGCCAGAGGTTGAAGCCTGGGTCCAGGGCCGCGGAGCAATCGGCGATTATTTGCATTGGCTGTTCACCCACAATCCGCATCATCCGCGTCACGGCATCGCTGATCACTTTGGACGAACCTGGATCGTTTGGGATTTGATCAACTTCGCTTATTTGATCAATCCGGCCTGGGTGCCATCGTTCCTGACCGATGCGCCCTATCTCAGTGATGATTGCCGCTGGTATCGGCAAGCCGAACGGCGACATCCCATGCGCGAGGCGCTGGATATCAACCGCGATGCGATTTATCGCGATTTCTTCAGCAAGCTCGCTTCCTTCACCAACAAATAACAACAGAGAATCGCTGCGCTACCCAAAATCAAGCCACCAACTCGGCATCAATAGATGTCCGCATGGCTCGCTCCGTCATGATGCGGTCAATCCCGGCAAAATCTTATGTCATTAGCGCCAATCGGCTGCCGCCACGTTGGCAGAGCTATGAAGGTCGCTGCTGCCAAACTTGCGCTGTAACAAATTGATTTCCAGCTTTGGTCTTGCCGTCTAGGGGTAAGATTCGTACCAATCTTCAGTCGACGCAGGAGGCGCGTAAAAATCTGTCCAGGGGCGCGCCTCCGCGGCCGCGATATGTAGCAGACGCTGCAGCCGATCGCGGGCTTTGCCCTGCAGGAAGGCAGCCCGAGCTTCGGTCGACATTGTGGCAGCTTCCTTCCAGATCGCCCGTCCTGCCAGGAAACCACTCGCCCCGCAGGAACATGCGACCTGCACCTGCGGCTCAAATTGCTCAAAATCTACACCCGCGCTTAGCAGCACCCATGGCACCGCTGACGCCTCACTCAATTCAAGGCAAGCTTTTTTCCAGGTCGAGCGATCCTGGTCGAATTGGATATCCAGCGGGAACTCCATCTTGAGCACATCGGCGCCGCTGCGGGAGAGTTTTCGGGCGGTCTCGATGACGATCTGCGCGCGTTCCGCTGCGAACTCTGCTCTGTCTTTGGCCACCGCGCTATCGATGCTGTAGGACATGGGTTCGAGGAAGACCGGCAAATCCCAACGGTGGCACTCACGCACAACCTGGCTTATCAGGCACTCTTGTTCGTCCGCCAGCCGGCCACTGCCCGGGTGATAATAGATCATGAGCTTCACCGCGCTCGCGCCACACTTTCGGATCTTCTCGGCGGTCCAACTTGGTATCAATTCGGTTTTTCGATAGCTGGAATCGCCCGTGTATCCGCTGTTTTCGATAGCGAATAAGAGGCCGGACTTGCTGCTCATATTCATGGCAGCGCCGAGGCCGTAAGTGGGGTCAGTCAGGACGGCGCTGGCATCAATTGAAAGCGCGCCGATAATCTCGTTCTTGACTTGCGCGAGCTGCGCATAGCTGGTTCCCGCCGGCATCATTTTTCGGTAGCTGCCACGTTGATCAAAAGCGATAATACCAAAGACATCGTCGTCGGCGAGGCTGCTGGTTTTCAGACCGCGGTATCGCCCCGGTGTGAGCTGAATTGTCATGGTTATCCTTTCCTTCTTGCGTACAAGATTGCCGAATTCGGCCTTGATTTGCGGTTCTCCCGGTCTGGGAACTGGCTAGGAATCAACGCCTCCCATTATGTCTCGCACAACGCTTTAGGGAGAGCAAGTGTTTTGCGCGAAACGGGTACGGGAATGGCAAAAAAATCTCTCTCGTTTGCGATGACCGGACATTCATCAGGAGGGTTGTATGGACATGAAGATGGCTTGAGCATCTAAATCATCGCTTCGTGGCCGCTATTGTCCGCGGTGCCCACGATGTGCTTGACGATCAACTCTTCCGTGGCCTCCGCGCGCGGGATATTGGCGACGATTTTGCCCCGGCGCATCACCACCATGCGATCGGCGACCGCCATGACATCGTGCATGGTATGGCTGATGAGAATAACCGGGATGTTGCCTTCGCGAAGGGAGCGGATCAGTGCCAGCACTTTACGCTGTTCCGGCACACCCAGCGCAGCGGTAGGTTCGTCCATGATGACCAGCTGCGCGTTCCAATACATCGCCCTTGCGATCGCAACCGCCTGCCGTTGACCGCCCGACAGATTCACCAGTTTCTGCTTTAGCGAAGGAATATGAATTTCCAGCTCGTCAAGCACAGTCGCTGCTTCCTCGCTCATGTAGCTGTCATCGGTGACCGGGATCAAGCCAAAGAGGCGACGTGTCTTTTCCTTGCCCAGGAATACATTGGCGCCTACATCGAGATTCTCCGCCAATGCCAGGTCCTGATAAATGGTTTCGATACCGCGGCTGCGTATATCAGCTGGCGCATGGCCGCTAATGTCCACGCCGTCAAAAACAACTTGGCCATTGTCCGGCCGATATACGCCGGAGATGCACTTAATCAGGGTAGATTTCCCGGCGCCATTGTCGCCGAGCAGCGCCACCACCTCGCCTGGATAAACATCGAAGTCCACATTGTCGACGGCTGTCAAGCCGCCGAAGTGCTTGCTCATGCCTCTTGCAGTCAGGATAGGTTCAGACATTGACTTGCAGCCTTTCCAGCGCCGATTGCAGCTGATTAACCAAGACCGCAATAATGATAACGACACCAACCACAATGAATTGCCAGATGGATTCAATATTCAATATGACCAAGCCGGTCTGCAACACGGCGATAATCAGTGAACCTACCACAGCACCCATAATATCACCCTCGCCACCAAAGAGGTTGGTGCCGCCGATAACCACAGCTGCCACAGAAGAAAGCAGTGCGGCTTCACCGGCTTGAGGCGCCCCGGCCGTGAAGCGGAAAAGGTGCAGAACGCCGGCGATGCCTGCCGTGAAACCACAAATGACATAAATGATAATCAAGTGGCGATCGACATTGATTCCGGAACGGCGAGCGGCTTCCTCGCTGCCACCGATCACATAGGTGTGCCTGCCGAATTTCGTACGCGCCAAAACAAAGGCAAAAACTATGACCACAAGCGCGGTGATGATTACGGGATAAGGCAATAATTGCGAGACGACGCGCAACTTCAGTGGGTCCAAATCTGGCGGCAGGGCGAACCAGTGGAAGCCGTCATCGGGAATATAGTAGAGCAGGCTGCCATTGCCGATCATGCGCAATGATTGGCGCAATTCCGACGAAAGTCCCCGCACAACTTGCTGCCCATCAGTCAAAAGAAATGCCGCGCCGCGCACAATGCCGAACATGCCCAGGGTGGCGATAAAGGGCGGTACTCTGATCCTTGCCACCAGCACGCCATTGACCAAACCGGGAATCAGCGCAACCAGCAGCCCAGCGAAAATGCCAGCCAACATCGCAAAAGCGATATCGTTGCCGCTTTCCGCCAGATCCCGCATCACGCGCGCTGTGGTGACCGACGACAATCCTACCGTCCAGCCGATTGACAGATCAATGCCTGCGGTGATGATGACATAGGTCTGCCCAATAGACATGAGCATGATCAATGTGCTTGTCGTCAGAATCGTGGAAAAATTGCGAACGGAGAAAAACCCGGTGCCGGTCACCGAAAAAAAGATCACCAGCGCCAGCAAAAACAGATAAGACCAGCTTTTTGTCAGAATTTCGATAGTGCGAGAATTCATAAGGGATTGGTGTTGCGCCCCTCCCGTTTTTGTCTTCAACGCCATGCAAGGATCCTTTTCACCCATCCCCCGGCCCCTTCCCCCTCGGTCCCCCCGTTGTCGGGGGAGGAATTCCGAAGTGAGGGAAGGGGATAAAGGAAGTTCTAAAGTCCCTCCCTCTTATATGGGGGAGGGACTTAGGGTGGGGACAAAATCGAAATTTAGTCGCCCGAGTAGATGAAGCGTGCTACATCTGGATCATCTACATTATCGATAGTGATGACCGCGTAACCGGTGCCAATCCGTGCCGGCGTTGAGGTAACACCGCGCATGTTGGCGACTTGCGCGATAACGCCCAGATAACCCATGTCGGCCGGTTTCTGCGCGATGACCAGCGAAACGATCCCATCCCTAAGGAATTGGATATTCTCTTCACCGGCATCAAATAGCGCCACTTCGACAGCGCCTTGCAGGCCAGCGTTTTGAATGGCGTTGCCCGCTCCCACTGCACCAAACAGATTGGTGGCGAACATGCCAACGATATCCGGATTCGCCTGCAAAACGGCCGCTGTCTGCTGCTGTGCCATGTCTGCGCTATTCTCGTTGTAGTCGACGCGAGCGACGATCAAGCCAGCTTCCTCAGCCGCTGCCAGACAGCCTTCCTCGCGTTGATCGGTGGTGCTGATGCCCGGGCGTGTATTGGTTACATAGATCTTCGCGCCGGCGCCCAATTTGTCCGCCAATGCCGAACAGGCGATACGACCGCCTTCTACGTTGTCCGAGCCAATATAAGTCAGCGGGAAGGTGACCTCGCCATCGGCGTAGTTGCCATCACCGATGAAGGTGTCAACCGTCAAGACCGGGATGCCGGCATCGTTGGCATCTTGCAGCACTGGTATCGACTGCTCCTTGTCGTTCGGAGCCGTCACCAGCGCATCGATATCTCCGCGGGAAATCAAGGCTCGGATAATCGGAGCCGATACGGTTACGTCAAAGCGTTCCGGATCTTGTTGGATGACATTTATGCCCAAGCGTCCAGCCGCGCTATAAACACCGCGTGACATCGTGATGTAGAAGGGATCGGGATTCACGCCTGGAACAAAGGCCAGGTTGTAGCTGTCATCAAGCGCTGGCGCCGGATCGCTGGTATTGCTGGTGTAGATGAAGCGCGCCACATCCGGGTCATCGACATTGTCGGTGGTGATGACCGCATAACCCGTGCCAATCCGTGCCGGGATGCTGCCGACGCCATCGAGATATGCGGTAACCATGGCGACACCGAGGTAACCCATATCAGCCGGCTTTTGCGCGATGACCAGCGAAACGATGCCATCATTGAGGAAGCCGATATTTTCTTCGCTGGCATCAAAGAGCGCGACTTCGACTGCGCCTTGCAAGCCAGCGTTCTGGATAGCTGTGCCAGCACCGAGTGCGCCGAAGGTATTGGTGGCAAACATGCCAACGATATCGGGATTCGCTTGCAAGACGGCAGCCGTCTGCTGTTGCGCGGTATCGGCACTGTTCTCGTTGTAATCGACGCGGGCGACGATCAAGCCACGATCTTCAGCGGCGGCCAGGCAGCCTTGCTCGCGTTGATCGGTGGTGCTGATGCCCGGGCGGGTGTTGGAGACATAAATCTTCGCGCCTTCGCCAAGCGAGTCTGCCAGTGCCGAGCAGGCGATGTAACCACCCTGGGTGTTGTCCGAGCCGATGTAGGAGATCGGGAAAGTGACCTCGCCGTCGGCGTAGTTGCCATCGCCAATGAAGGTGTCAACCGTAAGCACGACGATTCCGGCTTCGTGAGCGTCTTGCAGCACGGGGATCGACTGCTCTTTGTCGTTCGGTGCGGTCACCAGAGCATCAATGTCGCCTCGGGCGATCAAGGCCTGGATGATCGGCGCCGAAACGGTGACATCAAAGCGCTCTGGGTCCTGCTGGATAATGTTCACGCCAAGATCAGCTGCGGCCTGGTTCACACCGGTGCTCATTGTGATGTAGAACGGATCCGGATTGACACCCGGAACGAATGCGATGGTGTAGCCATTGTCCTGCGCGACGGCCCCAGGCACGAGGCTCATCACGAACAATACTATCGTTGCAAGTACTGGAAATCTTTTCACGATGTTTCTCCCTTTGCTCTCAGAATATGTTTCGCTTCGCACAAATTCGCCCGGATATTGCCATAAAGTTCCTTTCTCAGCGCAATACAGATTCAGACACGGATTACTTCCAGGCCAGTGGCGCGGAGTTTCTTCGTGTCGGCGTCGCCAAGCTGCTGATCGCTTATGAGCACATCAATGGCTGCGATAGGTGCTACGTTTAAAGATAGGCTGTGCCCATACTTGCTGCCGTCCGCTGTCAGTATCACCTTTTTTGACTGCTGTACCATGGTGCGCTTCACTTCAACTTCCAGGATATTCCCGGTTGTGACGCCATTCTCGATATTAAAACCTGCCGATGCGATGAAAGCAAGATCAGCATTGAACATTTCCAACGACCGCAAGGTTTGGGAGCCAATCAATGAACGCGTCAAGTTGCGCAGGACACCGCCCGGCATTGCCAATTCGACATAAGGGTAATGCGTAGCAGCGACGGCAACATTCAACGCCGGGGTTACGATTCGCAAATATTCCAGGTTCCGTGGCAAATTGTTGATGATCTCGACCGTAGTGGTACCCGCGTCAACGAATATTGTTTGACCAACCTCAATGAAATCGACAGCCCTTTTGCCGATGCGTTGCTTCGCCTGACGATTGAGTTGGTTGCGCTGGTGCGTAAAAGATATCTGATCGGTGGGCGGGCTCTCCGAAACAGCGCCTCCCCAAATGATCTCGCATTCGCCGCTCCTCTGCAATTCGCTCAAATCGGAGCGAACCGTCACCGCGGATACCTTCAGCAGTTTGGTAAGCTCGGCTGTACGTACCGCGCCTTCGCGCTGCAGAATACTCGCTATGCGCCGCTGTCTCTCGATTGCCAATAACGAATTGTCGTTTGTCATAATTACATTTGCTGGTAAGTGAGAAGACTATACCTGCTTTCAATTTGTTAATCAAATTTTTTTTGTTTTTTTCCCGGTGTTGGCTGTAGTGATGCATTTTGGAAATTAATTGAACTCCAGACGCTGCAATCCGCCGAATCATTGCTATGATTGGCATCGAATGCAAAATGCCGGGTTCTCTCTCGACGAGGGAGCAATTGTGGCAAACAAGGGACAAACACGCTGCAATTGAAAGCAATGTGAAATGAAAACAGCCATCGTAGTCAGCGGCGGTGATGCGCCCGGTATCAATGCAGCCATAGCTGCCTATACCCGTTTTGCGAAGCAGCAGGGCGATCTGGTCTTGGGTGCCCAGGGCGGATTCGCGGGTCTGCTTGCCGGGTGCCTTCAAGACGTCGACCTACCTACGGCAACATTATTGGCAGGGCGCGGTGGATCGCTTTTGAGATCGAGTCGTGAACCTGTGCTTGGTAAGACGGACGCGCGTGAACGCTTGTTGGCGGTCTTGGCGAGGCACAAAATCGACAATCTGCTGCTCTTCGGAGGAGATGGCACCATCCGCTACGTCATGCCTCTGTTGGACAGCTGTGGCGTAAACTGCATCGCTCTTCCCACCACCATCGACAATGATGTTCCCGGCAGCGACTATTCTCTGGGGCACGACTCCGCCTGCAATTTTGCCTGTCAGGCGATTGACGGCATACGCGCGACCGCCCATGCTCTGCCTGGACGCATTTTCATGGTCGAAACGCTGGGGGGCGAATGCGGCAATCTTGCACTGGCCATTGCTCATGCTAGTGGTGCGGATGTCGTGCTGCTGCCGGAATATCCCGTCAGCATGGAATGGATCGCGGATCGCGCAAGCGCCCGAGTGGCGCAAAAAAACTATGCACTAGTGGTGCTATGCGAAGGCGTGCCCGGCATCGCCTTGATCACAAACGAGCTTCCGCGATTGACGGGCAGCCGTATTCGCTACACTTGCTTGGGGCATGCCCAGCGCGGCGCGGATGTCTCGCACCGCGATCGCTGCGTGGCGCAAGATATGAGCCGCCTCGCTTATGATGCCTTCAAGCGCGGGATCGGCACGGGTGCCGTCGTCTCTCATCAGGGTGCGCTGCGCTTGCGCGAAGGAAAACTGTCAGCCGAAAACAAGCCGCAGCCCAACTATCTTAACTTTGCCTTTGTCAACGGCTTATGAAGACGCATCTGGCTATCGACTTTGGCGGCACACAGTGCCGTGCTGCACTTTTTGATCATGACCTGCGAATGCTCAGCCGCGCAGATACATTGAGCAAGGTCGAGGACGGCCCGACGCATGTCTTGAGGCGTCTTATTGACTTGGGCAAATCGTTGCTTCAGCCCTCCACTGAGTTGGCATCAATAGGTATCGCCGCTCCCGGTCCTTTGGATTCGGCTTCTGGCAGGATCATCAAAGCCTTTACTTTGCCAGGTTGGTCTCAGGTACCAATCGCAGATACTATCAGCACAGCGTTTGCTGACGCGCCGACCTTTGTTGAAAACGACGGTAATCTAGGTGCCCTCGCCGAATATCATCTCGGTGCCGGTCAAGGCGCGGATCCAATGATTTACCTTACGTTGAGCACCGGGATCGGCGGCGGGATCATCATCAATGGTGAGCTCTTCACCGGTAGCAATGCACTGGCTATGGAACCGGGCCATATGCGCATGAGCCTGCCGGATGGCAGCCATCGCCGTCTGGAAGAATTGGCATCTGGCACCGCTCTGGGCGATTGGGCGCGGCATCATCTGCGGTCTACTAATCGGGCATCGTCATTGCGAGATTTGCCAAATGTCGACGGCCAGGCGGTGGGTGAAGCGGCCTTGGCCGGCGATGAGCTGGCGCTGCTGGTTGTGCAACAAGCCGGAGGCTGGCTGGGCTTGGGGCTGGTCAACTTGCTGCATCTCTTTAATCCAGCTGCGATCGTGCTGGGCGGCAGCGTCAGCAAGCTGGGGGACCTGCTCCTAAATCCAGCGCGCGATGTTATCCTTGAACATATATTGCATGATGGTTTCTATCCTGACGAGCTGATCCGGCCTGCCGCATTTCAAGAAGATATGTGCCTGGTCGGCGCAGCGCTGCACAGCAAATTGCTGCTTGATCCAGAGCGCAAGTAGATAAGAAGGAAGATGGATATGTCGGAACACGCCACAATCACGATCAATCTTGAACAGGCAATTGGCGAGCTGCATGATCATTTGTACGGCGCGAATCTGGAACATCTTGGACAGGCGATTTATGGCGGCGTCTGGGCGGAAATGTTGCGCGATCGCAAGTTTGCTGGTTGCGATCGCATGTATACCGCGCCCAGTGAAGGCCTGCACAATGTACATCCGAGTATTGGAGTGGTGGTACCCTGGGAGGCGGCCAATCCGGATTATGAGGCGGTGCTCTATGCTCATGACAACAGTACTTTCTACACCGGTCGTCAATCTCAACGTATCACCATCCGGCAGCCTGATGGTCAGGCGCGCGGGATCGAACAGGGCGATTTGTACTTGCAGGACGAGCGAGATTACGAACTGCGACTTGTGCTCAAGGGCGAAGGTCAAGCCTTGGATGTGCAGCTGGGCGAGCAGAGTTGGCAGATCACAGCTGTTGCTGGCGAGTGGCAGACGCTTCAGCACGTCTTCACTAGCGCTGGCACAAACCCTCACGGTGAAATCAGCTTGAAGATTCGCGAAGGCACGATCTGGATCGGATGCGCCTCTTTGATGCCGACCGATCATATGAAGGGATTCCGCGCCGATGTCATCGCAGCCTTGCGCGAATGGTCACCCACACAATTGCGTTGGCCAGGCGGTAATTTCGTCTCGGCATATCATTGGGAGCAGGGCATCGGCGATCGCGATAAACGGCCGTCTTATCTCGACCCGGCTTGGTGGCAATGGGAATCGAACGATGTTGGCACGGATGAGTTTATAGACCTTTGCCGTCTCATTGACGCGGAACCGGTACTCACAGTAAATATGGGCGATGGCACTGCCGACGAGGCAGGCCGCTGGGTCGAATACTGCAATGGCGACACATCCACGACCTGCGGCGCGTTACGGAAGGCAAATGGCTACGCCCGACCACATGATGTAAATGTTTGGTTTGTCGGTAACGAGCAATTCGGCAATTGGCAAGTAGGCCACGTCGATGCCGAGACTTATGCTTACAGCTATCTTGAGTTTGCCCGTGCCATGCGCGCGGTGGACGCGCGGCTAACTTTGATCGGCGTCGGCGTGCCGGCGCATCTCTACGCCCATTGGAACGAGCAAGTCTTGCCCATCGCCTCCGCCGAAATGGATCAGTACAGCCTGCACTATTATTCGCTGCGCACGGAAAAACTGAAAACCGTTCCCGCGCCAGAGACCATCTACTTGCCGAAGATGGCGGCCTGGCACGAGGTTGCGGCGATGCTGGATACTACAATAGCGCTAATGGACGATCATTCTGTCAAGACGCTGCCTTTGGCATTCGATGAATGGAACACCTACGTTGGTGCCAAAGCGCCCAATTTCATTGAAGATTACAATCTGGCGGATGCGCTCTATACGGCCTCGTTGATGAACGCCTGTATTCAGCGAGCGGACCGCATCAAATACAGCGCGATATATCATCTGGTGAATGTCATGGGCTGCTATATCACCGCGCCCTTATACGAATGGCAGGCGGTCAATTTGGCGCGCGGCGGCGGCTGGGTGCCTGTTTCCACCGGTGGTAATCCCGCCCAACCCGCTGTCATCAAGATGCCGGCGACCCTGGTTTTGGAATTGATGACACAGTATCGCGGATCTCAGGCCGTGCAATGTAAGGTCGAATGCGGCAGCTTTTCCAGCCTGTCAGCCGGCAACATGCCAGCCTTTAGTGAGGTGCCGCTGGTGAACGCCGCCGCCACCTTTGATGCAGAAGGCAGGCGGTTGTATCTATCGGTCGTCAATTGCCAGGTCGATGAAGCGATGCAGATTCGCTTGGCTGGCGTCGACACTGATAGCGAGATAGAGATGTTCACTGTCTCCGGACAAAGTCCGCTCGCGACCAATAGCTTCGCCTCTCCAGATACTATCCATATCGAGCACCAGACGCTGCCAGTGGATCAAATAATCCTGCCGCCACACAGTTTTGCCATGCTGCTCGTGCGATTGAGCTAAAATGGAATGCAAAGCAATCCATATTGTTCGCTGAGGAGATACGGGCTTTTCGCGGCCAAAGGCCGGATCCAATACCATCGGGGGGAATGCCGGGCTGCATTGGACAATTCGGCAAGGAACGGTGGCAGAGCGGGCAGCGCTTTTGACAGGCGAGGCAAGCGGGATCGGCAAGGCAGTGGTCGAAGCGTTTGCGAGAAACGATTACCCAGTTGTATCGATAGACCTGATCGAGGGCAGTTAGGATCAGTCGCTTATGAGCAAAATCGACGCTTTTGAAGCCGATCTGCTGCAATCTTCAGTTACCTCACAAGTGCTGCGTAAAACCTTGGAGCGGCATCATCAATATGGCGTCAATCCACGGCGTCGTGGCCTCGCCCTGCAGAAGCGCTTATGTTTCTTCCATGCACGGACTGAGCGGATTGACAAAATGTTGCGCTTTGGAAGGTGGCGACATTGGCATCACGCCTCGCTCTATCTGAGGCTCTAGCGGCTGGAAAAGCTGTGCTGGATTCTCATCGACCTCGACAAACACCGGAGCATCAAAGTCATCGGCTAGCCACGCGTCGACGCATCGCTCTCATCGTTGCGACGAGCTGTACGGCTTCTTTTCGGCTTTGGTCGTGGCAGGGTTGACCGTCGGCTGGTGGCCAAACGGTGACATTGGCTTGTGGTCGCAAGGGGATATCAAGCGCGCTCAGGCAATCGCGCAGCGCCAGGGCTTCACGCTGCAGCCGCTAAAGCACCGCCGGCCCGCCTCTGGGCGCTAATCCGCCCCGGCCAGCAGCGCCAGCTGATGATATTGGCTCATGTAGAGGTCGTGATAAAAGCCGCCCTGAGCCAATAACTCATCATGTGTTCCCCGCTCGATGATGCGCTGGTCTTTGATCACCAAGACCTGATCGGCATTGCGGATGGTGCTCAAGCGGTGGGCGATGACGAAAGCCGTGCGCCCCTCCAGCAACCGCAAAAGCGCCTCCTGAATATGGATCTCGGTTCGCGTATCCACGCTGCTGGTCGCTTCGTCAAGGATCAAGATGCGCGGATCCGCCAATATCGCCCGGGCAATCGCCAACAATTGCCGCTGCCCCTGGCTGAAGTTATGCCCCTTTTCCGAGACCTGTGTCTGATAAGCGCGCGGCAGCAAGCGGATGAAGCCATCGGCATTCGCCAGGTGCGCCGCTTCGATCACCTCGGCATCGCTGGCTTCCAGCCGACCATAACGGATGTTCTCCATCACCGTGCCACTGAAGAGGAAGGTATCTTGCAAGACGATTCCCAGCTGCTCGCGGATGGAATCTTGCCGCAACTGGCGGATATCTTTGCCATCAATGCGGATGCTCCCGCTTGTCACATCATAAAAGCGGCTGAGCAAGCTGATGATGGTGGTCTTGCCGGCGCCGGTCGGCCCCACCAGCGCCACCGTTTGCCCAGGTTCTACCTGCAGGCTGATCTCTTCCAGCACAGGATTGCCCGGCTCATACGCAAAGCTGACCCGCTCGAAGCCGACAGCGCCGCGGATATCGGCCAGCGGCTGGGCGTCAGGCGCATCGACCACGCTAGGCTCGGCATCCAAAACCGCGAGGATGCGCTCGGCGCCCGCCAATGCCGATTGCAGCTGATTGTAGACCATTGCGATCCCGCGCATCGGGCGGAAAAAATTCATGATATACACCACGAAGGTGGCGATCACACCCACCGATACCATGTCTCGCAGCGCCAGCCAACCGCCCAGCAGCGATGTCGCCGCCACCGTCAGAATCATCATGGTGGTGAACATGGGTCCCAGCGCGGCAGTGATGAAATCCGCGCGCGTGCCCACATTGCGATAAGCCTGGCTGGCAACCTGAAACTGCGCGATCGCGCCCTCTTCTTGCGCATACGCCTGCACTGCGCGGATACCGGTGATATTCTCTTCCATCACGGCATTGAGCGCTCCCAGATTGCGCTGCATACCGCGGAAAGCCTTGCGTGTGCGTTCGGTGATCTGCATGGTGATGAAGAGCATGATCGGCAGAATGATCAAGGTGCCGATGGCTAGCGGCAAACTGAGCAGCAGCATCGCCACCATTATGCCACCCAGCGACAAGATGTTGGTGGTGAACTGGATAAGCCCGTTGGACAAAATCTGGTTGATGGTCTCGCTGTCATTCGAGATGCGCGACATCAAATCGCCAACGCGGTGGCGGTCGTGATAATCCATCGATAAGGCCTGAAAATGCCGGAAGAGCGCGGCTCGTATATCGGCAACGAAATACTGCCCGACGCGAATCATCAGCACGCCATGGATGACCGTAACAAAGCCCTGCGCCAGGTAAACCAGCAGCATCACGAGCACAACTTGCAGCAGCCCAGGCAAATCAGAGAACTCCACATATTGGTCAATCGCCCGTCCCAGCAGCGCCGGTCCCGCCAAACTCAGCAAAGTGCCGAAAACTACCAATAGGGCAACCAGCATCAGCTTGCCGTGGTAGGGCTGCAAGTAATCCGAGAGCCGCCGCAAGGTGCCGCGACGGTCCTTGGCCTTTTCGCCGGTCGGGCGCGAGCCGCCGGAGCCACCGACAAAGCGCGGACGTTCGGCGCTGCCTCGATTAGTCATGGGCTGTGCCCCCTGCCGGCGCACTGACCTCTCCCAATTGAGATTCATAGATTTCGCGATAAATGGCGCTTGCTTGCAGCAGCTGATGGTGGGTGCCGCGCGCAGCGATGCGACCTTGATCGAGCACGAGAATTTGATCGGCTTTTATTACGCTGGTGATGCGCTGGGCAATGACAAAAGTCGTGCGCGTGGCCGCCAGCGCTTCCAGAGCAGCCTGGATTTTGAATTCGGTTTCCATATCCACGGCGCTGGTGCTGTCATCAAAGACTAAAATGCCCGGCCGAATCAGCAAGGCGCGGGCAATGGCGATGCGCTGCTTTTGCCCACCGGAGAGATTGGCGCCGCCCGCCTCAATCAGGCTGTCATAGCCATGTGGCATCGCTTCGATGAATTCATGCGCTTGTGCCGCCTGCGCTGCCAAAATCACTTCATCCAGGGTCGCCGCCGGATTGCCGTAAGCGATATTCTCGCGCACACTGCCGCTGAATAAGATCGCCTCCTGCAAGATCATACCGATCTGCGAACGTAGTGCCTTTGGCTCCCAATCCTTGACATTGACACCATCGACCGTCACCGCGCCGGAGCTGACATCGTAAAAGCGCGTTATGAGATTCACCAAGCTGCTTTTGCCGGAACCGGTAGCGCCAAGCAACGCGATCTGCTGCCCGGGTTGCGCGACAAAGCTGATCTCTTGCAAGACATCTTCCCCGCTTATCCTGTCCGCGCCATTGTCCTGGCTCGTGTCTCGGCGGCTGTAGTGGAAAGAGACGCGGTCGAAAACAACTTCGCCTCGCAGCGATTCTGCTATGTGTGGCGCCGCAGAAACCCGCAGCGCCGGTTGCGTATCCAGCACTTCCACGACGCGCTCGGCAGAGGCTTCGGCACGCGCCGCCATCATTAGCAGATTGCCGAGGAAAAGCAGCGGTCCCATGCCAATCAAGAGATAATTGTTAAACGCGATCAATTCACCCAGCGTTAGCCGGTCGCCGATCACCGACATGCCGCCGAACCACAACACGGCGACTGTCCCGACATTGGTCAGCACCTGCAATACCGGCATCGCCACCGCCATTAGCTTACCGACTTCAATGTTCTTTTCGCGGTAATCCTGGTTGCTTTCGGCAAACTGGTCGATCTCGAAGCGGCCGCGCACGAAGGCTTTGACAACCTGTATGCCTGCCAGATTTTCTTGCACCAGCGTATTGAGCGCGCCGAGCCTGCTTTGTACGGATTTGAACAAGCGCGTCGCCTGAAGCATGAGGTGCCGAATGAACACTGCCGAGATTCCGGCTACGGCAAACATGATCAATGACAGTTGCCAATCGGTGAGCAGCAGCATAAGCATGCTGCCGAAGATCATCAGCAGCACCCGCAGCAGCAAGGACAATCCAGCGCTGGAAAACATGCGCACCACATCGACATCGCTTGATACGCGTGTCATCAATCGCCCGGTTTGCATTTGATCCAGATTGGCAAAAGACAGCGACTGTATATGTTTGAACAAGGCGTGACGAATATCAAAGGCTAAACCCTGCGAGACCACCGCCCGACAGTAACCCTGCCCGAGCGTACTCAAGGCACCGATCATGGCCGCGACAAACATCCAGAGCGCACCTTGCACAATAATATCCATTTGGCGTGGACGGATGCCATCATCTATCATAAATTGCAGGAGGCGCGGCACGCTTAGTTCCATAGCGACCGGCAGGACTGTTGTCCAAAAACCCAAGAATAGCGTCCAACGGTAGGGACGCATGAATCTAGTGATGCGCAGCAAGGAGGACGTCATTGCCTAATCATAACCATGCTGCGGCGCAGCATCAACTAGCGATATCAAGGCGCCGTCCAACCCAAATCCACCATCAGGCTCGCCCCGGCGATTACCGCGCCAAATTCGCTGCAAAGGCATAGGTCGAGATCAGCAATTTCTTCCGATCTGATCAAGCGCTTGATGGCGGCGGCAGGCTAAATGCGCGAGATATCGAGGAAGGGGTCGTCGAGGATGATGGGGCGGATCTGTTCGATGATATTGTCGGCGTTCTTTCAGCAATTCGCGGATGGTTTTCTTGTTCTCTTTCACCTCCTCTTCCATGATGCGGAAGACACTGTTTTCTTGCAGCAACTGCTGCTCCACCATGCGATGTATCAGTTCCGCTTGCCAGACATCCAGCTGATGCTCGGCCTCGATCTTGTCCACGGAGATGTCGGTACGGCGCGACTTGCGCATGAAACTATCGGAGAAGTGATTAACGGCAGCGACAATGCTGCCACCTACAGCCGCTATCATCGGGAGTTTGACCTCATCCGGTAAATCTTTGAATTCCACTATAGTCTTTTCCATGTCCAATGGTCGATAAAGGGAGCGCGTCCTGCCAACATTGTGTGATCCGGAAAGCTAATTCTCGCTAAACATCAAATCGATCTGTGAGCTGGAGTTGCGCAGCCTGCCCCGTCACAAGCCACTGCGCATCCCCCTACCGTATTACGGTGATGCCGCAACTACGCTGATTAGCCCGTGCCCCAATTCGGCGACGGGCACGGCGCCAACTACCCAGGAATCGCTGAGCGCGGGCGGGAAGATGACCTCGTTGATCAGGGTGTCGATGATGCGGTCGCTGCGTTGGTTCTCCCGCAGCTCAATCTTGGTCTCGGTCGCTTTCAGGAATTGCATGGCGCCGCTCACCCGAATCATGGCGATACGTTCCCCATTGCGATTGGCCGCGGGATGGATCGATTGCACCCAGCCCGAGAAGTGGCGGCGGGTGGTCGTCCCGTCATTCGATTCGATTTTCACCGGACGCAGCGGCGCCAGCTTGCCGTAGAGGCTGCCTGCACTGTTTTCCGGCGAAAAGCGCTTGTCTTGATTGCGCAGGATGAGGGTCAATTGCGCATCATTGCCCACATCCATGTAGGCCTGCTGGAAACCGAGCGCCCAACTGGCGGACAGGACGCGAGCCGTCTCGTCCATGTAGTTGCCATCTCGATCCCAGTCGATGCCGATCGTCCATCTTGTTGTTATTGCTTTTCCTCCTATATGATTCTGATATCTGAATAAACCACATCTGCGATTCTTGTAGTGTCAGCGCTTAGGGGCTCTCCGCTTAGGGATCCAACAGGGAGCGATACCCATCGTACTCAGCAATAACTTGATAGGAATCTGTCTCCCAAATGACGATTCGCCCATCACTGCTCACAGCAGCAAGTCTACGCCCGTCGGGGCTCCATTCTATTACTTTGTCAGAACGTAACACATCAATAGCGAAGACGCCCGGAATTAGCCTTGTGGTGCCTGTTGATAAATTCCAGATCAGCGCACCATCACGAGAGAAATCTTGCTCTGGAGGGTAACCTGACTCGCCATGCGAAAAGATAAATGCCAGCTTCGTCGAGTCGGGATGCCAGCCTAATCCGTAAATCCATCCAGGCTCATAGGTCAATCTATGAATTCTTTCCCCGCCTATTTCAGCCCAAGCATTTGCAGGATGGTCAGGAAGCACTTTCCACACAATTACAGGACCGTGTCCCGCTGCGATCATGTTGCCGTCAGGGCTCCAGCGTGCCGGTCTGTTGCCGCCGTGCGTATTCCAGATGAAATCAACGAGCACGCCAGTATACCAATTGTAGATCGCGATACCATTCATCATGGGGCTCAGAATATCAACCTCAAGCGGCGGCCGCCAATGTAGCCATGAATGACCGAGATTGTACATGCTCCTGAATGTTACGATTTGCCCAATCTCTTGTCCTTCAATATCCCCAACGAAGATTCCAGCATCGCCAGACGCAGCAATGGTGAGATCCCCATGGGCCCACTCGAAATTATCAAATCCCTTGCCTTGCTCATTAGATATGATCAGATGTGTGGGTTCTTCCGACTCAAGATCCCAAATGGTGATTCCCCACCATTCAGCGCTCTCCACTGCAAGTCTTAGGCCATGATTGCTCCACTTGATTGCTGGGCGATTGTATTCGGTCAAGACCTTATACAGTGACAGGTCGCCGCTTTTGTGGATGTGGAGGCCTTTGGTCGTAGTGACGGCGATGTACTGTCCATCCGAGCTCCAGTCTAGGTTGCCCCACAGCAGCGGCAAATCTCGACCATTCGCTGTAGCCATACCCGGCAGCAATAGGAGAATCATTAGAGCGCAAAATCTCATTGTCCTCATTCTTCATCTCCTTTAACTGGCATGACTGGCCATTCTAACTCATCATATGTCTGCTGATCGTGGTATTTGGTGTATTCAAATGCTTCAGGCTTCTGGGAATCATCACCTCCAATTTATTCGGCATAATCGTCGAAGTATTGTTCCATTGCTATCGCAATATCCGCGGCGCCGAACGTATTTCTGAATCCAATTTGCACTAAAGCGCCGTGCTTTGAGAAGAAGTCTTCGTCCAAGGGGCCAAGCTCTTTTGCCGCAAGCAGGTCTGCAAAGATTTCGCGGAGGTAGTCCTTTTCCTGTTCACTGGCGGCACGAGAACCTGTCAGCAAGTTAGTTACTGCTGTTTCGAAACTGTACCTTTCATTTGCTTTACGTCTTTGTTGCTGATTTAGCACTTGGTTTTTGAAGAACCAAAGCAGACTGCCATCCGGGCCTACTTCTAGTATGGTTTGTTCCGATCCTTCTTCATATTCCACTTTAACTGTTCCATAGTTGCCCATGCGCCGATCAATCTCATGTGCGACCTCGTGGCCAATCGCCCCAGCTTCAATTTCTCTGCCGAGATAGACTATCTTTAGATCCGGGTTTCCTTGGGCGGTCGATTCCGGCAAGGCGACGTGCCCTCTAAATGCATAGTCGTCTACATTATGCAATTCTCGTATTCTCTCGTCAGCTCCAAGGATATAAATTGTCTCCTTGGCGGTTGATTCCATGATTTCTTTGCCGAGATCATTCAGAAAATGAAACAGGTTGGTGCCGAGGTTGTGAACTTGCTCCATCGCTAAATCTACATTTGCCCCAACGTCGAAAGTGTCATCGAATTGGACGGTATATCCAAATATCCTCTCGATGAGCTCCATAGACTGGACCACCTTCATCAGGATCTCTTCCTCACTTAGGGCTTGTAGCTGATCTAGCCCTGTATTGACAAAACGCTCGAGTTCATAGTATCGCGGAATCTCGTCAACATTTACATCCAGGTTCGCTACAATCTCCGGATCCTACTGCAGGAAAATCAACTCCGGCGGATCGCCCTGATATGCCGCCGCCTGTTTCGCCGACTCGATAGCCAACGCTATCGTTTCGTCCAGTGTCGCCGGACCCACCTCATAACTGGCCTCCTCATCGCGTAAACGCACCATGCCGTTTACGCCACGGATGCAGATGTATTCGTAGCCCTTCGGCGTTACCGCCATCAGCAGCTCCGCCCCCGTCGTGATCGCCAGTCCTGGATTCGGGAGCTTCTTGCGATTGTCCGGGTGGCACGGACAGCCCTCCGGCAAGCCAACGACCGGTCTACCGTGCGGATTAAAATTGTTAGGCACATTCTCCGGATTATTGATAATAAATTGCTCGCCACCAAAAACAATCGAGCCTTCTTCGTCCGAGGGAAATCCTGTAAACGCCATCATTTCTCCCCGTCAAACATCAAATCGATCTGTGAGCGGGAGCTGCGCAGCTTGCCCTGTCACAAGCCTTGCGCGCGCAGGCGAAGTGCCCAGGTCACCTGAACCGAGCGCAGCACAGTGACCTTGTCCCAGCTGCCGATGTTGTCGATCAGGCGTCCGGTTATGAAGGCACTCCTGTTTTGAATCAAGCCACCCTAGCGCAGTCCGCATGCTAGCGCCTTCCAATGCCGCATTAGGGAGTGGTGAATATCGCAGATACGGCTCATACCGCCTCAATGCAGCCGGCTTCCGATGTCTCAAACCGCGAACATTTGCTCACCCCAGCTAAACCCTTTCATGCTACCCTCAGTCCAGTGCAAATTAACAATCGCAAGCAGCAGCAATCCGTGGCACGGGTTCGTATGTCGCAAAAGCGCTTTATTTCGCAACACCGACACAAAATTTATCCTCGTGGCTATCGAATCTGCCTGCCGAATCTCCCGCAAGCCCGCAGATACAAGGGTTTCGCGCCATACCCTGATGTCGTCCCGCGATTTTAGGCACTGCGATCAGGGCATTTTGAGTGGGGATATAAGAGGGACTTTTGGGGCTGTTGCGAGGGCATTGAGAGGGTATTGCGAGGGTTATGCGAGGGTCTTACGAGGGTTTTGCGAGGGCTTCACATTCACGATTTTCAGCACTCCCCGTATGCGCGTTGTGGTAAGATGACGCTGTGACATTCTTTAAGAGGATCGCCAGTCATGACTAGCGAGACTGTCGATGTCTTGATCGTTGGCGCGGGATTATCCGGCATTGCGGCTGGTTATTATCTGCAGAAGCGCTGCCCGAAACTGAGCTGGACCATCGTCGAAGGCCGTGATGCCATCGGCGGAACCTGGGACCTCTTTCGTTACCCGGGTGTGCGTTCTGACTCCGACATGTTCACCCTCGGTTATCGCTTTCGTCCCTGGCGCGGCGAAAACGCCATCGCCGGCGGTCCGGCCATCTTGCAATACATCAAGGACAGCGCGCGCGAGTTCGGCATAGACCGACACATCCGTTTTCAGCATCGCGTTTCACGCGTCTCCTGGTCGTCATCCGCGGCCGAGTGGACTGCGACGCTGCAGCACGGCGATCATGCCGAGCCGCTGCGGATTCGCTGCAAGTTTTTGTTCATGTGCACCGGCTATTATCGCTATGATAACGGCTTCACTCCGCGCTGGCCGGGTATGGAGCGCTTCAGGGGCGACATCATTCATCCGCAGCAATGGCGCGAAGATATCGATATAGCGGGCAAGCGTATTATCGTGATTGGCAGCGGCGCAACAGCCGTGACCATGGTGCCGGCTTTGGCAGAACGGGCTGCTCACGTGACCATGCTGCAGCGCTCGCCTACTTATGTCGTCAGCGGGCCGTCTAAAGACGCTGCCGCAATTTGGATGCAGGCGCATCTGCCAGGGAAACCGGCAGCTTGGCTGACGCGCTGGCGCTCGATATTGCGCAGCATTTATACTTTTCATCTCGCCCGCAGCAAGCCGCAAATGACACGCGAATTAATGTTGAGCGGTGTGCGCGCGGCTTTGGGTGCGGATTACGATGTCGAGCGCCACTTTGCGCCGCGTTATAACCCTTGGGATCAGCGCGTTTGCCTGGTGCCCGACGGTGATCTCTTTGAGGCGATCAATGCCGGCAAAGTTTCCGTCGCGACCGAACAAATCGACAGTTTTCGCCAAGATGGCATCCGGCTGCAATCGGGTGACACGCTATCAGCCGACATCATTGTCACTGCGACCGGACTGGTGATGAAAATCATGCATGGTCTGGAAATCATCGTCGATGGCGAGCCGGTCGATTTGTCGGATACCTTCAGCTACAAAGGCATGATGTACAGCAATATTCCCAACCTGGCTTCGGCTTTTGGTTACACCAACGCGTCATGGACCTTGAAATGTGAACTAATTTGCGAATACGTATGCCGGCTGCTGAATTACATGGATCGCCGCGGTTACGATCAGTGCCTGCCGCGTCTGGCGACAGGGGATGCCGAATCGGAGGCTTATATCGACTTCACATCCGGCTATGTGCAGCGCGCGCTGGATGCCTTGCCGAAGCAAGGGAAGCGGCGTCCCTGGAAGGTGTATCAGAACTACCTGAAAGATCTGCTGGTATTGCGATTCGGTCCTTTGAATGACGGGGTCATGGAGTTCAAGCGACTTAGGCGTTAAGCTTTTGCTTGTCCAAACCGCTCAAACCCTGGTCCTCGCTACCTCAACTCAAATCCCCCGTCCGCAACAGCAGCGCGGAAGACCGCCTCGTCCAGCTCCAGCCCGAAACCCGGCGCATTCGGAATCACGACCTGTCCCTCTTCAACGCGATACGCAGATGTATCCAAGCCCGGCGTTGTAACTTCGTCCCATTCGACAAAGGTGAAGCCCTTGATGCCGCTAGCCAAATGGCCCGAAACATAGTTGCCGAGATGCCGTCCGTAGTGGTGCGGGGCGCTGCGGATGCCCCAGGTATCCAGTTGCGCGCCTGTCTGCAGCCAATTGCTGAATCCGTGGCTGAATATATCGTATTGCACGACATCAACCAGGCCTTCCCTCGCCCACTCCATTAGTGCCGGCGGCGCCCAGCCCTCGCCATCTGCGATCAGCACATCAAGCTTTTCCTGCTCCATCCAGCGCTGTAACACTTCATAGAGAATTGGGTCTTCCTGGAAGGCTTCCTCCAGCCAGAAAACATTGCAATCGGCGGTCTCCGACAGTACGCGCTTGGCTATGTTCAAGTTGTAGCCGTTGTTGGCATCAATCATGATCGTGGCATCGGGACCGACGGCATCGCGGACCGCCTTGATGACGGCGATGTCTCGACGCGTGCCAGCCTCCAATGGCATGTGCCTTGCGCCACGCCCGACTTTGATCTTGAACGACCGATGGTTTTGCTCATAACCGAAGCGCGCTTCCTCGGCAATGAGATCGGCCGCTGCTTCGTGCGAATCAAGGTGCAAGTCGTCGATGTAGAGCGAGGTATCGTAACAAGGCACACGCAATGGCTCGCCGCCGCTGGTCGCGTTCTCCGTGGCAACCAGCTTGTGCACGGGTTGATTCATTTGCCGTCCCAGCAGGTCCCAAAGCGGGAATTCAAACGCAAGCCCATTGACCGAGACACCCTGCGCCGGCGAAATCAGGTCCTGCAGTTTGGCATCCAGAATCGAACGGGCTTGTGCTTCACCGGCGGCGCAAAAGCCAAAGCCGGCAGCGCCATCGTCAGTGGTCAGACGTACTATGGTCACTCGCACATCATTCCCATGAACTTGCAAGCGCGCGTTACAGCCCGCCTCACGAGGTCGCGTGCCCACGAAGGTTCCCGCCTCGATCCTGGCTATTCGAGAGTTATCCGACATGATTTCCTCCAAATTTTCGGCTATGCGTCGCCGTATCGAATCCCGGTGGGTAATACATCAGTGCTTTCACCACGTTGGATGGCTTCCGCCGTAGCCAGGATGCTATCGAAGTCATGGCGCGGCTGAAAACCGAGCAAGTTCTGAATTTTGGACAAGTCGAGTTCAAAGTAATTGGCGAAAGGCATACGCGCTTCGGTCATCGGAATCTGGTGACGTTCCGCCAGCATGGGTACCAATTCACCCCAATCGAATATGGCGGCGCCCGCCAGGTTGAAGACTTCGCCGATGGCTGCATCACCTTCGATAGCCAAGACTAAACCATCGGCAATGTCTCGCACATCGCTGAAATGCTGGCGGTAAGGTACACCATTGGGATTGAGGCTCAGCAGCAATTTCTCCTCGCCTGTCCAGCCAGCGATCAGCGCGTCAAGCATATCTTGCTCGTCCGCATTCCTTCCCGACTTGGACCGAGATTGTTCGACAGCTGCGCTGTAAAGCATGATACTTGGCAGACCGTCGTCGTTGAGAAACTCGCTGGGCTCAATCACGGTAGAAAAGCGCATGACGCAAGTCGGCACACCATACTGCAAGTGATAAGCTACCGCCAATTCTTCACCGAGCCACTTCGTTAGCAGGTAGGGCATGTCAGGATAATCGCCTACCGTGTCTTCGGTGATCGGCTCGTCAAAGTAGCGGCCATTGATTTTCGCGCTCCAGTAAACGCCCTCGGTGCTGGCATAGACAAAACGATGCAGATCGGGGCAGTGATCTCGGATGCTCTCCAGCAAATTGAGCGTGCCCATGACGTTAATATGCAGATATTGACGATTATCAAACGGTCCACCAAATGCAGCCGCCAGATGATATATGGCGTCGACGCCCTGCACGGCATTGTTCACATCATCGCTGTTGCGCAGATCGCCATACACCGTTTCGACACTTTCAAAGGTATCTAGTTTGTGCGCCCGGCTAGCATCACCGGGATACACGAAACTGCGAATTGTATGGCCTTTGCCCAGCAGCCTAGTGACCAGATTGGCTCCTATTCGGCCGGTACCACCTGTAACAAGAATCTTCATAATTTATCCTCTCAATAGTCTCTACGAATCGACCACCATCAAACGCAAACTGATATAGACCCCTACTATACCGAACGCGGCGCAGAAATGCCGTATGTCGCACGTGTGTAAGTCGAATCATTTTCTCGAGATTCTTGTGATTGGCAATCCCGCTTTCAGCGTATTTTATTTGACACCAGTACCGTCGCGACGATCAGTAGTCGATCTGCATCAGAATATCCTGCGGATGATTGCCAAATTGCCGACCGAATATATTTAACCCACCCTTATTTTCTGCCCCATCATCAATGCCTATCCGCAGCGAAATAAAGGAATGCGCTGGCAGATCCAGCTCATGGATCTTGACCGAAGAGAGGTTGCGCCCGTCGATTGATGAACCCTGTTCATCCACCTGCCAGACTTTGAGCAAGCCGTATTGGCTGTTCCAATCGGGCCACCAGGTCGGCGTCAGATTGCCGCGCTTATCGCTGAAATCCGCCGGCGATGTCCATGTTCCGATGCGTACTCCGTTAATCTCGAGGAATACATCCGATGGCCATTCCCTGGCCGATGGCGCGGCTTCCGAACAGAGCTCCAAACTTAACCGGAAGCTTTTGGGATGATCGCGTTCATGAGTAAAGTTAGGAAAGCGGTACTCCAGATAACCGTGCGAGATCCAGACCAACTGTGCCTGAAATCGCTCCGGCGCATAAAAGTAGACCGGATTGTCAAATGAGCCGATGACCGAATCGTATCCTGCCATCCCGCAGGGAGACACCACGTCGTGATCGACGAAAGCGCCAACCGGCATCTGAACATCAAAATGAGCGACCGGTGCGAGCCCTTGTGCCTCCGGCAAATTGAATACCACAGTGTCGTAAAGCCGCGTATAAATCCGCTGCTGTCCACGTTTGCCCGGCGCCCTTTGTGAACTGAGTAGACCAGCGCTTTCCAAGCTACTTAGGTGCATCGAAGCCGTGGCCAGGGGCATATTTAGATCGCCGGCGATTTCCGACAAGCTCGCAACCTTGGTCACCAGATATTCCAGAATACGAAACCTGGGTATCGATGCCAGCGCTTTGGCAATGGCAATGCTCTGCTCGTGGGTCATGGCCTCAGTGCCTACAAAAAGTGTGCGCCGCTGATTCCTGGCATTCCTATCAAATTCCTGCATGAATTCGCCTTTTCTTGCATAAATACGTGTATGTTAGAACGAATATGCTTCAGGTTTATCGAGAATAAATAACCGATTTTGTGACCTTTCAGGCGTATTACTTGACAAATTCATAAGTGAAGGTATCATACTTTCACAAATACACAAAACAAAGTTTGAGCCACGATATGCTTCTTAACAGCGGAATTGCCGCGACAACTTGCCGGAGTTGCCGAGTGCTGAGCTGGTTATTGCTTAGCGTTCTTGCCCTCGAAGAGGTTGCTTGATGACAGGATTCAGTCTTGGTCGCGTGGTGGATTCCCTCCTGAACCTGCTGGATATCTTTAACCCGATCATCGAACCTTACCGCCGCTTCCACGAGAAGCTGCCGCCCAAAATGCAGCAGACCATCACCGCTTTCATCTTCATTTTGCCTTTCGGCATCCTTTATACTATTTTCACGATCTTGCCGATCTTCCAAACATTCTATATCTCTCTGCACAAGTGGGAGATCATGGGCACAAATATCCGCTTCATCGGTTTCAAGAATTTTGAACGGCTGCTGACTAGGGACACGCAATTCCACCAAGCCTTTGAGCAGACGCTAATGTTTGTAGCGCTGACGATTCCGATCATCTTTGTCGGTCTCTTCTTCGCGCTGATGCTCAACCGCCCGGTCAAAGGCATCGGCATCTTCCGCACGATTTTCTACCTGCCGAACATCATCGCGGTGACGGTAATTGGTTTGATCTGGGGGCGCGTCTTCGCCTCGTCCGGCCGCGGCTTGATCAATGCTTTTCTACAGAATATGGGCATGGATATCATCCCATTTCTGGATCGAGGGGATCTGGCGACGCTGGCGGTGTCGTTTACCACGCTGTGGTGGACGGTTGGTTTCAGCATGCTGATATTCCTGGCGGGGCTACAAGATATTTCGCAGGCGCTGTATGACGCGGCCAAAGTGGATGGCGCCAATCGCTTTGATCAATTTCGCCACATCACGATTCCTGGCTTGCGCCGGCCCTTCGCCTTCTTGTGCATCTTGCAGGTGATCGCCTCATTTCAGATCTTCGGGCAAGTCGATGTCATGACCGGCGGCGGACCGGCTGGCAATACTCGTACCATCGTTTACAACATCTTTGAGACTACATTTCTCTACTTTCAAGTGGGTTATGGCACAGCCATGGCTGCGATCATGTTCGCGGTCCTGCTGGTCATTTCACTTATCCAACTTGCTCTGTTTCGCGATCAAGGTGTAGGGAACTAGTGTGACGGCTGTAGGCGCTGAACTGCAACGTAAACGTGACAGGGCACAGCTCCGGCGGGGCAGCTTATATGTCCTGGCGGTAGGACTATTCGCCTTTGTCTGGATGTTGCCGGTCGTTTGGACAGTGGTCACGTCCTTCAGGCCCGAGCCGGCGCTGCAGCGCAATCTGGCGAGCTTGATTCCCTATCCCTTCACCACCGAGAATTGGGCCTTCATCCTTAAGAGCAGCCAACTGTGGAAATGGCTGGGCAACAGCCTATATGTGTCCACCATACATACACTTGCTCAGTTGACAGTTTGTTCGCTGGCGGCTTTCGCCTTTGCCCGTCTCGACTTTTATTTCAAGCGCCCTCTTTATGTTCTGGTTCTGATAGGCTTGATGGTGCCTTTTGAGGCAACCTTCCTGCCTGTCTATCTGCTGTTCTCCAATTTGAAGCTGCACAATACCTTGATCGCCTTGATTCTGCCGGGTATCGCTTCGTCTTTTGCCGTCTTTCTGATGACGCAGTTTTTCCGCGGCATTCCGCTGGAACTGGAAGAAGCCGCCATGATGGATGGGGCGGGGCGCTTTCGCGTCTTCCTCACGATCATCATTCCGCTATCCACGCCGGTGATCACCACTTTGGCGATCTTCACCTTCCTGGGCAATTGGAACAGCTATTTGTGGCCCATTATCTCCGCCACCAGCAGCGATGTCTACACCATCGTAATTGGCTTGCGTAAACTGAATCAAGCATGGGGCGATGTCAATTTTTACGGGCGCGACATGGCGGCAGCTGTCTTTACGGCTTTGCCCATCATCATCTTTTTCTTTGTTTTCCAACGCCGCATCATTAGCGGCATCGCTATCAACAGCGGCATCAAGTAGAGAGGAACGGCCAATCGACCAGTGCATAACTTAACTTTCGTTTACGTTTCAAATAGCACTCCTGAAAGGACGCAAATCATGTATAGAATGAGAGCATTACTAGTTGTAGCGATGCTTCTTTTGCTTATCGCTGTGCCGGTCGCCGCTCAAGACGCCGTCGAGGTCACCTTTATGCGCTTCTTCGGCGAATGCGCCGATGAATTTGGCGAAGTCACCGACCTGTCCGAAGCGTACGGCGAATGCGGCATCATTTCGGTGCTGGCAAATTCCTTCAACGCGACGCAAGACGAAATCGCCGTCAACACCGTTGTGGTTGACTGGCCTGGCGTCACCGAATTGAACGCCAACCTGGCCGCCGGCACGCCGCCGGACATCATGGTCCTGCACGGCCGCCGTATTCCCAATTACGCCTCGCGCGGTCTGCTGACGCCCTTGGGCGACGTATTGGCCGGCGCCGGCGTCGACGCTGACGACTTGACCGACAGCGCCCGCGGCTTCGTCGAATACAATGGCGAATTGTATGGCATCCCCTTGGATCTGCATGGCCACCTCTGGCACATCAATGTCGGTCTCTGGGCGGAAGCCGGCCTGGTGAATGAAGACGGCAGTCCCGATATCCCCTATGGCATGGACGAATTCATGTCGCACGCCGAGACCTTCAAGGAAGCCACCGGCCTTCCCTTCCTAGGCATGTGGACCAATGGGCTGAGCCGCAACTGGATGGCGCTGGTCTATCAGCAAGAAGGCGGCACCGTTGAAGCCGAAGACGGTTTGCCCGACATCAACACGGAAGCGGGCTTGAACGCGCTGAACTTCCTGATTATGCTGCGCGACGAAGGGCACATCACCGACAATGTCGATTACGGCGCATCGCAAGAGATCTTCCTGAATGGCGAGAATGGCGGCCACATCAACGGCACCTGGGTGGTCAACTTCTACGACAACCAGGTTGCCGATCCGGAAAGCCCGCTGAAGAATTACTACGTGCATAACTTCCCCACCGTGTACGACCAGCCGGCTGCCTGGGCCGGCAGTCACGCCTGGATCATTCCGCAAGGCGTCGACCCAGACCCCGCGAAGCTTGAAGCGACATTGACCTTCCTCGATTACCTCAATGACAACAACATCGAATGGGCGCGCACGGGTCACTCCGCGGTCAACAAGTCAGTCGTTAACAGCGATGTATACAACGAGTATCCGCACCGTCAGGAATACGGCGAATTTGTCCCCAGCGCCGTCATTCCGCCGCGCGCCAATTGGAGCACCGCTTTTGAAGCAGTGTTGGACGAGGAACTGTCGGCGGCGCTGATCGGCGAGAAAACACCGGAGCAGGCCCTGGAAGACGCGCAAACTCGTCTGGAAGATTTCGCTCTCTTCGACTAATACACCGGGACTGACCTTGGCTTAATGGCCGAGGCAAGTCAATGTCACTAAACAGCAGGGCGGGCTTTCGGGCTCGCCCTCTTCATATAGTTCATTAAGTTCTGATATCGAAAACCGCGCCTGTTTATTGTTTTTACTCAAAACTGAAATCAACCTTCATATAGGTACATAATCAGGAGAACAATATGTCAGACATTCCCCGCGGCGAATACCCGCGCCCACAGTTTGTCCGCGATGAGTGGCTCTGCCTCAATGGCGAATGGCAATTTGAGATTGACCAAGGCGACAGTGGCATCCACCGCGGCTTGCTGAAGCGCGACCTCAACGACCGGATCACTGTGCCCTTCTGCCCGGAATCGGATCTGTCCGGCATCGGCAACCCCGATTATTACAACGCTGTTTGGTATCGCCGGCAGGTGCAGATCCCGGCGGATTGGGCGGGAAAGCATGTCTTGCTTCATTTTCAGGCGGTCGACAACGACAGCACAGTTTGGGTCAATGGCGTCGAGGTCGGGCGGCATCGCGGCGGATTCTCGCCTTTCAGCTGCGAACTCGATGGTGTAGCGAGTCCAGGTGATGACATCACCATCGTATTGCGGGCGCGTGACGACGGACAGAAACCGCAACCCCGCGGCAAACAAGCTCGCGAATACGGTCCGCGTGGCGCAATATATGTGCGTACAACCGGCATCTGGCAAAGCGTCTGGCTGGAGCCGGTACCAGAAATCGCCCTGCGCCGTCCTCGCATCACCCCCGATCTGGCTAATCAGACCTTCCGTCTCGAGCAGCCGATAAGTAACAACGCCAAAGGCCTGCGCTTGCGGGCGACCTTGTCCGATGCCGATGGCACAGTCGTTACAGCCGAGTGTTCCGCAGAATACGATTTGTCACCGCTCCTGGATCTGCCCCTGCCGGTTGATCGTCTAAAACTTTGGGCTGTTGGCGATCCGCATCTTTACGATCTTGAGATTACGCTGCTGGATGCGGACGGTAACGCAGTAGATAAAGCGACGAGTTATGCCGGAATGCGCGCTGTTTCCATCGACGGCAAAGCGATCAAAATCAACAACAAAACAGTTTTTCAACGGCTCGTGCTTGATCAAGGCTATTATCCCGATGGCATCATGACCGCGCCCAGTGACCTGGCGCTGATCGAGGACATCGAATTGAGCATAGCTGCCGGATTCAATGGAGCGCGCCTGCATCAGAAGGTGTTCGAAGAGCGCTTCCTCTATCATGCCGACAGGCTGGGTTATATTGTCTGGGGCGAATTTGGCGATTGGGGCTGTAGCAATAACGGTCCGCTTGATGGCGAACATCAACAGCCAGGACCCGACTACATCACACAATGGCTGGAATGCCTGGAGCGCGATTATTCGCATCCAAGCATTGTTGGCTGGTGCCCGCTCAACGAGACCTGGCAAACGCTGACCGACCGCATCACGTCTCTTGACGATGTCACGCGCGGCTTGTACCTGGCTACAAAGGCGATGGATGGTACCCGGCCCGTGCTGGATACCTCAGGTTACTCGCATCGTGTACCTGAAGCCGATGTCTACGACAGCCACGACTATACCCAGGATCCGGACTCTTTCCGGGAGCGTCACGCCGGCCTGGCACAGGGAACTCCCTACCTCAATAGCGCCACAAGCTGGGGCTTGCCGGAACGCCTGGTTGGCAATATTCAATGGTCGATTCCTTACAACGGGCAGCCATTTTTCGTCAGCGAATTCGGCGGCATTTGGTGGAATCCGGATGTCAAAGAGGGTGAGGACTCCTGGGGATATGGTGATCGGCCCACCAGCCTGGAAGCCTTCTATGATCGATTCGAAAGACTCTGTGCGATTCTGCTCGATGATGTCAACATGTTTGGCTATTGCTATACGCAATTAACTGACATTTATCAGGAACAAAACGGCATCTACAAATACGATCGCGGACTCAAATTCGATATGGCGCGCATCCGAGCCGCGCAGGTGAAAGCGGCGGCAATCGAGCTGGCAGATGCTTCCTCCCTTTGAAATACGGGCGGCGTCGAATGGAGTAATAGTTTATGGTTGAGGAAACACACCTGCGACCGCCTGCGGTTCCTCTGGTGGTCAACGATCCCTATCTGAGTATCTGGTCCTTCTGCGATCGGTTGACCGATGACGAAACCCGTCACTGGACCGGTCAGCCGCAGCCGATGGCTGGATTGATACGCATCGACGGGGAGGCCTGGCGCTTTGTGGGTGGCCCACTCGATTACATCGGCCTCAATATACCGGCCATGCAACAGACATCGCTGACCGTCCTGCCGACGCGAACCCTCTACGAATTTGCAGCTGCCGGCATAAGACTGACACTGACCTTTATGACAGCAGCTTTGCCACACGACCTGGAATTGCTTTCGCGCCCGGTGACTACAATCGAGATGCAACTGCGCGCGACCGATGGACAGGCACATCAGGTTGAATTGTATGTTGATGTCCTGGGTCATTCGGTGGTCGACCATCCCGGGCAGAAGGTGATCTGGGGTCGTCATCGTTGTGACGATCAAGATTTGCTCTGGATGGGTTCGCTTGAGCAGCCGGTGTTACAGAAGTCCGGCGATGACCTGCGTATTGATTGGGGATATCTGTATATCGCTTCCATGCAAAAGGCGACGGGAGTTCTCGCTGACAACCGAACGCTGCGTACGCAATTTGCCGAAAGCGGCACCTTGCCCAATGGTGATGATACTGAAATGCCGAGGACAATTGATAGCCGTCCGCCTTATCCCGCGATGGCATGGGTATGTGATGTCGGATCCGTGACTGACGAGGAAACATCCTGGCAGCTAATCCTGGCTTATGACGATGGCTTCTCCGTCGAATATATGCACCGAAAATTGCGCCCTTGGTGGCGGCGGGACGGCATGAACGCTGCTGACTTGATGCGAGCGTCTCAGCAGCAGTTCGCCGAGATCCGCTCCGCTTGCCACGCTTATGACGAGGAACTAATGTCCGATTTGCGGGCTGCCGGCGGTTCCGCCTATGCACAGTTGGCCGCCTTGGCTTTCCGGCAGTGCCTGGGCGCGCATAAACTGGTTGCCGATCATGACGGTACGCCGCTCATCTTTTCCAAAGAAAACTTCAGCAACGGCTGCATGGGTACGGTGGATGTCACTTACCCCTCGAGCCCGTTTTTTCTGCTCTTCAATCCCGACTTGCTCGAGGCAATGCTGACGCCAATCCTGGATTATGCCGCATCACCTCGTTGGAAATTCCCCTTCGCCCCGCATGACATTGGGCGCTATCCGCTGGCTAACGGCCAGGTATATGGCGGGGGCGAAGAAACCGAATTGCGACAGATGCCGGTCGAAGAATGCGGCAATATGCTGATTCTGGTAACGGCGCTCTGTAAGACCCGCGACGATATCAGTTACGCGCAGCGGCATTGGGAGACGCTTACCGGCTGGGCGCAATACTTGCTCGAAAAGGGGCTCGACCCGGAAAATCAACTCTGCACCGATGATTTCGCAGGCCATCTTGCCCACAACGTCAACTTGTCAATCAAGGCGCTTATTGCTATTGCAGCTTACGCCTCTTTATGTGAGCAAGCTGGATTGCCGGAGCAAGCACGGGAAATTGGCGTTCGCGTCGAAAGCATGGCACAGCAGTGGCTGCTTATGGCGAACGACAGTGATCATTACCGCTTGGCTTTCGATCAGCCCGGCAGCTGGAGCCAAAAATACAATCTCGTTTGGGATAGGCTCTTGGAGTTGGATCTTTTCCCATCGTCGCTCCGCGAGACCGAGATTGCCTTTTACAAAACCAGGCAGGAGCGCTACGGTCTGCCATTAGACAATCGCAGCAGCTATACCAAACTGGATTGGCTGGTTTGGTCCGCGACGCTGGCGGATACGCAATCGGACTTCGAGACTTTCATTGCGCCCCTTTTCACCTGGATGAACGAGACAGAAAGCCGCGTGCCGCTGACCGATCTGTATTATGCCGACAGCGGCCGGCAAGTATCTAAAATGCAGGCCCGCTCGGTCGTGGGTGGTGTCTATATCAGGATGCTGTATACTAGTTCGGCTCACGAGAAATGGCTGAACCGCAAAACTGTTTTTGCATAAGAATTCCAGCAAAAAGCGGTTGAGATGTGGAAAGGACTACCGTGCGAATAGTTGTCATCACCGTATTGGGTTTGATGTTGCTTTGCGGTTGCGCTTCTCAAGCGACATTTGGCGATGCGATCACCGAAGGCGAACCCACGCCTATACCGACCCCCATTGTTCCAAGCAAACCCGTGTATCAGGTGGAGCGCGGTAAAATCGTTTACGAGCGACGCTTTTTCGGTCGCATCACTCCGGTTGTCACTTTAGAAATCGCCTTTGAAATTGATGGACGTGTTCAAGAGACTTTTGTCGAGCGCGGCGTCGATGTAACCGAAGGCGATGTGCTGGCGCGTTTGAATACAGCAACGCTGGAAAACCAGCTGCTCGCCGCCGAAGAAGAATTGGCAATTGCCCAGTCCATTTTCCAAAGCGCCGATAGTCAAGTCCACTTTGATAGCCAGCGAGCGCTTCTGCACCTGGAGATGGCACAATTGCGTTTGGACCATGCGCTTGCTCAGGCTGGAGAAGAACCGAGCAGCGACGATCAACTCAATATCAGCCTTATGACAATTCAGCGCGATCTGGCGCAGGTCGCTATCGACGAGTTAGATGCCGGAGTCGATCCGCAATTGCGCTTTGATGTCACGCAGGCACAAAAACGTGTCGATGAGATAAATGCCACAATCGCCAAAGCCGAGTTGATCGCGCCGATGACTGGCCGCTTAATAGTCTTCACTCCTGATCCGGGTGAACCCATGATTGCCTACGAAGCGATCGCTGTGATTGCCGATCTGTCCATATTGGAAATCACCGATGAGATGGACGCCGACGACCTGACCGAATTGGCGGAGGCCATGCCACTGACAATCCAACGCGCCAGCATCCCGGGCAACGTATATACGGGCACGATCTCGAGCTTGCCGTCACCCTATGGCTTGGCAACGGACGATTTTGTACATGTCGCCTTTGACGAACAGCCGCCAGTGGACGAGTTCAATGTCGGCGATCGCATGTCATTCACCGTTGTTGTGGAAGAGCGGGAAGACGTACTGTGGTTGCCCGTTTCTGCTATCCGCCAATTTAGCGGGCGCAACTTCATAGTTGTGCGGAACGAGGGCGTGCAGCGGCGGGTTGATGTGCGGCTTGGCCTGGAAGGTGAAGGGCGAGTAGAAATCCTCGAGGGCGCAGAAGAGAATCAAACGGTTATTGGTCCATGATGCGCTATTACCTGCGCACGCGCGCAATACTCGTCGTTGCCGTAAAGCGCCTTTTGGCACAGCGCCTGTTATCGCTGGCGACTATCGTCGGCTTGACGGTAGCGGTGGCTCTGGTATTGACTATCCCTGTCTATTCCGAGTCGGTCGCCTTTCGCATTTTGACCGAGCGTCTGACCGAAGGACCCGATCGCATCAACCGGCCGCCATTTTCCTTCTTGTTCAGTTATATCGGTTCCTGGAACAAACCAGTCAACTGGGAAGATATCACCAACCTGGATGGTTATTTGCGCTCCAAAGGCGGGGCAGAGCTCGGCTTGAAAACGACCTTGATCGTGCGTCACCTGGAAACGCAGAATTTCCGACTCTATCCGGCTGACGAGACAGCATACCGAGACGAGAATCGCTCGCTGGATTACGTCAGCTTTGGTAACACGGAAAACATTGTCGATCAAATCGAACTGGTCGAAGGCAATTATCCGGCAGCGGCAGAGCCCGACCCGTACAGCCTCATAGAAGTGATAATCCACGAGGAGTTCGCTTCCGAATTCGGTATTCAAGTGGGCGAGTATTATTCCGGTTACAATTGGCGGCTGGAGTCGGATAATCCAATGCAGATCACCAAGATCCGCGTTGCCGGCATCTGGCGTCCAAGAGATGATGAATCGACTTACTGGTTCTATCGCCCGAATGTGTTCGAAGACATTCTGCTCATCAACGAAGAGACCTTTCTCAATCGCATCGCTCCTTACACCGAATCCGAGATAAATCTGGCGGTCTGGTATCTGGTCACTGACGGAAGCGGCGTGAATACCAGCCGTGTCGAAGAACTGATCCAACGACACAATGACACCGAAAAAACCGCCGATCAATACTTGCCCGGCACCTATATTCAGGCGTCGCCTGTAGAGGAACTGCGGCCTTATCAGCGCATCGTTTCCGTGCTGAACTTAACCTTGACCGTTTTCAGCATACCGATCGTTGCGCTGCTGATCATCTTCTTGATTATGCTGGTAGGCTTGGTGGTGGATGGCAGACGTAACGAGACAGCGGTGATGCGCAGTCGCGGCACTTCGCCATTTCAAGTGATTGGCTTGACAACAGTCGAAGGCGTAATCATGGGTGTCATTGCCTTGGCGATTGGCACGCTGATGGCTACGGCTTTCACCCATTTGATCGGCACGACACGCAGTTTCATGGATTTCCGCTGGGGCGATCACTTCATTGTATCTTTCCCGCCGACGATTGGCTCAACTATCGCCCTGGCCTTAACATTTACGATTCTTATCCGTGTCGTACCTACTATCAATGCATCGCGTCATACTATCGTTAGTTATAAGATGGACCGGTCGCGATTGCTTCAACGTCCCTGGTGGCAGCGCTTGGGCCTCGATATTGTGCTGCTGGCGTCGATCGGCTACTTTTATTACCAGATTGTCCAGCAGGGTGGGCTGGTCGACATAGAAGGCGGTGTCTCCAATATCAGTGAGGCTTATAATCAACCCGTCGTTTTCTTGCTGCCTCCACTTACCATATTCGCGCTGACGTTGTTTCTATTGCGCTTCTTGCCGCTGATCTTGCGCGTTATGGCTTGGTTGATTCAGTTGACCAACAGCGTCGGCCTCTTGATTGTGACACGGCAACTTGAACGCGCTCCTGGCGCGTATAATCTGCCACTGATTCTGCTGGTTTGTACCATTAGCCTGGGCATCTATACTGCTTCCTTCGCCCACACGATTGACCGCTACCTCTATGAGCAGCAGTATTATAAGGTGTCTGCGGATATATCGGTGCGCGTATTCAGTCAAAGCGGCGGCGGCTTCCCGGGTTCGGCGCCCGCAAACGAAGCACCACCCGCATACATGCACATCTCCGAATTTACGTCTATGCCTCATATCATCAATGCCACGCGTCTAGGCGAGTACAAAGCCACCGCGCGTTTGACCTCCGGCAGCGTCGCTGGCACCTTCATTGGCATTGATCGTGCAGAACTCGGCCCCGTGATCTTTTGGCGGAGCGATTTCGCGGAATTTCGCCTGGGATACCTGACGAATGCGCTGGCTACTCAACCGGATACTGTAGTGGTAAAGCGAGATTTTCTGGAACGGCGTGGTCTGGAAATCGGTGATTTGCTAGAGCTTGACGTCCGCAGCGGTGGCGATGTCTTCAAGATCAATTTGCAGATCGTCGGCACATTGGAGTATTTCCCGCGCTGGTATCCGGAAGATGACGGGGACCTATTCGTTGGCAATCTCGATTATCTATTTGAACAAGCTCAGCAAGAGCTTGCGCATCGGGTCATCGCACGCATTGAACCGGGGTTTAACAACCGCGATTTCACGCGCGAAGTGATAGACCGTGGCGCGGCCGGTGTACTGATCGAGGAACCAAGTTACCGTATCGAACGCGAGCAAAACCGCCCGGAACGGCAGGGTCTTTTTGGCTTGCTTTCGATCGGCTTCATTTCCTCGTCGCTGGCGACTATGATCGGCTTTCTGCTCTACACGATCTTCTCCTATCGTCGCCGTTATGTTGAGCTGGGTATATTGCGCGCAATTGGCTTGCCACAGTCTTCGATGATGATTTCGGTAGCCTGGGAACTGGGACTGCTGATTGTGATGGGTTTGGTTCTTGGCGTAATCATCGGCTTATTGGTCAGCGTTCTCTATATCCCATTCATGCAATTTGTCAGCAGCCTGGAAGGCATCGTACCACCGTATGTGGTGACCATGGCTTGGACAGAAATAGCGCAGATTGTGGCGCTTTTCGTGGCTACTTTCTTGCTTATCATGGTGATCTTGCTGGTCATCTTGCGGCGCATGCGCATATTCCAGGCGGTCAAATTGGGAGAATCGCTCTAATGGCAACCAATGGCGCATTTATCATTTGCGACGACCTCTACAAGATTTTCAAAGTCACAGATGTTGAAGTCATGGCGCTGCAAGGACTGGATCTGACCGTTAACAAGGGTGAACTGGTCGGTGTAGTTGGCGCGAGCGGTAGCGGCAAAACGACACTGATGAATGTCTTGGGCGGCCTTACGCGGCCCTCCGCCGGGCAGGTGATTGTCGATGGGCAGAATCTGCTCAAGCTCAGTTCACGCGAATTGACGACCTACCGGCAAGTGGAGGTCGGTTTCGTCTGGCAACAGGGTAGCCGCAATTTGATCCCTTATTTGTCGGCACTGGACAATATCAAGCTGCCGATGACTTTGGCCGGGTACGCCGGGCGGCAGGTCGACAAGCGTGCTCGTGAACTGATGGACAAGGTGGGGCTAAGAGAGCGCTATGATCATCGCCCCATTCAACTTTCCGGTGGCGAACAGCAGCGTGTGGCGATCGCAGTAGCTTTGGCAAACGACCCGAAACTGCTGCTGGCGGATGAACCCACGGGCGAGCTCGACTCGGTGACGTCCGACCAGATTTACGATCTGTTCCAACTGCTGAACCGCGACGATGGCTTGACAATTTGCATCGTCAGCCACGATCCGCTCATCGCGCAGCATGTCGGTCGAGTTGTGGCCATTCGTGATGGCAAACTTGCCAGCGAAACTGTACGACGGCGCCCCAAGCGGAAACCGCATCCGCAAGATGAAACAGATGTCGCTGCGCAAAGCAGTACAACTTGGGAAGAACACTTTGAGGAACTGATCGTGCTGGACTCGGCGGGACGCTTGCAGATTCCCAAGGCATATCGCGAACAGCTGGCGATTTCAAATCGTGTTGAAATGGAAGTGACCAACGACGGTCTGCTGATCCGCCCGGCACAGAATCTGGAAGAGACCTCATCACAAGCCGAAATCCAGATCGAACGTAAGATCCCGGGCGAAAACTCAGGGACGCGCAAAGGGCTGCTTTCCCGATTCAAGATGGGGAGAAACTCGCAATGACCGCTTCCATAGCAACGCAGGATGTCAGTCGTGTTTATGTGTCAGATTCGGGCGATGTACATGCCTTGAAGCAGATCACTCTTGTTGTCGAACGCGGACAGTTTGTTGCCTTGCGAGGACGCTCTGGCAGCGGCAAAACGACCTTGCTCAATTGCCTGGGCGGCCTGGATAACCCGACAACTGGCATGATCTGGATTCAAGGAACTGATATTTCGACGATGGACGAAACCGAACGTACCCGCTGGCGACGTGAAAGCATTGGATTTGTCTTTCAGCAGATGGGCTTGTTGCCGAGCTTTTCTGCCTACGAGAATCTCGATGTAATGGCACGTTTGGGTGGAGTGCCGCGCCGAGAACGCCGGGATCGTATTCTCGAAAGCTTGGAGATGGTCGGTTTGAAGGACTATTACGACCATCGCCCATACGAAATGTCCGGCGGGCAGCAACAGCGCATTGCGATTGCCCGCGCGCTCGTGACCTTACCCAGTTTGATACTCGCCGATGAGCCGACAAGCGAAATCGATAGCGAAACCACCCACAACATTATGGCAGTCTTGCAGGACGTTGTTCGTCAAGAAGGTGTATCGATTCTGCTCTCGAGTCATGATCCGATCGCCGATGATTATGCTGATCAGATCATTCACCTGCGCGATGGACAAATAGCCGAATCGCAAAATGAAAGTGGGTCAATCCGCCAACCATTGGCAGGATGGGTTTAGGGAGGGATTATGTTGCCAGGCATGCCGTTTCTGCTCTTCTTTTTCTTCTTCTTGAACGACACAATCTTGTTCCATGATGTCAGCGATGATGTGGGCATAAGCGCGAGCCACCGCGCCATTTGGGTAGAAGACGCGCCCAAAGATTTTGGCAACCAATATTTGGCGGCCGGCACAGCCTGGGCGGATTACGACAAGGATGGCTGGGTCGACTTGTTTGTTACTGGAAACCTGGATCCCAATGTTCTCTACCGTAATAATGGCGACGGCACCTTCGCGGTATCGGAGTATTCTGTGGCATTGAGTATGCCGGAGATTCCAAGCGGCGGCGCAGTCTGGGCAGATTATGATAACGATGGCTGGCGCGATCTTTATGTGTTGAATATGGGACCGAACCGGCTCTTTCGCAATCTCGGGGGCAAAGGCTTTGCCGATGTCACTTCCAAGGCGGGAGTCACCGATATAGGCAAGGGAACATCGGCGGCCTGGGGCGATTATGATACGGATGGAAATCTGGATCTCTACGTCGTGAATTGGTCCTGCGTACCGGAATGCGATCTCACAGATTTTTCCCGCAGCCGCGATGTGCTCTATCACAATAATGGCGATGGCACCTTCACCGATGTCTCCGGCCTTTTGGGCTTCGAGCAATTGCTCGGCGCCGGCTTCGCGGCTAGCTGGGTCGACTATGACAATGACCGCGACCTCGATATTTATGTCGTTAATGACAAGGTGGTAAACGCCTTGGGCAATGTACTTTGGCGCAACGATGGCGCGGGTTGTGATGGATGGTGCTTCACCGATGTTTCGCTTGAATCCGGCACGGACTCAGTAGTCCATGGCATGGGCTTGGCGACCGGCGACTACGACAACGATGGCGATCTGGACTTCTATTTTTCCAACATGGTCCGTTCCATGATTCTGCTGGAAAATCAGGGAGATGGCACCTTCATCGACAGTACAGATCATGCGCGTGTGGGTTACCTGACTGGTCAGGCGGTCGGCTGGGGCACGGCCTTCTTCGATTATGACAACGACGGTTGGCTGGACTTGTTTCTTGCATCCACCGGCCTGGTACCTGAATCCGGTTCCTCGGGCACGCAGCTCGATAGTCCTGATAAGCTCTATGGATTAGCACCGGAATTCGGCCCCGTGGGCATGCACTTCAAATATCCTGATATGCTCTATCGCAATCAACGCGACGGCAGTTTTTCCGCGATAGATCAGGACCTTTTTGCCGGAGCAGCGCATCCCAGTATGGGTTTCAGCACCGCCGATTATGACCGCGATGGCCAGATTGATTTCGTGCTGACCCATTGGAATATCGGGCATCGGCTCTACAAGAACAAGGCCTACAATGCGCACAAGCACAACTGGATCACTTTCGAGTTGCAGGGCGGCGGCGATGTTGACCGTGACGCCATCGGCACCCGCGTCCGCGTTGATACTGTGGGCGGCTTGTCACAAATTCGTGAACTCAAGTCTGGATCAAGCCTGGGTGCCGGCAACGAGTTGCTGCTTCATTTTGGCTTGGGCGATGCGGATATCGAGCGCGTTGTGGTCAGCTGGCTCAATGGCGAATATCATGAATATACCAGCGTTGCTGTGAATCAACGGTGTTTGATCTCATTAGTTGCCATCGACTGCGAGAGTCAGCCGCGATCCTGATTCGTAATACTAGGGATATGGACTGGGCCGGATCTTCCGCAAGTTGACACGTTGCGATTTCTCGGCTTCACCCCTGTTTCCACCCGAGCGCTCGCTGCATTCCTGTGTAGCAGATTTTCGGAAAGAGGAAGTCGATACGTGATAGACGACCTGCATACCGTGGCGCAAAACATCTTGGAATTGCTCGATGAGGAAAACTGCTGGTACCAGACTTTCGAGCATCAAGCGGTGCGTACCAGCGCGGAAGCGGCGGCCACACGCCCGGGTTACGGCTTGCATCAAGGCGCTAAAGCCATCCTGCTGCGCGTCAAAAGATCAAAGCGGGAAAAGTTCTTTGTCATGTTGGTTTTCCCGGCCGATCGCAAGTTTGATTCGAAGACGGTAAAGGCATATTTCCAGGCGCAGGATATCCGCTTTGCCAGCAGCGAGGAAGTTCTCAAACTGACGGGCGGCGTACTTCCCGGCGGAGTGCCTCCCTTTGGTAACCTCTTCGATTTGCAAGTCTATGTACCACCGGAATTGCTTGCGCTGGAGCGTATCGTCTTCAACGCCGGCGATCGCCGCTTTTCCCTGGCGATGCGCTCCGTTGATTACCGCCACCTGGTCCAGCCGGAAGTATTCTCCTTCGTGTAGCATATATTAATCTACTGCCACACTCGGGCAATCGAAATTGCTTGATATAATATGCAAGCGCATTCAACGGATTCGTTCGCGCATAAAGGCTGCGGCAAATCACCTGGTCAGGCGCTGAACGCGTCGTTCGCTGGATTAGCCTGGTCGGAATGCGTCTGATGGAGAAGTGGGAATTGATACCGGGATATGCCAACTGATGTAATGGTAGCGGGTCATATCGCGCTGGATATCCTGCCCGATATGTCTTCGCTGAAGCCGGAAGAGGTTATCGGCGCCGGCAAGGTCTTCGAAATCGGACAGATTTCCTATTCTACCGGTGGCGCCGTATCAAATACGGGTTTGGCTTTGCATCGACTCGGAACTAGCGTCAATCTTTTGGCGGTGGTTGGTGAAGACTGGGTAGGTCAGGCGATCATTGATTATGTCCGCGGCTATCATCCGTCCTTGGGTGATCATATTCGTGTCGTGCCTGATAGCGCCAGTGCCTACACGATTGTAATCGAACCGCGAAACCACGATCGTACCCTGCTGACACATACTGGCGTCTACAATGGCTTTGGTCTGGATAGCATCAACCTCGACCTGGTCGCGGGATGCAAGCTATTTCATCTGGGTTATCCCACGTTGCTGCCACGGTTCTTTGCAGACAAAGGCGAGAGCTTTCAAGAGCTGTTGGTTGCCATCAAGGGGCTTGGCTGTATTACCAGTATTGACATGAGTTTGCCCGCCGCCGCTAGTCCCAGTGGTCGGGCGGATTGGCCCTCCATCCTGCAGCACTGCTTGCCCTACATTGATATCTTCATACCGAGCATCGAAGAAATTATGTTTATGTTGCGGCGGAGCGACCATGAACGCTGGCAAAGCGAGATCATCGAGCGAATGACTCCCGCGTATCTGGCAGGTTTGGCGCAAGAACTGCTTGATCTCGGAGTCGGCATAGCCGGCTTCAAGGTGGGCGAGCGTGGCTTTTACTTGCGGACTAATGACGACCCGAAACGCCTGCAGTTCTTGTCGACAATCGGTCAGTCCCCCCAGCAATGGACGGAGAAAAACATCTGGCATCCGGCATATCAAGTGCAGGTGGCGGGCACGACAGGCGCGGGTGATGCTGCCTACGCCGGATTTCTGGCGGCATTGATGCGGGGATTGGATTATCAGATTTGCGCGAGCTGGGCGTGTGCCGTGGCCGCCTGCAATATCGAAGCTGCCGATGCAACCAGCGGCGTGCGGAGTTGGGAAGCGACACAGGCGCGCCTGGCATCCGGTTGGCCGACGCGGTAACTAGCGCATATGCCTGATTCGCCATTCATTGTGATGGCATTGCTATCGTGTTACACTTATTGAATCTGACGACAAAAAGGTTGTCCCATGGCATCACAAAGTCACTCAAACCCGGATCATGTGCGTCAGCCAAAACCTGCAATAGACGACGCAAGCTATGATGACGAGCCGACCAAAGAAGATATTCTGCGGAGTATTCGGCTTGGCTTGGAACAGGCGGGCGCAGATCAAACGCGTCCGGCTAGGGAAGCGCTAGCAGAAATACGTCTCAAAATAGCGTCCGATGTCGACACAGGTTGATACCACGCCGGAATTCGAAAAAGAAGTCGAGCGACTTGCGCGTAAATATCCCGCGGTACTTGATGAAGTTGACCGTCTAGTAGCTCAGTTGGAGACAAACGCTCGCCCCGGCAACAGAATGACGAGGGCGGGCGGTAGTATTTACAAAGTACGCTTGGCTAACCGTTCTGCGCGGCGAGGCAAAAGCGGCGGTCTCCGCGTCGTATATGCTGCGCAATCCCTTCAACTTGTTGTTCTTGTCACCATTTATTCCAAAACCGAGAAAGACGATATCAACAACGACGACATCGGACGGATCATGGCGGAAATGAATAAGTGAGATTGCCGGCAAAGCGCTTCATGCCTCGTACTGCGTCATCATCCAGCGCGTCACCTTTGCATCAAAATATGGCTTATTCAGTGTCCCCGCGACCGACACGCGGCGATTGCCGTCCGAGTTGAAGAATCGATAAACAATCCGCACTACTCCAATGGGCGCAAGATTCCTTACATCTTCCATCATCGCCGTGGCCACGCTCATGGATTGCTGGCGATCTTCTCGCTGCATCCTTCTGGGACAGCGGTATATGGACGCGCGATCTCGCACAGCTAATCCATTCTGTACGGCATCGACATCAGCGACTCGCCATTCGCTATTAGCGCATAGAGTACCAAACCCACAACCCCGATTGTATCAGTGAGTCTTGGGCAAAATCCAAATCAGCAATATGGACATGAGGCTGAAACCGGCAGCGAGCAGCAGCATAGGACTGTAAGACCCAAACAAATCGAATATGACACCGGCAGCAAAAGGTGCCGTGGTGCCGGTCAAAGTCAGGAAGATCACCATAGTGCTGCTGATGCGGCCGTAAAATGCCGCGCCGTAGCTGTCCGCGACAATTAAGGGACGTGCCAGCGTATGCGTGCCGATCGCCATTCCAAACAACGCCACAAATAGCGCGATCAGCGCTGGCGAGCTCCCCAGCAAAAGCATGACCAGTGATACCGTCAACAGAATGAACACACCGATCACCATGGTCTTGCTGGAAAACCGACGTTCTACCGGTGCAAAGATTACCCTTCCGATAACCTGCATGATACCAATTGATCCACTGGCTAGCGCCGCGCTGCTGGGATGGATGCCAACGCTTATAAGCAGCGGGATGAAATGTACACGCACTGCCGAAATGCTTAAGGTGGACAGCGCAAACGCCAGGGACAACATCCGGAAATACCGAGAGCGCAGTACCGTACCGATATTATGGTCTGGGCTCTTTGGCTTGATTTGCGGAGCTTCTATGCCATCGGGCGCTAGTCCCAGATCAGCAGGTCGACGGCGCAGGACAAAGGCATGCAAAGGTATTGTGATTACGCCAAGCAGAATGGCAAGAATAAAGGTCGCTTGCCTCCAGCCGTAAGCCACCAGCAGCGCGTCGGCGAGCGGGATGAATATCGTGCTGGAAAAGCCGGCGATAAAAGTGACAATCGCCATGGCAGTTCCGCGCTTGTGCGCGAACCAGGTCGCGATCACCGCAAAGGCCGGTTCATATAAGACAGCCGCGCCACAAAAACCCATTAATGCCATGATCAAAACGAATTCGGGCAGCGTCTGTACCCGCGACCAAAGCATCACTGCCGCTGTCGCCCCGAGCGATCCCACAGTCATCAACAGGCGTGAACCGTGCTTATCCAGCCAATATCCCACCGGAAAAGCGACCAGGCCCGTCATCAGCAACGCTAGAGAAAACGCACCGGAGATTTCCGCGCGCGACCAGCCCAGCTCCGCTTCCATTGGCGTTATGAATACCGAGAAGGCGTAAAACATCACACCATAAGAAACGGTTTCCGTTATCGCCAGGACGATGGCGATATACCAGCCATAATAGATTGGTTCGCGCCCAAATAGTCGCATCATACAACGCGCTTGAAAGACAGAATTACAGCCAACTAGAAGCGATTAGCATATCTGCATCATTGCATATCTCAAGCGGCAAAACGCCTTCCCTAAAGTACGGACACAGCAGACGAAACTAGAAGCCGCAGGATCGAAAATGGAAGAAATCGCAATCAGCGTTATACTCCAGTGGTCGAGGCAGATGGCCAAGGAGAGTGTAATGCCCTTACGCAGTCACGATTGGTTCTTGCGGGGCGGTCAAGCTGGATTCAAAGCAAGAAGCCGCATGAAAAACCAGGGTACGCCACAGCAAATGTTCGATGGGCGTCCTGTCATCGGTATCTGCAATACCTGGTCGGAGCTGACGCCTTGCAATGCTCACCTGCGCATCTTGGCCGAGCATGTCAAACGAGGTGTTCTGGAAGCAGGTGGTTTACCGCTGGAATTTCCGGTGATGTCTCTTGGCGAAACGCTGATGCGACCCACCACTATGCTCTATCGAAATCTGGTCAGTATGGACGTCGAAGAATCGATACGTGCCAATCCCATCGATGGCGTCGTATTAATGGTCGGCTGCGATAAGACCACGCCCGCCGCCATCATGGGCGCTTGCAGCGTCGATATTCCGACCATTGTTGTCACCAGCGGGCCGATGTTGAATGGCAAGTTTCAAGGGCGGGATATTGGTGCCGGCACCGACAAGTGGCGCTTCACCGACGATTTGCGCACCGGCAAGATGAGCACGGCGGATTATATCGAATCGGAAACCTGCATGTCGCGCAGCGATGGCCATTGCATGACCATGGGCACTGCTTCGAGCATGGCATGCGTGGTTGAGGCGCTCGGTTTGATGCTGCCCGGTGGTGCTGCCATTCCCGCTCCTGATGCCAGGCGCAGGCGGCTTTGTCATTTCAGTGGCAATCGCATTGTAGATATGGTCAAGGAAGATTTGACCCTTTCGAAAATCCTGACGCGTTCCGCCTTCGAAAATGCCATCGTTTCCAACGCGGCCATCGGCGGCTCGACCAATGTGATCTTGCATTTGCTGGCGATCGCCGGGCGCATCGGCGTCGACTTATGCCTTGAAGATTTTGATTCACTTGGCAGCCAAATTCCGCTACTCGTCAACCTCAAACCATCGGGTGAGTTTCTCATGGAGGAGTTCTATTACGCCGGTGGGCTGCCGGTCGTTCTGCAAAACCTCGGCGATCTGCTGGACTCCGACGTCATCACCGTCACTGGCAATTCTCATTCCGCAAACATCGAAGGCGCTGTTTGTTACGATGACTCCGTCATTGCGACGCTTGACGCGCCCTTTCAAAAGCGTGCCGGTATCGCCGTACTCAAGGGCAATCTCTGCCCCGACGGCGCAGTGATAAAACCGTCAGCCGCCACGCCAGAACTAATGCAGCATCGCGGACGCGCGGTCGTTTTTACTTCGCTTGACGATTTTCAGGCCCGCATTGATGATCCGGATCTCGATGTCGATGAAAGTTGCGTGCTTGTGATGCAAAACGTTGGCCCCAAAGGATTTCCTGGCATGCCGGAAGTGGGCAATATGAGCCTGCCGCGCAAGCTGCTGGATAAGGGTGTAAGCGATATGGTTCGTCTATCGGACGGACGCATGAGCGGCACCGCCTATGGCACGGTCGTCTTGCACATCGCGCCCGAATCGTACATCGGTGGCACATTGGCACTGGTGCAAGATGGCGATATGATCGACCTTGATGTCGCGCAACGCAAATTACATCTGGACGTGCCAGTGCGGGAGCTGGAGAGCCGTCGTGCAGCATGGCAGGCGCCGGCAGGGCACAGTCAGCGAGGATATACGCGGCTGTTTGGCGACCATGTGCAACAAGCAGACCGTGGCGTCGATTTTGATATTCTGCTGGGCGGCTCTGGGCGGGGTGTGGCGTATGCAACAGAAGGCCAAGCTGAGAAGTAGTAACGTCGCCTGCAAATTGATAAATGAGCAGAATGTGAGAAAGTGACTCGAACTATGTCACTAATCTGCCAGCGGAACGCCGCGAAACCCTAGACTGGGCACAACTGAATCCGGAAAGGACTGGGCACAATAACATGCCAACCTTGGAAAACTTTACACAATTTGAGGGCCGATACTGGGATACCGCGTCCATCCGTAACGCATTGGATTATCAAGGAGCGAAAGCGCCTCATAGCAATGAGCCATATTCGGAAGCCATGTTGCTGGGCATAAGCGGTGGCGTGACATTTGGCTATTTCACTTTTCATTACAAAGGCTACGATCCGCAAGTCAACTTGCTAACACGTAATACCTTTGGGCCGATGGAGACCATCTTTGATCGCATGGGTATCGCCCGCGAGGCGATACAATCCACCAGCGCGGATAAAGGCCGTCAGAATCTGATCAGGGTGCTGGAAGAAGGGAACGCGCCCATTGCCAGCCCGGATATGTGGCTGCTGCCCTACAACGCCATGCCCTATGACGAAGGAATGTGGGGTGGCATGCCCCTTGTCATCTATGGCTACGAGCCGGAAAAAGGCGAGGCCTATATTTCCGACCGCAGCCGTGTCGGGCTAACGGTCAGAACCGAAGATTTGGACAAGGCGCGCGGACGAATCAAGAAAGAGAAACATCGTCTGCTGCTGCTGGATCATCCCGATGAAGCGAAACTTGCTGCTGCTGTGCAAGAGGGACTTGCGGACTGCGTGCGGCTGATGACGGAAAAACCGCCCAAAGGCTCGGCCAAAAACTTCGGCTTGCGGGCCCTGCAGCATTGGCAAGACATGTTGGAAAAAACAAGCAAGGGCAGTTGGGCGCGCGAATACCCGACGGGGCGTCCGCTGCTGGCAGTGTTGATTAGCTCCTACACCTTTTTGGGTCCGGCATTCGGCAAAACCGTTCAAGCAGAACGCGATGTTTATGCCGACTTTCTCGACGAGGCAGCTAAAGTGCTCGACGATCCGGCGCTGGAAAATGTCGCGCTCCGTTATCGCATAGCCGGTGATGCCTGGCAGGGATTAATTAGAGCCCTGCTGCCGGATGATGTTCCAATGTGGAAGGACGTTCGAGAAGCCATTGATGGCAAGAACGATCTGTTCATGAAAAGCGGTGCAGCGCACGTGGACAAAATGATTGAATACAACAACAAACTCGAGGCTCTAAAAGTCGAATCCGAAAGCGAATTTTCCATGACCGTCGCCGAGATCGCCGATCTGCGCGACGAAATCCGCCAGCAAGTGATGAATGTGCATGAGGCGGAAGCAGCAGCAGTGATGGCTTTGAAGGCGACTTTAACCTAAGCTCGCTTGACAGTGGCTTGTCATAGGCTGGACGGTTCAAACGCAGCGACAAAACGCTTGACCAATTGAGCCTGATGAAATGACCGTTTGTAACACAAATACCGCTTGCTTCCGTTTGTGCGCTGATGGTGTCACGCTGAGCTTTGAGCGAATGCACCCTATAATTGGAGCTTATCGGCCTTGTCTGACAACCCAGGGTCAGGCAATCGACTGGTGCGAAAACCGCTAGGCAAGAAGATAGGCAATTCGCATACGGCTCAGATTCGTATCGCTGTGATCGGCGCCGGCCTTGTTGGTCGTCGGCAAACTGACTTGGATTCCGCAAGTGTCGAGTGTGACCTGGCAGCGATCTGCGACCTCAATTCAGCGGCAGGTTCAGTTGCGCAGCAATATGATGTTCCCTACTTTCAGGACTATACAAACCTGTTAGAGCAAGTGCCCTTGGACGGTGCCGTTATCGCCACGCCAAACGCGGAGCATGTGCCGATTGGAATCGCCCGTGCGCAGCGAGCTTTTGACGTGCTCGTCAAATAACCGATCGCGGATACCGTCGCCGAAGGCAGGAAACTCATTGATGCCGCAGCTCGCGGCAACGTACAGTTGATGGTCGGTCACTACCGTCGTTTTCACCCGCTCATCCAAGAGGTCCGCACCATGATTCGTAGCGGCGACCTGGGCAACCTCGTCGCAGTTTCAGTGCTCTGGACATTGCAAAAGCCAGACGACTACTATGATGCACAGTGGCGCACGCAGCCGGGCGGGGGACCGATCCTTATCAATATCATTCACGACATCGACAACCTGCGCTTCATATGCGGAGAGATCGAGCAGATTTATGCCCTGACAAGCTCGGGCGCACGTGGGCATGCTGTAGAAGATACGGCGACGATCTCCTGCCGGTTTTCTGAAGGCATATTAGGATCGATAATTCTTTCGGATGCGACGCCATCCCCTTGGTCGTACGAGTCTACCTTGTTTGAAAACGCCGATTATTCCCACGCCGCCGAGAACTGTTACTTCTTTCTTGGGGATTGTGCCTCGCTGGCAATTCCACGTATGGAATCGTGGCATTATGCGAGCGCCGAACAATCAGGCTGGAATCACCCACTGGAAAAGCAGCAACTGCGCGTCCAGTCAGCCGATCCCTTACGAAAACAGTTGTCCCATTTCTGACGTGTGATTCGGCTTGAAGAACCACCGCTGGTCAATGGGCTTGAAGGTCTGAGGACGCTCGCCGCCACGTTGATTATTCACGAATCTGCCCACCTTAACATACCCGTCTGCGTCCTTCCGTCCGATTGCGGCTGAACTGGACGGGGCTATGCTTGGCGATGTCCGCCAGCACCTGAAGAGTGTGCATGTAGCCGCGATGCCCAATAGGCGGCGATCTCCCGGCTTGCTGCGACCGAAGGCGCAATTGGCGCGGGGCAAAAACTGCGGTAATATTGCCTCGAATTGGGCAAGGCCATAGCACTTGTCAAAATTATTCGATCGACGAAGGAGACTGTTCTGATGACTACAAAACTTTCCAGACGCGATTTTCTGCGCATGGCAGCGGCTTCCGGTACAGCCGGCAGCTTCGCTCTGCTCGGCATACGGCCCATCGCGGCGCAAGGCGATGGTACCGAATTCTCGTTGGCCATGGTGGACTGGAGCGATCCGGTTCAGACTGCTTTTGAAGAGGAAATCATCCCACGCTTTCTCGAAGAGAATCCCGGCTCGAGCGTGAGTATCAACTGGTCCAACTGGGGCCGTTACAACGAGGAGATGACCACCGCCTTTGCTTCGGGCGTCACGCCGGATGTCTTTCAGGGAGGCGCAGTTTGGGCTCCACAGATGGCACGCCGTAACTGGGCAGTGGCGCTGAACGATTTCATCAATGCCGATGAAGAATGGGATTGGGCCGACTTCCCAGCCGGGCTACAAGCAGATGTGACCATCCGCGGCAATATCGTAGCGGTGCCTTATCGTCAAGATTTGCGCACGCTCTGGTACAACAAAGAGATGCTGGCAGAAGCCGGGTTTAATGCAGCGCCGACCACTTGGGACGAATTCCTGGCTGTGGCACAAGCGACTACCGTCCGTGATGGCGATGGCTTCGCGGTTGAAGGTTATCACTTCTCAGATTCCAGCGGCAATTGGCAGCGCGATTGGCAGCCTTTCCTCATGTGGGTTCACATGGCAGATGGCCAATTCCTCAGCGACGATCTGACCACTTGCACGCTCGATCAAGACGGGGCCTTGGAAGCGCTGGAATTCCTGGTGGCACTGGTGCAAGAACACGAAGTGACTTCCTATCCGGGCTTGGAGCCTCAAGGTGACCTGAACGTATTGGCAGGACGCGACGCTGCAATGCAGCTTTCAAACGCCGATATGGAACGGGTGATCAACCTTTACGCGCCGGACGAAGGCGAAAACATTTACCCAACGCTGCCCTTGACGGGCAACGTCCAGGCGACGCATTCTTGGGTCAACAAGTTTTTTGTCTCTTCACAGACGCCCGACGCGGCCGCTTCCTGGGGCTTTCTGCGCTTTCTGACCCGGCAAGACATGCTCGAAGTCTATTCTGCATCCAACAACAATACACCTCCGCGTCTTTCGCTCTTGGAAGCGGATTATATGACGGAGAAGCACAAAGTTGTTCTTGAATCGGCAGTATACGCCCGTACCTTCCCGCAGCATCATAACCTGATCGCGCTCTTCCGTCCGATTGCGGCAGAACTGGAACAGGCGCTGAGTGGCAACAAGCCGGCGGCAGATGCGCTTGCCGATGCCACAATCGCTATCAATGAGATCCTCGCCGACGACTAGACGCTTAACGACGCTGAAGTCCTTGGCGTTGTACTGATATGAAAAGCAAGTCAGGGAAGCGAGGTTCATCCTCGCTTCTTTGGTTGGGCGACCAGCCGTTTAAACGAAACCTCAGATAGTACCTCGCGTCACGAGTAAGGAGGTAACTTATGAGCCTGGCAGTCGAAAAAGGCGGGATAGCGCAAGAAGACCTAATCGATTGGCGGCAAAGACTGTATCGCTTCTACAACAGCCAGGCATTTGTCGCTGTTCTCTTTTTGCTTGTGCCGGTGCTGCTCTTGACGGCGCTAAAAATTTATCCCGTCTTCTACAATATCTACTTGAGCTTTACGCGCTACGAATTGTTCGAGCCGCCCCGCTTCGTTGGCATGAAGAATTACAACTATGTCTTCTCGAATTCTGTCACGCGGCAGTCGATCATCAATACGCTCTTGTTCACGATTGAGGCGGTGCCGGTCGGCACGGCGCTCGCTCTGACGATTGCCAAATTGCTGGATCAATCGATTCGTGGGCGCGTCTTCCTGCGCACCTTGTATTATCTTCCGGTCGTGAGTTCAGTAGTAGTCTCGGCGATGATCTGGCGCTGGATTTACAGTCCACAGCATGGCTTGCTCAATTATTTTCTTGGGACCTTGGGCATTCCAGCGCAAAACTGGCTGAACGACCCGAATCTGGCTTTGATCAGCCTCGTGATCGTGACCATCTGGGGTAGTATCGGTAGCAATATGGTGATATTTCTGGCGGGATTGCAGGATATACCAAAAGATGTCATCGAAGCGGCGCGTGTCGATGGCGCCAACCCCTTGCAAAGTTTCCTCCTCATAACCGTACCGTTAATGCGGCCAGTCATCCTCTTTGTGGTCGTCACCTTTACTATCGGCATCTTTCGCAACTTTGGTCTAATCTTCATGCTCACGCAAGGCGGACCCTTCAACCGAACCAATACCATGGTCTGGGAGGTATATCAGAACGTCTTCGGTTACTTGCGCCTGGGACGCGGCGCCGCCATTTCTGTGGTCATGCTTGTCATTGTGCTCATCCTGACTCTCATCAGCTTCCGCGTGCTGCGCGAAAGACAAGGAGCATAAACATGGTTGCCAATATGTCGATCAAGCGCGTTGAAACCGGGTCCTTCAGCAAGTGGGAAGGTCGCCTGCCGCTGATATTGACCTATTTCTTTCTGATTGCCGGCGCGATTGTGATGGTTATGCCCTTCGCCTGGATGGTTTCCACCTCAATCAAGCCAGACAAGGAGATTTTTGGCGATACCATCCGCTGGATTCCGAACGAGCTTGATCTTCAGAATTACACGGATGCCTTCGAGCAAACCAATATGCCACGCCTGTTCGCCAATACAATATTGGTCACGGCTGTGGCAGTATCTTCGCAGGTGCTGCTTGGTTCCATGGCCGGATACGTCTTCGCCCGCTTGCAATTCCGCGGCAAGATGCTGCTGTTTTTCGCCCTTTTGACCACGATGATGGTACCCTTCGAGGTGCTGATCATTCCGGTATTTTTGCTCATCCGCTACTTTCCCCTGGCGGGCGGCAACGATATTTTTGGGCAAGGTGGCACCGGCTTGATCAACACGCTGGGCGGTGTCATGTTTCCCAATTTTGTCTCGGTGTTTGGTGTCTTCTTGTTCCGACAGTTCTATTTGAGTTTTCCCAAAGAGATCGAAGAAGCAGCGATCGTCGACGGCTGTTCGCGGGTTGGCGTTTACTGGCGCATTCTGATACCAAACTCGAAACCTGTCATGGGCACGATGGCGCTCTTTGCATTCTTATGGTCTTGGAACGACTTCCTCTGGCCCCTCGTAGTAGTCAAAGAGGATAGCGTAAAGACGATACAATTGGGGCTAAGCGTATTTGATCAAGAGCAGGGCACCGCCTGGGCAGAGTTGATGGCAGCGTCTGTCATGGCGGTGGTGCCGGTGATCATCTTGTATATTGTTTTGCAACGTTTCCTGGTCAGCGGCGGCCTGACAAGCGGCTTGAAAGGCTAATGCGCGAGCAGGTCGGGACAGGGCGCGTATGCATACTAAGGAGAGAGACATAATATGAAAGCGATCATGGTAATGTTCGATTCTTTGAACCGGCGCATGTTGCAGCCATACGGCGGCGATTGGGTGCAGACGCCGAATTTCGAGCGCCTGGCCAAACGAACGGCTGCCTTCGACAATGCCTTCATCGGCAGCATGCCTTGTATACCGGCGCGGCGCGAACTGCATACCGGACGCTACAATTTCTTGCATCGCAGTTGGGGTCCGCTGGAACCCTTTGATGACTCCATGCCGCAGATCCTCAATGACAGTGGCATACATTCTCACCTCGTCACCGATCATCAGCATTATTGGGAAGACGGTGGCATGACCTATCACAATCGCTACAGCACCTTTGAATTCGTGCGCGGGCAAGAGGGGGACCGCTGGAAAGGCGTTGTCGATGCGCCGGAGGCTACGCACGAGTCTCCGATGAAGTCCGTTGTGTTTCGCCAGGATCAGATCAACCGAAGCTACATCAGGGAAGAAGCAGCCATGCCGCAGGCGCAGACCTTCGCCTTGGGCACCGAGTTCATCCGCAGGAATGCCGAAGCGGATAACTGGTATGTGCAGATCGAGACCTTTGATCCGCATGAGCCATTCTTCACGCAGGAGCAATGGAAAGCGCTCTATCCACATGACTATGACGGACCACTTTTCGATTGGCCACCCTACACACGCGTCGATCAGCCGCCCGAGCAAGTGCGGCACATGCAATATGAATACGCCGCTTTGATGAGCATGTGCGACCACTATTTGGGCAAGGTGCTGGATGTCATGGACGAGCTTGATCTGTGGGATGACACGATGCTTATCGTCAATACTGATCACGGTTTTCTGCTCGGTGAGCACGATTGGTGGGGCAAGATGCGCATGCCCTGGTTCAACGAATTGGCGAATGTTCCGCTCTTTGTCTGGGATCCACGTGCCGGCGTGAGTGACCAACACCGTCAAAGCCTGGTCCAGACGATCGACCTCCCAGCGACGATTCTGGATTACTTCGATGTCGATTTGCCGCCAGATATGCAAGGGGTACCTCTTGGTGACACTGTCGCCAATGATACCGCTGTCCGCGAGGCTGCTCTTTACGGTATGCACGGCGGGCATGTCAACGTCACCGACGGTCAGCATGTTTACATGCGCGCTGCTGACAATGATGAAAACCGACCACTCTATAATTACACGCTGATGACGACGCACATGCGGCAGCGCTTTTCGGTGGAGGAACTGGGTGACCTTGAATTGCAGGCGCCTTTCTCTTTCACCAAGGATTGCCAGACTCTGAAGATCGGTACAGCAGTTAGTCCCTGGGCGCATCCGGTTTTCGAGACGCAACTCTATGACTTGGAGAGCGATCCCGGGCAGTTACAGCCGATCGACGATGCTGCGGTCGAGAGTCAAATGACCGAAAAAATGATCGATTTGATGCGCGTCAATGACGCGCCGCCCGAACAATATGAACGGTTGGGCTTGGGCTGACGCTTGCTGGAAGACTGGCAGCATAGCATTTTGGTACGCGCTAATATGTGATTTTAAGTGTTGGAAGGAGCGCTACCAGTTATGGAGATGACCAAAGGCACCGTGGAGATAAGTCGGTCCAATGCCCGCAAGATCATGGAGGCATTGCCAATTATGCTTAGTCCCAATTCGGTGGTTTTCGACATCGAGACAACAGGGATTAATAAAAAATGGGAGGAGATTGTCTCGATTGCCGCCAAATCGGCCGCTAGTCAGGTGGGAATGAAAACTTTAATCATGCCAAAGCGGCCACAAAGGCTGCTAACGGTAGGCAAAAATGGCAAATGCGCTTATGACATAAACGGTATACATCCAGATCATCTTGTTGGCAGTCCCACTTTTGAGGAAGCATTTCCGCAGATACGCCAAACGCTGGAAGGTAAGCATTGGGTTTGCTGGAACGCGGAGTTTGATGTCGAGTTTCTCGACATAATCTGCGACCGGCGTAATGTTGAACGCATTCCTCGTGCTGGGGTATGGTGCGCTATGAAGCTGTTATCGCCGCTTGCAGGTCTCAGAGGTCAAAGAAGAGGAAAAATAGAAAAAGTCCTCGTTAGCGAGGAAGCAGATGACCGGGTGCGCTGGCAAAAACTGTCTAGGCTAGCAAAACGCATGGGAATCGACACAAGACATGCACATGATGCGGCGGGAGACGTCGATATGACCATTGAAGTTATAAGATGGTCTTCAAAAAACCTGAAGAGCCCGCCGCCGCCTCGCAAAACGAGGCGCACCCCTTCGCGCAAAACAAGTACGCCCGTCCCACGCAAAGTCAAGCCTGTCCCTTTGCCACCTTTGCGCGAAACAGATATGACCGTTCCGCGAAAAAACAAAGGCTGTTTTCGGCGGTTGCTTTTGATGGCAATTGCGGTAGCGGTATTGCCGCGAATGATCATTGGATAAGCTGCGTCTACGGGATATAGGAGTGAATAGCGATGAACACCTGCTCTTAGGCATATTGCTCGATCCAGGCCTCATCAATATGCAGACCAAAGCCCGGCTCGTCGCTGATTTCCAGCCAGCCGTCCACAGCGTAAGACATATCGGGCAACCAGGTGCCATCTTTCAAGGGGATGCCGGGTGGCTCGCCGATGAAGTATTCGATCATGGGCACGGCGGGAAGCGCCATAGAGGCGTGCTGACCAAATGGCGTGCGAGCGCCGGCATGGAAGATGACCGATTTGCCGGCGGCATCAGCGGCATGCGCGATCTTGATGCAAGTCGTCAAGCCACCGACCCATTCGATATCCGGCTGTAAGATATCCACCAGATTGTGCTTTAGCGCATATTGGAAAGGTACGTGGGTGTACCAGTGTTCGCCGCTTGACAGGGTCTGCCAAGGCAGACGGGCGCGCAGCTCGGCATGGGCATCGAGATCTTCGGGAATCAGGCATTCCTCGAGCCATTTTAACTTGTAGGGCCGCAGCGCCTCTGCCAGCCGAACCGTGTACTCGACATCGAACGCCATCCAGCAATCCAGCATCAACTCGCAACCGTCGCCGACCTGCTCTCGCACCCTTGCCACAAATTCGACATTCTTGCGCAGTCCTTCAAGCCCGTCGGCAGGACCGTAGGGGCAGGGCAGCTTATGCGCGCTGAATCCCAATTCCTGATACCAGTCGACATCGCTGCCTGTCGAGTAGCAATAGATTTTCTCCTTCTGCTTGCCGCCGATCAAGCTGTAGACCGGCAGACCTAGCGCTTTGCCTTTAGCGTCCCAGAGTGCCAGGTCAATGGCGCTGATGGCGTAGGACGCGAGGCCGGTAGTGCCATAGGGCTTGGTCAAGCGGAACATCATATCCGACAGTCGCTCGATAGCGAAGCCATCTTGCCCGAGCAACTGCGGAGCCAAATGATCATCAATGATCGCGGCTACCGGCCTGCCGTGGCTGGTCGCGCCCAAGCCGATTGTGCCATCTTCCAGCGTCACTTTGGCGAAGACACGTCCCCAACCGGTCTTGGTCCACAAGTCGCGGTGGCGTTTGATATGGGGAAAGCGCGACATAGGATTGGCGACTTCGTCGGTGGCGCTCCAGGGCGCGCGGCGTGCTTTGGCCCTGCTTTGCCGCTGCGGTAGATTGACGCGAACGGCTTCGATACTCTTGATTTTCATCGTGCCTTCCTTTGCAGAGTTGGACTCCCTGTGATTTGTCCGACTGTGTGCAGTATAATTCGAGCGCATAAGCGAGGTCAAATAACGAGCGAAAGTCTGGTGAGGACGCATGACAATGAAAGCATTGGTTTGGGAAGCGGCGCGCTCGATGGCACTGCGTGAAGAACGGGAACCAGTTGCCCCGGCGGATGAGATCTTGGTGAAAGTGGGGCACGCGGGTATCTGCGGTTCGGAATTGAGCGGGTATCTGGGGCATAACGCGCTGCGGGTTCCGCCGCTGATCATGGGGCATGAATTCGCCGGAGAGATCGTCGCGCTGGGTCCTATGGTGCCAACCCTGCGTCCGGATTTGACGATCGGCAGTTTGGTGACGGTGAACCCGCTCTGGTACTGCGGTGATTGCGAGCAATGCTTTGCCGGTTTAACGCAGCTTTGCAGCAATCGCAGGCTGCTGGGCGCGCATCGTCCGGGTGCCTTCGCCGAGTATATCAGTGTGCCGGCGAAGCTGGCGCTGCTGCTGCCGGAGGGCATGGACACGCGCACAGGCGCACTGACCGAACCGGTCGGCTGTGCGGTACGGATTGCCGAATTGGCGGACGATGTGACGGGTTTGGATTGCCTGATCATCGGCGCGGGACCAATCGGCTTGCTGTCTTTGCAGATGCTGCAGATTTGCGGTGCCGAGCGGGTTTTCATTGCCGAGCTTGATCGCGCGCGCTTGCAAATGGCTGCGGATTTGGGCGGCATCGCCATCGATCCGCGCGCGACGGACACGGTGCAGGCGCTGCAGGAGGCGACAGCCGGGCGCGGTGTAGCGGTGAGCCTGGATGCTGTCGGCAGCGCAGTGACCCGCGAGCAATGTGCCGCTGCGACGCAGCCGCGTGGACTGCTGATCCTCAGTGGGTTGCACGAAGAGAGCAGTGTCATGCCTGTTGCAGATATGATCCGCCGCGAGATCCGCACGGTTGGCTCGTTCGCTTACACCAGTGACAATTTCGCGACCGCCCTCGAGCTGTTGGGGCAGGGCGCGATTAGACTTGATCCCTGGATTCACGAAGCGCCATTGCCAGAGGGCGGCATGTGGTTCGAGCGTCTGATCGAAGCGCCGGGCGATGTGTCGAAAGTCTTGCTGGTGCCCGGGATGTGACCCCCACACCCGGCCCCTTCCCCATAAAGAGTTGGGGAGCGGACACCTTTGCGTCCGGCTAGATGTCGTCTTCAAACCAGAAAATTTTGTGCATGTTTTCGTGCGACCCACAGGGTCGCCCCTTCCTGCCTCGCTTGATGCGCGTGTTAGCCCGATTGCTTCGGGTGGTTGGGACCGATCCAGATGGTGTCTGATGTTTCGGCAGGTTCGATATCCAGGTTGACGACGATGGCTTCCTGATCGCTGCGGACGAGAATGCACATTAGCGGCTCGTCGGGTTTGGCGTTTATTTCTTGATGGGGCGCGAAGGGCGGCACATAGATGAAATCGCCGGCATCAGCTTCGGCGACGAATTCGAGCTTATCGCCCCAGCGCATGCGTGCCTTGCCACTTACGACATAGATAACACTTTCCAATTCGCCGTGATGGTGGGCGCCGGTTTTGGCGTCCGGATGGATATTGACCGTACCAGCCCAGAGTTTGTTGGCGCCGGCTTTGGCGTGGTTGATGGCGACGGCGCGGGTCATGCCCGAGGTTTGCGGGGTATTGGAATCGAGCTCGTGGCTGCGCACGATGCGCACACCATTTTCGCGCCAATCGCTTTGTTCGCTCATGGGTGTGGCTCCTGAATTTTGCGGTGATTTTACCATAGCCGCTCGGCCGCAGCGATAAGATCTGTCGCGCCCACACAAAATATCAAGCCTCCTGCTCGCGCGAGCACAGTGGTTTGTTAAAAAAGAGGCGCGAAGGTTTGTGTCCGCGAGAACGGGAGTGGTGAATTTAGTCGATATAGTATAATTGAGTGTATGAGCAAATGTCCCTATTGCAAAGATGTAGAGCATCAAGTCAAGGCCGGGCGCACGGGCGCTGGAAGTCAAATGTATAAGTGCAAGCCCTGCAATCGCCGGTATACTCCGCAGGTGCGACAGATGTATAGCCATGAGATGCGACTGTTAGCCGTTAAATTCTATACTGATGGCTTGAGTTTCCGTCGAATAGCTCGCCACTTGGGTGTTCATCATGTCACGGTGATGAATTGGGTGAAAGCTTGCGCCGATCAGTTGCCGCCTGCGCCGACACCGCGAAAGAAGCCACTGCATATCATTGAGATGGACGAATTGCATACTTTTGTCGGGCGAAAAAAAACAGATGGTACATAATCACGTTGGTGGAGCGAGCGAGCAGCTGCATTGTCGGTTTTCTAGTCAGCCAAAAGCGTGATGAAGCGACTTTGCAAAAGCTGATAGACCAAAATCCGCGAGCCCACTGGTACTACAGCGACCTGATGGCATCGTACAAGAAATTAGTCTACTATCCGGGCAAGCATATACCGATGCCGAATAAGAGCGAGACTTATCGGGTAGAAGGCATGAATGCGGAACTTCGTCATTATTTATCTCGTTTGCAACGGCGTTCACGCTGCTTTTCCCGCTGTGCCGATGCGCTTCAGCGGGCAGTGAAGCTCTTTACTTACGCTTGGAATCGGCGCCAGTTGTATCGTCAACAGTATCCCAATTACGATGCTCACCTATTTGAATACGTATATCAATGATTCACCACTCCGCGAGAACGCTAAGCAAGCGATATGCGGGCAAAAGTGGTAAAATATCTCCCCGTTGCACTCTTGGAGAGATGACATGGCACCGGGCTTTTACGTAAAGTTGGAAAGATATATCAGCAACATCACAAACGCGCATTCGAGCCAGAAGTCAGAACGGCAGATTAGTCATGTGTTCCTCAATTTCATTAGCGATGCCTTCGGCGTGAAATACGAAGATATTGAGCTAGAGCATCCCATAACAATGACGAAAGTCCAGAAACACGGTTATGTTGACGCCTTGCTGGGAGATTTGTTAATTGAGTTCAAGCGTAGTATCGAGACAACGCTTGCGGCGAATATCGAACAACTAAGTGCTTATATGCGGGACATGCCGGAGTTGCATCGCTATGTTGGCATGTTGACGGACGGGATCAGATTCCGCAGCTATGTCCTGGATGAAGCGGGAGAAGCGAAAGAAGTAGACAGGTTCATAATCACAGGCGCGGATGCGGATGTTGCTTACTTGTGGTTTGATTCTTATCTTTTCAGCCGCCAAAACATTGAACCGACCGCAGACGATATCGTGCAGCGCTTTGGTGTCAGCAGTCCCACATTCCAACTCGTCCAACAGAGGCTCAGCCGATATTTGAGCGAAATTGAGGATGTAACGGAACTGGATGTATGGCGCGGACAATGGAAAGCCTTGCTGAGCAAGGTCTACGGTTCGGATATCGCTGATAACGAGCTGTTTCTGCGCCACAGTTATCTCTCGCAGTTTGCCAAATTGCTTCTCTTTGCCGCGCTGGAGGGTCGCCCGGATAAAAGCGATCTCCCGAGCATCGTTAACGGCCAGGCCTTTCATAAATACGGCGTCAGCAATATCGGCGAAAATGACTTCTTCTCCTGGCTGATGATGGACGACATTCGCAAGGAGTCCATCGAACTCCTCTATGCTTTGTCCGCCGAACTGCAAGTATACGACCTGAGCGCCATCCGGCAGGATTTGTTGAAGCAGCTCTATCAAAATCTGGTTGACCCGGAAACGCGCCATGACCTCGGCGAATACTATACCCCCGATTGGCTGGCGCAACTGACCCTGCAGGAAATCGACTATCAGGCGCCGCAGAGCCTGCTGGATCCCGCTTGCGGCTCCGGCACCTTCCTGTTTAACGCCATTCGCCGTCTGGCCGATAATGGCTTGACCGGGCGCGACTTGGTCGAGTTCGCTCTGAACAATATCGTCGGCACAGATGTTCACCCTTTGGCGGTGACGATTGCGCGGATCAATTATCTGTTGGCATTGAGCGATCATTTGGACAAGGAAAATAGCGACGGCGAGGTGCCGCCCTTGCCAGTGTTTATGGCCGACGCGCTCATCCGACCGCTGGAAAACCGCAGTCCGGATTCCGTCACCATTCCGGTGGATTACGACAAAAACGAACTCTTCCGCATTCCTTTGGAGTCCGCAGTCGACGCCGACAAACTGACAAAAACAATCGACTACATGGACGACATGGCGAAACTTGTCGCTAATCCCGAGCAGACTGCGCAACTCACCAAAGTATTCCGAAATCTCGTACAGGATTTGTACGGCGGACTGACAAACCCGACCTTCCGCAGTCTCTGGGCGAGCAACTTCCAACTGCTGGTCGAGTTAATCCGCGACGGACGCGACAGCATCTGGGCATATATCCTCAAGAATCTCTCGCGTCCACTGGTCTTGGCGGAAAAAGGATTTGACGTTGTCGTCGGCAATCCGCCCTGGCTGTCTTATCGCTATATCAACAGCGCCGCCTGGCAAGATGAAGTAAAAGACCTGTATATCTACTATCAGCTGATCGACTCGGGCGATGTGAAACTCTTCACTCAAATGGATCTGAGTACGCTATTCTTCGCGCATGCCAAAGACCGCTATCTGAAAGATGACGGCACCCTGGCCTTTGTCATGCCGCGCAGCGTACTCACAGGCGCAAAGCAGCACCGCCCTTTTCAACGACAGGGCATGACCCGCATTCTGGATGTCGGGGATGTCAAACCGCTATTCAATGTGCCATCCGCCGTCCTGATTCACTCGAATGGCACGATCGCCAAACAGAATATCCCGACTAAAGCCTACCGCGCGACTTTCCCGAGACATGAATTGCCGCTGGCGGAAGCCGAGCCGCTGCTCACTGTGGCAGAAACAGTGACTAATTTTGTTGATCCAAGAATCCGCAGCGTCTATTATTACGAGCTTTTTGCCCAGGGCGCGTCGCTCGTCCCGCGCAATCTCTGTTTCGTGCGGCCTGCGGGCTTGCCAAGCACACCGATAGTCGAGACCGATCCCGAACTCGATAAAGACGCCAAAGTGCCCTGGAAAGGCATCAAGCTGGAAGGACGCGCTAGCGCTCCCTATATCTACGCTACCTTGCTTAGCAAGCACCTGCTGCCCTTCGGCTATCAGAAACTGAATATGGTCGCCCTGCCAGCCCGACAAAATGAGCAAGGCAAGCTCGATATGCTGGAAGGCGTTTTGGAGTTTGCCATTACGGGCCATATTCAGGATTTCAACACCTGGTTTGACAGAACTAATAAAATCTGGGAAGAGCGCAAAAAGAGCAATACTTCTGAAACCTTGCCTGAATGGCTCAACTATCGCAATAAACTAACCTCGCAGAACGTACAAGATCGATTTCGCGTCATATACGGCGGAAGCGGAACGAACATTGCAAGCTGTGTGTTAGAAACCGAATTTGAGGACTTTAGGATTTACAGACGAAGAGTCAGTGGATTTGTCGTTGACACAAAAACATACTACTATTCCACAGAAACGCTCGAAGAAGCCCATTTCCTTTGCGCGATACTTAACTCGCCGTATGTAAATGAATCCATCAAGAGACACCAGTCGCAAGGGTTGTGGGGCGAGCGCGATATCCATCGTACGCCCTTTGAAGCCTGCGCCATTCCCATCTTCAATGAGGGCGATCCCGATCATCAGGAACTTGCGCGCTTGAGCATGGCGGCTCACGAGAAGATTGAAGAAATGAAAGGGATGGAAGAAAACCGCTTGCTCAACGGCGGTCCCGGCCGCGCTCGCAAGGCTGCCCGTGACATCGTTGCCGATGAAATCAGCGCCATTGACGAAATAGCACGACGGATTATCGCTGAATAGGGTATCTGCTGCGATGCAAACCAAAGCTCCGCCTTAAAATGCCGCACACCGTCTGCCCCCGCAACGATCACATCGCGTGCCATGCCAATGAACAAGCCGTGCTCGGCGATGCCGGCGCGTTGTTCTAACCCCGCCCCCGGCCCCTCCCCGAAGCTTCAGCTGAGGACAGGACAGGTTTCGCTCCCGCCCCGCGCATCGGCTAGCGACCATCAGCAATTCCTGCATTAAACCGCGTCCATATAGTCGCCGCGTCCCCGGCAAATGATGATACGCTCGGCTCTATGGGAATCTTATCGCTTTCCTCCAGGTCTTACTTGCAACTGACACGCTCTCGCCGGATCGCAATCCAATTTGCCGAAATCCTCCCCTATATCGATACTGTATCGATAAGTGATCGTCATTATTGGCCCTTTTGTCGCCCTTTCTCAGCCTTTTCCCGTCTTTTCCCGTCCTTTTCCACATCACGTTCCACCTAAAAACCTGTCCTGTCCTCAGGAAGCTTCAGGGAGGGGAGCAAGGGTTGTGCGGAGTTGGGAGTTTTTCTGGGAATGCCCTGATCTTCCCCTTCAGTCCCCATCATATTGGACAATCCTTGTGTCCACAAAATCGGGAGAAAATCATGTCAACCGCCGTCTAAGGCGCATACTCTCTGGAATGCCATTTGTCCCGAGTGAACTCTATGATCCGTCGCCTCTGATCAGGTCAATTGAATCCCAGGTAAACCAGCTTGCATTCTTAACGCGCGCTTCTAGCGTGTTGCGGCCTATCGCCAGAATCCCGCGCGGCAAGCGCAGTTCAAGCGTTTGCGGGAAAGCCAGATGGGCTGGGTTCTTGTTCTGCATGCCCAGTCCCGTCTTCAAGCGTCCTTCGAAAAGCGTACCGTTAACCGTCACGTCAACCAGAGGCTCTTGAAGCTTGTCCTGATCGCTCGTGTGCAAACGCAAACGGGCGGGTCCCTCCCAGCCCTGTGCGTTATCAAAGACGAATCGGACGGACCGGTCTTCAATCATAAGTAGAGGCAGGGCGGACGGATCGGGACGATTGCCTTCCAGGGTCAGCACGTTCAGACCAGCAATCCGGTCCAGATCGTCATATCCCAGGAATTCGCGGGTCATCGCATCCTGCCTGCCAATTGAGAAAAGTACCTGCTCGCTGGGCGGAATTGTCACATCGTCGGCGTTCCAGCAGGAGAGACGCCACCCTGTTTGCGGCAGAGTGAGTCCTGTCTGTGAATCGGCAGGGGCGGTGATCGTGATCGTGCGGGTCTCGCCGGGCGGGACAAAGGCATGATTATTGTCGATGTCGATGTCGGTGCGGTAGGCGAGCAGCGGGTGCGGCTCGCAAAAGAGCGCCGTCATAAGCCCGCGATTTGTCAACTTGATTTGCAGGACTCCCGTAGCGCCGTCCAAATGATGTGACTGGACGACCGCCTCCAGTATGGTTCGGGCCAGCGCAGGAGTGCCTGGTCCAGTGCCGGGCAAAAAGGCTGCCAGCGGCGCCTGCGAATCCGCTGAACCGAACAGATGCAGTCGCTCGGTCAGAATAGTTCCCTTTGCGTCAGCAAGTTGCAGCTCCACTATTAACGGCGTTGATGCCGAGGCTTTTAGAAGACCGGTTCTGATGTCTTCCAATTGGTAGGCTTCCAGCGGTCGTATCGAAGCGCTGCCCTCATTCTGAGACAGCACACGGCCCGCCATGTCGCGTAAAAGCCAGCGCCAACGCAGGTTGGACGAGGGCTCCGGCGCATCGCTGACCAGCCACAATTGGGCGTTCAGACCCGCGGCCGGGTCATAAAGGTTGGACGAATGGCGCAACGACAGACTGACAGGAGCCAGGGCTTGTTTCATGAAACCGTAGTTCATCAGCGGCCGGCCGTCGTAATCCACCAGATAAGGACCGCCACCATTGGGCCAAGGTTCGTTAAGCACCCACGATGTCATACCACCTATCCGTCTCCCGCGACGCCTCAAGGCATCAATCGCATATCGCAGGCCGTGCGCGCCCAGATATTGGCCCGCTTCCAGCAGCGTCGATAGCGTTTTTATGGGGCCAAACAGCCCATCAAGTATGTGCTTCAGCAGCCAGTGATCTTCGGTAAAGACCGCTTGAGCGACGTTCTTGCGAATCAGCACCGGGTTTTCCCGATCATCCGGCGGCCACTGATCGGGAGGCGGAATCTCCCGCTGCCAGACCTCCAGATGCGCCAGCGAATGCGTGCCGAATTCACCGTAGCGCATCATCTGGTTGCCTCCAGGATGCGCCCCGTTATCGCGCAAGTCTTCGTCATTGTAGTGGGCATAATGCGTTTCTGGATCGTAGTGCCAGGGGCTGTGACGCGACCCCTGGATGGGACAGGTGGCACGGAACAGCCGATCGTCGGTCTCGGCGACGACGCGTTCGAACAGGTGCAGCGCAAGGTGGTCATCCCCCTGCGCCCACAACATCTCATTGCCGCCGGTCCACTCGATGATGCAGGGGTGATTGCGGCAGCGCTTGACCAGTTGGCGCGCAGTCTCTTCAAGATTGCTCAAGAAAATGGCATCTGTCTCGGGCCGGCAACTCGCCAGAGGAAACTCTTGCGACAGCATGATGCCCAGTTCATCCGCCAGTTCGAGCATCGGCCCGGTCGGAAACACACCTCCACCCCAGACCCGCAAGGTGTTCATGCCCGCAGCCTGAGCCAGACGGATGAGACGGGTGCCCCGCGCGTTCATGCGACCAAAGAGCAGATCCGGGGGCAGGATATTCGAGCCCAGCATTCGCACCTGTCGGCCATTGATGACAAGTTGGTAAGGGTTGATGAAATCGGCGGGGGCGCCTTCTACTTGTTCCCAGCGAACATCGCGCACGCCAAAGCGGGTTGCGCGCGCATCAAGCAGGTCGCCGCTCCGTGTATCCTCGAGTCGCGTATGCAGCTCATACAACGGCTGTTCGCCCTGACCATTAGGCCACCAAAGGGCCGGGTCTTCCAACAGTAGATCAGCCTCTATTCTGTTCTCACCACGACTGAGCGCCGCCTCGACTTTGGCTGCCACGGTTTCCCCTTGTCTGTCGATGCGGAAAATGGCTGTGGCATCCAATTCGGTCAAGCTGTCGACTTCCAGATTCACCTTGACACGCGCCCGGTGGTGACCCTCATAAAGCTCGGTCCGCACTTGAAGCCACTCGATGCGCGAGGGTCCGGTTGCTTCCAGGCGCACATCTTGCCAGATGCCGAGCGTGTAGACATTCACCCCCCAGTCCCAGCCAAAATTCGTCGGGCTTTTGAGACCCTTTAATAGCTGGCGCGTCTGGTTGATGCCGTTGACAAAGAAATCGGGACCCCATTCTTGTGGGTAGTTCTCGCCACCGCCACTCAATTTGCCGTCCGAGGCGGCCATGATATGCACCAATTCGGCTGGAATACGATCAATCTTCAGGGCTAAGCGGTTGGTCTGACCGGGCTTGATGATGCCCGCGACGTCAAAGGCAAAACGCCGGAACATGCCCGCGTTTTCGCCCAAACGCTGGCCGTTGAGCCAGACCTCGCAGGCATAATCCACGCCATCGAATATCAACTGCAGCCGTTGCCTTGCGAAAGAGGCTGGCACTTCAAAATCTCGTCGATACCACCAGTCCTTCTGTGCCACTTCTGCCAGGCCCGGGTCGCCAGCGCCATACCACAAGGGTCTCAGGTGATGCGCCGCCTCCAGGTCTGCCTGGATATTGCCGGGAACGCAGGCGGGAATCCAGCCCGGTTGGTTGACATTTGCGGCAAAGAAGCTATCGCGCTCACCGATGCCGGCAGCGTCCTCACGGATAAACCAATCCGCGCCACTTAATGATATTGTCTTAAGTTGTTGCCCGTCGTCCATTCAATGAATCCTCACCTTCCGCAATCGACGAAAATGAATGTGAACTGGAGACCTCTGCCGAAGGCGATACATCGACCTGGATGAAGAGATTTTCGCCATAGACAAGGGAAAGTCGGGATGCGCCCAATCGGTGGATTTCGGGTGACGGCTCAATCACGATTTGGTCCGCATCCAGGTCGTGCCGCACCCCAAACATGCCACGAACGATCGTCGTCAAGCCCATGGTATTCCAACCGTAATCCCGGACTCCTACTTGCGACTCGTCTGCTGTCCACCACTCCCACAAGTGGCCGCGCTCCACCTCCCTGGAAGCTATTCGGTCCAGCGTGCGCCAACCGAATTCGTGGTCGCCAGCGCGAAATCCAGCCAGAGCCAGGGCATATTCTGTGCGCGCCCAGATACCACCGTTTTGCAACTCACCCTTTGTTTCCACCCAACGCTTTATGTAACCCTGCAGGTAACCATCGGGATATAGCGGCCAAAACATGGGTACCAAACCGCCGGGGATCTCTGCCCGGTCGCGCTCCACTTTGGCGAAAACTTGCTGAGCCTGTGCCGGCGTGAGCAAGCCCTCGGTGATGGCCATGGCATTGCCCTCGTAATCAATGCCTTCGTCAGCGGCGTAGGCTTCAGGTACGGTGACTTCCTTTGGCTGGCGGCGCAGGCGTACCTTTAGCCAGCCGTCCGGGTGCCAGAGGTGCCTTAGAATAGCATCTTTCAACGACTCAGCGCGCGCCTGCCAGAGAGAGGCTCGTTCGGCGTCACCCGCTTTCCGGCACAGGTAAGCCAGCATTCGGCAGGCCTTCCAGATATAGACGTTGGGGTAGCTGGCATAGCTGGTAGGGTCATGTTCGCTCTCGCCACTATAATGGGCGGGCGCATCACCCCAACTGGAACCGGCGCCTCCCCAACAAAGACCGACCGCCGGCTCGTAGCGCAAACCGAAGCAAAACAGATCCAGGGCGTCGTGCAGGTGGTCCAGCAAGGGTCGTCCGGCCGGTGTCAAGGCCGTTAGCAAGTCGAACTGCTGCCGCCAAACACAGGTCAGGTAGGCCATTTCCACAAAGCCGGGCTCGGGATCGAGGGTGGCTGATATGTGACCAAAGCGTCCAGTTGGGTTCAGTATTTCCGCAACAATGCCATCGGCTGGCAGTGGCTCTGTCTCCAGAATATTCGGGTCTGCTGAGCCGTAACGATAGACGGCACCGCGCGGCTTTTGGCGGCGCGCCAGGTTCAGCAGATAACCGGTCAGCGTGTCCGCCTCGACAAGGCCTAGCGTTGCTTCACTGGTGAGCAAATTGTCGCGCATCCAGACTACGCCTGTTAATGCCGCGTAGACGCCGGAGACGTTGGGCACATAGGCGACAAAGGGCGGGATGGCATCATCCCAGCGGCGCAAGCAGCCTCGCGCCGTTTCTAGAGCCAACTCAGTGTAGGTCTGGAGCGTTTGGTTGCCAAGTCGAATTGCCCGCTCAGGAGTGGTGTTCATTATTCACTTCGCTCCTGTTCAAGACGACTGGTGGCTGATTCCTCGTACAGGTAACAGGCGACATTTCGCCAAGCCTCTGCCGCCCCTTCACTTTCCGGCGGTAGCAACTGCGGGCGCGTTTGCCAGCAAGTATCCATCACCTGTGGGCAGCGATCGGCGAAAAGGCAGCGGTCGCGACCGGATGATGAGGCTGAGGCGACTTCTGCCAAGGGTGCTGTAGATAAGTCTTCTTCCCAGCGCTGGCGAGGATCCGGGGTCGGGATCGAGCTTATCAACAACTGGGCATAAGGATGCAGGGGCGCGCGGATGACACCCTTTGTCTCACCCCGTTCCATTATCCTGCCTTGGTAGAGCACAATAATCTCTCCACCCAGGTACATGGCTGTCGAGAGGTCGTGGGTGATAAAAAGAGTGGAAATCCCGTGCGTATCGCGGAAATCCGAGAGAATGTTCAAAAACGAGGCGCGCATGCCGGCATCGATCATCGACACCGGTTCGTCGGCAATTATCAAGCGCGGACGCATCAGGTAGACGCGCGCCAGCATCAGGCGCTGACGCTGTCCGCCGCTCAATTGGTGGGGATGCCTGTCCAGCACTTCTTCGGGCCGCAAGTCAACTGCTCTTAGTGCCTCTTCCGTGAGTTCTTGTGCTTCGGCCCGGCTGTCGGCAAGCCCAAACTTGCGGATGACCAGCTTCAAGACGCGCTCGGCCTTGTAGACGGGGTTATAGACACTGTAGGGGTCTTGGAAGACGGCCTGCACCTCTCCGCGGAACTTGCGCTGCCATTTCCGGTCTCGCGTGAAGATGTCGGTACCTTTGTACGATACATGACCGGCGGTTGGTTGCAATAATCCCAGGACGATGCGCGCAATCGTTGATTTGCCGCTGCCACTTTCGCCCACCAGGCTCAGTATCATCGGCTCTTCCGGAATGCGAAAAGACACACCATCCACCGCATAGGTCGGTTTTCTGCCGCCAAACACCATTTGCAGGTCTTCTACAAGTAATAGATCACTCACTGGCGTCGACCTCTGTTTCGTACAGGTGGCAAGCAGTCCATCGCTGGGCGCCGTGTATCTGCAATGCGGGTATAATTTCGCTACAGGGTTGGAAGACATGCGGGCAGCGCGGATGGAAACGACAACCGGCTGGATAGTTCCATGGGCTAGGCGCTTCGCCCGGCAGCCCTTCAATCCGTTGGCCACTTTCCCGCGGGATCGACCCGATCAACCCCTGTGAATAAGGATGCAAAGGAGACTCGAAGATGCCGTGCGCGGTTCCAAGTTCGGCGATCTTCCCGGCATACATGACGGCGACGCGATCAGCGATTTGCGCGACCACGCCCATGTCGTGCGTGATCAAGATAATCGTCGCGCCCAGTTCGTCGCGAACGGCAGCCAATTCCTGCAGAATCTGCCGCTGCGTGACCACGTCCAGCGCCGTAGTCAATTCGTCGGCCACAATCAGTGCCGGTCGCATACTCACCGCGGCGGCGATGATGACGCGCTGGCGCATACCGCCGCTGAGTTCGTGCGGATAACTCTCCAGCAGCCTGGGTTCCAGGTTGACCATTTCCAGTGCCTCGATGGAGCGCTCGAGAGCCTCTTCTTTGGTAAGCCCGTGCTGCAGCAAGGTGTCGGTTATTTGTTGTCCCACCCGCAGGACCGGATTCAAGGAATTCATCGAACCCTGCGGGATATAGGACAGGTGCCGCCAGCGCAAATGACGCAATTCATTTTCTGGCAGATTCAGCAAATCATAGCTGGCGCCGTCTTTGAGTCTCAAGGTTATTGAGCCGGTTTGCAGCACTTGTGGCAGTACCAGGAGCCGCATAATGGCGGTCGCAAGTGTACTTTTGCCACAACCGGATTCGCCTACCACGCCCAGGATTTCGCCGGACTGGACATCGAGATCCAGATTGCTGACCACTTGCGTTACGGATCGACGCCCTTGCAAACCGGCCGATAATCCTCGGATTTCCAGGAGCGCAGCCATCGTTCATTTCCCCTCAATCGTGGTTTTCAAGCGGGGATTAAAGACCTCATCCAAGCCCGTGGTAATCAGATTAAGAGCAAGAAAGACGTATATCAGCGCGCCGGCCGGCAGGAACATCTGGCCCAAAAGGCCTACGGCAATCACGCTTTCACGGAAACCCTTGGCGATCATAAATCCGAGTGTAGGCAGACCGCCCGCGCCGAGCCCAATGATCTGCAGGCCCGCCTCGGCTAACATAGAGCCCACGATGCTCAAGGAAAAGACATAACCGATATAGGGCAAAAGCGGCGGAAGCAGTTCCAGAAATATGATCTCCAGCGGACTCTCGCCTGAAAGCACAGCCAGATCTACATAGCTGCGTTCGCGCAAACTTTGTACCTGGGGCCGGATAACGCGCGCCACGAAGGACCAACCGAATATCCCCAGTATCAGTGACAGTTTATAGAGGTCCCAGCGGTCAATATAAGCGGCGACCATGAGCAGAAGCGGCAAGGTGGGAATGACCAGCACCATGTCAATCAGGATGCGCGACAGGGTATCCAGACGCCCCCGGGCATAACCTGCCAAGAAGCCAATAATGACGCCCAGACCGGTGGACGTCGCCCCGGCGATCAAGCCGATCTGCAGTGAAGGCCAAATGCTGGTGACGAATACCATTAGCCCATCACGTCCGTCTCCGTCAGTGCCCAGGGGATGCTCGACAGAATCCAGTTGATAGGGACGGTAACTGCCGCGCATGGCCGGTCGTTCGCCGGGGAAAAGCACCTGGTTGACCAGCGATGGGCCGGCGAACGCAACCACCAGCATGATGACCAGCATGATAATACCCGCGACAATCCGGGGATTCCTCATGCCGTCCTCCGGATGCGCGGATCAAGCCAGGGCAGCGCCAGGTCGACGATCAAGGTGAGCGTCAGGACGGCGAAGATAGAAAACAGAACGACAGCTTGCATGGTATTGAAATCGCGCAGACCCATCGCCTGGACGAACAAGGTGCCCAAGCCAGGATATTGGAAAAGTATCTCGATGATGAAGGTCCCATTCAGCGTCGTGCCGACGATGATGGCAAGACCGGTCACCTGCGGTATCAGCGCGTTGCGGAAAGCGTAGTCCTTGAGGATGGTAAAGGGCGTTAAACCCTTGGCTCTGGCGAAAGTCAGATAATCGTCGCCCAACACGCTGATCATGAGCGCGCGCATCCCGAGTGTGAAGCCCGCGCCGATCACTATCATATTCGAGAGCATCGGCAATATAGCGTGTTTAATCAGACTGCTGATGAATTCCAGACTCCATTCGGGTTGCAGATGACGGGCGTATGGTCCGCCCGCGGGAAGCACGCGCAGTGTGAAACCGACATAAATGATTAGACCGAGTGCGATAAGATAAACGGGCGTGATTTGCATCAGCGTAGATATTACGACGGCCAGCTGGGAAAGACGGTGCCGCTGCAGCCAACCGATAATGGCGCCCAAGCAGGTACCAATGATCCAAGCCAAGAGTACCGAGGTCGTGAAAATGCCCAGCGTCCAGGGCATCCGCCGGAAGACCAGTTCCCGTGTCTGCGCCGGGTATTCAACGAAAGATGGCCCCAGGTCCAGACCACCCAGGATCGCCTTGCGCAGATAATTGACGTATTGCAAGGGCAGCGGGTCATCCAGCCCGAATATTTTCCGATAGCGGGCGATGATGGCTTCCTCTTCTTCCGGATCCAGTTGTTGCCCTTCGGCGCGCGACAGATTTCCCAGCATGATGTTCATCGGATCGCCCGGCACCAGCCGGAAGACAAAGAACGCGACCGTGATCGCCGCCCAAAGGGTGAAGAGGTATACACCGAACCGGCGCAGCGCGTATTGAACGATCTCGCGCCGTCCGGCTGCGTCCCTCTGTTCGCTTGGCTTTGCTACGCCAGAACCTGTGTTGGCAGTCACTTTGAATTCACTGGATACGAATAATCAGCGATGATGTAAGGCAAGTTCGCCGCTCCGAAACTAGAACGGCGAACCTGCAATATGTCACCCGCTAGCCCGCGGGTTCAAGGAAGTCGATAATCTGCCGGGCGGCGGGCGTCCAGTGTACCCAGGGCTGACCTACTGCGAGGCCCGTCCAGTATTCGCTGTTGAAGACCACGCCTTCATTCTCACCGAACATGGCCAGGTAGGGCTGATCCTCAGCCCATATCCGGTAAGCCTGCCGGAAAAGCGCCTGTGATTCATCCGAGGCCGGGTTGCCGACTCTGAGCTGCTCGATGAGCGCGTCCATTTCAGGGTTGCTGTAGCGTCCCGGGATCCCTGACGAGCGCTCGCCGATAGGCACGGCGTAATCAGAATGCAAGCCTTCAAACAGGGTGATCGGGTCGTTGGGCAGGGTGCAGAACCAGCGGAAGAGAATATCAAACTCGCCGTTGGGCGCCTGGGTGAAAAAGGTCGGAATATCGAGCAGGCGCGGGTTGATCTCCAGACCTATAAGTTGCGCTTGCTCTGAAAGCAGCCAGGCCCAGACTGTCCAGGCCGGATCGCCAATATCAATGTAGAAAGCATCAAGCGAAATGGGATTCCCGTCCTTGTCCACGCGCGCGCCGTCCACCAGCGGATAGCCAGCCTCATCCAGCAGTGCAGCCGCCGCTTCCGGATCAAAAGTGGTCACCTGGAATTCCTCGGCCGCCGCCGCATCGTAATAACGCTCGTCGGGACTGCCGTCATTGGGCCAGAGCACCGGCGTCACGTAGCTAGGCACATTGGCCAGGTTGGCAACCGCTTTCCGATTCAACAGCAGACCCAGCGCCCGGCGGAACAACTTATCATCCAGCGGAACGCTCGTGGTGTTGAATACCAGACCGCGCGGACAGGGATCTTGATGCACCAGCGGCTTGATATGCGGATTGCCGCTCATAATGCGTGTCATCAAACTGAAAGGCAGCCGTCCCAGATCGAAGTTGCCTTCTTCCCATTCAAAGACCGCCACATCGGCTTCTGGCCGCTTCAGCCAAACTTGATACTTCGGCGCTGGCATGCGATCCGGATCCCAATAGTCATCACGACGCTCCCAGATCACCGTTCGGGTGTCGGCGTTGGTACTCACCAAGCGATAGGGACCGGAATGCACGGCATCCGGGTTCTTGAAAGTGTTTGGATCCTGACCTTCCCAGATGTGCTTGGGTACCGGGCTGAATGTGCCAAGGCCAGTAAAGTTGTAGTGAAAGCGCCAGTTGGCTTCCGGCAGGGTGAAGACGATCGTGTCGCTACCGTCGGCGCTCCATTCAACGCCCGTCAAAAACGACGACCAGGCGATACCCTTGTCCGCGTTGTCCTGGTTGTATTGCAAGGTGAACAGCCAGTCGTCCATCGTCAAGGGCATGCCATCGTTCCAGTTGGCGCCCTCGGTGATGACCAGCGTCATTTCCGTACCATCCTCATTGTATTCCCAGGATTGCGCCAGCCAGGTGTAAAAGCCATTACCGGTGATGAATGACGGCTCCCTTACAATATTGTTGAAACCAGTGGCGTTGTTATAGGTCGTGGCTTGATAGTGGTTGAAGCTGTCCCAGACATCATTGTGCGGCGCCTGCGAGGCGACGATAAACGTCTCACTGCGCGGCAGATCGCCAAACACCAGTTCCTCATCTTGGGCAACTGCGACGCTCAGCAATGAGAGCAGCGCCATCAACAGAACAAAAACTAAAATTGCGCGTTTGCTGTTAACCATTTTCTTCTCCTCGAATTTCCATAATTCTTCGGTCAAAACGTCTCACTGTTCTGTATCTTGTATATTCTCCCCTCCCTTTCTTTCTATCGCCTTTGCCTTCTCACTTCGGCTCCGCATAACAGAAAGCGTTATCGGCTGCGCACGACGCCCGGGTGATGTCGCCTGGCGCCCATCAATTGCTGCACAATCTCCGGCGGGTCCTGCAAGAAGGCTAGCTGGGCGAGCATATCTTCCTGCGTGATGTAACAGGGGCGGGTATACATGCCCAGCAGGGCGCTACGGGACCTGTCGCTATTGTTGGGGCGGGCGGTGTGCCAGGTTGCGCCATGATACACCATGACGCTGCCGCGGATACCCGTCAAGATCTCGCCGTCAGGGTGCCACTTCTCTGTCATCTCCGGCGGCGGACGGTGGCCTTTGCGGTGGCTGCAAGGCATGATACCGGTGCCGCCATTCTCAGCCGAGAAGTCATCAAGCAGCCAAATCGTTTGCCCGCTGATCCTGCTTTCGGGCCAGGGATAGTTCAACCATTGATAAGGAAAATCTGGATGCCATTTATGGGTTCCAAAGCCGGGATAGCTGGTATTGGCGGTCCAGGTAGAGCAAACAACATCGTCGTCAAGGTACTTTTTCCAGATCGCCACGATCAAGGGATGCGCCATCAGTTCCACAAAAATCGGGTGTTTGACCGCAATGCCGCCGACCCGCTGCGTTCGCGCCGCGCGCGACGTATCAGTCGCTTCAGCAGCCAGCAGACCTTCCAGAATGCGCCGCGCCTCATCCGCCTTTTCCGGCGGTATCACCGACGGGATGATACAGTAGCTGCGTTCTTCTATCTCGTCGATGATCTTGTCTACATCAGGTTGCATGCCCGGTTTCTCCTTCAGATTTCCTTCTTTTGAGTTTATCCGCTTACGGGTACAAGCGGAGGTTGCCCCTGAGCAACCAGCCACTGCACGTATTTCGCGCGCATCGGCGGCGAGAATCCATGACCAAAGTCGGGGTCCACGAAGTGATGCGCTCGTCCATCCCGCTCGTTGATCAAGCGGACCGTTTCGGCATTGATCGCGGCGGGACAGTCGGTATCGAGGGCGCCATCAATGAACAGGACGGGCCGATCGGTGAAGCGCTCAGGATGGGACTGCGTAGCGTATTCGGCGCACCAGTCATCACACCAGCTGCCTTTTTGCGCCTGGCGGCACCATTCATCCGCCTGGTAAAAACTGGAACGGCCGACCACTGACACCATAGACACAAATGCTTTGTTTTCGGCGAAGATCATCTGCGCGATCAGTCCGCCCATAGATCCACCAGCCACTTGCGGGTTCCGCCGAGCACTGAAGGGCAAGGACATGACTGCCTCAAAAAGCGCCCCTGCCTCCTGGCGCGTCTTGTCCATCGCCTGGCAAATGAAAGCCCAGCCGTTGAATTGGGCGCGAAACCAGGCATCAGTCATACGCTCGCCATGTTCATGACAATCCGGCGCCACCACCAGAAATCCGGCGGATGCCAAACGAACCAGGCTTTGATCCGGGTTCTCGACAGTTCCCTTGCTGCCGGTCCAACCGTGGTAGTAGATGATGACCGGCGCTTCGTCGACGCGTGTATCGCGCAAGGTGACGCATGGGATGCCAGCGATGTCTTGCCTCTCAATCTCAATCATCAATCGCTGCCATTCTCGAACAATGTCTGATGCGCACGGAATAACATACGCTGCGATTGGGTATAGCGAGCGAAGGTGCTTGGCAGGATGTACGGCTCTTCGTCCATGGTGCTGTGATTCTGCGACTTCATCCAAAAGGGTCCATAACCGACGTGAAGCGTCTTGCGTGTCTGCCGCGATCGGTTGGTCAAACCGCCGTGGCGCAGATTCTCGGTGAAGAGGATGGCATCACCCGTTTTGACCGAGAGACCGATCATGCCCGGTTCCGTGTCGGGATCCGCGCCTTCATATGGAGACGCCATATTGCTCTTGTGGGTGCCTGGAACGACACAGAATTCCCCCTGCCCCGGCCCAACATCGTGCAGGAAGTAGACCATTCTCACCATCATGCAGTTGATTCCGCGCGGGTTGTAATAGTATCGGAGCTTCAAGCCAACGGGCCCGCCACAATGTGCAACGGTCTGGTTGCCGGGGTAACGTATGCGAATTTCCGAATTGTTGATCGTCGGTCGTTCCTGGACGATCGCCCTAATGTAGGCCATAGTTGGCGCATGATCGACGAGGACGTCAAATGTGCGATCAAGATTAAAGAATTCCTCGATGAGCAGCGTACTGCCTTCTTCCCGTCTGCCACTGACGAAATATCCTTTTTCGGGGTTGTGACGGTACTCGAGACCATAAGCGCTGACCTTGTCCGGCGGACGATCCACTTGAGCAAGGGCGTCTTCTTCCGCGGCATCAGCGGCCACAGAGAGGCTCTTAACTTCTGTATCAGTAAGCAAGTCCGGGATCACAATGTAACCCAGCCGGTCAAATTCATATTTCTCGATATCGTTCATGGTCGCCTTTCCTAAGTGCGGTTCAGTATAACGAAGCTAATCTCGTACCGTTACAGCTACAAACTCCTGCAGTCAAGCCTGCTGCGCTGGTGATACTTCGCCTTCGTGGCGCGCCTGCTGCAAATGCGCTTGCATGGCATATTGGGCCGCGTCCGCATCTCCTCGGCGGATTGCCTCGAGAATGCGCCTGTGGTGCATTTGCCCACGCTTCAACAACCCAAGCGATTGGCTGAATGCCCTGCCGGCGCCATCAACATCAAACGTGCCCAAACCGGCCTTGATTTCGATCAGCCCCTCTTGCTTTAGTGCTTTGACGGCTTCGCGGACAACGGTGCGGCTTACGCCATAGTCTTCCGCCAGGATGCGTTCAGTTGGCAATTTATCGCCGGGCTTGAGCGCGCCACTGAGGATGTTTTGGCGAACGCGTTCAACAAGTGGTTCATAAAGTCGTAGAGTGGAAAGTGGCTCAGCGGTCATCATTACCTAGTGAAACTTCTATTTTTAAGAAACGTTTCTAAATGGTGATATGGTCATCAGATCACAAGCCTAATATAGCGAACATTGATGCTCAAGTCAAATTCTGCGCGCTTATTGGATTTGGGCTTTCGCGAAGTAGTCTATCAGTACAAACGAATTCACAGCGCATTAGGCCACCTTACGCTGGCAGAATACGAGGCGCAGTGGTAGAAAAACGCTCCCTCAAGTTCGAAATTTTTATGTCCAATTAATTGCAACCACTACTTTAAGGTCTACACAGTCATTCAATAGGTCGTGAGCATCGAAAACCCATCGACTGCTGCGTTATGTTATAATGACCTGATGGCCTACGGTGTGTTCTCAGGGTTGCGCAGTTGTGAATTAGAGGCAGGGCGTGACATTGCTGTGGTGCGATTTGATGATGTCAAAGAAGCATCTCTTTTCTAACAAACCACTATGCTCGCACGAGCAGAAGTTTTAATATTTTGTGTGAGAGCGACAGACCTTATCGCTGCCGCCGAGCGGCTGTGGAATCCACCACTCAGCACCGTCCCAGATGGGACGGTAAGCCGCGAAAATAATACTGAAGTGCATCGAGAAGCCCGATAGACCAACTCAGCAGGTGAATGACATATTTGCCAACATCGGTCGTTAGCATTTTCAGTTGCCGCTGAATCTCGTTTTGGTGCCTTCGCCCGGTATTCTTGATCGGCCATTTGTTGACAGGAGCTGCCTACAGAATTATAATCGCTTCACAGTTAGTATATCGATTAAACAGTTTTGGAGAATACTCATGAAGAAGTTGATGATTGTTACTATTTTCGGCCTACTGCTGATTCTCAGCATTGCAACCACGGCAGCGCAGGACGGGCCGAATTACGGTGAAGCGCCGATGTTGGCGTCCCTGGTCGAATCGGGCGAATTGCCGCCCGTGGCGGAACGCTTACCATCAGATCCGCTAGTGATCACTCCCGACGATCGTATCGGCGATTATGGCGGTGAATGGCGTTCGGCAATGGTCGGCGGGTTAGATCATATCTGGATGATCCGACTGATGGCGTACGAAAACCTGATGCGCTTCACGCCGGATTGGTCAGGCATTATGGCGAATGTCGCCAAGTCTTTCTCGGCGAATGCGGAGGCGACCGAGTTCACATTTGAACTGCGCGAAGGCCTGCGCTGGTCAGATGGCGCGCCCTATACAGCAGACGATATCACCTTCTGGTACGAAGATGTCCTGCTGAATGAAGATTTGACCCCGACAATCGCGACCTGGTTGGTTTCCGGCGGCGAGCCACTGACGGTCGAGAAGATCGACGAATTCACCGTGAAGTTCTCCTTCAGTACGCCGAATGGCCTGTTTCTACAAAACCTGGCCTCGATTCTCGGCTGTGGACCAACCAGTTATCCACGCCATTACCTTGAGCCGTTCCATGTCAACTACGCCGAGGACATTGATGCGCTGATTGCTGAGGCCGGCGCGAGTGACTGGGTTGAGCTTTTCCAATCCAAGGGTGGCGTTGAGCCCTGCTTCTGGACTAATACCAGCTTCTGGCAGACGACGGAAATCCCGACGATGCACGCCTGGAGGATAACGTCTACCTACGGTGGCGGCAGCGGTCGCGTGGTGGCGGAGCGCAATCCCTATTACTTCAAGGTTGACCCCGAGGGCAATCAACTGCCCTACATTGACCGCATGGTCTTTGATCAGCTTGAGGACGCGGAAACCCTGCTTCTGCAAGTCCTCAACGGCGATATCGACATGATGGCGCGCCACTTCAACTCGGCAGCCAACCGGCCGATTGTGTACGACAACCGCGAACAGGGCGGCTACTATGCGTACGGCGTGGTCGGCGAAGACGCCAATATGACGGCGTTGGCGATCAACCTCACGCATTTGGATCCGGTCAAGCGCGAGATTTTCCAGAACAAAGACTTCCGTATCGGCCTCTCCCATGCCATCAATCGGCAAGAAATCGTCGACATCGTTTACCTCGGTCGAGGCGAGCCGCGGCAAATCGCGCCTGCTCCGGATTCGCCCTTCTACGATGAAGAGTTCGCCCACCAATACACTGAATACAGCGTCGACCTAGCGAACGAGCACCTGGACAAGGCGGGCTACAGCGAGCGCGATGACGAGGGCTATCGCTTAGGTCCGGACGGCAACCGGATCAGCGTCGTTGTCGAAGCCGGCGACCTCTTTGGACGCGGCTGGCCCGATGTCCTGGAATTGATCCAAGGCTATTGGGAAGCGGTCGGCATTGATATGAAAATCCGCATTATCGACCGCTCGCTGCTGGTATCGCGCAAAATCAACAGCGAACACGACGCCACGATTTGGGGCGCTTCCGGCGGGCTTGATGTATATCTCACCCCGATCTGGTATTTCCCGTCTGACCCGGTTGAGAGTGCCTATGCGCCCTTGTGGACCAAGTGGTATTTCGACCCCGAGACCGGCGAGGAACCGCCCGAATCCGCTAAGAGGCAGATGGAGCTCTTCGACCAGATCAAAGCCACCGGCGATTTTGACCTGCAAGCCGAGCTGATGGCGGAACTGCTGGCGATCGCAAAGGAAGAGTTCTATGTAATGGGCATCAACTCGAACCCCGGGGGCTACGGCATCGCCAAGAATTACTTCCGCAATGTTCCGGCAACATCGACTGGATCGTGGAAGTTCCCCTGGCCCGCGCCGATTAATACAACGCTGTTCTTCATCGAAGAGGGCGCACAGTCGTAAGTCGATTACTTGAAATGTCATCCGCCAGACTTGTGAATGAGTCTGGCGGATGATTCTCCCTGTTAACCTGTTTTGAGGAACGGACAGGTGGTCAGCGAACGTCCGAACATTTTGTTCTTGATGAGCGATCAGCATCGCGCCGATGTCGCAGGCTACGCGGGCGATTCAGTCGTGCGGACCCCGGTGCTTGACGAGCTGGCGCGCACTGGCGTCGTATTCAATAACGCTTATACGCCTGCGCCAATTTGCATCCCCGCTAGACAGAGCATGGCAGCCGGTCAGTTACCCCGGACTTGTGGCTGCGAGGTGTTCGGGGAGGACCTCGCCCCCGGTCACATGACCTTTGCACGACGGCTGTCCCAATATGGTTACGCAACTGTAGCGTGCGGCAAACTTCACCACAGCGGTACGGACCAGATGCAAGGCTGGACTCGACGCATTGGCGACGGCATGAGTGTGCGACACGATTTCATCGAGGGACGCAATCTCGAAGCCATGCGTAATTTGCCCCTGGCCACCGAACTCAAATGGACGCAGGCCAAGGAGGTCAAGCGAGCAGGTATAGGGCATGGTCCTATGAGCGGGGCAGACGCTTATACGCTGGACGGCGCCCTGCGCTTTGTGGAGAATTTTTTCGCGGGCCCATACTACGATCGCGCCACGCCGACGCGGCCTCTTATGCTCAAGGTAAGCTTTGTGCGGCCGCACGTCCCTTTCCTCACAACTCGCGAAAAGTTCACCTACTACTTGAATCGTGTCACACCGTATGTGGACGAGATGGCCTTTGACCATCCCTTTCTCAGTAGCCGCAAGGTCACACCGCGAGATGATGTAAGCGAACGCGAAATCCGGCGCGCGACAGCGGCGTATTACGGCATGGTCGAGGAAAACGACGAAGATTACGGGAAAGTGATTGAGGCGCTCAAGCACGTGGGCCAGGACCTGGATGATTGGATTATTATTTATACCAGCGATCATGGTGAGATGTTGGGTGAGCATACGCTCTGGGAAAAGACCAAGTTTTTTGAGGGCAGCGTAAAGGTGCCGCTAATCATCCGTTTGCCCGGCGCCAACGGCGGACGGGTAGTGGAAGAGAACGTCAACTTGTGCGACCTGTTCGCTACACTGTGTGACTTGGCCGACGTCCCCGTCGTTGCTGGCCTTGACAGTCGCAGCTTGGCGCCATTGCTCAACGGCGATAGCTCGACCTGGAATAACGAAACCATTTCGCACTATGGTGGCACTAATCTCGGCCATGAAGAGCACTTCGATCGCTATGAGAACCTGATGATCAAGCGTGATCACCTCAAGTATCAATATTATGGGCGAGAGATGCCCGAAGTCTTGTTTGACTTGTCAATCAACCCGGAAGAAACAATCAACTTTGTTGGCGATCCTCGTTACGCGGATTCGCTTGCCAAGTTTCGGTCGCGCAGAGATGAACTGGGCTATGGACCGAACGCGGCCGCCGATTACAAAAACGCGGGCTATTAAACGTGTACCATCGTCAAGGAAAGCCTGACAGATGATATGGTACATTGCGCGACGAATTATTTACCTCATTCCTACACTGCTAATCGTCTCGATTATCGCCTTTGCGGTGATTCAACTGCCGCCCGGCGACTTCCTCGCCTCTCTGATCAGCAGCGCCGTCGAGACTGTTGATCAAGCCCAGGTAGATGCCTTGAGGCAGCGTTACGGTCTGGATGAGCCGATTTACGTTCAATATTGGAAGTGGATCAGTGGCATTATCACCAGAGGAGATTTTGGTGACTCCTTCGAATGGAATCGGCCGGTCAGCGACTTGATTTGGGAGCGTCTGGCTCTGACTATGGTCATATCGTTGTGCACGTTGGCATTTGTATGGATTGTTTCCATACCCATCGGCATATATTCAGCCGTCAGCAAATACACACTGGGCGATTATATTGTGACCGTCATCGGTTTCATCGGTCTGGCGATTCCGAATTTTCTGTTGGCGTTGGTGCTGATGTATATTGCCTTCAGATATTTTGGGCAGAGCGTTGGCGGTTTGTTCTCGCCAGAATACATAGAGGCGGAGTGGTCGCTTGACCGTGTCGTCGACTTGCTCGGCCACTTGTGGTTGCCCGTAATTATTCTTGGCACGGCAGGCACGGCAGCGCTAATTCGCGTGATGCGCGCGAACTTGCTGGATGAACTTTCAAAGCTTTATGTTGATGCTGCCCGAGCGCGCGGGCTATCCGAACTGAGATTGTTATTCAAATATCCGGTACGGGTTGCTCTGAATCCATTGGTGAGCGCTTTGGCCTGGATCTTCCCGGCACTGGTTTCAGGGTCAGCAATTACATCTATAGTGTTGAACCTGCAGACCACCGGTCCCCTGCTTTATCGCTCACTAAAGTCTCAAGACATGTATCTGGCCGGCAGTCTCATCCTGCTGGTAAGTGTTCTCACCATAATTGGCACGCTGGTGTCCGATATTCTACTGGCTTGGATTGATCCCAGGATTCAACTCCAATGACCCAGGCTTCAGCTCATTCTCAAGAAGGCGCGCAATCCAATCCATCAGCGGAGGTCCGATCAGAGACGCGCGTCGTCGTGGCGAATCAGTGGCAATTGATCTGGTGGAAGTTCCGAAAACACCGACTGGCGATGATCGCCGGAGTGGTCACTATCCTGCTGTATGTGGTGGCCTTGTTTGCCGAGTTTTTCGCGCCCTACTCAGCGCAAACGTATAGCGCTGCTCATACACATATACCCCTACAGAGCATTCACTTTTTTCAAGAGACAGAGGCGGGTCGGCGATTCTATCCCCATGTCTATGGCTTTCAGGTGCAAGTGGATCCCGAATCTTATAAACGCACGTATGTGGTCGACGAAGCGATCACTTATCCGATTGGTTTGTTTGTCCGTGGAGAGCAATATAAATTGTGGGGACTGTTTACACTTGATGTGCACCTTATTGGGGCAGCGCAGTATGGAGATCCTGTCTATCTCATTGGAACAGATCGCCTGGGGCGCGATGTGCTGAGCCGGACGATATACGGCACAAGAGTATCAATGTCGGTAGGCCTGGTCGGTGTTGGATTGAGCTTGCTGCTCGGCGTTATATTGGGCGGAATTTCCGGTTTCTATGGCGGTACGATCGATAACTTGATCCAGCGAACCATCGAGATTCTGCGGTCGCTACCGACGATTCCGCTTTGGATGGGCCTTTCAGCCGCCATTCCTTTGACTTGGCCTCCCATACGTGTCTATTTTGCGATTACCGTGCTTTTGTCGTTGATTGGTTGGACAACCCTGGCGCGCGAGGTGCGAGGTCGTTTTTTGTCGCTAAAGACCGAAGACTTCGTTATCGCGGCGCGATTGGATGGCGTGCGCGAGATGCAAATCATCCTGCGTCACATGGTGCCCTCAATGACCAGCCATATCATTGCCTCGGTCACCTTGGCCATACCTGGAATGATTCTGGCCGAGACAGCCCTCAGCTTCCTGGGCATTGGATTGAGACCGCCGGTGGTCAGTTGGGGTGTGCTGCTGCAGGAGGCGCAGAATGTGCGCTCCATTGCCACGGCTCCCTGGCTTTTGTTCCCGGGCATTGCGGTCGTTATTGCCGTATTAGCCATGAATTTTCTAGGAGACGGTTTGAGAGATGCAGCCGACCCATACCAGACTTGATAACACTGTGACAAACGATAATGAGACTTTACTAGAGGTAAAGGATGTAAAGACGCATTTCTTCAGCGATGAAGGCGTCGTTAAGGCAGTTGACGGGGTAAACCTTTCCCTGAAGCGAGGCCAGACCCTGTGTGTGGTAGGTGAATCAGGGTGTGGCAAATCTGTAACGGCGCGTTCGATATTACGTATCGTGCCGACACCGGGACAGATTGTCTCCGGACAGATTATGTTCCAGCAGAGAGACGGCCAATCGATCGACTTGGCAAAGATGAATCCCAAAGGGCGCGAGATTCGGAAGATTCGGGGCGGCGAGATCAGCATGATCTTTCAAGAGCCCATGTCCTCACTGAGCCCTGTGCATTCCATTGGGAGTCAAATAACGGAAGCGATTCTGCTGCATTTTCCAGTCAGCAAGCAGGAAGCGCGCAAGCGCGCTATATCCATGCTCGATCTGGTCGGCATCCCGCGGGCGAGCGCACTCATTGATGCTTACTCTTTTGAGCTTTCGGGCGGCATGCGTCAGCGCGCCATGATCGCTATTGCGCTGGCCTGCGAGCCTCAACTGCTGATCGCCGATGAACCCACAACCGCTTTGGACGTTACCACGCAGGCGAATATTCTCGACCTGATCCGGGACCTGCAACAGGACAGCGGCATGTCTGTACTTTTCATCACACATGACCTGGGGGTTGTAGCCGAAATCGCGGATGATGTTGTTGTTATGTATCTCGGACGTGATGTCGAAAGCGGGGCGGTCGATGACATATTTCATGATCCCAAGCATCCGTATACGCGGGCGCTGCTCCAGTCCATTCCGCGCTACGATAGTCGCGACAACCAGCGATTGTATTCCATCAAGGGATCGGTGCCGCACCCCTTTGATCGCCCGACTGGCTGTTCTTTTCATCCCCGCTGTGATGATTACATCGCCGAACAATGCAATAAAGTAGACCCGCATCGCCTGCGTATTAGCCAGGATCATAGTGTGCGCTGCCTGCTATATTCCGCGGCGGATGACCGTGGATCTGACAAGGATATGCCAAGTTGAATATTCCTGCTGAATCCAGCCAGACTAGCGACAACGCGGGCCCTATATTGGAGATTCGCAATCTTCACATGCAATTTCCAATCAAGCGGGGAATCTTAAGACGTACCGTTGGTTTCGTGAAAGCAGTCAATAATGTCAGTTTCAATATCCGGCCCGGGGAAACATTGAGCCTGGTTGGGGAATCCGGCTGCGGCAAGACTACAACCGGCCGCTGCATTGTAAGCGTATATAAACCGACGTCCGGTCAGATCTTGTATCAGGTGGAAGAACAGGAAAGCGTAGATTTGGCGCAGTTGGACAATCGGGAACTAAGGCCTTTCCGCAGCGAAATTCGGATGATCTTTCAGGACCCGTTTTCCTCATTGAATCCTCGACTGCCTATAATCCAGATCGTTGGCGAGCCGCTCAAAGCCAATCGCATAGCCAGTGGATCAGAACTGGAAGATCGCGTGGCGTCTTTATTGAGACGTGTTGGATTGCGTCCCGAATATATGCAGCGCTATCCGCACGCGTTCAGCGGCGGAGAACGCCAGCGTATTGGCATTGCCCGCGCGCTCGCCTTGACTCCCAAACTTATCGTCGCGGACGAGGCCGTTTCTGCCCTGGATGCATCCGTTCAAGCGCAAATATTAAATCTCTTGCAGGATCTGCAGGAAGAGTTGAACCTGACATACTTGTTCATTGCCCATGACCTTAGCGTGGTGGAGCACATCAGCCATCGCGTTGCCGTGATGTATGTCGGCAAAATCGTTGAGCTGGCCAGTACCGAGCAGCTCTTCACGAAACCACTGCACCCGTACACAGAAGCGCTGTTGTCGGCGGTGCCGAAGCCTGATCCACGACTGCGGAATACAGGCATTCGCATACGTCTGCAGGGTGAAGTCGCCGATCCGGGCAATCCCCCGAGCGGATGCTATTTTCACCCCCGCTGCCGTTATGCCCAAGACCGTTGTCGACATGAAGAACCGGCTGTCCGCGAAATTGGAAATGATCATTGGGTGGCCTGCCATTTTGCCGAGGAACTTGAGCTGCGCGGATTTGAACGCATTGAGTCGACGATGGACAGGTAAGGCGGTACCGTTCGCTGCGCCGGATCCATTTGTGCCGGGGCGGGATTTTGACGCGCCGCTGCTTGCGCCGAATCGTTTGATCCTTGTTCGGTTTATTGATCCCTTTACCAGAAAGGTTTCCCAGCGATGCTAGAACCTGCCGATATCATTCCGAACGCGAGGGGTTCTGATCCACCTCTTATCTACGATCCCGACTTTCATCTGGTCGCCATAACAGTTGGCCAGCGCCTGTTTCACACGGTATGGATGTCCACAGAATATGCTGTCGCCTTGGTAGAGAACGGTTCACCGGCAGAGATTGCGCGTGCTGAAGCCGTAATCGATGCTGTGCTGGATTGCCAGGATACGGACGCGCGTTCGCCACATTACGGCAACTTCAAGTGGGAGCACGAGGATCTGGCAGTGGAGGACCTGAACGCGGTGCAGTTCGTGCTCGTTCGCTTGATACCGCTGCTGCTGAGCCGGTCCGACAGCTTGTCAGCAGAGCTGGTTGAGCGAGTAAAGGCGCGCATCCGCATTGGCCTGGACGAAATAGCCCGAATCGATGTTTCGACGACCTATTCAAATATTGTCGCGCAGGACATTGCCAATTCAATTCTGGGCGGCCAGCTATTGAAGCTTCCCCAATATACGCGGCGCGGGGTAAGGAAACTTCGAAAGTGGATAAACGTTATTGATCAAAGTGGCATCCCGCATGAGTACAACAGTCCTACCTACTCATTTGTGTCGATAGATGCGCTGCACAAAGTCGTTGAGCATTCTGAACACGCTGAAGCCGGCGTGCTGGCTCAATTGATCATTTCCCGAATCGGATTGAGTGTCGCCTTGCGCCTGCATGCCAAAACCGGTCGGTTGGCCCCGCCGCATTGCCGTGCCTATTATCCGGCCCTCGTGTGTGACTCAGCGCCGGAAGCGTCCGCATTCTCACAATTGATTGCGCAAGGCAAAATCCCAACCTGGCTGGAGACTGTTCTGAACAATCGTCCAACCCCAATGATGGTGACTGAAACTTCTGATGCCGGGGCCGGCGTAGTTATCAGCAGCTACCTGGATGCTGAATACAGCCTGGGTGTAGCTACTCAAGAGTTGGCTACGCAGTCGAACCGATTCATCAGTAACCAGTCCAACGTGTTCTCGATCCATTACAACAGAGAGAATCAGTCCAGGCCGGGCGTGGTTTTCTCGCGCTATTTGATAAATGACAAGTGGCTTGGAGACTACCGCACCACACCTTCGCGATCCAATAACCAGATCTTCCGCGATGAAGGTAGCTTCCGCGGGGTGCAGGCGGGACCGCGCGCGATCGGCTTGTATACTTCGCGGGAAGTGGATGCCTGGTCTCGTTGTTCGAGCGCCAAAGCCGCCTTGATTTGGAGTCGCGCGGAAGACGTCGATGAGGTTTGGATCGCTGGTTGCCGCGTCAGCGACCTGCCGGCGGATGTTCCTGAGAGTTCGGTTATCGCGGTCGCATGTGGCAATGTCTATATCGTTGTGCGCCCGCTGAAACGGACGGCACTGGGGGCGCAGGCGCCTGTCCGCATCGTGGAACATCGCGGCAGTCTGGTGTTAGAGATGTACAACTATCTTGGACCGGCCAAGACTTTCTGGGAACTTGCCAATCCCGGCGCATTTTTTCAGGGATACGTTCGCAATGGATTCTATGTCGAGGTCGTAGAAAGAAGTCGATACTCCAGCGGGGCAGAGGTGTTTGAAGCCGTTGCCAGCGGGCAGATTCTTGATTATCTGGACGATGCTCGCACATTCGACGGTGGTAGCCCTCGGAAATGGAGCGTGTCCCATAGCAGCGATGATCACTCGCTTGGCATCGAAGTAGACCTCTTGCGCTGGCAGATTCTTCGCCGATGGGCAGACGGGGAGAATCTTGGCTTCCCGATGCTATCGTCTCCTGTTGCCCTTGAGAATCGGTCGGGACACATCGAGGTGGGGAATGCTCACTTGCGTTGTGGGCGCGATGCCGCCTGGCTCGTTGGCGTTCCCGATGCTGAGCTATGGGTGGGGGCGTATCACGGCCCCGGGGCATCGGCATTGACTCTCGAGGTTCCGCATGGCCAGGTTCATCTTGAGCGTTTGGAGGCTGGCATAGTGGTATGGGATAAGGGGCAGGTGACCATTGACGCGGTTGGGTTAAAGTCTGCACCCAGCGCAATTGGCGCGAAAGGCGTCAATGTGATACGCCTCGCAACGGACTGAAAGAGCCGTAGAATGCAGCGCGATTCCCGCTAACAGTCCGGTCTCGCGCCTGCAAATGCATTCCGATCATTGATTATATGGAGCGCGTCAAGGAGCGCTTCCAGGAAGAAGTATTCGCCCCACATGACACTTTCATTAATCCCCAAGTCTTTGCGCTGATGATACATCCCGTGCTTTAGGATGCCTTCCCAATTCGGTGTATCGATCGCGAGGAAGGTGGACTGCAATAGCGTGTCCAGAATAGTAAAGGCATATTGTTGATACATTCTTGACCGGATGGCGTCTGTGCTAAGTTCGGATAATTGCAGAAAAGCGCTGGCGGCAATCGCGGCCGCAGAGCTTTCGTAGGAATCATTTGGATTCGATACCGACCAATCGTTCGGCGGTACACCATGTGCCGGTGTGTGTTCAATGAAAAATGCGGCGCAAGCTTCCGCTGTTTGCAGGAAGCGACTATCTTTTGTAAAGCGAAAAGCTGTTCCGAAACCGTATATTGCCCAGGTCAAGCCGCGTGCCCACGATGAATCATCCCGCCCACCTTGATGGGTGCTCTGTCGGAGAAATTCTCCCGTTTCCGTGTCAAATATTCCTTCGTGCGCGGTGCTTCCATCGCCTCGAACCAGATAGCGCCGCGTGGTGTGACAATGTCTGGCAGCAATGTCACTTAAGGTTTTATTCTTGGTCTGCCGGGCGGCATAGAAGATGATTCCCACATTCATCATTATATCGATGAATGAGCTCTCTTCGGATACGAAGGACGGCAGGTATTGTCCTTTTTCACGAAAGCGCGACCCGGCTGTTTGCCCGGCCTCGACAATTACATCATTGATGAAGTCTTCCGGCGAATAATCGTACCAGCGCTTCCAGGTTGACCAGAAGACAAAACCCAGATCATGGACAGTGTCATCCATCTTGCGATGCTCAATTAACTGCGAATAATGTATGGCTTTATCTCGCCACCACATATCGTTCGTATATGAAAACATAAGCCATAATTGCCCACCAAGAAAGCCCTCGCACCAATTGGTCCAGGCTTCACCATCATGTTTCCATTTACCATTGTGCGTATACATGGGAAAGTAATCAGGATGGGTGGAAATCAAATGTCGTAATTGCTGCCCAGCAAAATCAAGGGCGGTGTGGATGCGCTTTGCAAATGCCTGTTTGTCGTGCATATAAATTTCTACCTGTATGTCGGTCGTAAGTGCAGCATAGAATGGGTTTGACGGATCTGGGACAAATCACTCAATAGAATCTGATCGTAGAATTCTATGATTGGCGACACATCGATTATATACGCAGCGAAAGTCTTGAGATGATCACACTAATGGAAATATTGATTCGCATATAGCAAAATCACGTCACTCGCGGCTGTCGCTGAATTGATCCCGGATCATATCGTGGATTCGGCTAGCTCATCCAGTGGATCAGGCTGTCCGGATGCCACCATAAAAGCTATCGACGAACGCTTCGACTATTAATGGTTATTTTGTTGGGCTTAAATGACGTTATCGCTTGCGTTCGACATGCTAATCGATTGATACATATGAAGGGACTTACTGATCGGCCCGTGCAGCTCGCGCCTGATTGGGGAGTGGCGAATTTCATTGATATACGAATTGAATCAGATGAGCCGCATAATTGGGATACTGCTGTTTATACAGTTGCCGCCGATTCCAGGCATAAACAAAGAGTTTCACATTCCGCCGAAGCGCGTCCGCACAGCGAGAAAAGCAGCGGGAACGCCGATGCAAACGGGCTAGATAGTGCCGAAGTTCCGCATTCACGCCTTCTACCCGATAAGTCTCACTTTTGTTTGGCATCGGAGTATGTCTGCCAGGATAATAGATCAATTTCTTGTACGAAGCCATCAAATCGCTGTAGTACCAACAGGCTCTTGGGCTTTGGTCCACCAGCCTTTGCAATGTCGTTTCATCCCGCCGCTGGCTCAGCAAAAAGCCGACTATGCAACTAGTAGAGCGCTCCACAAAAGTGCTTATGTACCCCCTGTTTTTTTTCGACCGACAAAAGTATGCAATTCGTCCATCTCAAGGATATGCAAGGGCTTTTCTGCCGGGGTCGGAGCGGCGGGCAACTGATTGGCGTGGGCCTTCACCCAATTCATCACCGTGACATGATGAACACCCAAGTGGCGAGCTATTCGACGGAAACTCAAGCCATCAGTATAGAATTTAACGGCTAACAGTCGCATCTCATGGCTATACATCTGTCGCACCTGCGGAGTATACCGGCGATTGCAGGGCTTGCACTTATACATTTGACTTCCAGCGCCCGTGCGCCCGGCCTTGACTTGATGCTCTACATCTTTGCAATAGGGACATTTGCTCATACACTTAATTATACTATATCGACTAAATTCTCCACTCCCCAGCTTTCTTCAGGGTCGCTATCAAACGAACCTGGTATTACTAGCCGCCGCCACAACCTTGATCTCTTTGCCAACGATCATTATTTATATCTTGTTGCAGCGACAATTCATTGAAGGCATTGTCGAAGGCGCGATCAAATAATCTTGCAAGACCAATTTATCAGAGATGTCCCTGAAGGCTCATGCGCATACATGACCCTCATGGTCCTTAAAGGAGAAAAGAACATGATCTACCGGCCTAAACACGAACTCCTTTGGGACACCTGGATGTTCCAACACGAGGAGGATTATTACCTGTTTTATATTCGGATTTCTGAGACCGATATTCCGCATCCAAAACCGACTTTAGGTGAGGGTTGGAATGGTATCAGCTTGGCCCGCTCGAAGGTTTTGCTCCATTGGGAGGAGATTGGCCCGATACAGGAAATGCACGCTGAGTCCGCGTTACAAGGCACCGGCATGGTGTACCGTGCCGACAATCAGTTTGTGATGTGCTTTTGTGAAGAGCGACCCGTCGGTTATTCGGTGATCTGTTTTGCAAGGTCACAGGACTTGATTAACTGGGAGAGACTTCCTGAGGAATATGAAATCCAGGCAGACACACGCTACTATCAGCGGGAGCAATCGGAAAGTGCTGACCCTATTCCGCGCTGGGGTGATCTTGGTGTTGCGCCTCCCGAAGGGAGACCGGAAAGAGTATCTGGGCTTTACCGTGTCAAATGCGCGCGGTTCGCGGCCAGGTGAGTGTGGGACGCTAGGTCTTCTAGCATCACAAGATGGCTTGAAATGGGAGGCAATGCCTCCTGTGGTAGTTCCTGGCTTGTTTGCCAGTTATGAGGTTCCGGAATACGTTCGCTTCGGCGAACGCCACTACGTGCTTTTCTCCACCAACTCGACCGCCGCGCCGCGTTTTGATCCCTATGCGGTTGGCCCGCACAGTGGCACCTATTACGTAGTTAGCGATGCTGCCACAGGACCATACGTTCGACCGCCGCACCATTGTCTCCTCATGGGACAGTGCAATACCAACCGTCTTTTCGGAACGTACGTCGGTCGGCCAATCCGCACCAACCCCGATCAAGTTCTTTTGTACCACCAATGGTCAGCCGAATATCCGATAGGCTGGGCTTCGACACCAAAAGTTCTGGTCGAACGCGCTCCATACCATTTAGGCCTTGATTACTGGCCGGGCTGCGACGCGCTTAAGGGGAGGACGCTTGGCGACGGTGTACAGGAGGGGGCATTGACACCGCTCCAGGCTGCCGGCCAAGTCCCGGTTATCGACTGGTCGATCAGCGAAGGCTCTGTTGAAACGGTCAATCAAGGTGGCATGCACGGAGTTATATGGGAAGTCGAGAAGGAAACGCCGTCACTGTCATACACGGATCTATCCGATGGCAGGATTCTGGAAACAGGAATCCGAATCCGTGAGGGCAGGGGATTGGGATTCTGGTTCGGGCAGCGCAATGACGCAGACCCACTCGCCATGCTGCTCAATGCAGAGGCAGGTGCAGTCGAGATAGGAACGCTGACTTATACAAGGCACGGTGCCTCGTACCTGTTTCAGCCGGACGAAACGATCGCATGGCCGATCGCTACGGGAGTTCAACACAATCTAAGAATCCTGATTCGTCAACACTTCGTGGAATTCTACCTAGACGATCGTTTCGTTCACGCCTATGTGAGCCAGGAAGAAGCGGACACGCAATTTTTGGGATTTTGTGCTGAACTCGCCACAGGCGATTTTATTGTGCCCCGGATTTGGTCTATGGCTTAGATTCTTATAATTCACCTTACTCAATAGAGGAGAAAATTATGATAATCGAAAGCGAAAAACATACCAAGCTCATTGCCGATGGCTTCTGTGTCTTCGAACAGGTCTTGGAAGAGACCATGCTTGCACGCGTACGAGTAGCCAGTAATCGCGTGCTGTCCGCTCAACCTGCCGAGCATTTTGCGGCACAGAAGTCAACCGGGAGCATGATCAGCGTCTATGAAGATCCCTTCTTTGCAGAGCTGGTGGCGTATCCGCCGGCGCTGAATGCGTTGGCAGCCCTCGGTTTTCCCAAGCCTCGCTGGTCGTCCGGGTTCATCATCAGCAAGCCGCCGGGGTCTCCAGCGCTGTTTTGGCATCAGGATTGGGCCTGTTGGGACGATCCCAGCAGCTTTTCTTGATGTATTATCTGGTCGATACCGATATGCACAACGGCTGCCTGCGCGTCATCAGAGGGTCGCATCGTAAACGCCATCCGATGCACGACGCAGTGCCGGACGCGCATACCGATGAGCTGCGCAGTGTCACTGACCCCGATCATCCAGCCTATCAGCCCGTGGCGGATGAAGTCGTCGTTCCAGTCAAGGCCGGCGATGTTGTCATCGGGGATGCGCGCTTATTGCACGGTTCCTAGGGCAACCAATCGGATCGAAGCCGTACGGTGATTACCTTGTGGTATCACCCGAACTTCAACTCGGCGCCGGCACACATACAAGCGGATGTGAGCCAATGGCCGAAAGGTCAAATTGAGTCATGGCCTGCCTCAACCCAGACACTCATCCAGGCACTGATTCCCACCTACGACGGGACAATTGCGCCAAAGGAATGGAATCGCACACCCGGAGATGCGTTGAAGTGAATTTGCCCTGCTTGGTGGACAGTGATTCTTTCTAATTTGCAGTATGCTCAAATTGTGCCGGGCCAAGAAAGCCTCAAACACCGCCTGATTCGGGAAGCGGGAAGCCGCTCGAATGATATCGTGATTTCGGCACTGGAATGGCTGGATCGTGAAGGGTGGTTGACTGGCGAGTATGGGTTGCTGAACGGCGCGGACTTGCGTGAGGCTCGCTCGCAAGATGCGAGTTTGGACGAGGCGAATCTGCAAAATGCGAAATTGAGTAAGACCAACAGCAGATCCGCAATTCTCAAAGAGGCGAAATTTCTTGAGACAAACCTTCAGAATGCCGATTAGTGCGGAGCCTGTCTTGAAGGAGCAATCTTGTGGTTAGAGGAAATGAGACCCTCAGCTTTCTCAAAATGGCCATCAGACGATGTATGGCAAAGAGAAGAAATAGTCTCTCCCGCAACCGCGTTATTGAATGCCAGGTTGCCTGATGGGAAAGTTTTTTCGCAAGATTTGGGATTCGTAGATATAGAACGGTTCATCGATCTGAATCACCAGGGGTTTGCGGAAACTCTTGAAAGGATAAATGCAATTCGTAGAAACCGTGGATGATGATTTGTCTGCATTTAAGCGAAACACAACATTGCTTTTCTCTGTGACCTCCGTGTTCTCGGTGGTTCAAAAAATCACCTCAAATGCCGCACGCCGTCAACCCCTGCAACAATCACATCGCGTACCATGCCAATGAACAAGCCGTGCTCGGCAATGCCGGCGCGGGAGTTGAGCAGGGCAGCGAGTGCAGCCGGATTGGCGATTTTGCCGAAGTCGCTATCCAGGATGATATTGCCTTGATCGGTGTGGTAGGGACCCTCCGCGCCTTGCCGCAGGATGACATTTGCGCCCAGCGAGCGTATGTAATCCGCTTGTGAATGCCAACCGAAGGGGATGACTTCCACGGGCACTGCCCATGTTGTGCCGAGCTGGTCCGAAAGCTTGGACTCGTCGACAACGATGGTCAGGCACTGGCTGGCTTGGGCGACGATTTTCTCGCGCAGCAGGGCGCCGCCCCCGCCTTTAATGACATTGAAAGCGGGATCGACTTCATCGGCACCGTCAATGGTGATGTCGATCTGCGGGTGCTGGGCAAGGGTACTCAAGGGGATGCCAAGAGCGCGGGCTTCGGCTTCCGTGGCGAGCGAGGTGGGGATGGCGATAATATCGCGCAGCTCACCGACGTGGATGCGGTCAGCGATGCGGCGGGTGGCGAAGATGGCGGTGCTGCCGGTGCCGAGCCCGATGATCATGCCCGATTCGACAAAGTTCGCTGCGTATTCGGCGGCTTGCTGTTTGAGAGATTGGATGTTCAAGTTGGTCTCCTTGCCGGAAATTATATGGTGTTTGCACAGACAATTCACCACTGAGACATATTCGCTCGGCGGTCGCGCATATGTCTGCCTCGCTCTGACAAGATAATCGGGCGGAATCGTCCCTCGGTCAACCCCGCCCACCAATGCGTTCTGAGGACAAGACAGCTTCCGCTCTGCTCCGCTGGCAATCATCAATCAATCCGGTAAAATACCGCGACCGTATAGTCCCCCCGTCCCGCGCGGAAGCTGATACACTCGGCGCTATGGCAACCTTATCGCTTACCTCCATCTTTCACCTGCAACTGACACGCTTTGGCCAAATCGCTAACCATTTTGGCGAAAACCTTGCCTTTATCTATACTGTATCAACAGGTATCCGCCATCTTTGCGCACCTTGCTGCCCTGGCGTTGCTCGTTTGCAGCCCGTTGTTGCCCTATTGCTGCCTTTTTCCTGCACTTTTCCGCATCGCTTTCTGCCGCGAAACTTGTTCTGTCCTCATCCAACGGATCGGAGAGAGGAGCGCATCTCGCGTGGACGTTGTGTTTGCAGGATTTGTGCCAAACGACACTTATCGGCAAGATTCCGCGCTGAAGGCTCGAACAGGAGTTTAGGCGGGGGTTACTGCGGTTGAGGGCATAATACGGTATAGTTTGCGGCGAATGGATACGACTATTGATCAAGGCGTTGAAAGGGATTTTTGATGTACAAGACTCTGAGTCCGGGTACGATCGGCATTCGCGGTTTATCACTGCATGAGAGCATTCAATTGGCCAGGCAAACTGGCTTTGAGGGTCTGGATTTCAGCATTCAGGATGCGGCAAAGATTGCCAACGACAGCGGTGTGGACGCGGTCAAGGCGCTATTTGCGGATAATGGTATTCGGCCCGGTGCCTGGGGTCCGCCGGTGGATTGGCGTGGCGATGGCTGGCGAGAGGATGTGGCGAATCTGCCGCAATATGCCGAGCTGGCGGTGGAACTGGGTGCGATGCGCTCCGCGACCTGGTGCCCGCCTTCATCGACCGAGCGCGGGTTTGCCGCGAATTTCGATTGGCATGTCGAGCGCTTCCGGGCGATCGCCGAGGTTTTGAGTTCGTTCGGAATCCGCTTCGGAATTGAGTTTATTGGACCGCAGAGCTTGCGTCCGGCGCATCAGCATGATTTCATTTCCACGATGGAAGGCATGCTGGAGATGGCGGCGGCCATCGGCACCGGCAATGTCGGTCTGCTACTGGATGCCTGGCATCTCTATACATCCGGCGGCTCGCTAGATGATCTGGACAAGATCAGCAATAGCGACATCGTGAACGTGCACGTAAATGATGCGCCGCGGGGCTTGACTATGGCCGAGTACAACGATCATGATCGGCGTCTGCCGCTGGAAACGGGTGTTCTGCCTTTGGAAGGCTTCATGAAGAAGCTGATCGCGTTGGGTTATGATGGGCCGGTGACGCCGGAGCCATTCAGCCAGCGCATCAACGCCATCGAGGATCCGCTGGAAGCCGCGGGGATAACCGCCGAGTATATGGCGCGCTTGTGGGAGCTTGCCGGTCTCGGTTAAGCGAGCAGATGAACGACTTGTTCATTCGTGAGGCTCTGGAACAACCGGCGACTTCAGATCTTGCGCTCAAGCGTGGCTGCCGCAGGATTGGCGCACAACCAGCGATGTCGGCGTGGAGATCTTCAGGAACAATTCGTTGGGATTCTCGATACGCCGCGCCAGTCGCTCCGCCGCCAGCTCACCAATGCGGACTTTGTGAACGTGAACGGTGGTAAGCGGCGGGTAGGTGAAACCGGCATCGGGGATGTTGTCAAAGCCAGTAACGGCAATATCATCCGGTACTTGATATCCGTTCTGCTGCAACCAGCCCATGGCACCAATCGCCAAACGGTCGGAGGCGCAGACGATCGCGTCCGCTCGCAGCTTCTGCCTCATCAGGATTCGCGCGCCGCGCTCGCCGAGATCCGGTGTCCAGCCGGAGGGTCCGGGTTGCAGGATCTGATGCAATGTCGGGTCGTTTTCCAGATTACACGCTGCCAGTCCCTGGCAAAAGCCTGAATAACGAATGTCCGCGTAGCCGGCGATGAAGCCCAGACGGCAATAGCCCAGATTTGCCAAATGCTCCACCATGAGCTGCATGCCGCGCGCGCCGTCAAACAAGACCAGATCGTCTTCGATATCCTGTTTATCGGTCATTGTCACGATGGGGGAAAAGTGTTGCCGCAGATATGCGATACTTGCCTCGTCTGCGGTGCCGAGCACGATCAAACCCTTGACTGGGAATGAATCCAGCAGAATCTTGGCTTGTGCCATAGTGCCGACATCATGCAAGGTTTTGACGTAGGCGAGTTGATAGCCGAGTCGTTCCAGCGCTTTGTCGGCGCCTTCCAGGACCATGTTGTAAAACGGGTCGCGATACTTGTCGATGCGCGAAGCCATCAATATGCCGATTTGCCCCTGTTGTATCTGAGTCGGACCAATCTTCAGGTGGGCGCCGCCATATTGGCGCTGAAGCAAGCCGGCGTCAGCCAATTCCTGGAAGTCACGCCGGATGGTCGCCTCGGAAACGGAGAACACTTGAGCGAACTCTCGTGTGGACAGCAATTCCTGCGGCGCAGAATCGCGAACGCGTTGAATGATCAGGTCTTGTCGTTGTGATTTCTTCATAAGCCGCTCGGCGGTCGCGTAGGGCGAGTAGATAGTGCCTTTCGAAACTGACCTAAGGCAGCGATTAAGTCTGCCGCGTTCACACAAAATATTATACTTGCTACTCTCACGAGCATAGCAGTTTGCAAAAAACAGGCCACTCAATTGACACTATTCAGCAAAAGATGCTGACACCTATTATACTCACGTTTGCGCGTTTTATGCACGTTATGCCACAAAGTTGCTTGACATAGTGCATGACTTGTGTTTCAATGTGCAGCAAATATTGCTCGAAGAACCATTTGAATCGGCAGGTTCGCGACTTATTGTGCATACTGCTATTAAGAATTCCACGTTTACTCTAAACCTTTGCAAGTCCGTGCAAAGCGGTTATTCTCTTCGCTACTCTTTTGGACATTTCTCCCTGCGAGGTCGAGCATGCCGCTAAAAATTGCCATGATAGGTGCCGGATCGGTTGGATTCACCCGTCGCTTGATGATGGATTTGTTGACGGTGCCGGAATTCGCCGATACGCATTTTGCCTTGATGGATATATCCGCGCGAAACCTGGAAATGGTCGCGCAACTGTGTGAGCGTGACATTGTTGCCAACGGCTTGCCGGCGACGATCGCATCGACTTTGGATCGCCGGGAAGCCATCAGCGATGCCGATTACATCATTTGCATGATCAGGCAGGGCGGCCTGGACGCTTTTGCGCTGGATATCGATATTCCTTTGAAATATGGCGTTGATCAATGTGTCGGCGATACGATCTGTGCGGGCGGGATTATGTACGGTCAGCGCACGATACCAGTATTGCTGGATATCTGCCAAGACATTCGCGATGTTGCCAAGCCGGGGGCGCTCTTCCTCAATTATTCAAATCCCATGGCGATGAATACCTGGGCCTGCAACACATACGGTGGCGTGCGGACGATTGGTTTATGTCATGGCGTTCAGGGCGGTCATCAGCAAATCGCGAATTGCATTGAACTGTGGGCCAAGCGCGAGGGAATGATCGGCGCGGACGAGAGCGTGAACAATGCGGATGTCGATATTATTTGCGCCGGCATCAATCATCAAACCTGGTATATCAAGGTGCAATGGCGCGGGATGGATATGGTGCCGCGCATGCTGGAGCTTTTTGAGTCGCATCCGGCTTATCGCGAAGAAGAAAAGGTGCGCATTGATGTTCTGCGGCGTTTTGGTTATTACTCCACCGAGTCCAACGGTCATCTGAGCGAGTATGTGCCCTGGTATCGCAAGCGCCCGGACGAAATCAGGGACTGGATAGACTTGAGCCGCTGGATCCACGGTGAGACGGGTGGCTATTTGCGCGTTTGCACCGAAGGGCGTAACTGGTTCGAGACGGAATTCCCCAATTGGCTGGAAGAAGAGCCAAACCGGATATCTGCCGCGGAGCGCAGCCACGAGCATGGCTCCTTCATTATTGAAGGTTTGGAAACCGGTCGCGTGTATCGTGGGCATTTCAACGTGCCAAATCAAGGGAATATCACCAATTTGCCGGACGGCTGTGTGGTCGAGATACCGGGGTACGTGGACAAGAACGGCATCAGTATGCCGGTAGTTGGCGATTTGCCGCTGGCAACTGCTGCCACCTGTTCGGCAAGTGTGCGTGTGCAGGAGCTGGCGATGGAAGCCGCTGTTCACGGCGATGTGACGCTGCTCAAACAAGCTATGCTTCATGATCCGCTGGTGGCCGCGGTCTGCAACCCGGAAGAGATCTGGCAGATGACAGACGAATTGCTGGTAGCGCAGGCTCAATGGCTGCCGAATTATGCGACTGAAGAAATTGAAACGGCAAGACAGCGTCTGGCAGCGCATGAAGCGCGCGGGACGCGGGTCGAGCTGTTGGAAACCGAGGGTGCAGCTCGCTTGCATACGCGCAGCGTCGAGGAATTGGCGCGTGATAAGGCGGCGCAAGAAATGGCGCGGACATCGGATAAGGGATGAGTCTTTTCCCAGTCCAGTTCCGATACCACCCCGAAACATCAGGGAGGGGAGCGCTCCAGTAACATTTTGCGGTGGCGAGCCGGGAATGTCGCCCGAATTGAAGGCCGACAGGTATTGGATGCAGTTGTGATAAACGCTACGCCGTCTTTCGGGACCAAGACAATAGACATGGCATAGAAATATGGATGAAAGTTTATGAGCGCAGGCAACGGCGCCGAGCCGATTTTGGAAGTGCGCAACCTGAAGACGCATTTCTTCACCGACAAAGGCGTGGTTCAGGCCGTCAAGGGTGTCAGCTTCAGTCTGGCCAACAAGCAGACATTGGGCATCGTTGGCGAAAGCGGCTGTGGCAAGAGCGTCACAGCGAGTTCGATCATGCAATTGATCAAATCGCCACCGGGCAAGATTGTTGATGGCGAGATCATCTTTCGGCGGCAAAAGCGGCGGTCGGAGTCGATCGACATTGCGCAGTTGGACCCCAAAGGCGTGGAGATGCGCAGTATACGCGGCGGCGAGATTTCGATGATCTTTCAGGAGCCGATGACGTCGTTGAATCCGCTGCATACGGTCGGGCGGCAGATCGCGGAAGTGGTGGAATTGCATCAGCAGCTTAGCCGCAAGCAATCGATGAAAGTCGCGATTGATATGTTGGACCGGGTGCGCATCGCTGATCCGGCGGAGCGGGTCAATCAGTATCCGCATCAGCTTAGCGGCGGCATGCGGCAGCGTGTGATGATCGCGCTGGCGCTATCCTGCAATCCCTCTATCTTGATCGCCGATGAGCCGACGACGGCGCTCGATGTAACGATTCAGGCGCAGATTATTGATTTGATGGAAAAGCTGCAAGATGACTTTGGCTCATCAATCATGATCATCACGCATAATCTGGGCGTGGTTTCGCAGATGGCGGATATGGTCGCGGTGATGTATTTTGGGCGGATCGTCGAATATGGCACGACGCTAGATATTTTTCGCAATCCGCAGCATCCTTATACGGTTGGCTTATTGCATTCTATCCCGGTATTGGGGAAGCGCAAGGAGATCCTGGTGCCGATAGAGGGCATCGTGCCGAATGCGACGACGGAGATAGCTGGTTGCGCTTTTGCCGACCGCTGCCCGCATGTGATGGCAAAGTGCCGGTCGCACTTGCCGCCGACGACAACGGTGGATGGCGAACATCAAGTGGCTTGCTGGCTGCATGAAAGCAATGAGGTAGTGAATTAACCTGTCCATGCTCGAAGGAGCGGGCAGGGTAATTTTTGTCAATCAATTATGGAGGAATCTAGATGAAATTGAGTCACTTTGTTCGTATTTTGCTGGTTTCAGCGTTGTTGCTGACAGCAGTCGGAGCGGTTTTTGCCCAGATGGGCGAGGTAGCCGATCCGATTCCCTATCCCGAAGGCGTTCAGTTGGGCGACAACCCGATTGTTCGTTTCCCGCTGAGCGAGTTGCTCACCTATGAAGCGCTCGATTCTTACAATGAGCCGGAGTGGGTTACGGCGATGGTCGAAGCTGGCGAATTGCCGCCGGTTGAAGAACGTCTGCCGGAGAATCCGCAGGTCATTTTGGAATCCGGCATGTCAACCGGCATCGGTGTTTATGGCGGCGTCTGGCGCGATTTCTCGGCTGTCCCGACGGCTGGCTGGAATCTCTGTGCCGGTCAAACGCAGGGTTGGTTCGGCATTAACTACATTTATGGCGAATCGCTCACCAAATCCGGTCCGATGTTTTTGCGCAGTGACAACCTGGAGCCGCTTCCCAATCTGGCAACAGACTGGACCTGGAGCGAAGACGGCACGCAGCTGACGATGAGCATCATCCGCGGCGCAAAGTGGTCGGATGGCGCGCCTTTCGGTGTTCATGACATAATGTTCACTTGGGAACACATCATTAATGACGACAACGTCAATTCCTGGACGACCAGCTCGACCTGGGAAATTGATGGTGTGCCGATCACCCTGGAAGAGGTTGATGACGATACGATTCTGTGGACATTCCCGGTAGCATTCCCGGTACAGAAGCTGTTCAACATGGACTTCCTTGACTTCAACATCTGTGCCGAACACGTGTACGCTCCTATGCACCCGGCGCTCAATGCAGATTCCGACTATGACACCTTCGAAACCTTCCAGGTACAGGATGAACTGCCGGTTGCCACCATGGGACCCTGGGTGCCTGTCGATTACAGGATTGACGAGTTCATGGTCCATCGTCGGAACCCCTATTACTGGAAAGTTGACAGTGACGGCAACCAACTGCCCTACCTCGACGAAGTAACCTTCGAGAAGGGTGCCAGCGGTATCGGTCGTACGCTGTCTACGCTAGCGGGTTCAGCTGATCACACGAACTTGGAAAACCCAAGTACATACGTGGAAGCCATCACCCGCTCACAAGAAGATGATGCCCACTTCCGTATCGAATGGGGTCCGGAAACCCTGGCATTCAATTTGCAGTTCAATCTGTCGTCTTCGCTGGGTGTGGAAGATGAACGCGATCAGGCGTTGCGTGATCTTTTCCGCGATCAACGTTTCCGCCGTGCCATTCAGCACGCGGTTGATGGCGATGGCATCGGTCAAGCGGTCATTCGCGGTCCCTTCATGCGTGGATTCGCCGCTGGTCTAGTACCCGGTTCGCCATACTACGATATTGACAGCGTGGTCTACTATCCGTACTCACCCGATTCCACCAAGGCGATTCTTGCCGAACTCGGTTTTGAAGATACGGACGGTGATGGCGTCCTGAATTGGACCGACGGTCCGCTGGCTGGAGACAACCTGACAATTGCATTGAATACCAGCGTTGCCGCGGAAGCTACCGGTCAGATTGGCGAGGCAACCATCCTGTTGTTGCAGGAGGTCGGTATTCAGATCAACTTGCGTCCGCTTCAGGGACCGGCTGCTGATGATGCCACCGTAAGCGGTCGCTGGGAAATGCGCGTCAACCGTATTGGTCAGGAATTCACCACATCTTTCACCCGTTGCGAGGACTTGGGTCCTGTCACCGACATCACCCCAGACTGGCATCGCGCAGACGGCGGATCACGTGAATTGCTGGACTTCGAAGTCGAATTGGTTGAGATAATCGGTCAATTCTGCCTGGAACCGGACTTTGACACCCGTAAAGAGCTGATGTTCCGTTACAACCAACTCTTCACCGAGAACGTGTACAATGTTGGTGGCGTGGTTGGACGTTACGGCTTGGGCTTGGCAAAACGTTTCAACAATATTCCGGTTGGCGCTCCGCCCTACTTCTATCAATGGACTTGGGGCAACGTCATTCCGGAAGCGGTTTGGGTGGACCCGGATCAACAGCTGGCTCAGATTTTCTCGGAGACGCTGCCGGTCTACTCTGACGATATGTAAGCTGTAAACTGTCGGGATGAGTCTGCGCTCATCATTGTTGCAATAAGAGACTCAGGGGCGTGCGTCGTCACGTCCCTGTTTGCATCTGTGACACCTGTTGTTTTATACTTGGGCAGTTTCTCTTCGGAATCTTTTCCGTTGGCATCAGGGGCAAAAGCAAATGATTCGATTTGTTGTGCAGCGTCTGTTGTCTTCCGTCTTCATAATGATAATTATCGCGGCGGTGGCTTTTACCATTATTCAGTTGCCCCCTGGCGATTTTGCGGATGTGCGCAAACGCGAACTGATCGCATTAGGCGGACAGTCGGAGGCAGAAGCAGAAGCGGCCGCCGATCGCTTGCGCGACAAATATGGCTTGAACGATTCGCTGCCGATACAGTTTGGCAACTGGATTGGCGGCATCGTATTTCGTGGCGACTTTGGCTATTCGTTCTCCTACCGTAAAGATGTGAGTGTGCTGATCGGCGAGCGCTTGCCGCGCACACTTGGCATCGCGCTGGCGGCACATGCTATTTCGTCGCTAGTGGGCATCGCGCTGGGCATATATGTCGCCAATCGGCAATACAGCCTGGCGGATAATGCGGCGGCAACCTTCGCCTTTATTGCCACCTCGGTTCCTCGTTTTTCTTTGGCTCTAATCATCTTGTATTTGCTGGCATTTCAGTTGAATCAAGAGCATGTAAGCGCGCTATTTTCGCCCGAATTCCGTTATGCCGACTGGTCAATTGCCAAGGCGGCCGATTTAATCAAGCATGTTTGGCCCGTGATTTTCATTGCTGGCTTCGGCGGCGTCGCCCGTAATATGCGGGTGATGCGCGGCAATCTGCTGGATGTGCTGAATCAGCAATATGTTACCACAGCGCGCTCCAAGGGATTGGACGAAGGACGAGTCATGAGGCGCCACGCGGTGCCAAACGCCTTGCATCCGATTATCGCCTATCAAGGCACGGCATTGCCCTATATGCTGCAGGGAGAATTGGAAGCCGCGATTATCTTCGGCTTGCCAACCATCGCGCCAATGTTCAACGAGGCTTTGCTAAAACAAGACATATTTCTTTCGGGAAGCGTGCTGCTGCTTTATGGCATGCTGGTGATCATCGGCAACTTCGTGGCTGATATTGCGCTGGGATTGCTGGACCCGCGCATCGCCCACAGCTAGATCGAAGGTTACGAATTATGCAAGATACCTACGAATACGAGCAAGTCATCGAAGACGAAATCGAAAACAGCAGCGATTCTTATTCGCAACTGGTCTGGCAACGTTTCAGCCGCAGTAAAGCCGCGATGGTCGGTGGGCTGATGGTGGTCATGCTGATTACGCTGGCGATGTTTCCTGAGTTCTTCACGCCCTACGACTTTTACGCGACTACGCTGGGCGATACCTATATACCGCCGGCAAACATCCGCTTTTTCGATATTGACGGGATTTTTCAGTTCCGCCCCTTTGTCTACAAGTCGGAATTGGTCATTGACCCCGTCACCTATCAGTCGAAGCAAGATTTGGATACCGAGAATCCGCATTATATACGATTTTTTGCGCGCAGCTGGAAATACAAGGTTTTTGGCCTTATCGAGACGGATTTGCACCTCGTCGGGCTGGACAACGATAAGGTGCGTGTGCACCTGCTGGGGACTGATCGCTTTGGTCGGGATTTGTGGGGGCGCATTGCGCTGGCGGGGCGGGTCTCGCTGTCGCTGAGCATTTTGTCGGCGCTGATTGCGATTGTGATCGGGTCATCGTTGGGCGTGATTTCCGGTTATTATGGCGGCACAATTGACAACGTGCTGCAACGATTTGTCGAAGTGGTCATGTCCTTTCCGGAGCTACCGCTGTGGATGGCATTGGCGGCGGTGATTCCCAAAACCTGGTCGTCGGGGCAGGTCTTCCTGGTCATGGTGTTTATCTTCCCCTTCCTTCGCTGGGCGGTGCTGGCGCGAGAGGTGCGGGGCAAGGTGCTATCCCTGCGCGAAACCGACTTCATTTTGGCGGCGAAAGAGCAGGGCGCTGGCGATTTCCGCATTATCTTCCGGCATCTCTATCCCAATATACTCAGCCATGTGATCGTGATTCTGACGCTGATGATCCCGGATATTATTCTGGCAGAAGCCTTCCTCAGCTTCCTCGGCATCGGCATTCAAGAACCACTGACGAGCTGGGGCTTTTTGATGAGAAACGCGTCGAGCCTGGAGACGCTGGGTCAGAACACCTGGATATTGACGCCGGTGATTTTCATCGTGGTAGCGGTGCTCGGTCTCAACTTCCTGGGGGATGGCTTGCGCGACGCGGCTGACCCCTATTCCAATCTGTAATCGGAGACGACCAGGCATGGCAGAGACAACCGCACTTACCCCCGCGCCAAAGCCCTCCCCCATGAAGAGGGAGGGGCTTCAAAGGAGTGGCGAAGCGGAAGTTATGACGAAGGACATCATCCTGAAGGTCAATGACTTAAAGATGCACTTTCCCTTGCGGCAGGGTATGCTGCAGCGGCGCGTGGGCACGATCAAGGCAGTGGATGGCGTCAGCTTCGAATTACGCGAGCAAGAGGTGATGGGCTTGGTGGGCGAGAGCGGCTGCGGCAAGACGACCGTTGGGCGTGCGCTGCTGCGGCTCTATGATCCGACGGGCGGCGAGGTGCTTTTTCACCGGGCGGATGGCAGCTGGGTGGATGTGGCGAAGGTCAGCCGCAAGGAGATGAAGGATTTGCGCAAGGAAATGCGCATGATCTTTCAGGACCCCTTTAGTTCGCTGAATCCGCGGCTCACGGTCAAGGATCTGATCGCTGAACCGATTGTTATTCATGGCACGGCGTCGGGCGAGCAAATCACGGCGCGCGTGGCTGAACTGATGGAAGCGGTGGGTTTGAAGCCGGCTTACATGGGGCGTTACCCGCACGAGTTTTCCGGCGGGCAGCGGCAGCGGATTGGCGTGGCGCGGACGCTGGCGCTGAATCCACGGCTGATCGTCGCCGATGAGCCGGTCTCGGCGCTCGATGTGTCCGTGCAGGCGCAGGTGTTGAATCTGCTGCAAACGCTGAAAGACGAATTACGGCTGACCTTTATTTTTATTTCGCATGACCTTTCGGTGGTGGAGCATATTTGCGACAGAATCGCGGTGATGTATGTGGGCAAGCTGGTAGAGCTGGCGCCGACTGATGAGCTGCTGCGCAATCCCAAACATCCTTACACGGAGGCTCTGGTCTCTGCCGTGCCGTCAGCTGATCCATTGATCAAGATGGAGCGCATCATCCTGGAAGGCGATGTGCCTAGCCCGGCAAATCCTCCCTCTGGCTGTGTGTTTCATCCACGCTGCCGTTATGCGCAAGATATTTGCCAGAGCGAGATTCCGCCGCTGGTCGAAGTCTCGCCTGGACATAGCGCACGCTGCCACTTCGCCGATGAACTGGAATTGCAAGGAGTTGCAAATGTCGCAGCCGAACCCCCGCTCTGAATCCATCTCCCAAAATGAGGGAGGCGTTTCAGAGCCACGTACATTTGCGGTATTGGCGTATATCGTGCCTGTGATCGGTGGTATTTTGGGTTTGGCGCTGGATAGCGGCAATCCGCTAACGCGCAATCATGCCCAACAAAGCATTGCGGCGGTGTTGACCTTGGTATTGAGTTTTCTGATTTGGGCAGTGACAGGTTATCTGATCGGCCAGATCCCGATAGTCGGTCCGATTTTTGCGATATCTTTGTTTTCATTGGTGATTGCCATGGCGGCCTTTTTAAGCGTGAATTGGATTTATGGCTTGATTGTAGCTATGCGCGGGCAAGAGCGGACGATCCCCTTGGCGAATAAGATTGTCTTGCGTCTGTTTGGTGATGCCAGGAAGACAAATTCTGCCAAGGTGAGTACCTGATCTGATCGACAGCCACCACATGGTTAATGAGTCCACACAAGCAAAGTGACTTGTCAATATAGGAGAGATGTCCGTGCTGCTAGCGAAACTGCGCGAGGAAGTTTGTCGGCTGCATGCGGAATTGCCGAAGAACAATCTGGTAGCCTGGACGAGCGGCAACATCAGCGCGCGAGATCCGGAGAGCGGTTTGGTCGTCATCAAACCGAGCGGAGTTCGCTTCGAGCATATAACGCCCGAGAAGATGGTGGTAACTGATGTGCAAGGTCGGGTAGTGCAGGGCGATCTGAAGCCATCTTCCGATACCGCCTCACATTGTTACATTTATCGGCACATGCCGGCTGTCAATGGTGTAGCGCATACGCATTCGCGTTATGCCACTGCCTTTTCGGTAGTGGGCGAGCCGATCCCCTGTGTGACAACGGCCATGGCGGATGAATTCGGCGCAGAGATCCCTTGTTGCGGCTTCTGCCTGATTGGCGGCGAGGAAATCGGCAGACTAGTGGTGGACAAGTTGACGGGTCATCACAGCCCGGCGGCGTTATTGCAGAATCACGGAGTTTTCACGATCGGCGTCAGTGCCGAAGCGGCGGTCAAGGCGGCGGTGATGACGGAGGACAATGCTGCGATCGTCTGGACAGCGCGTCAACTGGGCGAGGTCATCACGATCCCGCAAGCCGATATCGACAGCTTGCACGACCGCTATCAGAATGTCTATGGGCAGCGGTAGCTGAAACTTGGGCTAAGCTAACTAGCGTGGCTTTGTCCCTTTACCGCACCAAGTCAAGTAGTAAAATCCCCTGCAGCAATGATCGCGTCTTGCAACTGACAAAGGTTAGCCAATGAAGAAGGTTTTCGCCGTAATATTCGCATTTATGTTGACGACTTTTTCGATTGCTCAAGAGTGGGTTGAACATGCGGGCATTGAATACAATTGCGATGTACTTAACGGGATTCTGGAAGATTATGGCGATAAGAGTTTTGCTCGATCTGCCGGTTCGGTGACTATCGTTAGTGACGTTTTCGGCACATTCTTTCCCAGTTGCCCGTCTGCAATGCTTACTGCGTCAAACGATTCAAATCCAGTTGTTCAAGTAGTCGATAGCAAACCAGCATTTACAGAAAACAGCTATTCATTTAGCAGCGTTGATGAAGGGCTTCAACCGGTTTTGGGTCCGATATCTTTAACGAAAGGCGTATACATTTTTACGGCAACCACAGAAGACTTCATGATTGTTTCGCCAACTTCGTTAGCAGGAGATTGCGGCAGTGATTTGAAATACTCGATTTTCAGCATTTCGGCAGGCGACGGGTCGAATGGAGCGCAAAGCGTTGTCGAGGCGGAAGAAGATTGTAGCGTGCTTCTTGAAGTTAGCTTGGTTAGTCAACGGTGGACTTTGTCTATCAAACACATTATTCCATCGCAATCGGCCAAATTGATAGCATCGGACGGAAGCTACTCATTCAGTAGCGTCGAGAGGCTTCAACCGGTTCTGGGTCCGTTATTGTTGTCAGCGGGCGTCCACGTCTTCACCGCGACTACCGATGACTTTATGTTAGTTACTCCGACATTGCTATCGGGCGATTGTGGCAGTGATTTGAAATACTCGATTTTCAGCATCTCGGCAGGCGATGGGTCAAATGGGGCGCAAAGCCTTGTCGAGGCGGAAGAAGATTGTACCGTGCTTCTCGAAGTTAGCATGGTCAGCGATGCCTGGACGCTGGACATTGAGAAGGTGTCTTAGCAGATCGTAATCATACTCGTACTGATAGCAACTGAATGGAACACGAAAATGGCATTAGGCGATTATCAAGTTTGGTTTTTGACCGGCAGTCAGCATCTATATGGTCCGGAAGCGATAGAGCAGGTTGGCGAGCATTCTGCCGAGATGGTCGCCTTTCTCAATACTGTCGGCGCGATACCGGTTGAAATCATCTACATGCCGGTGCTGACTACGGCGGAAGAAATCTACAATATGTGCAGCGCTGCTACTAGCGACGCGAAGTGCATCGGCGTCATCGCCTGGATGCATACCTTTTCTCCGGCGAAGAATTGGATCGCGGGCTTGACGGCGTTGCGCAAGCCGCTGCTGCACCTGCATACGCAATTCAACCGCGACATACCCTGGTCCGAGATTGACATGGATTTCATGAACCTCAATCAGGCAGCGCATGGTGATCGTGAATTCGGATTTATGATGAGCCGGCTGCGGCAGCGGCGCAAGGTGGTAGTCGGGCATTGGCGTGACGACGGTGTGCAAGCAGAAATTGGTGGCTGGGCGCGAGCTGCTGCTGCCTGGCAGGAAACGGGTTCAATGAAGGTTGCGCGCTTCGGTGACAATATGCGCGCGGTGGCGGTGACGGAAGGGGACAAGGTCGCGGCGCAGGTGCAATTCGGTTATCAAGTTAATGGCTATGGCATTGGTGATCTTGCCGCGGTGGTCAATCAGGTGAGCGATGCCGAGATTGACGCGCTGGTTGAAGAATATCAAGCCGGCTACATCGTGAGCGCTGATCTGCGAGCTGGTGGCGCGCGTCACGATTCGGTGCGCGAGGCGGCGCGGATAGAAATAGGCTTGGCACAGTTCTTGGAGGATGGCGGTTTCGCTGCCTTCACGACGACATTTGAGGATTTGCATGGGCTGGCGCAATTGCCGGGCTTGGCGGTCCAGCGTCTCATGGACAAGGGTTACGGCTTTGGTGCCGAAGGGGATTGGAAAACAGCGGCACTGTTGCGTTCGCTCAAGGTTATGGCGGAAGGACTGGAGGGCGGCACCTCCTTCATGGAGGATTATACCTACCACTTCCATCCGCAAAATATGGCCGTGCTAGGCGCGCACATGCTGGAAGTCTGCCCGTCGATTGCTGCCGGGCAGCCTAGCCTGGAGGTGCATCCGCTGGGGATTGGTGGCAAGGCGGATCCGGCGCGATTGGTATTCAACACTGCTGCTGGCAGCGCCCTGAATGCTTCGCTGGTCGATATGGGTGAGCGTTTTCGCATGATTGTTAATACGGTGGTTGTGATCAAGCCGGAAGCGGAACTGCCGAAATTGCCGGTAGCGCGCGCTTTATGGGTGCCGCAGCCGGATTTGCGGATCGGCGCAAGCGCCTGGATTTATGCCGGTGGCGCGCATCACACGGTTTTCAGTCAGGCACTGAATGCCGAGCATCTCTATGACTTCAGCGAGATGGCTGGCGTAGAATATGTGCAGATCGACAAGAGTACCGAACTGCGACAATTCAAGAACGAGCTGCGCTGGAATGATGTCGCGTATAAGTTTGATTCGCGCTAGTCAATGCCAGTTGATGCGGCAGCGGTGAAAATTGAGGATGTTGCCATTTCTAACCCGTCCCCCGGCCCCTCCCCACAGCAATCTCAGGACAGGACAGGTTTCGCTCCCGCCCCGCGCAACGGCTAGCGACCGTCAGCAATTCCTGCATTAAACCGCGTCCATATAGTCGCCGCGTCCCCGGCAAATGATGATACGCTCGGCTCTATGGGAATCTTATCGCTTTCCTCCATGTCTTACTTGCAACTGACAGGCTCTCGCCGGATCGCAATCCAATTTGGCGAAATCCTTTCCTATAGCGATACTGTATCGATAGGTTATCGCTATATTTGCTCCTTTTCTCATCCTTTTCTCGTCCTTTCTCATCCTTTTCCCATCTTTTCCCGTCCTTTTCCATATCACGTTCCACCTCAAAACCTGTCCTGTCCTCAGCCACAGCAATGGAGAGGGGAGTTTGATCGCAAGCCTGAATGGTTACTCAGGCGTTCTATGTCCTGGAAAATCAACACTTCCCAATTTGCCTTGGTCTTCTTTATATTTCTCACCTGACCGGACTGTTTGTATGCCGTTTCGATTGACCTGTCGTACTTGTCAAGAAACTGTTTTCTGCGCTACAGTGACGAATAGGTTTGCATCACTGTAGTAAGTGTTGCGGCAGACGGACGTACTCGACTATATAGCTGAGGTATGACACTTATGGCAGAGAATAACAAGTCGTCTCACGAGGTCGGTCTGGTCCGCAACTTGGGATTATTTGATATCACGATGATCGGTGTCGGTGCCATGATTGGTGCCGGCATCTTTGTATTGACGGGTATCGCGGCCGGCACCGCGGGTCCCGCTTTAATCCTGGCATTTGCCCTGAACGGTGTGATCACGGTCTTAACGGCGATGGTATATGCGGAACTGGGCTCTGCAATACCGGAGGCGGGAGGCGGCTACCTGTGGGTGAAGGAAGGTTTGCCGGGCCCGAATGGATTTCTGGCGGGCTGGATGAGTTGGTTTGCTCATGCTGTAGCGGGTAGCCTTTATGGTGTCGGATTCGGCGGATTCATCTATGAATTGTTGCGTATCCTTTTCCTCGATCCGGAGGCACACCATGCCGAAGGGGTCGGGGTATTTCTCACGGGACCGCTACATCTGCCCTTTGGCCTGGTATTGACCGAAGCAGAATTGGTGCAAAAGACCTTCGCGATCCTGATTATTCTGCTATTTCTGTATATCAATTATCGCGGCACATCGGAGACCGGCGCGGTCGGCAATATCGTGACCGTGCTCAAGGTGATCATCATACTCATCTTTATCGTGAGCGGCTTGTTTGTAATCTTTGGCGAGCCGGTCCACTTCGAGAAATTCAACAACTTCGCGCCGGAGGGTATCATCGGCATTGTCAGCGCCATGGGATTGACTTTCATCGCCTTTGAGGGTTACGAGATTATTGTGCAAGCTGGTGAAGAGGTGCGCAATCCGCGCAAGAATATCCCTCGGGCTATATTCCTGTCGCTGGCGATCGTGGTGCCTATCTATATGCTGGTGGCATTTGTCATTATCGGCGCGGTAGAACCGCCGGAGGGTACCATCATTCACGAGTGGTTAGGCGATCTTGGGGAGATTGGCATTGCTCGCGCCGCCGCGCAGTTCATGCCTTTTGGCACTTTCCTTATCATGGTGGGCGGATTGCTTTCCACTATGAGCGCCTTAAACGCCACGACTTTTTCGTCAACGCGCGTGTCATTTGCCATGGGGCGGGACCGGGCGTTGCCCGATGGCTTCTCCAATGTCAGCTCTAAGACGCGCACGCCGCATGTTGCTTTGGGCTGGTCAGGTTTGCTGATTTTGTTTGTGGCGCTGACATTGCCGATCGAAGATGTGGCGGCTTCGGCAGATATCATGTTCATCTTGCTCTTCCTGCAAGTGAACCTGGCGGTGATCACCATTCGCAGCAAGTATGGCAAAGATCTGAAATACGGTTATCTGATGCCGTTCTTCCCGATTCTGCCGATAATCGCCATCGGCATGCAGTTTTTGCTGGTGCTATCACTGTTTGGGGTATCGCTGATTGCCTGGGTTTATGCGGCGTCCTGGATAGGCGCCGGCTTCCTGATCTATTTCTTTTATGCGCGGCCCCGTCAGGAACGCATGCATCGCACCGCTGTTTTGCAGCAAACCGAATTGATGACCCCGACCGCCGATGTTCCATATCGGGTGTTGGTGCCGGTTGCCAATCCGGATTCCTTGTCGACATTGTTGCCGCCGGCGATTCACGCTGCCAAGCTCAATGATGGCAAGGTGACCCTGCTGCACATTGTTACAGTGCCAACGCCGACGCCATTGTCGTCGGGGTATCGCTATCTCGAAGCGAGCGATGCCTTGGAGAAAAAAGCCATATCGATGGTGAGAGATGAAGACGTTGCGGTGGAATACATCGTGCGGGTAGCGCGGCGCTTGGCCCCGGCCATTATCGACACAGCAAATGAGCAGCGGGCGGATTTGGTGGTTATTGGCTGGCAAGGTGTGACGAACCTGCAAGGCAAGATGGTGCTCGGTTCCAATATCGATCAAGTCTTGAGCCAGGTCAATTGCGATGTGATGATGTTGCAGCCTGGCAATACGACAACGGTCAAACGCGTTCTGATTCCAATTGCCGATCCGCGGCAAGTGGGATATTCGCTGCAATTGATTCAATTGTTCTCCGATTCGCCGGATATGGTTTTGGATCTGCTGCATGTCTTTTCTGTGGAGACACCGGCTGCGGAACGCGATCGCTCAAGCCGTGCATTGCAACGGCAGATCGAGTCCGTGAAGGTGGATGGCCTGCAAGTTAATCTGCTGACGGAGGTGAGCACAGACCGCATCAACGCCATAGTGCGCGCCTCAAGCGATTACGATTATGTGGTTTTGGGTGAGACCCGCGACCCGCGTTTACGTCAGCGTCTGTTTGGCAATACCTCGATGATCATTGCCGAACGCAGCAAAACGCCGGTATTGTTGCTGCATCCGGAAAAGAGTCCGCTGCAGTTTGGCTTGCAACAAGCATTTGATTATGTCGGCGGCGGTTATGCGGCAGTGGATCCGGAATCGCGTCAGCGCTTGGCAGAACAAGGCTTCATCGGCCATGATGAAGATGAAGCCGATGGCAAGTTGCGGTCTTCCGTGAGCCAGCCCTTGATGCTGGTTATAGGCGCATTGACCTTAATTGCGGCGATAATGATGTTCGCCGGAAACGGCGGTACTTTGACCTGGATTGGCGTCTTGGTCTATTTCGGCAGTTTGCTGGCCTTCACCTTTCTTTCGGTCAGGGCCGCTCGGTCTTCAGGCTAGAAATCGTAGCGGACTTGTCCGTTTTCAGTCGCTGATCCTATTTTCGCTTTTGCAGTGAATCTTCGGGATCGGTCGCCAGTGAACGGCGTGTAGTATTGGGAAAGCGTCCGTTTAGCCCCCATGCTGAATAGTGGCGCTTTCGCAAAGTGGGATGGTTGAACCACGCAGAATAAGTTCCACGGGCACCACTTCTTGTTTCGGCGCTGAGTCGCTTCCTTCGATCTGCTGATTGATGATTTCCATGACGCGCTTGCCGATGCGGGCAAGCGGCTGCGCCACGGTGGTGATGTGTGGAATTGTCTTAAAACCCGCGTTTAGCCCATCAAATCCAATTACCGACACATCTTCGGGTACACGCAAGCCGCACTGCTGAAATACTTCTATCATTTCCAGAGCGACCAGATCATGGAAGGCACGGATAGCTGTCGGCAGTTGAGGAAGCTCCAGCAATTGCCGGGCGGCTTTAGTCCCGCTGCGGGGTTCGAGCTGCGTTTCAACGAGTAAAGATTCGTCAAAGGCGATTCGCGCATCCCTCAAGGCGTCGCGGTGCCCCTGGAGGTGGGCTTCGTTGGCGGTGGTGAGTTCGGGGCGGGTGGTAAAGGCGATGCGACGATGTCCGATTTCTATGAGATGCCGGGTAGCTTGATAGGATCCCGCGTAATAATCCGGCACGACATAGGATACTCGCGGGTCGCGGATTTCCCGGCCGATGACGACAAAGGGGAAGCGTTCTTTCAGCAAAGATTCCATGGCGGCGCTGTCATAGTCGGTGGAAAAGAGTGCGACGCCGTCAATTTCGCCGGTGCGGCAGACACTTAACAGGTGGCCGGGATCATTATCGGTGAAGGTATAAATGATCAGATTCTTGTTGAATCCCTGCGCGGTTTGCACGGCGCCGGGTAAAATGCCCGAGAGGTAATCGACGGCATATTCGACGGCGGTATTGAGGAAGAGTCCGATTTTGTCCGTTTGCCCGCGACGCAAGTTTCTGGCGCTCGCGCTCGGTTGATAGCCTAGTTCCAGGGCAGTTTGCATGACCAGATCACGGGTAGCGGCGGAGACATCGGCGTAACCGTTCAGCGCCTTGGACACGGTAGAATTTGAAAGATTCAGGGTCTTGGCGATATCACGAATTGATGTAGACAAACGCACACTGGTTCCGAAACCGTTTTCGCTGTCTGTCAATCTTAATTGTAGTCCGTCAATAAATCAAATATGTGATTTTGGCATTGCTGGCTGAGCGCCAGCGTTCTGTTGGCGGACTTACTGCTGCAGACCTTTGATGTGCTATACTGTTGATGAAAGAGATGGTGACTAGTCTCGAATCGAGCATGGGAGTTCACGACGCTACCGCCCAACACACTGTCAACAGAGAAGGAGGGGCGATGAACCATTGCACAAACAAAGGAAGAAAAAGTTTTAGTTTCTTAGGAGAGATAAGATGTCGAAACGAATTCTGATAGTAGCAGTCCTTTTGCTGGCCCTTTTGGTGCTGGCAGTTCCGGTACAGCCGCAGGACGCAGTTGAAGGCGGCACGCTGATTATGATGAGCCCGACTGATGTGATTGCTTGGGATCAGACGAGAACGACCTGGCCCAGCATTCGCAATGTACGTCCGCTATACGATAGCTTGTTGACGACCGATGAAAACGATAACTTGCTTCCCCACCTGGCTACCGCTTGGGAGATATCGGACGACGGTCTGGAATACACGCTCCACTTGCGCGAAGGCGTGATGTTCCATGACGGGACGCCCTGGAGTGCCGATGCGGTCATTTTCAATATTCAGCGTCAAATCGACACTCCCGATGCCTTCAGTCACGTGGCGTACAGTCGCGTGGTTGAAATGGAAGCCATCGACGACCATACCGTATGGATCAAGATTGGCGAACCCAACGGCGATTTTCTCTACCAAGTGACGGCGGGAACAGGTGCGTATCAAATCAGTCCGACGGCCTGGGGCGAGGACGGATCGACCTTCCACGAGAATCCGGTCGGCACCGGCGCCTTCATGTTCAAGTCGCATGAACCGCAGAGCGAGATTCAATATGTAGCGAACCCGAATTACTGGCAAGGCGCGCCGCCGCTCGATGGTCTCACCATTCGTATTCACGGGGATAACCAAGTGCGCTTGATCGAAATCGAATCGGGCAACGTGCACTATATTGATGGTATCGACCCCGAAGATGTGTATCGCCTGCAGGCGGAAACCGACCTGGTCGTGAACGCGCCCATCGGTCCCGGTGTGAGCATGATCAGCATCAACGTGTCGCGCTATCCCATGAGTGAGCTGTCATTGCGCTACGCACTTGCTCACGCGGTCGATTTCGAAGCGATCATCGACGAGTTTCAGTACGGCTACGCTACGCGTTCGCGCGCCGGCGTATCGCCCAACTCGCCCTATTTCACCGAGGATCTGCCGGAACGTCCGCCTTATGATCCGGTCAGAGCCGGTGAGATTCTGGACGAAGCCGGTTGGCTGCTTGCCGATGATGGATTCCGCTATCGCGATTGCACTGATGACACCGTGAACTGCGAGGACGGGAAAGAGCGACTGGTCGTCAATATCATCTCCGCCGACGTCGCCCTTTGGGGCTTGTACAACGAGATTTATCAGCAGTATTTGACGGACATCGGTGTCGATGCCCCGATCAAGTCGGCGGAAATTAACGCCATGCTCGATGAATGGCGCGAGAATCAAGGCAACTGGACCTTCGGGCACCATTCGCAGGGGACTTTGTTCGCCGTGACATCGGCGCTTGAGGTGGCCTGGAAGCCCGACGATTTCTGGTCCATCTACCAGATTGACGATGCGACCGAACCCTATCTGATCGAAGTGGCTGAGGAACTTCAGGCGATAGGCGACGCCTTCGCGGCCACGACTGATTTGGATGAGCGGATTAAACTGTCGCACCGGGCGCAGACCATCTTCCTGGAACAGCAACTGACGATTTTCGGCTGGCACACGCCCCGGTTTAACGTTATTACTCCCAACGTAGAAGGTATGTTGTTCGAGATGTCTGGACGCATTCCGCTATTCCACAAGGCTTGGCTCAACGAGTAAGGCAGCGGTCGAGCATATTCGGATAGCAGTAGGGCGGCGGGCGTCGAAGGACGTTTGCCGCCCAGCCTGTAATTTACCGATGTACAGAATGCTGTCTTGCATAGTAGCGCGATTCCGTGGGGGATTCTTGCGGAAGATGCTCCCCTTGGTTTTCGTTCTGGCAGAGCGCAGCGAAGATTGTCGACTTCTCTTTGAGCCTGATTGTGTGTCCTGCTGCCATACTTGCTCGGCTTTCGCGGGATGCACGCACTCCCCGTCGAGAGCTGCGCTTGTGGCAGTGTGATAGAATCTGGACTATTGCAATAGTGCCAAAGTCTGGCTGAAGCCGAATCTTGCGACGAAAGTCGCGGTCTTGTGGCGCTGCAAAAATGATTCGATTAAGCATGATTTGTGCCCAATTGCTTGTTCAAGATTGTCTGGTTTGTTATCCTTATGCAAGAGACCGTTTGCCCGGAGTTGAACATGGGCTCGGTAATTCGTGTTTATGGGCGTACGCGAGTTGATCTCATTGGGCGCGATTTCCTAAAGACAAGGAGGTGAGATGGAGAAATCTTTCATCGAAAGTTTGTGAAGTACTAGTCAATTAGGAGAGAAAAGATGTCGAAACGATTTTTGATAATTGCAATCCTGTTCGTGGCCTTGCTGGTGCTGGCAGTTCCGGTACAGCCGCAAGATGCAGTGGAAGGCGGTACGCTGGTCATGATGCAGTCGGCCGATGTGATTGCTTGGGATCAGACGAGAACGACCTGGCCCAGCATTCGCGATGTGCGGCCGCTGTATGACACCTTGCTGACGACCGACGATAACGACAATTTGCTTCCATATCTTGTCACAGAGTGGGAGATATCGGACGATGGTTTGGAATATACTTTCAAGTTGCGTGATGATGTGATGTTCCATGACGGCACACCCTGGAATGCCGATGCGGTCATCTTCAATATTCAGCGTCAGATTGACGATCCCGATGCCCGCAGTAACGTGGCGTACAGTCGCGTGGTTGAAATGGAAGCGATTGATGACCGTACCGTATGGATCAAGATTGGCGAATCCAACGGCGACTTCATTTACGATGTGACCGTGGGAACGGGTTCGTACCAAATCAGTCCGACGGCCTGGGGCGAAGACGGATCGACCTTCCACGAGAATCCGGTTGGCACCGGTGCTTTCATGTTCAAGTCGCACGAACCGCAGAGCGAGATTCAATACGTGGCCAACCCGAATTACTGGCAGGGCGCGCCGCTGCTCGATGGTCTGACCGTTCGCATTCACGGTGATCCCACGGTGCGCTTGATCGAAATCGAATCGGACAACGTGCACTATGTCGATGGCATCGAACCGGAAGATGCAGTTCGCTTGCAGAATGAAACCGATCTCGTCGTGAATGCGCCGCTTGGTCCTGGTGTGACCATGATCAGCATCAACACGTCGCGTTATCCGATGACCGAGTTGTCATTGCGCAAGGCGCTCGCTCATGCGGTTGATTTCGATGTGATCATCGAAGAGATCTTGCACGGCTTTCCCGTCCGTTCGCGCGGCGGCGTATCGCCCAACTCGCCCTATTTCACCGAGGATCTGCCGGAACGAGCGCCTTATGATCCGGTCAAGGCTGGTGAGATTCTGGACGAGGCCGGCTGGTTGCTCGCCGATGATGGTTTCCGCTATCGCGAATGCAGCGAGGAAGACGAAGCGAACGAAGAAAAGAACTGCGTGGACGGGCGCGAGAAACTGGTTGTCAACATAATTTCCGCCGACTTCGCCCTTTGGGGGCTGTTCAACGAGATTTACCAGCAGTATCTGACGGAGATCGGTGTCGATGCCCCGATCAAGACGGCGGAATGGAACGCCATGCTTGATGAATGGCGCGAGAATCAGGGTAACTGGACCTTCGGTCACCATTCGCAGGGGGGGTTCTTCGCGGTGACCTTGGCTATCGAAGCGGCCTGGAAGCCAGACGCGTTCTGGTCCATCTACCAGATTGACGATGCGACCGAACCCTATCTGATCGAAGTGGCTGAGGAACTTCAGGCGATAGGCGACGCCTTCTCGGCGACGACCGATTTGGAAGAGCGCAAGAAGCTGTCGCACCAGGCGCAGACCATCTTCCTGGATCAGCAACTGACGATTTGGGGCTGGCACTCGCCCTGGTTCAATGTTGTTAGTCCCAAGGTAGAAGGTATCGTTTTCGAGGTTGGTGGTCGTATTCCGCTATTCCACAAGGCTTGGCTCAACGAGTAATGAGACGGCTTGAGCAATTGCTATAAGCATGGGGCGGCAGGCGTCGAAAGGCGTGTTTGCCGCCCACCCGCCCCCCATCCCCTTGCCCCCGCAAGGGGATGGGGGCGATTTGAAGCCCTTCCCTCATTGTGGGGGAAGGATTTAGGATGGGGTTCCTTTGCTGCTGTAAGGATTAATGACTCATGCAAAAATACATCTTAAAGCGCTTATTGCTTACAATTCCAACGATACTGGGCGCGGTGACGCTGGTGTGGTTTGCCATGCAGCTGGCGCCCGGCGATCCGGCCGTGATGTTCGTACCGCCGGATTTCCAGGGCGCAGAAGCACGAGCATACTTGGATAAGATCAACGAAAAGTACGGCTTTAACGATCCGCTGCCGCTGCAATATCTGCGCTATATGAGCAATACGCTGAGGTTCGATTTCGGAACGTCTTTGCGCACGCTCCGCCCGGTGACGGAAGATTTGGCTCGCCGCGTACCGCATACGGTGCGACTTGGTTTAGCGGCTTTCCTGCTTTCCATGGCCGTGGGCATTCCGCTGGGCATCATTGCCGCTATCAAAAGGGGAACCTGGGTTGATGGCGGCTTGATGATTTTCGCATTGGCGGGCGTCTCTATACCCAATTTTTGGTTTGCTTATGTGCTGATCCTCATATTTTCATTGTATTTTCGCATATTGCCGCCATCAGGGCTTGGAGGTATAAAACATATGATCATGCCCACCATCGTACTGGGCTTGGCGGGCGCGGGTGGGCTGGCGCGTTATGCGCGCTCGAGCATGCTCGAGGTGATCAACCACGACTACGTTCGCACGGCGCGGGCTAAGGGCCTTGCCGAGCGTAACGTGATGATCGAGCACGCGCTGCGCAACGGGCTGATTCCCATCGTGACCATACTGGGTCTTTACTTCGGATTCATCTTGAGTGGCTCGGTAATAGTCGAGACAGTATTCGCCTGGCCGGGCATCGGTTTGTATCTGATAGACGGCGTGAGCGGACGCGACTTTCCGGTTGTACAGGGAGCGGTGTTAATTATTGCCACGGCCTTTGTGTTAGGCAACATCATAACCGATCTGGCGCTGGTGTACGTTGACCCACGTATTCGCTACGAATGATTTTTCGTCAGGTGCGAAAAAGGGACTTGGCCAATTGTCTTGCAATTAGGGGAGTTTATAAGTGAATCCGGAGCGGGAAGCAGGCGAGCACAAGTACAACACGAAGGACAAGCGCAACGTTGAAATCGCGTGGCTCAATGATGACGAATTCCGTCGAATCTCGGGGACGAAGCGGGCTTGGCTGGAATTTAGCCGGAACCGTTTTGCCCTGGTAGGTACAGTTTTCATCGTATTCATCGTGTTAATGGGTACCTTCGCGCCGATCGTGTCAACGCATGATCCCTTTAGACAATCGCTGCGAAAAAGGATGAAGCCACCGTCGGCGGAACATTGGCTGGGCACGGATGAGTTGGGTCGGGATTTCTACTCGCGCCTGGTCTACGGCGCGCGCATATCACTCTTTGTTGGCATTGTCGGTACGGCGGCCGGCGTTTTCTGCGGCACGATCGTCGGTTTGATTTCCGGCTTTTTTGGTGGCTGGATCGACACACTGGTCATGCGAGTGATAGATATCATGTATGCCTTCCCGGGCATATTGCTGGCTATTTTGGTGGTGGCGGTGTTGGGTCCAAGTTTGTTCAATCTAATCATTGTGCTGGCGATCTGGGCAACGCCATCGCTTTCACGCATCGTCCGCGGCAATGTTTTGTCGCTGAAAGAGCAAGATTACGTTCAAGCCGCGCGGGCTCTCGGGGCGGGCCGTGCGCGTATCATGTTCCAGCACCTGCTGCCGAATACGCTGGCGCCGATCATCGTCTATACGACACTCGGTGTCGCCGGTTCTATCTTGACAACGGCTGCCTTGGGCTTTCTCGGCTTGGGTGTTCAGCCGCCCGAGGCGGAATGGGGCAATATCCTGAGCAACGGCCGGCAATATCTGCGCAGAGCGCCTCTGCTGATGATTTTCCCGGGCACGCTGATCTTTTTGACGGTGATCTCGATTAACTTGATCGGCGATGCGCTGCGAGATGCCTTGGATCCCTACATTCAATAAAGGGCAGCCGGCAACATTCGCTTGGCGTGCGCGACATCATTTATCAATGTTTGAAATGGCATATAAGCAAATAGACGCGGCATCCTGTGAGGATGTCTTATTTAAGGAAAGATTATGGAAATCAAAATGAAGCTCCCTCATGAGCCGGAGATGACGATATCTGAGCAAATGCGGCAGCGTTACGTGCGCGCCGAGCGGCTGCTGCCGCTTAATGCCGGGAAGCTCACCTCGGACCTGGTGATCAAGCCACGCTGGATTAATGGTTCCGATCGCTTCTGGTACCGCTGGAAATCGCTAACAGGCATCGAGTTCGTACTTGTGGAACCCTCGACCGGTGAGCGAAAGGCTGCCTTTGACCATGGGCAGCTGGCTGCCGCGTTAAGTCTGGCGACGGAAATGCCTTGTAGCGCGCGACAGCTACCCTTCGACGAAATCGAGTTTAGCGACGATGGGCAAAGCATCTGCTTCGACATTAGTGTCGCTAGCGGGAGTGAACGCTGGTCGTGTGATTTGGAGTCTTACACTTGTAGCCGGATTGGCGATGTGCCGCAACCGCCGAATGATGCCCTGCGCTCGCCCGATGGTCTATGGGAGGCATTTACTCGCGATCACAATGTTTGGGTGCGTTCGGTCGCGACTGGTGAGGAGCGCGCCATCACCGATGATGGTGAAGCGAAAAATGATTATGGCGAGCCGCTGCTTTCTCCGCTGACCACGGGGGGTATCGACGATCCTCCGCCGCCCGCCGTTCGCTGGTCACCTGATAGCAACAAGTTGCTGTTTTGGCGCGTTGATCAAAGAGAGGCGCCGCAGTTCCATCTGGTGCAGTCAGTGAATCAAGACGGCAGTGTCCGGCCGAGTTTGCATTCCTATGCTTATCCCTTGCCGGGCGATGAGGTATTGCCATTGGCGCAATTTGTCTGCGCCGATTTGCGCGCGGGCACAATGGCAGACATCGACATGGAGCCGGTAGAGGTGCAGTATCACGGTGGACCCATAAGCGCCGATGCCGTATGGTGGTCTGGCGATTCGCAGACGATCTATTTTGTGCGGCAGGGACGCGGTTACTATCTCATTGATTTGTGCATTATCGACGCGCAGACCGGTGCTGTCCGTATTGTCATTTCGGAGGAAAGCAACACCGGCATCGATCCCTCGGTCTGGCGCGGGAAATCGAACATCCGAGACTTCGCTGATGGGACGCGCATCATCTGGTACTCGCAGCGCGATGGCTGGGGACATCTTTATCTTTATGATGCCGAGAGCGGTGCGCTGCTGCGACAATTGACAACGGGCGCCTGGGAAGTGAGCGATGTTGAATTTGTTGACGAAGCCGCCGGACTGGTTTATTTCACGGCTGTGGGTGGCGAAGCAGATCGCGATCCTTATTTTGGTCACTTGTATCGCGTCAGCCTGGACGGTGGTGAAGCGGAACTGCTGACGCCGGAGGATGCCGATCATAGCGTCACCTTTGCGCCCGGCGGCGGGAGTTTCATCGACAACTACTCAAGGGTTGATCAAGCGCCGGTTATCTTGCTGCGTGCTTGTGATGGAGCGACGATTTGCGAGCTGGAACGTGCGGATATCACTGCGCTGGAAGCGACAGGTTGTCCGGAGCCGGAGCGATTCGTGGCCAAGGCGCGCGATGGCGGCACGGACATATATGGCGTGATCTTCCGTCCATCCGATTTGGATGCGGAAGCGCAATATCCGGTGGTTGACTACATTTATGGCGGGCCGCAGGCGATACAGGCACCCTGTGCTTTTGCCGATGCTGCGCGAGGACGCGAAAGTAATGTTTGGCAGTCGCAGGCATTGGCGGAGTTGGGTTTTGTGGTGGTGATGATTGACGGAATGGGCATGCCGGGCCGCTCCAAGTCCCATCATGATCATAGTTATCGCAATCTGGCTGACAATGGCTTGCCAGATCATATCGGCGCCATCAGACAACTTGCCGACCGTTACGCCTATATGGATATTTCGCGTGTAGGCATCTTCGGACATTCGGCCGGCGGCTACGCGTCTTGCCGCGCGATGTTCAGCTATCCTGAGTTTTACAAGGTAGCGGTCTCTTCGGCGGGTAATCACGATCACCGGCTTGACAAGGCGACCTGGGTGGAACGCTACATGGGGCTGCCTGTGGAGGAGCATTACATCGAGCAGGCGAATCAGACATTGGCGCATAATTTGCAGGGCAAGCTGCTGCTGATCCATGGGGATATGGACGAGAATGTGCATGTGGCCTCGACGCTGGTGGTGGTGGATGCGCTGATTAAAGCCAATAAGGACTTCGATCTGCTGATCATGCCCAATCAGCCTCACTCCTCCACGAATCATCCCTATTTTGTGCGCCGCCGCTGGGATTATTTCGTGCAGCATCTGCTCGGTGTCGAGCCGCCGGCCGGGTATCAGATTCAGTAGCTGCAAGATAGCATATTATTTTCGCTTTTGGTAAAAACCGGTTTGCACCTGTCAATATATTATTTCTGACAAGGAAGGTTTGATGTTCGAAAAACTGAGCTATCCCAAAACAAAAATGGTTGATGTGGTGGATGACTTTTTTGGTACTGCGGTTGCTGATCCCTACCGCTGGCTGGAAGACGCCGAGGATCCCGAAGTGCTGGAGTGGACGGGGCAACAGCATGACCTGGCCGCAGAAATACTGTCCGGCCTGAAAGGGCGTGACACCTTTGCGCGACGATTGCGCGAGGTATGGGATTACCCTAAATTCGGGATTCCGCGGAAACGAGGCCAGCGACTCTTTTTCATGCGCAATGACGGTCTGCAAGCACAACCGATCCTCTATGTGCAAGAAGGAGACGGACCGGCGCGTGTGCTGATCGATCCCAACGAATTGAGCGATGATGGCACGGTGGCGATATTTGACTGGCAGCCGACGGGCGACGGACAGCTGGTGATGTACGCCCTTTCGGATGGCGGGCTGGATTGGGTCAGCTTTCGGTTTCGAGACGTAGAAAGCGGGCAGGACCTGGATGACGACCTGGAAAAGCTGAAATTCTCATCGGCGGCCTGGTTGCCGGATGGGTCTGGCTTCTTTTACAGCCGATATACGGACGGCGCGCCAGACGAAGGCCCCGCCAATCCAGAGGTGTCTTACCAGTTGTACTACCACAAACTTGGGACTCAACAAGCCGACGACAAACTGATCTATGATGATCCGGGGCGCAAAGGCATTCAATTGACGCCGTCAGTCAGCTCGGATGATCGTTTTCTCATTCTCTATATCGACTGGGAATCGCGGATTGCCAATCGCCTGTTTTATAGACCCATTGATAGCGATGGCGATTTCGTGCGGTTGTTCGACGAATTGGATGCCGAATACAGTTTCATCGGCAACGATGGCGATATCTTTTACATTCTGACAACCAATGGCGCCTTGAACTGGCGCGTGGTCGCAGTCGATATCAATAATCCAGCCAGCGACAGCTGGATTGACGTCGTGCCCGAATCGGAGGAAGCCATCGCCGGTGTCGCGATCGTCAATCAGCAATTTGTGGTAACCGCAATGCGCCTTTCCCGACATGTGATCAAGATCTACAACAAAGATGGCTCATTCGACCGCGAGCTGGCGATGCCCGCGATGGGATCCGTGGGCGAGCGTGTGCACGCCGGAGCCTACGGCGCGCCCGACGATGACAGCATGTTTGTCGCTTGGACCTCGTTTCTGCAGCCGACAGAGATACTGCAATATGACTTCGCGACCGGCGAAATGCAGCCGCTATTCGAAGCGACTGTGCCATCGTTTGATCCCGACCGATACGAGACGACACAGGCGTTCTGTCCATCTCAAGATGGCACGAGAGTTCCCATCTTCATCACCGCCAAGAAGGGATTGGAACTGAATGGCGACAATCCGGCCATCATGTACGCCTACGGCGGTTACCACTACAGTCAAACGCCGTGGTACCGCAATTGGCTGCCGGTCTGGTTGGACAACGGGGGAATCGCTGTCGTTGCCAATATCCGTGGCGGGGGAGAATACGGCGAAGCCTGGCATCGCGCAGGCATGTTTGCGGGCCGGCAGAACACCTACGATGACTTCCATGCGGCGGCGGAATATCTAATCGACAACGGCTACACCTCGAACAAGAAACTGGCGATTGAGGGTATTAGCAATGGTGGGCTGCTGGTGGCGGTCTGCATGACACAGCGCCCGGATTTATATGGCGCGATCCTGTGCCATGTGCCGACCATCGATATGCTGCGCTTCAAATACTTTACTTCGGGACGTTATTGGACCCACGAATATGGTGATGCCGAAAGCAGCAAGGAGCATTTCGAGTTTTTGACTGCTTACGGTCCGCTGCACAACATAAAGGCCGGGCAAGAGTACCCGCCCATCCTGATTCTCACGGCAGATCATGATGATCGGGTCGTGCCGATGCACTCCAAGAAGCTCGCCGCTGCCTTGCAGCACGCCAATGAGAGTGACAATGTCATTCTGTTGCGCGTCCAAACCAGAGCCGGACATAACTTGGGTAAACCCACTTGGAAGAGAATCGAAGAACGGGTGGATATATTTGCTTTTCTTAACCGCGTTTTTGATATGGGCGTGGAATAAACGATAGTCAATGTCACGCAGTTTGTTCGCTGCCGGGCAATGCACGCTTTCTTTTTGACCACCGAGGGCACCGAGAGAAAAGAGCCCTATTGTCATGACCTCTCCTCAAGACAAGCTCGTTGGCATTTGCTCTTTTGCCTTCGCGGAGCGAAAACTCTAATTCATCTGAAAACGGAAGGTTTCACAATATGAGCGAGACATCAAGAGACCACACTGGGATAATTCGGAAGCGACTGCTCGACAAGCTGGAGTGGCGCTGTATTGGACCGCATCGCGGCGGGCGCGTTGTCGCGGTAGCTGGCGATGTGTCCGATCCCATGACCTTTTATTTTGGCGCATGTGCGGGCGGCGTTTGGAAAACAAACGATGGTGGTCAGTTTTGGCGCAATGTATCAGATGGGTATTTCAATACGGCGGCTGTAGGTGCCCTGGCGGTCTCGACAGCTGACCCCAATGTGATATATACCGGCACGGGAGAGACGTCCATTCGCGGCAATGTCTCGCATGGGGATGGCATCTACAAATCTGTGGATGCCGGGTTGAGCTGGCGGCACATGGGGTTGAGCGATACGCGACATATCGGCAAGATTCAGATCCACCCCAACAATCCGGATATCGTTTATGCTGCGGCGCTGGGTCATGCCTTCGGACCGAACAGCGAGCGAGGGGTGTTCCGGTCGCTTGATGGTGGGGAGGATTGGCAACGTGTGCTCTACAAGAGCGATCGTGCTGGCTCACATGATGTGACGATGGATGTCAATAATCCGCGCATCTTGTTTGCGGCGATCTGGCAAGCGCAGCGGTATCCGCATCGTCTGGAAAGTGGCGGCGAGGAATGCGGTTTGTGGCGCAGCATGGATGGGGGCGATAGCTGGCAAGAAGTTTCGCGCAAGCCGGGTTTGCCTAAGGGCATATTGGGCAAAATCGGCGTGGCGATCTCACCAGCGCGAGCCGGGCGTGTCTGGGCGGTGATCGAAGCGAAAGATGGCGCGGTCTTCCGCTCCGATGATTATGGCGAGAGCTGGATCCGCCTGAGCGAGCAATCGCTGCTGCGTACGCGGCCTTGGTATTACATGCATATCACTGCCGATACGCAGGACCCGGAAACGGTCTATGTGCAGAACTACAGCTTATGGAAATCGATAGACGGCGGCGCATCGTTTGAGGCCATTCCGATTCCACACGGCGACGATCACGCGCTGTGGATCGACCCAAGCAATAACCGGCGCATCATTGATGGCAATGATGGCGGCGCTTGCGTTTCTTTCAACGGCGGCATGAGTTGGTCGTCAATATACAATCAACCGACGGCGCAGCTATACCACGTCTGCACCGATGACCAGTTCCCCTATCGCGTTTACGGGTCACAGCAGGACAACACCGCTATCACCGTACCCAGCGCGACAGTGGATGGCGCGATTCACGAGCGGGACTGGTACTCCCCGGGTGGCGGTGAAAGCGGTTATATCGCCATCAAGCCCGATGATCCGAATTATGTTGTGGCTTCGGGTCCAGCGGGTCAGCGCGCCTACAACGACATCATGACGCTTTATGATCATCGCACGGGTCAGGTCTGGAACAATACGGTTTGGCCCGAGCTCTATGGCTGGGGTGTCGGCAGCGAGGGACTGAAATACCGCTTTCAATGGACTTTCCCGATCATGTTCTCGCGACATAATTCTGACCTGCTTTATGTCGCAAGCAATTATGTGCATGTGTCGACAGACCTGGGCGCGACTTTCGATGTGCTTGGTCCCGATCTCACGCGAAATGATCCGGACAAGCTAAGGGCATCGGGGGGACCGATCACACGGGACAACACCGGCGCCGAGGTCTATTGCACGATTTGGGCACTGGCGGAATCGTATCACGAAGCCGGTGTCTTCTGGGCGGGAACGGACGACGGACTGGTGCATATCTCGCAAGATGGTGGGCGCGAGTGGGAGAATATCACGCCGCCGGATCTGCCGGATTGGGCGCTGATCAGCATCATCGATGCCTCACCGCACGAAGCCGGTGCCGCTTATTTGGCCGCCACCCGTTACAAGCTGGATGATACGCGGCCTTATTTGTACAAGACGACTGATTATGGCAAAAGCTGGACATCAATTACCGATGGTATTCCCGATGGTGAATTCACGCGCGTGGTTCGGGAAGATCCCAACCGGCGTGGTTTGCTGTATGCCGGCACGGAAACCGGCTTGTATGTGTCTTTCGATGACGGCGAAAACTGGCAGCGGACGGGCGGCAATTTGCCCGTCTGCCCGATCTACGATTTGGTGATCAAGGACTGCGATCTGGTAATTGCGACCCATGGCCGCTCCTTCTGGATTCTTGATGATCTGGCGCCCTTGCATCAGGCGGGGTCCGATTTGTCCGCGCGGGGAGCGCATTTATTCGCGCCGGCGCCGAAAGCGCGCATGCGCGAGTACGGCAGGTTGGGCGAGTGGTACGATCAGCCTAGCAACCGTGTGAATTATGGACGGATCGGCACCAGCGTCGCGGCGCTGGAATACCGTGAAGATTCCGACTTGCCACAGTTTCTCAACGCGGGACGGAATCCTCGGCCGGGCGTGGTCTTCTGTTTCCACTTGATGGACGCTGCCGACGGGCCGGTGGTACTGAATATCCGTAATGGCGATGGCGAATTGCTGCGCTCCTATAGCAGTGAGGCAACTGATGAGACTAATGCTTTTCCGGCTGAGGCAGGGTTGAATCGTTTCCACTGGAATCTGCGCTTGCCCGGGGTGGTCGATGTTGTTGATGCGCTGGCATCCTGGGAGCGCCCCGATGGACCGATGGTTGTGCCGGGTGAGTATGTTGCGGAGCTTGTCGTCTCCGGTGAAAGTGTTACGCAGCGCTTCGAGATCCGTTCCGATCCGCGATTGAAGACAAGCGCAGAAGCCTTTGTGGCACAGTTTGAACTGCTTCTGCGGATCCGCGATCGCCTGACGCAGAATAATGAGTTGATCAATAAGCTGATGGCGCTTAAGGGTCAAGTCGAGGGCTGGGCAGCACGTTGCAATGATGAGGCCTTACTGGCGGCTGGCGCGGCGATAAGCGCCCAAGTGGACGAGCTTTTGCCCAAGTTGATCAACACCGGTATCAGCGAGTCGCAGTTGTATCCCAGCGGCTTGCACGAGAAATTCAACGCGCTCTTCGGATCTGTGGATAGCGCCGATTATGCGCCGCCACAGCAGGCGAGAGAGGTGTTTGCGCAGCTGTCTGCCGAGCTGGATGGGCATGTTGACGCTGTAAAGGACGTGCTGGGCGAGAAGGTCGCATCATTTAATGAAGCGATTCGCGAGTTGGGGCTGGGAGCTGTGGATTCGGTGTGATTGGGTTGGATGAAGCGAGGGCGTTGATCACTTTCAACCCCCATCCCCGGTGCCCCCTAGGTCCCCCGCCTCACGGGGGGAAGTGAAGTTTCCCCATAAAGAGGGAAGGGGAGCGCATCTAGCGAATCTGGTACTTTATTTGGTAATTCGCGTTGCAGCCCGTTCAATATCTAGCTGACCCCGATACATGTGAACAAAGTCCCTCCCTCTTTATCGGGGAGGGATTTAGGGTGGGGGCAAAAAGGCAACGCTGCCCGTACCGTCTTGCCAGGTGATGACCCGCTCGGCGAGTTTTCTTTTCCCCAAATCCCGGCAAACGAATCACTTGACGAAATAGAACTAGTGTTCTATTCTAGGAATATTATTGCATTTGAACCTGCGTCAGGTCAGCGAATGTCCGTTGAATTGCTCATTTCCGGTATTCAGCAGCGTTTTGGTTATCAGACTATGCGCCGCGCATCCGAACTGGTGCAGATCCGCGCGACCTTGTCGACCGGCATGGCGGTGCTGGATGATCTGCTGGACGGTGGTTTGTTGCAAGGTGCCACACATCAGATCATCGGGCAGCCGACATCGGGCGCGACCAGCTTGCTTTATCGCGCGGTTGCCAATGTGCAGGGGCAGGGGCTGCCGATTATCTATCTGGATATGGGGCATTTGTTTGATCCGCCCAACGCCGCTGCTGCTGGTGTGCAAATCGAGCGTCTCTTATTGCTAAGCGGGACCGCGCTGGAACATGCGCTCTTTTTGATCCGCTATTTGGCGCAGCATCGATTGCCTTGTCTGGTGGTGCTGGATCAGCCCAGGGCATTACCCTTCGCCCAGCTCAAGCCGGTTTTGCGGGACGCGCCCCTGACCTTGGTGGTTTTATCCGCGCGAACCTTGGGTCAGATGCAAGTGATTTTGCAATGTCGGCGGTGTGATTGGGATTTGGAAAGAGGGGATGTGGCGGGCTTTAGCAGCGATCTGCGCTTGCTGGCTCATCCTTTTTTGCCTTTTCGTCAGTGCAGTATGTCCTTTGTTATCCCGAAAGAAGAAACGCATGTTTAGCGCGCTGGTGATCCGGGATCTGGCGGCGACGATCGAAAGCTTACATCAGCCGCAGCTGGTGAGTAGCCCGCTGATTGTGGTTTGCGGCAACCAACATCTCAAGGTGCTGGCCAGCGATGCCTGGGCGCGTCAAGCCGGGGTGCAAGCCGGGGATAGCCGCAAGCAAGCCGAGTTGCACTGTCCCGATGCTGTTGTGCTGCACGCGCGGGAGGAAGTATACCGCCGCTTGTTCGCCGAAGTGACTGCCGATTTGGTAGATCATATTGACAAGGTGGAAGCGCAGTATGATCCCGGCAATGCTTTGTGGATTGTCAATGCGCATCACAAAGATGAGCTGGATATCCTGCGGGAGCGGATTCAGTTGCACTTAGGTGGCCGGGTTTCAATCGGCACGGGCAGCAGCAAATTTGTGGCGCGGATCGCCGGCATCAGCGGCGTGGATCATCGCAAGGTGGCGGAGGGTGAAGAGGCGACATTTTTGGCGCCTTTTCCTGTGAGCTTGCTGCCTTTGAATGCGGATATGCGGCGGCGGCTACCGATGATGGGCATCCGCAGCATCGGCGATTATGTGGCGCTGTCTCGCGCTGCGGTATTTGAGCAATGGGACAAACAAGGTTGCTGGTGTTACGATCTGGCGATTGGGGTGGATTCGCGCCCCTTGCAATCTTGTCAGCCGCCACCGGTCCTGACACAAACGCTGTCTTTTGAGGATCCGGTAGCGGATAAAGAGATTCTGCTGGCGGCTTGCCTGCAATTGGCGCCTTTGCTGATTGAGCAATTGAAGGGGCGGGCAGCCGGACGACTGATCTTGCTGCTCAGCGATGACAATCACAATCGGCACGAATTGCACTTGCGCCCGAGTACGCCGCTGCGCAGTCTGGCGCATTTTCACAAGCAAATCTCCCTGTTATTGGAAAAGCCGTCATACACCACCGGCATCGCCGAACTCGGCTTGCAATTGTCCGAATTGGCGTTGGTACAGCCACAGCAGCTTTCGCTTTTTGAGGTCACTCGCGAACAACGTTCGGTCAATCAAGCGGTCAACGTCTGGCGGCAGCGCTTTCATGAGACGGTTTATCAGCTGACATTGACCGATGTGCCGCGTCATTTTCCCCCGGCATTGCAATATGAAACTGAGGCGCTGGGGGCATGAGCAGGTTGTGGCAGGATGGCAAAACGCTGCAGGTGCGCAGCGCGGATGAACTGCCAACTGCGATCCGCTGGCGCGGTGCCTGGCATCCCATCCGGCATATCGCCTTGTCTTGGCAATTGGATGTGTGCTGGTGGAAAGAACGCATCTACCGTGATTATTACAAGGTGCTGGTAGAGGGCATGGTCTTGGTGATTTACCACGACTTGCTTGATGATATCTGGGCGGTGCAGCGGGTCTATGATTGAAAGCGACTACATCGAATTACATGCGCATTCGGCGTATAGCTTGCTGCGCGGCACCACATCGCCGGAAGCATTGCTGGCAGAGGCGGCGCGCTTGGGCATGCAGGGGCTGGCGCTGACCGATCACAACAATGTTTACGGCGCGATCAGCTTTCAGAAAACGGCGCAGGCCTTGGGCATCCAGCCGATTCTCGGCGCCGAACTCACCATCGAATCCCACTCTGCAGAAGAGAAAGCCCCCTCCCTCTTTATGGGGGAGGGGGTTGGGGGTGGGGGCAGGGGTTGCGCCGCGCTGACCTTGCTGGTCGCCAATGAGACCGGTTGGGAGAACCTGTGCTGGTTGATCACGCAGGCGCAGCATCAAGCGCCTAAGGGCGAGGGGCTGTTGCACTTCGAGCAATTGGATGGGCATAGCGAGGGCTTGGTGGCTTTATCCGGCGGGCACGATGGCGAGATCGCCCGCGTTTTGGAAGCCGAGGGCATGAATGCCGCGTGTCAAATGGCGCAAAGATATGCGGCAGTTTTCGATCGTGAACGCTTTTGGATCGAATTGCATCATCACCGCCGCCCTTATGATGATCAACGGCTGGCTGCCTTGGTCGAGCTGGCGGAATCATTGGGGCTGGGTTATGTCGCGACTAATCATGTGCATTATCCCGCGCCTGCTGACAAACCCCTGGCTGATGTAGTGACCGCCATACGGCATAAGCGCGCATTGAACGATGTGCAGGCGCATCTCTTTCCCAATGGACAGCATCATTTGAAATCGGGAGACGCGATGCGTAGCTTGTTTCATCTTTATCCGCGCGCTTTACAAAATACGGCACGCATCGCGGCGCAGTGCAGCTATCAACTGCCCTCCGAATTGCAGGCATTGCCAGAATATCCGGTGCCGGCTGGCATGACTGCACAAGCTTATCTGACGCAGCTTTGTCGTCGATCGCAGCGTTATCAGCGGCATATGGCAGGCCGCCTGCAACATGAATTGGATATCATCGCAGGCATCGGACTGGCGAATTATTTCCTGGTGGTCTGGGATATTGTGCGCTTCTCCTGGGAAAAGGGCATCCGCTGTCAGGGGCGCGGCTCGGCAGCAAATTCGCTGGTGGCTTATCTATTGATGATTGCGCCGATTGATCCGATCAAGCACCGCTTGGTCTTCGAGCGATTTTTATCGCCCGAGCGACAGATGACGCCCGATATCGATATGGATTTTGATGCGGAAACCCGCGAGGACGTCATTCAATATTTGTACGAGAAATATGGGCGGACGCATGCGGCGATGGCATGTACCTTTGTCACCTACCGCCATCGCAGTGTGATCCGTGATGTCGGCAAAGCCTGGGGATTTGCCCCATCCATTCATCCCTTTTTGAAAGATCAGTGGGAAGTGCGTACGGCGGCAGCGAATCGACTTCCCTCGCGCACAGTCAATGATGGATCCGCCCTGCTTGACAAGGATTTCAGCAAGCAAGAATGGCAAGAGAATCCCCAAGATCATTTGGAGCCATTTTTCGCTATTTGTGATCGCTTGTTGGGAAATGTGCGGCATATCGGCATCCATAACGGCGGCGAGATCATCTCCAATGTGCCATTGTCGCGCCGCTTGCCCACCGAACCGGCCACCATGGCCGATCGCACGGTGGTGCAATGGGACAAGGAAGGGTTGGAAGACGCGGGCATCATCAAGATCGATGTGCTGGGGCTGCGAATGCTGGCGGCGATCACGGAAATGGTCAAGCGCACCGGTATAGATGCCGATAGCATCCCCTTTGATGATCCGCGGGTCTTCCAGATGATTACCGAAGCCAAGACCTTCGGCGTCTTCCAATGTGAAAGCCGCGCGCAGATGAATACCCTGCCGCGCCTGAAGCCGACCTGTTTCCTCGATTTGGTCATCGCTATCAGCTTGATTCGCCCGGGTCCGATCATGGGTAATATGGTGCATCCTTATCTACGACGGCGGCATGGTGCCGAAATGGTCAGCTACCTCGATGATCGTTTGAAACCGGCGCTGGAAGAAACGCTGGGCGTGATCTTGTGGCAAGAGCAGGTGTTGAAAGTTGCGCATGATATCGCCGGCTTCAGTCACGGTCAGGGGGAGATGTTGCGCCGCGCTCTGGGCAGCAAATATTCCTTTCAACTGCTGGATCAGCTTGAGGACATCTTCATCGAAGGCGCGATCAAGAACGGTGTCGAAGAGGAGACCGCGCAAACCATTTTTGGGCAGTTGCGCGGATTCGGCGCTTATTCCTTTGCCAAAAGCCACGCCGCCAGTTTTGCCGTGCTGACCTATCAATCGGCTTGGTTCAAAACTCATCATGCGGCGGTGTTTTATGCGGCAATTTTAAATCATCAGCCGATGGGTTTCTGGGCGCCGAGTACGCTGGTCTATGATGCTATGCGTCAGGGGATCGCGGTGCTGCCGCCGGATATCAATCGCAGCGATGCCGATTGCAGCATTGAAGATGGAGCGATTCGCATCGGGCTGTCGTATGTCAAAGGTATCAAGAATCAGCGTTTGGAACGTCTGTTGGAAGTCCGAACCGGACGACCTTTTGCCGATCTGCAGGATTTCATGCGGCGGGTCAAGATGCCCTTGCGTTTGGTGGAGCGGCTGATCCAATCCGGCGCAATGGACAGCTGGCATAGCTCGCGGCATCAGTTGTTATGGGATGCCGGCGTGCTCTACAAATCCCATAGCCATTTGCCGATGCCGCTGGCAACACCCGAGGTGAGTTTGCCCGCGCCGTCGCCGATGGAGCGGTTGAGTATGGAGTATGCAGCCAGTGGGCTTTCCACCCGGCATCATCCCATGCAATATTATCGAGGATGGTGTGCGGAGCGGCGCATTCTGCATAGCAAGCAAGTGATGAAGGCGCGCCAGGGCGCTGTGATCCAAACCGCCGGCATGGTGGTCATCATTCAAGCGCCGGAGACCGCCAAGGAGATCCGCTTCATCACCTTGGAAGATGAATTCGAATTGATCAATGTTGTAGTTTTCCCCGATCTTTATTTCCAGACGCGCAAGGTCATCCGCAACGAGCGTTTTTTGTGGTTCACTGGCTTGGTAGAACGTGAGGAAACGGTGACGACGATTCGTGCCAGTGCCGTGCGGGCATTGCCCATCCATGGCGCTGACGATGGCTTTGCTCGGCATTCACCTGCATCGCCGCTCGCCAAACCGCCCGTCAATCAGCGCTTTCAAGGCAACCACCACTTAAGGTGACCAGACCATATCACGATCAAAGGGAAACATGGGGCGTTGAATGCGCTGGAAAGGCAGGGTCTCTGGCAGCGCATTGATCGCGCCCGGGCTGAGCGCCATGATGGCTTGCGGAGCGATGCGCTGGAAATCCGGGAAAAGGTAACCTAACTTCAAACAGACGATTTTGTAATCGAGCGGGTTGATGCCCAAGTCGCTGAATTGCGACAAGGTGGTGAAAGCGAGACGACGTTCACTGATAATCACCTCGACTTGATCGATGTGAAGGATCACCAGGCGTCCATCTCTTCGCGACGGATGAAGCCTACCCACACGCGCAGTGACCGATAGAGGCTGCCCGTGCAGGGGATCGAGCTTGCCTCCCAGTGAAAGCTCGACCGTGGCGCCTGGCCCGGCCAGAAAGCAGGTCGCTACCGCCGCGGCATCGGCCAGGCTGGCATAAAGGGTCTTGGGCACTTTATGCGCTAGCAAGCGTCCCAGCAAATAAGGCACATCACCCGCTGCGCCGCCTGTCACATTATCGCCGGAATCGCTGAGGAAGACAGTTGCTGCCGTTGATCGCAGAGCCATGTTGATGCAGTCATCGACGCTGCCGGTGGGTACGCCGAAGACAAAATCGTGGCGAGCATCCCAATAAGCCTGTGCCAATTGCCGTGCCGCGGACCCGGCCACCGCCTCGTCACGTCCAAATGCCACTGCCGCGGCATGACTGCGTGGCTCGTCCGCCCAGGTGAAGCCAACCAACAGTGAGGCATCCATCACGCGATCGCCATCAATGACTTGTTCGATCTCGCCATAAACGCTTTTGCCCGGCTCCACCTGGGTCATGGTGCGCTCGCCGGAGAGCATGACCGGAATGGGAATGAATGCTTTTGCCGGTCGCAAGCCTTCGCGCAGGCATTTGACCAGCAAGTCAAAGGCGCGGGCGCGGGTTTCTGGAGCATCTTCATGAGGCGCGGTCCGGTAGGCGGTGAGCAGATCCAGCTGGTCCACGATCGCCCTGGACAAGTTTCCGTGCAGGTCATAACTTGCGCTGATTAAACAATCGCCTCCAACAATCTGCCGCACAGCGCTGATGAAGTCATATTCGGCATCGTCCACGTCTTCTACGGCCATGGCACCATGCATATCGAGATAGACGCCGTCCCAGGGTCCGGCCGATTTCAGCCCATCGAGAAACTCGTCTTTGAGCGCGTCATAGACCGAGCGGCGCAAGACCCCGCCGGGCACAGCGCTCGCTTGCAGAAGTGGCACAAAGTCAATGTCGGTATATTGCTCGGTAAAGGCATAGCGTTGGCGCAACTCATAGCCGCGCAGCACGCTGAAATCGGACAATTCAGAGAGAAGCGGCGAAAATGTGGCGCATTCAATTGAGATGCCGCCCGCTGCGATACGTAGCGTGCCCATGCCCTAGCTTCTTTTCCCCACAATGTGGGAAGGGGAACTCTCTGACGCGACGATCGCTTGCCCAGGATGCAGGCATGACTCGAGGTGGAGTTGAACAAAAATCTTATGCAAAAGGATTGTCCACCCAGGGATACTTGTTCAAATCGACGCGCTGATATGGGATCTCGGTGAAAAGCGGCGGGATTGCGCCGGGACCGGCCATGTAGATGATCTCAGCAGCGATGGGCGCGAATCCGGCGTAGAAATGCTGCGTCGACTTGACAACCAGGAGACGCTTCGAATTCGGATCAATGCCGAAGTTGGAAAAGACGCCCGGGCTGAAGACTTGACCGCGGCTGCTGTTGACGATGATATCGATGCCTTGACAATGTAATGCGACCGAATCACCACAGTCCATGGCGAGATCGCCATCGGTTTGGATCCAGTATTGTTTCATATCGGCAATGATGCCGCTCACCGTCACGCGTAGATCGAGTGGATCGCCGGACATCGGCCCCATCTTGCCGCCCAGCCGCAGATCCAGTTCGGCGCCTTCACCGGCGGACATGGCGACCTTGACCGCGATCGGATCCCACATCATTGCCAGCGCCGCATTGGTCACGCCGCGATCCAGCAATGCCCGCAGCACGAAGGTTGAATCGCTCGGCGCGCCACCACCGGCGTTATCCGATTGATCGGCCACCACGACCAGTCCCGTATCGTTTGCGAGCGCTTTGTCAAGCGCGGCATCAAGTGGCAGAGAAATGGGGTCCAGGGCATGACGCATGGAAAAGAGCTTTTCTCCCAGTTGTTTCGCCAGTTCAGCAGCCAGATCTACGTCATCATCAGTAACGGCCAACGCCTGTGTGCCGCATGTGGGCACATCAGCCCAGGGAAAGCAATGCGCTAGCGAGAGCGATAATACGCTGTCCTGCTGCTCGAGGGCGATCATATCATCCACATAGCTGCGCATCGGCTCGAAAGGTGTCAAATAGAGTCCGATCATCTTGCAATCGTATATAGCCATAGTCGGATTTACTTTGCCTTCGGCGGCAGCGGCGATGATGGTGAAGAGTTCTTCGGCGCGCTCGTTGACATCAATGTGTGGGTATTCCTTGAAGATGACGATCGCGTCGGCCATGTCGATCAGGGTTTGGGTGACATCACAATGAAGGTCGAGTTCGACGCCGATCTTCGCATCGGGTCCGACGATTTCGCGCGCGCGGCTGACGATATCGGTTTCACAATCGTCGTAGCCCTCGGCCACCATAGCGCCGTGCAGCGGCAGCAGGACGATATCCAACGGCATCGCCGCTTTCAGTGCGGTCAGCAATTCATCGCGCAGGCTTTCGTAGACCGCGCGCACGGTGGTGCCGGCCGGCTGCGCAATGGCGTACAAACTGAAGACGAAATCCCAGCCGCGTTCCAATGTCCGCCGGCGGAAGACATTGACAGGTCCGGCAAAGCCGCCGATGTCATCGCTTGCGTCAGTATCCGCAGCGCGAATGATCTCGAAATCCGCCAGTCCGGTTGGCATAGGCGAAAAGGTATTGGTTTCGGTTTCGATCCCGCCGACAAATACTTTCATAGGGCACATTCATTCTTCTAACTTGAGCTGAATATAGACCTTCTGCGTCTCATTTGCAACTAATTGTGCCGCTGATTTTACAAGGGCAATCTCAGTTGCTATAATCTAGCGGATTCCCTCCAACTCCGATAACTCCCGCAGGAGCAGGATTTTGGCTCGTCAACTGCGAGCTTAACTGGATTCGGGAACGACAAGAACACAAAAAGGATCATACTTTGAAATCGATTACGATAAAGTCCATTGATCTGCATACGGTGTCATTGCCTTATTTGAGACCTTTCGAGACCAGCTTTGGCGCGGAAACGGACAAGGTTGCCGTCTTGGTGGAATTGACGACGTCGGCAAGGGTGGCTGGTTGGGGCGAGTGCTCTATCGAACTTTGGCCGGGTTACGGTCATGAAACCGCCGAGACCGCGCTGCACGTGCTTTCGGAGTTCATGGTTCCTGCTGTGGTCGGCAAGACTATTGAACACCCAACCGAGTTTCCATCCTTGATAAGACGCTTCCGAGGTCATCATCATGCGCGGGCCGGCCTGGAAGCGGCCGTCTGGGATGCTTTTGCCAAGAGCAACGATCTGCGCTTGACTGATTGTTTCGCTCGTTATGCGCTGCCCGGTCATGGCTCAGAGGGCAAGGCGACGGTTGGCGTCAGCATCGGCATACAATCTTCGCTGGAGGCCACGGTCGCCGCGGTCGGCAATCGCATCGAACAGGGCTATTGCCGCATCAAACTCAAGATCAAACGCGGCTGGGATATCGAAGTAGCGAAAGCGGTGCGGTTGGCGTATCCAGATATCCTGCTGATGTTGGATGCGAACAGCGACTATAGCATCGACGACGCTGATCGTCTGTCGCAGCTTGATGCCTACAATTTGCTTATGATTGAACAGCCGCTATCGCATGACGATATTTACGCGCATGGTCTCTTGCAAGCGCAGATGCAGACGCGTATCTGTCTCGATGAGAGCATCAAGTCCGCTAGTGATTTGCAGGTGGCCTTGCAGGTAGGGGCGCTGCGCATCCTCAATTTGAAGCCGGCCCGTGTTGGAGGATTCAGCGAATGCCTGGAGATCTATCGCATTTGCGCGGAGAATGATCTGCCGCTTTGGATTGGCGGAATGCTGGAATGCGGTGTCGGGCGCGCGGCAAATCTGTCCTTTGCGGCTTTGCCTGGCGTCAATTTACCTTCCGATATTTCTGCAACAGACCGCTATTTCGATAGCGATCTTAGCGAACCGCCTTTTATCTTGGGAGCGGACAGCACACTAGCCGTGGCGGATGGATATGGTATCGGAGTCGAAGTGCAGCGTGATCGCCTGGAAGCGGCGAAACAGCGGTGGCGAGACAAGTATCCCTATGCTGACGGAGCATTAAAATGAGCCAGGTCGACAAAATCACAGCTATCGTGAATGCAGCGGACATTAACGCCGGCGTGGCGGTTTGGCATATCGAATCGGGCAGACAGTACGATGTCAATGGCGATGAGCCTTTCCCGATGGCGAGCACCTTCAAGATCCCCATTTTGGCGACAGCCTGCAAACAGCTATCGCAAGGTGACATCAGCCTCGACACACGCGTGCCCTTGCGCGACGAAGACAAGAGCCTGGGCAGCGGCATTTTGCCCTACTTCGAGGGTGGATTGCAGCCAACAGTCCGCGATCTGCTAACCTTGATGATCATCATCAGCGATAATACCGCGACCGATATGATGGTCGATTATCTTGGTGGCGCAGCGGTCATCGAAGGAAATATGCACGAGCTTGGTCTGACCGATATTTATTTCAAGTTGAATTGCAAAGAATTGCTGCGCTTCATGTTTCCCGACGAAGTTGCGAAATTACCACTTGAGGAGTTGATCGCCTGGACCGCCAAAAACGACATTTTGCGCGATGGTTTGGCGTTCAGCAAAGGACCGGAAAACAATGTCAGCACGGCGAAGGACATGACCAAGCTGCTGCATTTGATGTATAGCGGAGCGCTTTTTGATGGCGATGCGCGCGAGACGGCTTTTGATATTCTGCACAAGCAGCAATTTAATGTTCGGCTGTCGCGTTTCTTTCCGCATGGCACAAAAGTGGCGCATAAAACCGGCACCATTGGTGGTATTCGCAATGACAGTGGTATTATCACGCTAAGCGAAAGCAATCATGTGATACTGACCTTGTTCACAAAATGGGATGAAGTGCCGTACTGGGATAAACCAGCGGCGCATCATCAGCGCGTTTTTGAGGTCGAGACTGCGATGGGTAAGATCGGCCGCGCCATCTACGATGAATTTGCGTCAGCGGATTAGGCCGAGACAGGAGGGCATATCGAGCATTAGTTAGCAAAGTCGCAGTCACTTTTATCTATTTTCTAGGAGGATGTAGAAGTGTATAAATCCAGACCTGTAATTCTAGTTATGTTCATGATTGTGGTTGTCGTGCTGAGTGGTGTGGTTATCGCGCAGGATGACATGATGGAAGGCAAGGGAGGGCGTCTGGTCGTCGCTGATGCCAATTCTAATACCTCGCTCGATCCCTTTATCTCGTCCTGGCATAGTTGGCCACATTATGCCATTTACCCAACCTTGTTTGCGCGCGCCGAGGACATGAGTTATGTCGGTTTCCTGGCAGATAGCTGGGGAGTTTCGGAAGATTCAAAGGCTTTGACTATCAATCTGATCGACAATGCTTCGTTTACTGATGGCACCCCCATTGATGCAGCTGCGATCAAGTGGAATCTGGATAAGTATTCGAATCCGGAAACCGGCGCTTCTCAAGGTGCCGATTTGATAGGTTTGCTCGAAGCAGTCGAAATCGTTGATGACTACAGCTTCACCATGCACCTAAGTTCACCATATGCGCCCTTATTCTTCGTCTTGTCCGGCCTGGAAATTGTCTCGCCGACAGCATACGAGGCGCTCGGACCGGACAACTTCGGCACCAGCCCCGTGGGCGGCGGACCCTTCGTCTTGAAGGAATTGGTCACGGACAATTACGTGCTCTTCGAGCGCAATCCCGATTTCAATTGGGCGCCAGAAGAGCTATACGAGCATCCGGGTCCGGTCTTCCTGGACGAGCTGCAAATCCTCTTCATCGGGGAAGAGCAGACCGTGCTGGCGGCCCTGGAAACTGGCGAAGTCTCACTGGCGGGCATCCCGACGCAGAATCTTGCTGATGCGGAAGCCAATCCCGATATCGATGTGCATGTCGCGCAACTGAACCAGATTCGCTATGTAGGTTTCAATACATCAAAGGACCCGTGGACCGATCCTGAATTGCGGCGCGCCTTCGCTTATGCGACGGACCGGCAAGAATTTGTCACCTTGGCTTGGGATGACTTGGCACAGCCACTGTATCAGCCGCTGCCACCCACGATTTGGGGCCACAATCCTGATCTCAATGATGCGGCGCCAAGCTTTGATCCCGACAAAGCCATGGAGATTCTCGATTCTCTGGGCTATGTCGATGTCGATGGCGATGGCTTGCGTGAAAGTCCGGACGGCAGCGCCTGGTCGGTGCCTCTGGCAACGGCATCGCCTGATGAATGGCGCCGTCAAGCCGAGGTTTTGGAAGCGCAATGGCGTGATGTCGGCATTCCGCTGGAGATCCTGCTACTGGAATTCTCCGCGCTGGTTGACCTGACGACGACCGGTACGCACGATCTCTTCCTGCTGCTCTATGGCTATAGCGATCCCAGCATCCTGACCTATTTCTTCGATCCCGGTCGCAAGGGTGGCAGCAACCGCGCCTGGTTCTCCACTGATGAGCTGACGGCTTTGCTGAGTGCGGCCGATACTCAGCTCGATCCGGACTTGCGCTACGAAGCGGTGACGGCGGTGAGCGAGTACATCATTGAAGCATCGCCCTGGGTGTATCTGGCCGTGCCTCCGGCGCTGACCGGCGTTCGTGCGGAACTGGAAAACTGGCGTATGCATCCTGACTTGAGCTTCCTCTATTGGAATGCCTACTACGAAACGGAGTAGGGTGTTTAGCCAGAAAAGGGGTCAGCCATCAACTGACCCCTGCATGCAGATATGTGATGGTAGGCGCGACTCGCTGAGTCGCCCGCAAAAAGAATCATTTTTCAACAACGTCCCTTGGGTCGCCGCCATGTGACGGAGGGAGCCTCATAGTTGAGCAAATACATTCTTCGCCGTATATTGATTGCCTTCCCTTTGATCCTGGCAGTCACGACGGTTGTGTTTGTCATGCTGCGGGTTGCCTTGCCCGGTGATCCGGCAAAATTGATGGCTGGTGATCGTGCTACGCCGGAACTCATCGAGCAGATTCGCCACAACCTAGGTTTGGATCGGCCGGTGTTTGAACAGTATCTGATCTTCTTGCGCAACTTCTCGCAGGGAGATTTGGGGCGTTCGGTCAAATTTCGCGAACCGGTCGCCGGTGTAATCGCCAAGGCGTTTCCATTTACCGCGAAACTCACTTTGTTGAGTGTCACGGTTGGCACGGTCATTGGGCTGGCAATCGGTATCATTACGGCGGTTTACCAGCGCAGTTGGATCGACAATTTCGGTATCGTTGTGGCGGTGTTTTTCTATTCGATCCCGACTTTCTTTTTGGGTCTGCTGTTGATTCTGATCTTCGCAGTGGCCTTGCGGATCTTGCCGGTACAAGGGGCCGGGACCTGGAAGCATTTCGTATTGCCGGTGACCACCTTGGCAGTAGGGCAGAGTGCCTTGATCGCCCGGCTTACGCGTTCGAGCATGATCGAAGTGCTGAGTACTGATTATGTGCGTACCGCCCGTTCCAAAGGTCTTAATCAGAGGCATGTGCTGATCCGTCACGCGCTGCAAAATACATTGATTCCCATCATCACCGTAGTCGGGCTTTCGGTGGGTGGCTTGTTGGGCGGCGCTGTGATCACGGAGAGCATTTTCGGTTTGCCCGGTGTGGGACGGCTGGCGATTGATGCCATTTCCAACCGCGATTATCCCATGATTCAAGGTGCGGTGATCCTGGTCGCGGCCTCCTTTGTATTTGTTAATCTAATCGTCGATGTTATCTATGCCTTTGTTGATCCGCGGATCCGTTATGAATAGGTTTGCGCGATGAGTGACCTGCCGGGCAGCAAGGGTCCCACCGGTTTGTATACGCTGGTGGTCTTGAAGTTTGTTGGGAATCGCGTGGCGGTTGCTGGTGTCGCTTGCCTGGTCTTGATCGTGCTGGCTATCATCTTTGCCCCGCAGGTTACACCTTATGATCCTATCGAACGCAATACTCCTGAGCGCAATCAGGGTCCTTCGCTCTTGCATCCTTTCGGAACCGACAGACTGGGTCGTGACATCATGAGCCGGGTTTTATATGGCGGGCGCGTGTCCTTGCGGGTTGGCTTCCTGTCAATTGCCCTGGCAACGGTGGTGAGCGCGCCTCTGGGCTTGGCCGCCGGCTTCTTTGGTGGTTGGCTAGATAACGTTATTATGCGGGTGATGGACTTGATCCTGGCTTTTCCCGGCTTGATCCTGGTGATTTGGCTGGTGAGCTTGCTCGGCGCGAATATGGATAATGTGATCATTTCTATCGCCTTCTTTTCCTTGCCGACTTATGCTCGCCTCATTCGTGGCATTACGCTGTCCATCCGCGAAATGGAATATGTAATGGCGGCGCGTAGCATGGGTGCCGGATCGCTACGGATTATGTTTTTTCATGTATTGCCGGGTGTCTTGGGGCCGATGATAGTGGTCACCACCTTGGGCATCTCCGGGGCGATAGTGACTGGCGCAAGCTTGAGTTTCCTCGGCTTGGGCGTCAGCCCGCCGACGCCGGAGTGGGGCGCGATGTTGGCTGACGGGCGTAGTTATTTGCGAACACAATGGTGGATCGCCGTCTTCCCCGGCATGACCATCACCTTGGTGGTGCTGATACTGAATATCATCGGCGATGCCTTGCGCGATGCTCTCGATCCGAACATTCGGGCTTAAGCCTAATCGTCTTCCGAGGTCAAGAGATTGAATTGCAGGTACAAATCCTCTAGGCTATCGAGGCGAGCGCGCGTCTTTTCCGGATAACGCAGCGAGAGTGCGCCGAGGATGGCATTGAGCAAGGCAAAAAGCACGACCGTATTGCTGTACAAACGCAAGCGAAAGGGCACAATCAAAGCGAGATCGGCGCGTTTGGCCGCCGGCGAAACATGGCTGTCGGTGACAGTGACAACCGATGCGCCGCGTTGCCGACCCACGTCCATCACTGTAAGAGTCTCCCGGGTGTAACGGGCAAAGCAGAAGGAAAATATCAGGTCGCCTTCGGTGAGTGGTGTCAATTGCGTTGGGATAGGATCAATGCCCGGCGTCAGCACAGTGGTAAGGGGACGGATATAGCGCAGCACGATGCCATAATAGTGCGCCAAGGGAAAAGATGCGCCCAAACCGATAATGTAGACATGTTTGGCGCGATCCACCATATCCACAGCACGGTCGAAAATGTCAGTCGGCACGTGTTGCGGCAGATCGAGAAGGGTCTGTACTTCGTCGCGCAGCACAGCGTTGAGCAGATGCTGATTCTCTGGTTCGCCGGTTGAGAGGTCTTCGATCAATGCTTGCGAACCGATCTGCATTCGCTGTGCGATTTTGGCTTGAATCAGGAACTGGCTGCGCAATACCGATTGCAATTCGGGGAAGCCTTCAAAGCCGAGCGCTTGAGCAGTGCGTACGACAGTGGATGAATTAACCCCGACTGCATTGGCGATTTCGGTGATTGTCATGTGGACGACATTGATGCCGCCCTTGAGCAAAAATTCGGCGACTTTCTGCTGGCTTGGCGACAGGGATTCATGGTTGTGGCGTATCCAACGGACGATATCGTCGCGCGAGTCGTTGTCATTCATCATTTCGCTGGCCCCTATTTTGTGTCTCTTCAAGGTTTTGTTGAGGGATACATGCCCAGAGATCGGTACTCAGGTATTTCAAGCCGGAGTCACTAAGCAGGATGGCAATGCGTTGCCCCTGATGCCGTCCGCGCAACAACTGCTTGGCAGCGGCGAGGTTGGCACCGGAAGAGAATCCGGCAAAAAGGCCTTCTTCCCGCGCCAGACGTTGTGTCATTGTCTTGGCGTCATCATCGCTGACTTGCAAGTAACCGTCCACAAGATCGCGCTTGATCAGCGGGAGCTCGGTCATGGAATAACCGCCGCCTTGAATCCTGTGGTTAGCTCGCGTGACGGCTTGGCCGGAGTAGGCTGCGGCGCCGGCAGGCTCGACGACATAACATTGAATCGACGGGTCGCATTCTTTGAAGTATTGGGCGCAGCCGGCAAAGGAACCGCCACTGCCGATAAAATCGCAGAAGGCATCAATGCCGCCGGATTGCCGCATTATTTCCGGCCCTGTGTGTCGGTAGTGGGCGCGTCGATTGCCTTCCAGGTGGAATTGATCGGCGCGATAGGCTCCGCGTTCCCGTGTAATTTCTTGCGCCTGTGCTTCCACGCGAGCCAGATCGGCCCCGGAGACCTGACCTGGTGATGAACCGGGGCATTGGTCGACCAGGACAACTTCTGCGCCCAGGGCTGCCATCATTCTGGCGCGTTCTAGCGAGTTACCGCGCGACATCACCGCTACAAAGCGATAGCCCTTGGCAGCACAGACGATCGCCAAGCCAGTGCCAGTATTGCCGCTGGTCAATTCGACAACGGTATCGCCCGGGCGAAGATCACCATTGTCTTCGGCATCTTCAATCATCTGCCTGGCGATGCGATCTTTCTTGGAAAAACCGGGGTTAAGATATTCCAGTTTGGCGAAGATCTGACCATCCAGCGACGATACCATACGAGACAATTGCACTAGCGGCGTATTACCGATGGTATCGAGGACGGAGGCGGAAAGGCCATCTCGCATATTCATGAATTTGCCTAGTATTGACGGTTAGCTAAATAATTATAGGTTGGCAGTGCCTGAATGTAAAATATTGTGCCGCTATTTGCCTTTTGCAAAGTGCCTTGCTATTATTGCCAGCGTCCACCTAGCGCATTTGTGGGGAAACATGTCAGCGAAGGTCAGCATCCGTGAATTAAATGCCATGCGAGATCTGGATGCGACGGTAGCATTACAGGAGGCGGTCTGGCAGATGCGCGGCCACGAATGCACCTCACCTCATACCATGAAAGCCGCCATACATACTGGCGGCAGTGTACATGCTGCCGAAGTGGGCGAGCGGATGATCGGCTTTTGCTTTGGCATGGCAGCGAAACGCCACGGTGAATTGTGGTTGTGGTCGCATATGACGGCTGTTCTGCCCGAGTTTCAGGGTGAGGGCATAGGCTTTGCGCTAAAGCAAACGCAGCGGGAATGGGCATTGGCTAACGGCTATCACGTGATGGCGTGGACTTTTGACCCGATGCAGAGCGGCAATGCCAACTTCAACTTCAATCGGCTGGGCACAACTGCTCATTATTATTCTGTCAATCATTATGGCGAGATGCAGGACGGTATCAACGCGGGCCTGGCCAGCGACCGCCTGGAAGCGAAATGGCAGCTTGACGATGCGCGTGTCACGGAATTGGCGCAAGGTGCGCCCGCAACAGCGAGCGCATGTCAATCAGGCAACACAAAGCTGGTATATGTCGACGATGCGGGTGTGCTGCGGCGTGTGCAGCCCGCGGCTTTCAATCAAGCTCGCTATGCCATCGAAATGCCGGCCTACATCGCCACGCTGAAACAGAAGGATATCGAACTCGCCAAAAGCTGGCAGATTCACTTGCGAGAGACGATGACATCACTCTTGACTGCGGGTTATTACGTTTGCGAGTTCGTAAGGTCGCAAGGCGCTTGCTGGTATGTCATGTGCCGGGATGAGAATGGGCCAAGCTAGACCGCCAGCGACTCTCCTTCGGCGCACAGTTGCAGCAATTGGCTAATGTCTGCCATAGCTTCCAATTCCATACAATGCCGATAGATCTGTTCAGCGCGGTCTTGGTCGAAGAGATCGCGTGTCAGCACGCGGAATTTCTCGCGCAGCTCTGCCTGGCTCATGCGAAATTCTGGCTCGCCCTTCATATTGGGCAGGAAGACTTGACGCGTCTCACCATTTCTAAGAGTAATGCTCAAGCGGCAGCCGTTGAGCTGTGGATAGCGCGCTTCGATTTCCGGATCAACCTGCACATCGATCAAGTTGCGCAGTCGCCGCACTTCGGGTTCGTCCCAAGTGGCGAAGTCGTGGGGCCAGGCGCTGCCTTGTCTTAAGGCGACGGCGGTGGATACACGTATGCTCAAACCGGCAACCTCGCGTGAGGGCGGATTGGGATCTACGCGGAAGATAGGTTTTGTGGCGTAGGCGTAAGTGCCCAGCTCGATCTTTTCGATAGCGGAGGTATCGAGCGGATTTTGTTGCAGGATCGCTTGCACGGCGTCGATGGCTTGATGCGTGTGCCTGCAGCCGCCATGAGGCTTAAAGCCAGTACCGAGGATGGCAAAATCGCTGCCCAGGTCAGCGAACATGTTGTCGTCATAGCCATCACCAAAGGCGCTGAAGAAACCGTATTCGCCGTCGAGGGCGCCATGCGGACCATAAAACCCGGATTCGGCAAGTTGCAGCGCGAAGATCGCATTGCGTGCCGCGAAGCCGGCGATCAAATCTTTGGTATCGCAGCGTCCGCCTTCGTAAACATATTGCTCTGTGCCGGAGGACAAATCTGCGGCAAGCGCCACGGCATTGAGGGTCTGCTCGCGGTCGAAACCGGCACAGCGCGCCGCAGCCAGCGCTGAGGAAATCGCGCCTACCGTGCCCTTAAGGTCGAGACCACGTGCTCGCTGCGTAGGGCGTACCTGCCTGCCAACGCGCACTGCAAAGTCATAAGCGGCGACGATGGCGACGATTAACTCTTCGCCGCTAGTTTGATACGTTTCCACGGTTGCCAATACGGTTGGAACCACCTGCGAGGCAATATGCCCGGCCGAGCGATGGGAGTCGTCCATGCCGAGGATCTTGATCATCACGCCGTTGGCAAATGCCGCCCCTTCCAGCGAGGAGCCTTGTCCCGAACCCAGCAGCGTTGCTTGATCGCCGGGCATCATGCGATTGGCGTAGCGGACGGCCTTCTGTCCTAAATCGCGTTGATAACCGCCCAATCCGGTGCCGATGGAATCAAAGACGATCACCTTGGCCATTTCCACTGCTTCTCTTGGGATATCCTGGTAGCGCAGGCCGAGGCTGTAATCGGTGATTTGCTCAATCAGATTCATTTTGCTCATCATCATCAACTCTTTTCAAGTATCTTACAGAAGGTCTCGCAGTACCTCGAGCATATAATCCGTATCTTCGCTTGTGAATTCCGGTGTGACCGGCAGATTGACCAGTTCTTTTGCCAAACGATCGGTCACTTTTAACTCGCCAGAATTCGGAAACTTGCCTGCGTAAACCGAATACTGGTAAATAGGTGGCGCATAACTCATTGTTGCTTGAATCCCGGCTTTTCTGAGTCCGTGAAAGACTTCAAATTGTCGGTCTACGCAAATAGCATAAGATCGGAAAGTTGGGGCGGAATCCGCCCGGAAACTTGGTGTTCTCGCCGATGTGTCCGCCAAGCCCGCTTCTATGACTGCGACAATGGCGCGGCGCTTTTTTGTCCATTCCTTCAGATAAGGCAGCTTTACCGAAAGCAGGGCCGCCTCCAGGCCATCAAGCGGGACATTGTATCCTTCTTCAACATAATTCTGGTAGCCGACCTTGACATCGGCTCTAATCGGATCATGTCCATATCCTACCAATAGACGAAGTTTGTCATGGATTTCTTCATCACTGGTGACAAGCATTGCCCCATTGCTGGCACTACCCAGAGGTTTGAAGGCCGAAAAACTAAACATCGTGACATCGGCAAAGCCGCCAACAGGCACCCCATAATCGAATGCACCCGACGCCAAAGCGGCATCTTCCACAATTTTCAAGTTATAGTGGTCGGCAATCGGTCTTAACAGCTTAACATTGGCGGGATGACCATGTAGATCAACGGGCAAAACAGCGCGGGTTTTCTCGGTGACCAAACTTTCGACAAGTTCCGGATTGATCGTATAATCGCTTGCCAAAACATCGCATAAGACCGGTGTTGCCCCACATTGACTAATCGCGCCGGTGGTGGAAATATCGGAGTTGCCAATGGTGATCACTTCGGCACCATCTCCAATGCCGCAGGCCCGCAAAGCCAGGAATAAGCCAACTGTGCCGGAATGAGCCGCAACGGCAAAGTTTTGCCCGGCTTCGTTAGCAAATGCCCTTTCGAGTTCGGCACGAATAGTAAAGGTATTTTGATACGAGTCAAATATAATCGATTCTAGCGCCGCCATAATTTCATCTCGAAGGCTTTGATGGGTCTCGGTGGCACGAGACCGCAAGACTCTAACAACCTTGGATTCTGACATCATAATCTCCTAAGCTCGTCCGCGGATATTGGGATCAAGAAGGTCGCGCAGCCAATCGCCCAGGAAAACCACACCCAAAACGGTAATGGTGATGGCGATGCCCGGGTAAGTGGTCATCCACCAGGCGCTATTGATATAGGCCTTTCCGTCCGCCAGCATCAGCCCCCAGGTGACGGTCGGCGTTCTGACACCCAAGCCCAGGAAGCTCAAAGACGATTCTGCGAGAATCGTCACGGCGACTTGTACCGCAGCCAAAACGATGGCGGACGAAATCACATTGGGCAAGACGTGACGAAACATCACGTTCAGCCGGCTTTGGCCCAGGGCATAGGCGGCGATGACGTATTCCATTTCGCGGACCTTGAGTACTTCTCCGCGGATGACGCGCGCGTATGTTACCCAGCCGGCCAAACCGAGGATCAGGATCAGCGTGAGCAAGCCGGCGCCCACCACACCAGAGATGGCGACGACCAGGACAATGAAGGGAATGCTCAGGATTGCGTCAACGATGCGCATCATAACCGTGTCGAGAAAGCCACCGAAAAAGCCGCTCACCAGACCGTAGACTACGCCTATCGTGCCCGAGATCATCACTGAGACGATGCCGACCAGGACCGAGACGCGGCTGCCGGCGATGATACGGCTCAGGATGTCACGGCCGAGTTGGTCGGTGCCAAGCGTATACGTGCCGGTGCTGTCGCTGTACTGTGGCGGTTGGAAGCGCGCGCGCAAATTGTGATCGACCGGTCCATGGGGGCTAATCAAAGGACCAATGATGGCGATCAACACGACGAAGCCGACGATAATTGTGCCGGCCATGCCGACCGGGCTCCTAACAAGCGCAGATCCAATGCGAAAGAGCAGGTTGCGCTGTGGAGGCAAGGTCGAAATGTGGTCAGCCGAAAACGAGTTGCTTGCAGGTGTTTCCATTCGCCAGCTCTAATTGAATCGGATGCGCGGGTCGATAAGAACGTAAATGGCATCCAGGGCATAATTGATCAGGATGAATGTCAAAGAGAACCAGAATAGCCCGGCCTGTACGACAGTAGCGTCACGCACGTTGATGGATTCGATCATCAAGCGCCCAAGCCCGGGCCAGGAAAATACACTTTCTACGACTACCGACCCGCCCAAGAGCCATCCGAGCTGCAATCCGAAGACAGTCACGATAGGGATTAGCGCGTTGCGCAAGGCATGCCGGCTAACGACGGTATTCTGCTTCAAGCCTTTGCTGTGCGCGGTGCGAACGTAGTCTTGATTGAGCACTTCCAGCATGGCCGAGCGGGTCAGTCGGGAGAGGCGCGCCGCCATACCGACGCCGAGGGTTACCGAGGGCATGATGATGGACTTTGGTTCCAAGGCGCCAAAAGCCGGCAACATACGCAGATGTACAGAAAAGACGATGATAAGCATGAGTCCTAGCCAAAAGCTGGGCATGGCAGTACCCAATGATGCCATGATAGTGCTGAAAAAATCGAGCAGGCTGTTTCGTTTCAACGCGGAAAGTATGCCTAGAGGAATGGCGATGGTGAGGCCGATACTGGCGGAGGCGGCTGCGAGCAGATAGGTGTTTCCCATGCGCTCAATGATCACTTCCATCGCGGGCCGTTTGGCGAGAAAGGACGTGCCAAAATCGCCGCTGACGGCTTTGCGCAAGAAGGTGATGTACTGTTCGATCGGCGGACGGTCAAAGCCCCAGGCGGCGCGCAAATGGTCGATTTGCTCTTGATCGAACATGGGTGGCGCCATAACCAGGATCGGATCCCCGCGCAGGCGTACCATGAAGAAGACCAGCAGCGAGACGATGAACATGGTCACAACGAGCTGCAGAAATCGGGTGATGACAAAATCGGTCATGGTTTAGCGTTAAGCCTGTTTCACAAGAGTCATTTGTCAATAGGGGCGACTCGATGAGTCGCCCATTAAGCATCATTCTCGGTCCATAGGGCGACCCACAGGATCGCCCCTTCAATATAAGATTTGCGGTTAGGTTGGACTACATGTCCACGAGTTTGAGATCGCGGAAGGTCATCCAGCCGTCTTTACGCGGCGTGAACTCGAATTCTGCGGTGTTCAGCGCCATCACGTTGGTGATCTCGTAGAGCGTGATCGTTTGGGTGTAATCCATATAGAATCCCCACCAGTCTTCCCAAAGGGCAAGGCGGGCGTCGTTGTCGACTGTCCGCAAGATCTTCTGCGCCACCGCGTCCCACTCCTCGATACAGACGTTGTAATTGGATTGTTGCCAGCCGCATTGGTAGAAGAGTGGCAGCAGCGACGGACCGCAGCCGAGCGTCACCATCATCAGATCGCGGTTATTGCCGCCGCGCGAGATGTCGACACTAAAGGCAGAAGTTTCACCCACGGTCAGTTCCACATTGAAGCCGACATCCTCCAGCAAGGCGGCAGCGACTTCGGCAACTTCTTTTTCGTTACCCAGCTGGAAGGTGGGCGCGTCGAAATAAATGGTCGGACCTTCGCCCTCAGCGTAACCGGCGGCTGCCAGATACTCGCGAGACTTGTCGGGATCGTAGAAGTCGGAGATCACGTCCGGATCGGCGAATTGATCGGCAAAGCCTTCTGGATAGTAGGAGCAGACGCGCGCCAAGCGGGCGCTGGCCGCGCCTTGCACATCCGCGAGCAGATGACGGTCAAGCGCATGGGTGACGGCTTTACGTACATTGATATCCAGGGTGGCCGGCTCAAAGCCGGGGAAGGTATCTGACATAGCGCCGCTTTCAGTTTCGACGCGGACGTAGAGGTGGTGCATGCGGTTAGCAGTCTCGGTGAGCAAAGTGATGCCTTCGGTGGCTTCGAGGTTAGGACGATCGGGCACGGGTACGCCGGTGATCATATCAATTTGTCCAGCCAGAAGCGCAGCGACTTGCGCCGACGGTTCAGGAATGACCTGGTAGATCACACGATCAACTTCGGGGCGCCCTCCCCAGTATCCGTCCCAAGCTTCGAAGACGTAGCGATCGTTCTCACTCAAATCAACGAGCTGGTAAGGACCGGAGCCGACGGGGTTGCGGTTAAACTCTTCTTGGCCGACTTCTTCGAAGTAATCGGGCGGGAGCAATTCACAGCCGTTATAACTGACGTCATTTTCGAAGTAGGGCTGGGGTCCGTTGGTGGCGATATCGACGGTAACGTCATCGACTACGATAACCTCGTTAACGAATTCCCATTGCTTATACAAGGGGATGTCACCGATTGGCTCGCGGACGCGGTCGATATTCCATTTGACAGCTTCGGCATCAAGTGGCTCACCATTGTGGAAGGTGGCGCCTGGGCGCAAGTGGAAACGCCAGGTGGTATCATCGACATTTTCCCAGCTGGAGGCGGCTTGCGGGACGTAGCTGCCACCTTCGGCGGCGCGCCAGATCAAGCAGTCGTAGAGCAGATTTGTCAGCCAGTGGGTGGAGCCGTACCAGTGCGAATGCGCATCCATTGGACGGATGGGCCCGCCATGGGCGAAGACGAATTCGGACATGTCGTCCTGTGCTGTTGCCGGCGCAAAGGCCAAAGCGCCTATCATCAAGATCAGGCTAAATAGGACAAGAAGTCTTGCTGTTTTCACGATTTGCTCCTTAATGGATTTGCTTGCTGCGAATGTAATTGATGTGTCCCAAAAGTTCCTTAGCGATAATCACCTCCCTTTTCAGTTGATTACTGTCCTAATCCCCCAAAATAAACTCACACTAGACTTGCATAGTGCTCTAGTTTGTCTTGATCAATTGCCACACCCAAGCCGATACCCGGTGGCGGCTTCAGGACTTGACCTTCCGGCTCGTAAGGCTCAGCGAGAATGGAATCGGTCATGTCGGAGAAGCCTGCCGGCCACTTCGCGATCGGCGTCGCGGTTGCCAGATGCGCCACAGCTGCCGCGATGATATCGAAGTAAGGCGCGATTGAGATCTCCATCCCGGCCGCCTCGGCGATTGCAGCCATGCGTTGCGCCTGCAGCAAGCCGCCATAGCGATGGACCTTGAAATGCAGGACGTGGGCCGCTCGCTGCTGCGCGATCTCATAAACGCTGCGCGGGCCGGATGTCGCTTCATCGGCCTGTAAAGGCGTTCTCAAGCGCGTGGCCAACACCGCCATCTCATCCAGATGCCGCACCGGCTGCTCAAACAATCCGACACTGCCCATGGCTTCCAATTGTGTCAATGCCTGAACGGCATCGCCAAGAGTATACCCGGTATTGCCATCCAATTGAAAACGAATCGAATCTGCCACGGAATCGCGAAGTTTGCCATACCAAGCCACATCTTCGTCGACAGTAAAGCCGATCTTGGTTTTGAACCAATTCCAACCCTCCGCGGCTAATTCGTCGATTCGCTCCGCCATGGCTTCGGGCGCTTCGCGTTCGACGAAGGCATGTAGTACCGCGCCGGGCATGAAGGCGCCGCCCAGCAGTTGATATACCGGCACAGCCAAAGCCTTGCCCTTGATATCCCAGAGAGCGAAGTCGAGGGCGGTTATGGCGTTGTTTGCGCCACGCATGGCCTTGTGCATGCGCATGAAGAGCCGCTCGATATCAAAGGGATCTTCGCCCAGGAGCGTTGGCTGCAGATAGGCTTCAATGGTGATTTTGATCGCCTCGGCAGTATCGCCGCCCCAGGGCGCGGGCGCCACCGTTTGCCCGATGCCAGTGATGCCCTCGTCGGTCAACACTTGTACGACGACAGTGTTGGTTGTCGGCGAGACACCGTATGCGGTCTTCAACGCTCGGCGGCGCGGGATATTGACGATGGTGGCGACGACTTTCGTGATCTTCATGTCTTGTTAGATCGCAACTTTCGCGGGCACGGTCAGTTGGACGAGTTCACCAATATCGTCGAGATGCTCCAGTTGGCTGACGCGATCGAGAAGATGCGCGATCTGCTCATCGGGCAGTGAATCCCCCACCAGGTAGCGGAATTTGCCCTCGAATTCGGCATCGCTGAGCATATTTTCCGGCTCGCCCTTGGCATGTTCGACGCGGCCTTTGTATAGCTTGCCGTCATCAGTAGCGATACGGACTTCGCAGCCATTCTTCAGCGGATGTACGTCTTGTATCGCTTCATCGAGACCGACCTTGACCAGGTGACGCAAGCGCAGGGCTTCAGGTTCGTCGAAGGTTTCGATGTCTTCGCGGAACCAAGTGCCGCGCGTCAGGATGACGGCAACAGTGACCGGCAAGCTGAAGCCGGCCTGTCCAACAGTCTGCGGATGGTAATTGACGCGGAACGAGGGCGTGATCGCCTCAAGATAGCTATCGACTTCAATAGAGGTTATCGCGTTCAGATCGGGCTGCCCCCTTTTCAGCAGCGCATGTGCAGCATCGACGCAGGAATGCACATGACGGCAGCCGGCATGGGGTTTGAAGCCGGTGCGCGCCAAGGCTTGATTGTCGAGTTTATCCAGGACGGAGGCATCATATCCGGGTCCGAAAGCGTGGAAATATCCGTATTCGCCGTCGAGTGCGCCGGGCGGGCCGCGGAAGCCGAAGTCCGCCAATTTCGCCGAGTAGATGCCGTTGCGCGCGCCATAACCCGCCAGCAGATCTTTGGTATCGCAGGCGCCGGCATCGTAAACATATTGCTCGGTGCCGCAAGCCATATCCATCGACAAGGCGAGGGCATGAGCGATCTTGTCGGCGGGCAATTCCATAGCGGCGGCGGCAGTCACAGCGCTTGCCAGGCTACCGGATTGGCCTTTGTGATCGAGCCCGCGTTCGCGCTGCCAGGCATCAACTGCCGGGTGGATCATATCCATGACGTCATATCCGAGAGCGAGTGCCTTGATGATTTGCTCGCCACTAAGTTGCAGTTTTTCGCCCAGCGCCAGAACGACCGGCACCAATTGTGAGGCCACATGACCGGCGGTGCTATGCGAGTCGTCCATGCCGAGATACTTGCCCATTACGGCATTTGCCCAAGCAGCGCCTTCTACCGAACTGCGGCGGCCGTCGCCCGTTATTGTTGCCTCGTCACCAGGAAGCATCTCGGACGCGTAATCGGCAGCGAGTTTGCCTAGCCGAGTCTGATAACCGCCAAGCATGGTGCCGATGAAATCGAGCACGACCTGGCGCGCGCGGGTGACGGTTAAATCAGATAGGTCAGTGAACTCTCGGGCGGCGGCGTAATCGCCGATGATCGAAACAGCAGTTTGATTTTTCATAGATTCGCTCCTGTCGCCATATGTTGCGCATGTGGGCGACGCATTGGACACTGTTGAAAAACTGGATTCAAAATGCATGAATTGCTGGGAATTGCAGCGCAAAAGAATCAATGCCTTGGGCAAGATACCTTGCCAAGCGCTTCAGATTGACCGCTGTTGCGGTGAATGCCGCTTGTAATTGAATCTTGTTTTGACCGCGATAACGACTTCGCCTCAATGCATGTTTCCGCGCCAGTTCACAAATTGTGCTTTCAATCCGAGCGCGGGCGTGCATTTCTTTGACAAAAGCAGCGTCCGCCTGCTCTCGTCGGCGTCTTGTCAAGTGTTGATGATAAGGCGAAATTTCCAGGCTGCGACCGCGTTTCTCGCTGGTGCACAAGCGATTGAATTGGCAGTCTTGGCATTGCTTGCCAAAGCGGACATTCCAGCCGACATCGGGCTGTGACGAGGGATTAAAAGTGGAGGCCGTCTTGCCCGCCGGACAGTGCGCTCGCCGCTTCTCCAGATCAATGTCAAAATCTTCCAGACGAAAGCCCACCGGCTTGCGCGAATTGCTGCCTATAAATCCGCGCAGATCAAGCCCCTTTCGCTCACTGTCTTGCAGCGTTTTGCCGTTGCAGTAGGCCTGATCCACATACTGTTTTTCCGGCAACAAGCCGCGCTGCCCCAAGCGCCTTTGAATCGCTCCCAGCGCCAAGCCATCTGCTTCAATGGCGCTATGAATCCCTATGTCGGTGATGATCGGCAAGTCGCCATCCACCGTCTCCGTCACCTGCGCTTTGTAGCCAGTCCATTCCGTCACTTTATTCTTTCGACTATAGCGGACTGCACTGTCATGTGGCGAGCTAATCACATCGCCTTTAACATCGATATTGGCTTTCGTTTTCACTCCCGAACTGCCGTCACCATCGCCGTCATCAAACTGCTGCTCCAGCACCTGACGAAGCGAGACAATCTCAGGCAAATCTTGCCATTCCGCTGAACCGAAACGCTCAATTTGCGACAGCAACCAGAAACCATCTCCTCCCGCATCCACCATCGCTTGCTCGGCTTGTGCTTTGCTCAAACGATAATCCCCGCGCTTTTGACTGTAGTGACTTACAAAAGCCGATGGCAATTGCCCGATTACCCATTTGGCATTGGCGTTTATCAATGCGCCTAAGGCCAAACGCAGCGTCTCCCATACCAATTCCAAGCGACTGATGCGCTCCACCGCTCCCAATACATGCGTCGCATCTGTCCGCTGACGCTTTGACTTAAGAAAACCCATCTCCTGCAGATACTTCAGTACCTGCTCGAACATCACATATTCCTGATCATGGGCATGCAGCCGTTTGCGAAAATTGCAGAGACTTGAATAGTCGAAGCCTTTCCAATTGAGCGCCTGTCGTAGCGCATACTTCCAGTCCATGCGCATCCTTGCCATCTCTGCTGCCTCGCGATCAGGCAGCTTTTCCAAAAATTGCAGGATCAGCACAAAACATAGCAGTACCGGGTTGATCCCGCCGCGACCGGTCTGATGATACATCCTCGCCAAGGCGCTCTCATCGAAAATCTCCTCGGCTTTGTCACCGAGCAAGCGACATACACTATCGGCTGGCAATAAAGCGTCGACTACCTCACGGGTTGTGGTGGGAATCTCGCCTGGAAAGGACTGTTTCAATGACATTTCACACTTACTTGTGATTGAGCTATAATCTTATTATATCTCAATCAAGTTTTTCAACATTGTCCATTGGGTCGCCCATACAATTACGGTCGTTCCTCTGTTCTAGGCGTCCAGCTGCATGTAGTAACGGTCAGCATGATGCGGCGAGAGCCGGAAGGCGCCCTCGGACGTGACCAGGAAATTGTCCGAGATCAGGAAGCCGCGGTCGTTCTCCAGCACGGTACCCGGATGATAGGACAGCACCATATTCGGCTTCAGCACAAAATCGGGTGCGCCAAAGGAGTTGGGTCCATCGCTGCCATCGAGTCCGGTGCTATGGCAATCGGGCGTGTGCTTGCCGTCGACCGGAAAGCCGCGATCACGCAGTGCCTTGTCGTTGGCGTCGGAAATATCACGGTAGGTATTGCCCGCTTTGGCCTGCGTTGATGAAGCCTCGACTGCCGCCAGATAGCCATCCAGCAGCGCCCGCGACTCCGCCGGCAGCGGCTCGAAGGAGAAAACGGTCGTCATCTCCAGCCAGTAGCCGTAGGGCGATTCATAGACGATCTCGAAGTTGATGATATCGTCGCGCCCCATGCGTAGATCCTTGGGCGTCGGCACGGTGTAGGGTGTGCCATCGAGGGCGAGCTTAGTCCGGCCCCAGAAAGCCCCGAAAGATTTGATATAGCCTTCTACGGCCGCGCAGGCATCCCAATAGCGCACGCCGACCCCCGCCATGTCCTTGAAGATATCCATGGCAGAATCGAGAATTGCGCCGTTCTGCTGGATCGCTTCCAGCTCAAAAGGCGATTTGATTTGGCGGATGGCATCGAAGTCCGCGGTGACCTCGACCAGCTCGTATCCGTCGAGCTCGCGGACGAAGGCATTATAAGTGCCCAGGCTCATCAGCTTGTTCATGTTGACCATGCCGATGCGTTTGCTACTGGTCGCATAATCCTTGGCGGTGTCCGCGGTAGCGGCGACGATGTCTTCATAGGGCGAGAGCACGCGCTCGGGCAGGGTGGTGGTTTCGTTGCGGCTCCAGACCGCTTGGTAGGAGCTCCAAACCTGCAGCCAGGGGTGGGGGTCGTCGGCGCCAAGGACGGCATACGCGACGCCACCCCAGAGATGGGCGTGCGTGATATAGCGGATGGCGCCCATGCCACCCGGCATCGCCTGCCCGGTGATGATCAGGGCAGCGAGGTCCTGTTCCTTCATCATGGCTTGCAGGCGCTTGACCCGCCTTGCTGTGTCTCGCTTAAGTGCATCGTGAGTTAACATTAATGGTATGCTCCTTACAATTCATATTCGTACGGTTGATTAAATTGGAATTCTGTTCCGATGCCGCGTTGCTTCGCTTTTTCGTAAAGGCGCGTCGCCACCGCCACATCTTCAACGCCCGTCCCGCCGGACAGAAACAGTGTCCAGCTGGTATCGGATTCGCGTCCCGCTGTCGTACCGGCAACCAGGGCTCCCAAGTCGCCAATGATATGTGATTCGTCAATGAGGCCGGCTTCCATCGGAATCATGATTTCGCCGTTTTCTTTTAAGCCCTGCTGCCACTCATCGACGAATACGCGGCTATTAATCACGACATGTTCATCTACCTCGCGCACCCAGGGATAATGCGCGCCCAAGGCATTGATGTGCAAAGGCTTATCAGGCAATGCGGTGCCGGCGAATACGGGCGATGGTGAAGTGGTTATGGCGGTAACGATATCGGCATCGCGTAGCGCGGCGTCCGGCGACTCGGCCGGAATCACTTCAATGCCGAGCTCAGCGCTCATCTTTTCACAGAAATCGCGGCGCTTGCCTGGGTTGCGGCTATAGGCAAGGACCCGCTGAATAGCGCATACTTTGGTCAGCGCATAGAGTTGAGAACGGGCGTGACGGCCCGTGCCAAACAACGCCAATCGTGAACTATCAGCAGGCGCAAGATAGCGCGTTGCCACTGCAGAAACCGCGGCCGTTTTCAGCCAGTCGAAATATAGCACTTCCATGATCGCAGTCAATGCGCCGGTATCAGTATCGAAGAGGAACATGAAAGTTTCCAGCCCTTTAGGCAAACCTGCGGTGTAGGCTTGCACGCCGGCGCCACCCAAGCCGGGCAGAAGCGCGGCTTTGAATTTGAAGGAGGCTTTGCTACCGGCAGGCAGATGTCCTCCGCGATGATCGGCGCGCTTTTCGCCTTTGATCCACAAGTTCTCGCGCGGGAACGCAGCGCCCGTGCCCAATCCGATTTCTCGATAGCCATCTTCGACGGCTGTGATGTATTCGGAAAGATCCATCAGTCCGCGGATTTCGTGATTATGTAGCAAGAGAACCATGATCAAATCGTGGCAGCATTTATAGTTTCAGCAAACGCGAACGCGTCGCCGGCATCCATTTGCGGGTGAGCGCGACGCAGTAAAACAAACCGACTTTGTTCCCATGTACTTCCCCCGCTTCGTGCGCTAGCAGCATGATCTCCTCATAGCTCGAATTCATAAGGTTGATTGAATTGGAATTCCGTACCGATGCCACGTTCAAGCGCGCTTTGATAAAGGCGGGTCGCCACAGCGATATCATCGACGCCGGTGCCGCCGGAGAGAAAGAGCGTCCATTTGGATTCGTCGGTGCGCGCGGGAACTTTGCCGGCAGCGAGCGCGCCCAGATCGCCTTTGACATGCGTAAGGTCGATCACGCCTGCCTCCAGCGGCATAGCGATTTCGCCGTTTTCGCTTATGCCCTGTTGCCATACATCGACGAAGACGCGGCTATTGCGTACTGTGTATTCATCTACCTCACGCACCCACGGATAGTGGGCGCCCAGACCATTAATGTGTAGAGTCTTGTCCGGCAGGTCCTTGCCGTCAAAGACAGGTGTTGGCGATGTAGTGATGGAGGTGACGATATCAGCATCACGGAGCGCTTCTTCCGGTGAGCCGACAGGAACCACCTCAATGCCGAGTTCCGCCCTCATCTTTTCGCAAAAGGCGCGACGCTTTTCGCCGTTACGGCTGTAAGCTTGAACACGTTGTATGTTGGTGACTTTGGTGAGCGCATACAACTGCGAGCGGGCATGGCGCCCGGTGCCGAATAGCGCCACGACTGAACTGTCGGGCGGTGCAAGATAGCGGGTCGCCAATGCGGAGACGGCGGCGGTTTTGAGCCAACTAAGATACATCACTTCCATAATTGCAGCCAGCGCGCCGCTATCCGTGTCGAAGAGGAACATGAAGGTTTCCAAGCCTTGAGACAAGCCGGCAGTGTATGCGTTTATACCGGCACCACTCAAGCCGGGCAGCAGACCCGCTTTGAATTTGAAGGAGGCTTTGCTGCCGGCAGGCAGATGTCCTCCGCGGTGGCTATCGCCTTTCTCGCCTTTGATCCACAGATTCTCGCGTGGGAATGCGACACCCGCGCCCATGCCGAAGTCACGGTAGCCATCTTCGACGGCTGTGATGTAATCGGAAATATCCATCAGTCCGCGGATTTCGTGATTGCGCAACAACAGCACCATGGTCTAATCACATCCTAGAAAGCTACAGATCCAATAAGGGCGAGCGACTTGCCAGCATGACGGCACAGGTTATCGTGACGCAGATGCCGGCCACGGCAAGAACGATGGCCACACCCCAATATTCGGCGACTGAACCGGCGATCAAAGTGGAGACCGGGATAAGTCCCCAAACCATACTCCACAAGCTCATCATACGACCACGTAGATCATCGGGGATTTGTGTCAACAGCAAGACATTGATATTGGTCAGGAAGACGCCGGAAAAGATACCAATCAGAAATATCAATATCAGCGCCACTGTCGGATCGCTTATGAATGAGAAGACGACCAATCCGATTCCGAAGGCGATGGAAAAGAGCAGAATCGCCAAGCCCTTCGGGTAAACCTCGCCGATGGCTGCGACACCAAATCCGGAAACCGCCGAACCCAAGCTGGCACAGCCAACCAAGAGACCGAGCAGTGCCGGTCCTTCTGCCAACACCTCGGCAACAAAAATCGGCATCAGTTTCTGGTAGGGCATGCCAAAGGGAACAAAAACCAGGCTAAGCAGAAGTAAAGCGAAAACGGCCCGATCTTTTCGCAAGTAGCTGATGATGTCGGCGAAGCCTTTCAGGATATTGACGTTTGGTTGATTCTTGCGCTTGGGAGACGGCATGTCGTGGGTCGCTTTGAAGTACAGGAAGGCGCCGATAGCAAAGAGAATTGTTTGCACGGAAAGCGTGACAGATATGTCGGTCAATTCCAGCAAGTAGCCCGCCAGCACCGGACCGAAGAAGCCCATCAAGCGCGTGCCGGCATAACTCACCGTGGTGGCATTAAAAACCATCGCATCGGGCACCAGGTTTGGCAGCAATGCCATGCGCGCGGGCCCATAAAAGGCGAAGGATGTACCCAGGACGCAGGACGCGATCAGGATATGCAGCGAGGTGGAACTGCCGCCATTTACCAGCAGCGCCAGTAGCCCCGAGGTCATTACAGCGACCGCCAGCGCAGATAGCACCACCCACTGCCGCTTCCTGCGATCTGCCAGCAAACCGGAAAAAGGCGAGACAACCAACAGCGGCAAGCCATAGGCGAAGGCGACCAGCCCAACCTGAAATGCCGAGTCGGTCACGTCAAGCATATGCCAGGCCAGTGCCACCGCCTGCAGCAGATAGGTGATATGGACGAGCACATTTGCCATCCAATACCAACGATACTGCCGCATACGGAAGCTGCTGCGGTTCCAAACACCAATGATCATGTGTTTACCGACTTGCTGCCGTCTATAGCCAATTGCCTGCCCATTTGATCAGCCAATGTCGATCTCTTCCACCAGGTCGCCCAGGAGCGCCAGGAGCGCGTCTTCCAGTGGCACGGGCCAAGAAGCGCCGGCATGAACCACGACACCAGCGCGCGGTGCCCTGATCTCTTCCAGGATTTCGCCGGAGAAGGGATGCCGCACGTAGCCGAGCTTGTCGCCGGCATTGACCTGAGTGCCACGCAGTTGCTTGTCCATGAAGGTAAAGCCCCGTTCGCCAGTGGGCCTGATTAACGTGTGTTTGTTGATGACAGCCACCTTATCCACATCGGATTCGAGCGCGCCCTCCAACATGCCCAGCTGTCGCATCGCGTTTAGCACGGCATTGCGCATACGACCAAGATCTCGATCGCGATAATCGCGCAAGCCAGGTCCGCCGCCGGTATAAGCAACCACGACGGTTTTGCCGTCAGTAGCGGCTTCGTATGCCATAGATTGCTCGGCAGATTTGCCCAGAACGACCTGCGGCAATCCCAGGGCGACCGCCAGTTGCTTCGCTTTGTCCACAGCGCCCTCCTCATAGACAGCGGCGAAATGGTGATAACTCCATTGCGAGCCGGTGCGAATATCGAGCAATGCATCAGCCTCGGCGATGACGTCCTGATAGTAGCGATGGATCAATTGCTCGCTGACGCTGCCATCTGCCTTGCCGCGTCCCAGGCGGTTGAGATGTTTGTCGTCCCAGGCGCTGTTTATCTGAGTGAATTCGAAGCCAGAGGTATTCATCAGCGGAACCACCACCAAGGTTCCTTTCATCTTCGCTGGATCGAGCTCCTTGACGACGTGGGGCAAGATCAGCGATGGTTCGATTTCCAAGCCACTTGTGCCGGCTTGCACCACCAACATCGGGCCGTCGTTTGCGCCGACAACCAGATGCAGCGGGATATGTACCGGGAAGCGTCCATGCGTCTCGCCAGTTTTGAAGAATCCGTAAGTTTTTTCGCCTTGATTGGCTGCTATCGTTCCAATTTTCATCTTTATCTGCTCCTATCGGATTAATCAAAGTTGATGGACAAGTCCATCGTGCGTCGGTCTTCGATGCGGTCGATGGTGCCGAGGATTCCAATTGAGGTCGCGCCCACGGTGGGCCATTCCTGACCGCTGGGGATGACGATCCCATCTTTAGGCGTCGGCATCTCCGCCAGCAAGTCGCCGGTGTAAGGATCCACTAGTCTGCCGTAGACATCGCCGACCTTGAGTTCGTCGCGGAATTTGCGGTCGCGGATGAAAAGCCCATCCACTGCCGGCTTCCAAATGACGACACCGGCGTTATAGACGGTGCAGAGCGGACCGTCGGCTTCCAGTTCACCATTGACCATGCCCATGACTTTCATGACATTCCAGATGCCGCGTTCGGCATCGCGCACGTTGTCTTCGCCATTCTTGAACCAGCCGGTGCCACCACCAAATTCAAGAGTGATTTGCGTGGTGTTGGCGTCTTCAATCGCTTTCTTGGCTGTGTTGGCGCCGAAGGTCCCGGGTGGGAAGAATGCCGCTTGATCCAACCCAAAAGCCACCACCAGTTTGCGTCGGATCCTTTCGATCTTGGTTGGATTTTCCGGATCATCCTCCGCACCAAACAAGACATAACGCTCGTAGGCGGTGCGGGCGCCGGCGTGAAAATCGATCATGACATCGGCTTGGGCGATGGTTTCCTTAAAGTAGATGTACGCCGTTTGGTCGGAGACGCTACCATCCTTTTTGCCGGGGAAGAGGCGGCTGATGTCTTTGGCATCAACTCGCGAGCCACGTTCGCCCAGCTCAAAGCCGGCGCGGTTGACCACCGGTACGGCGATGACATTGCCGCGCATCGTGCTGGGATCTGCGCTTTTGACGAAATCGAGAATCGCGATGGAGCCAATGACCTCGGCACCGTGGATGGCCCCTTGCAGCATCAGGGTTGGTCCCGGCTCGGCACCGGCAATCAGATGCACCGGGATATCGAGCCGTATACCGGATCGCGAGGCCGTTGTTTCCAGATAGCCGAAGGTTTTCTCCCCGGCTTGAGCTTGTAAATTGCCTACTTTTAACATGCATTGTCTCCTTCAGTTTGCGATATTAACTGCACGGGGCATGACCCCGAGATATCTTTTGAACCAGCCCAGGAGGCGATGCTGCCGCTCAATGCGGTTGCCCGGGCGCCCCCCGCGGGAAAGGCCGTGATTCTCACCTTCGAATATGACCAATTCCACGGTCTTACCTCGCCAACGCAGCGCCGCGAACATTTGCTCCGCTTGTTCCAGGGCGCAACGATGATCTTCGTCACTATGAATGATTAGTAGCGGCGTATTGATATTAGCGATATAGGCGATTGGCGACTGCCGCCAACTGCTCTCCAGATCTCGCCAGGGATCGGTGCGGGTCTCGCCGCCGGTGCATTCGGGTCCGATATCGGAGGTGCCAAAAAAACTGACCTGATTGGTGATAGAGCGCTGGGCTACGGCTGCGGCAAAGCGATCGGTATGCCCGACGACCCAATTGGTCATGAAGCCGCCGCAACTTCCGCCGGTGACAGCCATACGCTCGCCATCGATATACGGGCGCGATACCAGCTCATCAACGCCCAGCATGATCTCTTCAAAATCTTTTCCGCCTTGATCGCCTTCGCTGGCTTTGGTCCAGGCTTGTCCATAACCGGCGGTGGTGCCGCGCTGATTGAAATAGCCGACGGCATAACCCGTGTTGGCGTAAACCTGGAATTCGTGATTGAAATCCCAGGAGAACATCGAACAATGCACGTATAAGACAAGCGGATATTTTTCCCCTTCGACATAATTCAGCGGTTTCATCAGCCAGGCGTGTACCTTGGCATCATCGACACCGTCGTACCAGTAGTTTTCCGGCGCTGCCAGCTTATGATCGCGTAGCCAGGGGTTGAGGTTGCTCAGCTTTCGTGATTGACCGTTTTGCCAGGCGTACAATTCGCCCGGGTTGGTGGGATCGGCTTGGCCGTAAGCCACCATGCCGCCCTTTGCCGGGCTGTACTCAAAGGTCACGCTGTCGCCACCGACTAGTTTCTCGTATTTGCCGCTGGTATTGATGCGGTAGAGATTGGTCGCGCCTTGTTCGGTCATCAGGAAGTAGATCCATTCGTCGCCAACTGCCCACTTCATAGTCACATTCGAGAGGCCGACTCGCTGATCGGCGGCGGCATAATTGCCGACTTCTTCATCGATATCGGCGCCAAGTTTGCTGGCAGTTCCGGCGGCGACATCGGCGAGATGCGGCTGCCAGAAATTGCGACGATTAACCGGCGGCGGCAAGTTGTGTCCGGCGAAGGCGATGTAGCGGTCGTTGAATCCCCAAACTGGGCTGAAGGCGGTGCCTTGCCATTCGGGCAACAGGAGATAAGGGCTGCCATCGGGGTAGTCGCAGATCAGGATTTGGCCGTAGCCTAGGCTGGTATTTTGCTCGCGCGCCATGCCGACGAAAGCGATGCGGTCGCCGCGATTGCTCCATTTTGGAGCGGAATAATCGCATTCGCTGTGGGTCACTTGTACGAAATCGCCGGTTTCAAGTTCCAGCACCCATATTTGGGCAAAGCGGTCGTGAACCCAGCCGATGCCATCTTGCTTGTATCGCAGACGACGCACCACCTTGACCGTCGGTCTGGGTATACCGGCGACGGGTCCCCGGTCATCGGCGGAACGCATCGGTGTCCAGCGGACGCCGGCCAGTTTGCTGCCATCGGCCGACCAATCAATGCTGGTCATGGCGGCGCCGGCAGTGGTGTAGATGGCTTCAAAGTCGTCTTCTACGCTGATGACTCGAATAGAATGACAATCATTGTCGCTATAGCTGTAGGCCAGGCGCGTGCTATCCCGGCTCCAGGCGATCGCTGATACCTGGCAATCGCCATCGGTAAGGCGCGCCGCGCTATCCGTTTGCAGATCGTAGAGGTATAGATGGGAGATATAACCGTTGGAAGCGGCATCGGGACGGCGGATTGAATAGGCGATCAGTATGCCGGAGGGGGATATTTCGATTTGATCTAACCAGCGGAATTTAATCAAGTCTTCCGGGATGAGTCCGCGCCGCTGACTAACCGAGATCTGTTTGCTTTCGCTCATAACATTGGCCTCAAAAGAGTAATTCTATTTGTGAATCGGTCGACCATTATATCTCACGTTGACCTGTTCTCTGTCACTATTTCTCATAGGGTAAATTCCACATCCAGGTCTTCTGCCAGATCGCGCAAGCCGGTCACTGTCTCTATCGAGACCGGGATGCCGCTCTGCATTCTCTCGTCCATGCGACCGAATTCGACTTCGCCCGGCAGCAGCACGGGACGCTTGGGATCTATGGGGTCGGTCTCCTTGATCTCCTTGATCAATAGCTCAAGCCGGTCGTCAAACTCTTCTTTGCGCATTAACGCTGCCGGATCAATGGCGATCATCATGTGACCGACATCGAAATTCTGATCGTCTTGGAAAACGCTCAATCCGAAGAGCGCGCCGGTCATGACACCGGCCAAGACATCGGTCACCAAACTTAGACCATAGCCCTTGTATTCGCCGATGGGCAAGAGCGGCCCGTCCATCGCTGCGGAGGGATCGGTCGTGACTTGACCCGCAGGCGTCAACGCCCAATTGGCTGGCATCGGGCGACCTTCGCGCTCATACCAACGCATCATGCCCTTGCCGGACATCGTCAGCGCCATATCGAGCACGATAGCGTGATTTTCCGCTCTTGGAATGGCAATACCCCAAGGGTTGGTGCCCAGCACAACTTGCGCCGCGCCCCAAGGCGCCATTTCCGCTTTGGCATTGGTAAATGACCAGCCAATCAAGCCAGCTTTTGCGGCGGTCAAAGCGTGATAGCCGGCGATGCCGAAATGGTTGCTGTGTCGTACACCGACCATGGCGATGCCAGCCGTCTTCGCTTTTTCCACAGCGCGGCACATGGCGCGATGTGCAGCAACATAGCCGAAGCCTTTTGCCGCATCAAGCAAGGCAAAAGCGGGCGCGTCCCGCAGCCATTGCATGGGAGCATTGCTTAGTATGCCTCCGTTTTTCACGCGCCGATGATAACGGAAGAGTTTTTCCAAGCCTTGCCCTTGACCCGGGTGCCACCATTGCGATGCGGTCATTAGGCCATCGCTGATAATCTTGGCTTCTCCTGTGGTTGCGCCAAGAGCTTGCATGAATCGCAACGAGAAATCGTGCAAAGTTTGCAGCGGATAATGATTAACCAGAGATGGATCTTGTACTTCGTAAGCCATAAAAACGACCTTACATAAAGGGTTGATCCAGACGATTCAATACGGCTTCGTTGACCACGAACTCCGGCGGACTTGTGACCGATTGCCTGATCTTCTGCGCGATGACATTTGCATCCATCGTTTCGCTGCGTGGCTTAACGCCGATGGGTGCGCCTCGCCAACCGGTGTCGATACCGCCCGGAAAGAGAATAGTCGCACGAATTTTGTGACCCTTGCCAGATTGGGCAGTGGCATGATTCAAGTCGGTCAAGCCGAACTTGGCGCCGCCATAAGTCGGGCTGCCCCCACCGCGTAATCCGGCCGTTCCCGAGATCGTGACAACGTAAGCCGCATCTGCGTTTACCAACGTATCCCATAGGGCGCGAGTCAGGCAAAAGACGCCGGAAAGATTGGTGCCGATAACCACGTCGCTGTCGGCGAAATCCGACTCGGCAAGGCGGTGCGGCGCGGGTATGCTGGCATTATTGACCAGGATATCTGCCCGTCCAAACGTACTTTGTATGCCGGCGGCAGTCGTTGATACCTGTGCCGGATCGGAGACATCGATGGGGAAGACGCTCGCCAGCCCATCACTGGCGCTGATGTTGTCAGCAACTTGTTGTAGTGGGGCCGAACGCCGCGCTATCAAGCCGACATTCGCGCCAGCCGCAGCCAGGTTTTCCGCTACGGCACACCTCGAACCGTGACTTGCGCCGATCACGACAGCTACCTTGCCCTTTAAGCTATCTTCCATGTCCGTTTTCCACAATGAATCCGCTATTGTTTTTCCGCAATGATGTTCTGCATGGCGGTTTTCATGCGTTCCAAACCCTCTTTTAGTTGATCTTCCGGTTGCAGGAAGGTCATACGCAAAAAATCTTTGCGGTCTTTGGAAAATGCCGAGCCCGGATAAGCCAGAACGTGTTGCTCGGTGAGCATCCGCTGCGCGACTTCCGCGCTATCCATGCCCGTGAAACCGATATCGGCAAAGACGAATTGCCCGCCTTGTGGCAATCCATAATTCATGCCCATGGCATCCAACGCATCCAACACCATGCGGCGGCGCTCGCGATAGGCAGCCGCCATCATTTCCACCGCATCTTGCGGTCCGGTCAGCGCGGCGATACCGGCGTATTGCGAAATGACAGAAGTTCCGCCACTGATCGCCGCTTTAAGTTCGGTTACGCGCGCCATCAGATCTGCGGGTCCAACGATCCAGCCCAGGCGCCAGCCGGTCATGGAGTAGGATTTCGAGAGGGCATTGAGCGTGAGCGACCGTTCTTTGCCGCCGGGCAGCGAAGCCGGGCTAATGTGTTCGAAATCGTCATAGACAAAGAGATCGTAGATGTCATCTGCCAGGATCATCAGATCATGTTCCTGCGCGATGCTGAGCATCTCTTGCATATCTGCCGGCGAGATGACACTAGCGGCGGGGTTGTTTGGTGAGACGAGCAGAAGCGCCCGGGTTTTATCGCTGATTGCTCGACGCACTTCAGCAGGATCGGCACGGAAAGCGGTCTCGGGATAAGTCTGAATCTCGACCTTGCTTCCGCCGGCAAAAGCGAGTGAGTCCGCGTACGTATTGTAGTTGGGTTCGGGAACGATCATCTCTTCGCCAGGTGAGATGACAGCTAGCACCATCAGGAAGAGCGCTTCCTGCCCGCCATTGGTGACCACGACCTCGGTTTCGGGATCGACATCGATATTATTGACGCGCTTGACACGATCGGCGATGGCCTGCCGCAGAGACAGCAAACCTTGCGGCGGTGTGTATTGGGCGTGGTGATGAATCATAGCATCTTTGGCGGCTGCGACGATATGCGCCGGCGTATCGAAATCCGGATCGCCGCGTCCCATGATTATGACATCGTCATAGGTACGCGCTTCGCCGATCAACTGATAAAGCAGGCTCGTTCCTTGTTTTTTCTTGTCGCTCATTTTGCGTCCTCAGCTAAGTGCTTGCAATGCGTCAGCGGTCGTATTGCTGACATTGAGGCGTGCCACATTCGGCGCGCCAAAGAGGCTACCATCAGCCACATCAAATCCGGCAGCGCGCAACTGATTGAGTTTGTCCGCGGACATACGCAAGGCGAGAATGTTGACCGCAGCGCCGGCAATCACGTCCAGATTGGCTTCGTAAGCCACGTTCAGCAATTCAGCGCGCAATTTGCTCAACTGTCGCAGTTGCCCATCGTGCGATTCGGCATAGATGCTACTTGCTTCCAAGGCGGCGTATTGTGCAGCAGTGCTCGTGCAGATCGCCATGATTTGCTTTTGCGATTGCATGGCGGGTATCCACTCTTCCGGTGCAGCGATATATGCGATGAACCAGCTTGCCAAACCCATGCCGGGCCAGGCTTCTCCTATCGTGGCGCTGCGTTCGCAATTGGCGTCCAGGCTCGCCATCGATGCGTATTCACCATCGATCCAGGTCGCTAAACCCTGATCCCAAATCACGCCGGCATCATGGTCGCTGATGATCTGGTGGATGGCAGCGACATCGTCAGCGGAATAGGCAGCACCGCTTAAGCGCGTGGGAGATTCCAAATAAAACAGGCGACATCCGCTGGCGGCTGCTGCCGCAATGTCTGGCAGGGATGGCAATCCGCCGTTGGCTATATCTACCGGCAGCTGCTGCAAATTCAATTGCCGCACACCTAATGCCTTGCGTACGCCCGGATGCACGACCGCGGGAACGGCGATGCTCTCGTACAATTCACCGATTTTCTGGATGGTCAAAAAGCGTGATTCTTGCATGCCCGCGGTGATGATTATATTGCCTTGCCCGTATGCGCTGCCGGCGCAATTGTTGATTTGCTCCGCCACGGCTGCTCTTAAGGGGGCGATGCCGGGCACATCTACATAATGTGTTTGGCCGTCTTCCATTGCTGCTGATGCCCCAGCGATAATCTGTTCGTCGATTGGGCTGAGCATTTCATCGGCACTGAGATCCTTGCCATCGCGCGTGGCTTGCGCCAGCAGAGCTGTGTTGAGATCCGCGTTCGCTTGATGTCGCTCGAGAATTAACTTCTTGGTTTGTGATGCCAATGTAACGTCTCCTTACTTTATGAAGCGTTCGCTCAAACGCCGCACACGAGGCGTTGACGTTCGCCTGCTAGTCACTTGGTGTGAGCCTGGTAAATCGAGAATTGTACAGCGCAATGTCCGGACTAGTGCTGTATAGCCCGGTGCAGCCTATCCTTTTCGCGTTACACGTGGAAAAGTCAAAATGTGCAAAATCAGCAATACAGTCTGTATAATATTCACGAATGTCGACAATCACCACCAGAGCAGTACGGATTATAGGTCGGTGAAATAGCTCTGTCAAGAACTTCGTAAGTCAGCGATAGCTGACTGTAGTTGCCGTTTTTGTGTGTGCATGCGAGGTCGAATGTTTCGATCTGAAAAACAACTACATTCTCATTCGATTTACCGCGTTGCTCGCGAGAGCAGGGGGCCTGGAGTTTTATATTGGGGAGGCAGAGTGATTCGATGGCGAGCGTGAGTCTGCGCCGTTTGCCCGGCTTGAATGGGCAGGTCGCCTTGTTCTTATGCCATAGCCTGCTATTTCACATCGGACTGCTGGGCATTGCCGACATACTGCTAAATTTTTATCTGATTAGCATCGGATACGATGGGACTACGATCGCGCTGCTGCAATCATTGCCGCGGCTGAGCGGATTCTTGATAGGGCTGCCGATTGGACTGATTGCCAATCGGGTCGGCAACCGTCGGATGATTGTGCTTTCGACATGCGGCATCGCCTTGTGCGTCGCTTCAACGGCGCTCACGCAGAGTTTGCTGCTGATCGCGGTCAGCCGCTTCTTTTGGGGCGCTGGGTTTGGCGCGGGGCAGGTGGTCAGAGCGCCCTTGATGGTGACGCTGACGCAACGCAGCGAGCACACGGCACAGTTTTCTTACCATAACCTGGTCAGTATGTTCGCGGTAGCAATCGGCAGCGCCTTGGGCGGAACCCTGCCAATTATAGTTAGTCGGGCAGTGTCCATTCATGCCCTTGGCAATCTGCGCCCGGAAGAAATGCCGCTGGCGTATCAAGGCGCGATCATGATAGCGGCTGGGGTCATATTGCTTAGCATTGTGCCACTGCTAACCTTGCGAACTCGCGCTTCGGATGCCGGCTATGCTAACGACCAGCCTGACCTTCCCTGGCGCCTTGTGCCCTGGCGCCGAATCCTGCGACTGACGTTTCCGCTGTTGGTTTTTGGCATATCCGGCGGGTTGACCTTCCCATTCTTCAACCTGTTTTTTCGTGATCTGTTTGGAATAAGCGATAGTGCGATAGGCAGCGTTATCGGATTGGGCTGGTTGATCATGGGCATCATGCCGCTTTTGAATCCCATTTGGGAGGCTCGGATGGGCCGGGCTATGGCATTGACGGTGCTGATGATCGTTAGCGCTTTCGCTTTCATCGGCTTAAGCCTGTCGCAAGCGCTGTCGGTGGCGGTGCTGTTTTATGTGCTGGCAATCGGCATCCGCAATACCATGCAACCGCTGTTTCAGCCCTTGCTGATGGATTCGCTGGAGGTCAAGTACCATAACCTCGCAAGTAGTGTCGCTTTGGTGCTTTGGAATATCGGCTGGTTCGGGTCCACGCTTAGCTTCGGCTATTTGCAAACGGCCATCGGTTACCGTAGTATCATGCTGCTGGTGGCGTTTTTCGTGGTCATGAACGGGCTAAGCATCCGTATGACTGCCAGAAGACGAGGTGGATTTACCCAAATCGTTGCGAGCGTCGAAAAGCAAAGCTGAAAAAATGTTTTGATAAATGACAAGATTGATGAATCGAGTTGGCAGATGAAAAGCTATCAAGAGCGCTTCGAGAAGCTGGCGGCAGAAGTAGAAAGCTGGCGCGCCGAAACGGGCGTACCGGGCGTAACATTCGGTGTGCGCGTTGATGGGCAGAGCTATACTGCCGGCGCGGGTGTGACAAATGTCGAGCACCCGCTGCCCGTCACCGACGAGACTCTGTTTCAGATCGGCTCGGTGACCAAGACGGTCACGGCCACCGCCATCATGCGCCTGGTCGAGCAGGGAAAGCTGGACCTGGATGCGCGTGTCCGCGATTACCTGCCGGATTTCCGCGTCGTAGACGAGGTTGCTACAGGGCAGGTCAAACTGCGGCAATTGCTGACACATGTAGGGGGTTGGTGGGGCGATGTCTTCACTGATACCGGCATAGGTGATGATGCAGCCGAGAAATATGTCCAGGGCATGGCGGAATTCGAGCAGCTGGCGCCGCTCGGTACCGTCTTTTCTTACAATAATGCCGCCTTCTGTGTGGCCGGGCGCGTGATAGAAGTGGTGACGGAAACGACATTCGAGCAGGCGATACATGACTTGATCTTCGAACCACTTGGCATGCAAGACAGCTATTTCTTCCCGCATCAAGCGATGCTGCAGCGCTTCGCTGTCGGGCATCAAGAGGCAACAGATGATGAACAAGTCAAAGTATTAAGCCCGTGGGCGATCCCGCGGGGAATGAACGCAGCCGGCGGCATCAGCTGTCATATTCAGGATCTGCTGCGCTATGGCAATTATCATTTGGGTACCGGTCCTCCACTGCTCGGTACCGCGAGCCTTAAAGAATTGCACCGTCCACAGGTACCCATCAATTCATATATGGGGTCGGTGGGCTTGGCGTGGTTCATGAATGAGTTTGCAGGAACGAAGCTTATCTGGCATAACGGCGGAACGAATGGCCAGAACTCTGTATTGACCTTGGTGCCGGAAAAAGGCTTGGCGCTGGGCATGATGACAAACGGCAACAGTGGCGGCAAAGTAAGCGATCGCTTCAACAAGCGCGTCTTGCGAGATTTCTGCGGCATCGAAATCCCCGAGCCGCAGGTCATTGAGTCGTCACAGGAAGAATTGGCGCAATATGCGGGACTGTATCGCGGTGTCATGCGCAAAATCGCGTTGCGCATGGACGCAGGCAAGCTCTTCATGGACATAGGCATGTTAGGCGTCTGGCCGGCAAACGCGTCGGCGTCAGATTTGCCCGAGGCTGAGGTGGCGCTATGTGGCCCTGATCAACTTTTGGTGCTCGACGGTGAATACAAGAATACCCGCGTGGATCTCATACGCGACGATCTGGGCGAGGTTCGCTATTTGCGTTTTGGTTCGCGCATCAATGTTCGGCAATAAGCCACGCGTTTAATTCAACATCGCGCCAAGAACTTTCCAGCACAGCCACAAGGCGCGTGGCGTATGAAAGAACCCCTTCCACATCCCGCCCTTGAGCGTCGTGGACAGGCTGCCATCGCGATGGAGATAACCAAACCAGGCGCCATATTCCGGATCGGGAAAATGAGTGAAGGTCCATTCGTGCATTTGCTCGAACCAGCGCCCATATTTTGCGTCGCCGCTCAAGTGATAGGCCAGGAGCAGCGCGTAGAGCGCTTCGCTATGCGGCCACCACAGTTTCATATCCCACTCCAGTTGCGTCGGCGCTTTTCCCGCCACATCTACGAAGTAAAGTAAGCCGCCGTATTTGTCGTCCCAACCCCGTTCCATGGAAAAGTCAATCATCTTCAAGGCTGGTGCGATCAGGCTGTGGTCCGCGCGTTCTTGCGCCTCGTGCAGCACAAAGACGGCCGATTCCATGGCATGCCCGGGTGTGACGCGCCGCCCATCTATCGAATCGAGACGTTTGTTGTCGACACTCAGGACCTCGAAAACGGCTCTTGCTCCGTCGTCGAGGAAATGGTTAAGAATCTGATCTAGCGCGTCATCCACGATCTCTACATAAAGCGGATCGCCCGGCGTCGCCAAGCGCAGCTCCTGCGTAGTGGCCAGCAGGATCATCGAGATATTATGCGCCTTGCTTCTGCGTGTATTGGGAAAAACTTTCGGCTGAATCTTTTCGGGATGACTCAGATGATCGAGCAAAAGGTGATAGGTAGTGATGGCGCGATTCCTGGCTGCCGCGTCACCGGTAGCACGAGCGTATTCCGCAAAGCCGATAATGGCGAAAGTCTCGGTAAAGAGGTAGCGGCGCTTGCGCAGTGGGCGTCCATCCGCCGTGACCGCGAAAAACATGCGCCCGTCTTGGTCGAAACCGTATCGGGAGACGAATTCGTAAATGTGCCGCGCAGCCTCTAACCATTCTGGCCTTTGCTCGACTTCGTTATAGAGCTTGGCAAACATCCAGATGGCGCGGCCTTGCAGCCACATCGCCTTGTCAGTATCGACGATGCTGCCATCGCGATCAAGCGTATTGAACTGACCGCCATGTCGGCGATCCAGGGAATGGTTCAGCCAGAAGGGTACCACGCTTTCAAACAATTCCCGGCGATAGATTTCGTGTAGCTCGAGCAGGCGCGCTCGCCTCATCCCTTGATCCCGGAGACCATCATGCCTTCGATGAAGTAACGCTGGAAGAAGATGAAGAGCAGGGCGACCGGCAGCGTGGCCAAGGTAGAGACAGCCATTGACGGTCCAACGATGGGATCGCCACGATAGGGCTGTGAAAAGACGGTCATGCCAACCGGTAGCGTCTTCAGATTGGGATCTTGAACTGATACCAAGGGCCAGAGGAAATTGTTCCAACTGAACAAGAAGAGAATAATAGCCAGGCTTGCTGAAGCGGGAGCCAGCAACGGCAGTGCGATCAAAAGAAAGATGCGGAACTCGCTCGCGCCATCAATCCGCGCCGCATCGAGCAGCTCGTCCGGGATGCTATAAGCGAATTGCCGCATCAGGAAGACGCCAAATGCGCTCAGCAGGCCGGGGACGATCAACGCGGCATAGGTGTTGTGCCAGCCCAATTGCCGTATCTCGACATAGAGCGGAATCAACAGTATTTGAAAGGGAACTGCCATGATGCTCAAGATTAGGGCGAATAAGATGCGCTTGCCGCGGAATTGAAACTTGGCGAATCCGTATCCGGCCATGGCGCCAAAGAATATCGCTGCCGCAACCTGCACGGCCGCGACGAAGACACTGTTGAAATACCACTGGCCGATAGGGGCGATTTCAAAGGCGCGGATGTAGTGCGCTAAACCCACGAATTGCTCTGGCAGCCAGCGGAACGGTGTAGCGAGAATCTCGCTTTCGGCTTTGAATGCCGATACCGCCATGAAATATAAGGGAAAACCAAAAAGAAGGGCCACAAGGATCGCGGTCGACAGCAAAATGAGCTTGACGAGTCGCTTGCGTAGACGCGCTTCAAAGGCGGAATTGCTTTCGTATGTCGATGATGATTTAGTCACGCTACTGTATTCCAGCGCTAATTCAACGAATAATTATCACTTCGTCCCAGCCCCAGCTGAATGCCAGTGACAATCATGATAAAGGCAAAGAGCACCACGGAAACCGCTGCTGCGTCGCCCATGCGGAAGTACTGAAAGCCGTATTTCCAGATAACGATGCCTAACGTGGTATTAACATCTACCGGACCGCCTTGATTGGGCGCAATGACAAACTGTAAGGCAAAACCTTGAAACGCCGAGATGGTAGAGACTGTCATCACGAAGATAGCGGTTGGACGCAAAAGAGGCAATTCCACGCGCAAGAAAGACTCCAGCTTGTTCGCCCCGTCAACCCGTGCGGCATCACGCAGCTCCTGTGGGATTGAGGTCAAGCCAGCCAGCCAGATCAACATGTAAAAGGGAATCACCGACCAGACGCGCGCTACCACGATCACAATCGGTGACAGCGTCAGGTCGTGCAACCAGGTGATCTCGGCTTTGCCGAACAAGGGACCGACTACCCGCGTTAAGATGCCACTGGGATGCAGCAGCACCACCCAGATCACCGAGACCACTACGACAGACGGTAACAGCGGCGAGAAGAAAATAAGCTTCAATCCCTCGCGCCCGGGAAACTTCTGATAAAAGAGCAGCGCCGCCATGAGCGAAAGCACCCAGGTCGGCACTGTGCTACCAAAGACGAATCCCAGCGTGACATTGATCGATTTGAGGAAGAGCCGATCTTTGAGCAGGTCATAATAGTTGTCCAGCCCGACGAAGACCGGTGGTCGCAGCAAGGTGAAATCTGTCAAGCTGAGCGCGAAACCACTGACTAGCGGATAGAGGAAAAAGACCACGAAGAAGAAGACAACCGGCAAAACGAAAATCAGCCCCCAATATTGACGGCGGCTAATTACCGATTTGTCGCTCCATACCCGGCGGTACAGGCGGATCATATATGGACGATCCTTGCACGAGCTGTATCTCTTGCGCTCAACCAAACCCATCCCCGGCCCCTCCCCGAAGCATCAGGCAGGGGTATTCTGTGGAATGAGGATTCTGTCGGCGGGAAGTCTCGCCCCTGGCAATAAGTATCCATTGCGGTGTTGCGAGCGCGATGGCTGTTATCCCGCTCTCTCAACTTGATTTATCCGGAGCCGGCGGCTTCGATATCGGCTTGGGAACGTTCCAGGATGGCGTTGATTTCGTCTTCGGTTTCTTGCAAGACGACGTCCATATCCTCGTCACCGAGGATTATGCGGTCACGGGCACGGCCCAGTGCATCGCCCACTTCGGCAAAGCCGGCAAAGCGAGGATGGTATCGCCCACGGAAGAGCTCATCCATGAACACGGGCATAATCTCGTTATTGGCGAATTCTTCCGTTGCCAGGTAGTCCGCCACTGGCTGGAATAGCGCAGCTTCGTTCAGATAACGACCGGGTTCGCTGGTTAATTTGGCGATCAGCTTCCAGCCGGCTTCCTGGACTTCGCGTGGCGCGTTGGCATTGACCTGCAAGTAGAAGGCAAAGGTGGCAAAACCGAGGTCGTTTACGGCATCTTCCCAGCGCGGAATATTGTGGATGCTGTAATTGATGCCGGCCGCTTCCATACCCGGGGTGCCCCAATTGCCGAAGGTGCATTCGGTCGCCAACTCACCGGCGTTGAAAGCATCGCGCGAGCGGGTATACTGGGGCCCGCCCAGTTCGTGCACGTTGACCAGATCGTTCCAATATTGCATGACACGCTGCACTGCCGGCGTATTGATATGCGCTGTGTAGGTAATTTCGTCAATCATGCTTTGACCCAACTGCGTTACCATCGGGTCGAAGTGCAGCATCATATAAATATTACCGTACCAGTTGAAATCGAAACCGCGCTGCACCAACGCGCCGCTGTCGTCGCGCACGGTTAGTTGCTTGGCAACGTCGGTTAGCCCGTCCCAGGTACTCGGGAAATCGGTGGCGGGGTCCAAGCCGACTTCCGCCCACAAATCGTCGTTGGTATAGCAGGCATAATTGCTTAGCTCGGTCGGGACGCCATAGAGGATGCCGTTGAAAGTGTCGCCGGCCAATACCGTCTCGCCGACCAGCCCTTCACCATAGCGCGCGTAGACATCTTCAATGGTCTGATATCCCATCGCGACCGGGTCTACTGGTGCCAACATGCCCTGCGAGAAGAATTGCGCATTGAAGAGCGTGAACTGGTTGAATACATCGGGACCGGCGCCGGATGCCAAGGCCGTTTGCAAAGTGGTGAAGAAGTCATCAACAACTTGGTAGTCGACGATGATGTCGGGATTTTCTTCCATGAATTCGGCGATCAATTCTTCGTCGATCGCCACGCGGGGCGTGTGATTGTGCATCCACAGGGTCACCGTCACTTGGTCTTGCGCCTGCGCGGCAAAGGCGAACAGGCCCGCGAGCAGCAGCACTATGAAAAATATTCTGAGCTTCATATTCAATCCTATCTCCATACATTGAGAATACATTTGTGAGTCTTAAATCCACATGCGTGAGTTTGGCACACTGAATGAGAAAATGCAAGCAGTGTGCTATAGTTCAAAGGGAGTTGGCAATTCCGAAGACATCGAGGTGAAAATGACAGCGAGCAAACTAATTGTCGATAGCGATTTGCATCCGGTTCCGGTCCATCATTTAGTGGCGGAATACCTCGACGAGCCCTGGCGTTCGCGTTATTTGCGCGGCGATCATGGCGCCGGGCATCCCAACTATTTCAATCCCAACGGCGTCATGCGTTCCGATAGCGTCACCGAAGAGGGCGTGCGCATAGAAAAGTCCCCGGAAACCATGGCAAGCCATTATATGGATGTTTATGATATCGACTATGCGGTTTTGAATCCGATGGAAGCGATGGAACATTGCGTATCGCCGGATGCGCATTATTCGGCTGCGGCGCTTTCGGCGGTCAATACGCATTTTGTCGAAGATTGGCTGCCGGTGGATGAGCGCTACCTGGCATCGATAACTATCGCTTTTAGCAATATCGAGTTGGCTGTACAAGAGATACATCGTCTGGGCGCGCATCCACGTGTGGCGCAAGTGCTGATGGCGAGCGGGTCGCCTTTTCCGCTGGGACACAGCTATTTTCATCCGATCTATGCAGCCGCATCCGAATACGATTTACCGGTGGCGATTCATCCGGGCCTGGAAGGGGTGGGCATTGCCGGCTCTGGCGGCACGGCGGGCCTCGTGGCTAATTATCTGGAATGGCATACCTTGCTGGCCACATCTTATATGACCCAGTTGGTCAGCCTGGTCGTGGAAGGCGTCTTCGAAAAGTATCCCAAACTCAAGTTTGTCTTTGTTGAAGGCGGTGTCGCCTGGCTGCCCGCGATGATGTGGCGCTTGGACAAAAACTGGAAAGCCTTGCGTTCCACCACGCCCTGGTTGAGGCGCAAGCCGAGCGCGATCATTCAGGATCACATCTGGCTGACCACGCAACCAATTGATGAACCCGATGATATTGGGCATTTCCGGCAGATATTAAGAATGTTCGATGCCGAGAAGATGCTGATGTTTTCCAGCGATTATCCGCATTGGGACGGGGACACGCCCGATTTCGCCTTGCGACAGCTCGATAATTCCATGCGCGATGCGGTCATGTACGGCAATGCGCTGGAGGTCTTTAATATTCAGGTGCCCCAGCATGTCGGCTAAGAGGCAACTGTTCGTCGCTGCGCTGGGCGAACTCGCCGTCGGCGAACGCCGAATTGTCACGGTAGCGGACAAATCCGTAGGAGTTTTTAATACCGGCGAGCAGATCGTGGCCGTACTCAATATTTGTCCACACGCTTTCGCGCCGATTTGTCGCGGGAATTTTGGTGGCACGACATTGCCGTCAAAACCTGGCGAATTTATTTGGGGACGCGAGAATGAGATCCTGCGCTGCCCTTGGCACGGCTGGGAATTCGATTTGCACAGCGGTCAGTGTTTGACGGATCGGCGCAAACTCAAGCGCTTCCCCGTGCATATCCGCGATGGCGCCATCTATATCGAAGTTTAGATGCTAATTGTTAACCTGGAACAACTCAATCACTTCCCCGCCGGGTCCTTTGAAAAATGCGAGCGAAACGTTGAGTGTGCCTAAGTCGACGGTTTTCAACTCGACTGTGATTTCCATGCCAGCCCCCCGTACACGTTCCAGCGCCGCGGCGATATCGGTGGTCGTCAGGGCGAAGTGGAAAACGACATTATCGCTGGCGTCGCCTGATGGTGAAGTACCTGGCACGGGCTCAAAGAGCTCTATATGGCTGCCGTCTCCAATATCAAACAGAGCGATGCGGCGTCCTCCAGAATTGAACTCCACTGCCTTTTCCATGCCCATTACTTCCGTATAGAAGGCTTTCGACGCTTGGTAGTTTTGTGTTTGCACGGCGATGTGATGCGTGCCGAGCCCGGCCATCACCTTATTCTCATTCCCTACAGGCATTGTACGCTCCCTTTGCTTCAGTCTTCGCGGCAGGGATTATAACAGTAGTGCCGCCGCTCCAATACGTCGCCTTTTGCAGAAGACGTACGTACAGGCGCGCGAATCCACTTGTTGCGCCTCGCTTGACAGACCTTGTTAGTTCGGCTATATTGCGCCCACTGTCTTGCTGAATATGCCGTGATTTATGCTTATGTTCGGCTATTTGGGACGATGGCTTGCACGTCGCCGAATCTTCAAATCCAGCTTCTACAGACAGTTCTTAATCACATCCATCGATTCACTAGCTATTGGAGAAAATCTAATGCGTAAAGTTCTAACTGCGTTTATCATCCTGACGCTGCTCATGTCGGTGGTTCCCGCCTTTGCACAGGACACCGTCGAATTGCGGATCCGCTGGTACAACGATGGCAACGAGGGCGAGGTCCTGCGCGACCTGCTCGATCGCTTCGAAGCTGACAACCCCGATATCAGTGTCGAAATCGACACCGTTCCTTACTCGGCTATTTTAGAAAACCTGCCCCTTGATCTGGCAGCGGGCGAGGGCCCGGATATGGCTCGTGTCACCGACTTGGGCGGTCTGGCAGGATACTACCTGGATATGACCCCGTATCTGATGGACGCGGATTACTGGGAAGAGAATTTCGGTCCCTTCCTCAGCTGGAAACGGCTGGCGGGTGACGATTCCAGCATCCCTGGTTTCATGACTCAGTTGACCATCACCGGGCCCTTCATCAACCGTACGCTGTTTGAGCAAGCCGGTGTCGCGGTACCGAGCGATGAGTCCGACCAGGTCACATGGGACGAATGGGCAGCAGCATCTGTAGCCGTTGCCGACGCGCTGGAAATCCCTTATCCGATGGCGATGGATCGCAGTGGACACCGTCTTGCCGGTCCGGCGATCAGCTCCGGCGCGAGGTATTTTGACGACATGGGACATCCGACTGTCATGGACGAAGGCTTTCGCAACATGGCTGAGAAGTTCGTCAATTGGCACCTCGATGGAACCATGCATCCGGAAATGTGGCCACTGAGCGATGGCTACGCCGGCGCTAACGAAGAATTTGCCAACGCCGAATTGGTCTTCTACATGTCGGGCAGCTGGCAGGTTGGGCAATTCAGCGAACAAATCGGTGATGCGTTTGATTGGCAGACAGTTCCCAATCCTTGTGGGCCGGGCGGTTGCACGGGAATGCCAGGTGGCGCTGCGCTAGTCGGCATTGCTTCCACCGAACATCCCGAAGAAGTCACTCGCGTTATGGAATATCTGGCCAGCCAGGACGTGCTGGGCGAATTTGCGGCGCGGACGCTCTTCATTCCTGCTCACGCAGGCTTGTCGGCGGCCGGCGTCGATTTCGACACCGACCTGCAATTGGCGAAAGACTCGCTGGGAGTCTTCGTTGGTCAGGTGGGCACGTTGGAACAGACTGCGTTCGACTTGCAGGCTTACGCTTTCAACCGTGTCATCTTCAACGCCTCACGTGACCGCCTGACGCAGGCGATGGTGGGTGAGTTGACCCTGGATGAAGCAATTGAACGCATTCAGGATGATGTGGATACTGCCCTGGTCGAACAATCGGGCTAAGTTGGCAACCGCTAGCTGAAGATAACTATTGCAGACAATTGGCTATCGACTTGCCAGTTGTCTGCTTCGCTTTACAACGGAAAACGCCCGTCGATAGAAACGGCTCCGACCATGCCATCCGGCAATTCAATTGGCGCAACAACGCAGAATCGCCTGCTAAGCCTTGTGGATCTACTGGTGCGCCCCTGGCTTATGTTGATTGTGACAGTGATCGATCGCATCTTGACGCCGATCCAGCGGCGAGTCGGCATCGACAAGATGGGTTATTTCTTTGTCCTGCCCAATCTAATCATATTTGGCATTTTTGTTTTGTTCCCGATGCTGCTCAACTTCTATTATGCGATGACCGGCGGCACGAAACTATTTCCGGCTGATCGGCCCTTTGTCGGCATGGGCAATTTCGAGACCTTGTTTGAATGTGGTGATTTCCTCTCGCCCAACAGCTGTCAGGAAGATTTATTCTGGCGCGGCATCTTCAATACGATTCAGTTTGTCATATTTCAAGTCAGCAGTATCGTACTCTTCTCCTTGATCACGGCACTGGTTTTGAATCGGAACATCAGGGCGCGCGGATTCTTTCGCAGCGTTTTCTTTTATCCAGTCCTTCTTTCGCCCGTGGTGGTGGCGCTAATCTGGAAATGGATCTTGCAGTATGAAGGCGTGCTCAATGCCCTTATTGAAATCTTTGGTGGCGAAAGCATGCGCTGGTTGCTTGACCTCAATTGGGCAATGTTTTGGGTGGTTTTCGTCAGCGTTTGGGCTTTGATGGGTTTCTATACGCTGATTCTGCTGGCTGGCCTGCAATCCATCCCGCCGGAATTGTATGAGGCAAGCTCGATTGATGGTGCCAATAACTGGCAGGACTTCCGCTTTGTCACCATGCCGCTACTAATGCCGACCATGTTCGTCGTACTGGTGCTGGCATTGATCCGCGCCGTGCAAATGTTTGACCAAATCTATGTATTGACCGGCGGTGGTCCCGGCACGCGCACTCAACTCATGGTTCAATACATCTACACCACAGGCTTTTCCAACCAGATTCAGCTCTTCGGTTTGTCGGCGGCAGCATCGATGGTGCTGGGTATTTCGCTTTTGATCTTGACTCTGTTCCAGTTGCGGCTGGGCAATCAGTCAAGTCTGTCTTAGGTATTTTATGCAGAGGGACAGAATCAGCATCTCACAGTTTCTCTTCAAGCGCAGTGCTCGCAGGGGTATGAATACTACCGATGTGCTGACCTACGCCTATTTGACGCTCGGCACTATTTTGATGTTCGGTCCGGTGATCTGGTTGGTTTTCTCGTCCTTTAAGACCCGGGCAGGTCTGGTGAAGTATCCGCCGCCGCTACTGCCCTACCAGCAGGTGCATGTGGAAGTCGAGGGATTTGATGAAGCCCTGCCGCTCTTCAGGGTGACGTTGGATGACGGCAGTGTGCGGGAGTTGGCGCAGAAGCGGCGCATCGGCATCGAAGCGCAAATGATCGACCCGGCCAACCCGGGTGGAGACATTATCAAGGTGAATATCAGGCAACGCGAGCCGGTGGAAGAGGTGAAGCTGGCTTGGGAGAACTATCTGGATCCGCTGGTAGAGCTGACAAATTTCGACTTTGTCACTTATCTCAAGAACAGCGTGATCGTGACCACCGTAGCGACATTGATTACGCTGGTGATCAATAGCATGGCGGCATTCGCCTTGAGCAAGTATCAGTTCAAAGGCCGCGATGCCATTTTTGTCTTGTTCATCTCCACATTGATGATTCCCATCACGGTGATTCTGGTGCCGGTATTCTTGGTTATTACCAGTATCGGCTGGAAAAACAACTTGTGGGGCGTGATCATTCCCGGTGCCGCGACACCGACAGGAATCTTCCTGCTGCGGCAATATATGTTGACCATCCCGGACGAACTGCTGGACGCGGCGCGCATTGATGGCGCGAGCGAGTGGCATATTTACTGGCGGATCATTCTTCCGCTGGCGCGTCCAGCTTTGGCGGTGCTGGCGATCTTTTCGGTCATGTGGCGCTGGAACGATTTTCTGTGGCCGCTGATCGTTCTCAGCCGGAATGATCTTTTCACTTTGCAGGTCGGCTTAAACGCCTTTCAAGGTGAGTTACAGATTCAATGGCACTATGTGCTGGCGATGACAGTGGTGACGCTTTTGCCGATCACGCTGGTGTTTGCATTCCTGCAGCGATTTATCACCACCGGCATTGCGACGACCGGAATGAAATGATGCGTGGAAAGCGTGTCGTCGTCTCGGCGCCCGGTCAAGTCGAGCTTGAAGCCTTTGATGTATCGCGGCCACAAGCCGGCCAGGTCTTGCTTGGCGCGCGGGCAAGCCTGATCAGCCCCGGCACCGAACGTGCTTTCTTCCTCAATCTTGACAATACCAATCCCGTATTTCCTTTGTACCCGGGTTACAGCTTTGTAGGCGAGGTCGTTGATCGTGGCGCGGAAGTGACCGATTTGCAAATGGGTGATCGAGTCGTCTGCCCGGCTCCACATATGTCACACGCTGTAGTGGATGCGGGCGTGTGTCTAAAAGTGCCGGAGAGCCTCTCGGACGAAGACGCGGCATTCTTCAATCTGCTGGCGATCGCCATGCAAGGCGTACGCAAGGCGCGCATTGAATTGGGTGAATCGGTGGCGGTGCTGGGCGCTGGCATAATCGGCATTCTGGCGATGCGGCTGGCGCAGTTATCTGGTGGCTTGCCCGTGATAGGCATTGACCTCGACATGAGGCGCCTGGATCTGGCACAGCGGATAGGCGCAGATGAGATCGTAGTCAACGATGATGTGCTGCAAGACAGTCTTCGGCGACGTGTTGGTCAAGATGGCGCGGACGTGGTGATCGAGGCGACAGGTGCGCCTCGATTGGTGGTCACTGCTTTTCAGCTGGCAGCGACGAAAGGGCGAGTCATCTTGCTGGGCAGCACTCGCGGAGATACTGAGCAGGTCAACTTTTACCGTGATGTGCATCGCAAGGGCTTGATCGTCATCGGCAGTCACGAAATCACCCGTCCCACCAACGAGAACAGCCCTGGCTATTGGACGCAGCTTAGTGAGCATGCCGTGTGTCTCGACTTGTTGGCGCGTGGACGAGTTGCGACGGTGCCGCTGATCAGCCATCGCTTCGACTGGCAAGATTTCGCGACAGCTTACCAGCACCTCGCTAACTGGAACAATGAAGCCATGGGGATGGTGATTCAATGGACGTAGATATTCGCGAACCCGCGGCGCTTCGCGAGCGACTCTGGCAACTTCTTGGGGATATCCCGCCGCCGGGCTTGCCACAGGTCAAGCTCCTCTCTCGTAGCGAAACGCCTACTTATACACTGGAACATTTCTGCTTTGACAATGGCATTGGCGATCGCGTTTACGGTTATCTGCTGCTGCCTGTTGGCATCGATGAACCTTCTCCGGCAGTGCTTTATCATCACGAACACGGCGGGAAGTATTCACTGGGTAAGGATGCCGCTCTAAAGATCCGCGAAAATGGATACGCGCCGGGCATTGCCCTGGTCGAAGCTGGATTTATCGTTATGGCGATTGATGCTTATGGATTCGGTGAGCGTGAGCAGCAAGGTCCGGCCGGCGACGCTGAGAGCGGCGCCGTTACAGAGCTCTCACTTTTCAAGCACTTTCTTTGGCACGGCAAGTCCCTCTGGGGCATGATGGTACACGACGATCTTTGTGCCTTGGCTTATCTGCGCAGCCGAAGCGAGGTGGATGCAAGTCGCATTGGCGCAACTGGTATGAGCTTGGGCTCATCGCGCTCAACCTGGGTTGCGGCGCTAGATGACACGATCAAGGTCGTCATTCCCATATCACAGATGACGCGCTACCGAGATTTTGCCGACAGCGGTAACTACCGTATGCACAGCATCTACTATTATGTGCCCGGCGTCCTTTCCACCGGCATTGATATGGAGCATATCGTCGCCTTGACCGCGCCCCGATATCAATTGATTCTCAGCGGCGACAGTGATCCGCTTTCGCCGATCGACGGCATCCACAAGATCGTCGACTATGCCGGCGAGGTCTACCGAAAGATGGGTGCCGCAGGGCAACTAGAGTTGAACTTGTATGAAGGCGTCGGCCATGCGTACTTGCCGGCAATGCTCGAATCGATGCTGCGAGGATTCGTGAATCACCTCTAGCTAGCTTCCGGTTTCGAATCGTTTTTGCTGCTGGATTTCGCTGAATTCAGCTTGTATATGGCAGCGGTTATGCGGTATACTACAGGCAGTTTCGTGGGATAGATTTGCCAAATCCATTTCATGAACGCAAGAAGTGTTTTGTGTCAGTGTATTCAAAGAGAAAGCTGCATACACTGCGAAGAGCGTCCGGGTTAGGGGTGTAATCCGGACGCTCATTTTTTTTCAGTTTACTGCGGCCAACATCCGGCATACCCTGCATATCCCCGTACACAAGTTGTTGAATCCTTCACCGTCGCTGGCCTCCGTGCAAATTTTGAGGCTAGAAGGTCTACATCCTCACTTCCGGTTGTTTCTCCAAAAAGTTTCAATATTTGACAGCGAACTCTTAATCGCATAAAATTGGTAATACCACTGACCAATTTGCAGTCATCGTCGCGAGGTCAAATATGAAATACCCCACTCCGAGTATGTCCGGCCTACAGACGATTGAAAAGGCCAGCGTAAAAGATCAGACCTTGGAGCAACTGAAAAACTACATTTTGTCGGGCGTTGTGCAACTGGGCGGACGTTTGCCGTCGGAACGAGCGCTGGCGGATGCGTTGGGTGTCGGGCGCTCTAGTGTTCGCGAGGCGCTGAAGGTTCTAGAGGCGGTCGGGTTGGTGCAATCGCGCGTGGGGGAAGGCACCTTCCTGACGATCAATACAGGAGCCAGTTTTGGCCGCATTCTTGGGCTAAGCCTGGCAACCTGGGGCGGGACCATCATCGAGATTCTGGATGCCCGCGAAATGATCGAAGCCGAGGCAGCCCGTGCCGCAGCTGAACGTGTGACATCGACGCAGTTGTCGCTGATCAAACGCGAATTGGAAACGATGAACCGCGCGGATGACGTGCGCGAGTATCTGAGCGCGGATATGGATTTCCATCGGCGCATTGGCGAAGCGAGCCACAATGCCATCATCAGTCAATTCGTCAACAATTTGATCGACTTGTTAGCTGAAGCACTGCAGGAGACGCATTCGGACTCACTGCCAACGCAAGCTGAGGGCGGCGGTTCGCATCAGGAGATTTACGCTGCCATCGCCGACAGTAACGCCGATGCCGCCGGTGAACTAATGCGCAGTCACATTCGCTTTTCCAGCGAGGTTTGGCAGACCGTAATTTCGTTGACTGCCGAAACCGACGGCGAGAAGTCAGGAATGTCATCAAAGGATTAAGGAGGTGTGCATCGATGCAAAACAGCGGGTAGACAGGTTAGTTTTTTAGTTCTGTTGAGGAGCTCTAATGAACAAGAAATTTCCCTACAACACCAAGGATCTCAAACCGTCGAGGCGCGATTTTCTCAAGTTTAGCGGTGCCGGCCTGGCTACCGCGATGATGGCGCAATATGGCTTTGCGCCGATATTAGCACAAGGCATGGGGGAGATTCCTGCCGAGCTGCACCCGGGCAGCCCCATGAATCCGCGCGGTTGGACCACCACCCTGCCGCCTATTCCGGAAGGTTTGCCAGCGGATCCGCCTGTTACTATTAGCGGCAGCCGTCGCGGACCCTGGGAATTCGCCGATGGCGATGATATCGAGAATTCACCTTTCACACGTTTGAATGCCGCCGTGACCGGCATCAACTGGAAGCTCGCTTTCAACTGGACAGATAATGAAGGCGAGGTCTTGCAGAAGTACAATCTCGCCATCGCCAGCAATGAATTGCCCGATTTTATGGAAACGGTGCCGTTGCAAGTCTATTCCGAGCTGTTGGAAAACGACCTTCTGGAAGATATCACCGATATATACGAAGAAGTCGCGCATCCAATCTGGCTAAAGGAGGCGATGGGCTTCAGCGGTGGTATCGCCTGGCGCCTGGCGGAAGTCAACGGGCGCAAGATGGGTTTGCCCTATATCGAGCAGGCGGCGCAGAATGACAAGCTGATGTGGCTCCGGCAGGACTGGCTGGATGCGGTCGGCATGAGCGCGCCGGCAACGGTCGAAGAATTGCACGCGGTCGCTACCGCTTTCAAGGAAGCTGACATGGGTCAAGGCGGCGAAGGCACGACACTCGGCGTGATTGCATGCAGTCAGCTCAATACCTGGTATGCCTCTCTCGACCCGGTCTTTGGCGCCTGGGGCGTAATGCCAACACACTGGACCCCGGATGACAACGGCGATCTGCAGTACGACAGCGTTCGACCGGAGATCAAGGAAGCGCTCGCGACGCTGCGGCAATGGTATGCCGAAGGCCTGCTGGCGCAAGACTTCTTCACCTTCGCCCCCTGGCAGACGGCTGGTACTCATGTCGGCGGCAATCTGGGCGGGATCATATTCGCGCCGGCATTTGGTGCAGTTTATGGCTTGCCGGACAGCGTCGCCAACGATCCCGACGCGAACTGGACATTCGCCGATATCCCGGCGGGACCCACCGGCATCAAGAAGAAAGCCTGGAGCAATCCGGTGCCCGATACGGTCTACTGCTTCCGCAAAGGTTTCGAGCATGTTGACCTGGTGTTGAAGCAGATCGCCTGGTGGGCGGAATTGATGCAGAATCCTGCCAACCGCTTCCACGGCTGGGAGGGTACGGATTACTTCTGGAAGAACGAAGACGGCGAAAATGACCCGATGGGCGGTACGTTGGATCTCAATGGCTACGACAGCTCGAAGCATTTCTGGGGTCCCCCCGGCACCAATGGCGGCAGCCGTACCGATCCCTTCTTCGAGACGAATTGGATCAAGCATCGCCGTGATGTCTGGGAAAATACGCCGGAAGACGAACGCGATGCTCTGATGGAAGCTTTCTCGGGTGGCGATCCTCTGTCGGTATTGTGGGACGAGGCGAACGTCTTCGCCGTTGACCATTGGGAAGCGGATGGCATCAAGAACCATTTCACCACTGTGCCGACGCAGACGATGGTGCGCGCGGGAACATCGCTGGATGGTTTGGAAGCCGAGACCTTCATCAATATCATCAACGGGCAAGAATCGCTCGACCGCTTTGACGCCTTCGTCGAGGAATGGCGGTCAGGCGGTGGCGACCGCATCACCGATGAGGTCAACGAATGGTGGCACGGGCAGATGTAGCCCCCTCCGGCTCTCCCACAACAAGTGGGGAGACATGATCGAAATCCCGTGCTCGACCCTTTTTGCGCCCCTTCTCTCTTAACGGGGGAAGGGGCTGAGGGATGGGGGTAAACAGCTAGGCATGACCTTCAAAGAATACATCAAGCGCAGTTGGCCCCTCTACGTCATGATCGTTCCCGGGGTGATCTTCGTACTCTTATTCCGCTACTACCCGATGTACGGCGTTGTCATCGCCTTTCAGGATTTCAGCCCGGCAAAAGGCTTTGCGGCTTCGCCCTGGGTTGGCTTGGAGAATTTCGAATTCCTGTTTTCCTTACCGGAATTCAGCCGGATCTTCGGCAACACAATCGTTATCGCCGTGGCCAAAATCGTCTTCGATCAGGTCGGGGCGGTTATCCTGGCGCTGCTGCTAAACGAAGCGCGTCATTTGCTCTTCCGACGTACGATCCAGACCATGATTTACCTACCGCATTTCTTGTCCTGGATTGTGCTGGGCGGCATTCTGCTCGATATCCTCTCGGCGGGTGGTATTCTTAATCAGGCGATAAAAAGCATCGGTTTCGAATCGCAGCTCTTTATCGGCAGCAACCAATGGTTTCGCGGTACGATCATCACTTCCGGCTTTTGGAAAAATGTCGGTTTCTCGACCATCGTTTATCTTGCGGCTCTAACCGCAATCAACCCGACCCTGCACGAAGCCGCTTCGATCGACGGCGCCGGGCGCTTTCGTCGCATCTGGCACATCACTCTGCCCGGCATCCGCCCGACGATGGTGCTGCTGGCGGCGCTGAGCCTGGGAGATGTGCTGCAAGCCGGCTTCGAGCAGATCCTGACGCTTTACAGCCCGGCGGTGTACCGCACCGGCGATATCATCGATACCTACGTTTATCGCGTCGGCTTGGTATCGGCACAGTATAGCCTGGCCGGCGCGGTCGGTTTGTTCAAGTCAATCATCGGCTTTTTCTTGATCGTACTCTCGTATTGGCTGGCGGATCGTTACGCCGGTTATCGAATCTTGTAAGCGCGGGGTGGCCTTGTGATTCGCGACAACAACTTGTTCAGCCGCCTGTTTGACGGATTCAATTACATCTTTTTGGCATCGTTCGCAGTACTCTGCCTGCTGCCGCTGATTCATATCTTCGCCGTCTCTCTCAGTGGTAGGGCACCGGCAACCGGTGGCTTCGTCTCCTTCTGGCCGATTGACTTCACCCTGGAAAACTATGAAAAAGTGATGGGGTCACGTACGTTTTTGCGTTCCTTCACGATTTCTGTGGCACGCGTCGTTAGTGGCACGACCCTGAATATGGTCTTGGTAATCCTTACGGCTTATCCCTTGTCGAAGTCGCCGCGTGTTTTCAAAGGACGCACGATCTTCATCTGGTTTTTTGTCTTTGCTATGCTTTTTGATGGTGGACTAATCCCTTCGTTTCTGGTTGTGCTCAGTCTGGGCTTGCTGAATAGCTTGGGCGCGTTGGTCCTGCCCAACGCCGTGCCGATCTTCAGCGTGATATTGATGATGAACTTTTTCCGCAATGTGCCGGTAGAATTGGAGGAATCGGCGCTAATTGACGGCGCGTCCCATTGGAAAGTACTTTGGTATATCTATATTCCGCTGTCATTGCCTGCGATCGCGACATTGACACTCTTCGCGGCGGTCAACCACTGGAATGCTTGGTTTGACGGACTGATCTATATGACCGATTCTGCCAATTATCCGATGCAAACTTTTTTGCGCTCGGTGATTGTTTCACTTGATCTCACAAAGGTAGGCATAAATCCACAGGATTTACAGCGACTGTCCGATCGGGCGATCCGTGGCGCCCAGATAATCGTGGCGACAGTGCCGATCTTGTTGGTATATCCCTTCTTGCAGCGTTATTTCATCTCCGGCATCAAGCTGGGCGCGGTCAAGGAGTGACAAGTGAGCATACGACCCGTCTTTGGAAATAACGTTTTTCCGTTTGGCACGCATGTCTATAGAGAACCTTGCCTCGATCTGGATGCCGTACTGGGCGATCTGCCCCTGCTGAAAAACTACGGCTTCAACATGATCAAGATTCAGGAGCACTGGTCGGCAGACGAAGCTCGTGAGGGCGAATATGATTTCTCGCGCATAGAGCGATTGGTGCAGCGGGCGGCTGAACTGGACCTGGGCATCTACCTCGGCTTAACCATGGAGCAGGCGCCTGCCTGGGTCTGGAAGAAGTTTCCCGATTGTCATTTCGTCTACGCGGATGGACGATCCCATAATCAGCCCACGCAATATACCATTCCCATGGATGGCAAGCCTGGTCCTTGCTGGGATCATCCCGGCGTGCGGGCGGCGGCGACGCGATTCATCGCAGAGTTAGCGAGAACGCTGGGACAGTATCGAAATATTTGGGCATGGAATACTTTCCAGGAAATCGGCTTCTGGCCCAACACGGCCGGCAAATTGGGCTTCTGCTATTGCCCGCATACCTTGGCGCGCTTTCGTGAGTGGCTGCGGGAAAAGTATGACGGTCTTGAGGCGCTCAACGCGACCTGGCAGATCAATTGCAGCGAATGGGAAGAGGTGGAGCCGCCTCGACGTGAAGAGCCGCTGGCGCCCTTTATCGATTGGCGTTATTTCATGGACGGTGTTTATATGACGCGGGCCCTGGGCTTCAAGACCGAGGCATTGCGCGATAATGATCCCTTCCAGCGGCCGGTATTCAGCCATGCCGATACGCCGAGAGTCGGCTCTGGCGCTGAGTGGTCGTGGGCGCGCGTGGCGGATTTCTTCGGCACGAGCAATTATCCCAAATGGAACAATGGCCACCCGTGGGACGATCCGGTGACGTGCGAATCAGAGGCGCTGCTAAACGAAATCTGGGAAGAGATGATGCTCTGTACAGATTTGGCGCGCTGCAACAACGGTCGCGATCGTGCCTTGTGGGGCGCAGAGTTTCAAGGTGGGCCAATCTCTACATCGCTGCACTTTAGCAGGAAACCCACGCCGAATGATTTGCGCGTCTGGATGTTATCTGGGTTGGCTTGTGGCATGACCGGGATCAGCTTTTGGAATCATCGCGTGGAACGCTTTTGGAAAGAGGCGAACGGCTTCGGTTTACTGGATCCCATTGGTGATACGTCCGAGCGCATGGGGGCCGCGAGTCGCATCGGCAAAGCCATACAGCAGCATGGTGAATTCTTTTCACAGTCGCAACCCCCGCGCGCTCAGGTCGCCTTGCTGGTAAATGAGAATCAATATCATTTCTTCCAGGCTAGCAATGGCGAAGTGATTCATCATTACCGCTATAATATGCGTGGGCACTATGCGCGCCTGTGGCGCATGAGTATCGCGGTCGACTTCCTGGATGCCAATGATGTGGCAGCCGGTGATTTGCGCCATTACCAAGCGGCGATTCTCACCATGCCACTGAGTCTCGATGCTGCGTACTTCGCTCACTTGGTTTCCTTTGTGGAAGAGGGCGGGATGTTGATCAGCGAAGCCTGCCCGGGTCGTTGGGACAAATATGGCTGGTCCACGCAAGCGCAACTGGTTGATGGTGGAGCGGAATTCTTTGGCGCAACGCATGAAGAGTTGGTGCTGGTGCGAGAACCGGGCGCGCAGTCACGCTGGATGCCCGAGGAACGGCGCTTTGGCGAGTTTGACCCGCCGACCCGACTGAAAGGCAATGGTCGGTTTGTCGGTATGGATGTATTTTCGAACGGCTACTTACAGAGCTTGCAGCCGACCAGCGCCGAAGCGATCTTGTACGCTGGAGAACGGGTCGCGGGGGTGCTGAATAGAGTGGGCAGCGGCTCTTCCGTCTTGATTGGAACATTTCTCGGCCTTAGCGCCATGGCTTATCGTGAGCTTGATAACGGCACGGACGAGTTCTTAGGCGCCTTGCTAAAGAGTGCTGGTGTGTTGGCCGACCGTTGCGGATCTCTGTTGCGGCGACGGCGTGAATGGAATGGTGAGGAAGCCTGGTTTTTGATCAATCCACAAGCGCAGGCAGCAACGGAAAGCATCAGCACAGATGGCTATTCCATTGTCGTTGATTTGCTGGGCGACAACTTGCTCGAGCAAAGAGAAGACTCGCTAACAGTGCAAGTGGACGGTACAAATCTGGCCTGTCTGCTTTTAAGATAGCTTGGCAACTTTGGTCGGGGTTTGGAAGCCGCAGTATGTACGACGGCTACGTTGCCGATTCCGCTGATTTGCAGCCGCGATATTAGGCGGGCCAGGGCAGAGAAACCTGACGGTAGTGCTGGTTAGGTCTGTAAGGATATAGAAGCTACCGTAGAGAGCCTGGCGTTTGGACCACAGATAAAGGGAATTCAGACAGGATCGATTATGAAAATCACCCGCATAGATTGCCACGTTTTACTGGTGCCAGAATTTCACATAGAAGCCTGTTCGTCAGCGCAAGACAACCTGGTCGTAGAAATCCATACCGATGAGGGCATCGTCGGTATTGGAGAAACCGATGTCAATCCCTGGATCGCCAAAGCCTGTATCAAAGCAATGGGCACCCACATTATGGGTTTGGGTCTGGAAGAGATGCTGATCGGCGAGGATCCGATGCAGCCGGAAGCGATTTGGCAGAAGCTCTACAGTGGCTCGAAGATGAATGGACGGCGCGGCGCAGTAATATGTGCCATTGGCGCGATTGATATGGCGCTTTGGGATATCAAAGGCAAGGCACTCGGTTTGCCGGTCTATAAGTTATTGGGCGGCGCTGTTAAGGATTCTATAGTCCCCTATGCCTCGTTGCTGCCCATCGGCGATACCCTGGCGGAATATCGCGAATCTCTGAAGGCGAAACTATTGCAGGCGCAGGCCTTCGGCTTTAAGGCAGCCAAGCTGGAAATCTGCATCAACGGACCCTACACCCATAATGCCTTGCAAGAACATAACGATCATGTCGCGGGTATCGTCGCCGAGTGTCGCGAAGCTGTCGGCAACGAAATGACCTTGATGGTAGATGTGGCGTACGCCTGGGACGATGCGCGGACTGCATTGCGGGTGATCAAACAACTTGAGCCATTTGATCTGTTTTTCCTGGAAACTCCCATCAACATTGATGATTTGGAAGGATACGCCACTATCAGCTCACTCTCGCCGATCCGCATTGCCGCCGGCGAATGGCAGAATACGCATTGGGAATTCCTCGATCTGGCGCATCGCGGCAAACTGGATGTGCTGCAACCCGATGTCGGCCGCGTAGGCGGCTTTACCGAAGCGCGCAAAGTCACACAACTGGCCGCAGATTATGGACGTCTGATCGTGCCGCATTGCTGGAAGACCGGCATCGGCATTGCGGCGAGCGCGCATCTTGGCTTCGCCACGGCTTGCTGTCCTTTTATCGAATTCCTTCCGACGCATCTGTCGGAATCGGTACTGCGCGATGAATTGGTGGCCGATGAATTGCAAATGATCGACGGGGAAATCCCCCTGCCACAGAAACCGGGTCTTGGCATCGAACTGAATCGCGATGCGCTGAAACGATACCTGGTGGATTAGACCTAATTTATCATTCCGGCGCTTTGCAAAGCGTTTTTGATGGCTTCGCGCTGTTGAGGCGAGCTTTCCGGCATGGGCATGCGAGCTCTGCCGGCGGGCCGCCCCTGCAATGTCAAGGCAGTTTTGACATTGGCGGGAAGGTTGTCATCCATGATGGCATTCCAGATCGGCAGCAGTTTTAAATGCGTGTCCAGCGCGCCGGCGTGATCCCCTGCTTCCACTTGATGCCAGAGCTTGACGCAAAACTCCGGTGCTGCTGCTAGAATAGCCGCGATGGCACCGTGCGCGCCCAAAGAGAAGGACGGATAGAGCAGGGCATCCACCGCCGACATGATGAGGCCGGCATCAGCGGAATTCATTAACAAGTCTGCCATCAGTTTAAGGTCCCCCGCGCTTTGTTTCACACCAATCAGCCCGTCAATCTCGCGCATCATGCGGTCCAAAAGCGCCGGCGAGCAATAGGACCAGGGAACCACGTTGTATACCATCACAGGCTGCCTGGCATGTTCCGCCAAAGTGGCGAAGTGTTGGAACATCGTTTCGTCACTCGGTCGAAACAGATAATGCACCGGCGTAACCTGCAAGGCGGCAACATCCAGATCTGCTAAGGCGTCCGCTTTTTCGATGGCTTGACGGGTGCTATCGACGATGATGCCTGCGATGACCGGCACACGACCGTCGGCAACTTCGACCGCAGTCGCCACAATCTGCCGTAATTCGCCGGTAGTCAGGGCGTGACCTTCGCCCGTGCTGCCGCCCACAGCCAATCCATGTACAGCCGCTTCTTCAATCAAATAACTGATTTCGGTGCGCAGTGCCGCTTCGTCTACGGATTCATCGGCAGCGAAGGGCGTTGCCATTGGCGGAACAATTCCTCGAATTTCCATGCTTAACCTCGATTTCTGATTTGGGTCAATTTGCTGACTATCATACCTTTAGTGAATGCATTAAGCGAAAACAGCCAGCCTTGTTGACTAGTCGCGGACCGCCGTGTGAATGGGCGGAGCGAAATGAAAAACGATGATAAACGCGCGGATGTCTTACTTCGTTTGTCGGAGCGTTGCGGTGAATGATTAGTAGCGCAAGAGAAGCAAGCAACTGGTCCACTGGCAGGCACCCGAGTTTGCTAGGGGTGAGGAGTCTCTCGTTCTCACATGTTTTGGCGCAAGTCTCATAGCTGCGACAGGGGATGATAGCCCGGTTGTCATCAACGGAAACTCTATGCCAAGCTCAGCGGACATGTTCCTATAGATGCCCGTGGTTGCCACGCTTCTATTGTGCTACGTTATCCCTGTACGGATGTTCTAACTTGTCAAATTTTCTTTATGTTCGGTGAAAAATTTAGACTGTGTCGCTCTTGTCCGCGCTGGAATCATCTTCCGTTGCGTGGTCACGCAATATTTTTTCGATGATGAAGCGAGGACGTCGGCGCGTTTCGTCCAGGCTGCGCCACATATACTCTCCGATAATGCCGAGTATTAGCATTTGCACACCCGCCGCAATCAGCACGACGATCATTAAGGATGCCCACCCCTCGGTTTGGATGCCGAGTGCCAAGCGCGCATAGATCACCCAAGCTGCGTAAAGCAAACCCAAAAGGCTAAACAAGATGCCCAGAGCCGATGCTACGCGGATGGGGAAATAAGAAAAAGCCACAAATGAATCCACGAAGTATTTGAACTTCTTCGTCAGGGACCACATTGATTGACCGTATTTGCCTTGTCGTGCCTGCCGATCGTAATAGAGTACGTAAGGATCGAAACCGAGCCAGAGGATCAAACCCATCAAATAGGCGTTGTTCTCCTGAATCTGGTTTATGAGCGAGCAGACTTGCCTGTCGATGAGGAAAAAATCAAAACCGCGGCGCGGCATGGTTTTGATGGCGAAGCGCCGGAATATTCGGTAAAAAATATCCGAGAATAACCAGGTCGGGAAGGGGTCTTCGCGTTGGCGGCGGGCGGCGATCACCACTTTGTGATCGGAGCGCCAAAGTGCGATCATCTCGTGCAGCAGGTCGGGCGGATCCTGCAAATCGGCGGCGATCGCGGCGACGGCGTCCCCTTGCGCCAGGCTCATTCCGGCCATAATCGCCGGGTTAGAGCCAAAATTGCGCGACAGTTTGACCACCGTCATGCGCGGCTCCGAGCTGGCCAATCGCTCCAATACCGAGAAAGAATTGTCGCTAGATCCGTCATCGACGAAGATGAACTCGAAGCCGTCGTCCGCGTTCTTGTCGGCGACCGATTGAAGTTCCTTCAGGAGATCGGCCAGGCTGCTGGCATTGTGATAGACCGGCACGACAATGGAAATCAAGCTCATCAAGCGCCCTCGTCGCTCATACCAAAATGACGCAAGATCTGCAGGCGTGAATCGTCGTCGACTTTTCGCAATTCACGAGCCGGTACTCCAGCCACAATTGTCCATGGCGCGACGTCTTTTACCACCATTGCGGCTGGGGCGATGATAGCGCCCATTCCGATTTCCACATCCGATCCGAGTACGGCGCCGGTGCCAATCACAGCGAAGCGCCGCACCTTTGGGCCTTTGACACCAAAGGGGATTAAGCCAAATCGCTTCAAATATACATCATTGTCGTTGACGGAGCCGACACAAGGACCAATGAAAACGTCTGATTCAACAAACATGTGGCCAGTGATATGTACCAGATCATGTACGCGACTGCGCGCCTGTATCACAGCGTCATGCATCACAATGCTGGAGCGTCCAACCACGGTATCATCCTCCAACCGACTGCCCTCGCGAACCGATGCCAAATCGCCCAACAGCACGTTGTTGCCGATATTGAGATTGGTGTACAGGACGCAATTGGCTCCGATTGAGCATTCGGCGCCGATGCGTACCGTCTCATCACCAAGGTCGATCGGACGGTTAGTTGTCCCGGCGCGCATTGGCGGACGGCCGATTACAGTGCCCGGCAGGATTTTCGTACCTGCGCCGACGAAGACTTTCGGAAAGAAAGTCACATTGGCGCCTACTTCCACATTTGGTGCCAAGCTCAAATCACCCATGATTGAAACATTGGCACCCAATTTGACTGTGGGGTGGATATTAACCTGTGGCATCATTCCCCCAGTACTGCTGTTTATGTTGCCGATAATACTCGACAGTTGCTCGCAAGCCATCTTTCAATGAGGTGCGCGGTTCCCAGCCGACAATCCGCCGGATCTTGCCGATGGCGGAATAGAAGTCCCCCGGCTCCTGCGCTTTGCGTTCGGCTGAAAATGGCGCGAATTCCCAGCGTCCGCTGCCTGCGGCTTGAATCAAGACGTCCGCCAGTTCGATGAAGTTTGTCGGTTGATCAACGCCCACATTTAGAACTTCGCCAACGGCTTTTTGCTCCAGCGCGCACATCATGATGGCTTCCACCGCATCCTCGATATAGAGAAAATCGCGCAGAATCTTACCATCGCCGAAGACTTTTATCGTCTCATCATCAAGCGCGAGACGTACGAACCAGTTGGCGACACCGTAACGCGGGTGTTTCATTTGCGCCCGCGGTCCATAAACATTCGTCAAGCGAAGCAATACTGCAGAGATGCCATGCACATCATTGTAGACTTGAATTATTTTTTCGGCAGTCAGGTTAGAGATTTCATAGATGCCTTTGGGATGCGTTGGCGCTTCTTCATCTACCGGCAAGGAAACCGCCGGGCCATATTGCCCGCGCGTACCGGTATAGATAACTTTCGCAGCCTTATTGTGCCAGCGCAGTGCTTCCATCAAGATGGCAGTGCCCTTGATATTGATGTCGATATCGGGAAAGGGATTGGTCAAGCTTAGGACATGGTCAACTTGCCCGGCCAGGTGAAAGACATAGTCCTGCCCTTGCACCAGATAATTCATCACATTGACATCGCGCACATCACTGAAGTTGACTGTGACGCGATCGCGGATTGGCTCGATGTTAAAGAGATTGCCGGCATATCCCGGGATCATGGCATCGACGATGGTGACTTCTGCGCCTGCATGGACCAGGCCAATCGCCAAATTGCTCCCGGTAAAACCCATACCGCCGGTGATCAAGGCACGTTTGTTGTGGAACGCTTCGCCGAAGTCCATCCGATCAGCCTCGCAATTTCCCGATCACACTACAAACTTGCATCACATCGTCGTCTCTCAATCCGATATACATCGGCAGCGAAAGGATTTCGCGCGCGGCCAGCTCGCTATGTGGCAGGCTGCCCGGGCCCAAGCCGAGATCTCGATGCGATTCCTGCAGATGGATCGGAACGGGATAATGGATCAGCGTACCGATGTCGAGTGCTTTCAAGTCGATCATCAACTGATCGCGCTTCGAATCGCGAATTACATAGAGATGGTACGCATGTAGGGACTTTGGCTCGACAAATGGTATCACCACGCCACGTAAATGTTCATCATAGAGCGCGGCGATCTCGCGGCGGCGTTGATTGTGTTCGTCAAGATGCGCGAGCTTGACGCGCAAGATAGCGGCCTGCATTTCATCGAGACGGCTGTTACTGCCACGCGATTGATGCGTATAACGAGAGGTCTGCCCATAATTCCGTAGCTTACGCAGCTTGTCCGCCAGCTCGGCATCTCTTGTGATGACCGCGCCACCATCCCCGTAGGCGCCCATGTTTTTTGTGGGATAAAAGCTGAAAGCGCCTAGATCGCCTATTGTGCCAACGTTTTGCCCGTGATATTCCGCGCCGTGCGCTTGCGCACAATCTTCTACCAGGAGTACGTCATGTTCATCAGCGATCGCTTTGAGGCTGCCCAGATCTGCCGGTTGACCGTAGAGATGCACGACAACTATAGCGCGGCTACGCTCATTTATGGCGTCACGTACTTCACTCGCATCGAGGGTAAATGTGCGCGGATTGATATCCACGAGCACCGGCGTCGCGCCCGTGTTTTCGATTGCGGTTACTGTTGCCATCGCGGTATGCGCGACAGTTATCACCTCATCACCCGTGCCGATTCCGCCGGCACGCAGGGCCAGTTCGATTGCGTCAGTTCCACTCGCTACCCCAACCGCGTGCGGGAGGTCGTGATAAGCAGCAAACTCTGCTTCGAATGCTTCCACCTCCGGACCCAGAATATACCAGCCGCTGTCGGCGACACGTTGAATTACAGATGAAATCTCTACCGCGAGCAGATCGTGCAGGGGTTTGAGTTGGTTGAAGGGAATCATAGCTGCGGTTTCATCGGATCACTTTTTCGAATGTGTGCTGCACCCGGCGGGCCGGTTGACCAACAAGGTTCTGTATGCACAGTGAGTATATTCGCTTCCATTGAACGGATGCGCCCATTATAACTGTTAGTCTTTGACAATCCAGCATGTTCGTGAGAGCAGCTAGTCTAATATCATTTGAGACAGCGACAGCCATTATCGTTGCCGCGACACGGCTGTGACGCCGATCAGCTCACAATCTCGTTGGCCTAGGTTGACACTACGACCGGTCTGTTTTCTTCGACATCACGTTTGCCGAAGACAATCCACAGGCACCAAATCACTATCGGGATCAGCAGCAGTGCAGAGCCCAACCACAATATGCCCCGAACGCCTAATTCAGAGTCAATTAACGTGCCCGTTACGCCGGACGACATCGCGGCGAATAAAGTATACATGGCGAATTCGGTTGAAAACACGCGTCCGCGCACTTCGTTGGGCACGATCTGTAGTAGCAATTGGGTGCCCAAAACCCAGACCAATCCACCACCAATGCCACGTAACAAACCGCCAGCAAGAATGACCGGAAAGGACGCCAGGCTTGAGCTAATCAAGAATCCGAGCAAGGCGCAGACGTAGCCCAGCGCGATCATCAAGCGCAATCGGCGGTCGCGATCTCTTGCCCAGTTGCGTCCCAAAATCGGCCCGATTCCGGATCCTATGCCGGACATGACGTAAATCAAGCCCAGGCTGATACTGCCTCCATCGCCAATGGGAAAATACTGTTCCGCGATGGTCACCTGCACAACCTGATAGAAACCAATTACCAGCAATCCCAGAATACCCTTGTGAAGTGTGATACTGAAGGTGTCGATATGCCGGCGCAGATACGACAGTCCATCGATGTATTGCCGCAATCCCGCCATGATCGACTGGTCAGCATTGGTCGACAGCAATGAGCGATAGGGCATGCGCCAGATAATGAGAGCGCTGCACAAGAAAGTAGCCGCATCGATAACAAAAGCCGGATAGACGCCGACGATACCAGAAACCAACCCACCCAGCGCCGCGCCAAATGCCAGCATTACCGACCAGGTCGCCGATGACAAGGCGTTAGCAACGCCGAGTTCGTGCGGTTTCGTGATATCCGGCAAAATCGAATTCCAGGCCGGGAAGAAAAAACCTTGCGAGGCGCTTTGCACCATCGTCAATACATAGATTAGCCAGACATCTTCCGCCTCCCGCACCAGCACGAGTGCCAGCACCACAAAGCAGCGTAAGATATCCGATGTCATTACGATGGCCTTGCGGTTGTAGCGATCGGCAACTACGCCAGCGAAAGGACTGACCAAAAAGGGCGCCAGCATCCGAACCACAAACAAGCCGCCAACAGCGGTCCCCGATTGGGTCAAGGTGGCGATTAAAGACGCCGAGGCGATCAAGTTGAACCAATCGCCGGTCAAACTAACGATCTGCCCCGCCCAAAGGTAACGAAATGCTCGGTTGCTTTTGATTAGGTGCCAGTAACTGTTGTCGCGCTTGTCCTTCGGCTTCAAGATGAGCGTGCTTTCCCTTCGTTAATCAGCCAATTGTGTGGCCTGACGCGATATTATATCCCTTCATTGCCGCAGAACCTATGTGGCTTCATCTGGCTTCGTCCAATCGGAAGTTTCGCGACGCTCCATACCGCAAGCTGTTGAAACATTCAGCAGTTACCATTCTAATCTTTTACTAAAACGGTAAGATATTCTCTAGTAGCGCAGCGTTGACTTGAATACGATCCGGGGCCGGACTTGCCCGAGATCGCGATCCAACTAGGCCAAGACCAGACGAACGAGAGTGTTGCATGAGAGTATTTATCGCCGGCATAGACGGATACCTCGGCTGGCCCCTGGCTATCTACCTGAGCGCGCACGGACACGATGTCGCCGGCGCAGATCTTATGTTGCGGCGGAAATGGGTTGCTGAAGTTGGTAGCATAAGCGCCCAACCGATTGCCAGCCGCGAAGAACGCCTGCGGGCCTACGAAGAGAAATTTGCCAAAGGACTCGACTTTCGCGTCGGTGATTTGACCGATTATGCTTTTGTGAAAGGCTTTTTTGCGGATTTTCAACCAGAAACCGTGGTTCATCTGGGCCAAATGCCCTCTGCGCCCTACTCGATGATGGATCGGGCGCATTGTGTTTGGACGCAGCAGAACAACGTCATCAATAACCTTAATCTGCTCTGGGCGATCAAGGAAGTGGTGCCGCAAGCGCATTTGGTCAAGCTGGGCACCATGGGCGAATATGGCACACCGAATATCGATATTCCTGAAGGCTTCTTTGATGTCGAGTTTCGCGGACGGAAAGATCGCCTGCCGTTCCCGCGGCAAGCCGGAAGTTGGTATCACCAGAGCAAGGTACACGATTCGCACAATACTCACTTCGCCTCGCGGATATGGGGCTTGCGTGCCACCGATATCATGCAGGGTGTGGTATTTGGCACACAAATCGCTGAGATGGGCGATGATTTGCGCCTGCGCACCCGCCTTGATTTTGATCAGTGTTTTGGCACCGCCATCAATCGCTTTTGCTGTCAGGCGGTGATCGGCCATCCCTTAACGTTATTCGGACTGGGAAAACAAACACGTGGCTTTTTGCCCTTGGTGGATTCGATGGCGTGTTTGCGTCTCGCAGTGGAGAATCCGCCAGAGGCTGGAGAATTCCGCGTTTTCAACCAGTTCGAGAATGCCTATTCTGTCAGCGATTTAGCGGCTATGGTCAAGGAAGTGGCGGCGCAAATCGGCTTGGCCGTTGAAATCCGCCACTATGATAATCCGCGCGCGGAATTGGAAGAACACTATTACAATCCCGATCGTCAACATCTGATAGACTTGGGTTATCAGCCAACGCACGACATCAAATCGATCATCAAACAGGTCATCCTGAATTTGCAGGATAACCGAAAACGCATCGATGAGTATGCGGATGTCCTAATCCCTGACATTCGTTGGGACAGTAGCCGGAAGCGATCTGAGATCATTGGATAAGCAGGAGACGTGTGTGTCCAAACATAGGTGGCGCAATGCATCGTTTTTGGGTTGTTTCGTCTTATCGATCCTTCTGATTTTCCTCTTGATTTCTGCTCCAGCACCACACCTCTTCTTCGAATATCGCGGCGAGACGATCGACATAAGTGCTGACCGGGCCTGGGTATGGCAACCGGGCAGTTGCCTGCAGGTGAGCTGGATACTTGATGACATGCGGACGATTCATATCGAGGGCATTGAGCGAACAGAATCGGGAGCGGAGGAATTCTGCCCGGCTATCAACAGGAGCAGTCCCAAAATCGAGTTGACAGATTATTTCCGAGATGTCTACCGCAGCTACGAACTGGATACTTATTATTTGCCGGACTTTCTGCTGAATCTCGCCGGCGTGGCGGGTTTGGCGCTTTTCGGTGTAATCGCGCTCTATTATTTGTGGACCAATGATCTGGAACATCGTCCGTCGCCTTGGTTTGTCCTGCTTATGCTTACCGCGATGGTTTTGTGTATCGCCTTGCTTCGGCTATCCGGTCTTGAACTGACGATTGTAGGAGTGTTGGCCACACTGCGTAATCTGTTTCAACAGCGGAATTGGCAACTCTTTGGAGGTGTATTGGCGGTAATGCTATATGTGCCGCTCATTATCCGGGCCATGAGGGTCGGATTTAAGCGTAAACGATCTGCCGATCTTGTTGTCATCGGCGGCTTCCTGATATTCATAAGTTTGCTCTATCTTCCGTTTGGATTTCTGACTATTGGTCACTGGGAAGAGTGGCATGGCCGCGCCTATCTTGAAGGTGCTCGGTGGGCGCAGGCGTCTTACGCGTCGGAGTTGTCGGGACGCTTCTGGCTCTTTGTGCCACACACGCTGGCATATCTCATCAGCGCAGATTCATTTCACGGCTTTAATCTGTTGTATGCGCTTTTCCTATGGGGCAGACTCGCGATATTCTATGGCATCCTGCGCCAACTTTCGGTCCGGTCCCTTTTCGCCTTCCTCATCACGATGCTCTTTGCGGTTTATCCGGTTGATTCGGGTCTGATGTCGCTGCGGTCGATAGGTATGCAATTCAGTTTTCTTTCCCTTTTGACAGCGGCATATTTGTCCATGCACTATCTCAAGGAGCCGAAACGACAGTGCCTAATAGGTTTATGGCTTGCTATTCTGTTGTGCGTGGGAGTGGTCGAATCTGGATACGCTCTGATCTTGATTGTACCGCTCCTGTGGTGGTATAGGCAGCGACAACCGACCTGGCGAAACCTAAACCTAACTGTCATCTGGTATCTATTTCCTGCGTTCAAATTCGCGTACATGTCACTCCTTTTCTTTGCCGGGCGTGCATTTTATCGATCCAACTATGTTTATCGTGGAAACGAGATTTCGTTTGAAGGTCTTTTCTCAACAACCTTTGAGAATCTTTTGAACGTTTATTGGCAATCTATTGTTAACGGTTGGGTCGACGCTTGTAGTTCCATGTGGCGAAATCCGTGGCTGCCATTGACATTTGTCGCGCTAGCTCTTATCGCCGCGATAGCCTGGTTTTTGTGGCGGAGCGACGATGACGATTGGATTCCTTCCCGACGGCGACTTGGCTTCACTCTGCTAATTGGTTTGCTGCTGGTCTTGCCCTCAGTAGGCGTCTTGATCTGGCTAGAGGAATACAGCCGCGAATTGTGGCGCCTGTATCTTTATGTACCTATCCCTGCTGCTATCGTCGTGTTTAGCCTTATAACCTTGCTCACCATGCCTATTACGAATATCAGATATCGCAACGCCTTAATCATAGTGCTTTGCCTTCTTTTGATGTTGCCGGGTCTTTCGCGCTTGATTTTGCAGCATGAGTACTTCGTCACTAGTGCGAACAATAAAGCGCAGGTGCTAGCTGAGATCGTGAAACTGGCGCCAGAAATCGAAAACCGAACCCGCGTTATCGTTTTGAGCGATATGCCTGCCGACGAATTGAAAGGAAAATACATTGAAGAAATGGAGTCCAATATGATTGGCAGTGCTTTGTATGTCATTTACGGAAGTACGGGGTCTGGGCGAGGCAAATTATGTCCGTCGGTGCACTACTGTTTAACAGTGCATGATTGGGAAAAAAACCTCGCCGATACGATGGTTTTCTTGCTTCATAACGATCTAACGCTAGAGCTAGTGGAACAGCCCGCAACCATTTTTGATGCTTTTAAAAATGTTGTCTACAATGTGACCGACCTCTACAATCCACATGCTCCCGTGCCGCCTCGAGCTGTCACCATGTTGGGGTTGGCAACACAGTAGCTATATTGCGCGCAGCTTGTGCTAAGATTCGCGAATGAAATCAGGTGGTTACTTCGTCTCTCATAGATACTTGATCGTGGTACTAGCTCTAGTCACAGGCCTGCTGCTGCTGAGCCTGCTTTCTACTAGTAATTCCTCCGATTCAAATGACTTCCTATTTTTCAGCTTGGGCTTCGTCGGCTTGACCTTCTGTCCACTGGTCGCTCTCTATTACCTGGCTAGCCGGCGCTTTGACCTAGCCCTGCCTCTGCCAGCATTCACGCTGTCCTTGCTCACGCTGATGTCGCTTGCCCTATTGTTTGATCTTTCAGATACGATCCTGGTCAAAGATATTCTTGGCATCATCCACAGGCGCTTTCAGCAACCCTACTGGCAATGGGTTGGGCTGGCTCTGGCTGCGTTGATATTTCTGCCATTGCTATGGCGAGCGCTGCGCAATACCTTGCGCAGCCGGCAATATAGCGATCTTTTGGTCTGTGGCAGTTTTCTGGTCTTTGTGCTTTTGCTATACCTGCCTTTCGGCTTCGACAGTATCGGTCTATGGGAAACTTGGAGTTATCGCGCTTTCCTAGAGGGACAGTTCTCCTGGAACATGAATCACGAGTTGGTGACGCGCTTTTGGGTAGCAGTGCCTCACCTGCTGGCTACCATCATCTGTCCGGATTCGTTCGTCGGATTCCATTTGGTGCACCTGCTAATTTTTTGGGCCAAGATGGTGCTATTTTATGGCATTATGCGCAAACTCGGGCTCTTGCGTTTGCACGCGTTCCTGGTCTCAATACTGTTCATGATCTACCCGGTCAACTCGGCGCTGATCTCGTTGCGCTCGCTTCCGAATCAGTTCAGCATCATGTCGCTGCTTGCCGCCGGATATCTGGCGCTGGACTTCCGCGACAATCCGAGCCGACTGCGTCTTATGGGCATTTGGCTCGGGCTGGTCTTCAATGTCGTCAGCAACGAGACTGCTTATGCGGTTATCCTGGTTGCCCCGTTACTATGGCATCTCAGGGAGCGTCGCGCCGGCTGGAAAAACCTTAATCTGACGGTGATCTGGTACCTGTTTCCACTCTGCAAGATCGCGCATCTGTTGCTGCTTTCTGCGCTCAATATGAGTTTCTATAACAGCCATGTCTTTGACGTTTCTGCTGTTACCACCGGTACTGGCGGCAGTTTTTTCGGGGGCGTTTTCGGACGTTTGGTTGAGGTCTATCATCAGACCTTTATCGGTGGATGGCAAGATGCTGTGACCTCGCTAAGCGATAGCAGCTGGTTGTCTTGGAGCTTGGTTATGCTCCTGCTGGTTGTCGCAGTTGGTTGGCACCTGTCTCGCGGCCACGTTCAGATTGGATTCCCTACACACGGTCAAGCGTGGCTGGCGCTATTGGGCGGCTTGCTGTTCATGATTCCGTCGGCGGGTGTTTTGATCTGGCTGGATCAGTATAGTGGCGATTTGTGGCGTATGTACTTTTATGCGCCGATCGCTGCTGCAATAGTCCTGTTCAGCGTGATACTCCTGCTGACATTGCCTTTGCGGAACTCACGCTTCCGCACTGTCATCGTGATTGTCATTTGCCTTGTTTTGATATTACCAGCCACAGTGCGCTTGCTTGCCCAACATCAATACTATGTGACGCGTGCCAATAGCAAGGCATTGATGCTCATGGATTTGCTTGAGCTCATTCCGCAGATCAATCCGGACACGGTTATCCTGCTTAAGACAGATATGTCGCAGGAGCAACTGGATGCCTCTGTCATCTATGAATTCAATTACAGCAATGATCTCGACAACAGTATGCTTTACACCCTCTACGGCAATGGCCAGCCGGTGCATTCCAGCTTTTGCTTTTCGGCGAACAGGTGCAGTACCTTTGGTGGGGAAGAAACGATTTTCACAGCACCGAATGAATTACTGTACCGTACGTTGGTGATTCAGATTAATGAGGATTTGTCTGTTCGGCTGGTCGACCAACCCGTCGACTATTTCGGCTTGGATACAGAGGCGTCATATGATGCTCAAGGACTTTATGACTCCGCTGCTGAGGTACCGTCCCGCGTCTATACTATGTTGAGTATTGCAAGTCCGACCCCTCTAGATGCCAAGGAAGCACTCGATTGAACGTGCGATTATCAAACCGATCCCTTCTTAACATACTTGCGCTCGCTCTGGTCGGAATCTCGCTGGTATTGCTGGTCGATGCAATTGCCGGAGCTTCGCCCCCAAAAATCAAGACAGATTTCGGCGGAGCGACGGTTGATATATCTGCAGACAAGGCCTGGTCGTTATTCTCTGGTGACTGCCTGACTATTCGCTGGAATCTGGAGAGAATAAAGTCGATCTATATCGATGGCCAGGGAAAGATTGGCTGGGGAGAGATCGAATACTGCCCCAGCTATGGCGCCGCTAGCCCTCAGTTTGAAATCAGCGCGCAAAATGGTACGCTGCAAGTATTCACGCTCGACATACATTATTTGCCCACCGAGCTGCTGATCTGTCTTCTCTTTCTCGCAATCATTCTGTCGTTTTCGCTGGCGCTATATTATTTCTGCAGCCATCAACTAGATAAGCCTTTTCCGATACGGGTATCCTTGCTTCTCGCGTTGGCTGTGGCTGCAATCGGCTGTCTGCTTGCGTTCGCTACCGACATATTTTCAGTCCGGCAAGTGTTGCGAAGCCTTGGGGAAATGTTCGGCAATCCTTCGTGGCAATTGTTTGGACTCGTATTGGCTGGAATCATTTACATTCCACTGTTGGCTCAGTCCGTGCGCCACGGGATCAAAGTCAAGGCGCGGCATGACTTCGTGGTCATCGTTGGGTTCCTCGTTTTCTTGCTCTTGCTGTACCTGCCATTCGGCATCGAAAGTATAGGGCACTGGGAAGAATGGGTCTTCAATGCCTATTTGGAAGGCAGGCCATCGAGAGTTAGCACAGAATTGGTTTCGCGCTTCTGGATTCTCGTTCCGAACGCTTTAGCATACATTATTACGCCGGATTCCTTTGTCGGATATCACCTGGTCAATTTGCTTATGTTTTGGGGCAAGATGATCTTGTTCTATGGCATTTTGCGCAATCTAAAGCTGGCTCCTCTCTTAGCATTCATGACGACCGTGCTGTTTCTAGTATATCCGGTTAATTCCGGCTTGATGTCTTTGCGCTCGTTCGGCTATACATTTAACATATTGTCGCTTTTGGCTGCTGTCTTTCTCACTTTGAGTTATCTGGAACATTCTAATCGCGTACGATTGCTGGGAATCTGGCTGGCTCTACTGTTCAACGTTGCTTCTGCAGAAATCGCCTACGTCTTGATTGTTATCATCCCAATATTGTGGTGGTGGCGAAGGATAAGGTGGTCAAGGCGCAACTTCAACCTAACAGTTATCTGGTACCTGTTTCCCGCAATGAAAATCGCCTATCTGCTTGCGCTGATTCTTATCTCCCATGATTTTTACGGCTCACATCTATTTGACAATAGCGAACGGTCTGCAGAAGCTTTTATTGAGATGTTTAGTCACTATGCGGGGGTATTGAGCGATGTAATCCACCATACTTTTGTTTCCGGATGGCAAAACGCATTAATCTCACTAGGCCAAAATGAGTGGATTGTTTCTACTGTCTGCACGATGGTGCTTTGCGGTGCCATAGCAGCATATCTGGCGCATCGCACCAGCGAAAATTGTTTCCTGTCAGTGCGCAGGCTCGGGATAGCAACCGGAGGCGGATTACTGTTGGTATTGGCTTCGGTGGGCGTGTTGATGTGGCTGGAGAGATACAATAGTGATTTGTGGCGCATGTACGTATATGTGCCCATTGGGGCTGCAATTGTAGTGCTAAGCCTTTTGATTTTGGTGACGGTGCCAATCTCGAAGATTCGCGTCCGCAAAGCTATCATGATCGGCCTCTGGCTTCTGCTGATGTTGCCGGCGTATTCCCGTTTGATTCTTCAACATGAACATTACCAAAACAGCGCTAACAAAAAAACGAAGATCCTGCTGCAGATGGTGGAACAAGCCTCCGCATTCAATCCTGAAGCCAATGTAATCATGTTGACCGATAGGGGCTATCGTGAACTGGCGGAAAATCATATTCATGAGCTTTGGACTAACATGTTGGACGGTGCGTTCTACGTCCTATATCAAGACGGCCATCCCAGAAGCGCCATTTTATGTTCTCTTGAACCTTATTGCACCGTAGGCGACACTGCAATGGGTAAATTCCGACTGATAGGAGCTGCCGATTACAGCAAGATCGTGTTTTTCCGCCTCCATGACGACTTGACTGTTGAGCTGCTGCGTGACTTGCCTCCCGAACTGAGCAGTGCCCAAAACGGCAGTTATGATCCTGATCGCCTGATAGATACTTCCGCGCCTTTGCCGCCGCGCGCGATCACCATGCTGGTTGCAGCGACTCCCGCGGTAGCAGATACGTAAGAGCTTCTCTTATAATGTAGGAATGACAACTTGATCTCGTTTCAACACCCTTCTACTCGGCGTGGCGGGAATCCTGCTGGTTCTTCTGGCACTAACTATTGTTGGAACGCCCTCGCCACAAATTGACACTGAATTCTCAGGGGCACGGATTAATATTTCGGCAGACAGAGCCTGGTCCATCTTTCCCGGCGACTGCTTGACCCTGCGCTGGGAAGTGGAGGGCATCAAATCGATCTACATCGATGGTCAGGGCAAAATCGGCTGGGGAGAGATGGCATTTTGCCCGACTTTCGATCATGTCAGTCCAAAAATTGATATCACCTCACAGAATGGTGCTACCCGCGTCTTCACGCTCGATATATATTTATTGCCAACGGAGCTTCTGATCTCTCTACTCTTTATCGCTATTATTCTGCCGTTCGCGCTGGCGCTATATTATGTCTGGATCCATCAACTAGATAACCCGCCCCCTTCACCGGTGCCAGTTCTCATCATATTCTTTATAGCAGTAATCGTGTGCCTTCTCGGAGTCGCAGGCGGAATATTTTCAGTCCGCCAGATATTGCGGAGTCTCGGAGATCTGTTTGCGACGCCGGCATGGCAAACATTTGGCTTTGCTATGGCCGTGTGTATCTTCATCCCGCTAATCTTTGAGTCACTGCGCCGCGGTATCAGACGCAAAGCCAAGAACGATTTTGTGGCCATCGGCGGGTTTTTCCTGTTCCTGCTTTTGCTCTATTTGCCCTTTGGCATTGAAAGTATAGGGCACTGGGAAGAATGGGTCTTTCGAGCGTATCTGGAAGGTCGACCTTCCAAAACAAGCATAGAATTGGTAGCGCGATTCTGGATTCTGGTGCCGCACGTAGCAAGTATTGTCATAAGCCCGGATTCCCATGTCGGATTTCACCTCGTAAATTTCCTGATGTTTTGGGGCAAGATGGTCCTTTTTTACGGCATCTTGCGCAAACTTAACCTGGCTCCTCTCTTAGCATTCATGACGACCGTGCTGTTTCTAGTATATCCGGTTAATTCCGGCTTGATGTCTTTGCGCTCGTTCGGCTATACATTTAACATATTGTCGCTTTTGGCTGCTGTCTTTCTCACTTTGAGTTATCTGGAACATTCTAATCGGTTACGATTGCTGGGAATCTGGCTGGCTCTACTGTTCAACGTTGCTTCTGCAGAAATCGCCTACGTCTTGATTGTTATCATCCCTATATTGTGGTGGTGACGAAGACAAAGGCGGTCGTGGCGCAACTTCAACCTGACAGTTATCGGGTATCTGTTTCCCACAGCGAAAATAGCTTATCTGTTGTTGCTGATTCTTATCTCCCATGATTTTTACGGCTCACATCTATTTGACAAGAGGGGACGGTCTGCGGAAGCTTTTATTGAGTTGTTTAGTCGCTCTGCAGGGGTATTGAGAGATGTATTCCACCTTACCTTCGTGTCCGGCTGGCAAAACGCTTTGAATGCATTTGGCCATAATGTATGGTTTCTACCCACTGTCAGCGCAATGGTTCTTTGTGGTGTCCTTGCCGCATATCTGGCGCATCGCACCAATGCAAATGAGTTCTCGTCAATAAGCAGGCTCGGGATGTCAACGGGAGGGGGAATCCTGTTTGTATTGGCATCGGTGGGCGTATTGATGTGGCTGGAGGGATACAACAGTGATTTGTGGCGCATTTACCTTTATGTGCCAATTGGAGCTGCGATTGTAGTACACAGCCTTGTGGGATTGGTGATGGCGCCAATCTCAAATATTCGCGTCCGTCAGGCAATAATGATCGGCATTTGGCTCTTCCTTATGATCGCGGGTTTCTCCCGATTGCTTGTTCAACACGCTCAATATGTAAGCAGTGCAAACGCAAAAGCAAAGGTTCTGCTGCAGATGGTAGAACAAGCCCCCGCATTCAATCCTGAATCCAATGTGATCTTGTTGACCGATTGGAGCAATCGTGAACTGGCGGAAAATCATATTCTCGAGCTTAAGAGAGACATGCTGGACGCTGCGTTCTACGTCCTCTATCAAGACGGCCATCCCAGAAGCGCCGTTTTATGTTCCATAGATGATTACTGCCACGTACATGATACAGCAATGGGTGAATTCCGACTGATCGGAGCTGCCGATTACAGCAAAATCGTGTTTTTCCGACTCCATGACGACTTTAGTGTCGAGCTGCTGCGCGACTTACCTCCCGAGCTAAGCAGTACCCAAAATGACAGCTATGATCCCGATCGCCTGATCGATACCTCCGCGCCTTTACCACCGCGCGCGATCACCATGCTGGCCAACTCCCTCGATTGACTTAGCAATAAACAGCTTATTCTGCCCTCAACGAATCTGTGTTATAAGAGTCGCTGAAATCGAATCAAGATATACAGGACATGACTTATGTCGCGCAAACCGGTGATGCTGATCATTCTTGACGGTTGGGGAATACGAAGTACCGAACACGGCAATGCTGTTGCACAAGCGCATACGCCGAACTTTGACCGCTGGTTGCAAACGTGTGAACGCACGGTCGTGCATAGCTCAGGTGAACATGTCGGCTTGGTGACCGGGCAGATGGGCAATTCCGAAGTTGGACATCTCAACCTGGGCGCTGGACGCATCGTCTATCAGGATATATCGCGTATCGCCAACGCCATCGCGGAAGGCACACTCGCCGACAACGCCATTCTGCAGGATGCGCTTGATTTCCTCCCGCGATCAGGAAAAAAACTTCACCTGATCGGATTGCTTGGCAGTGGTGGCGTACACAGCCATAGCGATCACCTCTATGCCTTGATGGATATCGCCAAAGCCAAGGGCATCAACCCGGTTCATCACCTGATCACAGATGGGCGCGATACGCCGACCCGGAACGGCATCATGTTCTGCCGAGACGTGATGGAGAAGATAACTGCCGATGATAACGGGCGTGTGGCAACGGTCAGCGGACGCTATTATGCCATGGATCGCGACCAGCGTTGGGATCGCACGCAGCTCGCTTACGATGCGATGGCTTTCCGCGTCAGTGAACAGAACGCGACTGATGCGCTGACCGCAATTCAGCAGTCCTACGACAGTGGCGTGACTGACGAATTTATTGTACCAACGGTTATCGGCAGCGATGACAGCTTGAAGGTCGAATCCGGCGATGTGCTGCTCTCCTACAATTTTCGCGCCGACCGCATGCGTCAACTGGCGCAAGCATTTGTCAAACGAGATTTCGAAGGCTCCGAATACTTTCGCCCAATTGCCGATCTGCAATTGATCACGATAACCGAATACATGGAAGGCCTGACGGTAAAGGTGTTATTTCCGCTGGAGCTATTGCGTAACACGCTGGCCGAAACGATCAGCAACGCCGGGAAAACCCAGTACCACAGCGCCGAAACGGAAAAGTATCCTCACGTAACATTCTTCTTCAATGGACGCAACGAGCGACCTTTTCCCGGCGAAACGCGCAAGATTGTGCCGTCTCCGCAAGTCGCCACCTATGATCAGCAGCCGGAAATGAGCGCTAACGAACTCAGAGACGAAACGTTGAAGCGTCTGCGCGAAGCCAATGATGATTTTCTGCTGGTCAATTTCGCCAATCCCGATATGGTCGGGCATACCGGATCTTTGCCCGCGGCGATTACAGCAGTGGAAACTGCTGATGCTTGTGCTGGCGAATTGGTGGAGGCTGTTGTAAAAACGGGTGGTGTCGCCATTGTTACAGCCGACCATGGCAATTGCGAGCGTATGGTTGACGAGGTGACAGGGGAACCGCATACCTATCACTCAGTCGGACCGGTATCGCTTTTTGTTATTGACGACAAATTCTACTACGATCTGCATAGCTGGGGCAGGCTTGCCGATGTCGCGCCTACTGTGCTGGACTTGATGGGATTAGCTCCGCCGCAGGAGATGACCGGACGGAGCTTGATACGGGCGACGCGCGAATCGTAGGGAAAACGGCAGATAATTGGCCGCCGAAAAAGGTTAGAATAGTTGCATTCGCATAAATATCGCGAGGAGCTATGAATGCTTTAGCGAGAAGCAGGTGGGATATGAAGTCCCATCTTTTCTGGATCCTTGTATTGATTTTGCTGGCGACGCCGGCATCGGCGCAAGACTGGCAGCGCGGTTGGAAGGGCAATGTCGTATACAACTGCGATGCTGTCAACGGCGCTATCGCCGACGTCGGCGATGGATTCTATATCATCCGTGGCGCTGATTCGTTGACCCCTGGCGACGGAACTGCGGAACACTATCTCCTAACCGATGTCGACGTAGTTACCGTCGCGGAAAGTTTGCTGGCTCGCGCGCCTGGTTGCGGGACGGCGCCGGAATCGCACGATGGCATCGTGGACATCTACAACCCGGACGCATGGAGGAAAAACATCACCGGTGAATATTTCTACCAATGTGACGTGGTGCGGGCAATCGTCGCGGCTTATGGCGAGCTTGAGTTTCGGCGCGACGGTGACCGGCGCCATACGGTTCTCGGCTTTTACCAGGAAGACGCGCCGGATTGTGTCCCCCGTTACGTCGTCACCGTAAACCACAGCAATGTCTTTGAATGTGCGGACAGCGACTGCGAACAGCTAACTCGCATCATGCGTTGGCAGGCTCTCCCTGTGGTCGGTTTGAGCGAGGGCTGGTACGAGATAGCGCTGGAGGAAGAGACCGGCTTTGTCGCGGCAACGGATGTCGCTCCGGGTCCGCTTGGCCTGCTGCAAGTCGATGAACAGCACATCTTGCAATATGCAGATTGTATCATGGTTCCGCAGCGCAAGCCGGAGGAGTTTAGATACATCGCCATCATTAGGGGAGGACCAGCCTATCGGGAGATGGAAGTCGCGCTTTATAAGCCCGCGGTTGATACCGCGCTGGAAATACATGAAGAAATCAACGGCGAGTTCAGCAACAACGGCCAGCCCTACGTCTTCCAGCTCTACTCGCGCGCAGACTACTTCCCCACCGGCGTCTACATCGTCGAGCTTACTTGGAAAAGGCTGACCTTCCGCTATGGCTTCAACGCCCAGGAACATGCCCTCTACTATATTCACGTCTACTGCAATTAACGCGCGCCAGCGAGCGATGAACCGGCGAGACACCCTGCCAGCCATCAAAGCAATGCCCGATATCTCTGTCTTGATTATCGGCGGATTGGGCTGGCGGATGTAGCGCCGACGGTGTTTGAATTGCTGGACGTCGAGCAGCCGCCAGAGATGACCGGCAGGAACCTCATCCGCGCTGGGCGCGCGTCGCGTCAATTGAAATAACGATGAGCCTTACTGCGCTGACTTGCTGTCTTCGCGCTCTTCGCGCCTCTGAGGTAGAACTTGCCTACTCCAGCTTTCGCCTGAAATAAGTGACCATCTCATTGAAGGCGTCGGTAGCGACATCGTCACGGCGCAATTCGCCGTCTTCTAGCATGAATCCATGCGGCTCATTGGCGTATACCTTGAGCTCAAAATCTTTGCCGGCATCGCCGAGCGCTGTTGCATACGCATAAATACCCGCAATTGGGCTGGGACGGTCTTGGGTGCCATGAATAATGAGCAGGGGCGCATCCAGTTCCTCAATCATATCAGCAGGGGCGGTTGGATTGGCGTTGTTGGGGAAACCGTACCACGCCACCCCGGCGGCAAAGGCTTCGATCTGGGGCATGAACAGCATCGTATAACGTCCACCTGCGCAAAAGCCCGTCAAGCCTATCTGCATCGAGTCCACATCTTCACGAGCGCTAAGATAAGCGATGCTATCGCGCAGGAGTTGCTCAACGAGGGCATCCGATGGACTGCGCTCAAAGGTTTGCCAGCCGATTGCCAAGACCACAAAGCCTTCAGCAGCAAAGGCATCCGTCATATCACGGTAGCCTTGTTCTAAGCCGTTAAACGAATGAATCAGCACCACCCCCGGATAAACCCCTTCACTTGCAGGATAAGCAAGATAAGACTGATATGCCTGCCCATCACTCATCACATCAAGGTCTTCGCTGGTCACTGCCAAGGTGTCATCATGCGCCAGGGCGGTCAGCGAAAATGCCAGTACAGCTAACATGAGCACAAAGTATTTGATTTTCACAATTTCATCCTTATCATTTGAAACATACGCCTATCCTATTGTTTTGCGGGCGCAAAGTATACAGGCTTTATCATTGGTATCATTGTGCCAAGGCAATCGCGCAAATCGCCCTCTTTGTATCTCTGTAGACTATGATAAGGACGACAATGAATCGAGGAGCGACCCTGCAAGCAATCAAGCATAACCCCGAGGTCTCGGTGCTAATCATCGGCGCCGGTGTCAACGGCATCGGTACCTTCCGTGACCTGGCGCTGCAAGGCGTCGATGTGCTGCTGGTAGATCGCGGTGACTTCGGTTCCGGTACCAGCGCCGGTTCCTCGCACATGCTGCACGGGGGTATCCGCTACCTGGAAAACGGCGAATTCCGTCTCGTCAAGGAAGCATTGCACGAGCGCAACCGCATGCTGCAAAACGCGCCGCATTATGCCAAGCCGCTGCGCACGACCATTCCCATCTTCCGCTGGTTATCCGGCGCGATGAACGCGCCCTTGAAATTCTTCAACCTGCTGGATCGTCCGGGCGAACGCGGTGCATTGGTCATCAAAGCTGGTCTGACGCTTTACGATTGGTTTGTGCGGCGCAGCCGGGTCTTGCCGAGGCACGAATTCCGCTTGCGGAAGGCGGCTCTTGAAGCGTACCCGCGGATGAATCCAGCCATCGTCTGTGCCGCGAGTTATTATGACGCCTGGATGCCTTATCCGGAGCGCATTTGCCTGGAAATGGTACTGGATGCCGAGGCGAGCAATAGCGAGTGCCGTGCCCTCAATTATGTCAGTGTCGTGGCAGGTGCCGGCGATTCAGTGACCCTGCGCGATGAAATATGCGGCGAGCAACTGGATGTCAAACCCAAAGTCGTGATCAATGCCGCCGGTCCCTGGATCGACTTTGTCAACCAGCGAATGGGGCAAAGCCGGCAGCGCTTCGTCAGCGGTACCAAAGGCTCGCATCTGGTACTCAATCATCCTGAATTGTTGCAAGCTATCGGCGACAGCGAGGTCTTCTTCGAAAACGATGATGGACGAATCGTGCTGATTCTGCCTTATCTCGGACGCGTGATGATCGGAACGACCGATATCCGCATCGACGATCCCGATGAGGCGGTGATCAGCGCTGAGGAAATCGATTATATTCTTAGTATGTTGGACAAGGTCTTCCCGACTGTTAGAGTCGACCGTTCCCATATCGTGTTCAGCTTCTCCGCGGTGCGACCACTTCCACACAGCGAAGCCGACGCGACCGGGCAAATCAGCCGCGACCATAGCATCCGCACTATTCCTGCCGATGATGATCTCAGCTTCTCCATTCACTCGTTGATTGGCGGCAAATGGACCACCTTCCGCGCATTTGCCGAACAAACTGCCGACCTCGTTCTGCGCGATCTGGGACGCACGCGCTTGACAGACACTCGTAATTTGGCAATCGGCGGCGGTCGTGCTTACCCCCGCAGCGGCACAGCCCGCAACAATTGGCTGCACAAGCTGCAGGGGCGCAGCGAATTGCCTTTGGAACGCCTGCATGACTTGTTCGAGCGCTATGGCACCCGCGCTGCAGAATTTGCCACCTTCATCGCGCAAGACCATGACAGCCCGCTGCGACATTATCCAAGCTATAGTCGGCGCGAGGTGGAATACATTCTGCGCAACGAGAAGTTGCTACGGCTCGATGATCTTGTCCTGCGCCGCACGGTCATGGCCATGCTCGGTGATTTGACGCGCGAATTGCTTGATGAAGTGGCGGATATTTGCGCCGAGACGCTGGGCTGGTCAGCTGAGCGCAAAGTGCAGGAGATCCAGAGGACGATTGCGCTGCTGTGTGAAAAGCACATGGTTGAACTCTAAACAGGAATCTAGCGACCGCAATGTCAGCTGCCTCGCAACACCATATCCATCAAACGCCCCGCTGCAACCCCGGCCGGTATCTTTCCCTGCATGACCGCCGCTTCCAAATCGGGCAAGATCTCCTGTACGGCCGCATGAGAATTGAAATAATGCCGTAGTTGCGCTTCGACTGCGCTATGTAGCCATTCGCGCAATTGAGCCTGTCGCCGCGCTTGAAAAGTACCAGTCACGTTGGTCTTCTTCACAAACTCGCGAATCATATCCCAAATCTCGGCGATGCCCTCACCGTGAAGTCCGGATGCGGTATAGGCGCGTGTTGTCCAGCCTGCGGTCGCCGGTGACAAGAAATGCAAGGCGCGGTTGAATTCAGCGCGCGCTAATTGTGCTGGACGCTTGTTATCTCCGTCCGCCTTGTTAATGACCAGCGCATCGGCGATCTCTATCACGCCTTTTTTGATACCCTGCAATTCGTCACCCGCGCCGGTAATCAGCAGTAACAAGAAAAAATCCACTAAAGAGCGCAACGTGATTTCGCTTTGTCCGCTGCCCACCGTTTCCACCACGATGATATCAAAACCCGCGGCCTCGCATAACAAGATGGCTTCTCGCGTTTTGGCGGCCACGCCACCGAGAATGCCGCCAGTAGGCGAGGGGCGGATGAAGGCATTGTCATCGCGCGAAAGCCGTTCCATACGCGTTTTGTCGCCGAGGATGCTGCCGCGGGTCACGCTGCTGCTGGGATCAATCGCCAGCACCGCGATCTTGTGGCCGAGCTCGCTCAATTGACTGCCAAAGGTATCGATGAAGGTGCTCTTGCCGGCGCCCGGCACTCCCGTGATGCCGATGCGGATCGATTCGCCTGTATGTGGCAGCAATGCGCTCAAAACCGCCTGCGCAGCTTCCTGATGCTGGGCGGCGCTGCTTTCTATCAGCGTAATGGCGCGCGCCAGCATGGCACGGTCCCCGGCCAGAACGCCGTCTACATAAGCGGATACATCAGTGCCCTTTTTCTCGCCGCTGCTCATTTCGCTGGCGATCCCTTGGTTGCTTTCGACCATCATAACGTATAGACTGAAAATGTCACAATCGGTGCCGCTTTGGCGCTTGTTCTCTTTTTTTGCAAACCACTATGCTTGCAATAGCAGGGGACTTGATATTTTGTGTGAGCGCGGCAGACCTTATCGCTGCCGCCGAGCGGCTGTGACACTTTGAATTGCTTTGTGAAAGGATAAAGCTATGGCACTATATTTATGGCAGTTTGCGTTTACCTCCCGGGCCTGGGAACGGCAGATGGGGGAGCACGCTTCTCCTTTGGATCATTTGGATGATTCTATGGCTGGGGAATATGGTGGTAAGGTCCTTCAGTCTTGGTACGCCTTTGGCGAGTACGACATTATCGCCGTGGTCGAGATGCCTGATAACGAAAGCATGGCGGCTTATGTGCTTGCGTTGAGCTCGCTGGGATATGTATCCTCGGGCAAGACAACCGTATTGATGTCCATGGACGAGGGCGCTTCGGCGGTTGGCCGCGCCGGCACATCAATGGAAATGCGTTAAGACCCTCATATGAACCTTCGCCCCTCCTTGATGTATCGGGGAAGGGTGAAGGTATTGCCTACAAGAGCCGCCGATTCAACGCCTGCAATACCTTTTGTGCCGCCACCGGTATCACGGTGCCCGGACCGAATATCGCCGACGCGCCATGCTCATAGAGATATTGATAATCCCGCGCGGGAATCACCCCGCCTATCACCACCATCATATCTTCGCGTCCCCGCTTGGCTAGTTCCGCTACCAACTGCGGCAGCAGAGTTTTGTGACCCGCGGCCAGCGAACTGATGCCGACAATATGCACATCGTTTTCCACGGCCTGCTTCGCTACCTCCGCCGGCGTCTGAAACAGGGGAGCGATATCGACATCGAAGCCCATATCGGCGAAGGCTGTGGCGATCACCTTGGCACCACGGTCATGCCCATCTTGCCCTATCTTCGCCACCATGATGCGAGGACGCCGCCCCTCATGTAGTGAAAACTCGTCGGTCAAGCTTCGGACTGCGACAACTTCCTGCTCGTTGCCAAACTCGCCGCTATAGACACCGGCGACGGAACGAATCACCGCCTTGTGCCGCCCCCAAACCTTTTCCAGTGCCAGCGAAATCTCGCCGTTGGTCGCGCGCGCCCGCGCTGCCTCAACTGCTAAAGCCAGCAAGTTGCCCTCCCCGCTCTCCGCGCAAGCCGTCAGGGCATTAAGTGCCGCAGTCAGTTTTGCCTCGTCTCGATCGGCTCGCAGTTGACGCAAACGCGCGACCTGCGCTTCTCGGACAACTGTGTTATCAACTTCGCGAATGTCAAGTGCTTCTGTTTGAGTCGAGCGGTACTTGTTGACGCCGATGATAGATTCCTTGCCGCTGTCAATTTGTGCTTGACGCCGCGCCGCTGCTTCTTCAATGCGCATTTTTGGCAATCCCGATTCCAAGGCCTTTGCCATTCCGCCAAGTTCTTCAATCTCCTGAATATGTGACCAGGCGCGCGTTGCCAACTCATGTGTCAGGCTCTCGACCAAATAGGAGCCGCCCCAAGGATCCACTACATCCGTAAGGCCGGTTTCGTGCTGCAAAAATAGCTGAGTATTGCGAGCGATGCGGGCGCTGAAATCGGTGGGCAAGGCGATGGCTTCGTCAAGCGCGTTGGTATGCAGCGATTGCGTGCCCCCGAGTATCGCCGCCATTGCTTCGATGCAAGTGCGCGCAACATTGTTAAATGGGTCTTGCTCCTGCAAGCTCCAACCCGATGTCTGGCAATGCGCCCGCAACGCCATCGACTTGGGATTTTGCGGCTTGAACTGCTTGACCAGCTTTGCCCACAACAATCTTGCCGCCCTCATCTTGGCAATCTCCATAAAATAATTCATGCCGATGCCCCAGAAAAATGACAAACGCGGTGCAAATATATCGATATCCAACCCGGCTTGTAAACCGGCGCGAAGATACTGCAGGCCGTTCGCCAAGGTATAAGCCAGCTCGATATCGGACGTGGCGCCGGCTTCTTGAATATGATAGCCACTGATGCTGATGCTGTTGAACTTGGGCATCTTGCTTGCTGTGTAGGCGAAAATATCGGCGACGATCTTCATTGACGGCGCCGGAGGATAAATATAGGTATTTCGCACCATGTATTCTTTGAGAATGTCGTTTTGAATGGTACCGGTGAGTTGCTCCGTCGCGACGCCTTGTTCCTCGGCCGTAACAATATAAAAGGCCATGATCGGCAAGACAGCGCCGTTCATCGTCATGGAAACTGACATTTCGTCCAGCGGAATGCCATCAAATAGGTGCTTCATATCGAGCACACTATCGATGGCCACTCCGGCTTTGCCGACATCGCCTTCCACGCGGGGATGATCGGAGTCGTAGCCGCGGTGCGTGGCCAGATCAAAGGCAACGGATAAGCCCTTCTGCCCGGCCGCCAGATTGCGCCGGTAAAAGGCATTACTCTCCTCGGCCGTCGAATAGCCAGCGTATTGTCGAATGGTCCAGGGCCGGACGGCATACATCGCCGGATATGGTCCGCGCAGATAGGGCGGAATGCCGGCTACGAAACCCAGGTGATCCAAACTCTCCAGATCCGCGGCCCTGTATAGCGCTTTGATATCAATTCCTTCCAAGGTGCGCCACATATGCTCGTCAAACCGTTTGCCGGTCAGTAATTCGAAATCGTCGCGCCAACTGTCGATGTCCGCGCTTCTGGCGTTCGGTTCGTAGTCGATTGCAGTGAAGTCGGGTGTTTTGGTCATGCATCAACCCCTGATCGTCCTGGTAATGTTTCGAATGGTTCAGCCAGACGCAGTGGTTTCAGCGGTATGGCAGCGCTGCGGGTACGGATGGCGCTATCGGCGCGCCTGCTTTGCGGCCGCTTCTGAATGTTCGATAGCGTCTCATTTGCATCGGCGTACATAGTGGTGCCAACCAGAATGGCTTCTTGGCTTTCCAGATCGCGCAAGCGTTGCTGGGCGACTGCTTCGATTTCTCTTTGAATGAATCCAGTCTGCAAACATGTCTGCAAGCCACCGCGCGCTTCGATCTCTTGAAACAGCTGCCAGGCTGCCCGTGCGAGTTGATCGGTGAGTTTTTCCACGTGCCAGGATCCGCCGACCGGATCGATCAGATTGGTCAACTGAAGTTCCTGCTGCAGAATGAGTTGTACGTTGCGGGCGACGCGCCGCGAAAAATCGTTAGATTGGCCGAGCGGCGCGTCAAATGGCGCCAGCGTCAGGCTGTCGACGCCGCCGATGGCCGCAGCTAATGCCTCTGATGTGGTACGCAGCATATTGACGTGTGGATCGAGACGGGTCTTGTTGCGGCTGCCTGTGCGTGCATGCAAGCTGATCCCCTGCGCCCTCTTTGCGCCGCCAAATGCGCGGACGATCTGCGCCCAGATCACTTTGATCGCGCGTAGCTTTGCCACTTCCATAAAGAAATTCTCACCGATGCTGAGGAAAAATTGCGTTTGGAGGGCAGCAAAATCGACGGCCAAACCGTGTTCGATCATCATACGCAAATATTCGGTCGCTGTCGCCGCGACAAGTGCCAATGTCTGCACCGCGTTGGCGCCGGCTTCGTGATAAATATCATCGCGTACGGCGACGAGGCTAAGTGCGGGAAACAAGTCATGTTCATCGGCGATATATTCCGGCATTTGGGCAAATATATCCTCGTTAAGCACGCCATTTTCCGCCAAGCCATGCAGAGGGTCAAATCCCAGGCAGCCCCGCAAGTCTACTATGTTGTCATCGCCAAGATATTCTTTCAGCAGGCGGTAGGTCGTGATCGCCCGCTCTTCGTCGGCGAGTAAGAGCGGAAAAGACTCCAATTCTACATCGGCAAAAGCGGCGCTAATATCGTCTAGGGAGTCGAAGCAGTTTTTTGTGCCAAGGAAAATGGCGGTTTGCCCATTAGCGAGCGCATGTTTTATCGCGTGATTGAACTTGGTGGAATCCGCAATATCGATTTCCTGCGCGATCAACCAGGGATGGGCACGGTAACCTGCCGCTCGTGTTCCGCGTACGAATGGGAATTGCCCGGGCAGCGTATCCACGTGGGCGGTATCGACGAGGTCATCCGCGCTGGTCAAAGGGTGAATTTCAAGCCCTTCGTAAGTCTTTGTCACCAATGTCTCGACGGGCCTGCCGCGCAGGGACTTTTCCGTCGCCGCCAGCCATTCGTCATCCGTGACGGCATCAAATTCGGCGAACAACCCAGTGGCGCTCATCTAAACGTCCTTGCTTTTGTATCGCTTGTTTGCGCTATATTTTAGCGCCTGATGCGCCGGCGTTGAATTGCGGAGGAGTCTTCATTATGTCACCAAGATACCTGCAAGCTGATCGGCCCGCGAAATGATATATTGCGCGTGTATTCGATCTGCTGGCCTGGCACAAGGCATAAATCCGGCAGCTTTTTTGTCAGCGCTTCCAACAGAATCGCCATCTCCAGGCGTGCCAGCGGCGCGCCCACGCAATAGTGTATGCCATAACCAAAACCGAGATGGTCTCTCAGATTGTCTCGATCGATGATGATCTCATCGGGATCGGGAAAGACACCCTGGTCGCGATTGGCAGAATTCAGCATCAAGAGCAGGTTCGAGCCCGCCGGTATCGTTACGTCCGCGATTGTGCTTTCCTCTACCGCGAGACGCCGCCAGGTGCAGACAGATGGATCGTAACGCATCATCTCTTCCAACAACTGCGGGATAGCGTCCGGCCGCGCACAAAGCGTTGTCCAGCGCTCACGCTTGGACAAACAATGCAGCAATGCATTATTGATTTGTGCCGTGGTCGTCTCATGACCGGCGACCAGCAGAGTAATCATACAGCTTGCGATTTCGTTTATCGTCAGCACTTCATCCTTGCCCGCGCGCATGCGGATGAGATCGCTGGTCAAATCATCGGCGGGGTTGTCCACCTTGTCTTGCACAAGCTCGACCACATACCGCCAAAAGGGAACCAGCTTCCCGGTCATCTCGATCTGCTCGCTGGCGGAGGGACGTGCATAATAGAGCTTGATGCGATTGCCGGACCAGGCTTTCACCCGCGGCACATCGGCTTCCGGCACGCCCAAGACGTGAAAGAGCACATGCGCCGGATATTCATAGGTCAGCTCGGCGACGATATCAGCCTGTGTCCGGTCCTGGATTCGGTCAATGGCGCTCTCGGCAATTGCCTGGATGGCCGGCGCGAAACTCTTCATGCGCCGCGGCACAAATAAGCGATTCACCAAGGCACGGATGCGGGTATGACTCGGCGGGACATTATTGGAAAGCACCGGTTGCGGGTGATAAACGCCGTCTGCCAGCATCCGCTTCACGGTCTCGGAAAAGGGCACGATCGGCGTAATCGTATTGGCTGCGGTGTAGGTCTCGTGATCGCGAAAAATGGCTTTGATGTCGTCGTAGCGCGTCACCACCCAGTAATCAATCGGCGGACTGTAAAACACGGGTTGCTCTTGCCGCGCTTGTGCCAGCAAGGGATAGGGATCATTGAGATCAAGTGGGTCGAACTGGCTGCTGATTCCGCTCAGTGGGCACGTTGCCACGGTCTGCTCTTTCTCGTTTATGCCACGTTAGACGAGCGCACATGTTCCACTGTAGGATAATATACTGTACCAGTGTACTACATCATTGTGGGGAAACGCGATGTTTACGGCACTAGAAAGCTTTGACTTCCAATTGCTGGAAGACAGTGGATTCAAAGAAGACTCTGTCCGCGAAGAAATCGTTCATCCTATCCTCAAAGAACTAGGCTACAGCGCTGGCGGTTTGAATCGCATCGTGCGTAGCCGTTCGCTCAGCCATCCGTTCGTCAAAACCGGCTCTGGTGAACGCGAAATTCGCATCGTGCCAGACTACTTGATGCTAGCTGCAAACAAGCCCGCTTGGGTCTTAGATGCCAAATCTCCTAGCCAAACCATAACCAGCGGCGGGCATGTCGAGCAGACGTATTTCTACGCCATTCACCCGGATATACGCAGCCATTATTTCGCCCTGTGCAATGGCCGGGAATTCGCCCTCTTTGAGAAAGACCGCATTGGGCTTGCTCTCCATTTTCATGTCTCTGAAATTACGCACTATTGGAATGCGCTATACAAACTGTTAGCGCCGGTAGGCTTCGAGCCCGGTGCGCCCCATTTGCCGCTAGTAGCTGAAGACTCAAATATTGAGCCGGACTTCTACACCAACATTAAGCCCTTACGTCAAATCACAGTCTTGAAAAAACGGTCCCGCAAGCGCCACTATGGGGTGCATGGTTATTTCACTAGTCAGATTTGGAATGTTGTTCAGGAATATATCAAAAACTTTTCTCGTCCGGGCGACTTGGTGTTGGACCCGTTCGGTGGGACGGGTGTAACAGCCATTGAAGCTTTCGTGCTAAATCGGCGCGCTATAAACATTGATATCAATCCCCTTTCAGTCTTTATTGTAAGAACCCTTGCACAGCACATTGATTTGAACGAACTTGCAGATGCATTCAACCAAATCGTAGCTCAATACGAATGTCAGATTCCGCGATCAGAGACTGAGATTCAAAATGCCTTGCAGAAGTATTCTTATCCTGGCGGCATTTCACTGCCGAGGGACAGCGATGTTGATACCGTTGAGCAATTGTTTAGCAGCAGGCAGCTAGCAGAATTGGCGTTGCTAAAGCATCTCATTATTGATTCAAGCGATGGCCACATCCGGGACCATCTCATGTTGATGTTTTCTGGATTGCTTACCAAAATAAATCTCACATATCATGCTCCTGCAGGGAGGAGCAAAGGGGGAGGAGACAGTGGAATCTTCAAGTACTCTAGATATCGAATAGCTCCAAATCCAACACTTTTGAACACTTTGCATTACTTTCATTCGCGGTACAAGAAAGTAACTGCTGCGAAAAAGGAGATGGCTCCGTTCTTTTTGAATGTCACCAACGAAATCTTTCAAGTCTATCAGGGCACTGCGACCGACTTAGGCGAAATTCGAGACGAAAGCATTGATTACGTATATACTGATCCGCCGTATGGCGCAAAGATTCATTATCTTGACTTGTCGACCATGTGGCTGTCATGGCTTGATCTTCCAGTTTCAGACATTGACCGTCAGCAGGAAATCATTGTGGGCGGTCGGCTGCAAAAAACAAAAGAAAACTACAATGACTTGATGTCGCGGTCAATACACGAACTTTATCGAGTATTAAAATTCGGCCGTTGGATGAGCTTCGTCTTCGCCGACAAGAACCCGTCGTACTGGCATACGATCGTCGAAACGGCGGAGAAGGCTGGCTTTGAATACATGGGAGCCGTTCCGCAATCGAATAACAAAACATCTTTCAAGAAGCGGCAACACCCATCAACAGTTTTGAGCGGGCAGTTGATTATCAACTTCCGAAAGTTGCGCAGCCCGCGCGCAATCATGAAGCTCGATTTGGGCGATGACGCTACCGATTTGATCTTGGAGACTGCCGAGGGCGTGATCGCTGAAAATGACGGCGCGACCATTGAAGAAATCAATAACGAGCTCATTATCAAGGGCATTGAGTTGGGCTTTCTTGATTTGCTGAGCAAGAAATATGACGACTTGTCGCCACTGCTCGAAGAATATTTTGACTTCGATGACGAGACACTGAAGTATCATCTGCCGAAGAACAAGAAGTTCAAAAGCGCCATCCCTGTCGATCTGCGGCTTCGTTATTTTCTGCTGTCATATCTCAAGCGCCAGCATCAAGAAGGCATTGATCCTGAATTCAGTGACATCGTGCAATCCATCATGCCACTCCTAAAGAATGGTATCACACCAGAAAACCAGACAATTTTGAATGTATTACGTGCATGGGCGCGGGAAACACCGTCAGGGCGCTGGCGCTTGCTTGACGCGGGGCAAATGCGCATGGACGGCTTCTAATATGTAAAGATGTCGCCGAATCATTTATCATAGCGTCTACTGTCGTGAGTATTGGGCAAAGGGACGCAAATGACAATCAATCTTGGCATTATCGGGGCAGGCCGCATTGGGCGAGTGCATGCCAATGCCGTGACGACTCGTATTGCCAAAGCGAAAGTTGTGGCTATTGCCGATGTCTTCGAAGCCTCTGCCAAGTCCGCCGCGGCAGAATACGGCATCCCCGATTATGTGACCGATCCCGGCCAACTGATTCGCAGCAGCGATATTGACGCCATCGTCATTTGCTCATCCACCGATACGCATGTCAAGTTAATCATTGAAGCGGCGCGCGCCGGAAAACATATCTTCTGCGAGAAGCCGATCGATCACGAACTGGCTGCCATAGACAGTGCGCTGAAAGCCGTGGCCGAGCACGGCGTGAAACTGCAAATCGGTTTCAACCGCCGTTTCGATGCCAACCATATCCGGCTCAAACAAGCTATCGAGGGCGGCGAAATCGGCGAGCCGCATACGCTCTCGATCATCAGCCGCGATCCCGCCCCGCCACCTATCGAGTACATCAAGGTATCAGGTGGCTTGATGATGGATATGATGATTCACGACTTCGATATGTGCCGTTTTCTGATGGGCGATGTCGACGAGATGTTTGCTATGGCGGATGTCAAGGTTGATCCCGCTATCGGCGCGGCCGGCGATGTGGATACCGCCAAAGTCATGCTGCGCTTTGAAAATGGCGTAATCGGCACCATCGACAACAGCCGTCAAGCGGTCTACGGTTACGATCAGCGAGTGGAAGTATTTGGCAGTGGCGGGGCCGCAACCACCGGCAATGTATACCCCGATCAAATGACGATCAGCGATGCCAACAGCGTTCGCCGCGGATTGCCGCTGTACTTCTTCCTGGAACGCTACTTCGATAGTTATGCCAACGAAATGATCGCCTTTGTCGATGCCATCGAGAATGATACCCAGGTACCGGTTGTGGGTAACGATGGGCGCGCGCCGGTGGTAATGGCGATGGCTGGCATGCGCTCGGTCAAAGAGAATCGGCCGGTAAAGTTAAGCGAAATTTCCCAGGGGGGATGATGAGCAAAGCTTACGATTCTTTGCACATGGGACGCAGCTCAATCGATCTCTATTCCAATGACATCGGTAGGCCATTTGTCGATATCAGCAGCTTTGCGGCTTACGTCGGCGGCTCGCCGACCAATATCAGCGTCGGCGGAAAACGCTTGGGACTCAATACCGCCTTGCTCACCGCCATCGGCGATGATCCGGTTGGGGACTTCATCTTGAATTTCCTGGACAAAGAAGGCGTGGAGACCCGCTTCATTTTTCGAAAACCAGAACATCGCACCTCTGCCGTCGTATTGGGCATCGAGCCGCCGAACAAATTTCCGCTGGTATACTATCGCGATAATTGCGCCGATATTAACCTCAACATTGATGATGTGCTTGCATCACCGATTGGCGAATGCCAAGTCTTTCAATTCGCCGGCACCAACCTAAGCCTGGAACCGAGCCGTAGCGCGACCCTGTTCGCGGCGGAAAGGGCCCGGCAAGCCGGTGCCACCGTGGTCTTTGATGTCGATTTTCGGCCGGATCAATGGCATGATGTGCGCGCCTTCGGTGTCGTGGCGCGCAGTGTATTACGCACGGTAGATGTCGTAATCGGCACCGAAGACGAAATCAATGCCGCCGTGCTGAGCGATGCATCACAAATGGAACTTACGCACTCGCAGATATCCGATACCAAAGTCGCGGGTGATACACGCTCGGCTATCGAATTCATGCTCAGTTTGGGGCCGGAAGCCGTGGTCGAGAAAATCGGTCCAGAAGGCGCGCGCATCCACCTGAGCGATGGCGAGATCATTGATGCGCCGGGCTTCCCGGTCGAAGTAACCAACATCCTGGGCGCCGGCGATGCTTTTGGTGGTGGTTTCATTTATGGTTTGGTCAAGGGTTGGGGCTGGTACAAAGCGGCGCGCTTGGGGAATGCCTGTGGCGCGATCGTGGTCACCGAACACGGCTGTGCCAATTTCATGCCCACCATGCCCGAGGTCGAAGCCTTTGTCGCGCCCTTCGGCGGTTTGGATTGACGGCGGACTTTGACCACAGCGCGAGCAATGGCGTAATATGAGCGAAAACGGAAAACGAGAATTCATTACTTACATGGGGGCTGACGAGCTGCTGGATCGGGCCAGCCGTGAACGCGCGGAATTGGCGGCGCTCTGGCAGGACTTGACTGAAGCGCAGATGATCCAGCGTCCGGGTCCGCAACAAGATTGGTCTGTCAAGGATGTGATCGCCCATATCACCTGGTGGGAACAGGCGATGGTGAATTGGGTATCGCGCGCTGTCAGCGGCGAACTCTTCACGCGTACCGAAACCACCGAAGAGTTGAACGCGCGTGTCTATGCTGATAATCGGGACTTGCCGCTCGATTCGGTACTCTATGCCTTCGACAAGAGCTTTCTGCCAGTGGCAGGTCTATTGCGGCGCCTTGATGATGAACAGATTAATGATCCCGAAGTCTGCGATATCCGCGATATGCCGCTGCTTTATTTTTTGGTCGGCAATACCTTTGGGCATTACGCCGATCACGTGCACGATTTGCAGGCGTATGTTGAAGGCCTGCGGGATTGAGCACTACAAGCGACAGATAAATTCTCTGATGGGAGCGTGAAGGACATGAAATACAACTCGGAAACCATGTTGGTGAAATCCAAGGATAGCGGCGAATCCGGCATATTTGCCGAAATCAGTGCCGGACAAGCCGGTTGGGATTACCTGAATATGGCGGCCATGCGTCTGCGGCGCGGCGAAAGCTTCGGCGTAGAAACACGCGGGCACGAGAACGCCACCGTTATCCTCGGCGGCAGCTGCGATATCCGCACCAGCGATGGCGACTTCAAGAATGTGGGACGGCGCCCGGATGTTTTTGGCGGGATGCCCTACGCCATCTACCTCTCGCGCAACAAAGAATTCAAGATCACCGCGCTCAGTGATACGCTGGAATTCGCCTCCTGCTGGGTGCCCACCGACCAAGACTTTCCCACGCAACTGGTCACGCCCGATATGAGCGCAATCGAACTGCGCGGCGGCGGCAACGCCTCGCGGCAGATCAACGGCATCTTGCCACCCGGTTTCAATTGCCAGCGCATCGTCGCCGTCGAGGTGTATACGCCCCCGGGCAACTGGTCGAGTTATCCGCCGCATAAGCACGATGTGCATGTGGAAGACGCGCAGGGCAATCTGCTGGAAGCCGACCTGGAAGAGATCTACTTTTACAAGATCGATCATCCCGGCGGCTACGCCTATCAGCGCGTCTACAATGACGACCGCAGCATCGATGGCGTGATGATGGCGCAGAATCACGATAGCGTGTTGGTGCCGGAAGGCTATCATCCGGTGGTCAGCGCGCACGGCTACACGACTTATTATTTGAACTTTCTGGCGGGCAGCGCGCAGTCGCTGGCGAATAGCGACGATCCGGCTTACGCCTGGGTGCAGGGAACCTGGACGTTTGTGGATCCCCGGTTGCCGATTGTGCATCACGGCATGGAGGGGTAGTTCGGTATAATGGAGTTGGGGCAAGCCGTGGAGGTCTACATCGTATGCGAATAACAAAGGTAAGCGTAAAGAAGTTGTTTGGGATTTTCGACCATGAGATTCCGCTGAATCAGGACTCGCGCATCACAATCGTTCATGGGCCCAACGGATTCGGGAAAACCATCTTACTGACGATGCTCAACGGTCTCTTCAATGCAAACTATCGCGTGTTTAAGGAAGTGCCATTTGAAGAGTTTCGAGTTTACATAGACCATCATGAGTATCTCGTTCTGAGGCAAGAAAACGAAAAACTTGAGCTGTCACTCACGAACGTCATTGGCTCTCACACCATGTATCTACATGAACAAATCGACGGCGATCCGGATTGGCTGTGCCAGGTTAAACACGGCGTAAACGTTGAGCTCATCAAGACGCAGCGGCTGCAGACAGAAGTAGCAACTGAACCAGATTCAGTACTACTCGATTCACCTGCGCGAACTCGTATCCTTGGACTAGCGGTTGAAGACTATTCAGCAAAAACTGCGCGTTTCGTTCACAATGTGCGTGGAGCGAGAAAATTGACGCAAGCGCAATTCAAAGAAATCGAATCGATTCACAAAGAAGTTGAAACTTTGCTTAGAAATGAAAAGCAGGCTGAACAAATTGACCATGAAAAGATAAAGGAAAGTCTTGCGCATGTGGAGTCGACCCTCGATAACATATATGAACGGATGACCGAAGCCGACCACATGGGAAATCGCTTGACAATGTTGGTGGAATTACTCAATAGGCATTTCAGCTTCAAAAGAGTTTTCACGGATGCAGAGAGTGGACTGTTGATTCAGGTAGACAATGGAGAGTTAATACCGGTAGCAAATTTATCATCTGGCGAGCAGCACCAGCTTGTTCTCTTCTCCAAGCTTTTGTTTGACATACCACCAAACTCACTCGTTTTGATAGATGAACCTGAACTGTCGCTACATGTGACTTGGCAGCACGAGTTCCTCAGCGACTTGAAACGCATCATAGATGAATGCGACTTTGATGTCTTGATTGCGACTCATTCGCCGCAAATTGTCCATGACAAATGGGACTGGATGGTTGACTTGCATAATCCAGAAGCTGACTACAGCGATGATGTTGCCGAATACGCCTGAGGACATTGTCACAAAGCTTCGAATGTTTCGCGGTAGATACCCGCGGCATTCTTTGTTGCTTGTTGAAGGGCAGACCGACGAGGCGCTGTGGACGGAGTATATAGACGATCGCTGCAGACTCATACCAACTGGCAACAAAGAAAAAGCCATCAAGGCTCTCGATATCACAAATACAATGACAACGATGAAAGGTGTGTCCGCCATCGTCGACCCCGACTACTGGCTCGTCGAACAGTCCAACTTGCTCAATGTAGACAACCTATTATTTGATGACTCGCCAGACATGGAATTGATGTTGCTAACCACACCTGCTCTCGAAAAGGTGATACGCCATACCTTTGTCTCTGAAAAGACGGACAAAATCCACCAACTCGCGGATTCGCTGAGAGCAGAGGCGCTGCGCCTCGCTTGCGAATTCGGCTACTTCCGCCTGCTAGATTTCCGACACCGCGAATACAATCTCATGCTGCGGAGGGTTGCGGACAACTTCGACAGATATGTTAACGAGGGGACGCCTCGTTTCAATGTTGACGATGTAGTCGAGACACTGCTAGGCGAATCCCACGCCGTAACTGCGCCGGAGTTAGTGAGCCAGGTAGAAACTTTGAAAACCGAGATCTCGCTAGACGCAATGCTTTGTCGAGGGAAGGACGCAATATCGTTGCTTGCATTCCTGCTTCCGAGGCATTTCAAGGCGGTTTTCGAACGCGACATATCGCAGAAAGCGCGTAATCAGACGACTGGCAACGAATTATTTCGGGCTCTGCGAATGGCATTTGAATTTGCGCATTTTGCGGTTACAAAGCTGTACGCTCGTATCCGCGCTTGGGAGGCGGCCAATTTGCCTTTCTACATAATCCGAACAGGTTTAGCAATGGAATAATAAGATATGACAACCCAACGACTCACCATGGCGCAGGCGCTTATTACATACCTCTCCCGGCAGCACGTCGCCCGCGACGGCGTCGAAAATCCCTTCTTCGCCGGCATGTGGGGCATCTTCGGCCATGGCAACGTGGCCGGCTTGGGACAAGCCCTGGAACAATACGCGCCCGATTTCCGCTACTACCAGAGCCGCAACGAACAAGCGCAAGTGCTGGCTGCGGTCGCTTTTGCCAAACAGAAGAATCGACTGGCGACTTTCGCCTGCGCCTCATCCATCGGGCCGGGCGCTACCAATATGATCACGGGAGCGGCTGTCGCGACGGTCAATCGCATCCCGGTTTTGCTGCTGGCTGGCGATATCTTCGCCGAGCGCATTCAAGCGCCCGTCTTGCAGCAGCTGGAAAGCGAACACAGCCAAGATATCAGCGTCAACGATTGCTTCAAACCGGTCTCGCGTTATTGGGATCGCATTTACCGCCCCGAACAGTTGATCACCGCGCTGCCGGAGGCCATGCGCGTCTTGACATCTCCGGCGGATACCGGCGCGGTCACCCTGGCACTGCCACAAGATGTGCAAGCCGAAGCCTACGATTATCCGTGTTGGATGTTCGAGAAGCGCGTCTGGAACATCCCGCGCAACCGTCCTGACAGCGAAGCCCTGAAACGCGCCACTGAGTGGATTCGTGCCAGCAAGCAGCCCATCATCATCGCCGGCGGCGGTGTGCATTACAGCGAAGCCTATGGCATCCTGGAATTGTTGGTGCGCTTGACCAACATCCCGGTTTGTGAAACCCAGGCAGGCAAAGGGGCTCTGGACTATAACAACTCTCTTAACCTCGGTGCCATCGGCGTGACGGGTACCGAAGGCGCGAATATCCTCGCAGGTGAGACTGATCTTGTCATCGGCATTGGTACCCGTTATAGCGATTTTACCAGCGCCTCGAAGACCGCATTTGGGAGTGAGGATGTGCGCTTCATTAACATCAATGTGTCGGAGTTCGATGCCCACAAGCACAATGCCATACCCCTTGTCGGCGATGCCTTGGTAACGCTCGAAGAACTTCTAGTGCTGCTCAATGGCTACATGACAAACGGCGATTATCAGCAACGTGCTCGCGCCTACAACAAAGCTTGGGATGCCGAAGTCCATCGTATCTACAACCTGGAGCACGAACCCATGCTCAGCCAGGGCGAGGTGATCGGCATGGTCAATTCGCTCTCGGCGCCCGGCGACACGGTCTTATGCGCGGCTGGCAGTATCCCCGGCGATATGCACAAGCTGTGGCGTACCCGCAACCGCAAGGGTTATCACCTCGAATATGGATATTCCACCATGGGTTACGAGATCGCCGGCGGCATGGGTGTCAAAATGGCGGACCCCGATCGCGAGGTTTGGGTTATGGTCGGCGATGGCTCCTTTTTGATGATGCATACCGAGATCGTCACCATGGTGCAAGAAGGCATCAAGGTCAATATCATCGTGGTGGATAACCACGGACATGCCAGTATCGGAGGTTTGTCCAAGAGTGTCGGCAGTGATGGCTTCGGCACCAAGTACCGCTATCGCACCGAGTCCGGCCACCTCGATGGAGAAAACCTGCCCATCGACTTTGCCAAAAACTGCGAGAGTCTCGGCGCTCACGTCATCTCGGCGGTCAATCGCGAGGAATTCTCCCAAGCTATCGAAACAGCCAAGACCATTACGGATCGTCCCGTCTGCATCGTCACCGAAACCGACCGCCGCCAAAGGGTGCCCGGCTACCAATCCTGGTGGGACGTGCCTGTTGCGGAGGTTTCCGAGAGCGAATCGGTACAGTCCGCGCGCGAGGCGTACGAGGATTACAAAAAACGCGAAAGCTATTATCAGTAGCTGGTCGGCGCAGATTCAATCTACCATCTTGTAGGGGCGACTCGTTTGTTCGTCCTTGTAAATTTTAACTCGCATTAACCGGCCGTTCGGGAGAAAACAGCGTGCATGTCTTAACTCAAGAGGACTTGGCGTTTTGGCGCGACAATGGATACGTCATTGTACGCAACGCAGTTCCTCAGGAAAATGTGGATGCCGTAGTCGATACCATTTGGGAATTCATGGAGATGGATCGCAACGATCCGGACACTTGGTATCGCGCGCCTCACAACAAATATGGGACCTTAGAACTGAACAGGGCGGGGATGGTGGAACTTTACCAACATCAATCGCTCTGGAATAACCGCCAGAACCCGCGTGTCTATGGCGCTTTTGCAGACATTTGGGAGACTGACGAATTATGGGTGACCATAGATCGTGTCAATCTAAACCCGCCGGCAAGGGCGGATTGGGATTTCCAGGGATTTGTACACTGGGACATCGATACCTCACTGCGACCCTTGCCCTTTGTCGTGCAAGGCGTATTGGCCTTGGTCGATGTAACAGCGCACCAGGGCGGTCTGCAGTTGGTTCCCGGTTTCCATCGTCAGTTTGAGCAATGGGTCATGACACAGCCGGCTGACCGCGACCCGCGCGCGCCTGACATTGCAGGTTTTGAACTTAAGTCTGTGGAAATGAATGCGACTGATCTGGTCATTTGGAACAGCTTGCTGCCCCATGGTACCGGGCGCAACAACTCAACGCGTCCGCGACTCGCTCAATACATTTCGATGTCTCCTGCCAGAGAAGACGATGATGCCCTGCGTGAGGAGCGAATTGCAACATGGCGGGATCGCGTACCGCGCAAAGGTAGCGCCTTTCCCGGCGATCCGCGTCTCTGGGAAATCGAGCGCGGTACAACCGCAGAGTTGACGCCTTTAGGCGAAAAACTTCTCGGATTGAAGGCCTGGTGATCGTCATTGTCTAAATGTTTTCCGTTGACGCGCTTGCCCTTTGTCGTTCGAATAAACGTCCTAGCCAATACGTGGGGACGAAAGGGCTTAGGACAAAGGCAGCAGGGGGTAAGATGTCCAAAACACTGAAAGTCGGGCTGATTGGCTGCGGCAATGTCGTCAACTACGGCCATCGTCCGGCGATTACTAGCCTCGCCGATGTTGAATTGCTGGCGCTCGCTGATATCACGCCGGCCCGGCGCGAGATCGGCAAAGCCTGGTTCAACCTGCGCGACCAGCAGTTGTATCCTGATTACAAAGACTTGCTGGCGATTAACGAGATCGAAGCTGTCGCTATAACCGTGCCGCAGAAATTCCGCCGGCAAATTGTGCTTGATGCCTTCGCCGCCGGCAAACACGTATTGAGCGAGAAGCCGATAAGCAATGTGCCGGCCATTGCGGTGGAGCTCATCGCTGCGGCAGATGCAGCCGGCTTAACGATGGCGATGGTGCACAATTATCACTTTCTGCCGGAATTCCGCCAAATCAAAAAGCTGCTGGTCGATGGCTTGGTGGGAGACTTACGCGTCGCCACGTTACATTTCCTCGGCGTCATCGATTATCCCGGCGCGGCCGAATTTCAGTCGGATTGGCGCCATACCATGGCAGCGGGCGGTGGCATCTTGATGGATATGATCCACGCTGTTTACCTGGCGGAATGGCTGGTCGGGCAAGAAGCGCAGCAGGTCATGGCCTTTGTTGACGCGCCGGAATATGCTCACCGTCAGCCGGTTATCGAAGATCTCGCGCTGGTGCAAATCGCCTTCCCAAACGCCTACGCCGCCATTCACATGGGCTGGGGCGAAGGCGTCGGCGGTGTTGATATTAGCGGCAGTGACGGGCAGATCCGCATGCGCTACAAGCAATATCACTCTGGAGGATTCAACCATCCCATTGAACTTTATAGCGTCAACAGCGAATGGCAACGCTGCGATCACGCCATCGCCCACCTGGAAGACCACATGGACAATATCGCCCGCTCATTCACCGAGCTATGGGCGGATTTCCACGCCGCCATCCGTAATGATCGCCAGCCGATAGCTCCGGCCGCTGCCGCTGCCCGCGCCCTGCAGATTACCCTCGGCGCGTATACTTCCGCTGTGACGGGAAAGGTTATTAGTTTGCCACTCGAAAAATCCCATCCGGTTTATCGAAATGGGATTGATGGCATTGTCGAGCTGGAAGCTTGGGAGCATAGTAAAACCAAGGCGGCTGGCTTATTTGGCTTGCGGGCATGAGGATAGTGATATGACAGAAACGCGCGGCATGTTGACTTGGGATGAGTTGACACAAAAGGTCGACACAGAAGAAATCGAAACCGTAATTTTGGCCTTTAGCGATCATTTCGGTCGCTTGATGGGCAAGCGCTTTGATGCCGAATATTTTGTGGCGGAAGCTGCAGGCCAAGGCACCCACGCCTGCAACTATCTGCTCACTGTTGATATGGAAATGGAACCGGTAGCGGGTTACCGCTTCGCCAATTGGGAATTGGGCTATGGCGATTTCCACCTGGTGCCGGATATGGATACCTTGTGCCTGGCGTCCTGGCTGGACAAAAGTGCGCTCGTGCTCTGCGATATCGAAGACGAATCGGCGCAAAAACCTGTTGCCCTGGCACCGCGTTCGATCCTGCGTCGCCAATTGCAGCGCGCCGATGCACAGGGTTATCAAGTCTTTGCTGCCTCAGAGCTGGAGTATTTCATCTACGAGGACAGTTACCGTCAAGCGAATGACAAAGCCTATGCGGACCTGAAGCCCCTTGGTTGGTACTTGGAAGACTACCACCTCCTGCAAGGTACGCGCGAAGAGCCGTTCACCGCGGCGGCGCGCCATCACCTCAAACATTCCGGCATACCGGTGGAAAGCAGCAAGGGCGAATGGGGCCTGGGACAGCACGAGCTAAACATCCGCTACGCCGATCTGCTGACCATGGCGGATCGGCATTCGATCATGAAACATTGCCTGAAAGAAATTGCCGATGCGCTGGGCTTTAGCGTGACCTTCATGGCAAAGCCCCATAGCGGACAAGCCGGGTCGAGTTGCCATATTCACCTCAGCCTTTTCGATGGCGAAGACAACGCCTTTGCGGGTGACAAACCACTGGGACCCGTCGCCGGATCGGATGTCTTTCGCTGGTTCCTGGGTGGCTGGATGGCGCATTTGCCAGAGTTGATGGTCTTCTACGCGCCGACAATTAACTCTTATAAGCGTTATGAAGACGGCTCCTGGGCGCCAACGCGCATCGCTTGGAGCTATGACAATCGTACGGCTGGGTTCCGCGTGGTGGGGAAAGGCAAAAGCCTGCGCATTGAATGCCGCGTACCGGGTGCCGATTGCAATCCCTACCTGGTTTATGCGGCGGCGCTGGCATCAGGCTTGGATGGCATTGTCAATCAGACCGAACCGCCGGATATTTTCCAGGGCGATATCTATGCTGCGCGACATTTGCCTCGCGTACCTTACACCTTGGAACAAGCAGTGGACAATTTTGCAGCCAGTGAGTTTGCCAGAAGCGCTTTTGGCACAGATGTTGTCGAACACTACACGCATTTCTTCCGTACCGAAATCGAGAGCTTCCGCAGCGCAGTCACAGACTGGGAACGGAAACGCTATTTTGAACGCATTTAGCCATGGCCCGCAGAGGTTAACCAGAGACAGGATACCGCAATTAGAGAGGCGCTATCTGCTGAACCCACAAATTGGCAGTATTTCATGGTCCCGGTAGGTGCGACACTGTGGATCGCCCACCCGCATAAGACAGATATCGACATAAAGGAGAACGCCACCCATGCGTCTGAAAGACAAAGTAGCGCTGATCACAGGTGCCGGCAGCGGCATCGGCTATCAAAGTTCTCTGCTTTTTGCCCGCGAGGGCGCTGCCGTCGTGGCCGTGGACATTAATGACGAGGGCGGCAACGCCACCGTCGCCGAGATCAATGCGCGGGGTGGGCAAGCGACCTGCGTTCATGCCGATGTTTCCCAAGCCGACGATTGCCAGAGTATGATCGCCGCGGCCGAAGCAAGCTATGGCAAGCTGGATATCCTCTTTAACAATGCTGGCATCAGCCATGCCGATGATGACGACGCCGTCAACACCAGCGAGTCCGTTTGGGATGTGACGATGCAAGTCAACGTCAAAGGCGTCTTTCTTGGCTGCAAATATGGCATACCTGCTTTGCAGCGTGCCGGCGGCGGAAGCATCATCAACACGGCATCCTTTGTGGCGCTTCTCGGTGCGGCAACACCGCAACTGGCTTACACCGCCAGCAAAGGTGCCGTGCTCGCCATGTCGCGCGAACTCGCCGTGATCCACGCGCAAGAGAATATCCGCGTCAATGCCCTTTGTCCCGGGCCCTTGCGCACCGAGCTATTGATGAAGTATCTGAATACGGATGAGAAGAAAAATCGGCGATTGGTGCACATCCCAATGGGGCGTTTTGGCGAGGCGGAAGAAATCGCCAAGGCCGCCTTATATCTCGCCTCGGATGAGTCCTCTTTCGTGACTGGCACCACTTTCCTGGTCGATGGCGGCATCACCGCCGCTTACATCACACCCGAATGAAGACCGATCCGCAGAACCGCCATTGGCTGAATCTCCCTACCTGACCATGGGCGAAGAAAACTGAAGCAAAAACATAACTGATAGATTCGCGTCGCCTGTCCCACAAGCTTCGGCCGATGACTGGACAGTTCCCGCTCTCCTAATTTGGGGTCAATCAATCAGTCCTGCAACAAGTCGCGTCCATATAGTCTCCCCTTCCCGCGCAGATGATGATACGCTCGGCTCTATGGCTATCAGATCGTTTACTTCCATGCTCTACCCAATAAATTTTGAGCAAACGGCTTTGCTCGCGCGGGCAGTCGGTTTGTTATTCTGCCTGAGCGCGATAGTCCGCCTCGCTGCCGAAACTCAGTGTCTACGCGCCCTCCGCGTCTGCCGAGCGACAGACCCGCTCCCTACATCCCGCGAAGCACTCTGGCATAATCAACGCCTATATCGATACGGTATCAATATGTAGTTGTGATATGTTGGTACTTTCCCGCCCTTCAACGGCCTTTTTGTTGCCCATTGTTGCCCTTTAGCCGCCCTTTGCTACGTCACTTTCCGCCTCAAAACCTGTTCTCATCCAGCTTCGAGGAAGACAGAGGGGCGGGATTGAAGCGCGTGAGGTGGCAAGCTGTGTGGCATTCCGTATAATCTGCATTAGCGTCTGCTCGGTGAAGAAAAGTTTCGCCTGGAGAGGAGCGTCACAATGTTGCATGGATTGATGATGGATTACCCGCTGACCCTGGATCACATCCTGGAACACGCCAGGCGAATGTTCGCGCATAAACCAATAAAGACGCAACTGTCCGATGGTTCGCTACACGAATATAACTATGCGCAGTTCTACCTGCGCGTCAAACGGCTGGGCAACGTGCTGGAGAAACTGGGTGTCGAATCGGGTGATCGCGTCGGTACCTTCGCCTGGAATGGTTTTGAGCATATGGAACTTTATTTTGGCGTGCCACTGGCCGGGGCTGTCTGCCACACCTTGAATATTCGCTTGCCGCAAGATCAGCTTGCCTACATCATCAATCATGCCGAAGACAAAGTGATCTTTATCGATGGTTCACTCTTGTCGCTGATAGAAGGCGTCGCCGATCAATTGACCACAGTAAAACACTTTGTGGTATTCAACCCGCCCCAAGGCAAACCCATCAACTTGCCCAATGTCTCATATTATGAAGAGCTCATGGCAGATGCCAGCGAAGCCTATGACTGGCGCTGTAGCGACGAACGCTTGGCGATGGCGCTTTGTTATACCAGCGGCACTACTGGTTTGCCCAAAGGCGTTTTAATCAGTCATCGCGCTATGGTGCTGCATAGCTTTGGCGCGCTCACTGCGATGGCATTTGGCGTCACCGAGAAGGACGTCATATTGCCGGTCGTGCCACAATTCCACGCTATGGCCTGGGGCATGCCCTATGCCGGTATTTATGCAGGTGCGACCATCATCATGCCCGGACCCCATCTAAATCCGGATTCTCTTGCCAAGCTTATTGAGTCCGAACGGGTAACTATCGCAGCCGGCGTCCCCACTATTTGGAACGGTCTCTATCATGAACTGCGCCGCAATCCCCGCGATATCGCTTGTATCGAACAATTGATTGTTGGCGGCTCTGCTATGCCGCGCGGCTTGATCGAAGCCTACGAGCGCGAGCTTGGCGTCAATGTGGTGCACGCCTGGGGCATGACCGAATTGTCGCCCATCGGCAGTGTCTCAAAACCGCTCAGCCAGCATCGGCAACTCGACAATGCCAAACGTTGGGATCTAAAGGCGAAACAAGGCTATTTTGTGCCCGGGGTGGATGCTCGCATTGTCAACAGCGAAGGCTCCGAGCTGCCCTGGGACGGTGAGACGATGGGTGAGCTGCAGGTGCGAGGTCTTTGGGTGGTCGGACAGTATTACAAAATCGAGCGTAGTCATGAGCACTTCACCGAGGACGGTTGGTTCCGCACGGGCGACGTCGCCACAATCGATCCTGATGGCTTTATGAACATCACCGATCGCACCAAGGACCTGGTGAAAAGCGGCGGCGAGTGGATCTCTTCAGTTGATCTGGAAAATACGCTGATTTCGCATCCCGATGTGCTGGAAGCGGCCGTCATCGCCGTTCCCGACGAACGCTGGGGCGAGCGTCCACTGGCAGTCGTTGTGCCACTAAAAGCCGCTCTGGACGCCGAAGCGCTCAACGCATCCCTTTTGGAACATTTTCCCAAGTTCTGGTTGCCAGATGAGTACGTCACGGTCAAAGAGATTCCCAAAACTGGTGTTGGCAAAATGGACAAAAAAGTGCTGCGGCAGATGTACGCGGAAGGAAAGTTGCAGTGAATCTTGTGAAAAACTCATGCAGCAGACTACATACATTCCCCTTGCCTTCCTGTGAGGAAAAGGGCTGGGGGACGAGGGCAAAACGCCATGAAGATTACCAGTATCCGCTCGACCTTATTCGAACATCAAATGGCTCGTCCCATCGGCGATGCCAACAACCCGCGCGGACGAGATCAATACGCCGCGCTGGCGATATTCCTGGATACCGATGCCGGGCTGACCGGCGTCGCGCTGGGCAACCCATCCGCACAGGTGGACATACACGCGATGGCGAAGAATCTGCTCTTTGGTCGCGATCCGCGTGGCGTGGTCGGTCTGTGGCAGCGCATGGCGAGCTTCGCCTTCAAGGGCGGAATCCGCGGCGACATTACCGACGTCATTGGCGCATTGGATGTGGCGCTCTGGGACCTCAAAGCCAAGACAAATGATGAACCCCTGTGGAAAACGCTGGGCGCATCAAGTCGCCATGTCAAGGCTTACGCAAGCGGCATTGATCTGTCGCTGAACGATGAAGAGATTCGCGATTTCTATACCGGGCAAGCTACGCGCGGTATCGCCATCGGCAAGCTTAAAGTGGGTGTTGATCGCGTGCCGGATTTGCGCCGCATTGGCATCATGAAAGAAGCGCTGGCGACTTCCGGTAAAGCGCCCATCTTGCTGATCGACTCCAACGAATACTGGTCGCCAAAACAAGCCATCCAACATATCCGCTACTTCGAGCAGCATCATGAAATCTTCTGGGCGGAAGAACCGGCGCGCCGCTGGGACTACACCGGCTTGCGCAAGGTCTCGCAAGCGGTTAATGCGGCGGTTGCCACCGGCGAGAATCTCGATGACGCCGCCGACTTCCGCGCTCTTATAACGCATCAAGCGGCCGATGTATTGCAGATCGGCGTGGGCACGGGCGGCATCACCGGCGCCATGCGTGTGGCACAAATGGCAGATGGCTTTGATCTTCCGGTGTCAGTGATGAATTGCCCGGGCAATTTCATGGCGCATTTTGCGGCGGTATTGCCTAATCATATCTGGATGGAAGTGGTTGATGCCGGCCGCGATGTCGTCTTTAATCACGACAGCAAGGTCGAAGATGGATACATCGTCCTGGGTGATCGGCCCGGCAATGGTATCGAATTCGACGAAGCCAAGCTGGAGCAATATCGCGTAACCGAGCGCTCGATGTCCGCGGCGCCCAGTCCCTGGGGCAGGCGGCGTGGCGCGGGTTTGTATCCCGTGCGCGATGGCGAGCCGGAAGAGATGGGGCAGGAGTAGTGGTTTGCTTGGCACAGCCTTATCGTGTACAGTTTAGTGGTAGTTCTGGGGATGTGTCTATGTTCGTAGGTAAACATGAAGAGTTGTTTTGGCAACTATATAAATGTAAGACTGAACAAGAAGTTGACAAGCTGATAGACGAACGGCCGGAAACATTTGCTCAGTCCAATTGGCATCCGCTTGGTGGCAACTCTGATTATTTTGGCGTTGTTGAAAACCAGTAGTCTAATCCGGTTGCAGCGTTGGTCGAGAAACTAACGAACGCAATTGATGCTGTACTTATGCGCAGGTGCAATGAAGAAGGCATTGATCCGAAGTCAGCGGACGCTCCCCGCTCAATTGAAGAAGCGGTTTACAGATTCTTTCCTGAGCATAGTAACTGGGACTTGCGGGACCCGCGCAACGAGCAGGCAAGGCACATTCAAATCTTGGCGGACGGCACTCGAAACAATACTTCTATCGTCGTTTATGACGACGGCGAGGGGCAGCATCCTGAACAGTTCAAAGAGACATTCCTTTCGCTCCTTCGAGGCAACAAACGGAAAATACACTTTGTGCAAGGCAAGTATAATATGGGTGGCACTGGCGCAATCGTGTTCTGCGGCAAAAAACGATACCAGCTCATTGCTTCAAAGCGCTATGATGGCACGGGTAGCTTCGGCTTTACCCTAATTCGCGAACGCCCCCATCTTGCTGAAGAATATGACGAAGGCAGTGAGTACCAGTATCTAACAGCAAATGACGTGATCCCTGCCTTCGACATCGACGAACTCGAACTTGGATTACATAGGCGCCGATTCTGCACTGGCACGATTATCAAACTGTATTCGTATGATGTGCATGGCAACCGCCATTTCATTCGTGGTCTGTCTCCGAGTGTCAATCAGTTTCTCTTTGAGCCTGCTTTACCCTACACCATCGTAGAGAGCGAAGAACGTTACGAGCGCACAAAAAGCGGCTACGCTCTTGTCAATTTCGGGCTGAGGCGCAAGCTGGACAACAGCAATTATCTCGAAACTTCGTTTTCTGAAACAATCACGGATAGGCGCTTTGGCAACTTGAAGGTGTCAGTCTATGTTTTCAAAGCTAGGGTTGAGGGTAAAACCGTAGCTGCTACAAAGGATACAATTCGCAACGAATACTTCAAAAATAGGATGCAAGTCGTATTTTCTGTCGCGGGTCAAGTACATGGACACTATACATCCGAGTTTATTTCACGCACCCTGCAATTTGACGTACTGAAGGACTATCTGCTTATTCAAGTCGATTGCACGGAGATGAAGTTCGCCTTTCGCCGTAATCTGTTCAAGGCAGATCGAGAGCGGATGAATCAAAGCAAAGAAGCGGCAGACCTCCGTAAGAAGCTGGGCGACAGCCTAAAAAGCGGACGGCTTAAAGAGATAAACAAACAGCGCAGAAATCGCCTCTCCCTTGACAGCGTGGATGAAGAATCCTTGCTGAAAGAAATCGCTGAAGAATTGACCTTCGACAAAGACATGCAAGAACTGATAAAACAGACGCTCGAACTTGATGCAAAAGGCAGGAGGAAGAAACCAAAACCTCCCCAGCCCAGACCGCCGCGTGAACCGTTTGAAGGAAAGCGCTATCCTTCTTTCTTTCGTATCAACATCAAGAAGCCCGGCGATACCGCGGTCATCCAGATACCGCGTGGCGACTCCAAGACCTTGAAGTTTGACAGCGATGTCGAAAATCAGTACTTTGATCGCGCTGATGATCCTGGTGCTTTGGAGATTGCGGTGATGACATATATTCCTAATGATGTAAGCGGCGGTAATCAGAAAGGAACAGTCAACGATATCGCTGAAATCTTTTCAGTCACGCGCCAAAGTCCACAAGAAGGCAAAATAAGGGTCGTGTTTGAGCCAACGGAAGACTTGCAAGTGGGAGATGAAATAGAAATACAGGCGGACTTACTCAGCTCCGCTGATCCAGATGGCGCGCTGTCGATTATTTTTTGGATCAAAATAAGTGAGCCGAAGAAACCACCAAAATCGCCAAAGCCTGACACAGATGAAAACCTGGGCTTGCCGCAGCCTGTTAAGGTGTTTGAGCGGGCAAGCAATAGAGACAATGTCAAGACATGGGACGACATTGAGGAAAGCGGCATCACGATGAATTATGACGTGGTCATGCACCCCGATGTTGAAGCCGGCAAACTGGAAGCCATTTACATCAACATGGATAGCTCAATATTGAAGACCTACAAGGCGAAGAAGCGTAATATTTCCGAGGAAAAAAGCAGGACTGTCGACAGGCTATACGTTTCCCGTGTATACTATCATACCTTGTTCTTGTACGCGATAAACAAAGGCAAGAATTACGCAGTTTCCCGAGATAATGGTGACGAACAAGGGGACGGAATTGAATTGACCGACTACCTTAAGGACTTATTCGACAGCAACTATGCCGAGTTCCTACTCAACTTCGAAACATCCGCGCTACTAGAAGAACTCGGCTGAACTACCTACAACCCCTCAATCAACGCTGCCTTCCGCAGATGCCAATCGTGATTGCGCTCGTAAGCTTGAGCTATCCGGTACAACATCGCCTCGTCAAAGGCGCGTCCGGTTAACTGAAAACCGAAGGGCAGCCCCGCCTCGGTGATGCCGCAGGGCACACTCAGCGCCGGCAGTCCGGCCAAATTGGCATTAAACGTATGATGGCACATCGATCCGATCGGCGTATCGGGATAACCGTCCGTGCGCGGCGCGTTCAGCACGTCAAGGGGCGCGGTGGTCATAGGCATGGTCGGCCAGAGCACGGCATCCAACTGATTGTCTGCGAAAGCGCGCTTGAGCGAGTTGCGATAGAGTGAACGCGCCTGCTGCGCCGCCAGGTAATGCGTCGCCGGCACCAGCTCGCCTAATTGCACGATGGCGCGAGTGGCCGGGTCATATTTGTCGCCATGTTCGCGGATCAGCTTACGGTGGTAGCTGCTGCCTTCACAAAGCACGATCGTGAAGAGCGCGTCTTGCGTGATCTCCAATTCCGGAATGCTGACCTCGACGATTTCGGCGCCAGCCTCGCGATACTCGGCGATGACCGCTTCGACCGATGCCCTGATTTCATCAATCACACCGTCGTAGAAGAAGTAATCGCGCTCGATGCCAATGCGCAATCCCGCCACACCTTTGTCGAGATCGGCACAGAAATCGGGCACCGGTTCATTGGCGCTGGTGGGATCGTTGGCGTCGTAACCCGATATGCCAGCCAGCAGCAGTGCATTGTCTTTGACCGTGCGGGTCATCGGTCCCACATGGTCGAGCGACCAAGCCACCGGCACCACCCCATAAATGCTGACGCGGCCGTAACTCGCTTTCATGCCGACCAAGCCATTGATCGATGCTGGCACGCGAATCGATCCGCCAGTGTCCGTGCCCAGCGCGCCAAAGGACGACCGGCTCGTGACCGCAACACCCGATCCAATGCTGGAACCGCCAGGATAACACTCCATATTCCAGGGCGTACGGCTCGGCGGTGTGTTGACGCCATAGGCAAACTCGTGGCAATGCGTCTTGCCGATGATGATCGCCCCGGCTTGTTGCAAGAGGGTGGCGCAGGTGGCATCATACTCCGGCACGAAGCCCGCCATCACCTGCGAACCGCTTTCGGTGACGATGCCCTTGGTGTAGATATTGTCCTTGAGCCCAACCGGAACGCCCTGCAAAGGACCGCGCCGATTGCCTGCTGCGATTTCCTGGTCCGCTGCGCGTGCGGACGCAAGCGCCTGCTCCGCCAGGATATTGGCGTAAGCGTGAACGGTCGGTTCAGTATTCTCGATTGCCTGCAGGTTTGCTTGCACCAGCTCTACTGACGAGATCGAACCGGCTTCCAGCATGTCGCTGACTTCGCTGAGTGAAAGATCGGTGAGTTTACTCATCGCCGGCTTCTTTCAAGCGAAAAATTGGTGCCGGCACAGCGTCTTGCAAATCGAAGGCATCAAAAGACTCAAAGGCGGCCATTTGATTCATCAGCAATAAGGTCAGGACTTCCGCATCGGCCTCTGATACATCCAGTCCCATCTTGTTTGCCAGTGCCCGAACGACTTGCGGATCCAGGACTTCATCAGAACTCGCTCTGCCATAACTCATTTTAGCTCTCCTTCTTCCGACGATTTCATCTAAATTGACTCGATTCACTGCTTCGTGGCGGCATGAATGCGGAAGATCTGCTCCTCGATGCGCAGCAGATGCACCTGCAAAAGCTGCCAACTGTTCAGATATACCCCGTTCGCTGCCAGGTACGATCCCACCACTAATTGATAGGGGCTCGACTCGAAATAAGCGTAGGGATTTTCCGATGCTGCGAAATCCGTATCGATGTTGGCGCAGGCGCGCTGCAGCATGGTTTTCGTGCGGTCCAGCATCTGCAAGATGCCTTCATATCCGAAGTCCTGCTTCCACTCAGCTGGTGTTTGATAATTCAGCGCCTCATCAAGTGCCTGCAGCATTTCCCGCAGCAGGTGAATCGACGCATCACCGCCAGCGTTAGGCTCGGCGATCAAAATATCCGCCTGTTTCAACAGGTATTCGGCTTTTTCCAGCGCAGTCTGCATCCGCTCGGTCACATCGGCAAAATCGCTGAGTCCGCACTGCCAGATCTCCTGCCCGGATAAGCCGAAGGCAGCCATGGCGTGATCTTCCGCCAGCCAGCGAATTTCTTCCTCTGCCGCGCCGTGTAGCTGCTCAACCACGCCGGTGACCGCGCTGCAGGCTTGGGCGATGCGCCCGAGACCACTGCCGGTCGGATATGACCGGGCCGCGCTCGGTTCTCTCTTGATGCCAAGAGGACGGGTTTCACTGATCTGTCCCGCTTGCCAGAAGGCGGTGTTCGCCAGCATACGCGCCGGCAATCCCCAGCTATCCATCGCTAGATTATAGCCAAACTCGGGGTGCGAGCCAAAGAGCACAACTCGTCCCAAACCGTTGTATCCGCTGATGATATTGCAGCGTCCTTCCACAGCCGCCTTGCCTAGTAGCGTCTCGTCAAGCGCATAACCTTCGCTGCAACTCAAGAAGCGTTCGGAGGGCGTGAAGTCTTCGCCGCAATCGGCGACCGCAGACAATCCCGTTGCGGCGGACGCATCTGCCAGGACATTGGTATTGATGTCGAATAGCGGACCGTTGTAATGCGTGATAAGGAAGCGATCGGGCATACCAAACATGACCGGGTGATCAGGTTGCAGATTGCGGCTTTCGATGACACCTATGCCTGGCGATTGCAAGCCGATCCACTCGGTGTCGCCGCGGTTCCAGATCATTGCGTTGATCATCTGCATTTGCCGTTGCTGAGGGCAGACTTCCAAGAAGCTCTCGGCGACGATCGCAGCATCAAATGAGCCGGCGCAGGAGCCAATGTACATGCCGCCCGCTTGCACCCAATCTTTGATTCTGCGGCAGCCATCTTCTCCCAGGGGATCAAGCTGCCCCATCATAGCGAGTCCGCCGCCACCGGGCATGCCCAACATATCATAGTCACAGAGACGGCCGGCGCAGATCTCTTGCGGCGTGATGAATTCGACCTGAAAACCGAGCTCGGCAAAGATGCGCGCATGGTTGTAGGGCGCGCCACCGCCCCCGTACATAGCAATGCGGCTGGGACGCAGGTTTAAGCCGACAAATCCCTGGACGGACTCGATAGCTTGAGCGACCTTATCGAAGCGCCGCTGTGCCGCTTCCAGCAGCGACGGTGTCACAGCCGATGTCTCGGAAATCAGGAAGCTGCCACGATCCAGTGCTAGTGATTTTCCTGCCACGGTTGACGCCGTGAAAGGCTCGGTCGCCCAATGGATTTGCGCGCCCTCTCTCAGTAGAAAGTTGATCATACGGCAAGCCCACTGCCAGTTATCCGCTTGCGGATTCACAATCAGCAGTTGTGACATCTGCGAAACCTCCTTACGGGTTCAGTGCCCGTGCATCACTTTCGTGCAATAGACAAGCCACACGATGATTGCGCGCGATGGATTGCAATCGCGGTGCGATAGACGAACAGGTCGTCATTACCTGCGGGCAGCGTGGATGAAAATGGCATCCCGATGGCGGATCAACGGGAGAGGGCGGTTCGCCCTTTGGCAACTCCCAGTTAACGCGTCGGGTCGGGTCCGGCAGCGGAATCGCCGAGAACAATACCTGCGTATAGGGGTGCTGCGGTTCGGCAAAGAGTGTTTCGGTAGGCGCCTCTTCCACGATTTTGCCAAGGTACATCACAGCGACACGATCGCTGAAATGCTGTACTACTCCCAGGTCATGCGTGATGAAAACATAAGTCAAATTGAAATCTCGCTGCAGATCTGAAAGCAGATTCAACGTCTGTGCTTGCACCGAAACATCAAGCGAGGACGTCGGTTCATCGGCAATGATAATCTGCGGCGATAATGCCAGTGCTGCCGCAATGCCGACGCGTTGCCGCTGCCCACCACTTAGCTCCGCAGGGTAGGCGCGGGCATGCGCGATTGTCAGCCCGACTCTTTCCAGCAGGAAATGTACGCGTTGTTCGCGCTCCGCCTTGCTACCTTCTTGATAAATATCCAAGGGCTCGCGGATGATATCACCCACCCGCATGCGTGGATTGAGCGAAGCATATGGATCTTGCAGGATGATCTGTGCCTGCCTGCGGAAGGCCCGCAGCTTTGCGCGTTTCATTTCGAAAATATTTTCGCCTTTGTAAAGCACGTTTCCGGCGCTCGGTTGCAGCAAACGCAGCATCAGCCGCCCCAGGGTGCTCTTGCCGGAGCCGGATTCGCCGACGATCGCCAAGGTCTGCCCGGCGATGACATCGAGCGACACGGTCTCCACCGCTTTGACGAAAGATTTGGATCCGCGCAGGCTCGCAAGCAAGCCTGTGTCCAGCGGGAAATATTTGCTCAAGCTATTTGCACGCAAGAGCGGCATCGCTGCGTCACTCATAGAGGACACAAGCCACCTCCTGATTATCGGAGAATGCTATTGGGCGCGGGATATCCTGTCGGCAGATCGCCTCGGCATGGGGGCAGCGCGGGTGAAAACGACAGCCGGCCGGTCGATCCGCCAGCCCGGGCACGCGGCCTTGAATGTTCTCTAGCTGCCCTCGATTGATGCCCTTGCTCGGTAAGGAATTCAGCAGAGCTTTTGTGTAGGGATGTAGGGGATTGGTGAAAATCGAATGAACATCGCCGAACTCGACGATCTTGCCGGCATACATGACCGCCACGCGATCACAAACCTGTGCCACCACGCCTAAATCATGCGTGATCAGTAGCACTCCGGTACCTTGCTCCTCCACCAGGAGGCGTCGTATCAGATGCAAGATCTGTGCTTGAATGGTCACGTCCAAGGCGGTGGTGGGTTCATCGGCGATCAGGACTTGCGGATTACAAGAGATGGCGATTGCCAAGGCTATCCGTTGCGACATGCCGCCGCTGAACTGATAAGGATAGGCATTCAGGCGCTTTTCCGCAGCCGGGATACCGACCTGCCGGAGTAATTCCAATGCTCGTTCGCGCGCTTGCGGCAAACTGAGCCCGAGATGTTCTTGTAGGGTTTCGATAACCTGATGACCAACTGTAAAGAGCGAATCCAACGCTGTCATGGGGTCTTGAAAGATCATCGAAAGACGGCTGCCGCGCAGATCTTGCAAGGCCTGCTCATTGATGGCGATCAGGTCAATATCATCCAGCCAAACTTCGCCGCTGCTGATGCGAGCGTTGTTTGCCAGCAGGCGCATCAAGCTATAGGCGATGGTTGATTTGCCGCATCCGGATTCACCCACCAAACCCAAGATCTCGCCGCGCTGCAGATCGAAACTGACATCCGAAACCGCCTCCAACCAGCGTCCGCCGCTTTTGAACTCGGTGCTGAGATTGCGCACGGATAGTAGACTCATGTTCCCTTCCTTGAGGGATTTAGAACATCCTGCAAGCCATTGCCCAGCAGGTTAAATCCAAGCACCGCGAGCGAAATAGCCAAGCCGGGCACCATGACCATCCAGGGTGCCTGCAACATAAATGAGCGGCCTTCGGAAAGCATCAAACCCAGAGAAGGCTCCGGCGGCTGCGTACCCAAACCGATAAAGCTTAGCGCGGATTCGAGCAAAATTGCGATACCCATCAAGACCGATGCCTGAATCAAGACCGGTGCCATGGCGTTGGGCAGAATATGCCGCAGCATCAGGCGCAAATGCGAGGCGCCACGTGCGCGCGCCCCTTCCACATAAAGCTCGTTAACCACTTCCAGGGTCGACCCCCGCATGACCCGCGCAAAGATCGGCACATAAACCACAGCCACCGCCATGATCATCACGGAAATGTCGCGACCGACGAAGCCGGTGAGCGCTACTACTAGCACAATGGCCGGAAACGCCATCAGCACATCCATTGGACGCATGATGATATTGTCGACCAGTCCGCCGAAATACCCGGCCAGCAATCCCAACGTCACGCCGACAGCCAAGCCAAAGCCAACGGAGCCCAAGGCCACCGCCAGCGAAATCTGATAGCCGTAGAGTACACGGGTGAAAATATCACGCCCGAAATTGTCTGTGCCCAGCACATGGGCACGGGTAGGCGAACTGAGCGGTGACATGAAATCCATCGCGTCCCGTTTGTAGGGCGAATAGAGCGATACGGTGGCGGTCAGGATGACGAGTACGACGATGATTGTCCCACCGATAAACGCCGAGCGGCTGGTGGCATACCAGGCTCGCAGCCGCGCGAAAGGACGCCTGCGCTGCTCAAGATCGCTGCTCATGAGCCTTCTCCGCGTATCCTGGGATTGAGCAAACCATAGAGCACATCGGTAACCAGATTGACCAGGATGAACATAAAGGCGACCACCAGCATACCGGCTTGCACGACCGGGTAGTTGCGTTCCAGCGTAGCGCTGACGATGAGCCGTCCGACACCCGGCAGGCTGAAGACTTCTTCCACGATCACGGCGCCGCCCAACAGATAGCCAAATTGCAATCCGATCACGGTTACAATGGGAATGCTGGCATTGCGCAATACGTGCTGATAAACCACCAGACGTTCGCGTAGACCTTTGGCGCGAAGAAATTTGACAAAATCAAGCTCCATAACTTCCAGCACGGCAGAGCGGGTGATGCGCACTAACACTGCTGACAAGCCGACTGCCAATGTCAGAGCCGGTAAAAAGAACGAGCGCAGATTCCCTAACAGGTCTTCGTGAAGGCGCACGTAACCGGAGGAGGGGAACATGCGTAATGCCAGCGCGAAGACCAGGATGAGCATGATTCCCAGCCAAAAATCGGGAATGGAGATGCCGAATAGACCCAGCAACATCGAGCTGCGGTCGGCGATGCCACCGGGTTTGATAGCCGCTCTGATGCCCAGGGGCACGGCGATCAGTACCGCCATGGCCAATGAAAGCAGGGTCAATTCTATTGTGACGGGCAGGCGGACGCTGAGCAAGTTTGTTACCGGCTCGTTACTGCGGAAGTCTTTGCCCAAATCGCCTTGCAATAGCTTGCCGAGCCATTGCCCGTATTGCAGATGGATGGGTAGATCCAAGCCCAGTTCATCGCGGACGATAGCGAGCCGTTCAGGCGTCGCGCGCAACCCAAGAATGACCGCGGCCGGATCGCCCGGAATTAGACGTAGCAGGAGGAAGATAAGAACTGATGTTCCAAGGAGGACCGGTAACAAGAGCAGAAGGCGGCTCGCTATGTAGCGAAACAATCGCATGGATTCATCACCGGTGAAATGGTTTCAAATGGTATTGCGGAGGAGTGACCGATGCCACCCCTCCAGCGCATGTTTTATCAGGCGTCGATCCAAATATCTTCCATACGCAATTCCAGTGTGGGCAGGGTCTGCGCGCCGTGGATGTTGGGTTGCGTCCAATAGGTGCGCTTGAAATTGACCTGGAATACTTCCGGAGAATATTCCTGATGCAGCCGTACCACATTGTTGTAGGCGTTTTGCCGCGCTTCGGGATCGAGTGTGTAGCGGAAGTCATCCAGGGCTTTGTCCAATTCCGGCGAATCTCTGAATGCGGCGAAATTCCAGGGTGATGCCGAGTGAGAAAGCGGATAGAGGCAATGCTCGCCGGGATCGGCGGTAGCGCTCCAGTAGGTGCCGGTGATTTCGTAATTGAGGGTAAACAGCTCTTCGAACCAGCGTGCCGATTCAAAGGACTCGACCTCCACACTGAAACCGGCCGGGGCTAGTTGCTGTTCCAAAAGTTGACCCACCAGTGGTTGCGTGGGCACTTGCGGCTGTGCGGCATAACGAATTGTCAGTCCGTCTTCGTAACCGGCTTGCGCCAGCAGGGCACGTGCCCGCTCAATATCGGGACCACCGTCGTAGACGTTGGAGCCGGAATACCAGGGATTCGACGGCGATACCGGTTCGGCGGAAGATGTCGCTTGCCCGAACCAGACCAATTGCGCGATGGAATCACGATGCAGCGCCCACTGCAAGGCCTGGCGCACTTCCACTTTGTCAAATGGCGGCTTTGAACAGTTGATCAGGAACATATCGGGGAAGAATTCACCATCCGGACTCGCTTTGATATCGGCACTGGCCCGGAGTTCACCGACGCGATGCAAGGGAACCTGTTCGATCCAGTTCAGCTCGCCGGTTTGCAAGCCCGTCAAGCGCACGGTATCGTCGGAAATCGCGCGGAAAATAACCTTGTCGAGGTAGGGTTGGTCGGATTTAAAGTATTTGTCCCAGCGCTCCAGTTCGATGAAATCATCTTTGACCCATTGCACAAACTTGAAGGGTCCGGTGCCGATGGGTACAAGTTTGGGATCGTCTTCCTCGATTGCTTTTTGATTGACCACTTCGGCGAAGGCGCCCAAGGCCTCGAGCAGACCACCCCAGTTGGGTTGGGTAATGATACGGAAAGTGTAATCGTCGACCACCTCAACACCTTCCAGCGGCCCGAAGAAGACGGCGTTTGGCGCGCCCAGGTTAGGGTCGAAGAGCCGTTCGAAAGTATATTTTACATCGCCGGCGGTGCAATGCTCATCGTTGTGGAACCAGGCGTTGTCCACCAGCGTGAATTCCCAGGTGGAGTCGTCTAGCTGTTGCCAAGACTTTGCCAAACCTGGCAGCACGTTGTTGTCGCGGTCGAGATTGACTAGTTTGGAAAATACATTCTGATAGACCTGCATGGACGAATAAAGCTCGGCAAAGGCAGGATCCATATTGACCGGCTTGTCGATCGTGGCAGCGACCAGTGTTCCGCCGCTTTTTGGAGTGCCTTGCGCGAGCGCCGTTGCCAGCCGGAATCCGGGCATCATGGATTGTGCCATGGCGACGCCGCCTACGGTGGTGACGGCTTGAAGAAACTGTCGCCGCGAAATGCGCTCTTCGGAGTATTTCTTGATAAAGTCGTGCACTTGTTCTTTTTGCAAACTCATTTTGCTACTCCTCTCCTATGGTTTTACTGACTATAACTTTGTTATAAAGGTATTTTCACAAAAAAGTGTAACGAACATCAACAGGGCTGTCAAATTGGGCCACCAGGTTGTTTGGTGAATATCGGAGATACGGCGCATACCGGCTCAGTGCAGCCGGCTAGCGATGTCTCGAACCGCGAACATTTGCTCACCCCTGGTAAAACCTCTTATGCTACGCTTTGCCCAGTGCGCATTAACAGTCGCAAGCAGCAGCAATCCTTGGCTCAGGTTCCTATGTCGCAAAAGCGCTTTATGTCGCAAAAAGTTTTTTCTCCGTCACAAAAACTACCTTCGCCGCTATCGAGTTAGTCTGCTGAATATCCCGCAAGCAAGCAGATACGGCGGTTGCGCGCAATATCCGGATGCGGCCGCTCTATTTTGTGCACTGAGATCAGGACAATTTGAATATGGATATGAGAGGGACTCTTGGGGGTTTTGCGAGGGCTTTGAGCGGGTTTTGCGAGGATTTCGCATCCAAGAATTGCACCACTTCCCAGCCGGTGGATCAATATGTTGGCTAATGGTCATCTGCTGCAATCTACTTAATTTGTAAAAGGTGATCCCCTGAGATTGATAACAAACCCCTTTGCTCGCGCGAGCAGAAGGCTTATCATCTTGTGTGTGCGGCAGGGGTCTTCGCTGTCGCGCAACGGCTGTGCTGACCATAGGCATTTTTGTGAGAACCAGAAGGAGCGAGCATCGTGGCGATGAGAACAGGCGGCGAGGCAGTAGTCGAAGCGCTGATCGCGCATGGCGTGAATACGCTCTTCGGCTTACCAGGCATACAGAACGATTGGCTTTACAACGCACTTTATGATGCCCGTGACAGAATCAAAGTAGTCCACACGCGTCACGAACAAGGCGTGGCGTATATGGCGTTGGGATATGCTTTGGCGACGGGAGAGGCAGGGGTTTTCAACGTGGTGCCGGGACCCGGTGTACTCAATGCTACTGCCGCCCTGGCGACCGCGTACGGGCTCAATGCCAAAGTCTTCTGCCTGACTGGCCAGATCGCGAGCCACCAGATCGGCAAAGGGCTGGGCCAATTGCACGAGATTCCGCATCAAAGCGAGGTCTTGCGCGGATTGACGAAATGGTCGGATATTGTACTGCACCCGTCCGATGCCGGACGCAAGATGGCACAGGCATTTTATGAAATGGATTCCGGTCGCCCACGGCCGGTGGCCTTGGAGGTTCCGCCCGATATCTTGAAGATGCGCGCAGAAGTGCCGGAGACGGCGCCGAATTGGGGGTCTATCAATCCATTGGTAGACGCCGGCGCAATCGAGTGTGCCGCGAAGATTTTAGGTGAAGCGAGGCATCCGATGATATTTGTCGGCAGCGGCGCGCAGGGCGTCAGCGCGGAGGTAACGCGGCTGGCGGAGATGCTGCAAGCGCCGGTTGTAGCCTATCGCACCGGTCACGGCATTCTCGATAGTCGCAACTACCTCAGCTTGAAAACTCCCGAATCCCACGAGTTTTACAAGAGAACTGATGCGGTGCTGGCTGTCGGCTCGCATATGCGCATTCCGCTGCAACGCTGGGGCACTGACAGTGACATGCAAGTGATTCGCGTCGATGTGGACAACGATGCCATGCGTAGAATCCAGAAACCCGATCTGCCGATTGTCGCGCGTGCTGAAGATGCATTGCCGCTTTTGCTGGACGCAGTAGACAAATATAACCGGAAGCGAGAGTCACGCGAGGCGGAGATGCTGCAGCTGCGGGCAAAATGGGCGAAAACGATCGCTTTTCTGGAACCGCAGAATACTTATTTGAGGATCATGCGCGAGGAACTCGACGAGGATGGCATTTTCGTCGATGAATTGACGCAGGTCGGATATGCCGCGCGCATCAATTTCCCCGTTTACAAGCCACGCAGTTTCATCTCCAGCGGATATCAGGGAACTCTGGGTTACGGATTCCCGACCGCGTTGGGTGTCAAAGTGGCAAAACCGGATCTTCCCGTTTTGTCGATTGCGGGCGATGGTGGCTTCATGTTTTCTGTACAGGAGTTGGCGACAGCTGTGCAGCATGGAATTCCCCTGGTAACGATCATTTTCAATAACGATGCTTATGGCAATGTGCGCACCATGCAGATCCGCGACTATGATGAACGTGTGATCGCAACCGATTTGCTCAATCCTGATTTTGTCAAATTGGCGGAAGCATTTGGCGCCAATGCCTTCCGCGCTGATGATGAGAAAGGGCTTCGGCAAGCGCTGCGTTATGGCTTCAAGAGCAACTTGCCTACCGTCATTGAAGTACCGATTGGCGAGACGCCGAGTATGGATCGCCTGCGAGATTTGGGCCGGATCCGTCCGCCCCGGCAATCGTAGACCCGACTGGTGACCCAAGTGATCCTTCCACCCGCTTCACCTGTTTTTCGCTGTTTTTCTGATCTGGTAGAGTGCGCCGACAAGGTATTTTTTGCCGGACTGCCGGGTGTGGGCAAGAGCCTGCTGCTTCAGCAATTGACGTTGATGGCACTGGAGGCCGGGCGCGAGGTGCATCTGCTGCAATGGGATACTGCAAGACAGGTTTTCGAAACTCCGCGATATCCGCTTCTCGATGGCGCTACACATCCGATGGTCATTAAAGCGGTGGGGCTTTGGCTGCGTCAGGCACTTGTGGATTGGGACAGGGACCACGACGCATTCACGACCATGCTGATTGGCGAGGTGCCCTTGATCGGCGGACGGTTAATGGAAATCGCGCGTCCGGCCGATGACAAGGCGGAACCGCTGTTGCGCGATATGCGAACACAATTTGTGCTGCCGGTGCCTTCAGTGGCTGTGCGCGCCCTCATCGAAAACAAGCGCGAACAAAGCATCGCCAATCCACGGCATGAAAAAGAGAGTCAGGACGCTCCGCCAGGCTTACTCCGGGAGTCGTGGCAGGATCTCTTTCGGGTGGCGGCAGAACTCGGAATATGCGGTAATAGCGCAACTAACGCGCCCTACTCTCCACGGGTTTATACAGCGGCTTATCGCCATTTGCTGCGACATCGCCAGGTAAAAGTATTGGAGATCAGCGAAACACTTCAAAGCGACGGCTCGGTGTACGATTTTGAAATTGAGCTGCCGCAACTCAAGGCAAGTAGGGAAAAGGCAGAAGCCATCCTGGCAGCATTGGAAGCGACGAGTTCGGACGCCGATGAGAGAAAACAGGCAACAAAATGGTATGAGCTGTGACGGAACGTTCTAAGCACGATCTTCCGGAATGACGGCGAAGACATCGATTTCGAAATCGGCGTAGGGTTTGCCCAAGGCTTTGACTACAACGCCTGTGGAACAGGGGTAGACACCCGCCAAATGACGGGCGATGACAGGATAGACAAGATCGCGATAGCTGGCATCGGTGACGTAGACGGTAACTTTACAGATGTCTTCCATGCGGGCATCGGCTGCTTCAAGGATAATCTTGACGTTTGTCATGGCGTTTTCCGCTTGTGCCGCTGGATTGCCCTCACCAATAAAGGAAGATTCGTCCATCGTCAAGCCCGTCTGTCCCTGGACGAAGACCATGTTTCCGGCGCGAACCGCCTTGCTGGTGCCATAATCGATATCGGGAAAGATGTTGCCACCCTTGCTGGTTTTGGTGAGAATGCGCTGATGTGACATTCAATGCTCCTGAAACTTATGCTTAACTTGCGCTGAGGTTAACACGCGCATTCTAAAATCACCAACACAGGTAAACCGACCCCATTCGTGCCTAAGGGAATCGCGTTGCCGACGACGTCACGGTAAATTGGCTATAATCTGCCGCGTATTTGAAACCAGGGAAGGGCGTTGCTATGTCAGGCAGAAAACGATACGCCATCGTCGGCACGGGATCGCGGGCTGGAATGTTCGTGACGGCAATCACAGAGACGTATGTCGATACAACCGAGTTGGTCGCGCTGTGCGATTTGAGCCAGGTGAGGATGAATTGGTACAACCGTCAGTTGCAGGGGCAGGACTTGAGTCCCTTGCCGACTTATCACGCCGATGATTTCGAGAAAATGATTGCGGAACAAAAGCCTCATACGGTAATCGTGACGACGGTGGATGCATGGCATCATCAATATATCGTGCGTGCGATGGATATGGGCTGCGATGCCATCTGTGAGAAACCGATGACCACCACGCTCGAGCGGTTGCATGCGATCAAGGCTGCGATCGAACGCAGCGGCAAGTCGCTGCGAGTGACATTCAATTACCGCTATTCGCCAGCTTTTACCCGCTTCCGTCAATTGGTAAAGGAAGGCGCTGTCGGGCGGCCGCTGGCGGTTGATTTCTCCTGGGTTTTGGATACCAGCCATGGCGCGGATTATTTCCGCCGCTGGCACAGGGAAAAGGAAAACAGTGGCGGTCTGCTGGTTCATAAGGCAACACATCATTTTGATTTGGTGAACTGGTGGATTGATTCGTATCCGCAGCAAGTTTTTGCTCTGGGCGATCTGCTATTCTATGGTAAAGCCAATGCCGAGGCTCGTTGCGAAAGCTATTCTTACGAGCGTTATACCGGAATCGAGCAGGCGAAAGAGGATCCCTTCGCCTTGTTCCTCGATCAGAAGCAAGCTTTCCAGGGACTCTATCTCGATGCCGAAGCGGAAACTGGCTATATCCGCGATCGTAATGTTTTTGGCGAGCCGATCAGCACCGAGGACACTATGGCAGTGATCGCGCGCTATCAGAATGGGGTCATGCTTTCGTACAATTTGGTTGCTTATGCGCCTTGGGAGGGATTGCGAGTGGCAATCACCGGTACTCGCGGCCGTATCGAGTTGGATGTTACTGAGAATGTCTCACACCTGAAGACCGACAGCGCATCAGCCGCCGCCAGTAAAGGACCCTTCAAGCATACTCTGATCCGGGCTTTTCCCATGTTTGGCGAGCCTTACGAGGTCGATGTGCCGGCAAGTGAAGGTGGCCACGGTGGCGCTGATCCACTGATGCTAGCGGATATCTTCGCCGTAAAGCCACCCGCCGATCCCTTCCGGCGCGCGGCTACGCATGTCGACGGCGCGGCTTCGATTCTAGTCGGGATCGCCGCCAATATGTCGATGGAGAGCGGTGAGCTGATACAGGTGGATACGCTGTTTGATTTGACGGGACAATAGGAATTAATTTAGGATATCAGACAATTCCTTTTCCGACATTATTAATGAAAGAAGCATTTTCGCAATTCTGATCTAATGTATAATACTGCGATTGTCGTATATTGGCTTAGTACAGACAGGGACGCAAAGTGATATGAATCCTTCTCAGTCCTCTCATAGACAAAACTACGTCGATATGATTTCGACGGAAATCATCCAATACGCCGAAGAAAATGGTCTTACGCCCGCCAATGCAGCGGTTAGGATTATCCTCCAGTGGCTGGCGTACGATGAAGGCGATGTGCGTTTTATTGATTCAAGGGATAGAGGGATTGATGCCTGGAATAGTACCGACGATAGTCTCGAAGTATTTCAGATAAAGACACGTAGCCCTACGCGGGCCGGTACATTCCCTATTCACAAGTTTGATCGAAGCGGTGTTACGGACTTGAGTCGTGCCATTACTTTCTTGTTACATGAGACTCGCGGTAACATTCGTGAGGAAGATCTCAGAAACCTGCTTACGGAATGGGAGGCATTGAAATACAGGCATCAGCAGTACGGTAACGAAGAAGCTATACTGGTCGGCGTTAACCTTCTAGTTTTGGGCGAAGGATTGACAGAGGGAGGTCATCAGGAATTCGAGGCATTGCGGAAGCAGTATGAAAACCCGCATACCGCTGGAGATGCTCCAATACAGTTTGTTGTGAACCTCTATACCGTTGATGACATCATAAACAACCGATGGCGAGAGGACAATCGCGAATGGAGAGATGGCAAAGGTGAGAAATTGGAGGTAATTCCGCTTTCACCTACAGTATCTAAAGCTGACAGTTATATTAGCGACGATGACAATGCAGTATTTTATTGCAAGGCGATTGATTTGGTCAATGCGTTTGACTCGCTTGGCTACCAACTGTTTGAACCTAACGTACGTGCAAACATTAGGAAATCTGCCATCAACAAGGCTATTCGAGACTCTGTAACAAGTAGGAAATCTAGAAGGGAATTCCGCTTTCTAAATAATGGCGTCACAATAGTTTGTGACGGCTTCGAGCGGCCCCGGGGTGGTCGCCGACACTTTAAGGTTAATCGCCCAGGTATCGTCAATGGTCTTCAGACTGTGGTTGCGCTGCATACAGCTTACCACGAACTTGACAAGGACTCACAGCACGACTTTGAAAGCAAATGTTCTGTCCTAATTAGGATATTAAACGCGAAGGCAGTGTCCGACGTAACATCAGTTGTAAGGGCGACCAACAATCAGAATCCGATGCAACCCAGGAATCTCGTTTCCAACAACACGGAACAAATACAGTATGTGAGACTTTTTGCGGAGAAGGGATGGTTTTTTGAGGCCAAGCAGGGAGCCTGGGACGCATTCTCAAGTGATCCAAAGCGGTGGAGACCCGATCTGAAAAAACGTAAACAGGATTTTCTTGTTCCCGGAGGAAGAAAAAGAGCGAGAAGGATTAACAACGAGCAACTTGCACAGATCTGGCTCGCGTTCATAGGATTTGCGGGTGAAGCTGCAGACAATAGAAGAAAGCTCTTTGAAGACAAATACTATGACCTCATTTACACTAGCAAGACCAAGCAACATGGTAAGAATTGTGAGAGCATCGAGCGCGCAAAACACGACGCAACGCGAGAGTCGCCAAGTCCGAGCCTCCTGCTTATTGCACAGCTAGCATGGGAATACGTACGGGAAGTTACGCCTTCAGCACAGCTAAACCGTCTTCAAACTTGTGAGCGGTTGAATATCAACCCTGCCGACTGCTCCAGAGACCAACTGGATGCCAAGCTCTCCGATGATGACGAATATGTACTGAATCAAGCGCTCAAGAACATGTCACTTCTTTTTACTGAATTTGTTGGATATGTGTTCTTTGAGTCGATTGGAGAGAGGTTGCATAGCGTGGGAGAAAGAATCTTAGGCAATGGGAGTTTCCAGTACTTGTCTGAGAACTATCAACTTGACATCGTACGAGATAGAGTTTTTGACGGTGATTTCAAGGATAATGACTTGCTGATAATTCTATGGTTGGTATTTCATGACCTTGTCAGAGACATGGTTACCATGAATTGGGGCACTGGCTATAAGACTGCTCCAGTAAAGAAAGACTACATTTTCTCGGAAGAGACACGACGTAGACTTTATAACGGTTTCGAAGACCAAAACAAGTTCATGAAAAAGCGTATTCTGCCTAAGCCTTGGGCAACCGGTATCAAGGAAGGCAACAACGTCTGTGATTTCGTACGAGTTTTGGTTCTTGGATCGTAACCTCAGGACACCTAGTTATTGCTGACGTATACAGAGGATAGCATCCTGCTACAGATAGCGCGAATCTTCTCCGGACATCCACATATCAGGGTCAGGACCGAATTTCGCCTTTAAGTCAGCAGTCGCATCATCCAAGCGCTGCATCGTCTCTTCAGAGAGCGACAGATTGCCGGCCATTAGATTGCTTTCGACCTGCTGCGGATTGCGGGCGCCTGCCAGTACCGATGTGACGGCAGCTTTGTGCAAAAGCCATGCCAGCGAAACATGCACCATGGACTGATTGATATCTTCGCAGATATCTCGGATGGCAGCGATAGCGGCGAATGTTTCTGCTTCGCAGCCTGCTGTGCCGTGGCGGGAATCACGACGGTCACCTCGGAAGTGTCGCGAACGGGTTCGCGCATAAGGCATGTCGTCGGCGTTGTCGTATCTGCCGGTCAGCAAAGCCTGATTCAATGGGCTGTAAGGTAAGATTCCGATGTTGTGCTCGACACATTGCGGTTGTATGTCAAATTCGATGGCGCGCCACAACAAGCTGTAGGGCAACTGATTGGCCTCATAGCGGCCGCATTGCAGCATGTCCGGCATATCAAGTTTGCCAAAGTTGCTGACGCCGATGACACGGATTTTGCCTGCGTTTTGCAAGTCGAGCAAGGTTGCCATTGTGTCTTCGAAGGTAATATCGCGGCTGGGCCAATGCACTTGATAGAGATCGATGTAGTCGGTTTGCAGGCGCTTGAGGCTGCTCTCGCAAGCCGCGCGGATTTCAGCCGGCGCGAGGTTGCTCTGGCTGACTTTGGTGGCGATGATCGCTTCGTCTCGTCGTCCCTTTAGGGCTCGGCCCAGCATTTCTTCCGAGTAACCGTCGCCATAACCCTCGGCGGTATCAATGAAGTTGATGCCGGCATCCAGCGCGCTGTGCACGGTGTCGATCGTATCGCTTTCTTCTTGAGGTCCCCAATAATCGCCGCCGACGATGCCCCAAAATCCGACGCCTATCGGCGAAACCTTTAGTGTTGAGTTTCCAAGCTGTCGCAATTGCATGCCTTGCTTCCTTTCCTCGTGATTTAGTCGGTGCCGAGTTCGTCTTCCGCGCGTTCAATCAGCGCTCGCATATAAGCTATGGCGTAGGCAGTTCCTGCACCGAGATGATAGTCTCCGACAAACTGCGGTGTGTGATCGAGGATCATTGTACCGTCGTAGCCACTCGCCACAAATGCCTTCATTGCCTGGTACATATAAAAATAGCCGTTGTCGAGGAAGGTCTCGGTAAACTCAGGTTGTGGCGCGCTGACGTTGCGGAAGTGCACGATGAATATGCGTTGCTCTTTCACATAGTGGTCGATTGAAGCCAGCATATCGCCGAAGTTCGTGCCGCCTTCCAGCCAACAACCGGTACAGAACTCCATGCCGAGCATAGGACTGTCGGCGCTGGCATAGGCGCGATCATAACGATCGCGACTATTGATCAGGCAAGGGATTCCGCCTAATGTATGGGACGGGGGATCATTGGGATGCAGGGCCAGGCGCACACCAGTCTCCTCCGCGACAGGAATGATGGCGCGCATGAAATAGTAAAAATTCTGCCACAATTCGTCCAAGCTGTACTCGCGCTGGTGAGTAAGTGGGTGGGACTCTAATTCGGAAAGATTGACATACCGGGCGCTGGCAAAGCGGCTTTGTTTCGTTGTTGAACTCCAAACGCGATCGGGCTCCCAGGTAAAGGTGGTTGTCTCGATGCCGGCGCGGCTGAGGTCGCGCAGCATCTGTGCGAAGCGTTCGATATCGTGATCTCGGCCAGGCAAGCCCAGGTGAATCAGTGGCGATTTCCCCAGGTTGATATTGCCGGCGTTGTAGAGGGTGAGGCCGGCTTCTGATACTTTTTTTACCAATGCTGACAAATAATTGTAATTTGTGAGCTCGTCGGGCAGCCAGGTATAGCAATAGCGTAAACCGAGTTGTCGTAAGAAGAGTAATTCGTCGTCGCTCGGCTGTGGATTGATGAGGGCGCAGAGTTTGATGCGAGATTGTCGTCTTGATTTCGTGCGGCCGAGTCGGGACATAGGAAGCTCTCTTGATATCTTTTTGCCATCTAAGGAATTTACACTGAGAAATTCCTCCATGTCAAATGCTCTTTGTACGAGGTATCACGGTCTGGCAGACCTGCCGCGTTAGGGTACAATCTAGCGCGGTTTATCGAATATTGGCGACAAGGATCGTGGATGCAAAACCGCTATTTCGCTTCCGATCCGGCAATCAGCCGGGTCGCAATGGATTTATACTTGTCGGTCAAGGATCTGCCATTAATTTGCCCACACGGTCATGTCGATCCGCGCTTGTTTGCCGATCCCGACTATCAGTTCGGCAGCCCGGTCGATTTGTTGATCATCCCCGATCACTATGTCTTCCGTATGCTCTATTCGCAGGGGATTTCGCTGGATGAGCTCGGCATCCTAACTCTTGCTGACGCGCAGTGTCAACGTGATCATCGCGAGATCTGGCAGACAGTTTGCGACCATTGGTTCTTGTTCCGCGCTACACCAACAGGTATCTGGCTGCGCGATGAATTGGCCGAGGTCTTTGGCATTACGCTCAAGATAAATGGCGCTAACGCGGGCATGATTTACGACGCGATTGAGGAAAAGCTTCGGAGCGCAGCCTTCCGTCCGCGGGCGCTGTTCGAGCGCTTCAAGATCGAAGTGCTTGCGACCACCGACGCTGCCACGGATACCTTGGATCAACATCAAGCGATTCGTTATTCCGGCTGGAATGGCCGCATAATCCCCACCTTTCGCCCCGATGCTGTCGTCAACATTGATCAAGATGGCTGGCGCGAAAATATCGATTTGTTGAGCGAAGTCTCAGGTGTAGCAGTTCGAGATTACGGCTCCTATATTCACGCATTGGAACAGAGGCGTGTCTTCTTTAAATCAATGGGCGCAACCGCCACCGACCACGCGGCCATGACAGCTTTCACAGAAGTGCTGAGCCAGGCGGAGGCGGATGCCATCATGCAGAGGGCCCTCTTAGGCGAGGTGACGGCAAAAGATGCAGCGCGTTTCACCGGGCATATGCTGATTGAAATGGCGCGCATGAGCAGCGAAGATGGATTGGTGATGCAAATGCACGTCGGTTCATATCGCAATCACAATGAACGGATTTATCAGCGCTACGGGCGCGATATGGGCGCGGATATCCCGATACGTGGCGAATTCACCAATAACCTCAAGGCTCTGTTGGATCGTTTTGGAAATCAAGCCGAATTGACGCTGATTCTATTCAATCTCGATGAGACAACGTACAGCCGCGAACTGGCGCCGTTGGCCGGGCACTATCCGATCTTGCGATTGGGACCGCCTTGGTGGTTTTTCGATAGTTGGTTGGGCATGACGCGCTATTTTGACAATGTGGTCGAGACAGCCGGGATTTATAATACTGCCGGTTTCAATGACGACACGCGCGCGTATCCTTCGATTCCCACACGACATGATGTTTGGCGGCGCGTCAGTGCCGATTGGCTGGCAGGCCAACTGGTCCGCGGCTTCATAGACGAAGAAGATGCGCAGGAGATGATCCGCGCTCTGGCTTATGATCTAGCTAAAAATACCTACCGATTGGATGGATAGATATGCCCCAGCTTTTGACCGATAGTCTCATGGATAAGCGGCGGGTTTATCCCGAACGTATCGTGCAATTCGGCGGCGGCAACTTCTTGCGCGGCTTCGTCGATTGGACGGTCGACATTCTCAATGAGGAAACAGACTTCGGCAGTGGCATTGTCTTGGTAAAGGCGACGCCGGGCAGTTACGCTACGCTGGACGAACAAGATTGTCTGTTTACCGTCTATCTTCACGGCATACGTGGGGGACTGTTCGTCGAAGAGGCGCGGCTTATCAGCGCGGTCAACCGTACAGTTTATCCGTATCAAGATTTCGCGGCATATTTGGCTTTGGCGCGGCAGGACGAGATTCGCTTTATTTTTTCCAACACGACCGAAGCGGGCATTACTTTTTCCGCCGAGGACAATTACACAGATCAGCCACCTGCTACTTTCCCCGCTAAGTTGACTCGCTTCTTGTATGAACGGTTCCAGCACTTCGCTGGGGCAGCAGACAAGGGATGCATCATCATCCCTACTGAATTGATCGTCGACAATGCGACGCGGTTGCGCAAGATCATCTTGGAGTATGCCGAGCTATGGGGATTGGATGCGGCGTTTGCCGACTGGGTGAAAGCGCACAATACTTTTTGCAATACGCTGGTTGACCGGATCATATCGGGTTATCCGCAAGCAGATGCCGAGCGCATCTTCGCCGAATTGGGTTACGAAGACCGTTTGCTGGCGGCGGGGGAAATCTATCATAGCTGGATTATCGAAGCGGAGCCAAAGCTCTTGGACGAGTTTCCAGTTGATAGAACGCGCACAGCGCTCAACATCAAAATCGTCGATGATGCCACGCCCTATCGGACAATCAAAGTGCGCTTATTGAACGGCGCGCATACCTCTATGGTGCCGCTGGGCATCTTGCTGGGTATAGAATCTGTACGCGCTGTGATGGAACACGAACAGCTGGAACGCTTCATTCATGAGCTGGTTTTTGAGGAAGTTATCCCTTCGGTACGCGAAATCCCGCAGGCTGAACTTGAGGCATTTGCGGGTGATGTGTTTGATCGTTTTCGCAATCCGCAAATCCATCACCGTTTGCTGACGATTTCGCTTAACAGCTCATCAAAGGTCAAGGAACGTATATTGCCCTCACTGCTGGGATACTTCGACATGACTGGCAAATTGCCATCGCGTCTCGTGCTCGTGTTGGCTGCCTTCATCCGGCTCTACAAGGGGGAATGGCAGGGAGAAACCATTCCGCTCAACGATGACCCACAGGTTTTGGCTTGGTTTCGGCAGCACTGGGCAGAAGCGCAATCAATCGATTCGCTAGTGGCGGCCGTATTGGGTAATACTGCGCTTTGGGATCGCGATCTGAGGAAAGTGCCGCTCTTGTCTGAGAAAGTTGCTGACAATCTCCGCGCGATTGAAGCGGGACAACTGCCGGACCTGTTATGAACAATTCAACTTTCGACCTGATTACGGTTGGCCGGGTATCGATGGATCTGTTTGCACTGGATATCGGCGCCGCTTTTCACGATATCACGGCCTTTGAAACGGGAGTTGGCGGCAGCCCGGTGAACATCGCCATTGGCACGAGTCGTCTAGGATTGCGTTCGATTGCTTTCACCGCGGTAGGTGACGACGAAGTGGGGCGTTTTGTCCGCCACTATCTGCGCGGCGAAGGTGTGAACACCGATTTCATTCCGATAAAGGGCGCAACGCGAACGGGAATGGCGCTGGTTGGTGTACAGCCGCCGGACAAGTTTCCCTTGCTCTTTTACCGTGAAAACGCGGCGGATATACATCTGACGCTGGATGAGGCCGCGGCGCTGCCGCTATCGGAAACGCGGGCGATCTTGCTTTCTGGCACTGCTTTGAGCCGAGGTAGCGCTAGTGATGTTAGTCTTTACCTGGCGGAGCGGGCGAGAAAAACGACTGCGACAACTTTTATCGACCTAGATCTGCGCGCCGATCAATGGACACATCCGCTCTCGTTTGGTCTGCATATGCGCCGCGTACTGCCGCTTTGCGATGTCATCATCGGCACCGAACAAGAGTTCTATGCGGCGTTGTCGCCCACACCCGAGGTGGTTATGTCCGGCGATAACAGGCCTGACAATAGTGAATTGGATGTCCTGCTGGATGAGTTTGCTGCCGAAAGTCGCGCGCTGCTAGTCCTAAAGCGCGGCGACAGGGGCGTGACGCTGGTTCGACGAGACGGCCACGAAAATGTAGCCGGATTTCCGGTCGAGATTGTCAACACGGTCGGCGCTGGTGATGGATTCGCCAGTGGTTTGATTTATGGCTGGTCACAGAGATGGGAGTGGGGCCGTGCAGCAGGTTTCGCTAATGCCTGCGGAGCGATCGTGGTCAGCCGTCAGGGATGCGCGCGCGCGTTGCCCTACAGGCATGAGGTGCGCGACTTTCTGGCGCGTTAGTGCGCTAAAGGGGAAGGAAAAGTTATGAGTCATCATCTAAAATCAAGCTACGATGATATGATCGTATTGGATGTCAGTCCGGAAACTGCAGGTTGGTCTTATCTTTCATTTCGCATAGTCAAGTTAAAGACTACGCAACTCTATGTACACAACACTCTGAATACCGAACTCACACTCATACCACTAAGTGGCCGCGGCAGCGTGCAAAGCGACGAAGGTAATTTCACGTTGGCACGCGCCGGCGTTTTCCTGGAAAAGCCACATGTTCTCTATTTCCCACCAGGCAAAGAGTTTGGCGTCACTACCGACAACTCCTTCGAGTTTGCCATCGGATCCGCGCCGGCCGAGGGTAAATATCCCTTGCGGCTCTTTTCTCCTGCGGAGATTCGCTCTGAGGTACGGGGCGGCGGCAGCGCGCGGCGGCAGGTGCATCATGTTTTGTCTCATCCCATGCCAGCGGAAAGGCTAATTTTGTTCGAAGTGTACGTGCCTGGTGGAGCCTGGTCAGGTTATCCGCCACATTGCCATGATGGCTATGGCGGTTCGGAGCATCTTGACGAGACCTATTATTTCCGAACCGATCCGCCGAATGGCGTTGCGCTACACCGAAACTACCGCCGCGACGAGGACTTTGATGAGATATTCGCCGTGCGCGATACCGACCTGGTGCTGGTAACGCAGGGCTTCCATTCGACAGCGGCCGCACCCGGATCCAACCTCTATTTCTTGAACTACCTGGCGGGCGAATTGATCGACGATGCGCGCAAAACGCCGCCCTATGACGATCCGGATTATGCCTGGTTGAAGGACGACTATACAGGTAATTTGCTACAATTGCCGTTGGACTTCTAAACATCATTCAAACTCGATCGATGTCGAGGCCCGATTCAGGAATCCTCTCTTCTGAAGCGCCTTAGGACAGGGCAGGTTTCGCTCCCGTCCCGCGCATCAGCTAGCTACCATCAGCAATTCCTGCATAAAACCGCGTCCATATAGTCGCCGCGCCCCCGGCAAATGATGATACGCTCGGCTCTATGGGAATCTTATCGCTAGCCTACATGTCTTACTTGCAACTGACACGTTCTCGCCGGATCGCTATCCAATTTGGCGAAATCCTCCTCTATATCGATACTGTATTAATAGGTAATCGCTATATTTGCCCCTTTTGTCATCCTTTTCTCATCCTTTTCCCGTCCTTTTCCACATCACGTGCCACGTCAAAACCTGTCCTGTCCTCAGGCTGAGGCGCCGAGAGTGCGAGATGAGATGTACGCCCACTCCAATCTAGCAAGCCGTAGAAACGCTTAAGCATGGCAGAAGTTGCCACATATTCTGTGTTAAACTTGAAAATAGTTCGTGAGAATTCGATTGAGCAATCATGCGCATTCGCTTGCTGTTGCTTGCTATCAATTTCGCCATATTATGCAATCCAATACGACCGCAAGGCGCGATATCGGTATCCACCGTCGCCGAGGGGTTATTTCATCCGGTCGGTTTGGCGCTCTTGCCTGACGGTGCGGTACTGATCGCCGAGGCGGGCAATGGAAAAGGTGAAAAAAGCGCGGGGATCAGCTTGCTGCGCCCGAATGGCAACTTGGGTCGGTTGGTCTCCGGTTTCCCAAGTGCAAGAATTGATGACAGGCTAATCAGCGCTCCCGCTGTGGCTGTCTCGCCGGATAAGACAAGCATTTATATGGCTTTTGCCGGAAGCCAAATCTACGGCTTACCGAGTCAAAACTCGCGCATTCTTCCAAAGACCCCTTTTTCACCTAAGGACCTGACTAGTGTCAAGGCTGGACGTGGACGAACCTTCCTGCTGCATCCCTTTGATATCACTTTTGATACCGAAGGCAGGGGCGTAATCAGCGATGCGGCGGGCAACGGATTGGCTGTCGCAACGCAAAGCGGAGAGATACGCTTCTTTCATCGCTTTGCTGCGCTTGACAATCCCGAACATCGCGGCGGACGGCTCGAAGCCCTGCCAACTGGCATCATTAGCGATGGTGACGGCTTTTATGTGTCCTTGTTCGCAGGTTGCCCACATACCGCAAATGCCGGAGAGTTGGTGAAGTTGACCCCGGATGGTAAGCAGCATACGTTGATTGACGGCTTGAATATGCCGATTGATGTGGCAAACGATGCCGAGGGCAATATCTGGGTTCTTGAATTTGCCACTCATACACTGTCAAGCGAATGCTTTGAGGATCTGGATCAGCAGCAGCCAAGCGGACGATTGAGCAAGATCAATGCTGCAGGCAGCCTGGAGACAGTGGTTGCGAATCTCAACTTTCCGGGTGGTGTGCTACCGCTGGCGGATGGCAGCCTGTATGTGACTGAAGTGTATTCGGGCCGTCTCCTGCATATTCAATTCGACAGCGATCCTCCGGTGCCAAAACGCTTCCCGCCTGGCAACTTCGTCTCTGGCGAAACCTTGACCATTGCCGATCTTGACCAGGCTTTGCGCGAGGTGATTAAACAGCATGAGTTAAGTGCTTATCCCGGGCGCGACGAAAAAGAAAGCGACAGCGCAATGGCCAGGCTGGGGCGTGATCTGTTTTTTGACCCCATTCTCTCCGGTGACAAGAACATTTCTTGCGCGACCTGTCATCATCCACAGCTTGCCATGACGGATGCACGTGTCTTGCCGATTGGCGCGGGAGGACATGGCTTGGGCGACAGCCGGGTTTTTCTGCCTCATGTCCATGTCAGCAGCGATACCCGCAATAACATCAACGGAGAAATTGCCAATCCCTTCGTCGGACAATTTGTGCCGCGCAACAGCCCGACGGTTCTCAACAGTGCCTTGTCGCGCATACAATTCTGGGATGGTCGGGTCGAGCGCTATGCCGACGAGGCTACGGTGACTACCAAAGAAGATGCGATCAACGAATTGCAACTTAGCGATCCGCTAATGGTGCAGTCGATGTTCCCGGTCACATCGGAGCGCGAAATGGCGGGGGCAAGCTTTGGCAATGATCGACCGATGGTTATTCGCAGTGCTCTGGTCAAGCGGCTGCAACAGATCGATGCCTATGTGGCACAGTTTGAGGCAGTCTTTGGCACAGCCGAGATTGATGCAGTACGAGTTGCGGAGGCGATCGCCGCTTTTGAACGACAACTAATTTTCACCGAATCCCCCTGGGACGATTATATTGCTGGTGACGCGCAAGCCTTGAGCACGGACCAGAAACGTGGCGCGCTACTCTTTTATGGCGCGCTAAACTCCAAGTTGAATTGCGCCTTTTGCCATAGCGGAGATCTGCTAACAGACTTGAGCTTTTACAACCTGCTGGTTCCACAGATCGGGCCGGGGACGGACAATGGCGCGAATGAGCGGGAAGACTTCGGGCGAGCCAATGTCAGTTTCGATTATCGCGATCAATACAAGTTCCGTACTCCGAGTTTGCGCAATGTCGGATTGACTGCGCCGTATTTTCACAACGGGACCTATCGCACGCTGCCTGACACAATCTGGCACCACGCAAATGTATGGCGCGCGAACATGGTTTACGATCCACTGGCGCAACTACCTGTAGAATTCCAGGATGCGGTCTTGCCCTATGATTTTGAGCGCCAGGCGCATACGGTAGTGCCCGTTTTGCAGGAAGGACTGCCAATAAATGAAACCGATGTGGCAGACCTGGTGCAGTTTCTGCAAGCGCTGACCGATCCCGCCGCGCGCGAACTGACGCACTTGGTGCCTGAAGTGGTACCGAGTGGATTGCCCCTTGATCCCTTAATTAATTGAACAAATGCGATGGCAGTTGCTGCCTCGCTGCAATATACTGTAGGCGAATTCACCGCTTATAAGAAGAGAGACACACCGTGAGCTTGTCCGCCTATGGCAGATTGCCGATCCCGCGTTTGACACCCAATTTGCTTGGCCTGGTGAAAACTGGCGAGGTATTCAGCTTGGGTATCGATTTTCAAGAAGGCATGTTGACACCGGGTCCGCCAATGAAGAGTTATTCCATCGTTCCCCATCTGCGACATAGCGATCCCTCCACCATCAATCCGGCCTCGGCTGCGGCAGAAGTGATCCGTATGTCGATACACGTCGGCACACATATCGACGCCCTTTGTCATATAGCCGAAAGGCGCGATGCCGCGGGCGATCCCGATCCTGATGGCGAGCCAATGCTTTATGCCGGGGACGGCAAATTTGTCCGGGCAAACGAAAGTGTCGACTCAGCACGTCAGCTGCATAACAGCATCGAAAATATGCCTCCGATCTTGACTCGGGGCGTCATGCTTGATGTCGCCGCTTATAAGGGCGTCGACGTTTTACCACCGGCGTATGCCATCGGCGCTGATGATATGCAGGGCACGATGGAAAAGCAGGGCACGACTATCACGGAAAACTCGGCGGTATTGGTACGCACCGGCTCATATTCACTGCTGCGCGATGGCAATCCGGTATATCGCGATGCGCAAACCGGCATAAACCTGGAGGCAGCGCAATTCCTTGTCGACCGGGGGATGCACCTGGTGGGCGCGGACAACATGGCGGTCGAGGCCATGCCGCCGCATGACCATTCCGTGCATCGCTTTTTGTTGGTGCATAGCGGCATCACCCATATCGAGAATCTAAATCTGGATGAGCTGGCCGCTGCAGAATGTTATGAGTTTTTGCTGATCATTACGCCCCTGAAGCTGACAGGCGCCACTGGATCCTGGGTAAATCCGATTGCTATAGCTTAGCTATCGTCTATCAACGCAATGGATTCATCACAGGACGGCAGGCAGCTCTCATTGCCGAAAACAGGTTTCAATGTCCCCTGCCCAATGCAGCAGCGACTCGTCTTCGTGGAACTTGCCGACGAGTTGCAAACCGAGCGGCAAATCATGATTGCCTGTTCCCGCCGGAATTGTGGCTGCTGGAAGTCCGGAATGGGTCCAGGGCATGTTCATTTTTGGGTCGCCAGTTGCGCCTATGCCAGGGGGTGCCACATCCGGCGCCGCAGGGCAAATCCAGGCATCGATCTTGTGAGCCGACATCTCATGATGCAATCTTTGCCGGAAATCTAGTCGATGCTGGCGAGCTTCTTGCAGCCGCTTACTTGAAATCGTCTGGCCGAAACGTATCAACTCGGCGGTGCGCGGACGATACAAGTTGTCGTACCGAGCGAACCATTCCTGGTGCTGAGCGGCAAATTCCCCGGCGATCATGTCTTGGTGGAAACTGTCGATGTACGCGATGTCCTGCAAAGCATTGACGCGCATGATGTGATAGCCGGCGCTGGCGAGCTTAGCTTCCTGGGCTTCAAAGTCGTTCAGCGCACTGCATTGCGCAAGATAAGCGCCGTCGGGCACTCCAAGCACTGGTCTTTCTGTCGCAAGAACATCATCGCTCCAATCGTTGATGGCGACAGCCGCCACAATCCGCATATCGGCGACGTTTTGCGTGAAGAAGCCGACGTGGTCCGCTGATGGCGAAAAAGTGACCAAGCCGGACGAATCTACGCGCTTGTAGGAAGGTTTGAAACCGACGATACCACAATAAGCCGCCGGGCGAATCACCGAACCCACGGTCTGCGTACCAAGTGCGAAATGCGCGATTCCACTGGCGACCGCCGCAGCCGATCCACTGCTACTGCCACCGGGCGTGTGGGCGAGATTATGTGGATTGCGCGTGGGACCTGGCTCGAAATAAGCGAACTCGGTGCTGGCGGTTTTGCCGAGAATCAATGCGCCGGCACGTTTGAAGCGGGCGACTATGCCGGCTTCCTCACCAGCGAAAAGTGCCGCTGGGACTTCGGTTCCAGCGCGAGTAGTAAAGCCATTGACGTGGAAAATATCTTTGACGCCAAGCAACGCAGCAAATAGTGGCGGACGCTGGCCAGGTTCTGGATATTGGGAATCCAAGGCGGCGGCGTCACGACGCAGACGTGGAAAACGTTCGGACTCGGGGACGAAGGCTTCAATGGCGCTTTCGGTTTCGTTGAAGCGCGTTTCAATGCGATCAAGCAATTGCTCAAGCGAACGGTCGCCGCAGCGCAATACGCGAATATCCTCGGCGAGGGAGACAGAGTGAATATGTCGGTTTAGCGCCATTAGGTATTGTTTCCCATTTAAATTGCGACAGATGCAACAATTGTACCTTGTCTAAGCGCAGGCGTTGCTCTGGCAATACATTCTCGTTAGAATTGGCTGTCAATTGGGCAAGCAAGGGAAGGTAAGTATTCATGCTGAAATTCTTGCATATTTCCGACACGCATATCTCCGCCGATCCCGGTTATGGTCCGGCCGAGGTCCCCGATGAAGTGTGGCACTCGAACCACGGCGTCCAGACCTTGCTAAACACAGTGCGGCAGCTTCCATTCGAGTTTGATTTTATTTTGCATACTGGCGATGTCTGTGCGGACCCGGTAGCCGAACATTACCAGTGCGCGCGTGAGTTATTGGGTCAACTCGAGCAGCCACTTTATATGTTGCCAGGCAATCACGACTCGCTGGAGATGATGGAGGCTTTCTTGTCCGATGGCGAAAAAATGCAAGTGCTGGGAAATGAGCTCACAACAATGGATGGCTGTCATCTCGTGACTTTGGACAGTAACAGCCCTAGCGATGCGCATGCGCCAGAAATACAAGAAGAAACAATAGAAAAACTAGCGAGTAACCTGTCGCGAGCGTCGGGAAAACCGGTCGTCGTTGCCGTCCATCATCCGCTGATCAAAACGGGCTTGAGGTGGTTAGATGATGTGATGCGTGTGCAAAATGGAGAGCGGGTCCACAGCGTTTTGTCGCAGTACGCGAATGTCATCGCAGGCGTGTTTCACGGGCATATTCATCAAACCACGAGCGTTACGAGCGACGGAATCGCCTATACGTGCTGCCCTTCGACCTGGCGCAATCTCGCCGCATATCCGGGACAGCAACATGACGAACCCGATATGGAAACCCCTGCTGGATTCAACCTGGTGATGATTGGTCAAGCTCGAACCTTTGTCCGACACTTCAGCCTTTCGGAAGAAGCTTAAGGTTTGGAGGCGGTAAGCGGAGCTTCGCGAGATGAAAATTAATCATGACGACTTTATCATTCGTGATTTTACATTCAACTCTGGCGAGATATTGCCGGAGCTGCGATTGCATTATCGGACATTGGGGAACTCGTCGCGTGATGCGATGGGGAGAGTTTGCAATGCTATGTTGATATTACATGGCACAACTGGCAGTGGCGAACAATTCCTGCGCGAAAGTTTCGCAGGCGAACTGTTCGGCCAGGGCCAAATACTAGATGCAGAGCAATTTTTCATCGTATTACCTGATGGCATCGGTCACGGCCGCTCCAGCAGACCTAGCGATGGCTTGAGAATGCGATTTCCACGCTATGGTTATCTCGACATGATTCGCGCGCAATACTTGTTGCTGACAAAGGGATTGCAGGTAGATCATCTTTATCTGGTTATGGGCACATCAATGGGCGGCATGCATACCTGGTTGTGGGGACAAGAATATCCGGATTTTATGGATTTCTTGCTGCCGCTGGCTTCATTGCCGGCAGAGATAGCTGGACGCAATCGCATGATGCGCAAGATGATCATGGATGCGATTCGTGATGATCCCGCCTGGACGAACGGAGGCTACGTGATTCAGCCACCCGGGTTGGTCGCCGCAATGCATCTGCAAATCATGATGACAAGCTGTCCTTTGCAATGGCAAAAGGAGGCGCCAACGAGAGTGGAGGCGGATGCCTTTTTGGCCGAGCGGATCAACGCGCAGGCGGCGGTATTGGATGCGAATGATATGGTTTATCAATACGCCGCTTCAGAGGATTATGATCCCGCGCCGGGCCTCTCAAAAACCAAAGCGCCGCTATTGGCAATCAACTCGGCGGACGATCAGGTCAATCCTCCGGAGTTGGGCATTATGGAAGCCGCGATGGCGAAACTGAAACTCGGAAAGTACGTATTGCTCCCAATAGACGAGCATACACGTGGTCATGGCACCCATACATTGGCTGGAATTTGGAAGCATCATCTGGCGGGATTCCTCCAGTCCTAGGCGTAGTGATCTTTTCCTCGTGCGAGCTACGGCGGCCCGTCAGATACGCTGCAACGTTTGTGCCAGCATTTCGGTGAGACGCATCGATTTTTGCGACATTTTCTACGGGACTAATATCCCTTGAGCCAGAATAGCAATATGTAGCGAAGTGCATAAAAGCAAGTTACAATGATGGGCAAAATAGCTTGCAATGGTGGGTAAATTGCAAAACTGCGTAGTTTAAACTGAGTATTCGCGTAGTCACTGAGGAGGATTTAATGCAGGTTTCAATTTCAGTTAACGGGGTTGTGCATGAACGTGATGTTGACCCCCGTACCTTATTGGTTCATTTTCTGCGTGAAGAGTTGGATCTGACCGGTACCAAAATCGGTTGCGATACCAGCCAGTGTGGCGCTTGTACCGTGCACTTAGGCGGAAAAGCGCTGAAATCGTGCACGCTTCTCGCCGTGCAAGCGGACGGCGCGGACGTGACGACCATCGAGGGCCTGGCGGTCAACGGCGAGCATCACCCGATGCAAACCGCCTTCTGGGAAAACCATGGCTTGCAATGTGGTTATTGCACACCGGGTATGATCATGGCCAGCGCGGCTTTTGTCCGCGATAATCCCGGTGCCTCCGAAGCGGCAATCCGGCACAGCCTGGAAGGGAATATCTGCCGCTGCACCGGCTACCACAATATCGTGAAAGCCGTCAAGCAGGTGGCTGATGCTGCCCCTGGAGGTGACTGATGAGTACTAGAATTTTTGGATCGGGCATAAAGCGCCGCGAAGATCCGCGCCTGATCACCGGCCAAGCGCGCTACACCGATGACATCAAGTTGCCCGGTGTGTTGCACATGGCGGTGGTGCGCAGTCCTTATGCCCATGCCAACATCGTCAGCATTGATAGCGCGGCTGCCGAAGCGATGGACGGCGTCGTGGCAGTTTTCACCGGCGAAGATATCGATTTGGCCGGCATCCCGACCGCCTGGCTGATCCCCGACAGTGATCTGAAGACGCCGGAACACCCCGCGCTTGCTAAAGGCAAAGTGCGCTATGTTGGCGACGGCGTGGCGATCGTACTGGCCGATGACCGCTATACCGCGCAAGATGCAGCCGATTTGGTGGATGTGGAATACGAGGAATTGCCGGTCGTGGTTAATCCGCGGGAAGCGGTCCAAGATGGCGCACCGCAACTCTTTGATGATATCGAAAACAACATCGCCTTTCGTTGGATTATGGGCGATAGAGCCGCCAGCGATGCCGTATTCGAGGCAGCTGATGTGGTCGTTGCCGATACTATCGTACAGCAGCGCCTCTTACCGACAGCCATGGAACCACGCGCGGCAATGGCGCAATACAACCCGGCCACGCAAGAGTTGACGCTGTGGTGCACTACACAAAACCCGCATATCCACCGCTTCATCATCAGCGCGGTCACCGGCTTATCAGAAAATAAAGTGCGCGTGATTGCGCCAGAGGTCGGTGGCGGTTTCGGTAGCAAGATCCCCTGCTATCCCGACGAAGCGCTGGTATCCTGGGCGGCGGTCAAGCTCGGCGTGCCGGTCAAGTGGACCGAGACACGCTCGGAAAACTACCAAGTTACAATTCACGGGCGTGATCACGTTCAGTTGGTGGAGATGGCGGCAAGCAATGAGGGTAAGCTGCTGGGTGTACGGGCGACAGTCTACGCTGGCATGGGCGCCTATCTGTCGACAGCTGCACCGGGCATCCCGACTATTTTGCACGGCTTGCTATACGTCGGACCCTATACTATTGACAGCGTATACTGTGAATCAATCGGCGTCATGACAAATGCCACGCCCACCGATGCCTATCGTGGCGCGGGCCGGCCGGAAGCAACCTTCCTGCTGGAACGCATGGTGGACATGGTCGCCAACGAGCTCGATTTAGATCCTGCCGACTTGCGACGCCAAAATTTGATACCGCCTTTCGCAGACGGTCACGAAGTCGCCACAACGTTGATCTACGACAGCGGTGATTATTCCACCGCCTTCGAGAAAGCGCTGGGCATCGCTGGCTATTCCGATTTCCGCAATGAACAAGCGGCGGCACGGGCAGACGGGCGATACATAGGCATTGGTGTAACGGCCTATACCGAGATGTGTGGATTAGGTCCGAGCCAAGTTGCCGGAGCCGTGGGCTTCCAGGGCGGCTTATGGGAAAGTGCTACAATTCGCGTGACACCGACTGGCAAAGTACAGGCCTTGATCGGCGCTTCGCCACACGGACAAGGTTCGGAAACGACCCTGGCACAGATCATCGGCGAGGAATTGGGATTCCCGGTAGACGATATAGAAGTCGTTCATGGCGATACCACTGAAACACCGATGGGCTGGGGTACCTATGGCAGCCGCACTACACCTGTCACCGGCGCGGCGCTTGCACTGGCATCGCGCAAACTCAAAGATAAGGCGCGTGCCCTGGCCGCTCATCTAATGGAAGCGGCGGTCGAAGATATTGAATACGCCGATGGCAAATTCTTGGTCAAGGGTTCGCCCGATCAATTCCAAAGCATTCAGGATGTCGCATTGATGGCGCACCTGGCCTGGAATATGCCCGAAGGCATGGATCCGGGTTTCGAAGAATCACAGTTCTATGATCCGCCCAATTTCGTCTATCCCTTCGGCACGCACATCGCCATCGTAGAGGTTGATCCCGATACCGGAAACATCGAACTGCTGCGTTATATTGCTGTCGATGATTGCGGTCCGCAAATCAACCCGGAGATCGTGGCTGGGCAAATCCACGGCGGCGTAGTACAGGGCATCGCGCAGGCACTTTGTGAAGGCGTGATTTATGACGAGAATGGACAACTCTTGACCGGCTCAATGATGGATTACACCATGCCGCGCGCAGATATGTTCCCGAATTTCGAGCTGGACGAAACGGTGACACCGTCACCGCATCATCCTATTGGCGTCAAAGGTGTCGGCGAGACGGGTACAATTGCCAGTACTCCGACGGTCTACAACGCAGTTCTTGATGCGCTTTCGCCATTCGCGGTCGAAAAGATCGATATGCCAATGACGTCCCCCAAGGTTTGGGACGCTATTCAACAATCTACAGCAAATGGAGGTGGCTGATATGTGGCCCAACAAATTTGAATACGCTCGCGCGGAGTCGGTTGCTCAAGCGCTGGAGCTTATCTCTGACGAGGGGAAGTTCCTCGCTGGCGGGCATAGCCTGCTGCCGGTTATGAAGTTGCGTTTGTCTGCTCCCGAGCACCTGGTGGACATCGGGCGTATCGGCGAATTACGTGGTATCTCGGCAAATGGTGGGCTCAGTATCGGCGCCACCACGACCCATACCGAGATTGCAGATTCCGCTGATGTGCAGTCGATGTGCGCGGCGCTGGCTGCAGCTTGCGGGCAAGTTGGCGATCAAGGTGTGCGCAACTTCGGTACCATCGGTGGCAATATCGCCCACGCTGATCCGGCTTCCGATCCGCCTACGGTATTAGTGGCAGCAGGTGCCAACATCAATATTCAGGGTGCAGATGGTGCGCGCTCGGTCGGCGCAGAGGAGTTTTTTGTCGATCTTTTCGAGACGGCGCTGGACGATGGAGAGCTGATCACGAGTGTCAGCGTGCCCGACTTGAGCGATCACCAAACGGCTTATGCCAAATTCCCGCATCCGGCCTCGCGTTATGCGATTGTCGGCGTTTGTGTAGCGCTGAAGATGAATGGCGCCAGCTGCGAGCATGCCCATGTGGCAGTCGGTGGCGCTACAGTTAAAGCCGTCAAATGTGCCGGTGCCGAAGCAGCTTTGGCAGGCAGCACGCTGGATAATGCAGCGTTGGCGGCAGCGGCGGATGCGGTCAAAGGCGACATTGCCGACTGGCTGGCTGGAGATGTAGCTTATTCGGAATCGTATCGCCAGCAGATGGCGGGCGTATATCTGAAGCGCGCGGTCGCGGCGGCGCTGGGATAAAGCCAATCCTAATCGCCGGCCCTCAACCCCAAAATTAGGGAAGGGGAGCGCTTCATTGATAGTTTAGTATGGATCGTGGAAAAGAAGTCTCCCTCCATTGCTATGGGGGGAGATTTGGTAGAGGGGTTGAATTGAGGAATTTCCCGGTTAACCGATCCAATCTTGCCACATCTGCGTGAGCGGCAGACCCATCGTTTTGCCGTAGACACTGACCTTGCCGTAGAAGATCAACAATGCTTCGCGAAAGAGATTGAGGTTGATGGGCAGCGGCACGCTAAAGCCGCCGCGGTCAACTTGCTTTGAAGCGACATCCTCGTCGCTGACGGATTGCAAAGCCGCTTCCAATTGCTCGTCAAGCTGCTGATACCATGCCTTTAGATTTGCAACGCTGTTGAGGGTGCTGTCGTCGTTGCTGCGATAACTGAAATCGGACTTAAAGGTTGCGAATGATTGGATATAGGCATATTCGGTTTCTCCGATTTGGCGGCAGAGTTCGCCAAGCGTAGGATTTCCGCCCCCGGGTGTGAAGCTGAGTTGTTCATCGCTAAGAAGATCCAACAGGCTGTCGCGCAGGGGCGTATACATCCGATTGATTTCCCAGAAGCGCTGGATTTCTGGATTAATAGTATCCTCCATGTCTTACACGCTATTTTGCCCAACAATAGTACATGCCATAAACAGCGCAAATCAATCCCTTCAATCGTTTGCCTGAGCCCTGGGGATCGGACAATCTCGCACAGATTCTTGCCAGTGATGACGAAATCGGCTACCAGAATTCCATTACCCTGAGATAGCCGTGTGGGGTAGGGCTTAACTAGCTTTGCGCAATGAGCTAAAATAGCATCTGAGATATGGACAATCAACCGGGACGAGATAAATTGAATGTTTGACTCCGTAGATAGTTTGCAGATGGCCTTGGGCGGAGAAGATTATATCGCCGAACGTGGCTTGGCGGTGGCAATATACCTGGCGCTGAAGACGGGTAAACCCTTGTTTCTCGAGGGTGATGCCGGGGTGGGCAAAACCGAAATCGCGAAAGTGCTCGCGGCATTGCTGGATACGAAGCTGATCCGTATGCAATGTTATGAAGGATTGGACATCAACACGGCTGTTTACGAATGGAATTACGCCGGGCAGATTTTGCATCTGCGGCTGATGGAAGCCGAGGGACTGGCGCGTGATGATATGGAAAGCGAGTTGTTTTCCGAGCGCTTCTTGCTCAAGCGTCCACTGTTTCAGGCGATCGAACAGAGCAAGAATGGCAAAGCGCCGGTCCTGCTGATTGATGAGTTGGACCGCTCCGACGAAGAATTCGAAGCATTTTTGCTGGAGTTGCTTTCCGATTTTCAGATTTCGATACCGGAATTGGGCACGGTGAAAGCTGCATCGCCGCCTATCGTCATCGTTACATCCAACCGAACGCGTGAAATCCACGATGCGCTGAAGCGGCGCTGCCTGTATTTTTGGATCGACTATCCGCATTTTCACAAGGAATTGCAAATTGTTGAACGCAAGGCACCTGATGTGCCACCGATGCTGGCGCGGCAGATTACCGCTTTCATTCAGGATATGCGCTCGATGGAATTGTTCAAACGACCGGGCGTGGCAGAGACGCTGGATTGGACAGCCGCTCTGATTGCGCTGGATCAAAATGAGTTGGCGCTGGAAACAGTGCAGGATACCTTGGGCGTGATCTTGAAGTATCAGGATGATATAGAGATGCTGGATCCCACCACAATTCAGAATATGATTGATCGCGCCAAAGTTGAGGCGCAGCGGGCCTAAATATGTCGGAACTCTCGCCCATTACCGGAGTCTATCTTGGACCGGCGGAGGCGCCGCATGAATATCGCGGTGGCAAGCTGACCTATAATCTGATCCTCTTCGGACGGGTTTGCCGGGCATTGGGCATGAACGTGACCCCGAACCGCATGATGGACGTGGCGCGGGCGCTGGCTTTCATTCAGTTAGGGCGCAAGCAGGATTTCTATTTCGTCCTGCGTACTCATCTGGTGGCGCACCCCAAGGAGTTTGCCTACTTCGATGAAGCTTTTGACATCTTCTGGCGCCGGCCGTCGGAGGGCTTCACGACGCTCAATTTACAATCATTAGGAGAAGAGCGGCAAAAGAAAAAGACACAATTCCTGCCCCCGTTGGAATCAACGCCCGGCGAAGATGGCGATGCGAAAAACAATTTAGACCCGAGCTTGATTGCGCTAGTGCCGACCTACAGTAAGCAAGAGCGCTTGCGTCACAAAGACTTTGCCGAGATGTCCGCTGAAGAATTAGAGATGGCTAAGCGGATGATGGCCAAGATGCCAGATTCGCTGGGCATGCGCAAGACACGGCGATTTCAAAATGGCAAGGGGCGGCAGATCAACATGCGTCGACTGATGAAAGATATGATTCGCAAGCGCGGAGATGTCACCAAGCTGCCGACCCATCGCCGCAGGGAAAAGCCGCGTCCGGTAGTTTTGCTCTGCGATATTAGTGGCAGTATGGAAAGGTACACACGGGTATTGCTGCACTTCATGCATACTTTGGCTGGCTCGTTGTTTCAGGTTGAGTCCTTTGTATATAGCACTGATATCACGCGGATCACGCGGCAGATCCGGCAGAAAAACGTCGATGACGCGCTGGAAGATATCGGGCAGACGGTATTGCAGTGGGGCGGTGGCACGATGACCGGCGAGTGTTTGCATCGCTTCAATTGGGTCTGGTCACGGCGTGTCCTGGGACGGGGCGCGGTTGTGATGTTGATCACCGATGGCTGGGATCGCGGAGACATACCGCTCTTGCATAGAGAAATGGAACGCCTGCAGCATTCTTGCCGACGCTTGATCTGGTTGAATCCCCTACTTGATGTGCCGGAATACGAGCCGTTGACACAGGGCGCACAAGCGCTGCTTCCGTATGTACACGATTTCCTGCCGATCACGAATCTCGCCAACCTGGAAGTGATCGTCAAGGCCTTAAACGATTTGCATGGTCGCCCGAGTGCCGAAAGTTACCGTAAGCGTTATCTTACCCCCTTCCCCCGGCCCCTTTGATCTTCCCAAAAAATGAGGGAAAGGGAGTTTTCCCGCTAGGTACTTGTTCCGAACTCAATCTACGGACACCCGCGAGAAATGGCGACATGGGGAAAGGAGAGTAAAATGTGTTAGACATCCTGGATATGATCAATGACTGGATAAGCTCGCAACAGCAAGTGGCACTGGCGACGGTGGTGAAGACTTGGGGATCGGCACCGCGCCGGGAAGGCTCCAAGATGGGCATCACGGCGGAAATGGCCATGATCGGTTCTGTCAGCGGCGGCTGCGTGGAAGGTGCCGTTGTCGAAGAAGCTATTGCCCGCTTGCAAGATGGCGAGCCGCGCCTGCTAGAGTTTGGCGTCGCCGATGATACCGCCTGGGAAGTTGGATTAACCTGCGGCGGAAGCATAGAGGTTTTGGTGGAACCGTTGAATCATCTCTGGTGGGATGCGCTGGCAGATCTGGCAGAACGTGACAAGTTTGGCGTGACCGTCACTATCGTTGACGGCAAGATGATAGGCGAGAAGGTGCTCCTGGACGCGGGTGGCACCGTGTTATTTCGCAGCGAAAACCTTGACGACAGTACGCTGTCGGCGATGAAAGCGGTTGCCAGTTCGCGCAATAAGAGTGGCTTGACCACAATGGGCGATACGCGCGCGATGGTGGATCTACAGGTGGAGCGCCCGCATCTGATCCTAATCGGCGGGGTGCATGTTGCAATACCGCTGCAGGCGATGGCGACGCAAGTGGGTTTCCGTGTTTCGATAGTCGATCCGCGCGCGGCTTTCGCCTCGGTAGAGCGCTTCCCGAATGTTGCGAATATCCTGCATTCGTATCCTGACAAAGCGCTGCCGCAGTTGGGTCTGGATCGGAGTACCTATTTGGCTGTCTTGACACATGATCCGAAGATTGATGATAAAGCGCTGATTGCGGCGTTGCCCGCGGAGATTCCCTATGTTGGTGTGTTGAGCAGTGGGCGGACACATAAACAACGGGTGGCGCGGTTGCGAAAAGCCGGGATAAGCGATGACTTGATCACGCAGATACGCACACCGATCGGCATCGATATCGGTGCGAGCACTCCCGAAGAGATCGCTGTCTGCATCTTGGCCGAGATCGTGGCTGTGCGTAACGGAGTGCGCGATGAAGTTCGGTGACGTGCCGATTGACGAGGCAGCCGGCGCGATTCTGGCGCATAAACTGTACGATGTGGCTGGCAAGCTGGTATTCAATAAAGGTCATATGCTAAGCGAAGCGGATCTTAACGTGTTACGGCAACAGGGATTAAGAGCTGTTACCGTCACACAGTTGAGTGCTGCCGATTTACATGAGGACGCTGCGGCGGAACGCATAGGCAAGGCGGTCGCGGGAGCGAATGTGCGCTGGCGTACGCCGGGTGTGGGACGCGCGAATCTGACTGCGACTCAGCGCGGTGTCTTGCATGTCGATGTGCCCAAGCTGGAACAGATCAACAATATCTACGATGGCATAACCATTGCCAGCTTGCGCGAATACAGCCTGGTGGATGCTGGCGAAATGTTGGCGCTGGTAAAAGTGGTACCTTTTGGTGTGCCGGGAGCGCGGGTGGTGGATGTGGAACGCATCGCCGAGCCTAATTTGGCGATCTTGCGTGTGCTGCCCTTGCAAAAGAAGCGCGTGGCGTTGGTCGTCTCTGGCACCGAAGCCACTCGCGAACGGCTCTTGCGCAGCTTTCACGGTCCGGTCAAGCAGCGCATTGAAGCGTGGGGCAGCGAGCTCTTGGAACCAACCTATGTGCAGCATGACGAGGAGTCGATTGCGGCGGCCATTCGCTCCTTTGGTGATGCCGATATGATTTTGGTAGCGAGTATTTCCGCCATCATGGATCGTGAAGACATCGTGCCATCGGCTCTGCTGCTGGCGGGTGGAAGCGTCACGTTGCACGGCGTGCCGGTTGATCCAGGCACCTTAATGATGATGGGTTATCTTGACGAGGTGCCGGTGGTGGGCGCGCCGGGTTGCATCAAGTCTCCCAAGACAAATGTTATCGACTGGATCTTGCCACGGCTGTTGACCGGCGAACGTCTCACGCGAGCCAACCTGGTATCGATGGGGCACGGTGGCTTGCTCAAGGACATTGCCGAACGTCCCATGCCGCGCAGCCTGACGGACCGCTAGCCGTGAAGGCTTTTGGCGCGATCATCCTGGCGGCGGGCCTGTCGTCGCGGATGGTGGAAAACAAACTGCTGCTGCCCTGGACGAACGGTGAGCCTATCGTGCGGCATGTCGTCTCGAAGTACGTGCGAGCGGGTATCCATCCGGTTATCGTGGTGACCGGGCGAGACGCCGCGGCGGTGGCGGAATTGCTCAGCGACTTTCCTCTACGCTGCGTTCACAATCCCGATTTTGAAACGGGCGAAATCTTGTCGTCGGTCAAGGTCGGTTTACGTTCCTTGCCGGATAATCTTTCCGCTGCGTTTGTTCAGCCAGCGGATATGCCTTGCATCCCGGGCGACTTGATGAAGCAGTTGGCGGAGCGACACGCGGCGGGAATGAATGTGGCGCCGATGTATCAGGGGCGGCGCGGGCACCCGGTGCTGCTGGACCGGGCGTTTTGGGGCGATATGCTGGCTCTGCCCGCGGATGCCATGCCGCGCGCTGTGATTGAGAAGGCGCGGGAGCAGCTGCGGCTGGTGGATGTGTCGGACAAGGGCGTCGTAATGGATCTCGATACGCCCGTGGCGTATCAGCGGGCGTTGAGGTGGGGTTGTTAACAACTCAGAGTCTCCACAAGTGGCTTAGAGACTTCACACTGGATAAAGAAAGAACATTAAGTAAGATTGCCAGACTTTCTTGCTGTATCTACTCGCATAATGTAATGGAAAGCAATTGATGGCGAGAACGTCAAGTCAGGGTGGGCGTGCGTTATTCTTTCTAGCGTATGCTCTTTCGGTTGCCATCATCAATGGCATTCTTTTTCAAGAAATCTTGCCCACTGGACTGTGGTTCTGGTCTGCTATTTTGGCTCTGCTCTTAGGAGAATTCATTTCTCAACCATTCTTTACTGCACCGAAAGATGCATTAAGCAATTCTGTCGCAACAATCGCGACAGTAGTTGCGCTACTTGCAGCTTCGCCAAACTTCGCAGTTTCCCTGTTGTTTTTTTGGTACGTAGCACTAGGGATTGCAACTATCATTATGGCTCTTGGATTACTTGCGATGACTATGGGCGAATCAGCAGATCCTCGAAAACTTCGTTTCGCAGAGTTTGCTCGAGATATCACTAGACTCTTCGGATCACCTAAGGTGATGTTTTCAGGTATCTTCTTCTTGGCGCTCTATACGTATCATATTGAAACGGCAACTGAAGTATTCTTCTTGTCTTTGACTTGGGTAGTCTTCGTGATAGGGACGCCATTCGAAAGAGTAATCGAGTTTGGTCAAAGGACAAGAAACTTGTGGACAGATCTGTCGGCAGACGCCGATCTTGTTGGGCAAGTAGTTCTGCGACGCGAGCCGGGATTGGTCAGCATCAACATTACTCGTGACGCCTGGCCGATTGTTGGGCAGCTTGTTGTGATTCCGACGAATAGCTCGTATGGTGAATTGGGCGTAATCCTCGACAATTATAGACTCTCTGATCAGTTTTGGTCGCGTGTGCTCGTTTTTGCGACTCGCGTTCCAAAGGACGATGTCGAAGCTGGATGGGGAAAAGAGAATTCTGTTTTACTTTGCAGCGTGAAACCTGATAGGAAATCTTGGTTGGATAGCGAGGTTTGGGAACACAGAGAAGATCTTATTGGAGCTGTTGTTGAGAGAAGCAATATTGATTCGGTTCAGATTGAGCTATACAACGACAAGAAAGAACTGTATGAAGGTAGACTGTTAAATATCAACATAAATGGTCAAACGGTTCTCTACCAAATTACGAACGGGTTAACGGATAGCGAGCTTTTGCAGGAATCGAATCTGCACGGATACATGTCAATAAGCGCACGCAAACTGGGTCGCTGGAATAAAGAAGAAAAACGTTTCGACTCCGTCCTTTGGACGCCTGACATATACACCCCAGTTTTTCTTCGAACACACGTTGAAGAATCGAAATTCCAACAAGACTGTGTAGGTGTAATACCAGGTACCGATTTTGGCATAAACGTAAACGTACATAAGCTGGTGACTCATAATGCAGCGATTTTAGGCGTATTGGGGTCAGGAAAGACCAGCTTGGCTCTTGAGCTAATTTGCAGGATGTTGAACCAAGGAATAAATGTTTTCGTCGTTGACATCAGTGGAGAGTATGGGCCGGCTCTAAAGGATCTAGTGTCCGATGGCGCAACAGTGAAGTCTAATGTTCCGGCAGGCAATGAGCTCAGCCAAGACGAACTGCAAAACAAGATTCGAGAGCGCATAGAACGGTTGCGCGATTCGCAATCGTCTGCGTTCGTGCTTGATCCGCATAAACTACAGACGAAGCAAAACCTAAGCATTACGCAGATTACAAAGCTTGTTGCTGAACAAATGCTAGCTGTTCTCAGTGAAAAAATGAGTGACAATGCGAAGATATGCCTAGTCCTTGAGGAAGCTCACTCTCTTGTGCCTGAGTGGAATTCTGCTTCAGACAGGAGCGATCAATACATCGTTAGCGCAACAGCAAAGGCGATAATGCAGGGTAGAAAGTATGGATTCGGAACGCTGATTGTTACTCAACGCACAGCAAACGTTACGAAATCTATCCTCAATCAGTGCAATACAGTTTTCGGTCTAAGAGTATTTGATGACACTGGCAAAGAGTTCTTGAAGAACTACTACGGAGAACATTATGCCTCATTACTATCCGAGCTCCCGCCGCAACGATGTGTTGCGTATGGTACTGCAATAAATGCACAGACTCCTCTAGTAATCCAACTTAATGATAAGGGGGAGTTTGCGGACAAGTTTCAGTTCAATGACCTACAAGAAACGGCGCATGGAAACGCAAGCAAGGATGCCTCGGACCAGAACAGCGGAAATCGTAAGTCCTAGATGCAATCCATATGTGTGTTGGCTAATGGCATTTACGTCAAGCCACGCGTCGCAATCCTTCAGGCATAGGATAGCGAGCGGATTCGCGACCCCGCCCCCACTCCAGCCGACGCTTGAGCGGCAACCATAGCAGGACAATCAAAGACTCGCGGCTACCGATGAATATCAGAACTGTGACGCCCTCGATTAACATCACCGTCAAGGGATGCTGTTCCAGCAGCAGCCGACCGCAGGTGATATAAAACAGCGTGGCCAAAGCAGGAGGGACCACCTGCCAAGAGATATACAGGCAAATGCCGACGAAGCTGGCGTCGTATTTGCTCAAATCAAAGCTACTGGAAATGAGCCCGATAATCAAGCTCATCACCATCGTCTGCGTTAGTTGCGCATAATATAGAATCAACAGCAGCGCGATCAGCGTCAACACGTGCAACTGCTCTATGCCCACGCTTGCGCGGTCGGACAGCAGCAATAAGAAAGCCAAAATCACTGCAGCAAGAAAGACATAGCGACCGGCCCGCAGCGATTGCAGTGTCCCCCAGCGCAATGCGCCGAACCAAGCGCCACGGTGCAAGATGCCGATGGCAAAAGACCAATTGGCATCGAGCGATCCACGAGTCGAACTGCAGATCAGCTCGTAGGTATGCTGGACCTTTTCGCGGCAAATGCCGTTGGTGACCTCTAGTACGGTAAGGGCTCCCGCTACGACTGTGAATAGCGGCAATAGCACGGGACTGGCAACTACCAGCACAATTACGATCATCGGCAACACGAAGAGCACGGTAAAGAGCTGCGGCGCATGGACTAGCAGCGCCATAACGGCAATCGCAGACAAAACGAGCAATATTCGCGGAGCACGTAAGCCCCGCCTCGCGCCGCTCATCGGCTTATGCATCTGGCTTGCGCGCCGGAAAATCGGATTATGAGTGTCTGGCGCAGCGATTTGCTGCCACAAGCGCCAGGATAACATGCCACCTCCGCTCCATAAAGTGGATGTCGCTGTAGCCCATAATAGCGGATAGTGCGAGTGAAACCAAAGGGTGGGTGCGGGACTTAGCTTAAGGTGTGTAAGTTTCCGCCGGATTCTCGTGATGTATCAGCACATCAATGGTCAGCGCCAGAGCGGCGCTGTGCACCGCGCCTCGTATCGCCGCTTCAACCACCGACGCGACATCAATAATGCCGGCGTCCATCACATCGACAAGGGCGCCGCTGTGGACGTCAATGCCGAAAGCGCGCGGCTTGCCCTCCAGTTCCGCGACCTTGGCCGAGTCGAAGCCGGCGTTGCGGCAGATCGTTCTGATCGGCTCCTCCAATGCCCGCAGCAAAATGCGCTGAGCGGCGCGCGCGTCGCTGTCTGCTTTGGGGTCAAGCGCCTCCTTCAGCGCATGGCGACAAGCCATCAGGGAAACACCTCCACCTGCCACAACGCCATCTCGTATCGCGCGGCGCAGCGACTTCGCTGTGTCTTTGGCGATGGCGATACGGCAATCCATTCGGCTGGGAATGGCATCACCTATGCGCAAGATGGCAACGCCGCCCAGGATCTTGCCGATCCGCCCACGCAGAAAGTCTTCCGCGTCCTTGTCAGCCGCGTGATGCAGTAACTCAAGCAGGTCCGCCAGGTGCTCGGTGAGACCCTGATCGTTCTCGCGGTCAGAGATCATGCCAAACATCGTACGTTCGACCCAAACTTGTTTCGCCTTGCCGAAATAGGTAATCTTCGTCCCGCTGTCAGCCTGTTGAGGCGGGCTCAATACAGAAGTCAGCGTATCGCCAGCGGCCTTGAAAAGTGGGATGGCGCTGGTGATCACGGCCATATCTCGCAGGTGGGCGCTCTGTTCGTCGGCCGTATTGCCCGGTGTCTTAACCGCGACAATGCGGAAGGTCTCCGGCTTCTTGTTGGCGAGGATGAAGTTGATGACGGCTTCCGAGAATCTATTACCGATCAACAACAGTGATTTGGCGCCGGCGCGAATTAACCTGTCGATCACGGGTACGATCTGTTCGATGTCTTCGATATCGAGGTCGCTGAGCAGGATGGCGGTATCATTCATCACAATGCGATCGCTTTGCTTTCCGCCGCGCAGCATGGCGCGCGAGACGGCGCCGCGTTGCCAATACATGCCTTTCATGTAATCGTGTTCGATATATCGTGTATGCCCGCGGCGTACATCAAGTTGCCCGTATTCGCCGATGAAATCAAAGATCTCGCCCAGTTTATCCGCCAGTTCACGGTCATGGCAGATCGTCTCGGCAAGCTGCGCCAGTTGCTCTTTCCCTTCAATCGGCAAAGTCATCTCGTCCAGCGCGTTCAGAATCAGATCAAGTCCCTCATTGAGAAACTGCCGCAGGCGCATCGCATCACCGCCGGCAGCGAGATACTTCAAGCCCTCGTTGTAGATCGACTGGAAAATGACGGCAGCAGTCGCCGTGCCATCGCCACAGTCTTCATAAAGTTGCCAGAGCATCTGCCGCAGCAGCATCGCGCCCATATCGGCATTGGGATCGGGCAGATCAGTGATGCGCCGAGCGATCAGACCGCCTTTGTCCAGCAGCTCGGGCGGCTTGCCATCCATAACTTGGCTGACGGCGACGGTCCGGGGGATGGGACCTAGCGTCGGGCGGATCGCATCGACGATCAGATTGATGCCACGCTGCAGGCTGAGAGAAGCATCAGGCTGAAATATCAGGCGTTTTGGTGGAGCAGAGGAATTCGCTATCAACCGCGGATCGCCCCTTGTGTTAGCCCGGCGATGATCTGCCGCTGCATTAAGATGAAGATGATGAGGATGGGCAAGGTGGCCAGGAACGACCCCGCCATGATCGCGCCCGTCTCGACTTCGTAGGGACCGTCCATGGTGGCGATGCCATTGGAAAGCAAGTATTTCGCGTCGTCGTGCAGGACGACCAGGGGCCAGAGGAAGTCATTCCATGTCGCGACAAAGGTGAGGATGCCGACCACACCGAGCGCCGGGCGAACCAGCGGCAGGATGATGCGGTGGAACATGCCGAATTCCGAAGCGCCATCGATGCGAGCGGCGTCCATCAGTTCATCGGGTACGGACTCGATGTATTGGCGCATGAGGAAAATGTTGAAGACGTTAACCATCCCGGGCACGATAATGGCGAGATAGTTATCCACCCAGCCAAAATCGCGCATCAATAAGAAGAGCGGTATCAGCAGCATGTGGAAGGGCAGCGTCAAAGTCGCCAGCACCAGGAAGAAAAAGAAGCGCTTGAATCTAAACTCGTATTTGGCGAAAGCGGCGCCGGCCAAAGCAGCCAAATAGACGCCGACGACAGTGCGTATACTGGCGGTGAAGATGGTATTGCCGTACCACCTGACATATTCCGTTTTGTCGAAGAGCGTGTGGAAATTGTGCATGGTCCATTCGCGCGGATAAACCGTCACCGGCAGCTTGTAGAGATCCCCTTCGCGGCGGAAGCTGGCGGAAATCATATAGATGAAGGGAATCGCGCAAAGCAAGACGCCAACGAGAACGATGGTGTTCATAAACACGACATTGACCCGACTCGATCCCAATGCGCTTTTGTGTTTCCTCTTGAACATCTTGGCGCCTCAAACCTTCCACAGACGGAACAAGAGAAGCTGTAGGCCTGTGATGATAAGAATGACCACCGTCAAGATATAACCAATCGCCGAGGCATAACCCATACGGATATTCAAGAAAGCCATGTCGTAGAGATACATCAGCGGAAACAAGCCGCTATCGAACGGACCAGTGTTGGGGAAATCCAGAAGCAGGTAGGGCTGGCTGAATAGGCTGAAAGAGCCGATGCCGCCGGTGACGACCACGAAGACAAATACCGGGCGCAGGAAGGGAATGGTGATATGCCAAAATACGCGTACGGTACTGGCGCCGTCAATGCGCGCCGCTTCCTTCAAATCATCCGGCACATTCTGTAAGCCGGCCAGGAAGAAGAGCGAGTTAAAGCCGACCCAGGTCCACAATCCGAGGATGATCAGGGCCGGCATGACGAAATTCACATCGCGGAGCCAGGCAGGACCTTCTATGCCCAACTGCGCCAGAGCCGAATTCAGCCAGCCGAAGCGCTGGTCGAACACGAATCTAAATATCCAGCCGACGACGACCGCCGAGGTGATATAAGGCGCGAAGAAGGCTAATCGCCCCAGTACCTTGAAGCGTATATCCCGTGAGTTTAGAGCCAGCGCCACAGCCAGCGCCAGCGGCATCTGCACGAGCAAGGTGCCAAGCCAGAATTCGGCGCCATTGATCATGGCTTCGCGAAAGCGCCTGTCCCTGGTCAGCAGGCGCTCGTAATTCTCCAGGCCCTTGTATTCGAGGACGACCCCGCCGCCTGCTTCCGCCGGCAAGAAACCGCGCGTACGCTGAAAGCTCAAGAAGAGCGCGGTGCCGGCCGGGTAGACGGTGAAGATCGCGAATGACAGCAAAAAGGGCGCAAGGAAGATGTAAGGAATGACCTTGCGCTGGTTGCGCGACCAACAGTCTGCGAGGGAGAAAGGCTGCGTTCTGCCACCTGTGGTCAATGTGTTAGCGGACAATCGATACGCTCCTACCCCCCATCCCCCGGCCCCTTCCCCCACAAGGAGGGAAGGGGAGATTGCTGAAATGCTTATGAGTGGTTAAAGCCCCTCCCTCATTTTGGGGTCGCGTAGACACTGACCCGCCGGGGAGGGGTTTGGGGTGGGGGTTGGCTTACCTACTTGCTGAACTCGAATTCTTCGATCGCTTCTTCCAAAGCGGCGCGCGGGTCGGCATCCGCCTCGATGACCGGATCCATAACCAGGCGATTGACGATATCACCGAAGAGCCCCCAGTAGGGGTCGACATTGACGACTGCCATTTCGGCGGCCGCTTCCGCGATGAATGCGCCAGGCACCTGTCCGCCGAAGTAATCATCCGGGCGTAGCAATTCCTCGCTATCCCAGACCGGCGTATAGGACGGGAAGAGATTCATGCGGCGGAACGCCAGCAGCGAACCCTCAGCGGTGATATTGCAGACGCGGATGAACTCATAAGACTCCGGCTTGTTTTCGGAGGCGGCGGTGATGCCCATGCCCGTGCCGCCATAGGGGGAGGTCTTGGGGCTTTCCGCATTCCATTTCAGCATGTGGCGCATCCGCCACTGACCTTCCATGTCGGGGATGTTCTGCTTCATAAAGCCTTGCAGCCAGGGCGCGGCGTATTGCGTGACTACGGCCCCGTCGCCCATCAGCCCCCAAAAGTCGGCGTCCGTTATCAGGAACATGCCGGAATCGACGTTCGCCTTCTGCCAGGTCAAGATGTCGACAGCCAGGTCGTTATCCAGCACCGTCACATTGCCGTCGCCATCAAAGAATTGACCGCCGGCCGCGTTGAGCACGTTGTTCAATTCGCGCCAGCTTCCGGCGCCTCTCTCAAAACGCGTTAGTGCCGTGCCTGAATCGAGGACGGGACCGCCAACCAGTTCGATCCATTCATCCCAGGATACCGGCGCTTCGGCATCCACGCCCAGTTCTTCCATAACATCGACGCGATAGAGCATCAGCAGCGGGTTGACTTCGTTGCCGACGCCGTAGATATTGCCGCGGACGGTCCAGGGCGCGGTGGCGGAGGGAATTGAAAGGCTATCCAGGTCCTCGCCGAGCAGGTCATTCATCGCGGCGAAGGGCTCAGCGCCGGGTTCGCGCACGTATTGGCCCGTCTGGTTAATCTCGATATCGACCATGTCGGGGATGCCCGTGCCGCCGACAAATACGGCTGTCAGCTTGGGCCACAGGTCCCAGTAAGGCGTCACCTCAAAAGTAAAGCTGACGTTCGGATGCATGTCCGCCCAGATTTCGTCAACCACGTTTTCCATCCATTCGACGCGATTGCTGGCGAAGCCCCAGAGCACGAGATTTACGTCGTCGTCTTGGGCGCTGACCATACCCACCGGCAGCGCCGCAAAGCCGCTGGCCGCCAGCGCGGTTGATGCCGCTTTCAAAAAGTCGCGGCGGGAAAGTCTTTGTTCAGACATCGTTATCTCCTTTTTTGAATAAAATACTTCACGTGCTGGTTGCAGTGTCTGATCTTGCGCTATTCACCTCCTGTCCAGCGCGCCGAAGACGCCAGTACATACCCGTCGATGATGGCTACTACTCAGTAATGTACGATCACGGCATCGGTAACAAGCATACCCCCCCCCCCACCCAAAAAGTCAAGACGAGGCGGCCGAATGAGTGACACCTTGATCATCGTTTTGCCGCCTGAGCACTGGCGGGAAGCGAAGCTGCTGCGCCTGGAAGCCCTGCTTGCGGAGCCAAGCGCCTATGCCTCGAGTTATGCGGATGAACTGGCACTTGGCCACGAGGTCTGGATCCGCCGTGCGACATCCGCCTGTGAACAGATCAGCAGTCTGGCTTTCTACGCAGAACACGAGGGTAAGCTGGTGGGCATGGCGGCAGCGGGCTGGTCTGATCGCACCAAGACCCGTCATGTAGCTGAAGTTCTTGGCGTGTACGTCTCAACTGACATGCGCGGCAAGGGCATCAGTGCCCGGTTGATAAGGTCTCTGCTTGATGCGCTGGTGTTACGATCAGGTATTGAAAAGGTCAAATTGTCGGTCACGGACGGTAATCTCGCGGCGATTCATCTGTACAAAGGCATGGGATTCGAGGTCGTCGGGCGAGCAATACGCGAATTGCAAAACAATGGCATATACTACGATCTACACTATATGGAAAAGCCGCTTAGCATCGGGACGTTGCAGCAATAGCTACATCAAGCCAGCCAGCCTATCGCAGACATTCGGGAAAATCTAGGCCTTGACCGCGCCACTTGTCAAGCCGCTGATGAATTGCCGCATCGCCACTGCAAATACGCAGAGCAGCGGTATCGCTGAAATAACGTAACCCGCGAAGAGCGTACCCCAGTCCGTTTCAAATTCTGAGGAGAATTGCATCAGCCCCAATGCAAGCGGCATCTTGTCTTTGTCAGTAATCGTGACCAGCGGCCAGATCAAATCATTCCAGCTGCCGATCAGCGTAGTCATCGCGACAGTAGCAATCATCGGACGCGCGAGCGGCACCGAAACATAGAAAAACACTTGCCATTCCGCCGCGCCATCGACATAGGCGGCATCGAACAGCTCTTGCGGCAGCGATTCGAAATAGCTGCGCATCAGCCAGGTCGACAAGATCAAGCCGCCGCTAAGCCAGATGAAAATCAGGGCGAAAGGGGTGTTAAGCAGGCCGAGATCGCGCACCAGTATGAATCGCGGCGCCAGCGTCAGGACGCCGGGCACCATAATCAGAGTGATAAAGCTGAGGAACAGGACGGACTTAAAAGGGAAGCGGAAGCGCGCGAAGACATAACCTGCCACCGATGCGACAGCGGCGATAAGGCAGATGGTCGAGCCGGAATAAATCACGCTGTTGACGATGTATCGCCAGATGATCCGGAAGGCGGATGTGTAGTTACCGGTTTGAAAGGGTAATTCCGGCAGCCAGAAGTTATGGTAGAACTGCGTGTTGCTCTTCAGAGAGGTGATGACAACCAGCACCAGCGGGAAAAACGTCACGATGCCGAATACAATGAGCACAGCTTGAAAAGGAAGATCGCGGTTACCGAGGCGCAGGCGTTTGCGGCGCATTATTGTCATACACCCTCCTTACTGAGCTCTTGCGCCGGCGGAGACGCGTAAGTTTATCACGGTTAAGGCGAGCATGGCGACGAATAGCACCACGCCTATAGCGGATGCATAACCAAATTCGAGGAATTTGAATGCCGAATGAAAAAGCTGCAAAGCCGGCACCATCGTACTGTAGCCCGGTCCGCCATCGGTCATAACTAGAAAGAGATCAAAGCGCTGGGTCATGAATAGCATGGTCAGAATCATCGCCAGCGTGATCTGCCGGCGCGTCATGGGAATGTCGATGTAGAAGAGCCGGCGCCAGAATCCCGCGCCATCAATCGCCGCGCTTTCGTGCACTTCTTGCGGGATCGTCTGCAAGCCGCCGAGGATGATGAGAAATTGCAAGGTCGGCAGCCACGGGAAGCGCACAAAGGATATAGCCCACATCGCAGTCAAGGGGTCCGCCAGCCAAGCATTTGTATACTCGCCCAAGCCGACCAATTTCAAGCCTTCGTTGAGCAGCCCAACTTGCGGGTTGTAGATGAAGCGCCAGATCAAAAAATTGAGGATGCCCGGCACGACCATAGGGAAGACGAAGATGATCTTCCACCAGTAGGACCAGCGCTGGCTGCGCAGGTTGACGATCATTTCAGCGGCGAAGAAAGGCAGCATAGTCTGCATGATGACGCGGAAAACCACGAAGCCGACCAGATTCGCGATGGCGACGCGGAAGGTACGGTCGGTCAACATCCGCTCGTAGTTTTCAAGTCCCACATAGATATGGACTTTGCCACCGTTCCAAATGAACAGCGAGTTGTAAAGCGCGCTGAAAGCAGGCAGCCATTCGAATATCAGTAGCAATGCGACGGGAATAAGCAGCGCCAAATAGAGCCACTTCGCCCTCCACATGCGCAGATGGAGCGGACTGCGATTATCGCGTTTGTTAAGTTTTCGCGAGCGATGCGCGGCGAGTCGCCTAAACATAAGCATCTGAAGTGGTTAATGAAGCGCTTAATAGTAAGGGCATGACTATTAATCCCCGTTCCCCGGCCCCTTCCCCACAAGGAGGGAAGGGGTTTGGGGTGGGGGCAATTCGACTCTCAGGCCTTTATTCCAACTGGAAGTCACAAGTCCATTCGTTTTCGGCAATCACCGTGCGCGCTTCCCGCGTCATCAAACGGTCTTCTTCGGCGATCAGGGTTTCGAGATCGATCTGATCGGTAAAGTACTCCTGCATCAGGCGGCGGTGATCTTCACCATAACGGCGGCTGAGGCGCGGATCGGGATCCTTGAGAGCGCGAATCGGCAGCTCGAGGAAGGCGACCGTCGGCTTCAGTGCGTCGGGCACGTCCAGACCTAACTGTGTTGGTATGCTGCGCGGCGAGTCGGTGACGACGCGGCCCCATTGCGGTTGGGCGGTCATGTACATGAGGAAGTCGACAACCTGCTCCTCTATGCCTTCACGCCGTGCGCGATCGGTCACTGTAAAGCCGGCGGTGAAGCCACCGACCAGATAGGCGGTTTCATTGTTGGCCGCATGGGGGCTGGTGGTTTCGGTGACGGGCGGGAAGTAGCTGATTCCCCAGTTGAAGTCCGCGTCACGGGTCACATTGATCGTTTGGCTGGCGGCATTTTGCAGCAGGAATGGCACCTCGCCGGTGATGAAGAGGCGATAGGCTTCGTCAGGTGTCATGGTGGCGTAACCATCAACCCAGACCGGTTCGAAATCGGCCAGCAGTTGCAGCCAATCGGCGAAGGCGTCGTCCTGGGCGCTGATCAAGCCATTCTGAATGGCGCAGGCGAACTCGCGCTGATTCAGGGCATGCCAGCTGGCGCCCGGTTCCCACCAGCTCTCGATATGATCGATATAGAAACTGGTAAGGCTGGTGCCATCGAACCAGTTGTAGGTGTAGGGCGAGGCTGTGGACATGGAATGCGCCAGCGGCTTATTGCCAGCCTCTGCCAGCGTCGTCATCTCGGCGACCATAGTTTCCCAGTCTTGCCACAGCGAATAGGAGATATCGAATTCGGTATCCATGCCCGCCGCTTCCAGCATGTCTATATTGTAGAAGAAGCCGACGGCCACCGCGTTGACGGTCACCACATACTGGTTGCCGCTGCCCGTGTGATAGGTCGTATTCCAGACAACATCGGGAATACTGTCCGTCCAGCGTTCGTGGCCCGCTGTGCCTTCGGGAATGTAGGGGTTGGGCATTTCGATGTAGTCATTGAGCGGGACATACCAGTCGTTGCCTTGCTCCTGCCAGACGCGAATGAAATTGTTGGTGATGATGTGCGGCTCGTTCTGCCCCTGGAAGACGGTGCTGCGCCATTGATCGCCCGAGATATTGGAGGGCACATCTACCAACTCGATATTGACGCCCGGGTTCGCCGCTTCGTATTCGGCTACGATCGTATTCAACATGGACGGCGGATTAGGATTATTCTCCGTCGGTTCATCGGGATAATATGCGCCCACCGTCGCGTAGATGGTGATCTCGTCTTGCGCCATGCCTGCATACACGCCGAACACGAGCGAGAATAACGACACCAACAATAATCGTTTGAACATGAGTCGCTCCTTTCAAATATGTCCTTATAAAGTTGTGCCTGACACGTTTCGCGTGACAGTTTAACTGGTTTCCCGCGCTCTGGTCAACACTCAAATTGCAGTCAAGATCAACCAAGGAAGGCATGTAGGGCTCGATTGAACTCGTCCGCCTTCTCTACGAAGGGTGTGTGTCCGCAGTCCTCGATAACGACCTCTTGCACGCTGCCACCGCTCGCCGCGAAATTTTCAAGTACATGCCGAGTCTGCGCGATCATCGGCTGTGGCGGGCAGACGTCGTTGCCGGGCCAGCCCGGGATCACGCCCAACTTGCCGAATGTCGCCAGGTCAAACATCGACATATCAGAAATGACCTGGTCGCTATCGCCACGCAGCCATAGAATCGGTGGTTTGGGATCAATGGCATAAAGTAGATTCACATCGGGCTGGTTATTCGGAGCCATGCCATTAAGCACGCCCCATCTGCCCGGCGCGACACCTGGCCAATTCTCCGAGGCGATTGAATCCCCGGGGTAGTCCTTTTCGCCAACATGGCTTGCCAAAACCGAAGACAACAGGTCTTCCTCGCGCTGTGAGATGAAAGGCGGTTTCCAATAAAAGCTGTTCATGACCATGCGCGGAGTCATTTCCCCATCGCCGCGTTCACCATCCTTTAACAGCTGCGTATACTGTGGATTGGCGACACCGCCTCCAGATCCCGCCGCGTCCGACGCACAGAGGTTGCCTTCAGCGTCTTTTGTACCGCCGAAACCGAATGGCGAAACCGGCGCGACTAATGTTGCGCTTAAGAGGCGTTCCGGCGCGTCCATCAACAAGCGCCAGGTCACGCCGCCGCCCATGGAATGGCCAACCAGGTGCGCTTGTGTGATCGCAAGCGTATCCATCAGCGCAATTACATCGTCGGACATATCGGCCAGGCCACGCTTGCCATCAATGTATTTGCTCGGGTCCGCATCCCCGAAGCCACGCTGATCGAGAGCGATACCATAATAGCCGTTGGGAAGATCAAGCATTGCTTGTTCCCAAAAAGTGGCGGAAGTCAGGTTGCCGTGCACAAATATGACAGGCGTGGCGCTCTCGTCGCCGGCAAAGAGAACGCGAGTTGTGTTGCGATCGGTGCTGATAGTGCGTACGCGAATTCCGTTCAAGTTTGGTATGCTCATGTCGCGTAATCCTTTTGATGATTGTTTGGTCAAATGTTTTCCGCTGTAATGATAGCAAGTTTTTCCTTCAGTGCTTAGAAGGGACCGTATTCGTCGGTTTGAGCCGGATGAGCGGCGACGGTCGCATCGAAGCTGCGGCGCAGCAAATCCCACTTGATCGCCGTGTAGTCAGGATCATCGGACAAATCATGATGTTCCCAGGGATCATTTTCCAAATCATAAAGCTCACAAATGTTTTTCTCGTGATAGGTCACCAGTTTCCAGCATCGATCCCGGTACATGTTGGCGTGAGTTTTATCAGGCAGGTTTGCAGCCGCGTAATGTTCTGTCCGCACGAAGTCGCGGTGAGGGCTGGCTGCTGACGCGCCCGTGACCCGAGTCGCTAGCGAACGTCCCTGAACGTGCGCCGGTATCTCCATGTCCAGCAAATCACAAATCGTGGGAACGATGTCGATCAATTCGACAAGCTCATCGCTACACTGCGGAGAGATGGTCCCGGGCCAGGATATCATCAGCGGCACACGCACCAAGCCTTCGTAGAAGCGGCAGCCTTTCAGCATCAGTCCGTGATCACCTAGCATTTCGCCGTGGTCGCTCATGAAAATGATGATGGTATTTTCGCGTTGTCCCGTCCGATCAAGATAGTCGTGCAACCTGCCAAACTCGTCGTCGAGAAATTCGATCATGGCATAATATGAGGCTTGCACCTGCTTATGTTGCAATGCTTCGGGATGCCGCGCCGATGTTTGGAAATCGATGCCGGCGGCAGCCAGGCTTTTCTGCTGTTCCATATCGCCCATTTCGAAATGAGCGCCGGGTAGCGCTTCGGGATCATAACGCCGGTAATACTCATAGGGCGCGTCGAAGGGAGGATGCGGATCAAATGGATTGATGCAGAGCAGCCAGGGCTTATCGTTTTCGCGATTGCGTCCTATGAACTCGATCGCCTTTTCCGTACACCAGTGCGTCTGATGAAGATGGGGTGGGACGTTGTCGGCAGTGGGGGTCGGCTCACTGAAGCCGCCGAAACCCGGGTCATTCTCTGAATTGCGATAATCTTCCAGTGATTGGATGTTGCGGCGTTGCAGTACGGTATTGTGATCGATGCCTTGCTGCTTTATCCACTCAACATATTCGTTGCCGCGCTCGTTGCCGCCCTTGTGATCGTGACTGTATTGGAAATAGTCGTAGCCATCGTCAACGCGCTCTTCGCGCCGAATGAAGGCGCTGGCTAAATGCAGTTTGCCGATTAATCCGCAATCGTAGCCTTCGTCATGAAGCGCTTTCGAGATCAGGCGATCTTCGTAATGACGCGGAAACGTCTGGTAGCCGTTGCCGTTCACTCCGATGGCGCTGGGATACATACCAGTGAGAAAGCTGGCGCGGCTCGGTGTGCAAATCGGCGACTGGCAAAATGCGTGAGTAAACGTGGCAGATTCCGCCACAAAGCGATCCAGGTTAGGTGTACGGATGTGGGTGTTGCCCAAGGCGGCGATAGTATCGAATCGCTGTTGATCGCTACAGTACCAAAGGATATTGGGTCGGTTCTGCATGAGACATTACCCTTATGAGAAAACAGACAAGTCTGCATATCATAACCGCTTTGGCCTCACGTTCGCCACATTGACGCGGACCGCAAGAAAGGTTCTAGGGCGGAGTATTCCGACAAAAAGCGGTACAATTGGCACGATATTGACAGGAAAGGGGTGCGGCGATGGTAGATTTCGGATTGGGACTGCAACATGGACCGCCCAAGGGACAGCTCGATCGCTGGCTGGCGGATATCGACGCCACGCTGCCGCTGCTCAAGGGCCAGTTTCGCAGCTTGTGGATGACTGATCATTTCATGTGGGCAGGAGAGCCGACCTTTGAAGCTTGGACTGTGCTAAGTTTTCTCGCGGCGCGCTACCCCGACTTTGAAGTGGGTCCAATGGTGCTGGGACAAAATTACCGCAATCCGGCACTGCTGGCGTTGAAAGGGGCCTGCTTACAAACCTTGAGCGAGGGCCGGTTCATCATGGGCATCGGCGCGGGCTGGAAAGAGGATGAATACCACGCCTACGATTATGACTATCCCAGCGCCCGCATTCGCCTGGAGCAATTGGAAGATACGCTGATTATCTTGAAGAAAATGTGGGAAGAGCCTGGACAAGTCAGCTTTGAAGGCAAGCATTATCGCATCAAGGATGCCTGGTGCGAGCCTAAACCGGATCCAAGAATCCCGATTATGGTCGGCGGAGGTGGCAATACCACCATGAAACATGCCGCCAAATACGCGGATATTTGGAACCTGCCCGATGCGCCGCTGGGTCCTTATAGCGAGCGCTTGAACATTCTGAAAAATCATCTCGATGCTATCGGCCGCGACCCGACCACGATGCGCTTCAGTTGGTTTGGGCGCGTTGCCGTGGGCAAGACGCAAGCGGAAGCCGAAAGCCTCGGAATCACTAGTACGCACAAGTGGACGCGCGACAACGCCTTTGTCGGCACAGCCGAGCAAATCGCCGAGCAAATGAGCGGCTTTGTCGAAATCGGCTGCGATTATTTTATGGTGGATATCGTCGGCGCGCCGGATGAAGAAGTTGTCGGCATGGTCGTTGAAGATGTGATTCCCAAGTTGAATGGAGTATAAATACATGAACGTAAAATGGTACGGTCACGCCAGTTTTATCGTCAGCGACGGCGATGGCAAGTCCGTCATCACCGATCCTTATACGCCAGAGACATCCGGTTATCAGCCGATCGCCGATCATCCTGATATCGTGGTGACCTCGTCATTGAACGATAGCTTTCACGACCGCTCGGACTTGATCGGTGGCGATCCCGAACGCATCAATATGCTGGAGGTAGCGCGCGGTGGTGGCCAAGTCCAATGCAAAAGCGTGACTTTCCGGGCGATCGAATCGTCCGAGATGTATGACCATCCCGAGCACGAACCGGACAAATGTGCCATGTACCGCTGGGAGATGGATGGCATCAGCATCGGGCACATGGGCGATGTCGGCAATCCTTTCACGCCCGAGGAATACGAATTCTTCCGCGACCTCGATGTCTTCCTCGTCCTCGCCGGCGATGTACCAACCATTCGTTTGGAAGATCTGAAACAGGTGATCGACCGTGTACGACCGAAGCTGGTCATCCCGATGCACTTCCGCACCTTACGCTACAAGCCGCGCAATATGCAATGGATCACGGCTTTCCTCAGCCATTTCGACGATGCCGATGTCGATTTTCAATCCAATTGGGAAGTGGAATTGAATGCGGCTGATCTACCGAAATCGACGCGCGTATTGGTATTGACACACGCAATGTGATTCGCTCCTTATGCTGTATCGGTTTTGGCGCGGATTACTCTTTTGTAGCGAGTCCGCGCTTCAGGGCATCGAGATATCCCAGATGCAAGCGTTGGCTGACCGCGGCGGTTGGTGTAATCATTTCACCGCCGTGAAACATTCCCGGAAAGACGGTTAACTCTGTGGGTACGCCCGCGGCCATGAGCCGTTGCGCGTAATCGATATCTTCATCACGGAACAAGTCCGCTGTGCCGACCGTGACATAAGCTGGTGGCAAGCCCTCTAGGCTTTCAGCACGGGCAGCGGCGGCATAGGGCGAAACATTTTCCTTGCCATATTCATCGCCCAGGTACATTTTCCAAGCCTTGATGGATACATCCCGATTCCAAACCTGATAATGCGTGATCTCGTGGCCGGAGGGCGTATCATGGGTATCGTCAAGCATGGGATAGATCAAGAGCTGAAAGGCAAGATCCGGGCCATTATGGTCACGATTGTAGAGCGCCAATCCTGCCGACAATCCGCCGCCGGCGCTGGCCCCACCGATCGCAACGCGGTCTGTATCGATGCCTAGTTCTTCGGCATTGTCCACCATCCAATTCAAGGCCGCGAAGCAGTCTCCTACGCTCTCTTTGTAGGTCACTGTCGGCGCCATGCGATAATCGACGGATACAATGGTACATCCGACATGCTCCGCGATAGGCACACAGGTAACATCGTCGCGCCCGGAACCGATGATATAGCCACCGCCATGTATCCACAGCAGACCGGCACGTGGCGCTGCGCCGGGCGGCTGATAAATGAAAACGGGAATCTCGCCATCGGGCCCGGCGATCATCCTTTCTTCGACTCGAACTTCGGTAGGCGGCAACATCTCTGCCATAGCACCCATCAGCTCGGTAAACATTTCCTGGGCAAGGGCCGGATTATCCCCTATTGCGGTAATCAGTCCATCGGGAAAAACCCCGAGGCCAAGAGCTACTTCGGGATCAAGCTTTGCGATAAAATCCATGACATTTTCTCCAATTCTCAGTTGATAAGTTTATCTTTGCTAGCCTTGCGCTTGACATCTTAGGGACGCCACGATTTGCAAGTTTGTTCGCTCTCTTCTGCCTTTAGAGACGGGCGAAGGTATCTTTTAACAATGGATAGAGCGACTGATAGATGCGGTAGCGCTCGCTGTAGATTTCCCGATTTGCGCCTACCGCGACCTGATCACCAGTTTGAATCATCGAGTCACAGGCAGCCGCCACCTCATCGAAGACACCCGCCGCAACGGATGCCAAAATTGCCGCGCCAAATGCGCCGCCTTCGGTGGTATTGATGTTAACCAAGGGCGCACCCAGTACGTCAGCAATCATCTGCTGCCAAACCGGACTCTTGGCACCACCGCCGCTGATCCGCACTTCAAAGTGATCCGGCAATCCCGCTCGATCAATCAGCGTGAAAGAGTCCTTCAAGCCAAATGCCACACCTTCCAAAACGGCGCGGGTCATGTGTCCGCGCTCGTGTCGGCTGGTCATGCCTATAAATGCGCCGCGTGCCAGCGGATCGGGATGCGGCGTGCGTTCGCCGGTCAAATAAGGCAGGAAGAACAATCCTTCGCTGCCAGCAGGGACCAGTGCCGCTTCTGCCAGCAGGCTGTCAAAGTCGATATCCGGAGCGAAAGTATCCTTATACCATTGCAAGCTGCCGGCTGCGCTCAGCATCACGCCCATGAAATGCCAAGTACCCGGCACGGCATGGCAAAAGGCATGCAAACGCCCTTCCGGTTCGTAGGCGTATTTGCTGAGCGGGGCAAAAACCACACCAGATGTGCCGACGGTGACACCGATTTTGTCCGGCGTGACGCAGCCCATGCCGATCGCGCCAGCCGCTTGATCTCCACCGCCACCGACCACTGGTGTGCCAATGCGGAGCCCAGTGGCTGCCGCAGCGGCTGCGCTGATCACCGCAGTGACTTCCGTGCCTTCGTGAACGGGCGGCATCCATTCGGCGGGGATAGCTAGCGCATCCAGCACCTCACGAGACCAGGCACGTTCGGCAACATTGAGCAGCGATGTGCCGGAGGCGCCCGCCAAGTCGGTAGCATAGGTATCGGTGAGTTTGTAGCGGATATAATCTTTGGGCAGAAGTACCTGTTTGGCCCGGGCATAAATATCCGGTTCGTGATCGCGCACCCACAAGATCTTTGGCGCGGTGAAGCCGGTAAGGGCCAGATTTCCGGTCAATTCGATCAGACGCTGCTGACCGATCACCCCTGTCATAAAATCACATTGCGCTTGGGTGCGCTGGTCATTCCATAAGATGGACGGACGCAGCACAGCACCGTTATCATCGAGCAAGACCAGACCGTGCATCTGGCCGGTCAATCCGATGGCGCTTATGTCATCGCCTCTCAAGCCGGAATCCGCGAGCGCTTTACGGATACTTTTTACGATGCCCGTCCACCAGTCGGCTGGATCCTGCTCGCTCCAGAGCGATTTGGGCTGGCTGATCGGCTGCGGATTGTTGGCGACCGCAACAACATTTCCGGCATCGTCGATGATTAGTGCCTTGGCGCTAGTGGTGCTGATATCGAGTCCCATCAGGTAGGGCATCGCGCTTCCTTTCCTCGTTCAGAACTCAGCCGGTCACGCGTCTATCGCACACCCATCAGCAGATCAAAGGTGAGCTGATCAAGGCGTTCATAAGGCAAGTTGCGCGCTCCCATGCCCACGCGATCGAATTCGATGGCCTTGAGCTGATCAGCCACAGTCTTGCTGTAACCTTTGCCCAGCCAGGCATAACTACCATCATCGGCGTTGATCTCTGCTAGCAGGGCTTGAATCTCAGCGTCTTCATTGAATTGTGCGGCCTTTTCTTTGAAGATGAGATATGAGCGCATGCAGCCACGGGCGAAATCCTTGACATCATCGTATTGTGAGCTGCGGTAAGCATGGGCATCGAAATGGCGGCTGCCGTCGTATCTGACATCTTCCAAGAAGCGCACGAGATGGAAGTTTTGTTTGATCATCATGCTGCCAAAGCGGAAGTCCTGATCGTAGCGCCCGAACATCTGATCATTCAGGTCGATGTGGAATAGCTTGCCGGCGTCCCAGGCTTGTGCCACGGCGTGCATGAAATTCAAGCCGGCCATGTGCTCGTGCGCCACTTCGGGATTCACGCCGACCATATCGGGATCGTCGAGGGTGGTGATGAAGCCGAGCATGCTGCCGACGGTAGGGAAATAGATATCGCTGCGCGGTTCATTAGGTTTGGGTTCCAGGGCGAAACGGTAAGCGTAATCATTGCCTTTTGAGTATTCGCATAAGAAGTTGATGGCCTCGCGCATGCGCTTGATGCCATCGGCGGGATTCTTGGCACTGTCCGATTCCGCGCCTTCACGGCCACCCCAGAAGACATAAACCTTGGCACCAAGTTCCGCCCCGAGATCCATCGAACTCATGGTCTTTTGCAGGGCGAAGGCTCGGACGGCTGGATCATTGCTAGTGAAGGCGCCATCTTTGAAGGCCGGATCGCTAAAGAGGTTGGTGGTTGCCATCGGGCAGACGATGCCGGTTTCGTCCATCGCCCGCTGGAAATCGGCGACGATTTGATCGCGCTCGGCAGCGGTGGCGGTGATGGGCACCAAGTCGTTATCGTGCAGGTTGACACCCCAAGCGCCAACTTCCGCCAGCAGGTGCACGATTTCCACGGGAGAGATCGGTTCGCGTGTCGGCTCGCCGAAGGGGTCGCGCCCGATATTGCCGACTGTCCACAGGCCGAAGGTGAATTTGTGTTCCGGTTGGGGGGTATAATCCGCCATTTCGTTTGTCCTTCGCTAAAGTCGAGATGGTGCTGATTGTAACAAAAATGATTGATGCGGGCGACAGATGGATGAAGACGGGAGTGGTGAAAATCGTGGATGCGAAGCCCTCGCAAAACCCTCGCACAACCCTCGTAAAAGCCCCAAGAGTCCCTCTCATATGCCCATTCAAATTGCCCTGATCACAGTGCCTAAAATCGCGGGGCGACATTAGAGTATAGCGCGAAACCCCCGTATCTGCTGGCTTGCGGGAGATTCAGCAGGCAGACTCGATAGCGGCGAGGGCAATTTTTGTGTCGTTTTTGTGACGGAGAAAAAAACCTTTTGCGACATACGAACCTGAGCCAAGGATTGCTGCTGCTTGCGATTGTTAATCCGCACTGGACTGAGGGTAGCATAAATGGATTTGCCAGGGGTGAGCAAATGTTCGCGGTTTGAGACATCGCAAGCCGGCTGCACTGAGGCGGTATGAGCCGTATCTGCGATATTCACCAGTTCCAAGAAGATGGCCTCAGCAATCGAGGCAGCACGGCTGTGCGAAATCAAGAGCAGGTTGATGCACTGCGATTTGCCACTAATACCTCTTGACACCTAGAATATCTGTGCTGTGGTTTGTTTCAAGATCACATTTGAAAGCGGCCTGCGCCGTGTGAGAAGGCTTGTGACAGGGCAAACACAGTGGGCGCATTCACAAACTAGCTTGATGTTATAGGAGGAAGCAGATGTCTAAGAAGATGTTTACAGCCGGATTTGGTGGCGGACGCAAACCAGCACAAGCAGGGATACCGGACGAGCTGCTCCCATTTGAGTCGACGCCGTCACCGTCAGACAGTCAACCAGAAGCGCCTGCAACTGATCCGCAGGACAATCAGCCCGCTTTCGATCCCGAGAATCCGGCGCAGACAGTCTTCGGTGGACCGCCACCTGTGTACCCTGGCATCGTTATGACGCCACGGCCCGCGTCAGCGCCGTCAACGCGTCCTGGAGATCGACCGCCGCCAAAAGAGGATACCCCAAGCAAGCCGCCTATCGCGGTCCCTGCAGACTTTGTGGATGCAATAGCGACACCCGACATCAGCGCGCTGGACCTGGAGCATAGCTGATCGAGCGAGTTCCGGCTATTTCAGTTGCAACTGGAATATAACGATGAACTGGTGCGCGAAGTGGCGATCTCGCTTCGCCGCGAACGCTTTATCGACTTCTATCTCGATAATCCGAAAGCCTGCTTGAAGAATTTCGCAGAATATGGCTGGGATGAAGAGTCGGACCGGCTGGCTGAGGAATACGTAGAGAAATATGTAGAAGAGATGAAGCTGCACTGCGATCAGCGAAAGCGGCAAGCTCTGGAAGCCCAGGAAAACCATTGGCAGAAAACACCAATGCGAGGCGAGGCCGCTTATCGTCGAATGAATCTCAGCTCTGCGAACCATCGATAGCTTTCATAGCCACTTCAGACGAACATTCTAAAACGAAGACAACTTTCCACCACAACACGCAATAGCTTGTCTTAGGGCTTTTGAGTAAACTAGACAACATTGAACAAGTTCGCTGATCGAGAGTCGTAACGATGGCTTTATCCCAACGCGAATCGCCAAAGGGCAAGCGCGTATCGCTGTTTGTCACCTGCATCGTCGATATGATTTATCCGCAGACGGGCATGTCCGTGGTTGATATACTGGAACATATCGGTGTGGCGGTGGATTTCCCAATGGCGCAGACCTGCTGTGGTCAGCCGGCCTTCAATTCCGGTTATCGTAATGAGGCGAGATCCGTCGCCAAGCAATTTTTCAAGGCTTTCAAAGATGCCGAGGTCATTGTCACGCCGTCCGGGTCTTGCGCGGCGATGGTACGGCACGAGTATCCTCACCTATTCACGCCCGACGATGGCCAGCACTATGACGATGCACGGCGCATGGCGTCCATCACTTGGGAATTTAGTGAGTTCCTGGTGGATGGCTTGGGCATCACAGATCTCAACCTGAGCCTGCCAGCCAAGCAGTCCTTTGCTATGCACGATGCCTGTCATGGCTTGCGTGGCTTGGGCCTGGGACAGTCAGCCCGCAAATTGATCAACAATATGGGCAACGCCGAGCTGCTGGAACTCAACGAATGCGAGGTCTGCTGCGGTTTCGGCGGCTTGTTCAGCGTCAAGATGCCGGATATCAGCAACGCGATGCTGATGAACAAAGTCGAAAACATCAATGCATCGGCGGCGGATACGATCGTGACCGGCGATGTCAGTTGCCTGACACAAATGAACGGCGGCTTGTCGAGAAACAAATCCGCAAAACGTGTCATACACGTGGCGGATGTGCTGGCGAAAGGATTATGAAAACGGTGCAGCATTTTCGATGTAGATTCCACTGGCTTTTTTCCAAGCGCGTCAGCCCGATTGGATGTCGCCGAGCAGGTTTGGGCGGAGGCCGCGGATGACGCTGGAAGTACAATCAAATGACTTCGTCGCCCTGGCAGATATCGCGCTGCATAACGAGGAACTGCAGCATGCGGTTGGCTCTGGCACCCGCGGCGGCTACCACAAGCGGGCAGAAACGATGTTCGCCCATAGCAACGAACACGGTGAATTCATGCGGCAGATGGCGGCGGAGGCAAAACGTCGCGCGCTGCGAGAACTGCCTGAACTGTTGGAGAAAGCCGAGCTTAATCTGCAGAAAAACGGCTTTAAAGTGGAGTGGGCGGAAGACGCGGCGCAAGCAAACCAGATTGTTTTGGATATCGCGCGCAGGCACAAGGTCCAGACGGTGACAAAAAGCAAGAGCATGCTCAGCGAAGAGCTGGGCGTAAACCACGACATGGAAGCCGCCGGCCTGCGTGTGGTGGAAACAGACCTGGGTGAATACATCATCCAACTCAACCACGAGACACCCAGCCACATCGTCGCGCCGGTCATGCACATGACCAAAGCCGAAATCCGCGATATCTTCGTGCGCGAGCTAGACATGACGCCGACCGATGACGCCGAGGAGATGGTAGCCTTTGCCCGCAAGATGCTGCGCGATGATTTCTTAAACGCGGATATGGGGATCTCCGGCGGTAACTTTCTCATTGCCGAAACCGGGTCAATCGGCTTGGTGATGAACGAGGGAAACGGCCGCATGTGCACGTCGATGCCCCGCGTACACATCGCCTTGATCGGCATCGAAAAACTGGTCGACACGGTTGAAGATTACGCCATGCTGACACAAGTGCTGCCCAGCAGTTCCACCGGCCAAAAGCTGACCGTCTACACCAACATTCTCAATGGTCCCGCGCGCGCCGAGGAGGATGACGGGCCAGAACACGCTTATGTCATTTTGGTGGACAACGGACGGACTGACATCTACGCAACGCAGTATGCCGAAGCGCTGGCTTGCATCCGTTGCGGCGCGTGCCAGAACGCTTGCCCGGTCTATCGCAGCACGGGCGGTCACGCATACGGGTGGGTTTATGGTGGACCCATCGGTGCCGTGCTAACGCCATTATTCGTCGGTTTGGAGAATGCCACTCCGCTGCCGCATGCCAGCAGCCTTTGTGGCAGCTGCAAGCAAGTCTGCCCGGTTGATATCGATTTGCCGCGCATGCTGCTTGATCTGCGATGGGATCTGGTGCGACAGGGCGAAAGCAAGGCAGGCTGGGATATGGCGATGAAAATGTGGGCAATCGGGATGACGTCTCCGAAGCGCTTTGCCTTGGGCGGCGTGGCAGCCCGCGCCGGGCAGCACATCATGGGCGATTTCTTGCCCGGAGTGTTAGGCAATTGGACGAAGCATCGCGACTTTCCCGAATTTGCCAGCAAACCCTTCCGGCAGCTGTGGAAGGAGCGCTATCGTGGACGCTCGTAGGAAGATTCTTGACAAACTGCGGCAAGCTCAACGGCCTTTCACCGATGTCCTGCCGATCAAAGAACGCCGCCACATGATCGTGGCAGAAGACTTGTCGCCAGACGAGCGCATGCAACTATTTGTTTCCGAAGCGGAAAAACTGGGTTGCTTCATTTACCAGCTCGATCAAAGTAGCGCGGTTGAACAAATCATGGAACTAATCGGCGGCGATAAATCAGTCCTGAGTTGGGACGAAAATCAGCTGCCCATGAGTGATTTGCCGAGCATGCTGGAATCTCTGGGTGTCAAGGTAGCGAGGCACGATGCTGGCGATGTCCGGGTCGGCATCACCGGTGTGACTGCAGCGCTGGCAGCGACCGGCAGCCTGGTGCTGGAAAGTGGAGCGGGGCGTCATCGCAGCACTTCGTTGCTGCCGGATGTGCATATTGCCTTGATGAAGGCGGAGCAGATTTTGCCTGACCTGGAGAGTTGGCAACAGGCGCAGCAGCAGCTCGGTTATCCGGCTTTTACCAAATCGAGCAATACCACCGTGGTCACGGGTCCCAGCAAGACGGCGGATATCGGTCACGAGCTGGTCAAGGGCGCGCACGGTCCGCGCGAAGTTCATATCGTGATTTTGGGGTAGAATCACCCCGCTTTTATCCCCACTTCCGTCATCAACTTCCGCAGCGCAGTGACCGCCATTGCCATGCCATCGGCGCCACTGAAACCGCTCGAGTGCCGCGCTTCTACAAGATGCGGTTCGAGAGACAGAATGCCATCATAACCCGTCGCCTTCAGACGTGTCAGCAATTCCCTTAGTTGCCCATCACCGTCGCCAGCCGGTGTCACAGATTTGTCCGCTAGTTTGGCGTCTTTGATGTGGATGTAGCCGATGTAGGGATGCAGCGCGTCCCACCAGGTGTCAACCTGTTCCGCGGCGCCACATAGCACGAAGTTGGCTGGATCCCAAATGAAGCGAAAATGTGGCGAACCAATCGCCTGCATGATTGCCAGGCACCGTTCCGGCAGATCGCCAACCAGGCCTTTGTCGTTTTCCAGTAACAATTGCAAATCGTTCGCCGCGGCAATATCCGTCAGAACACCCAGGCGGTCGATTGACGATTGCAGCGTGGCATCATCGACATCGTACACCGGATAAAAGGAGAAGATGCGAATATTGCGTGTGCCCAGCTGATACGCAATGTCACCGATGCGTTGCAGTCGTTCGCATTCTATGCTGATAGGATCTTGTATGGGAGATTTGCCTACGGGTGCGCTCATGCATATGACCTGGATGTCATATTTCCTGCATAGATCATTGATGCGCTTGACGTGTTCGTTGTCAAATTGTGAGCAATTCACGCCCCAAGCCGCGCGTACGTCAATCAAGGGTATCTGCAAGCGTTGCAATACTTGCAACTGTTCTTCAAAATCAACGGCTGTTTCATCGCCAAAAGCGCTTAACGTCATCATAGTTGGTGAGTCACTTTCCGGCACAGGAGCCAACAAATTGCCGCCGATTGTAGCGCAATCACCTGGCTCGTGGCAAAGGTCAAAGACTAGAAAGTCGCTAGACGCATTATTTGCGTACCGGACGGCATTTTGTTACTATGGACGCAGCGTGGTAGCGATCTGTTATTGCTCATCTCGTCATTGTCGAGGTTTTGTGGCTATACGTGGGGCCCACTGCCTGAGCTTGGTCAGAAGTTGCGAGATGTCGTGTTAGCGGTAGAAACGGATTGCGCCTCCGCTTTTGGATTCGCTTAATCAAAAAAGAGGAGTTTTCGATGAAGAAGATAACTGTATTGCTTTTGCTTTTGCTATTGCTGGTGCCGGTCTACGCCCAAGATATGGACCCCTGTGACCTCGATCCGCCCGAATCGGCGGCAGAAGTCAACTTTATAGGTGTGGCATTTCCGCTCATTGAGTTCATGGCCGATGAGCTGGAAAAATGCAACGATGTTGATAACTTGGCTGTCAACGCGCAGCTGCTAGATTCGGGCAGTTCAACGGAACAGGTGAACCTGGCTCTGGCCGGGGGTGGCGACTCGCCTTGGGCGCTACTCCACACGGACTTGTCGCGCATTGCGGAGTTGAACGAGTTTGACGCCCTACAACCGCTTAACGACTTGGTCGAGAAATACTGGGACGAGTACGACCTTGGCGATATTCCTCAGACGGCTTGGGATGGGGTTACGATCGATGGCAACATCTACGGTGTGCCGTTCATGCAGAACACCTTCCATATCTTTTACCGGTCCGACCTCTTTGAGAAGTACGATCTAGATCCACCGGCTACCTACGACGACGTGATCGATGCCTGCGACGTGCTCAAGCAAGAGCCGAGCATCGACTTGCCCTTCACCATGAATCTGCACGCTGGCTGGGCTTGGGAGATCGAGTTCATGCATTTCTTAAGAGCCTTTGGCGGCGTCCACATAAATGACGACAACACGCCAGCCTTCAATAGCGAGGCGGGCGTGGCCGCATTGAACAAGATGCAGGAAGTTGTCGATGGCTGCATGGGCGTCGAAGGCTTGACCTACAGCATTGACGACAGTGAGATCGGCATGGAAACAGGCAGACTTGCCTTCGTCAATATCTGGGCCAGCCGCGCGGCTAACATGGACAATCCAGAAAAGTCCGACTACGTTGGCATCATCGGCTTCTCGCCTGCGCCTATCCCCGATCCAGACAGCGGCATTCTGGGAGGGTCCGCCTGGATTGACGCCTTGTCTGTTACCAAGCGGTCCGGCGCGGATCACGATCTGGTCTTTCGCGTCATTATGGAGACCGTAGACAAGGCGAGCCAGGCCGAAGGCGCGGCGCACGGGCCGATCCTTCGTACGTCGGTGATCGAAGCCGGCGGTGGCGGACGCTACTTCTCTGCGATGGGTACCTCCGTGGCCGAAGGTGTAGGTTCGTATTCGATGCGTCCAGCTGCGTCGCTCTTCCGTACCGCCCTCAGCAACTGGCTGCCCTTGGTCGGTTCCGGTGAACTCACGCCAGAAGAAGCGCTGCAAGCCGCCGCCGACGAATACACTGCCGAAGCGACGACTCAAGGATTCATCGACGGCTAAAGCATCGGCAAATATCAGTTTGCCCTGAGTGTGAGGGTCGGCCATTGGGCTCGACCCTCACCGCTCTATCCATATATTTGAGGTGCAGTCCCTGCATTTCCAAAGTTTCCGGCTTGCCAAAGGTTGCGCATTGATCGCTCTGCGCTGCCGAGACCATTAGAGCGCGCCCATGAATAGACGCACTTTCTACATGTTCATGACCCCCAGTCTCTTCGTCATGCTGATGCTGATGGTGTTCCCGCTCGTCACCTCCGTCTGGCTGAGCATGCACTTCATCACATTTCGCAATATCAATGCACCAGTATTTGTCGGCTTGACCAATTACGTTGAAGTGTTCGGCGATCTGAAATTCTGGTCTTCGTTCACGTTCACATTTACCTTTATCGTCATCGCCGTGCCGATGCAGATCTTCACCGGCTTTCTAATCGCCGTACTGCTGGATCAGGTCTCCAAGCGCATCCGCGGCATCTTTATTGCAGCATTTCTGATGCCGTTCATCGTCGTGCCCGTCGTTGGTACGCTGATGGTAAAACAACTCTTCGAGTCTGGCGGTCTCGTGGCTTGGGCTTTTCGCGAAATAGTCGGCGCGCGTTTTATTCTTACTGAGCAGTCCGTTAAATCGCTGATTATCATTCACGCGCTTTGGGCAGCAACGCCCTTCCCGCTCATTGTATTCTTCGCCGGCCTGCAAACCCTGCCTAACGAACTGGTCGAGGCCTCAATGATTGACGGCGCCACGCGCCTGCGCCAGGTTCGGCATATCATGATTCCTCATTTGCGATCGCTTTTCATATTCATAGGTTTGATTTCTATCATGGATGCCTATCGCGTTTTCGATAGCGTCTTCGTGCTCACTGAACAGAACCCCGTCTACAAAGCCGAAGTCATGATGCTCTATACCTTCCGCACCGCCATGAGCGTCCAGCGGCTCGGCAAAGCCAATGCCATGTCCGTAATTACCGTGATTATGATCCTGGTCGTCCTCTTGCCTTTCCTTTATCGCACCTATAAAGAGCAGATCGAGGAGCGATAAAGTGAAACGGATCGAGAATCGCTATGTTCTGGCAGTGATATACGTTATCTTGACGCTGTACGCCTGCTTCAGCGTGCTGCCATTCTTCTGGACCACGCTGCAGTCCTTCAAGACACCGCGGCAAGCCAATTCACGCGTGCCCCTATTCATATTTGAGCCGACCGCCGACAATTACACCGATCTGTGGCTCAAGTCGATTCCCGACGAACCGCTGCTGGTCACGCTGGTTCTGGTGGCCATTTTTGGCTTGCTAGTGTTTATCGCTATCAATGCCCAGCGCTTTCCCATATCGCGTGGCTATGTCTATCTTGCGGTGCTGGCCGTTGGCTTCTTCGTGCTGCTTCAGATTCCATCATTCATCAAGACCGAGCGATTTTATCGCTATTTTCTCAACACCATTATTGTGACCGCCGGCACGATCTGTATATCCATCTCGATAGGCTGCCTGGCCGGCTATGCGCTGTCTCGTTACGCCGGGCTAGCCGGCGTCATCATACTCGTGGCAGCGCTTGGCTTTCGCTCTTTGCCCGGCCTGTCTTACATCTTGCCCTATTGGTGGTTCGGTCAGCGCTCGGGATTGTACGACACGCATATATTGCTGATTATCACGCTAGTCGCCATCAATCAGCCTTTCACTATCTGGATGCTGCGCAGCTTTTTCATGAACATTCCCAAAGAGATCGAGGAATCGGCGATGGTCGATGGGGCAAATCGTCTGACCGCCTTCACCAGCGTCATCATTCCCATCATGTGGCCCGGCATCATCTCGACCGCGCTCTTCACGTTGCTGCTGGCCTACAGCGATTTTCTGCTGGTGCGTATCCTCACGCAATCCAACTGGACCTTGACGGTGGCTATCTCGAAGTACGCGGGCGGCGAAGATCCCGGCCATATCACGCTAGCGGCGGCGGCGGCGGTCTCCGCGGCGGTTCCCATCATCATTGTTGTTTTCATTTTCCAGGGGCAACTGGTCAAGGGCTTGACCTCCGGCGCGGTGAAGGGCTAGTCGTGGCGGTCACTTTCAGCGAAATTACTGCCGCGGAAGCACGGGTTCATCCGCGTTACCGCTTTCTGATTGGCGCGCTCATCCTCGCCGCTCACTTATCAATCGGACTAAATTTCTTTAGCGTAACCCCCTTGCTGCCCCTGGTAATCGATGACTACGGAATCTCACGCGCGGGCGCCAGCCTACTGATCGCCCTGCCTACCGTCGTCAAAGCGTTAACCGGACTCCCTGGCAGCCTGATCATCAACCGTTTCGGACTTAATCGCAGCTTTACCATAAGCTGGTTTATGCTCGGCTCGCTGGCTTTTTCCCCCTTGGCCTCCGACTTCTCGGCGATGATTTTGCTGCGCCTGCTCTACGGCTTAGGCGCCGGCATTATGATGACCGCCACCGCGTCGCTCATCATGCAGTGGTTCCGTCCGCGAGAAGTTCCCGTTATCAATACCCTCCTGCTGGTCGTCATCAGTCTCGGTGTCGCCCTGTCGATCTCAACAGCCGTCCCCCTGTCACACATGATGACTTGGGAAGCCGTCTTGGGAGTCTTCGGTACTCTTGGTCTACTCGGCGCCTTCGCCTGGAGCGTCTTCGGCAAAGCCGGTTCCACCACACAGGAAGCCAGCAAAATATTCACTCTGCGAGAGGTGTGGCAGGTTTTTCGCAACAGGACCATTTTTTTGCTGGTCGTCGGCGATGCTCTGGTATTCATCAACTACGCCGCCATCACAAGCTGGCTGCCGACATATCTCCACGAATTTCGCGGCATGACCCTAGAACAGGCGGGCTATATTACCGGTCTGCTCCCGTCAATTGGCGTGATATCCGTACTCATCGGCGGCTATCTTACGCTGAAAGTCAAGGCGCGCCGGCCCTTATTCATCATCCCCGGCATACTGGTCGGCATTGGTGGCTTCGGCGCCTTTCTTCTGCAAGATACCTACGCCATTTTCATCGCCGTTCTGATGTTGGGCATAGGGACCTGGGTATACCAGCCTATCTTGCTCACCTTGCCGATGCAGCTGCCCTGGATGACGCCACGGAAGATCACTGTAGTTTGGGGCGCGTCATTGACCATCGCCGGATTCGGCATGTTCGTTTCGCCCATTGTCGTCGGCGCATCACGTGATCTCTTCGATACTTTCATTCCCGGCTTCAGCATCTGGGCGCTGCTCGCATGGTCGCTTGTCCTCACCGGTGTCTTTCTGCCACGCAAGTCACGCTCAGAAGCGACGGCTTAGCTCGTAGCATTTGCCTCCAATATCACGAAAGGACGTGAAGAAATGTCGAACGAATTGAACCAACGTAACAAAGAAATCGTATGGGATTACTGGCAGAAGCTGAATCACGTCGGCGTCGACAACGTACCCGCCGCCGTCCGCGCCGCTGTGCATGAAGATGTCGACTGGAACGGCTCCGCGCCGATCGACCAGCTCCTTGGCGTGGAAAACCTCATCTCCGGCTTCTGGCTACCGCTGATGCACTCCTTCCCCGATATCAAGATCCGGCCCTACGTCTTTATGGGCGGCATCGAAAGCGGCATTTCGGAGTGGGGAGGTGAAGCAGGCACCGAATGGGTTTCGGCTTGCGGCTACCTCACTGGCACATTCGTCAACGACTGGCTGGGCATACCTGCCACTGGCATCAAGACCAACATCTGGTTCGGGCAGTTCTACCGGATGCACGAAGGCAAAATCGCCGCGAGCTACGTCCAATATGACGTCCTGTCGGTTGCGCGGCAAGCCGGCTACCAAGTCCTGCCGCCGTCGCCCGGTTTCGACGGTGGCAAGATCCCTGGTCCCGTCACTAAAGACGGCATCCTGCATATGGAACAAGACTCGCTGGAATCCCGCAAATCCATGCAATTGGTGGAGGCGATGGGCAAGGGATTGATGCGCTACGTGCGCAGCCGCGACGGCGACGATATGAGCCGGATGGAGCAGGACAAATACTGGTCCCTCGATATGAAGTGGTATGGTCCCAGCGGCATCGGCGGCTGCTTCACCTTGGAAGAATTCGAAGACTTTCACCAGCGCAATTGGCTGCACGGTTTCGGCGATCGCCAGCTCGAGGTCGAGCGTGCCGGCGTCGGCGTGGGCTTCATAAGCGAGGGCATGTACGCCTGCGGCGGCATTTGGGATATGGCTTTCTCCTACAATCACGGTGACTACGCCGGCATCCCCGCCACGGGCAAGCTCATGACCATGCGCGACTTCGATTGGTATAGGCGCGAGGGCGATTATCTTATCGAGAACTGGGTGCCCATCGATATGATCGACCTCTGCCGCCAGATGGGCGTCGATTTGATGGAGCGCCTGCGGGTACAGATCGAGCAACGCAAGCGAGGGCAATCTTAAGTTGAACGGCGACAATAGCTTACATCATTGTAATGTGCGAAGCTTCACATTGCAGCTGCCAATCATTGCTCGGCGTAGGGACCCAGGCTTTTCAGCAGATCGGAAAGATGCGGCGGATCCTGGAATAACAAACCGTCTTCTCTTTCAGGATCGGGAAAGGTCGGTGGATCAAAATCACGCCAGGCACCGTCCTGTATCGCCAGGTCATAGCCATCGCGTTGGTAGCGTTGGATGAGTTTTCGTCGAATCTCGCGCAAGCGTTGGTTATAGTGCGGGTTGCCGGCCCAATTCTTCGTTTCACGCGGATCAATGCGCAGATCAAAAAGCCATTCCTTTTGGTCAGCCGCGGAATAGACATATTTCAAGTCGCGTCCGGCGATCATGTACAAGCCTGTATTGCCCTCGCTAAATTGGCTATAGACGACCTCCCGCTCACCGTTGCCCGCGGCGATCGTGAACAAGTCCATGCCATCGGGTGATGGAGGCGAAACATCGGCACCGGCGGCGGCCGCGAAAGTTGGGAATAGATCCAGCAGGCTGACCGGCGCATCAATTCGTTTACCCGCTTCGGGCATGTCGGGCGCGTTCAAGATCATGGGGACTTTCACGGCCGGATTCAACATCGTGCGCTTGCCGACACTGCCGTAATCGCCCAGCATTTCGCCATGATCGGAGGTATAGACAATGATCGTATTATTCATATCGTCGCCCAATGCCTCAAGGATTCGCCCGAGATTGAAGTCGATAAAGGAAATGCAGGCATAATACATCGCTTTGATGCTGCGGAAGAGCATTTCGTCATAGCCCTTGTCGCGGTACTTATAACGATTCTGATGATGATTCCAATAACTCAGCAATCGCTCAAAACCTTCAGGGCGATGTGGCGGAAGCAAATCCGCCGCACGATAGAGTTTGTTCCAGGGGACCGGCGATTCAAAGGGCGGATGAGGTTTAATGAAACTCGTCCAGAGGAAAAATGGCTGCTGGCGGTCCCGCCGCGCCAGAAAGTCGATTGCTTGGTCCGCCACCCATTTGGTGTGATGATGCGCGGCCGGCAGCTGCGACGGTTGCGGAATATAATACATTTCGCTACGTATGCCCTGCGGCTCCAGCACATGGCCGTATCCGTTTTCATATAAATACTTATGAAAGTCATTGCGACTATTCGGTTGCCTGGCGCCTTCTTCAGAGATATCCCGGCTGTCAAATCCCCACATGGCATCAACTTGTGGATTGAAATGCATTTTGGCGATGCCATGCGTGCGATAGCCGGCATCCTGCAACACTTGCATGATACTTTGTAGATGCATCGGCGATTCGTTGTTGGATGTGCAGCCATTCAAATGGGGCGCTACACCAGTAATGGTCGCACTCCGCGCAGCAACACATACTGGCGACGGTGTGTAACAGTTGGTGAAAGCGGTGCCGCTCTGAACCAGCGAATCGAGGACAGGCGTGCGTATTTCTTGATTGCCCAAGCCGCGAATCGTATCGCTTCGCTGCTGGTCTGTCATGATAAACAATATGTTGGGTCGCTGGCTCATAGACTTTCCTCTTCAGCAAACTGCCTTGCTCGTGCAAACAGAATTGTTCAGCATATTATGTGATCGTGGCAGACCGGTTCGCTGCCCAGGGGCCAGTGTTGACGCGACGGCCGAGCAATAGTGAACCAGCAAGTTGCCGACATTCTAACAGATTGTCATGCCTTCGAGGTGTTCTAGCTGCACTCTGACGGTCAGCGGTGGATTTCGATTACCACTTTGCCAAAGTGGTCGTGCTCTTCCAGGATGCGATGACCCTCATGAATCTGCGACAATGGTAGCACGGCATGAATGACAGGTCGCAATACCCCCTGATTCGCCAGCTCAACAACGGTCGACATCTCGTTAAATGTGCCACCGTTAGCTCCCAGGATGCTCAATTGCCGGTGATAGATCTGCGGGATCGCCAGTTCAAAACTCTTGCCGGAATGTGATCCGCAGACAACCAGTCGCCCATTACGGGCCAGAGTACGCAAAGAATTGGCCCAAGTCTTGCCACCTACATTGTCTTGCACGACATCGACACCCCGGCCATCACAGGCATCAAGGACCTGCTGCACCCAGTCCGGCTCGCGATAATTGACCACATATTCGGCGCCAAGCGCCCGCGCTTTTTCCATCTTTTCGCTGGTGGAACTGCTGGCGATTACTCTTGCGCCAGCATGTTTGGCGATTTGAATGCCCAAGCTGGCCACGCCACCGCCCGCGCCCGGAATGAAGACAGTCTCGCCGGCCCGCAAGCGCGCGATCGTGATTAACATGTGCCAGGCGGTCGTGGCGACCACGGGCAGCGCAGCCATTTCTACATGCGATAGATTTATTGGTTTGGCGATCAAGTTGCGCGCAGGCACGGCTACAAATTCAGCCAAGCCACCGTTGATATGCTCGCCGATAATCCGATGTTCGGCACAAATGCTGACATCGCCTTGGCGGCAGAATTCGCATTGGCCGCAGGTTACCAGCGAGAAAAACGTCACCGCATCACCTGCTTGCCAGCCTTCAACGCCGGAACCGATGCTGTCTATCACGCCGGAAACATCAACTCCGGTGATCAAAGGCAAAGGAATCGTGCCGAATTGGGGCCCGCGGCGAATGCCAACATCCAACCAATTCAGCGCACAAGCATGTACCTTGATTCTTACCTCGTGCGGCGCCGGTTCCGGGATAGGGAATTGTTCCAGGCGCACGACATCACGCTCGCCATGTTCATGAATGACAGCAGCTAACATGGTTTCCATATTCAAGTCCCCTCTTAGTGTTGTTCCAGAGCATTATGGCTTAATTGTCAGGATTCCTAAAGGCACACGAGCATCAAGCCAGGGCGTACCGTCCGCGCCGTTGCCTGGAACCCGCTCCGAATCACGCGTGCGATACAGCCCGGTATAGATCGTATATTGTCCGGGCGCAAGGTCGGCAGGAAGCGGAACATGCCAGACTTCACTATCTGCAAGACCACTGTACCAAAGACGAGTTGGCAAGCGCGGGCCCAGAGGTTGCTGGTCATAGACCCACCAGGTGCCGCTCTCTTCGTGACCAAAATGTAGAAATTGCACGTAGTCCTCTGAACCCTTAACATCGCTGCGCCAAGAGACTGGGATATTTAGGGTCTCGCCGGCTCGGGCGTATTCGGGAAGGTCGACGGCATCGAGCGTGAAGCCATTGTCAAATAAGGCCAGCGCGTCGGCTGACGAAGCCGTTGAGGGTGAAGGTATGATCAACTCGTCTAGAATAACTTGCGTATCACTCAGAAGTCGGTGGTCGCTGGCGAGGATCTCTTGTGGCACATAATCGCCGTCCTTTTCGCGCCAGAGAGTCAGCACGACCCAAAGCGCGCGGTTGGCCGGAGCCTGCGGTGGAATCTGAACTTCTATCAATTGTCGGTAATTATAGCTATGCATGGGAAAGCGCAGCACATCTACAGTGCGATCCGCGTTCTCGTTGCGGCTGGCGACGGAGTTTCCGCTAACCTGGTCGACAAAATGCACTGAATAACCCAGGTCAAAGTAATCGTGATTTCTGACAGTTGAATAAAGCCGAAGGACGGAACTATTCTCTCCGCCGTCTAGACGGTATCCAAGCAAATGTACTCTTGACTCGAACTGTATAGAAGCCGGCTGAGCCAGCAACCGCAATTCAAGGATGTCAACAAGGAGAATCTGGACAAGTATGAGAATCCAGAGCGCAGGCAATGCGTAAATGGCGCGCCGGACAAGTAGTCGTGGCCTCGACGCCACATCCGAAAACTGAACCAGCATCGCAACCAATACTATCCAAATACCCAGAAACTCGAGCGTTTCTTCAAAGTGGTCAAACTGCAAGCACTTGTCCAGGCGCAAGAATTCCCAACTCCAACAAATCATTTCGCTCTGATACTTATCTAACACGATAGCGCCTGACGCGCTCATTGCCAGACCGGTCAACAAGCATACCTGCCATATAAAATCCCGCCGCGACGAATGCATGGCCACAAGCACCGTTGCCGCTACCACTACTGCGCCGAGCGCAGTATAGTATTTCCACCAATTTTGAACGAATTCGTGAACTGCGAAGTACTCGTCCAGCGCCAAATATAGGAACACCAAGCCGAGCCCGACCAGATAGAGCCGTTGCCAAGTGGGTCGAGCCTTGGCAAACCGCGCAGTCGCCAGCGCAACGCCGCCGACCAATGCCAGTTGCGCCGACGCGAGTATAGTTGGTATGTTCCCTTCCATATCCAAATCCCACAAATAAGCGCCAGCACTCGATGATTTTTGGAGTCCCAGCGACATTACGATCATAAATATTTGTGCCGCCAGAAAGGCGCTCGCCAATTGCCTGGATGCAGGGGACAGGCGTGGGAAAATGGCCCAAAAACTGATAAGACCGACAGGCAAATACAAAAAGAAGACAAATAGGAAAATCAATGCCTCGGTTGAAACTAGCAACTCACCACTGTTCACCTGATCTTTCCCCCTCTTCGCAACTACGTCCCACCGATTAGCGCAGGGTTATGCGGACTCCAAGGTTTTCTCATCGCTGGCCCGGCGATGTCTAGGCACTCTCGACAATCAATGTACCCAGAGGTACGCGGGCGTCGACAAAAGTCGCTCCATCCGCATCGCTAACTGGCACGCGTTCCTGATCGCGCGTGCGATAAAGCCCGGTAAAGACACTGTATTTCCCGGGCGCAAGGTCGGCAGGAAGCGGAACCTGCCAGATCTCACTATCGGCAAGGCCACTGTACCATAGACGGGTTGGCAATCGAGGACCCAACGGTTGCTGGTCATAGACCCACCAGGTGCCACTCTCTTCATGACCAAAATGCAGATATTGCACGTGGTCCTCTGAACCCTTAACATCGCTGCGCCAAGAGACTGGGATATTTAGGGTCTCGCCGGCTCGGGCATATTCGGGCAGGTCGACGGCATCGAGAGCGAAACCGTTGTCAAATATGGCCAGCGGGACGGTCGACGGTGCTGGTGAATCAGTATGCAAGACCAGTTCGCCCAAGACAACTTGCGTTTCGCTGAGTAGATGGCGGTCGCTAGAGAGGACACGCTGGTAGACGAAATCGTCATCCTGTTTTCGCCAGAGCGTCAGAACAATCCATAGCGCGCGGTTGGCTGACGCATGCGGCGGGATTCTGAACTCCATATAGTGTCGGAAAACAGGTGAATCGTCTGGAGCCAACAGCCAGAAACCAGATTGATGATCCGCCCACTCGTCATGGCTGGCGACAGAGTCGCCGCTGACTAAGTCGACCAGATGTACTGAATAGCCCAGGCCCATGTATTTCCACCGCCGGGCGGATGCATAAAGCCGGAGGCTAGAAGCCCCCGCTCCGTTGCCTATGCCGTAGCCGCGCAGGTACACGCCGGATTCGAACTTTACGATGGCTGGCTGAGCAAAGAGTCTGAGTTCAAGGCGGGGAATAAGAGAATTCAAGAAGAGCAGGAGAATCCAAATCGCTGGCAACGCATACAAGACGCGACGTACGCGGCGATTTGGCATCGGCACGGCGTCAGATAACTGGCCAAGCAAGGCAACGAGCGCCAGCCAGACACCTGCAAACTCGAGGAATTCTTCCCAATGAAAGAAATTCAGACATTGGTCGAGCCGCAGTACTCCAAAACTGTCACAGGTTGGCGGTAGTAGCTCAAGGAGAATGCCACCCGCTGCGCTCATGGCAAGGCCGGTCAGGAGGCAAAAATGCCATATCCATAGCCGCCGAGGCGACCGCGCAGCCACAAGCGACGTTGTCACTACGAGCACTGCGCCGAGTACCGTGTAATTTCTTTCCCAATTCGGGGAACCTTCGTGAAGAGTAAGGTATTCATCCAGCCCAAGAAACAGGAAAACCAGACCTATTCCGACTAGGTAAAGACGCTGCCAGACTGGACGCGCCTTGGCAAACCATGCCGTTATGAGCGCGATGCCGCCGGCCAGCGCCAGTTGTGTTGACGCAAGAGTGGCTGGGATGTTCCACTCCGACTTTAGATGCCAGAGCCACCTTTCTACGCTCGAGTACGATTGCATCTCCAGCGACACCAAGATGACCAGTACCTGCGCCGCCAGTATGCCGCTCGCCAAGCGCTTGGATGTAGGCGACAAGCGTGGAAACAACCGCCAGTAACTAATCAGGCCGGTCGGTACATACAGCAAGAAGACGAAAACCCGGATCAAAGCTTCCGTTGACACTACGAACTCACTATTGCCCATAGGTTCCTGACTCTACAGTGCAGCCGTATTTCGACGGCAAGCGCGGGGTCAATTTGACTCCTTTCAATCTATCATCCCTCTACCATTATAGAGCCCAGCGGCACACGGGCGTCAAGCCAGGGATTGCCCGCCGAGTCGCTCGCTGGCACGCGCTGTTGATCACGCGTGCGATACAGCCCGGTAAAGACTGTATATCGTCCGGGCGCCAAGTCCGCCGGGAGCGGCACCTGCCAGATCTCACTATCGGCAAGGCCACTGTACCACAGTCGTGTAAGCAATCGAGGCCCCAGCGGCTGTTGGTCATAGACCCACCAGGCGCCGCTCTCATTGTGGCTGAAATGTAGGAATTGCACAAAGTCTTCACGACCAGCGACTTCGCTGCGCCAAAAGACTGGGATAGTCAGAGTCTCGCCGGGCCGGGCGCGTTCATGCAAGTCGACGGCGTCGAGAGAGAAGCCGTTGTCAAATACAGCCAGCGTGACAGGCGCGGGGCCAGCTGACACAGCCGGCAGGACTATCTCGCCTAGGACAACTTGCGAATCGCTCAACAGTCGATGGTCGCTGGCGAGGATCTCTTGTAGCTCATATTCGCCGTCCTTTTCGCGCCAGAGAGTCAGCACGACCCAAAGCGCGCGGTTGGCCGGAGCCTGCGGTGGAATCTGAACTTCTATCAAGTGTCGGTAAATGTGCGCGCCGCCGGGTGCGAGCAGCCTGCCTACGGGCTGCTGATCCACATAGGCGTCGCGGCTGGCGACAGACTCGCCGCTGGACTGGTCAACCAGGTGCACAGAATAACCCAATCCCGGATAATACCATCCATGTGCAGCCACAAAGAGCCGGATGTTGTAGGCTCCTTCTGCGCTTTCTATGCGGTAGCCCTGCAGGTGCACTTCCGACTCGAACTGTACCGAGGCCGGACGAGCCATTAGCCGCAATTCAAGATCGGGGATGAGGGACTGATGGGTAAGCAGGAGTATCCAAAGGGCGGGCAAGGCATACAAGAGCCGGCGGACGCGGGCCTGTGGCGTCGGTATCTCGTCGGAAAACTGGCCCAACATGGCAACCAGCGCCAGCCACCCGCCCAGCAGTTCGATGACTTCTTCAGGCGTCTGGAAATTGAGGCACCCTTCGATGCGCAAGAACCCTAGATTGCCGCAGATTTCCGGCAGTTCATCCAGCACCAGGCCGCCCATGGCAATAAACGAGAGACCAGCCAGCAGACAACCATGCCACAACTGTGCGCGCCTCGGCGAACGCAATGCTACCAGCGTCGTTGCCAATACCATCGCCGCGCCGAGCATCATAAAGCGTTGGCCCCTGATACTCCCTAAGCCTAAGGATGCTGCCAAGTCGAAAAACTCATCCGTCCCAAGATAAGCAATAGCCAGTCCAATCCCAACCCAGTACAGCCTAAGCCAAGCCGATCGCGCCCGGGCAAGCCAGGCGGTGATCAGGGCAAGACACCCGACCAGCGCCAGTTGCGTGGAGGAGAGTACATTTGGGATGTTCAACTCCTTATGCAGGTTCCAGAGCCAAGCCTCAAATTCTGATTCTGGTCGGTATTCCAGCGATATAGCGATTACGATAATCTGCGCCACCATCATGACGCTTGCCAATCGCTTGGCTGTTGGCGACATGCGGGGAATCAGCCGCCAGTAACAGACGACGCCAACCACGACATACAGCAAGATGACAAAGATGCGGATCAATGTTCGGGTTGAAGTAACGAATTCACCAATATCCATGGGCTCCCGACTCCATTGTGCAGCCGTATTCCTCTGGTCCCGGCCGGGTCATACGTATTCTTCTCCAAGATTCATCACCCTATGACAAGTGTTCCCAGCGGCACACGGGCGTCAAGCCAGGGATTGCCCGCCGCGTCGCTCGCTGGCACCCGCTGTTGATCACGCGTGCGATACAGCCCGGTAAAGACTGTATATCGTCCGGGCGCCAAGTCCGCCGGGAGCGGCACCTGCCAGATCTCACTATCGGCAAGGCCACTGTACCACAGTCGTGTAGGCAATCGAGGCCCCAGCGGCTGTTGGTCATAGACCCACCAGGTGCCGCTCTCTTCATGACCAAAATGCAGATATTGCACGTGGTCCTCGCGACCCCGGACATCGCTTGTCCACGAAAACGGGATGGTCAGGGTCGCGCCGGATCGGGCGCGTGCCGGCATGTCGACGGCGTAGAGAGTGAAGCCGTTGTCAAATATGGCCAGCGGGGTAGTCGAAGTCGCAGCCGACTCTGCCGGCAATACAAACTCGCCCAGGACAACTTGCGTATCGCTGACGAGTTGGAGGTTGCTGGCGATGATATTTTGGAATTCGAATTTGTCGGTCTTCTTATGCCACAGCGCCAGCACGACCCAGAGCGCACGGTTGACCGGTGTGTGGGGTGGAAATTCCATTCGCTTCCACTGTCGATAAACGGGAACATATCCTGGTCCCAGACTGAATTCGAGGCGGCGATGCGCATATGTGTCGAGGCTGACGATTGAGTCCGCGCTGACCTGGTCGACAAGATGAATGGAATAGCCCAGCCCGTCATAATCCCATCGTTCCGGAGACAAAAACAGACGTACAGTAAAATTCTTCTTTCTTTTATCTATGTGGTAGGCATGCAGACCTGCGCCCGACTCGAACTCTACGGCTGCTGGCGAAGCGCCTACTTGGCGCGCAATGGGCCAAATAGGCGCACTCGGGACAATTACGACGATCCAAAGCGCCGGCAGCAAATATAGCGCTTTTTGTGAACGATGTGCCGGCGGCGATACATCAGAAAACTGGCCGAGAATGGCGACCAGCGTGAGCCAGATACCCAAAAACTCGAGGATTTCTTCCAAAGCCCAAGTTGTAGGGGGCGGGCATTCGTCGATGTACAGCAACCCATAATCGCCGCAGACACTTCCAAACTGTTCGACATGGATTGCACCCGCGGCACTTATTGCCAGACCGGCCAGCAGGCAAGTATGCCATTTCCAAGACTGCCGCGGAGAGAGCGCAGCCACAACCAGCGTAGCTGCTACTACAGACGCGCCCAGAGCAATGTAGTATTTCCAACTTATCCGATATTCATGTACCGTAAAGTATTCATCATACGCCAGAAACAGGAATACCAAACCGATTCCGACAAGGTAGAGGCGCTGAAATGCCACGCGTGACCTGGAAAGCCAGGCACACACGAGCGCAACTCCCCCAACCAGAGCCATTTGCGTCGACGCGAGTGTAGCGGGCACGTTCCATTCTTTGTGAAGATGCCACAACCAGACTTGAAAACTCGAGGACAACTCAAAGTATACCGACATGCTGATTGTCAGCACCTGCGCCGCCAGCATGAAGCTCGCCAGGCGCTTGGATGCTGGAGAGAGGTGGGGCAGAAGCCACCGGTAAACAGCCAAACCAACCAGCACGTACAACGGCGGGACAATGATGCGAGTAAGTGTCTCGACTGTCGTGTATAGTGATCCGTTGTCCATTAGCACGAAACTCCCACTTCTGGCAAGAATTCATCCCTCATCGCTCTACAAACAGGACGCCCAGGGGCACTCGGGCATCGAGCCAAGGCGTTCCGTCCGCATCGCTAACTGGCACACGCTCCGAATCACGCGTACGATACAGCCCGGTGAAGATTGTATATCGACCGGGCACCAGGTCTGCGGGGAGCGGAACCGGCCAGACTTCACTATCGGCAAGGCCACTGTACCATAGCCGGGTAGGCAATCGAGGTCCTAGAGGATGCTGGTCGTATATCCACCATTCGCCGCTCTCCGCGTGACCAAAATGTAGAAACTGCACGTGGTCTTCTTGACCGGGCATCTCGCTGCGCCAAGAAAATGGGATAGTCAGGGTCTCGCCGGCTCGGGCGCGCTCCGGCAGGTCGACGGCGTCGAGCGCAAATCCGTTGTCAAAATTTGCCAGCGGATTGGACGAAGCGGCAGTCGACACCGCCGGCACTACCAACTCGCCCAGGACAACTTGCGAATCATTCAGCATTTGCTGGTCGCTGTTAAGCACCGTTAGAGACTCGAACGCCCCTCTCTCTTTACGCCAGAGCGTCAGCACAACCCAAAGCGCCCGGTTGGCCGGAGCCTGCGGCGGGATAGCGAGCTCCAGCCACTGTCGGTAAAGCGGGGTATGTCTGGGACCGAAAAACCAGAAGCCATGCTGACGATCCGCCCAGTCATCGCGGCCAGCGACAGACTCGCCGGTGACTTGGTCAACCAGGTGAATGGAGAAGCCCAGACCCATGTAATCCCGTTGCTTGGCAGATGCATACAGCCGCAGCAGGGCGACCTCTTTGCCGCTATCGATGCGATAGCCATGCAAACTTACATCCGTCTCGTACTCTATGGATACAGGCTGAGCCAGGAGAAGCAGTTCAAGTCGAGGGAGAAGCGAATTGAGAAATAGAAGGAGAATCCACAGAACGGGCAAAGCAAACAGAAAACGCCTAACAAAGGACTGTGGCCTCGGCACCGCTTCGGAAAACATGCCAAGAATCGCGACCAGTGTCAGCCAGATGCCCAGAAACTCGAGCGATTCTTCCTGGAAGAAAAACTGCAGGCAGCCGTCGATTTGCAAGAATCCCAAATTGCCACAGGTCGTCGGCAGCGCGTTGAACAGCATCGCGCCTACCACACTCATAGCCAGGCCTGCAAGCAGGCAAATATGCCATATTCGCTCGCGCCGCGGCGAGCGCAGAGCGACAAGCAAAGTCGCCGCGACAAGGCCCGCGCCCAGAATGATGTAACGAATTTCCCAACCGTCAATGAATTCGTGCAGGGCCAGATACTCATCCAGTCCGAGAAACATAAAAACCAGACCGGTAGCCGTTAGGTAGAGCCGCTGCCAGTTGGGTCGCGCCTTGGCAAGCCAGGCCGTAACCAGTGCAACGCTTCCGACCAAACCAAGTTGTACAAATGCCAAGGTGGCTGGGATGTTCCATTCCTCATGGAAATGCCAGAGCCACACACCAAAATTCGAAGATGGTCGTAATTCCAGCGACAAAATGATTATCAGAACCTGCGCCGCCAGCATGCCGCTCGCCAAGCGCTTGGCGGCTGGCGTCAGGCGAGGGATCAGCCGCCAGTAACTAATCAGACCAACCGGGACAAACAGTAAGAATAGAAAGATGCGGATCAACGCATCGGTTGATATTAACAATTCACCACTGTCCAAGGGCTCCCGACTCCATTATGCAGACTCGTCCCGCTGGCCGGTGCCGGGTCATGGGCGGCCACCTTTAACAACGTAGTCCCTAGAGCACCGTCTCATGTTCGCGATCGAGCTTCGGCGAGTGGCGGTGTTCGCCGTAGAGGTGACATTGTGCCATGTGCTCGTTTTCGTCGCTGATCTGCGGCGGGCGAATATTCAGGCACGCTTCCATGACCTCCGGGCAACGCTGCGCGAAGGGGCAGCCGATAAATTGCTCGGTAGGGCGGGGTACACCTTCCCGAATGAGCAAGGGCGGATTCGCAATGGTGGGATCGGGCACAGGCACCGCCGCGATCAAGGCTTGCGTATAAGGGTGTTGCGGGTTGTTGATGACCTCGCTGGTCGGTCCGATTTCCACGATTTCGCCCAGATACATGATGGCGATGCGGTCACAGGTATATTGCAGCAGCGAGAGATCATGCGAAATATATACCGTCGCCAATCCCAACTCGCGCGCGAGCCGTCGCGTGGTATTCAAAATACCCGCGCGTACCGAAACATCCAGCATCGAAACCGGTTCATCCGCCACCAGGAAATCCGGATGCAAGACCAATGCCCGAGCCAGTACCACGCGCTGTAATTGCCCTCCGGAAAGTTGGTGGGGATACTTATCCAGGAAGACTTCTGCCGGGCGTAGATTAACGCGGTCCAACGTTTCAACCACGCGTTGCAAGCGATCGTCCTCGTCTTTCCAGCCATGAATAATCAATGGCTCGGTCAGTGAGCGATAGAGAGTAAAGCGCGGGTTAAGCGCTTCGAAGGGATTCTGAAACATTAATTGTACGCGGCTGCGAAATGCCAGCAGTTCTTTGTCTTCCAACTGCGACAGATCCGCGCCATCAAAAAGAATCTGCCCATCGCTAGCATCAATCAGCTTCACCAGAAGCTTGCCTGTTGTAGATTTGCCGCAGCCGGATTCGCCGGCCAGCCCAAGGCTTTCACCGCGTTTCAGCGTGAAGGAGATATTGTTGACGGCGTAAAGTGTCTGTTCACTGTCACCACGAAGCAATCCCGCCAAGCCTCCGCCAATCTTGAAGCGCTTCGATACATTGCGCATCTCGATCAGCACATCCGAATCCCCCTCTAAATCTCCCCCCATAGCAAAGGAAGGAGACTTTCTCTCTAATCCCGCAGCGCCTTCGACAGATGCGCTCCCCTTCTCTGTTGCGATGGGGAGAGGGTCGGGGGGAGGGATTGACCAATCTCCCTCAAACTGCTGTGTAACTTCAACATGCTGCCAGAGCGTGGGGTCTTCCGCCTGCAAGCGCAGAGCGTCCATTTCACTTGAGCGCAGGCAAGCCGCTGCCCGACCGTCTTCGATGATTTGCAAAGGCGGGTCGGTTTGATGGCATGCATCCTGCACAAAGGGACAACGTTCGGCAAAGCGGCAGCCCGGCGGCGGCTGGCGTAGATCGGGCGGGTAACCTTCAATCGAAACCAAGACATCGCGGGGTCGCACCAGATTAGGAAAGGCTTGCTGCAAGCCCAGGCTGTAAGGATGGGCTGGAGAATGAAAGAAAGGTTTCGCCGCCGCTTGTTCGACGATTTGGCCCGCGTACATTACAGAGACAGAATCACAGATTTGTGCCACTACGGAAATATCGTGCGTGATGAGCATGACTGTCAGATTGAATTCTCGCTGCAGGTTGCGTAGCACTTCAAGAATCTGATGCTGCACGATGACATCAAGCGCGGTAACCGGTTCATCGGCAATCAGCAGGCTCGGATTCAGCGCCAGCGCCATGGCGATAACGGCGCGCTGTTTCATTCCGCCGGAGAATTCGTGCGGGTAGTGCATCAGCCGCCCGGTATCCAAGCCGACCAGATCAAAAAGATCAACCGCCCGCCGACGCGCCGTCCCTTTGTCATAACCGCCACGCACCGTCAGCAGCTTCATCAGCTGGCTGCCGACACGTTGAACGGGATTGAGCGAATCCATCGAGGCTTGAGGCACCGTGGCAATCTCTTGCCAGCGCAGTTGTCGCATCTCGGCAGGTGGCAAGCTCAACAGGTCCATACCTTTGAAAAGGATTTGGCCGGAAGCGATCTTGCCGTTACGCGGCAACACTTGCACGATGGCTTTTAGCAGTGTTGTCTTGCCACAGCCAGATTCGCCAATCAAACCGAGCTGTTGCCCCTCCGCCACATCCAGGGAGACGCCGTCCACCGCCTGCACGATGCCGTCCTGCGTGGCGTAGTCTACTTTGAGATCGCGGATGGAGAGTATAGTCATAGTCTAAGCCTTACATCCGGCGAAGACGTGGGAAAAGCACTTCTTCGTAGCCACGCCCGATGAAGAAACCCGCCATAACCGTCAGCATAATGCAAAGCCCCGGCGGAATAATCCAGTAAAAGGCCTCGCGCGAAAGCGCCAGGGAGTTGAAGGCGTCCTGGAGCATGAAACCCCAGCTGATCGTCTCCGGGTCGCTGAAGCCCAGGAAACTGACCGATGCCTCCGTCAAAATCGCCCAGGCAATGGCGAATGACCCATAGAGAAAAGAGAGGGGCAGGATACTCGGCGCGATATAGACGAAGATGATGCGCAGGTCGCTGGCGCCGGATACACGGGCGGCGCTGACAAAAGCTTGTTCTTTAATGACGAGAACCTGGGAACGAATGACGCGGCCGGTATCGCGCCACAAAAGCATGGCCATCGCTATCACCACATTCCAGATGCTGGGATCAAAAAAGGCGGCGATCACAATGATGAAGGGGATGAAGGGGACCCCAAAGGCGACGTCCGCCGCCCGCATCAATACCGTATCAACCCAGCCGCCGTAATAGCCGGCCAGCAAGCCGACTATCGTGCCAATAATCGCCACCGCCGCTGCTGCAGAAAAACCGACTAGCAGCGCGGATCGCGCACCATGCACAAGTTGCGAAAAGATGTCGCGCCCGATATTCGTCGTTCCCAGCAGGAAGTTGTTAGTGTATCCCTCCGCTTCGTCTTCCCCCGATTCGGCGAGCCAATAGGGCTTTGCATCCTTGATCCAATTGCCATTGTTGTTCTTGAGCGGCGTCAGCGGGTCGTTCGGGGCAATCTGCGGCGCCAATATCGCCACGATGGCGAAAGTCACGAAGATAATTAGGCCGAACAGCGCCTGCTTGTCCCGCTGAAATACCTCGAGGTTCGTCTCCCAGAGCTGGCGGATGAGCGAGCCCTGCCGGAATTGCGCCGTTTTCTTACCGGGCTGCCTTTCCCTAACCATTGCTTCCTGTTGCATGGCCTTACCTCCGCATCAAGAGATCTGCGCCTGTGCCGATGCCCCCACACGTGGGTCCAGGAGGCTATAAAGAATATCGGCGATGAAATTCATAAAGACGATGATGAGCGCGATCAGGAAAAATGCCCCCTGGGCAAGCGGATAATCTGCCTGCTGGACCGCCCGCACCAGCGTCCGCCCCAAGCCGGGCCAGGAAAATACATTCTCGATCACGACGTTGCCGCCGATACTATAGCCGATACCGAGCGTCAGCGCCGTCAGAACCGGCAGCATGGCATTGCGCGCCGCCGTCTGGATCAACACCCGCCACTCGCTGTACCCGGCCAGCCGGCTCATCGTTACGTAATCCTGGTCCAGCACTTCGAGCATGTTCGAGCGCATCAGCAGCAGCGGCAGCCCGTGCAAATACACCGCCAACGTGAAAGTAGGCAGGATCATATGCCGCCAAAACACTGGCGATGTCAGCTTGTCCCACTCCGTCTCCCAGCGGTAACGCACCATGGCCGGCCCGATGCCCGAAGACGGCAACAATTTCCACTGAAAGGCAAAAAATGTCAGCAACAACATCCCCACCCAGAACGATGGCGCCGCCCGCGTCATCAGCGTGAAAACAGTTCCCACGCGCTCGATCAGGCTGCCACGCATGGCCGCCATCGCGATACCCCCCAGCACTCCCACGACATAAGCCAGCAACAACGAACTCATTGTCAAATAGATCGTGTTCGGCAAATCCGCGCGCAGGATATCCAGCACACTCTTGCCGGCGTAACTGAAGGTTTCGCCCAGATCCAGCTTGATCAGGTTGACCAGGTAGATGACGTATTGCTCATGCAGCGGCTTATCGAGGCCAAAACGCGCCAGCAGCGTCGCTTCCTGCTCCTTGGTGAAGGTCGTGTCGATGTAGCTGGCCAGGGGATTGCTCGGCGCCAGCCTAAACAGCAAGAAGAGCAAGGTTACGATGATCCAGAGAACCATCACGCTCTGCAGAAAACGCCCCAAGATGTAATAGACGACGCCGCGTTTCATGCGCTTCCCCTATGGCCAGCCTTTGGTCCCGGTTGGGGGGAAGGGAGCCGCAGCTCCCTCCCACAAGTTACGGAATATTTTGTAGGGAAGACTCAGTTCGCCGGGTAAAGCAGGCGTCCCTCGTCATCCCAGCTATAGCCCGCGCTGGCCAGTAGCTCGCGCGCTGCCTCAATGCTGAAATCATAGCTCGGCAGATCTTCGCATTGACGCCAGTATTCCAGTGCCGCCGAGACGAAACTGTCCGCCGGCGCTGCGAAGCCGTTATAGATGTTGTCGATGATGAACTGCTGCGGGATGCTATGCGCGACTGCCTGACGGAAAGCCACATCGTCGAAAGGTTCATATCGCACGTTGAATGCGAAGTAGGCCATACCGATGCTGATCGCCGAGAACAGGTTGAGCTGCTCGTTGCTTGTCACTATATCTTGCAGCACGCCCGGGTCACCGGGCCACTCCCAAAGGAAGTTCATTTCGCCAGATTGAATCTGACCAAGTGTCGCTTCCTGGTTCGGCAAAACGTTCATCAGCCAGGCATCAATCTTGGGACGCGCCCAGTGATCGTCGAAAGCCTCCAGCAGTACGAACTCGTTCACATCAAAGGCCACATATTTGAATGGGCCGGAGCCGATCGGGATTTCTTCCTGAATCGAGTCGACATCAGCATCATCCTTCGTCAGCAAGTCATTGATGATCGGTTCCCAGACATGCTTCGGGATCAAGTTCAGTTTGGCTAACGAACTGGTCTCGAAGGCCGCCGATGGCGTGTGCAGCGTGAAACGCACCGCCAGGTCATCGATGATTTCGATATTGGCGACATTGCGGGCGAAGGGGTAGTAATCCGGCGCCTCGGCGCGGAAAGATTCGTTGCCATCTTCGTCCACCTGCGTGGTGCCTGCCAAGGCTGCTTCAAAGGTGTAGGCGGTGTCGGCGCTGGTCACCGGCTCACCATCATGCCAGGTCATGCCCGCGCGCAGAGTGACGACGACGTTCAGCGTGTCTTCCCAGACGGTGCTTTCCGCCGCCCAAGGTTCCGCCACGCCGATCGGGTTGATGCGCATCAAGCGATCCCAGGTCATCTCGGTAACGCGGCTCGGCGCGTCGCCGGCGATCTCCAGCGGGTTGAAGGAATTCAGGAAGGAAGTCGTCGAGGTGACCAGCGTCGTTTCGTCGCCAATCGGATCGATTCCAATCCAGGTCCAGAAGTTGTGCACGCCGATGCCGGCCTGCGTCACCACACTATTTGCGTCGAAGACATCGATATTGACAACCTGCGGGGTCAACGGGTGCACGAAGTAAGCGTTCACCATATCGTTGCGGATGATTTGTTGCGCTTCACAGATGAGCTCCAAACGCGCTTCCTTATCCGCTACTTCCACACGTTGCGCTTCCGCCAGGGCGTCATATTCGGCATTGTTGTAGCCGACGAAGTTGTAACCACCATCGCGCACGCTGGAATGGAAGAGGTTGTAGGTGAACTCATCCGGATCGGAGCGCTCGGGGCGGCCAACCATGCGCCAGTAAGTCATCTCCCAGGCATCGTCGCCGGTGCGCGTGTACCAGATTTCGTCAATCAGCTGTGCCCAGGGCACCGCACGGTGCTCGACGTCCAGGCCCAACTCGCGCATGTTTTCGACGACCAGGCGCGTGGTTTCATATTCGATCGGGCGTTCCGCTTGAGTAACCGAGCGAACGATGATCGTGGGCACGGCCTCGACTGCCGTTTGTGCGGTTGCGGGCACCAATGATACCAGCAACAACGACAGAAGGGTGATAATCACTGCGATTCTTCTCAGTTTTCTGTTCATGACCAGACTTTCTCCATATTGGAAACTCATTACATAGATAGATTCAAATCTACACGCTCTTAAATTCGTTGTTCTGTAAGCACCTCCTCCGAAACCATTCGCTATCGACCACTGCAAATCGGGCAAGACGGATCGCCTTACGATAGCGACAAGTGCCCAATACCATCACGAAACTGTATGTCCGCATTCGGCGACATCGTGTCAAGCCGCTCAACAACCGTCCGCGCTTCATCGCCATGCAGCAGCGACGGATTGCCGTCATCATCAAGCAGAGCGGGCTGCAGCGTGTACGTGACGTCCCCGTCCTGATTCACAACGGCGAATACGATAACCGTTTCCGACCAGTTGCGATTGCGCCGCAGATCGGCCGACATGCCATAAGGCGCATTGCGGCTGATCGGCGTGTCGCTCACCGGTCCCTTACTATGATGAAAGGCGAAGTTGCCCAAACTATATAATATGGGTCTGCCTTTGTAGACCTCGACTTCCTGCAAAGAATGCGGATGATGCCCGATGATGACATCGGCGCCGGCGTCGATCAAGCCATGACCGACCTCGATCTGATAATCCGCTAATCCATCCTGAAAGCGGGACCGCCAAAACGGTGGCACACCCCAGTGCATTGCCACCACAACGAGATCCGCTTTGCCACGTATCTGAGCGATGGCTTCTGCTGCGCGGTCCAGGTCTTCTTGCCAGGCTCGCGTAAAGACGTAAGGCGCGCTGCCAGGCTGCTCCATGCTGGCAGCCGGATCGACACTATAGGCTTCGGACACGTGAATAGGCGCCACGCCCGGTCTATCTTTAGTGGCGGCCGACCCCGGACCCAAGGTGGACGCCCCACCGAGAAACGCAATGTGACTATTGCCAACCTCAAGTATCTCGGCTCTCCAAGCTGCATCCAGGTCAAGCCCGGCTCCGACATGCGCCAGATCATGGCTATCAAGGTGCGTCAAGGTATCTTTGAAAGCGACCTCGCCGTAATCCATCATGTGATTGTTAGCAAGAGTTACCACCTGAAAGCCCAGGGCCATAACATCCGTCAGCAATGCCGGGGGCATAAGCATATTGACCCATTTTTCGATGGGCGAGCCTCGTTCGGAGACGGGCGTCTCCAGGTTGCCAAAGGCGATATCAGCCGACTGTAACAGATCGACGACCTCAGCAAGCGCAGCGCTCTCGCGCAAGTGCTCTTGCAGGAAAATGTCACCGACCATCGCTATGGACGCCATTGGCTCGCCCTTTCTGACTAGACTTTTTCGCCACCCTTGTAAACCGCCGCGATATTGCGCACGTTGCTGATATTGACCAAGGGATTGCCATTGAGCAGCAGCAGATCGGCATATTTGCCGCCTTCTACCGTGCCGATCTCATCATCCCAACGCAGCACTTTGGCATTATTGCGCGTAACAATGCAGATCGCTTCCATCTGCGATACATCATTCTCCACCAGCAATTCAAGCTCTCGCGCCATGCTATGGTCATGTGGCGCCAAGGGATTGCCACCGGCATCCGTGCCACAACCCAGGAAAATGCCTTTGGATCGTGCCAGGGCGATCGTCTTGCGGATCTGCTCAACGCCCTGTTCGATCATCGGCTTGCGGCGCTCGGCATCGGCCTTTTGCGTCGGCGTCAGCGGGTAACTTTCCAGATCGGGATTGCCCACACCAAGGGTCAGCACCAACTCGGCACCATTTGCCACCATCATATCGGCGGTCTCGTCATCGAGGTAGGTGCCGTGTTCGATGGAGTCGACGCCACCGAGCATACAATTTCGGATGCCGCCAGTGCCATGGCAATGCGCCGCGACCGTGCGACCCATCATGTGCGCCACCTCGGTAACCGCCTTGATCTCATCAACCGTTAGCTGACTCGCGTGGATATCTTGTCCCGGCGTCGCGCTACCGCCGGTCGCCATCAGCTTAACGATATCGGAGCCGGCTTTGATCTGCTCGCGCGCCGCTTTGCGCATCTCATCAGGACCATCGGCCTCGCGGGCGATGAAGTGAGCATGCCCACCGGTCATAGAGATGACCCGGCCAGACAGCTTCATGCGTGGGCCAGTGATGTAACCAGCCTTGATCGCATCGCGAAGCGCCATCTCGAGATATTTTTCACCGCCAACATCGCGCACGGTTGTAGTGCCGTGAGACAGCACGCGGCGCGCGATATCCACCGCTTCCAGCAAGAGCGCATCGCGGCTGCGTTCCAGCAAGACAAAGATGCTATCAGAGCCATTGTAACAGATGTGAATATGCGCATCGATCAAGCCGGGTAGCAACCACTTGCCGGAAACATCCACTTGCTCGGCATCTTTGGCTTCTGCGGGCAAATCCCCGGCGCTGCTAACCCAGGCGATTCGGTCACGTTTGACGTACACGGCGGAGTTTGTCAGCGGATTGCCGCCATTCCCATCAATCAGCGTTGCCCCAGTTAATACAAATCCCATGAATCTCTCCTTTTCTGGTAAGTCCGCTATCGGCGAGCGGGTTAGTTCTTGCTGTGATACAAATCCGCCGGCGACGATGCCAGCCCGGAAGCGATCTTGGGTGGCGTCATGTAGGCGCGTTTGGAATGGCTAAGGCCGGAGCCTAGCATCGCTTCCAAAAATTTCAACTGTACGCGTGCCGGATTGAGAAAAGGCACACCCAATTCGGCTTGGCAGGCTTCGGGGATATCCAAAAATCCCATGCTCATGCAGCCCACTATCAAGGTATCGGCGCGGTCTTCGGCGATCGCTTTGCGACCCTCTTCAATGGTGACCTCAATGGCTTGCTCGCGGTCGCGATGCAATTCGAGTACGGGAATATTGACCGCGCGCACACTCGCCAGTTTCGAGCCGCCGCCGCTATTGCGAATCGTTTCTTCCAGGGGTCCGATGACGCTGTCCGCCACTGTGATGACCGAGAAGCGGCGTCCGAGAGCCGATGCCATAAGCGCTGTCGCTTGACCCGCGCCAACGACCGGAATATCGACCATCTCGCGCAGCGCGCCCAAGCCGGGGTCGCCATAACAGCCGAGCAGGATGCCGTCCCAGCCATCGGCTTGCAGTTGATGCGCCTTCATGACCGTCTCCGGGATGGACAGATATTCTTCGTACATGCTCTCTATAGAGCCGGGACCGGAAGGAATATCGGTGATATCCACTTCGGTGCCCGGTGAGGCATGCCGCTGCAGATATTCGCGGCGTCTGCCCAACTCGGCTTGACCGGCGGGTGTCCGCCCCATCGGTCCTGATACCAGGTAAATCAATTTCATTTGAGTTGCTCCTGTCAAAGTTGTGAATTAATCAAGTTTGGTGATGGAGACTTCCCATGGATTGCGCTCATAGTCAGAGAAAATTGTTGCTGCAAACGTCGCATAGATATGGCAGTTTTGCTTTAATCTAAACTGAGTCGGGAACGCTACTCTGGAACGAAAACAGTTCTCAGGGATGTCAACAATTTCTCTAAGCACTATACCTCCCCAATCCACATTGGGAGCGGGCTCCTTGACGATATTTAAGCGGTAAATCCCCGGGCTAAAGGTGATTTCAACAGAGACATTTTTATCGTCTTTTCCGCTTGCAGACCAGAATGGTTCATCTTGCGTATCCGAAGATGGGGATGTGGTTTGCTCAACTAAAGGCAAATTGTCTTCGTCACCAGTGCCTCGGTACAGTTCTCCCAAGATTCGCATATTGTAATGATAAGCAACGCCCGCTGGTAGCAGGATGTTGTCCTTCCATCCCTGTCGCAATGCTTCGTCTGCCTCGACGTCATCGAGTAGTGTAGTGTGAAGGCGGTACACTTCTAACAGCGCAGCTCGCGAGAAAATTACTGTTACAAACTCATAACAGGCATCTACTCCTTCTACAATGTCCTCATATGCTAGAAGCGAAGCGTGAGCCTGCTCTAGAGAAGGTGGTTGGTCCCGCATGCCTGCGATGAATTCGTAAATATTCCAAGCCGCATCTTCACCATCCCCGATTATTCTGGCCATTGCCTCAAACGGCGCAGCAATTTGTTCCCTGCTGCAAGGAGATAGCTCATCACTTTGTCCATATGCGGATGCAACAGATATGCCTAGTGCAAACACGCAAACCCACGTTACTGAGACAAGCTGTTTCCATCTCTCGTTCATGCTTTTCTCCCAGTTCAATCTACCCCGCCCCCGGCCCCTCCCCGAAGCATCAGGGAGGGGAGGAAACACTGCGCCAACTCTGAAACGCGCCGAAACTTCCCCCCATTGCAATGGGGGGACTGAGGGGAGTAGGCCATGCTTACATCTTTTCCAGAGCAGCGCGCGCTATATTCGCAGACGACTCAAATGCCCAAGCCACGCGATTGACCCCGCGAACGAGATGCGTGCGCGTGACACGCCGCATGTGGTCATCCGCGTCCGCCAAATCCATCGCCGCTGCCAGATCAGGCAATTGCGGCACACGAACTGCTGGTTCATTGCGGAAGCGGCCCTGCCGCGTGAAATTGATCAGCACCAGTTCCCGTGCCATGGCCAGCATGGCATCGTTGTAGGCGCGTACAGCCGGATCATCCACTGCAGAATCCGCCAGAGCAGCCGATTGCGCATGGAGCCCATCAAGTGCAGCATTCAAATCAGCGAGGGCTTCGTAAGCCGGGCCGAAATCCGCATCAGCGCCGGCCGCCTCGGCATATGTGTCGAGTGTATCTTTGAACTCCGCCGTCAAGTTGCGGAAGTCATAAGGATGCAATGGGTTGTTCAGCAGGCGTTGCAGTGCGGCCGCATAGACGCGCAGGTCGCGCATCAGGTTGTCCTTGTCGGCGATCTCCAGTGTATCGTTTTCCGTGTGCCAGGCGATGTTGGAACCGCAGCCACCGACCGCGTAATAGCCTTTTTCCGCAATCAACTCACGGGGCATAGAAGACAGCAGCATAAACAAGCCGGATATGCCGATATTGTTGAAGGAATAGTCGCCCGCTTGATGCGGACGCGCGCCAGTGGCGCTCTTGCCGGTGGCATCTTTGATTGTTTGTATCGCGAAGTCTTGTGCTTCGGTCATCATAGTCACATCGTAATACTCGGTTGCCCAGCGGCAGCCGGGCGAATCGATATTCATCTGCGCCACGCAATTGCGCGAAAGATCCAAACCGAATTCATCGGCGAACCAGGTCGATGCGCCATAACGCCCAGTAGAATGCCCGGACCACCAAGCCACGCGCAGACTGCGCGACATCTGTCCGCTATTGTTTTGGAAGACGCGCGCCAACTCCAGCAGCGTCGCATTGCCAACGGCATTATCACCGATGCCGACCGACCAGGAATCGACGTGCCCATGAACCAGCACAAAACGTTCCGGTTCGATATTGCCTTTGATCTCGGCGACCAGGCAGGGACATTCGAACCAGCCTTCTTTCATCTCGGCATGGAGGATGACTTCGACAGTGCCGCTTTCCATCATCGCCAGCAATTCTTCGCCATCCGGACGATTGATTGATACGACCGGTATGGTCGGCTGCCGATGATAATTGTCCAGGTCCGGCGCGCCCCAAATTGTGGTGCAAATGCCCCAATGGATATCGACGCCAGGGTTGATGAAAATCGCGCCGATGGCACCTTTGTTTTGGAAGTACCATGCCGGCGGCGGGCCGCCAAAGCCATCAACGACTACAATCTTGCCGCGGACATCAACTTCTGAGGCGGGCGTGAAATCGAAGAAGTCCACGCTGCGTCCCGCGGCAAATTCTTCTATCCGAACCGTTTCGCCACTGATGCCCTCGGCTGGTGTGGTGATGGAAAATGACGGGCTCTTGGCGCGGACGCTACGGTCTCCGACAACCAGCGAAGATTTTACCGGCACGCTCAAAAACAGCTCGGGCATGTGCATCGTATGGTCAACGCCCAGTTCGCTCAAGCGCTCGGCAATGTAATCGAAAGCTGCCTTCTCATCATCCGATGACGATTCGCGAACCAGCGTGGTGCAGCGCTCGATTAGCGACCAGGGCTCGGCCGGATCAAGTGACCCGAGCAATTCGTTTTCCAACCCGGCTTGTTTGGCTTCATAAAGTGCTTGCATGTTAGCTGTGTCCTCCATTTAGGTTATTCTCATTTTAGGTTATTCTCATTTGGATAGAATTTGTTCTTGACGCGCTACGCTAGATTCGTGTTGGGGATTGTAACCCAGCTTTGCCGAAACATATAATGTCGCTTCTCTTACGAGGTGAACGTAACCCGCAATGGTGTTTTCGTCGAAGCGAACAGATGGCCCGGCGATGGACATTCCGGCGATTGTCCGCCCGCTCGAATCGAATACCGGCGCGGTGACCGAATGCGCGCCCAGATCGAGTTCGTCCTTGGTGATCGCATGACCTTGTTGGCGAATCGTCGCCAGTTTCTCTCGAAATTCGCCCCAATCAATGTCCTCTGCGGTGACAGTCTTCTCAAAGTGCTTAAGATGTTTCTCGCGCTGCTTTAGATTCATATAGGCGAGCAGCACCTTCGGCACGCCGCCCATATACAAAGGCGACAGTATGCCGACTCGCGCATAGAGCCGCATGGAACGGGTGGATTCCCTGGCGGCGATGCAGAGCGCATTATGTCCAGAAGCAACACCGAGGAAGATACTTTCCTGCGTTGCCTCCAGCAAGTCATCCATCACCGTCTCGCTGACATCCAGCAAGAGATCATGTTGGTGCACATTATGGGCTAATTCCGCCAGGCGAAATCCCAGATGGAACTTGTGATTGCCGTCTCGATAGACCATACGACTCTGTTCCAGCGTATAAAGAATGCGAAAGACTTTGTTTTTCCCCAACCCGGTTTTCTCGACAATCTCGGTCAGCGTGAGTCCCTTTTGTTCTTGACAGAAGGAATCCAACAAATGCAGCGCATCTTGTACCACAGCAATCGTATAATCGGTCACGCAGTTTCCTCGCCAGTTTTATAGCCAGTAAAACTGAGTTATATTTGCTGTGGGATATTGTAACAAGCTGATTCAGATTGTCAAAAATCTATGGCGTCGAATCGGGGCAATCGCTTTAAATCAATGCTTGCCTATCCTGTGCTAAATCCCTTCCTCGGAGCAGCAAGAAGGGACTTGATTTTCGTTTCTTGCCAGTTTTCTCAGCTTCAAAGTACGATCATTCTCCGTTGAGCTGTCTTTTCTCTGTGCGCTCTGTGTCTCTGTGGCTAATTTTTAGCTTGATTTGCCGCATTTTAGTAGGCAATGATTTTGAAGCGATTGCCCTGGGCCAGTAGGAGAGTGTTGAAGTTTGCAGAGGCGCAACGGTTTCGTTACAATCCTCGCGTCGGCATCAATGAAAATGGAGTCGAAATGCTGCGCAGGATCTGGTTGTTCATGCTTTTGGCATTGCCCCTCACTGTGCCATTTTGGGCGCAGAATGAAGCAGATATATTTCGCGACGTCAGCCCGTCGGTTGTGTCGATAGAGGTCGAAGTAAGCCGGTTTGACACGGCTGGCGGAGCTGGTTTTGTTATCGACAGCAACGGGCATATCGTGACCAATGCCCATGTGGTCGAAGGTGCCAGAGCCTTGACCGTCGTGTTTCACGACGGATATGAAGCCCCGGCCAAGTTGCTCGGCATGGATACGCGTGTCGACCTCGCTGTCATCAAAGTTGATGCGGCTGATCATCGCCTCAAACCAGTAACCTTCGGCGATTCGGATGCCCTAGTCGTGGGGCAGCGCGTTTTGGCGATTGGCAATCCCTACGGCCTGGAAGCGACCTTGACAACAGGCATAATCAGTGGACTTAATCGCAGCTTGGAGAACAACGACGGGACGACGATGGAAGGCGCGATTCAGACGGATGCCATGCTGGCTCCCGGCAACAGCGGCGGTCCCTTGCTGAACCAGGCTGGCGAGGTCATCGGGGTCAACACGGCTGGCTATCGCGGCACTGCACTTGGCTTCGCCATCCCGTCAATTACGGTACAGCGCGTCACCGAGAGTATGATCATTTTTGCAGTGCGGGCGACCAGAGAAGCAGCGACAAAAGCAGCAGCGTCGGCTTTGGCTAACTGGGATGTAGCGGCTGCGACCTATGCGGCGGCGTACCGAGCAGAAGGAGGTAGGACTATTGTTGTTGACGCGGCGGCTGCGACCTTGGTGGCGGCTGCGACAAACTTAGCTGGCGGGGCGCACGGGGCGTACGCGACTTTCGTGGCGGCCGATGCGGAGTTGGACGCGGCGTGGGCGACTCTGGATATGGCGGCTCCCGAGAAAGCCGAAGCAGCGTTGGCGACCATTGATACGGCGTGGGTGGGCATGGAAGCGGCGTGGGCAACTCTGGATATGGCGGCTCCCGAGAAAGCCGAAGCAGCGTTGGCGACCTGGGTCGCAGAGCTTACCGAGGCCGAATCGACTAAAGAAGCGGTATGGGCAACCAGAACCGAGGAAGCGGCGGCGGCCTTGGCGACATGGGACGCAGGGCGGGAGACCAGAGAAGCAGTGGCGGTGCCGACCAGAAAAGCAGCGGTCGTGGCAACATTTGAAGCAGCCGGTCTGACCGTTGTAGCAGCCAATGCGACCTATGAAGCGGCATTTGCGGCTTGGGAAGTTGCGCTTTCAGATTGGGAAGCGGTGCTGGTGACTATGGAAGTGGCATTAGCGACGGTGGAAGCGGTGCTGGCAACATCAACGGCGGCGCCAACCCGCGAAGCGGCCGGTGCGACCATTGAAGCGGTGTTGGCAACTAACGAAGCGGTGTTTGCAACTGACGAAGCGGCCTATGCGACTGTTAATGCAGCGGTCACGGCTGTGAATGAGGCGTTAGCGATTGCGGAATTGGCGTGGGTGGCTCTGCAAGCGATTGCACCCGAAAAAGCATCAGCGATTCGTGCAACGATGACAGCGGAAGCAGCACGTGCCACCCCCACCCCTACGCCATCGCCGACTGCTACATCCTATTTCGTCTTCGTCGATGGCGCAGTCAATTTGCGGTCGGGCCCGGGAACGAATCACGACAGGGTCGGCGTAGCGCGTCCGGGCGATATTTTCGAGGTGATCAGTTATCAGGCGGGCAGCCCGTATAACTGGCTGAAAGTGCGCTATGATGGCGGGGTAACATGGATAGCCGAGTCGCTCACGCGGTTACGCGGGTGATTGCGATGCAAGCGGAGAATTGATACTTGATGATGCAAGATCTAATCAAGGCCTTTACCACTTACGCGGGCCCGGATACAGACGCGCAGCGCAAGCAGTACCAGCGCATGTTGGATTTGACACGAACGGCCGCCAATGCGTGTACAGGACTGTATGGTGAACAATTAGAAAACAGGGAACTTTTCATAGCCTTGCATCTCGCCGAGCTAAAAGCGCTGGCATATAGCAACGACAGAAACGGCATCAAGGCAAAATACTGTCGTTTTCAAACAGCTATACAGCAGTACCGCAATGACAATTGCTGTAAGGAACAATGCCGCGCAAATGTGCTGGCAACAGAAACAACGTTGCTAAAAGCAATCCACAAGCTAGAAACAGAATCATGGCTGGACAGACTAGAGTACATCGTATTGCTGTCTATCGGCATTCCTTTTATCGGCTATGCTGTTTTTGCCATTCTTTTGGTGTTTGGTTATATTGAGCCGCCCGATTGGCTAACTCAGGCGATTGACGGGGCTCTGCCCACTGTTTTGAATGATCCAATCCGGCTATTGCTCCTTTTGATTTTGCCGGTCATAGTTTTACTGGTCGTGTTTTTGCTGCTAAGGCGGGTGTGGACTGACCAGAGCTTCACATCTTAATGGCGCCGGCTGTCAGTCCACTTTGTATGCCGCGATTGAAAATCAGGTAGAAGATCAGCGGCGGCAAAATGGAAAAGACCAAACCAGCGCTACGCTTGGACCAATCGACGGTGAACTCGTCCTGGAAACGCAACACGCCTTGCACCAGCGTGAACCACTCCGGCTTTTGGATGAGAATCAGAGGCCATAGCAAATCATTCCAGCTGAAGAAAAAGGCGGAAATCGCCACCGTGACCATGGCTGGCGCCGCGAGAGGCAGGTAGATCCGATAGAAAACTCCAAACTCCGAGCAGCCGTCAATTAGCGATGCTTCCCGTAATTCATGTGGCACAGTCAAAAAATAGGTTCGCATGAGCACGATTCCAAATGATGTGCCCGCCAGATAGACCAAAATGACCCCGGTTAGCGTATTTCGTAAACCGAGCGAGGCGATAATGCGGAATACGGGCACGATCACCACTTCACGCGGTACCATTAGACCGAACAAGAAAAAGTAAAACAGGAATTTGAAAACACCACTTTGACGTTGTGAATAGACATACCCCGCCATCGTACTCATCGTGACGACGCCGAGAACGGTAAACAGGCTGATAATCAGCGTGTTACGGAAGTAGCGCAAGAAGTCACCCTCTACCCACAGCTCCACGATATTGTCCAACTTGGGATTGCGTGGAAGGCTGAAAGGGTTGGCAACTAGTTCCGCATTAGTTTTGACCGACGACACCGCGCTCCAGAAGAGCGGGTAGGCCATAATGATCAACAAGCAGATAAAGATGGCGACGGTGCTTATGCGCAATACTGGAGATGTGTCGTTCAAGGCATATCTCTCTAATAGAATCTGCTGCGGCCAGCACGGGTGATACGCAGTTGAAATAAGGTAATGGCAGCGATAATCAAAAACAAGATAACCGCAATAGCCGAGCCGTAAGACATCCGAAAAGCGACAAAAGCCTGCTTGTACATAAAGAATGACAAGACTTCTGTCGCGCGGTAGGGTCCGCCGCGGGTCATGGTAAAGATTAGACCGAATGATCGAAAAGCACCGATGAAAATCAGTATGAGATTGACAATTGTCGTTTCGCGCAGCAGGGGGATTGTCACGCGCCAAAAGCGAGCAACCAGCCCGGCGCCGTCAATCTTGGCTGCCTCATAGAGTTCTTCCGGTATCGCCTGCAATCCAGCCAGAAAGATAAAGGTGCTAAAACCGATGCCTCCCCATACGTGAGCAATGCTGACTGCAATCAAAGCGCCGTTCGGTTCAGAAAACATATCCACCGGTTGGTCGGAAAGCAGGGCCGGTATACCAATCTGAGGACTAAACAAAAAAGTCGCCATGATACCAATCGCCACGGCAGACATGGCAATAGGCGTCAAGACCGCGACTTTGACCGCGCCGGAAAGTATGCCCGAGCTGCTGTTGATCGCCGCAGCGAGTATCAGGCTAAGAAGCAACAGAGAAGGGACTATCATCGCGGCGTATCTCAGTGTGATACTTAAGGAGGACCAAAACTTCTTGTCCCCCGCCAATTCGGCATAATTCTCGGCCCCAATCCACTCCATTCCCAGCGCGCCGCCAATGCCTGACCAGTCCCCAAAACTCACAGCGAACCCCAGCACGATTGGAACTACAAAAAGCGGAACATAAAAGACCAGCGCCGGGATTACCATGAGGCTGTGCACCAGATTCTTCTCTGAAAAACCGGGACGCTGTTTGAGAAAAAAGCGGGGCAAACTGGAAAACTGCGTCATTCTTGACACTTGCGATTGATCTACATCGTCTAGCAGGGCTGAGAGAATTGGAGTTGCGCCCCGAACGTTCCAGGGCGCAACGCGAACAATTAATCTGGCCGGAATCGTTCGATGGAATCCGCAATTTCGGTCAAGGCATCTTCAACAGAAACATGGCCAAGCAGCGCGCCCTGAAATTCTTCATACATGGTTGCTGTTGCCTGGGTGGGAATCGCGACATCCGGGATGGGTATCAAGGCTGTGGCGTTTTCATACAAGTCGAATTTCTTTGCCGTCAGCCCGGCCATTTCTACGCCGGACAATTCAACAGCGCCAATCGCACCATAGGTATCCTGGCGAATTTGAAAACTAAGCGCATGGTATTCAGCAGAGCCCAGGGCATCCAGCGCTCGCAACCGCGCCTGAATCGCGGTCTGGTCCTGCGAATGAGACGCAGCCCATAGCGAACCCCAAAAGATCCAATCGCTGCCCAAGCCCGGCTTGCCTGCCTCAACCGGGAATTCCTGAAAGTCCGCACGGAATTCTGGATCTTCTTCCATTCTCTGTACCAGAGTGCCAACTTCCCAGCCTCCAGTACCCAGCATCACGGTTTCACCTGCATAGAAGCGTTCAGACCCGATACCGTATGACTCGTTGAGACTGTTGCCAAAATAGCCGGAGTCAACAAAGCCCTTCATCCGATTGACGCCCTCTATCGGCTCTGCATCAGCCCAACTGCCTTCTCGCATGGAAAAGAGAGAGTTGGCGCGCTCTGCGCCCATGATGTTTTTGACAAAGTTGGCGATCCAGTGAACGGCATTCCACTGATTCTTGTTGCCGAATCCGATGGGGGTGATACCCGCGTCAAGCGCCAGGTCGCATACATTCGCAAGACCATCAACCGTGGCAATGTCCTCCGCGGATACACCCAGTTCTTCAAACAGGGCGAGATTGTAATACATAAATGGTGTACTGCCGACGCGCCAAGGGATAGCCCAGAACCGGCCTTCGAATTCGTAGGTCGCTTCTACGCCCGGGATATAGCGATCACGCAGGTTTGCGTCGTAGTAGTCCGTTAAGTCCAGGACGGCGCCAGGACGCACAAAGGCAAATAGCCACTCGAAACCTACGCTGGCAAAGATATCGGGAGGTTCGCCACCGGCGAAAGCCGTGTTGAGAATCGTTGCTTTGTAATCCTCATTTTGAAAGCCCGTGTGTTCAAGCAGGATATCCGCGTTTTCTTCGTTGAAGCGCGCCACCATCGCGTCAACCGCGTCGAGTGTATTGCCAGTGGAAAAGTTTGACCACATCACGAGGTTGATCGGGTCGTCCTGCGCTGCTATTGCATTCGGCAAAACGCTTGTTCCGGCGGCGACAGCTGTTGCTGCGGTTGCCTTTAAGAAATCTCGACGAGATAAACTCTTTAATTGTTGTTTCATAATTTAACTCTCCAATGCTCCAAACCTAACTTCTAGATGAGTTTTGCTTCAAAATACGATCTTTGTACGGCGTACTCCTTTCTGAGAATATTTGAACTGCGCTGACCAGCCTTTTATGTGCCTGATCACACGCATTTCGAATCCATCTACTCTGAAAAAAGTTTACCCATTGAATTCAGTTGCCTAAGTATGTGTCTGTGACCGGTCTATGTCAAGAAACTGTCCGCATCGCTGATGATCACGTTCCAGGTCTGCGCGAAATGTTGTGATCAATCGCTATGATGCCTTGCGCGAACAAAGCTCAATAGCACATAATGTGCAAACCACTGGGAAAAGGGATTTCTGCACATGAAAACCATGTCCTTCGACTTCAATTCGCGCAGGTCTATGATCAGCGCCAGACGCGGCATGGTCGGCGCGAGCAATCCGCTGGCTGCGCAAGCCGGGCTCAATATCCTGCGGCAAGGCGGCAATGCAGCGGACGCGGCTATCGCCACTTCAGCTGTGATGAATGTCACGGAACCGGGTGCTTGTGGCATCGGCGGGGATTGTTTCGCCCTGTTTTTCGATGCTAAAACCAAGAAAGTGACCGCCCTCAATGGCAGTGGACGGGCGCCACAGTCCCTCTCCCTTGAAACGACGCAAGAACTCGGCTGGCAGAAGATGAATCCCTACCATGCCCATGCCGTCACAGTTCCGGGAGCGGTACGTGGCTGGCACGACTTGCTCGCGAGGCATGGCACGATGGGCTTGTCCGATGTACTCGTTGATGCCATCCATTATGCCGGTGACGGTTTCCCCACAGCGCCGGTGTTTGGTTTGCGCTGGGAAAGATCTTCTGCCTTCTTGCACAATGCGGTCAATGCCGAAGATTATTTGCCAAATGGAGTGACGCCGAGAGCGGGCCAGGTGATCCGCTTGCCTAGCTTGGCAAACACGCTGCGCGCTATCGCTGAAGGCGGACCCGATGCCTATTATGAAGGTCACGTCGCCGATGCCATTGTTTCCACCTTGCAAGAACAGGGTGGCGTCATGACCCGCGAGGACTTGAAGAATCATCATTCCACCTGGGACGAGCCGATATCGACCGATTATCATGGCGTCACGGTCTATGAATGCCCGCCCAACGGACAAGGACTGACCGCTCTTATCGCGCTGAATATTGCCTCCAACTTCGACCTGAAATCACTGTCTTGGGATTCGCCACAGAGAATGCATCTCATGGTCGAGAGCATGCGCCTGGCCTGGGCGGATGCGCATCAATACATCGCCGATATGAGCAAATCACCGGTGCCATTGGCGACTCTGCTGAGCAAAGATTACGCCGCACGACGTGCCGCGCAAATAGGTACTTACTACACGATGGATCCCCCGCCGACTCATGGCGAGATACCGGGCGGGTCGGACACGATCTACTTGAGTGTGGTTGACGGCGAGGGCAATGCCTGCTCCTTCATTAAGAGCTTGTATATGGGCTTCGGTGTCGGCATCGTCGCCAAAGGAACAGGTGTCTGGCTGCAAAATCGCGGCGCCGGCTTCACTCTGCAACCGGGCCACGCCAATTGTCTGGCGGCTGGAAAGCGCCCCTATCATACGATCATCCCGGGCCTGGCGCTCAAATCCGGTGAACTTTGGGCGAGCTTTGGTGTTATGGGTGGGTTCATGCAGCCGCAGGGCCATTTCCAGGTCATCAGCGCGCTGGTGGATGATAACCTCAATCCACAAGAGGCGCTGAACCGACCGCGCTGGCAAATTCATAATGGCGAGCCCGGTGGCAATCTGTTGATCGAAGAGGGTACGCCATTCAAGACGATGGCTGAGCTCGCCGAACGCGGGCATCGCATTCAGCCGGAAGCGGGCTTGGGACGCGGCAACTTCGGGCGCGGGCAAATCATACGCTACGATGCTTATGCCGGCGTCATGCATGGCGGCAGCGAACCGCGCTCTGATGGACAGATCGCGGCCTTCTGATCGGCTGTTTGTAACAAGAATATCGGGCGTGGCATTCCGCGAGGAGATAACACAGCCGCGTCGCCTCAAGAATTCGCAAAATAATTTAACTCGCTGAAGCATCAGCTGAGGACAGCGAGGCGGAAAGTAATGTTGACGTCGGCGGATGCGCGACGTGAATATCTCCGTTTCCGTAGGCGGTAAAGGGCGGCAATCGGGCAGTAAATGGGCACGAAAGAGGGAAAAGGGGGCAACACCGGGGCAGAAAGTGTGCGAAAATAACATATTGCTATCGATACAGTATGGATATTGCAGTGGAATATGTCTGATTTGTTGGCAATGTGACGGGAACTGGTCAGCCGTTCGGCGGACGCAAAAAGGACTAGCGCACTCAGGCGGATTGACAAATCTTCTGATCGTGCTAGCGCTGCGGTTTCTTGCAGAAGTTGCCGGATAAAGCTGGAGGTATGCGGTCTGCTTGCCATTGCGCAGAGCGTATCATCATCTGCACGAAACGCGGCGACTATATGGACGCGGTTTTATGCAGGAATTATTCATGGTTGCCAGCGGATGAGGGTGTCGGGAGCACAACCTTGACAAGCTACGCAGCTGTGCTTTAGGATTTATACGTATCACTGATACGAATAAACTGCGGTTCCGTTGTTATCCGCCATGGCGGTATAGTGGCAGGCGGAACTGCGCGCAGCAATCGCCGGTAGTCAGCGGCGATTGTTGCATTTTTTTGTATATCTGACTCTTCTGGAGGAATTGAATCATGTTTGGCAAGAGAGTTCTGTTGATCACATTACTTTTCGTTGTGGCGGTCACACCGTCATTTGCTCAAGATGCGACGGTCATCACTTGGCTGATGCTGGGTTGGGGCGGTGCCGAGGAAGTTGTCGCGGCATTCGAAGCAGAGAATCCCGATATCGATGTGGAATTGGAACAAGTGCCCTTCAATTCCCTGTTCGAGCAGATTCAAGTTCGGCTGGCGGCAGGCAGTTCGGAACCGGATGTAATCTCGGTGGATGTCCCGTTGGTCGCCGGTTACGGCTTGCGCGGCTGGTTGCTGCCGCTGGATGAATTCTTTATCGGTGGCGAGCAGGATGACTGGCTGGATGCTGCAGTGACAGCTGGAAGCTATAACGGCGAATTGTTGGCCGCGCCTGTCAGCACCTCAACGCAGTTGTTGATTTACAATGCCGACATATTCGCCATGGCTGGCATCGACACGCCTGGCGAGAACGATCGCTGGACCTACGAATATATCGCAGAGATCGCGCCTCAATTAACCATGGATACCGATGATGATGGCAGCACCGATATCTGGGGCTTCACCTGGGAACAGACCAACCGCATCTATCAGTTGCAGCCCTTGGCGGAAGGCCTGGGTGGCGATGCGATCGGTGAAGATGGTTTGACCGTAGACGGCGTCATCAACTCGCAAGCCTGGATCGACGGCTTCAGCTACTATTCGGATATGTTCAATGTTCACATGGCCGCGCCGCAAGATGACACCGTTGGCGCAAGCGATCTGTTCGCATCGGGCAAGCTGGCGATGTACATCGCTGGTCCCTGGAACATAAACCGGCTGATCCGCGAAGATGTCGAATTCAACTGGGGCGTTTCGCGTCATCCCTATTTTGAAGAGGGCGAAATCGTAACGCCGACCGGCAGTTGGCATATCGGCGTCAACAAGAATACCGAAAACCGCGAAGCAGCGGCACGTCTGGCCCATTGGATTTCCACCGGCACCGGCGCAGAAATGTGGTGGCGTATCGGCAGTGGCGACTTCCCGGCCCAGAAATCCGTTCTGGCCATGTTTGCTACTGACGAGCAATTTGCGGAAGCACCTTTCTCGACCCTGCGAGTAGCGGCCGACGAAGCAACCATCGGCGCAGTGCCGCGTCCGGTTTCGCCCGGCTATCTGGAATACGAACAGATCTTGCAGAATGCTTTCAATGATATTCGCAACGGGCAAGATGTCGAAGAAGCGCTGAACCTGGCAGTAGCGCGTATTGAAAGCGAAATGGACAAATACCGGCGTTAATTTGTCCCCGCCCCCTTGCTCCTTCCCGAATATGTGGGAAGGAGCAGCGTAGATTTCCATCAACGCGGCGTCCGTCCCTCTCTCACGTTGAGGGAGGGATTGCTGGCGGGGTTTGCCATGAGATATCTGCAGTTCTTCACTAAAGAGTACAGTTCGTGAACATACACGGAAGAATCGTTCCGTATTTGTTCCTCCTGCCGGCAGTATTGCTGCTGGTGATTTTCAATTTATACCCCACATTGGCGACGCTAAACGAAAGCCTGCACGCGCAGTCATACATTAGCAATCGGCTTGTTTATGTTGGGTTGGAAAACTTTGAGCGGATTTCAAACGATCCGATCTTCTGGAAATCCGCTCAAGTCACGCTGATATTCAGCATATTGGTCAATCCAATTCAGATCGTGCTGGCACTGCTGCTGGCGCTGCTCGCGAATCAAAAGGTTCGCGGCATATCCGTTTTCCGCAGCATATACCTCTTACCGGTGGCTGTGTCGATCAATGTGACGACGATCGTTTGGGGATTGATGCTCGATGGCAACGCCGGGCTGATCAACGGCATCCTGGCGCAGTTGGGCATAGCCAAGCAACCCTTTCTCACCGCGCCATCACACGCATTGTGGTCAATCATCATCCTGGCGACCTGGAAGGGTGTACCGCTGTGGGCGTTGTTTTTCCTGGCCGGGTTGCAGGGCATTCCCGAATCTGTGGTCGAAGCGGCGAAGATTGATGGCGCCAACCGCTGGGATATCTTTAGCAGGATCACCTTGCCGCTGCTGCGAGGCGTGCTGCTTTTTGTCTTGGTCGCGGATACCGTCGCCAACTTCCTGCTGATTGCACCGGTCTTGCTATTGACGCAGGGCGGTCCACAGCTATCAACGAATCTCATCATGTTTGAAACTTACCGTCGCGGTTTTGTTTATAATGACCTTAATACCTCCGCCGCGATGTTGTGGGTGATGCTGCTATTTATATTGCTGGTCATCATGTTTCAGGCATTTGCGCTGCGCCGGAGGGATTAGCATTGATGTCGTCTGTCGCAAGAATCATCGTTTCCTTGAATGTAGGCAGTAAACGCTCAGCCAGGGAAACGCTCCTGGTTTACGCCCTGCATTTTGTCGTGGCCGGGCTATTTCTTTTGCCCTTAATGTGGGCGATAGCCGCGTCATTTTCACCGAACGAGCTCGTGTTCAAGTATGCCTATCCCTTTTCCTGGCGCGCCCTATTGCCAAACGATTTCACCTTCGAGGCTTACCAGAATCTGTTCGAACGCGATTTTGGCATTGCGCTTACCAACACTCTTTTCCTGGGCGTTGCAGTGGTAACGATAGGCGGCGCCGTCAATGCCATGGCGGGTTTTGCCTTTGCCCGTTTCAACTTTCGTGGCAAACGGGTGATATTCGTATCGATCATATTGATTACATTTCTAGTGCCAATAGATCTGGCTGCGATACCGCGCTTTATCCTGGTAAGAGACCTGGGCTGGATCAACAGCTGGCAGGCATTGATTGTGCCGGGGTTGGCCAGTAGTTTGGTTATCTTCTTGTTCCGCCAGTTTTTCGAGGAGATACCGCAAGATCTCATTGATGCCGCGCGGGTGGACGGCGCAACCTGGTTAAGCGTCTTTTATCGCATCATCCTGCCCTTGTCGCGCCCGGTTATGATCACCGCGGCGCTATTGATGTTCCTTTCGCAATGGGATTCCTTCTTCTGGCCGCTGCTGGTGGCGCCGAAACCGGAATTGCGCGTGGTGCAGGTCGAAATATCGAATGCCGTTGGCGAATATCAGACGCTCTGGAATGAATTGCTGGCCGGTTCGATGTTGGCAGCGGTGGTGCCGATTGTGCTGGTGCTACCTTTCCAGCGCTATTTTGTCCAAGCGCTCACCAGCAGCGGATTAAAAGACTAAACTTTGGCTCGAACCTAAATTATGATCTTGACAGGCCTGTTTGACATCATTTAACATTTATACGAATAAACGGAATACTCATTTTTGAAAGACTTAGGCATTCATGGCAGACCAGATCACGCGCGGCAAGCGCCGCACAACACAAGCTGATGTCGCCCACCGGGCCAAGGTGTCGCAGGCGCTTGTATCTTATGTTGTCAACAACAATCAAGCAGTCTCGATTCCGCTAGCGACGCGGCAGCGAATCGAAGTTGCGATGCGGGAATTGGGATATGTTCCCAATATCACCGCGCGGCGCTTGCGTTCAAACAAGACTTTCACCGTGGCCGGCATTATTCCCGACATCACCAACCCGTTTTATCCTGCCTTTGAACGAGGCATACAAGATACGCTGGACAATAATGGCTACGACCTGGTCATGTACAACAGCGATGGGGATCGCTGCAAAGAAGAGCGATACGTAAAGTCGCTGTTGCAAGGGCGAGTTGATGGCGTAGTGGGCGTGTTCTTCCACCTAAATGCCAAAGACCTGCTGCCGCTGATTGAACAAAATATTTCAGTGATCCGCCTCGAGGCGACTGCCAAATCGGCCGGCGTACAGCCACTGGACAATGTTTATATTGACAACATCGCGGCTGCAAGACTGGCTGTCGAGTTTCTCATCGACAAGGGACATCGCCGCATCGGAATGTTGAGCAGCAAAGAAGGTCCAGCGCGCTTTCGTCAACGCGGCTATCAAGAGGCCATTCTCGACTCCGAGATCCCGCTGTACGCGGATTTGATCGCCACGGGCTCTTACAACGAAGATGGCGGTTACCAGGCAATGAATAAGTTGCTGCGCCTGGATCCGCTGCCAACCGCCGTCTTTGCCGCAAACGATGTGATGGCGATGGGTGCCATGCTGGCAATTCGCGAGGCGGGGCTGCTGGTGCCGGCAGACGTGGCGGTAGTAGGATTTGACGATATTCCTAGCGCAAAATTGGTCTACCCGGCGTTGACAACTATTCGGCAATTCCAGCATCGCATGGGGCGGCACGCCGCCGAGATGCTGTTGGAACGCTTGCAAGGGCAAGCTGTGCAGCATGGACGAAGTGTTTCCATGCACTATGAGCTTGTCATTCGGGATTCGGCATGAGTAGAAATGATGACAAGGAGGATCTTACTGAATAATGAATTGGACGCAACGCACGATTAATACGACCGCTCGAAAGGAGATAGACAGATGAAACACATGAGGTTTTGGATCACGTTAGCACTTTTGGTATTTGCCATTACATCAATGGGCGCGCTGGTATCTGCCCAGGATGTAACCACCGTTGTATGGTGGACAGAGTCGGGCGACGAGGTTGATGAATACCTTATCCCCTTGTTGCAAGATGCTTTCAATGCCGAACACGATAATATTCAGCTGGAGATCATCGGGCAAGAGACCTTGAACGATGTCAATCGCACGGCACTGCAAGCGGGCGCAGCACCGGATATCATCCAGACGCCGGGCGCTTCCTTCATCGCCGAATTCGTTCAAGCCGGTCTGATTCTGCCATTGACAAGCCTGGCAGATCAGTACGGCTGGCAGGACAAGTTGCTGCCTTGGGCGTACAATTCCGGCATCTTGCAAGGAGAACTCTATAGCATCCCCATCACCTACGAGAGCATGGTCCTGTTCTATAACAAGACCCTGTTTGAAACTATGGGATGGACACCGCCAACCAGCCAGGCGGAAATAGACGCAATCGCTGCCGAGGCGATCGCCAACGATATCATGCCTTTCACCTATGGCAACGCGTCCTGGCAACCCTCCAACGAACACTTGATGGGCATTTACCTCAACAACTATGCCGGGCCGGAAAATGTCTATCTGGCGCTGACGGGTCAGAAACCCTGGACCGACACGGAATTTGTGGAAGCGACCGACCTGCTGGCGGCACAATTGACCGGTGGCTGGTTCAGTGGCGATCTTTCCAACTACTACGCCAATACCGGTGATGACATCCGCATCGAATTGGCATCGGGTGACGCTGCCATGATGCAGAGCGGCACCTGGAACTTCGGAAGTATCGGTCAATTCTTCGTCGAAGAAGAAACCGAATGGGATTGGGTACCACTACCGCCCTTCCACGAGCAAGCTGGCGAGTACAACTATGAACTGGCAACCGGTAGTACTATCTCGGTTAATGCCAATACCGAGAGCCCGGAAGCTGTTGGGACTGTGCTTGACTATTGGCTGAGCGATCCCGTTCGCGTACTGGCGATTGCAGCTGGCGCCGGCTTTGGCGAATATGTCGTGCCGATCCACTTCACGGTTGATGACTTTCCGGCCGGGACAGATGAGCGTGTCGCACGGTTCTTTGCCGATTTCGCCGCCGTAACCGGCGCCGGACGCGCCGGATACACCACCTGGACTTTCTGGCCCGCCGATGCCAACGTACAGCTGTGGACGGCCATAGAACAAGTTTGGGCCGGCGACATCACTACCGAGGAATATCTCGCGGAACACGAAGCCCTGTGGGAAGAGGCGCGCGCCGAAGGTAAGACGCTACCCATCCCCGCCCGTTAGTGACGTATTGTCAATTTTGTGGTCAGGGGCGATTTGTCTCTGGCCATATCTTCAGTTCAGTATGCCAATAGCGAAAGATGACCGCCATGGAATCCGTAAATGCAAAAAGGCTCCCGGCGCGAGAAAATAAGGACGACCGCTTCCGCCACTGGATGTGGGTTTTCGGACGTTGGTCATTTATGTATCCTATGCTGGCGCTCAACCTGATCGTGATCGTCATCCCGTCCATAGCCGGCTTGGGGATCGCCTTCACCGAATGGTCAGGATACGGCCAGCCGGTATTCATCGGTTTGGAAAACTTCGAGGCTTTGTTACAAGATCGTGTGTTCTTCAAAGCCTTGTCAAACAATATCGTGTGGACCGCAATATTCCTGACGATACCCATCTTCATGGGATTGCTGGGCGCCTATTTGTTGGCCGGTATAAAGCGTGGCCAAATTTTCTTGCGGGTGCTGTACTTTATCCCCTTTGTCATGGCGTCGGTGGTCAACGCGCAGGTATGGCGTTTCTTGTTGCACCATCGCGTTGGCATCGGTCCCTGGCTGGCTGAACTCGGCATAACCGATATTCTCGATGTGGCGCTTTTCGGCCGACCGGACACTGCGCTTTATACCGTTGCCTTCGTTGATATGTGGCATTTCTGGGGATTTCTGGTTGTGCTTTACCTGGCAGCCATGTCCGCGGTAGATATCGAACTCTATGAAGTCGCGAGATTGGACGGGGCAACGCGCTTTCAACAATTCCGTTACGTGACCTTGCCGAGCATCCGCCCGACGATCGTATTTACTGTTTTGATGATTTTAATCTGGTCGGCGACCGTTTTTGATTACGTGTATATTTTGACCTCAGGAAAGCCAGCTCATGCCTCAGAGGTCATGGGCACCTACCTCTACGAAGTGGCGTTTTTCCGCTTCAATGCAGGATATGCCGGTGCCATAGGCGTGGTGATGACGCTTTGGGTCGCCGTTTCGGTCGGAGGCTTTGTGTATCTAAGGAGACGCGGATGGGAAGTTTAAACGTTTTTGGGACGCAACGCACTCAATCGACCTTGCCAAATTACACCATATTGATCTTGCTGGCGCTATTCACTGGATTACCGATCCTGCTGCTCGTGACCAATTCACTCAAGTCCACTGCAGAAATCGCCAGTAGTCCATTCTCCTTGCCGCGGGAAATCTTGTGGGAAAACTACAGCGAAGCCTTTCAGAAGGGCAAATACGGGCTAACGATCCGTAACAGCGCGATCTTGACGATAGCGTCTATCGCCACTTCGCTGACGGTGGCCGGTCTTGCGGCTTATGGGCTGTCTCGCCTGAAGCTCAAGTGGGCGGATATCTTATCGTTTTACTTTCTGGTGGGCATCGGTGTTCCGGCCCAGTTGTTCATCATTCCACTGTTTTTCATGTGGAAGCAGTTTGGCCTGGTCAATACACATCTCGGCTTAATCATCATATACTCCGCCATGCAATCTCCCTTCGCGACGTACTTGCTGCGGTCGTATATGTTGTCCATCCCGGAAGAGTTTGTCGATGCTGGCAAGATTGACGGGGCGACGGATTGGCAGATATTCCGGCATATCATCGCTCCCTTGACCGGTCCGGGTTTCTTAACGGCCGGGCTGGTAATCGGATTGTTCGTCTGGAATGAGTTCCTCTTCGCGGTCACCTTCTTGCCAGGTCCGGATTTCAAACCGGTAGCGACCAGCCTGTTTGCCTTCCAAGGGCGATTCAGTCGCGATTGGGGCCTGACCAACGCGGGCTCGGTCATAATGATGGCGCCTGTGCTGATTCTATTCTTGCTGTTGCAACGCCGCTTCATCGAAGGTTTGACGCAGGGTGGGCTAAAGGCCTAGGAGAAAAGATGGTTCAAATAGAAAAAACTCGCTTATACGGCAAGGTTCTTGGTTGCCTATATGGAGGGGCAGTTGGCGATGCCATGGGCGCTCCGGCAGAATGGTACATGCCGGCGGAAATACAAGCGCGTTACGGTTACATTACCGAATTCGTCGAAGGTTGGGATGGGCCCTCTGATATTGGAAAAGGCGATGGACGCTACACCGACGACAGCCACATGATCCAGCTGCTGAGCCGCTGCTACATCGAAGCAGGCGGTCATCTCGATGCCTATGCTTTCGCGCAACGGATCGTGCCGCTGATCGCGGACGAAGACCGCTGGGTTGCCGAGCGTGGCCAGGAGATGAAACTGGTCGACCGTCTCTTTTATCCGGAAAAGTGGCTGCTGATGCGCTTGCGTCTGGCAAATGCGGAACCCAGACAAGGCGGTCTTGGCAACATGGTGAACTGTGGCGCGGCGATGTACGCGGCACCCGTCGGCATCATCAACGCCGGCGATCCGGAAAATGCCTATCGCGAAGCGGTCGATATCTTCAGCGCCCATCAGCAGAGTTATGGTTTGGAAGCCGCTGCGGTGATGGCAGCTAGCGTAGCCGAAGCATTCAAGCCGGATGCAACGGTTGATTCGATCATCGATACAGTTATGTCGCTTGCCAAAGAAGGCACAAAGAATGCGATCGAATCTGTTGTTGAAACTGCACGGGATTACAGCGATTGGAAAGAAGCAATTCATCCGCTGCGCGCGGCAATGGCTCCCTTTGATGGAGGTCTCGAATCTAGAGAAATGCGCTTGGAATCTGGCACCAACAGAAGTCTGCCAAGCCGCGAACACAGCATTGAAGAGGTGCCGATCGCGTTGGGCTTCTTGGTCGTAACCGGCGGAGACTTTGAAGGCAGCATCTTCGGCGGTACAAATTATGGACGCGACAACGATTCTATCGCCGGCATGGCGGGGTCCGTCGCCGGCGCAATGCACGGCGCAAGAACCATTCGCGCGAATTGGATGGAGCAGATCAATCATGCCAATCGCATTGATCTGCATCCCATTGCGCGGGACTTGGCCGATCTCACTATCAGGCTACAGAAGCGCCAAAGCGAAGCGACACAGGCGCGGAATTTGGCATTTGACAATTTACTTTCTGAGGAGAACGATTAGATGACTTTGCCACAAGATTATCTGGAGCGGGTCTACGCTGGTGTACTGGGAAAACTAATCGGCGTTTACCTCGGCCGACCATTTGAAGGGTGGTCGTACGAAGCGATTACGCAGCAATTGGGCGAGATTAATTATTATGTGCACGACCGCCTTAAGGTGCCGCTGATCGTGACTGATGACGATATCTCGGGCACCTTCACTTTTGTGCGCGCCCTGGAGGATTATGGATACTGCCGAGACTTGACGCCGGCACAAATCGGGCAAACCTGGCTAAATTATCTCATCGAAGAACAGACCGTGCTGTGGTGGGGTGGCATGGGGAATTCCACCGAGCACACGGCATACCTGCGGCTCAAACATGGCTACGAACCACCGCTCAGTGGATCTATTGAACTTAATGGCAAGGTCGTCGCCGAGCAAATCGGCGCGCAGATATTCATAGACGGCTGGGCGATGGTAGCGCCGGGTGATCCCGCATTTGCGGCCGATCTGGCCGGACGCGCCGCCAGCGTCAGCCACGGTGGCGAAGCGATCTATGGCGCGCAATGTCTGGCAGCCATGGAAGCGCAAGCCTTCGTAGAATCCGATATCAATAAACTGATCGACACCGGGCTTTCGGTAATCCCTGATGATTCGATTATTTCCTATATGATCAACGACATCCGCGAATGGCACGCCAAAGAACCTGATTGGCGCAAGGGCCGGGAATTGCTGGCCGGGCGCTATGGTTACGACAAATATGGCGGAAACTGTCATATGGTGCCCAATCACGGCCTGATGATCTTCTCTTTGCTCTATGGCAACGACGACTTCCAGCGCACGCTGATGATCGTCAATACCTGTGGATGGGATACCGATTGCAACTCCGGCAACATTGGCTGCCTGCTCGGTATCAAGGACGGGCTGGCCGGACTCAGCAAAGGACCCGACTACCGCAGTCCGGTCGCCGACCGTATGTACCTGCCCACTGCCGACGGCGCCCGCGCGATCACCGATGCCGTCAGCGAAACCGTCACGCTCGTCAACAGCGGACGCGCGCTGCAGGGTATGGAACCCATCGCACCCAAGAACGGCGCTCGTTTCCACTTTGATCTGCCCGGCGCCGTGCAAGGCTTCATGAACCAAGACTCTATCGAAGCGGTTGATGTCGTGGCTATCAGCAACGTGAAAGCGCCTGAACTCAGCCAACATGGCAGCTACTTGCTCGCGCTCGATTATCAAGGCTTGGCTGCCGGGCGCATCGGCCGCGTCGAAACTGCCACTTTTGTGCCGTCGCTCGATGTCTCTGAATACTTCGACAAACGCGGCTATCGCTTGCTGGCCAGCCCCAAGCTTTATCCGGGTCAAACCGTCAGCGCTCGCGTCATCGCCGACGATAACAACAGCGAGGTTGATGTTTCTGTCTACATCAATCATTTTGATCAAGACGACAATCTGCAACTGCTAAGCGGCGATGCGACAACGCTTGCCGCCGGCCAATCGGCCACACTAGAGTGGCAAGTGCCCGATCTGGAGGGCAATCCTATCGCCAGCGTCGGTATCCAGATCAAAGGAAGCCAGGGCGCCAGCGGACGCGTCTACCTCGATACGCTCAGTTGGGTCGGCACACCCAATGTCCGTCTCAAGCGACCCTTCAAGAGAGACTTCTCTCGTCTGGCACGTGGCAAAGGCGGCAAAATGTGGAAACGCGCCTGGGTCAACGGCATGGATACGCGCGAACGTCTGACCGAACTGGATTTCTGGCCGGAAACCTACCGCCTCATCCAAAACGTCGGACGCGGTCTGTACATCCATGGCAGCCGCGATTGGACCGATTATCAAGTCAGCGCAAAAATGACGCCGCACATGTGTCGTGCCGGTGGCATCGGCGCACGCGTGCAGGGTATGAAACGCTATTACGCGTTGCTCTGTGACGAAAACAGCACACGCTTGGTCGCCAGTTGCGAAGGCGAAGATACAATCCTGGCAGAAGCGGAGGGCGGCTGGACGCTGGGCAACGAACACCAGCTCACACTCAAAGCCGAAGGCAACAACCTGGCCGGTTATCTCGATGGCAAACTGCTGGTCAAGGCGGATGATCCGCAAGCGCGCTTCAAAGGGGGCGCCATTGCTATCATCGCCGAAGTAGGTCGTATCGGCTGCGAAGAAGTCGAAGTGCTGCCGCTTTAGCAAGCCCATAGTCCCAATTGCGGACACGACAAGGGAAACTTTTCGGGGCGATCCGCTGGGTCGCCCATAGCACCTGCGGAATCTCGTGATGACCATTCTCTCGTACGGCGAAATCGATCTTGATATCTATCTCTCGCTGGATCGACTGCCTACCATGGAGCACAGCGCCAATGTCCGCGACGAATTCGAGAATGTCGGTGGCGCCGCGGCCAACACCGCCATTTGGCTGGCTAACTGGGGTGTGCCTACGCGACTGGCCGGTCATGATCTCGGCGACGACCGCACGGGCGAAAGCGTCCGTCAGCTGTTTGCCGCGCATGGGCATTTGGATACAAGCTTTATCCGCTGGCACCGTGATTATGTATCGCCGCGCTGCCAATGCCTCGTCACACCAGACGGCGAGCGCAGCTTCATCATGCATTGGCTGGAGGACTTGCGTATCAACCCTGCCTCAGCGGAGATGATGGAGGGCATCGCCTGGCTCAATCTCGATATGTCAGGTCCCGCCGCGCCGCGCCTGCAAGCAAGCCAACTCGCGAAGTCCCTTGGTATCCCGGTGCTGGTCAACGACATCTACCGCATCGACCACCCGATCCTGCCGCTGGTGGATGTGCTGGTGATTTCCGCTGCCATCGCAGGTCACAAAAGCCCGGATTCGACGCCGCTGCAACTGGCACTGCAACTGCAAGATCACGGGGATTGCGCGGTTATCATTACCGATGCTGCCGCGCCGGCCACGATACTCTGCCGAGATGGCAGGCAAAGCCAGATCACGCCGCCCACTATCACTCCAGTAGATACCACCGGAGCTGGAGATACCTTCAAAGCCGGCTTGCTTCACGGTTTACGGAAGGGCATGCCACTGGAAGAAGCCGCGCGCTGGGGCTGTGCCGCAGCCAGCTTGATGTCCAAGTCGCCTGGCACCACACGCCACCTGGCAGATTTGCAAGAGGTCCAAGCCTGGTTGCCCGCCTGAACAATCGCGCCGGGCAAAAGCAACAGGCAACATAATGATGTTGAGTTGGACAAGCGCCGCATTGACCGTCTAAACCGGAAGAGCAAATCATGTCGCCATATATTCCCTATCGTAACGGCTCCAGCGATGTATTTGCTTTGTTTGTCGGTATCTTTTGCGCGGCGCTTTGCATGCTGTTTATCGGCAGAATCCTGCATTTTGAGCCACTGCGCAGCGACGGTCAACAGGTCGTAGGACGTTGGATTGATGGCTACCTCGAACCAAGAACCGGTGAGTTCCAGGTCATTTACCGCTTTGAGGTCGGAGAGGCAAGCTATCGCGGACGCCAAAGTTTGCATGCCGAAAACTATTCCGGCGATGGCCAGAGCGCCACAATCGTCTACTTGCCCGACGATCCAAAACTCTCGCGCGTTGCCGGTTCTGAAGGCATCGCGACTGGCGATGCAATTGGCATGCTGCTGGCGGCAATCGGTTTGCTGCTGGCATTGCAGCATATTGCCGCTTACTACCGCCAGCGCATATCCTGGGCACTGCGATTGCGCGGTCTGCTAACATGATGCGGTGCACACTGAACCATCTCCAAGCGCGATAGTTTCGTTTTTTTTGTCATCTCCACTATTGACCAAGCCTGTTCATTGACGGCGAAGCAATATCCTTTGTCGCCAGGTAAAATGGTTGGAGTTTAAGATCTGTGACGGCGAGAGGCAGATTATATGTTCCTGGATACCTTGGCGCAGCACACGGAAAGCCTGGGCGACAAAACGGCCCTGCAATTCATTGATGGTCCGACGCACTCTTACGCCGAATTAGGCGATATCGTCAACCGATGCGCCAACTACCTGCTGGAGTTGGGCATAGAAAAAGGCGACCGGCTGGCGGTGCAGCTGCCAAAATGCCTGCCTTTTATCACTCTGCACCTTGCCAGCATGCAGATCGGCGGAATTTTCTTACCACTAAACCCCGCTTATCCTCTGGCTGAAATGAGCTATTTCTTGCAGGACGCCGGTGCCAGAGTGCTCATCTCCGACCAGGCCAAGCAGCAAGATATTGCCGATATCGGAGGCAACATTGCTGCACTGGAACAGACTCATTTCATCGATCCCCATGGCGGATTTGTCGCTGATTTAGGTAATTGGTCCGCCGAGCGCGCCTACGAATTGCCCAACGCTGCTGACCAAACAGCCCTAATGCTTTATACCAGCGGCACCACCAGCCGTCCCAAAGGCGCGAAGATCACGCACGGCAACCTCACAGCCAACATCAGCGCTCTGCATCAAGCCTGGGGCTGGCGCTCCGATGATGTGCTGCTGCATGTATTGCCTATTTTTCATGTGCATGGATTGGTGGTGGCTTTGCATGGCGCGCTGCATGCCGGCGCCACGGCCGTGCTTACTACGACCTTTGATGTGGTCGGTGTGCTGGATTTGCTGGGCAGTGGAGGTTTCAGTGTTTTCATGGGCGTGCCCACTATGCATCGGCGACTGTATCAGCAAGCCGGCGATCAGCAAATCGACCTTAGCCACATGCGTTTGCTGACATCCGGCTCTGACCGGCTGCCAGACGATTTGTTCTTCGGCTATCAGAAAACATTCAAGGTCACGCTGCTCGAGCGCTATGGCATGACGGAAACTGGCATGAATTTGTCGAATCCCTTGCAGGGTGAACGACGAATCGGCTCGGTAGGGATGCCCCTGCCCGGTGTTTCGGCGCGCATTGTGGACCGCGAAACCGGCCAGGTATTACGCGATGGTGAAATCGGCGAGCTGCAGATCAAAGGCGATCACGTCTTCGCCGGGTATTGGCAGCAACCAGAAAAGACAGCCGATGCCTTCAGTGATGATGGCTGGCTGCAGACCGGTGATTTGGCAATGCGGGAAGCAGATGGCTATTACACGTTGAAGGGGCGCGCCAAAGATCTCATCATCAGTGGCGGCTTGAATATCTACCCTCCCGAAGTTGAATTGGTGCTGATGGAGCATAGCGCGGTGGCAGCCTGCGCTGTCATTGGCTGCCCGAACGAGGAATGGGGCGAGCAGGTGGTGGCGGTCATCGTGCCGCGTCCGGGTCATCAGGTTGACGCCGACGAAATCTGCGCCTTCTGCCGCGGACAACTGGCAGCTTACAAGGTGCCGCGCCGCGTGGTGGTAGCGCAAGAGCTACCTAGCAACGCGCTGGGCAAGGTGCAGAAAGCCAAGCTGCGCGAGGGGTTGTGTGGGTCCGATTAATATGGCGCGAGAAAAAAGGGCGACATGATAGGTCGCCCCTTCAATGTTATGGAACCAGCGTATCCTGACTAAATCTTGCCGTTTGAACCGTTGCTGCCATTCTTGCCATTCGCCTGCGAACGCCGCGCGGGCCGCTTGCGTGGCAGCCGCATCGGCAGCTTGTGACGTCGTACGCCATCGAATTGATAGAGCGCATTGGCTACTGCGCCAGCCGTCGGCACCAAGCCGATTTCGCCGACACCTTTAGCCCCGTAAGGTCCGTAAGGATCGGGAACTTCGACTCCTATGACTTCCATCTCTGGCATATCTTTGGCGCGTAAAATGCCGCATTTACGCAGCATGGTACTCTTGGGCCTTCCGCCTTCCATGGGCAGATCCTCGCTGATGGCATAACCCAAACCCATGTGGATGGAGCCTTCCAGCTGTCCTTCGAAAAGCGTCGGATTGAAGATCTTGCCGGCATCGTGCGCCGCGATGATCTTCTCCACCTGCCCGTCTTCGTCCAATATCACAACTTGCGTGGCATAGCTGTAGCTGTAATGCGTGTATATCTTGTCGACCATGGTGCCCGGTTTGGTCGTCCAATCGACGGTGAACTCGCCAACATATGACTTGCCGACCAAATCCTCCAACGCGTTATTTTCCAAGTCTGCTTTCAGCCCCTTGCAAGCGTCAATGATGGCATTGCCGATCAGCGAAGTTGCGCGTGAGGCGGTGGTCATGCCTGTTACCATTTCCGAGCCGGTCTCGACACGAACATCGACCAGCGCCGGATCAAGGCCGGTCTCGGTCACCAAGGTCTGAACCGCCATGGTATGCACACCTTGGCCCATTTCGGTCCAGCCGTGATCGATAAGAACGCGGCCACCCTCGACCACGCTGATCGTCACCTTGGACGAATCGGGCATGCCATTGCCGATGCCGGTGTTCTTGATGCCACAGGAGATTCCGGCGAACCTGGCATTGGCGAATTCGTTCTTGACCGCTTCCAGCGTGGCTTTGGCACCTGCGCCCGCCTCAATCACTTGTCCGGTTGCGGTCATATCGCCGTCATCGAGCGCGTTGTTGTAGCGGAAGGTCCAGCGGTCGAAGCCGCCTTGTTCGCAGAGATCGTCAATGCAGCTTTCCAGCGCGAAGGCTGTCTGATTGACACCGAAGCCGCGCATGGCGCCACAAGGGAGGTTGTTGGTATAGACGGCGGTACTTTCGATATCGGTAACCGGGAAGTTATAAGCGCCGGTGGCATGACCGGCGGATCGTTCCAGCACTTTCATACCAACCGAAGCGTAAGCGCCGGTATCGCCAACGAAACGGCCTTTGCAGAAGGCGAACATGCCGTCTTCATCACAGCCGATGGTGTAATCCATCCAGATGGGATGGCGTTTGGGATGCATGACGATCGACTCGTCGCGGGTCAGGCGTACCTTGACCGGCTGCTTCATCAACAAGGCAGCCAGCGCCGCATGACCTTGCACCGAGAGATCTTCCTTGCCGCCGAAACCGCCGCCGTTGGCGACGAGCACCACGTGTACATCTGATTGTGGCAAGCCCAGCAGCTTTGCGATCTGCACGCGATCTTCAAAGATGCCTTGCCCCTGCGACAGGACCTCTACGCCCGCGTCTTTGGGATAGGCGACACAGGCTTCCGGTTCCATGAAGCCGTGTTCAATCATTTGCGTTTCGTAGACGCCGTGCGATGTATAGGCCGCATCCGCCATGGCCTTTTCGAGATCGCCGCGATTGGTGATTGATTTCGAGAGGATATTGCCGCCTTCGTGAATCGACGGGCTATCCGCCTGCAGGGCCGCGTGCATATCGGTGACCGGTTCCAGCACATCGTAGTCAACATCGATCAGCACGACAGCCTCGCGGGCAATAGCATCGGATTCCGCGACAACGCAAGCAAGCACATCGCCGACATAACGTGTTGTTTCGCCAACAGCAATCATCAGTGGCCAATCTTGCCGGATCAAGCCGATATGCCGATCACCCGGCACATCCGCTGCCGTGAGAATGCGCAAAACGCCGGGCAATGCTTCTGCCGCGCTCAGGTCCATCGATTTGATCAAGGCGCGCGGGTGGTCACTGAACTTCAGGGCGCCGATCTTCATGCCTTGTATGCGGATATCATCTACATAGCGATGCTGCCCCAGCACCAGATCCTGTGCTTGATATTTGGGCAAGCGCGTGCCGATGCTACCATCGACATCGGGCATGGCGACTTCTTCTTCGTTGCGGATAGCTTCGGCGGAGGTTTCTATGGCGTTGACGATTTTCTTGTATCCGGTGCAGCGACAGAGATGTGGTGTCAGCGATTTTTCGATATCGGCGCGCGAAGGATCTGGATTGTGGTTGATCAGATTGTTGGCTTGCATGACGATGCCCGGGATGCAGAAGCCACATTGGACGCCGCCTTCGCTGACAAAGGCGTTGGCAAAGACATTCTGCCGATACTCGCCGAGTCCCTCGGTCGTGGTGACGAACTTGCCGGCGACTTTGTCCATTTTGGTGACGCAGGAAAGCAGCGCCTTGTCATCAACTTGTACCACGCAGCAGCCACATGCCGCTTGCGGGGCACAGCCATCTTTGGGAGAAATGATGCCCCGTTCTTCGCGCAAGTAGGTCATCAGGGAGAGGTCGGGGTCACCGTCGTATTGGGTCGTCTGTCCATTAAGGGTAAAGTGAATCATTTTAAGCGTCTCCTATCTATTGGCATTTCAGCCACTCAGGCACTTTTCGATAGGTTTACCTAACGCCGTGAGTCACGACCTGCGACTGTACCCTATATTATGCGCGGATACTTGTTATTTTTCAAATCCCGGGTTGTTTGGTGTAGTAAAAACAGGGGAGATAAAGCCCCAGCCGCTGCGCGAAATCCTTGCTTCGTTTTCCTAAGAGGTCCCGCAAGACCCTCGCAAAACCCTCGCAAGACCCTCGTGAGACCCTCGCAAAACCCGCTGAACACCCGCTCGATTCCCCCACAGATTGCCTGGATTCCGGGGACATGAAATAGAGACCCGGCATCCAGGCATTGCCCGAAACCCTTGTGTTTGCTTGCTTGCGAGAAATCTGGCGGGCTGGCATGATAACAGGGTAGCGGTTTTGTGCCCGTTTTGTGACCGAAAGAAAACTTTTTTTGCTCATAAAAACCTTGTGCAGCATTATTGCAGGAAGGTCAGCGATGTTGTGAGCATATTGTGGGAAAGGCAAGTTTTTTCCTCGCACAAAATCAAGGAACTATGGATGCGGCATTAGATTGGTAAGGTGTGGGATGCGCTGAGGATAACATAGGTGGAGTGGGAAGTGGTGAATGAATGGTCGCGGTTTATTGGTTTTCTAGCCGGCGAGGGCAAAGCCGCAAAGAGGCAGCGAAAAGGTCTACCGCGCTGACACATAATACCAAAACTTCTGCTCGGGCGAGCGTAGCGGTTTGCTATAAGAGCGGAACAGATGACACAGTGAATTTAGCTTTTACCACCGAGGGCACCGAGTTTGGCGATTGGCACGCCTCAATTGCGCGAGAATATTCTTCGCAAAAGATTCCCACCGCTTGGCGACCGCTTTTGCTCCACGTAATGGAAAATGGTTCTCATTGCGTTGATCGCGAGAGTTGCGTCGCATGCGTCCAGAAGCTCATCATTCGCATGTGCTGGAGTTGCATTGTTGCGGATTTCATTCAGCGAGTGGATGGCGGTCGCAAGGCCTTTACCCACGTTGTCGATCTTTTCTTGGTGCATGCCACAGTTTTGGAAGGCGGAATGGTTTTCCTGCAACAGCTTAAACAGCTTGGGCAAAGAGGGTTTGTTCCCGTACGTTATGGATTCATCATCACACATTTCCTTTAGATAACCGTGTAATGCGGTATGCGTTCTGTCCACTGCGCTTGTCGCCCTACCTCTGCTAATGTGGTGTTCAGCATCCTCAAGTGCCTGACGAACCACTTGGGAAGGGGATTTGGGTGAAACGCTGTCTACAAACGTCGATTCGGACTCAAGTCGGTCGATAATCTCCGTAATCATCTCGTACATTTTTACCCTGCGCTCCCGGGAAGTATGCCTTTCGCCAGGTGGAATTCTGTCTCGAACCGCACGCAAAATCTTTGCTTGGTTCTGAGGGGTTTGGGAGACAAGTACTTCAATAAATCTCCCCATTGTGTCTTGCGAATGGGGTGAGTTCGGTTGTATATCTAAATTACAATCCACCAGATAGAATTGTCTTAGGCTATGTGTATCCCCCAATTCACTGTGGACGTCTCATGCTCCCTCACCCATATAGTGTGAAACAACAAACTCAACGTCTTTGGGTAGCAACTCTGTCATTTGCAAATTTCCTATTGCTTTTGCTCATCGCCGTATGATATTACGGAAATCACGGAAAGTCGTCTATGCATATGTGTCGTACGAAAATGAATCGCTCTTCAGACTGCACCGATACATGAGCTACAATGGCGATCTCAGTTGCTATGCTTCTATGGAGTTTCAACGGTCGTGACAGTTCGACGAGCAGTAAGAAATCAATTCAAAGCGGAATTCGGTGAAAAGCCAGCCTTCATCGTGCGCGCGCCGGGGCGGGTCAACCTGATCGGCGAGCACACCGATTATAACGACGGCTTCGTTTTCCCGATGGCGATTGAGCGCGCGACCTGGATCGCGCTGCGTCCGCGAAACGATAACAAGGTATCTGCCATTTCGCTCGACCTTGATGACCGGCGTGAGTTCGCGCTGGACGATTTGCAACGCCCGGTGAAAACAGAGTGGATCGATTATCTGATTGGCGTGGCCTGGGCGTTACAAGAGCGGGGTCATGCGCTGCGGGGTTGGGAAGGTGTGGTCAGCGGCGATGTGCCGATTGGCTCGGGATTGTCTTCCTCCGCCGCATTGGAGTTGGTGACGGCGCGCGCATTTTTTGAGGTATCTGATTTTGAATGGGATGCCGCGGAGATGGCGCTGGTGGGCCAGGCGGCTGAAAACAATTGGCTGGGCGTCCAGTGCGGCATCATGGATCAGATGATTTCCGCTTCCGGCATCGAAAACCGCGCGCTGTTGATCGATTGCCGCAGTCTGGAGACGTTTTCCGCACCCTTGCCAGCGGATACGGCAGTTGTCATTCTTGATACCGGCACACGGCGCGGCTTGGTGGATTCGAAGTATAACGAGCGCCGCGAACAATGCGAAGCAGCCGCGAAGCACTTCGGCGTCCGGGCACTGCGCGATCTTGATTTCGAGACTTTCAAGGCGGGTCAGCATGAGCTAGGCGCGGTAATCGGCAAACGCGCCCGTCATGTCATCACAGAAAATGAGCGTACCTTGCGCGCTCGTGATGCAATGAATGCTGGCGACGCATCGGCACTGGGTAAGCTGATGATCGAGAGCCATATCAGCCTGCGTGACGATTTTGAAGTTTCCAGCCCGGCGCTGGATGCCATCGTCGATTGCGCCAATACCGAAGACGCTTGTTACGGCGCGCGCATGACTGGCGCGGGTTTCGGGGGTTGTGCGGTGGCGCTGGTAAAAGCTGAGGCTGCCGACGCCTTCGTGGAATCGGTGCGTGTTTGTTATAGCGCCGTGACCAACAACAAGCCGATCATCACTGTCACCGGAGCCAGCAGCGGCGCCGACACGGTTTATCCCTGACGCCATTGGGAACGACCGCGGCCTGTCTTAGCCGTTGAGATTCCCACCCCAACTGTTACAATCGCCGCATTCAGACCTAGCAACAAAAGGAAATCCCATGTCCGGCGATTCAGCCTGGCGTATCTTCGTCGATATCGAGGCGGCGCGGGAAAGCATCCTCAAACGACACTCCTTTCGTGATTATGATGTGCCGGAAGCGATGATCGAAGCTTCGGTCGGCTTGTTTGGCGAGCGTTTCTTGCCCGACGAAGCGGTCCGACGCATTATCACTAGTGTGCGCGAGCGAGGCGACCGGGCGCTCTTGGAATGGAATCGCAAAATCGACAAGGTGACGCTCGATAAGCTGCAAGTGACCGCTGCGGAAATGCAGTCTGCTTTGGGAGAGATTTCACCCGCACTGCGGGTGGCGCTCGAACATGCTGCCGGGCGCATTCGCCATTTCCATGAAAAGCAACCCATGCATAGCTGGATCGATGCCGGGCAGGGTGGCTCCCTTGGTCAGTTGATCCGTCCCGTAGATTCTGTCGGCGTTTATGTGCCTGGCGGGACAGCGCCACTGCCTTCATCTTTGCTCATGAGCGTGATCCCGGCGCAAGTCGCCGGCGTGCCGGAGGTCGTCGTCTGTACCCCGCCGGGCAGTGGAGCGGGCACGATTCACCCGGCGATTCTGGCGGCTGCGGCCATCACGGGTGTGGAAAAGATGTATCGGGTTGGTGGCGCGCAAGCCATAGCCGCGCTGGCTTATGGTACGGAAAGCGTCCCGCGAGTCGCGACTGTTGTCGGCGCTGGCAATCTCTTTGTCACACTTGCCAAACAGCAGGTCTATGGCGATGTCGGCATTGATGGCTTGCTGGGTCCGACGGAAACCCTGGTCATCGCTGATGAGGGAGCCGATGCGCGACTGGCTGCGGCCGATCTGCTAGCGCAAGCGGAACACGATGTGCTGGCCTCGGCCATTTTGTTGACACCGAGCATGTCCCTGGCAAAAGCCGTGCAGAGCGAGATTTTTCGTCAACTGGAAACGCTGGAGCGACGTGACATCATCATTCAGGCGATGCAGCAGCGCAGCGGCACCGTGGTGACAGAGGATCTGGAACAGGCTTTTGAATTGGCGAATGAATATGCGGCGGAACACCTGTGCCTGCTGATCGACGATCCCTGGTCCTGGATCGGCAAGGTGCGTAACGCCGGCGGCATCTTCCTGGGAGAACATTCTTACGAGGTGCTTGGCGACTATGTCGCGGGGCCGAGCCACGTCATGCCAACCGGTGGCAGCGCCCGCTTCGCCTCGCCATTGAACTTGCTGCATTTCGTCAAAATCACCAGCTTGATCGCGCTGGAAGCGCAAAGCGCCATTGGCTTGAGTCAATCTGCCGAGGTCCTGGCAAATGCCGAATCACTGACGGCGCACGCGGCGGCAGCACGATTGAGACGAGGGACAAAAGCGCAATGAGTAACAAGGCGCGCATCCGCAATGACATAGAATCGATGAGTGCTTATACGCCAACGACTTCGCTGGAAGTTTTTGCTGAGCGCCTGGGCATGGCGGTGGGCGATCTGATCAAGCTGGATGCCAACGAGAATCCTTTTGGACCTTCGCCGCGGGTCAAGCGGGCGCTGGCGCAACTGGCAAATATGCAGGTTTATCCCGATCCGGAATCGGGGCGTCTGCGCGAGCTGCTGGCAGATTATGCTGGAGTTTCAAAAGAATCGATCCTCTGTGGGGCTGGTGCAGACGAATTAATTGAGATTATCTTGCAGCTCTTTATCGAACCTGGTGATGCCATCATCAATACGCCACCCACTTTCGCCATGTATGGTTTTGACGCGCCGCTGTATCACGCCAAGGTAATCGATGTCTATCGGCACGAAGATTTCTCCCTTGATGTGGATGCAATCGAAACGGCCGTGCACAAGCATAGTTCCAAGTTGGTATTTCTCTGCTCGCCAAATAATCCCAGCGGCAACATGATTAACCGCGCCGATATCTTGCGCTTGCTCGGTTTACCAACAACCGTTGTCATCGACGAGGCATACATCGAATTTGCCGAGCAAGACAGCCTGGCAACAATCGTAGCCGAGTGCCCCAACTTGATCGTCTTGCGCACAATGAGCAAGTGGGCGGGATTGGCTGGATTGCGCATAGGTTTTGGCATCTTCCCTTCGCAACTTATGCCGCATTTGTGGAAGATCAAGCAACCTTATAATGTTAACCTTGCTGCTGATATCGCTGCCCAGGCGTCGCTGCAGGATGCAGAATTTCTGGCGGAGCGCGTTCGAAAGTTAGTGGAACAGCGCAAGCGCATGGAAGTCGCCTTCGCCGAGTTGCATTTTCTATCGCCCTATCCCAGCCAAGCCAACTTCGTTTTGAACCGCGTTAGGGGTATATCCGCCGAGGATTTCCGCGATCGGCTGGCGAGCAAGGGCATCATCGTGCGCTATTACAACAAACCGCGACTCAGCGATCATATTCGCATCAGTGCCGGAACAGCTGAACAGGTCGACCGCTTGCTGGATGTGTTGCTACAGTTAGACGGCCTCTAAAGCGTCTGGACGACCAAAGCGGACTCCTCGCGGCTATGCCCGTGTGCGGCAGCTATATACCTTTTGCTAAGGTCAGCTTTGTGTTAGTCTTGCAGCGAAGTTCAGTTGCTATAGAGCAGGACTTGTGAGGTAACATTTCGCGAGCGTGAGAGTGCCTCCTGCTCGCAAAGTGCGAGCAGCCAGCGAGGATGTACGTCCGATGACAGATCGCAAAGCGCAGATCAAACGCCAAACCAAAGAAACTCAGATCGAATTGGAACTGAACCTTGACGGCACGGGTCGGGCCGAGATCGATAGTGGCATCGGGTTTTATGACCATATGTTGCACCACATCGCCCTGCATGGAATCTTGGATTTGAAGATCTGTGCCACTGGCGATTTGCAAATCGATACACATCACAGCATCGAGGATATTGCCATTTGCCTGGGAAGGGCGATTGACGAAGCCCTCACGACACGAAAGGGCATTCGCCGGATGGGTGTGGCCTACGTGCCCATGGATGAAGCGCTGGCGCGAGTGGTTATCGACTTGAGTGGACGTGCTTACGCTGTCATTAAGGCCGAGTTTACTTCACCGATCATGGGGAATATGCCGACGGATCTGGTCATCCATGCCTTGGAAACCATCGCGGCACACGCCAAAATGAACTTGCATGCTGAAGTGCTTTACGGGCGCAACGACCATCACAAAGCGGAAGCCCTGTTCAAAGCCTTCGGTCGGGCGTTGGCGCAGGCGGTAGCGCACGATCCCCAGCGGCAGGGAATCCCCAGCACCAAGGGCACGTTAACGGAGTGATGCCTCATGCAAGAATTTGTGGACTTTAGCAAGCAGCTCGCCACAGCCAGTGGCGAAATCATCAAGCGCTACTTCCGCAGTGATTTTGTTGTCGAATCCAAGGCGGATGATTCGCCCGTGACCATCGCGGACAAACAAGCGGAAGAGATCATGCGCGAGATGATCATGAAAGAGTTTCCGGCGCATGGCATCATCGGCGAAGAATTTGGCAATCATAACGAATCCGCCGAGTATCAATGGGTGCTTGATCCCATTGACGGCACCAAGTCCTTCGTCAGCGGCACCTTCTTGTTCGGCACGCTGATTGGCTTGATGAAAGACGAACAACCTATCGTCGGTACCATTCATCATCCGATTACCTCACATATGTTGATCGGCACGGGAGACGAAGCGCGGCTTAATGACGTGCCGGTCGCAGTGCGATCCACCGCCAATTTACGCGATGCCGTGCTGCTTTATACAGATTTCATTGATGTTGGCCAATATCAGAATGGCATTGCTTTTCAACAGTTGATGGGCAAAACCAAATACAACCGCAGCTGGGGCGACTGTCATGGTTATTTCCTGGTGGCCACCGGTTTCGCCGATGTCATGCTGGATCCGATCATGCACCTCTGGGATATCGTGGCACTGGTGCCGATCATCGAAGGCGCGGGCGGAAAGATCACCTCCTGGAATGGAGGACCACCCCTTGCCGGCAACGGTATTATTGCCAGCAACGGTCGACTGCACAGCCAGGTTATGCGCGTGCTGATTTCCTAGCGACCACTACAGTCAATCCCAACCCACAACCCATAAACCGTATAGCTCCGCTTCCACGCGCTTAAAGAATGTGTGGGCGCAGATCTTGAGTTTGGAATACCGCGGCAAATCAATCAAGCATCAAATTGGAAAAGCGAACAGCCGCCGTCGAGGGTCAGGATGCTGCCGGTCATGTATGCTGTTTGCGGACTTGCCAGATAAAGCACGGCATCAGCGATTTCGTCTGGTGTGCCCGGCTCGACCAACGGAATCACTTTGGCCACGCGTGCGGCGTATTGCGGTTCTTCACGCAATTGACGTCCCGCCAAGCCCGCTGCGACGATGCCGGGCGCGACGGCGTTCACCAGGATACGATGAACTGCCAGTTCGCGCGCCATCTGCTTGACCAGCATATTGACACCGGCTTTGCTGACTGTGTAGGGCGTGATTTCTGGCCAGGGGATGCTGCCGACCCAAGATGAGGTGAGGATGATGCGCCCCGCTGTTCCATCATCCACCATCCTGCGTGCCGCTGCTTGACAAACATTGAAGCAGCCGGTCAAGTTGATATCGAGGTGATCCTTCCAGTTTTGTTGCGAGACTTCCAGGAAGGGTTGTGCATCGACGATGCCGGCGTTGGAACAGACGATAGCGAGCGATGGCAGGGACGCGATCGCTTCGTCGACCGTGCCGCGATCACGGACATCTACCAAGCGATACTGCGCCGTCGCATCGAATTGCCGGACGCGGTCAAGCGCAGCCTGCGCATCGGTAGCTGATTTGATATCCCACAAGATGACCCGGGCGCCATTTTCTGCCAGTTTTCGCGCCATGGCATTGCCCAAGTCGCCGGCGGCGCCTGTTACCAAAGCTGTCTTGCCAGCGAGCATGATTTTCCGCCCTTTCATTAAGTCATCACTATCGGACAGTTGAGTTCATTCAGTTTTGGTCAAAGATGACGCGTGCGCAAGCCACGGAGCGCGATGGCACCGACAGCGTTACTGCATTGTCGTGTATTGGCAAGGGTTCCTGATCGACTTCGGCAGGTGTGCATTGCCAGGCGCCGGTGAGCGTGGCGGCGGGGAACGCGAGCGCTTGCGAGACATTATCAGCGCCCAGGTTGTAGGCATGCACGATCAGCCCGCGTCCATCGGCAGCGCGCTTGAGTTGGATTTCGCATTCTCCTTGCGGATCGCAAGTCATGAACGCCCCGCTAATGCCAAGCTCGGCGCCCGGCACGCGCACGATCAGCGGCGGCAGGGTGGCTTCCATAGCAAAGCGGCTGCTGGCGGCGGAGTCATATCTCGCGCTTGAGGTCAAACGATAGCGCAGCAAAGTGTCTTCACCTTGGCTGGCTTTGAAATTGGTGTCCCAGTGATTGTGCAGCGCCCAGGAGACCAGGGTGGCTTTTCGCGTGTCCAGTTGATATGCCCAGCGACCGGTGGTGATGCCGCCGACTTGTATCAGCGGCGAATCGAGAGGCACAATTGTCACTGACAACGACTCGTCGCCGACTTCGGCCCAGCGGTGGATGCCGTACCAGTCCCGACAGGAACCGGGCAGTTGTTCGCGTTCCGGTTCCAGAGGCACGCCATTGAGATCGAGGTGGAAGGTCGGCTCTTCGATAGCCAGCGGGAAGGGCAGATAAACTGCCTCGGCCCGAGTATTGAATTCCTTATCGACGAGCACATCGAGCTGCAGTTCCTTCTGATGGAAGGGCAGGGCATAGCGCGCTTTGATGGAGCGAGCGCCTTTTGCCCGTAAGCGGACTTCGATTTCGACTCGGTCTGGATGGCATTGCGCGGGCATGATCTCAATATGTGTGGGACCACTACGACGGAAGGGAGTATCGGTATGCCGCAGGCCAAAGTCTTCGCGGTCGAAATCCAGCGCGAAGATGGCCCGCCGATCATCGGGATGATCCACCCATTCGTAGATGTATTGTCCGAAGCGCCACAGGTCGTCCGTATTGACCAGCTCGCGACCCAGCTCTTTGTCGAACCAGCTCGCAATTCCGCCGGTTTCGGCATCAATCCGCAGGCGATACCATGAGTTTTCGATCATGCCTTCGCCAGTCCGCGCATCATCGGCCGCTTGAATCGAACGCGGTGCCACGACCGTATAGCCAAAGGCCGGCAAGTTGACATCGATCATCACATCGCCGGGAGCATCGCTAAGCAGAGGTGGCGCCTCGCGGTAGTTGCCGATCAGGAACATTTCCAGCACAGCAAATGGCGCGGCACCGCCCATATCGGGTGGCAAGGGATAACGGACTTGACGCTGCCAGCCCAACGGATTCAAAACCAGATAATGATAGTTGGCGGGTTCAGCGGCCGGATCGGCACTGATATATTGCCCCCAGCGCCGCCAGGCATCACCTTCGGGTGTCTCATGCGTGATTTTTGCAGCGAGTTTGCGGCCGGCTTTCGCCAGCAATTCATGTGTCAATCCATAGCCGCCATACGCGAAGCTGGCTTTGCGGTTGAAGTTGGCGCGCGTAAAGGGGGAGTGCGGCCGACGGATACTGGCAAAGCCGCCCCAGGTGTGCTCATCATAAAGCGACACTAAGTGATAGGCCTCTTCGACAAGCGCGGGATCTATGCCGTCAACCTGAGTTGCCAGCAGATCGAGCAGGGGTAGTAATTCTTCAGTATTGCGATTGAGGCTGGTTTCGTAAATCGACGAGCCAACGCCATCGGCCCACCAGTCGGCCCAGTCGCCGCTCCAGGTATCCAATTGATCGCCATAATCTTGGTGCAGCATTTGGGAGAAGCCATTGATGGTGGTGAAAATCAGGCGAGGTTGGCGGCCGCTGGCGTTCCAATCGCGCACGAAGTCCGCCATGTGTGACAAGGGGGGTCCGTTGTCGACACGCGCCGGATGCGTGATCTGCGCGTAGAGAAAATCGTAGGGATAATCCTCGCGCGCTTCCAGCTTTTCCAATTGCGCTGGCAGCAGCTGGTCGACGAAATTCATATCGCTGAGCCCGTAGCGGAAAATGCCATAGAGATAATGTGGTCCGTTGAAGGTCAGTAGTCGCTTGCCGGCGGGACCACGCCACCAGAAGGCGTTCAAGTCCGGTTCTGGACGGCGGCCGCGGTGCATATTGATCGACATTGTCAAGAGATTGATGCCGATGGCGGGCAGCAGATCCGCCCAGAGCCAACTGACGCCGTTGACATCGCATTGCATGGCGGCAGTGATATTGAGGTCATATTGCTGGCGCAGGCGCTGCACCGGTAGCAGCGAGCGGATCATCGCGGCGGTGGATAGCATTGGCGTCCAATGATATTGCATGCCGGCTACTGCCATTTGTCCGCGACGATGCAACTCCAGGAAGCGATCGATTTGGGCGGCCGGACGTTCGCGGAAGTAGCGTTCGACGAAGGCTGTAACCTCGCAAGTCCATTTGTAACGCGCTTCTTCGGGATAGTCGGCGCTTGCTTCGCCCAATTCAATGGCTTGATCAATGAACTCGAGATGCTGTCGAAAGACGGTATCTTGATGATCTGTATAGCCGATATCAGTATGCGTGTGGCTTATCAAGAAGATGCGTTTGATTTTCGGCATTGATGGTTATTGCTCCTCGTGCTTAACGGATACTCAACGTCCCACCAAGATCACAACCGAGCGGGCGCCAACCAAAATCTCGTGCTGCGTGGCCAATGTCGGTTCCTTTCCGAGTGGATGGATGTCTTCAGGCGCGCTCATGCCGGTATTCACTGAAACGTGCCAATCTATGCCCTTGGACAGATGCGGCAGTTCAAAAGTGGTCGTCTGCCAATGGGCGTTCATGATAACGTAAATCATCTCGTCGGGCTCGTCAGCTTGGCGCACATGCTGCCCACAGAGCAGAAAGCCAAGCTGCCGCCCTTCGTATGACCAGTCCGGCTGCCACAAGCGCGTGCCGTGAAAGGAGATATCCGGATAACCGGAACCCACCACATCACGATGCTGATGATATGAGCGCCGTCGCAAGATCGGATGCGACTTGCGGAAGGCTATCAAGTACCGCAGAAAGCGAAACAAGGACTCGTTCTCGCGCAGTTGCCGCCAATTGAACCAATTGAGTTCGCTGTCGTGACAATAGCTGTTGTTATTGCCGCCTTTGCTGTGGCCGATCTCGTCACCCATGAGCAGCATCGGCACGCCCTGACTGACCATCAAGATGCTGAGGAAGTTCTTCATTTGTCTTTCGCGCAGGTCAGTGACGTCTACATCGTTGCTCTCGCCCTCGTGGCCGCAGTTCCAGCTGAAATTGTCGTCCGCGCCATCGCGGTTGTCTTCGCCGTTGGCTAGATTGTGTTTGTGATTGTGTGAGACGAGATCGCGCAAGGTGAAGCCATCGTGCGCCGTGACAAAATTGACTGATGCTCGCGGACCCCGTTCGCCGTAGATATCGGGCGAGCCTTGTACACGCGCGGCGATCGCGCCGACCATCCCGCCGTCGCCTTTGACGAAACGGCGCAAATCATCGCGGTACCTGCCGTTCCATTCCGCCCAGCGCCCGTAGGCCGGGAAGCTGCCGACCTGGTATAAGCCGCCGGCGTCCCAGGCTTCGGCGATCAGTTTGGTCTGAGCCAGCAGAGGGTCATAGGCCAGGACTTCCAGCAAAGGCGGATTGGGATCGGGATTTCCTTGCGGGTCGCGCCCCATGCTGGAGGCGAGGTCAAAGCGGAAGCCATCGATATGGTACTCGGAAACCCAATAGCGCAGGCAATCCAAAAGCACAACGCGCACAATGGGATGGTTGCAGTTGAAAGTATTGCCGGTGCCACTGAAGTTGTAATAGCTGCCATCGTCTTTGAGCAGATAATAAATTTTGTTGTCGATGCCGCGGTAGGAGATGGTTGGTCCTTTTTCGTTGCCCTCGGCAGTATGATTGAAGACGACGTCCAGCCAAACTTCAATGCCGTTGCGATGGCAGGCCTTCACCAGTTCTTTCAATTCCCAGGTTGGCACTCTGCTAGCAGCGTAGGCCGTATTGGGCGCGAAGAAGCCGATGGGATTGTAACCCCAATAATTCATCAGCTGCCGGCCGGTTTCGGGGTTTACTCGCTCGTTATCCAACTCGTCAAATTCAAAAATCGGCATTAATTCGATGCAGTTTACGCCTAGCTCTTTGAGATAGGGGATCTTTTCGATGGCGGCGGCAAAGGTACCTGGAGTGGACACATTCGCCGAAGAATGTGCCGTGAATCCACGCAAATGCATCTCGTAGATGATCAAGTCTTCCATGGGTATATCGAGTTGTTGATCGCCCTGCCAATCGAAGTCTTCGACCTGTGGGCGCGCCCGATAGGGATAGGGGTTGTCCCGATCGTATCCGCAAGCCCATAGATCACAGCCGCCGATGGTCATGGCATAGGGATCAAGCAGAATCCGACCCGCGTCAAAGCGGTGGCCGCTGGCGGGATCATAGGGTCCATCAAGACGAAAACCATATTCAGTTTCCCGATGATCCAGGTCAAAGACGCACATGGCGTAGACATTACCGGTGCGGAAAGATTCCTTGAAGGGCAACTCGACCAGCGGCGCTTTTCCGCCTTTTTTGAAAAGTACCAAGGTACAGGAGGTCGCATGGCTGGAAAAAATCGAAAAATTGATACCTTCCGGTACCACCGTCGCGCCAAAAGGACGCGGTCTGCCGGGGCCGCAGTCAAAGCCATCTCGATGATATTTTAGATCGGCATTCATGCGACACTGGTGTCGAATACTTGCGGTCGATTTGACAATTATAGCGAATGGAGCCCCGATTGAAGCAAGAATTTGTAGAATCAGACAAAAAAAGGCATACTAGATTAGTTATTCTGACGACATAATGTTTATGCTCGCATTAGTAGAATACCTGTCGCTGGATCCGCCTGGATAAACATGCCGTGAACCGATCTTCGGAATTTTCAAAGTCGACTTGGGGAACACGCCTAAATCGCCTGGTAGATTTTTCGCCAGTGATTGTTGCGCTGGTGCTGGCATTGATTGTCTCGTCAATATTGCTGCTGGCGCTCAATGCCAATCCGCTGGAAGCTTATGCGGCGATGTTGGAAGGGTCTGTCGGCACCGAAAACGCCACCGCCGAAACCTTAGTGAAAGCCACGCCGATTCTTTTTGTCGCCATCGGCATCACCATCGCCTTCCGCGGTGGCATGATCAACATCGGCGGGGAAGGGCAGATGATCGCCGGCGCTTTGGCCGGGACAGCAGTTGCCCTTGTGTTGGGCGAGGCGCGTGTCCCGGCCGAGCTGGCAAAGACGCCCGGCGCCTTTGACTTAATCATCGTGACCTGTTCGCTTGTTGGAGGTTTTCTGGCGGGCGCGCTATATGGTGGCCTGGCCGGCTTCCTCAAAGCCTATTTCGATGTCAACGAGATCTTGAGCACGATCATGCTCAATCAGATCGCCGTGCAGCTGATGAATTATTTGCTAAATGGCGTGATGCTGGATCCGGCGACAGCGGGCTTCAACAATATCCCCAAGACGGCGCGGCTGGTGACCGCGGCGCAACTTCCGCGGCTATCCATCACAACCGACCATCTGGAATTATTTTCGCGGACACGGCTGCATTGGGGCTTAATTATCGCCATCGTGCTCGCGGTGGTCATCTTCATCTTTCTTTGGCGCACAGCGCTTGGCTATAGAATCCGTGCCGTTGGCGAGAATCAGCGCGCATCAAGTTTTGCGGGCATCAATGTCAAGCGGCAGATGATGTTTTCCATGTTCCTGGCGGGCGGGTTCGCGGGCTTGGCAGGAGTGGTACAAGTGTTGGGCTTGCAATATCGCTTGCAGACTGACGGATCACCGGCCGGTTTCACCGGTGCGGCGGGATTCAACGGAATCGTGGCTGCGCTCTTTGGCGGTTTGAATCCCATCGGCGCCATCCCGGCTGCCGCTTTCTTTGGCGGCTTATTGGTCGGCGCGCAAAAGATGCAACGCGAAATTGGTGTGCCCGCTTCCTTAATCACCGCCGTCAACGGCTTGATCGTGGTATTTGTCGTCAGCAGCGAGATCTTCATCAGGCAGCGCAGCAAGGCGCGTGTCAGCCTGCAAGAACGGGAAGACGGCGGCAATGATGAGGAGGAGGACGGCTGATGGATCTGCAGCAGATCTTTACCGCCAGTGTCTTTGCCTCGGCCATCCGCCTGGCGACGCCATATATTTTTGCGGCACTTGGCGAGACTTTCGCGCAGCGCAGTGGCGTTCTCAATCTCGGCGTCGACGGCATGATGCTGATGGGCGCCTTTGCCGGCTTTTACGCGGTACATGTCACGCAACAGTCGCAGACCCTCAACGAACCATTAAGTTTGATTTTCGGCGTACTGATCGCGCTGATTGTCGGCGGCTTGATGGGTTTGGCTATGGCATTCGTCAGTGTCACGCTTAAGGCGAAACAGGGCATCAGCGGTATCGGTGTCTACCTTTTTGGCCTCGGTTTGAGCGAATTGCTCTTTCAGCAGTGGGTGGGCACACCCATAACGGTGAACGGATTCCCGCGCATCACTTTCCCGATATTGAGCGATATTCCCGTCATTGGACAGATATTTTTCCGTCATAACTTGCTGGTATATGTGGCTTTTGCTTTGGTGCCAATCTGTGCCTATGCCCTGAATTACACCACCTTTGGTTTGATGATCCGCGCGGTCGGGCAGAATCCGGAAGCTGCGGATGCGATAGGCGTCAACGTGGCGCGCGTTCGCTATGCCACGACGACCATCGGCGGCATGCTGGCCGGGCTGGCAGGGGCATCATTGTCGATCGCACTGATCAACGTGTTCCAACAGAATTTGACAGCGGGGCAAGGTTTCATCGCCGTAGCGCTGGTATATTTTGGTGGCTGGCGTCCCTGGGCGGTGGCTGCCGGAGCCATGTTATTCAGTTTCGTCAATGCCCTGCAATTGCAGATCAAAGTGATCGGTCTGGATGTTCCGTCGGAGTTCGCTGTTATGGCGCCCTACGTTATCACGATTGTCGCGCTGGCATTTGCCTCCAAGCGTCTAGAGCAGCCGACGGCCTTGACCAAGCCTTACGAACGGGGAGAGTAGTTGCAGCTATGCGAGCCAGGTGTTATGTTTTGTAGGCTTAGAAGTATTCTTCTGGATATCAGCATGTCGCCTTCCAGATCTACAAGTGGGATGTCCTGCTGTTGGACACGATCAAGAATATGGATGAGGGCGTCCTGGGTGGCGAGAATTATATGCGGACACTGGAAAACGAAGGCCTGGTGATGGAATTCGATAAGGACTTCGCAGTCAGCGACGAATTGATGACGGTAGCGAAGCAGACCATTGCCGGCGCCATCTCTGGCGAGATCGTGCCCGTGCTAGAGATGGAAGAGGACATGAACGAAGATGACAGCGGCGGTTAACTGCCACGGCATAGCGCCGTGATTCTCGATTGTTTATTCTCGGGCGAAATTGCCCGGTCTAAAGCCAAGTAACTATCAAAGGAGAAAGAAGCCATGAAGAAAGCGTTACTAATCACCCTTATTTTTGCCCTGTTCCTCGGGGTAATACCGAGTATGGCGCAAGATGATGTTTTTCGTGTGGCGGCTGTAGCGCCTAGCGCGACAAACGATCTAGCCTTCAGCCAGAGCATGTACGATGCGCTGTTGGCCATTCAGACAGACATGGGCGAAGATGCCTTCGCGTTCGATTTCCAGGACGGTACGTTCATCGTCGATGATGCTGCTGTCGCTTTGCGCGAGTGGGCCGCTTCCGGCGACTACGATCTGGTAATTGCCCACGGTTCGCAATTTGGCTCGGTGGTGGAAGAACTGGCAGGGGAATTCCCCGAGGTTTCTTTCGCCTGGGGCACCGACGAAAACACCTTTGGCATGGGCAATGTTTATGCCTATTCTGCCGCATCCGATCAAGGCGGCTTCGTCAATGGCGTGATGGCGGGCTTGATGACCGAATCGGGCGTCATCGGCGTTATTGGTCCGATTGAAGTGGGCGATGCCAAGCTCTATGTCGATGGTTTCGTGGCTGGGGTCGCCGCCGCCAATGCTGATGCCACGGTCAATGTGGTTTATATCCAGTCCTTCAGCGATGTCCCGCTGGCGACCGAGGCTGCGGAAACCCACATCGCCAATGGCGCTGATATCCTGACCGGTACAGCGCAGATGGTCGTTGGTCCCATCGCGGTCACCATCGAGAACGGCGCGCGCTGGTTCGGCACCCAGGCCAGCCAAGCCGAACTTGCCCAAGGCGCCGGCGTTGCCTTCCAAATCTACAGGTGGGATGTCGTTTTGGCCGACATCATCGCCAATATCAACGCTGGTGTGCTGGGCGGCGAATCCTATACCTTGACGCTGGCAAATGGCGGCTTGGTCATGGAGTTTGATGCCTAGTCTGGCTGACCGTCAGTATTCGAGTCCATAGGGGCGATCCGACGGGTCGTCCCGCTAATTGACCTTTGCACAAATGGGCGACTCAATGGGTCGCCCTGCAAAAACTCCGTCCGCAGACACGGTAGTCGCAAATGGCCGAGATCGTCGTGCAGAAGTCCCACCTGTTGCCCACTGGGCATGAGCGCATCGACCAGTTGGACATGGTCGGCATCGTCAAGCGCTTTCCCGGTGTTTTGGCCGCTGATCAGATCGACTTTGACGTCAATGCCGGTGAGATTCATGCCTTGCTCGGCGAAAATGGCGCCGGCAAATCCACGTTGATGAAGATGCTCTACGGCCTCTATCATCCGGATGAGGGGCAGATTCTCATCAACGGCGTCGAAACCACGATACGAAACCCGCAGGACGCCATCGGGCACGGCATAGGCATGATCCATCAGCACTTCATGCTGGTGCCTTCGCTGACCGTGGCTGAAAACGTTGCCTTGGGCATGAAGTCCTCGCGCGGAATGCGCCTCGATCTGGATGTGGTCAGCCGGCGCGTTTTGGAGTTGTCCGAGATATACAACCTCAAAGTCGACCCAAATTTGCCGATTTGGCAACTGGCAGTTGGCGAACAGCAGCGTGTGGAGATACTGCGCGCGCTGTATAAAGGCGCGGCCTTGTTGATCCTGGATGAACCCACCGCAGTGCTCACGCCGCAGGAGGTTGACGGTTTGTTCCGCATCCTCAATCAATTGGCGGACGATGGACATGCGCTGGTATTCATCTCGCACAAGTTGCACGAGGTGCTGGAAATCAGCCACCGTGTGACGGTGCTGCGTGATGGCAGGCGTGTCAACTCGATTCCCACCAGCGAAGCCACCAAACCCAAACTCGCCGAGATGATGGTGGGGCGGCCGGTATTACTGGAATATGACAAGAACGCCGCTAACCCCCAGAGTGATCGCCTGACGCTGGACGGTGTAAGCGCCCTTAGCAATCGCGGCACGATCGGTTTGGATGATGTCTCGCTGCGCTTGCGTGGCGGCGAAATCGTTGGTGTCGCCGGCGTATCGGGAAATGGTCAGCAAGAATTGGCGCAGTGCATCACCGGCTTGCGCGAGACGACAGCCGGCAAGATCATGGTTGATGGCAACGATGTGACAAATTCGCAGCCATCAAAACTGAACGCGATTGGTTTGTCGTACATCCCCGAAGAGCGCATGTTAGATGGCGTGATCAAGGAATTCAGCGTCGCCGAAAATTATGTTTTGCAAGACCACGGCCATCCCAAATTCACCTGGGCGAAGATATTCATGCTTTTCCGCAAAATTCGCGATGCCTGCCGCCAGGCGATTGAGATTTACGAGATTAAGACGCCCAGCACAGAGACGCTTATCAAGAGCCTTTCGGGCGGCAATATCCAGAAGCTGGTGCTAGCGCGGGAATTATCGCGCGAGCCGGGCGTGCTGATCGCCGCGCAGCCGACGCGTGGCGTGGATATCGGCGCGACCGAGTATATCCATCAGCGGCTGCTGGACGAACGCGACAATGGCACGGCAATCTTGTTGATCAGCGAGGACCTGGATGAGATTCGCGCCTTGTCGGATCGGATTCTGGTGATGTACGAGGGCAAGATCGTGGGCGAGGTGGAGAATAAGGATGTTGATATCGAGCACCTGGGTATGCTGATGACGGGTGGTGGGTAGCTCGTAGGTAACTAATCGGATTGAATCCAATCGCCGTTTTCCGTTTCTTCCCAACCTCTTGGTGGCTCCAAATCACAAAACTCGTGAAAGTCAATTTCCTCATCCCGTTCCCTGAAAACTACGACAACCGGTTTCCCGGTTAGGGAGCTAACAAAGTCTCGCAATCTCAATTCTGTTTCAATCGCAGCTGTTTCAAGAATACCTTCTTCCGTCATGTCTTCAGCAAATTGCAGGCTGCTCACATGTTGCGCCAATTGCCGAACTTTGTCCCAAGGCGCTTGCAGGAACGTAGTGGACCAATCATATTGTTCAATATCCAATATGCGGCAACTGGTTATGATCGTGGGAGGCAACTCTAGTGTAAAGTAGTCGTTTTGAGCATCGTAGATCACGTTATCTTGGTCGATTTCAGAAAACTTCACGCCCGCCTCGATAATACCTGTGACTCGATGATGTGCGCTGTAGTATTCGAGTCTATTCTTGTTGACTTCTATAAAGACATCCATTTTTGACGTTTCAGCGGATACTGTTACTAGCTCCCCCAATTCCTTGATGCTGTTGATAATTGTTTGGCTCGATACAACGTTGGCGGTGTCGGGCGGTGCTAGCCTGTCCAAGAGACCAGTTATTGAATTACTGATAGGTGTCAAGAAACTAATAATGAGAAAGACGATAATCAGAATGACAACATACTTGATGTTTTCAAAGATCAACTTGACCAACGGCATTTAAGCTTTCCTCTCTTCATTCTAGGTAGTACGAAAATGATAACGGCTTCTTGCGTTCAGTAATAGGTAAAGATATAGCTGCTTTGCAAGATTCGATGGGCAAGCACCACGGTCTTCCGCTACTTTATGTTTCGGTGGGTGTCAGCCAATTTCGTTTCCTTTGCCCACCCTACAATTTCGCGCCCTTACGCACTATGCTGTCGCACAACTCCGTCCGCAGCTTGAATCCGACTCATGACTATGCATCCCGCATTCCTACTCTGTCGCTTCTTTCGACTATACCGAGCAATGTCTGTATCAGTCGTCGACGCTTTCTGCTTCAGCTACCCACTCATCAACGCGATACTGCATCTCGTCTGCGCGCCATTCGTGCTGGAGTTGACGCGGCTGGGCATCAGCGAGGACCTGGATGAGATTCGCGCCCTGTCGGATCGGATTCTGGTGATGTACGAGGGCAAGATCGTGGGCGAGGTGGAGAATAAAGATGTTGATATCGAGCATCTGGGTATGCTGATGACGGGTGGGGGGTAGTAACCCCCTTCAGCGTCAATCGGCTCGACGCCACCCGCCGTTTACATCTTGCTTCCAGCCACTTGGGGCATCTGGTTCGCATGACGGTGGCAGCTTGACTTCACCACTCTGATCCTCATATGAGACATTGACGAGCGAGTTCGTCAGGTTGCTGACAAAATCGCCGATGCGTAGGGCGGTTTCCTCTTTCGCCTTCTCAAGAATACCATTTTCGATCATTTCCTCCGCGAATTGCACGATGGCTTCATATTGCGCAAGTTGACGAACCGTATCCCAGTCTGCAGCTAGAAGTGTGAACGAGTACTCATTCTGATCGATATGTTCAATGCGACAACTGGTGATAATTGGCGCTGGCAACATCAGAGCATAGGCATCGTTCTCGAAGCGCACGCTGTCGTCGTTAATCGCATCAAAATCAATGCCTGCTTCTATAACGCCGACAGCAATGTGATTGGCACTATAGTGTCTAAAATTAAGAGGACCTCCATTGATAGAGATCTTAACATCCGTTTTGGCGACTTCGGCTTTCACGGTTACCAATTGCCCCATCCCTTGCAAGTTGTTGATGATAGTTCGACTCGTCTCTACGATCACCTGGTTCGGGAAAAACGTATGCCTGATTGATTCGAATTTTCCGGTGGCATAAGCGCCCAGGATGAGGGCGGCGACAATCAGCACAAACGTTATGATATTTCGCCCGATCAATTTGATTATTCTCAACACGGCGGTATCCCTTTCAATTTGCTACGGAAAGCCAAAAGCTGCGACCAGCAATTCAACCAGCAATTTCAGAATCTCTTGTGGCACCGGGATAGTGTATGGTCAATCGGTTTTTGTCCATTCATTGGTCATTTCATTAAAGGAATATCCTCTAGGAATATCGGGTTCGCAGGAAGACGGATGTTCGGCTGTTGCCTGCACCGTTTCAAAGACGACATCGACTGGCTTGCCGGTAAATGAACTGACGAACGATCCCAATAGCACTTCGGCCTGATCTTCCGCCCGCTCTAGCAGTCCCTCTTCTAATACTTTGTCCACGAAGCTATTCATTGCTTCAAAGTGGGCAAGTATGCGAACCTGGTCCCAATCCGGGTTTGCATACACTAAATGAGTTCGCATATTGACGGATGTATTCAATCCGACAACTGGTGAGACCTGGCGCCGGTAAGTGCAAGGTATAACTGTCGGTTGCCCAATCATAACTTACATTGTCTTCGTCAAGTGCCTCAAAATCGATACCCGCTTCAATAGCGCCCTGAGCGACATAGTCCGCATCGTGACTGCACCACCGTCCGTCGTCAACGGCTATATGAATATCCGCGCGAGCAACCTCGACACTACTAACTACTAATTGCCCCATCGGCTGAATGTATTCGATGATAACGCGGGGAGGTATCGATGTCGGTGTCGGCGTATTTGTTGGAGTAGGAGTTGAGGATGGTGTGTAAGTTGGTGTTGCGGTCGGAAGCGGCGTGTTTGTTGGCAGCTGGGTATAGGTTGGGCGCGGCGTGTTTGTTGGCAAAGGTGTATAGGTTGGCAGTTGTGTGTAGGTTGGGGGCGGCATGATACTTGCTGTCGGAGTATTCGCATTGTTCACGAAGAAGATTACGATAACAACAAGAGCTATTATGAGAAACATTTGTAAAGGGGCTGAGTTTCCGCGCGTATTGCTGACTCCATCTTTTTCTGTATCGTCATTCTTTGTTTTCGACGTGTTGCTGGCTTCATCTTCGCCCGCATCAGCATTCTCTACTTTAGACATATAGGTATTGCTTTCAATTTACTGCGACATTACAGAGAATTATAACCTATACTCGCGGTTTCAATCAACGGTGCCAGAAGCGTTGCCTGCGCGGCTTGAGTTCATTCAAACACCGTCTTATTCCGCCAACTGATAGCATGGTAACTCCACCAGCTCACCCTGTATTTCCCACGCTGCATACCCTATCGTTGGAGCGCATTGTCGTCCGCCGAATATTTGCCTCCCGACATCAGCGATGACCATACTACCCTTTTTCACACAAGCTCGCTTCTTTCGACTCTATCGAGCAATGTCTGTATCAGTCGTCGACGCTTTCTGCTTCAGCAACCCACTCATCAACGCGCTACTGCATCTCGTCTGCGCGCCATTCGTGCTGGAGCTGACGCGGCTGGGCATCAAGATGGAAGGCGTGATCGCGCGTGACGGACATCTGAAAGGCGCGAGTCAATGGCTGGTCGAAATCGCGGCCAAGGGCATGCACATCCACAATCCGGAGCAAGTGCCAGCGCAGGGACCGGTGCTGTTTCTTTGCAATCACGCCGGCTTGGGCGATGCTTTTGCGCTGCTGATGGCTTCGCCACGATACGATACGAAGATTATGGCATTTGATTTCGGCATATTGCCCGGCTTGGAAATGATGCGCCGACATGTTGTCATAATCGACAAAGCTCAGCCGCACTTTTCTTTGCGCGAAGCCTTGCGCCACTTGCAAGCAGGCGAGTCGATATTGCTTTATCCGCGCGGAGAGATTGAGGCAGATCCTGCCCTTTATCTTGATGAGGCGTTGGCCAGCTTGCCGGACTGGTCATTTAGCCCGGAATTTTTCCTGCGGCACGTACCCGCATTGGTGGTCGTTCCGGTAGCGGCAGGCGGTGTAATCTCGCGCCGGGCACTGCGCAATCCCTTGGTCAGACGATACCGAGACTCCGACAAGCGTCATTTTCTGGCGGCGACCTTTCAGATGATGTTTCCTTTTTATCGTGATCCGGTCATCAGCCTCTTTTTTGGCAGGGCGTTGCCGGGCGAGCAGGCATCCCGCGACAACGTGCAGCGGCAGATGGCGGAGCTATTGCATTGCGTACACGCCGAGCAGCAAAGTCTGATGAATCAAGTACCATAAGGTGTATACTGTCCTGCAGGATCCAGCCTTCAACATTGACCAAAAGCGGACAACCTAACCGCGCTTATCTACCGGGCGAGAGTAAAACAGCGACATGCTTCACTGGTCCAACGTCATGCCGGCATTCTGGCGCACGCTAAAGTGGCGCAGCTTTTGGAATCTGTTTATCTCGCTGGTCAGCCGGGATATCCGCGCGCGCTATCGGCGCACAATTCTGGGTCCGCTCTGGGCGATTATTCCCGCCATCATGACGACGGCGATCTTCAGTTTTCTCAACCGCGTCGTCGAGATCGATAGCGAGGGCGCGCCCTACCTGGTATTTGTATTTGCTGCGACGGTGCCCTGGACCTACTTTCAAAGTTCGGTGATACGCATACCGTTTGGCGTGCTGGCGAATGGTACATTGTTGCGCAAGATGGCGGTGCCGCGATTTATTTTTCCGCTGGTCGTGCTGGCGACGACTTTCTTCGATTTCGTCATGTCTTCGATCGTGCTCGTTGCTGTATTGCTCTTGTATCAGATACCGATAACCTGGGCCTGGCTTTGGCTTCCGCTACTGATCGTGTTGGTGAGTTTGCTGGCTTGGGCAGTTGGCGTTGGCATCACCGCTTTCACCGTATACCGGCGTGATATGCTGCACGGCTTGCAATACATCATGCAGGTCTGGTTGTTTTTGACGCCGGTCATCTATTCCGCCGATGAATTGGAAGGCAATCTGCAACTGATTTACAGGCTGAACCCGACAGTCGGCATTATTGACGGCTTTCGCAAGGTGCTGGTATTTGGGCAATCGCCAGATTTGGAGTCGCTTGCAATCAGTTTTATCGTCACAATGCTGGGCTTCTTGATCGCCCTGCCGCTTTTCCATTTGATGTCGCAATATTTCGCCGATGTATTATAGTGGCGAAGGGAATTTGTCAGGCTTGGTGGCTCGGCAATCTCGTCGGCGCGATACGAATCAAGCCGCACGGCGGCAGCGAGAAGGTTTGCCGCGCTCACACAAAATAATAAGCCTTCTGCTCTTATGAGCAACATGGCTAATTAAATAAGAGAATCTTCAATGGACAAGGACATAGCGATTCGCGTAGAGAATGTCTGGAAGCGTTATGGCTTGCCATTGCGCCCGTATCTACGCCGGCAATTTGACCGCTTGCGCGGATCAACTCATAACGGCATCGCGGCATACGGCCCCTGGGCGCTGCAAGATATCTCTTTCGAAGTCGAACCCGGTGAGTCACTCGGTATAGTTGGCAAGAATGGGGCAGGCAAAAGCACCTTACTCAAATTGTTGGCAGGTGTAAGCCCGGTCACTCACGGCAATATTGAGGTGCGAGGTCGGCTTTTCCCCATGATTGAGCTGGCAGCGGGCATGCACCGTGATCTGAGCGGACGCGAGAATATCCAATTGTTAGGCGCCATCATGGGCTTTACCGCGCTGCAGATGGAAGCGAAAATGCCCGCCATCGAAGACTTTGCTGAATTGGGGGATTGGCTGGATAAACCGGTCTGGCAATACTCCTACGGAATGCAAGCACGCCTGGGCTTTAGTGTCGCTGTCAATGTCGATGCCGATATTCTCTTGATCGACGAAGTGCTATCGGTAGGGGATGTCAACTTTCAAAAAAAATGTCTAACGCGAATGGACGAACTCGCGAATGGCGGCGTGACCGTCGTTTTCGTGACGCACAATCCTTATTCGATTGAGCGAATTTGTGATCGCGCCATCTATATCCGTCAAGGCGCCATCACGGCCGCGGGATCGCCAAGCGATATCTTAACCGCGTACTTCCAGCAATCGATGGATAAGTCAACGGTGCTGGAAGCCGCGGATGTTGCGGCCGCCGACCTGCGGGAAGGTACAGGCAGCTTCCGTATCAAGACGGTCAGCATGCGCAGCCTGAGCGACAATCAAGAAATCACGAATTTCAGCACCGGCGATTCCGTCAAATTTGCGATTGATCTCAAGGTATACGAAACAATCAGGAATTACCGCTTTTCTATACGCATTCTCGATCCTGCTGGCACTATCGTCAGTTTTGTTGATATTCCCAGTTCGTCCCGCGTCGGTATGTCATTGCGAGAAGACGCGACGCTGGAATGCGTCATCGACAATATCAATCTCTTACCCGGCCAATATTGGATAGACTTGGTGGCTAGAGAGGTCGCCGGGCCCGTGATTGATTCGGTTTCTTTCGCCTTATCCTTTGTGATCCTGGGTGATAGCGATATCATGCAGCGCACGGAAAACCGCGGAATTGTTTACCTGCCGGCGGATTGGCAGCTAAAGCAAGCGGACTAGGATACGCCGGACGAGGGAAGTGCGGTGAAGGCAGCGCAATCCTGACTTTGTGAATCGTCGCGTTGCGTAAAACTGTACAAAAGGCAGTTATTCCAATATATCAGCCATTCTATCGACTTAATTACCGTCGCAGGTTAATCTCACTTGTGTCTAGTTTTCGCGGCTATTTGTGTTACCACATGAACAGGACCACCAAGGCAATCGCGTTCAGAGCCAAGATGGTCTTCCAATCAAAAAGATAAATCGGAACTAATGTGTCCATGATCTTTCCTCAAGCAGGCGCTGTTCTTGCTGTGTAATGCCAGCGGCCGGCATGTCAACAAATGCTAATCCACCGCACAGAGGCGTACACATCCCTTTGCCGTCAGATTGTCAGGCTGGGCGGCCGACTGTGCAATCTCTTGTAATGGATGTCCCGCGCGCGTTACTAGAGCACGTTCTCAGACCTCTGATACCGGGTTTCAGCCTGGTCGAATGCCGGCCGCTCAGCCGTCGCGCCAGCGCGCTCGAACTTGCTGCTCCCGGTCAGGCCAGGCGCCAACTAATCCTCTTGCAGCACAGCTTGCGAGACCGGCAACGCATCCCGCATATTGCGCGAAATGAATATGATCTTTTGCAGATCCTGTGGGAAGCGGGCATGTCCGTGCCACGGCCGCTGCATTTGTCATCTTTTCCCGACAACCCCTTTCTGGTCACCGAATACATGGATGGCGAAATTCGCTTTACGACTGACGATCTGCCGGGTTTCTGCGATATGTTGGCGGACACGCTTTTCGCGATCCACAGCCTGGATCTCAGCCGCCATGATCTGGCATTTCTACCAACTCAAGACGGCCTGCTCCGAGAGACTCTGCGGCAGGCTTCATGCGATGCGCTTGGGATTCGTGCGGCAATACCCTCTGCTTTTCCCGATATCAAGAAGAATTCATCAGCATTGCTGCATGGTGACTTCTGGTTGGGAAACTTGCTGTGGCGGGGAGATCAACCCGCGGCCATCATTGATTGGGAGGATGCCATGTTGGGCGATCCCGTGGGGGATGTGGGCAAGTGCCGTCTGGAAACGCTCTGGGCGCTGGGTGAAGAAGCGATGGAGTTGTTCACCGCATGCTATTTCGCGCGCAGTTCGCGGCTTGATCCGGGTGCTCTGCCCTTCTGGGATCTGTGGGGTGCGCTGCGCCTGCCGCATTTCGCTAGCTGGACAGATGATAAGCAGCGAATCCGCAACATGCAATCGCAGTATCGGGCTTTTGTTAAGGCGACCATGCATGCGTTACAGGCTGCACAGAAATGACAAGACCCGCTGATGAAACTCCGCGGGAGATTCCAGATGGGTATTGTGTCCGGCCGCTGGCACAAGCGAAAGCCGCGCATTTGGCATTTGGCCATTCATCGCTTCGTTGATGATCCGGAATTTCCGGTCAAGCTCGCCAACGATCAATTGCGTCGGATGATTAAGATTTGGCAGCTGGGGCCACAAGCTCGGTTGCGCGCCCGTTCCCATGGCACGCAGATTATTCGCCAAGCCGCGCGGATCGTTAAGCAGGCGCTGGTGGCGTTGCGATTGCAAGATTTCGGTCGGCAGGTTGCGCTGCGACTGCCACAATGCTAAGTCTTCCCAGTATTTGACGAACCACTCGATGCCTTCGTCTTCGATCCGCTGCGCCAATGCGTTATCACGGCGGCGGCGCTCTGCCCGCTCCTCTGTCCCGGCCAAGCCCGGTGAGGCGCTCTCCAGAATCAAGCTTGCGAATCGGTCAGCGTAGTGAAACGCCAGGAAAAGTGCCAGCCGCCCACCCAGTGAATAACCTAGCAAATGCGTTGGGCCGAGCGCCAATTCATCGAGTAGGCCGACGATATCCGCAGCAACGTTTTCCATGCGGTAAGCAGCGACTGGCGACGGTTTCGCGCTGGCGCCATGACCCAGTATGTCAATTGCGATTACCGTGTATTCAGCTTCCAAGTCGCCACGCAAGGCTTGCCAGGTTGACTTGTCTCCGCTGAAGCCGTGCAGAAGCAGGATCGCAGCACCGGCGCCGCTGATGCTCAAGTCATAATGATTTCCGTTGATCAGCAGCCGAGCGCTACTCATCGAAAGCCTTCCGCACTTGCAGGCGCTGAATTTTTCCGGATGCTGTTCGCGGGAACTGTCTAACAAAGCGAATCTCGCGAGGCACCTTGTAGCTGGCCATGTTTTGGCGCGCGAATGTGATAAGCTCGTCAGCGGAAGCGTGCAAGCCCGGCTTTAGTTGTATGGCTGCTGCCACGCGTTGACCCCATTCGCTGTCGTCAAGCCCAAGCACAACCGCTTCCGCGATGGCAGGATGCGTACGTAGCACGGTCTCGACCTCGACTGGATAGACATTTTCGCCGCCGCTAATGATCAGATCGCTACGGCGCTGCAGGACAAAAAGATCGCCATCCTGATCAAGGTAACCGATATCGCCGGTATGTAACCAGCCGTCTTTCAAAGCGTTCTCCGTGGCGGCAGGATCGCGGTAATAGGCCCGCATGACACTCGCGCCTCTGATCAAGATTTCTCCCACTTCTTGCGCAGGCACGGTGCGACCATCTTCGTCGATAATGCGCAGTTCGCTGAAGAGCAGTGGCTTGCCGACGCTGGCGGGTTTGGCTTGCAAAAGCTGGGGCGTTGCCGTTGCCACCTGCGAGGAGGCTTCGCTGAGACCGTAACTGGTCGCGATCGGAATGTCAGATTCAAGGCAGCGCCGCACCAATGCTGTTGAGGCCGCTTCGCCGCCAAGCAAGATCGTGCGCAGATTCTGATTCCAAGCCGCCTTCCGCGCATCCAGCAGACGCTGCAGCATGGTCGGCACCAGCGAAATCAGCGAGATCGGGCGCGACCTTAGCAGGCAATTCACCGCTTCAACATCAAAGCGGGGTGACAACATCAGCTCAAGGTCTGAGCCATATAGCAGGGAGCGCAAGACGATGCTCAAGCCACCAACATGGTAGAGCGGCAAGATGCACAACCAGCGGTCATCGGGCAAGACACCCAGCCGAAAGGCAGAAGCCATTGCGCTCTGAAAGATGTTGGCGTAGCTCAAGACGGCAGCTTTCGGCCGCCCACTTGTCCCGGATGTGTGTATGATGGCGAAGTCCGCATTCAGGTCGATTGCCCGCGGGCCCTCAACAATGGCGGGCACGCTTAGGCTGCCGATTTCGGGGAACGGCAGCAAATCGTCGGCGATGCCTGCTGCCCTTGCTTGACTTTCCCGCGCACAAATCAGCAAACGGCAATCGCTATTGTCGAATTGCCACTTGAGCTCGGAGGGCTGCAAGCGAGTGTTCAATGGCACCACTACCGCGCCCAGGCGCATCAATGCCAGCAAGCTCAGGACAAAGGGCAAACCGTTGGGCAGCAAAAGCCCAACATGATCACCGACGCTGAAATCTGCATTTTCCCGAATGAGCGCGCAGGTCGTCTGCACCAGTCGGTCCAGCTCGGCGAAGCTGTAGCTCGCCTGATCAATATACAGGAAAGGTTTATCCGGCGTGGCCTTCACGCGGGCGCTCAGCCAATCCGGCATGTGACTGTGCTCAATAGCTGCCATCGAAAGTCCACCAGGCAAACAAAGTAATACCAAGTTAGTCATGCAAATCTAACCCCCGTGTCCCAAAGTATTAGGGAGATTCACCACAGAGACACAGAGGGCACAGAGGGAATGAACTAGAGAACTACCCGCTTGATGCCTTCCCTCAGAAATCGTACATTGAAGTTGATGAGCAGTCCCTTTTTGAGATTCATAAGTTTCATATAAGTCAGCAATTGAGCGATGTGAATTTGATTCAGACTTTGAACGGACTTCAATTCTACAATTACAGCATTTTCCACAACGATGTCCGCATACAAATCACCGATGTCTCTCCCTTTGTATACGACGCTGATGTGCCGCTGTCGCTCATATTTCAGCTTCCGCTCTTCCAATTCTTTGCGGAAAGCGTCTTCATATAGCTCTTCCAACAAGCCAGGATCCAAAGCGCGATGAACCTCTATGGCTGCGCCGATTATCTTATGTGTCAACGGATCTTGATTTTGCGAATCGTTTATATTCTCTTAACCCTTTTTCTCCGTGTCCTCTGTGCCTCTGTGGTGAATCCTCTTTACTTAGTTGGAATTGCTTAGGCGCGGCGCGGGAATTTGCTGAAATCGGGTTTGCGTCCTTCCAGAAAGGCGTTCTTGCCTTCGCTGCCTTCTTCGGTCATATAAAAGAGCATGGTGGCATCGCCCGCCAAGACTTGCACACCAGTCTGACCATCCAATTCGGCATTGAGTCCGGCTTTGATAAAGCGCAGCGCCAACGGGCTTTTGCTTAAGATCTCGCGCGACCACTGCAAGGCCTCTTGTTCCAGTTCCGCCAGGGGTACCACGGTGTTGACCATGCCCATCGCTTCCGCCTCTTCGGCAGTATATTGACGGCAGAGAAACCAGATCTCGCGCGCCTTTTTCTGTCCCACATGCGCTGCCAGGAACGATGAACCAAAGCCGGCGTCAAAGCTGCCGACGATTGGCCCAGTTTGGCCATAAATGGCATTGTCGCTCGAGATGGTCAGATCGCAGCAGACATGCAAGACATGGCCGCCTCCGATTGCGAAACCCGGTACCACGGCGATGACGGGTTTGGGTATGTTGCGGATATAGCGTTGCAGCTGCAAGACGTTCAGGCGTGGCACCCCGTCATCACCTACATAACCGGAATGTCCCCGCACCTTTTGATCGCCACCGGCGCAAAAGGACCAGATACCATCTTTTGTGCTGGGGCCGTTGGCGGTGATCCACAAGACGCCGGCCTCGCCATCATGCCAGGCATGCAGAACAGCTTCGGTCATTTCATCGATGGTCTTGGGACGGAAGGCGTTGCGCAAGTTGGGACGGTCAAAGGCGATGCGGGCGATGCCTTCCGCTTTATGATAGCTGATATCATCGTAGCGTTTTACCTGCTGCCAATCCGCCAACCGCATCAGGTCCGCCGTTTTGATCTGAGCTTGCTGTTCCGCTGTTGTACCCATCTACCCTCTCCTTTTTGTCACGAATCGTTAAATGTGCATAGACTTCAGCCCCGAATGGACTGCCGACATAATTTCCTCACGCCGCTGCAAATCCATCTTGGCATCGGTTCGTACTTCGATGATGGTCGAGTTTCTTCCCGCCACTGACTCGCTGAAGGCCTGCCGGAAGCTGCGCCGGTCATCGGCTCGACAATATTCCAGGCCGTACATCCTGGCGGCATGCGCAAAATCCAGGCCATGAGCAGTGATGAAGTAATCGCTGAATTGCGGCTCGAAGGCGTGTATCGGCAGACGATGAAAGATGCCGCCGCCATCGTTATTCAATAATACGATTGTCACAGGAACGCCGCAGCGTTGCACCGCCAGCAAGCCATTCATATCATGGTAGAAGGTGATATCGCCCATTATCGCCACCAAGGGCCGACCGGCTCTCACGGCACCTGTGCCCAAAGCCGTAGAAATATTGCCATCAATGCCGGATGCGCCTCGGTTGGCAAAGGCAAGAATCTGCTTGCCCGCCGGCTTGGCAAACTGGTCGAGATGCCGAACTGGCAAGCTGTTTCCCGCGAATATCGTGCCACCATTTGGCATTAGATCAACCGCATCATGCAGCACTGCCCCATCAAAATAAGCGCCGGTCTCGATCTCGTCACTGATGATCTGCCAGGCTGCGGCATCAATACAATTGAGTCGATCACGAAATGCTGAGTTTTCCGCTTGTGGCAAATCCGAGTCCATGCTGTAGGCAGCCGCTGTGGCCGGGTCGAAGACAAGAAGATCGGTAATCTGATGGCTGTCATCGGCCCATTCGCCTGTTCGGCTGCAATACAAGTATTGTTGTAGGTTCGCCTGTTCAAGCGCAACTTGCATATTCCTCGATAGCGGTGGCGCTCCGAAGCGTATCAGCACCTCGACTGATTCCAGGTCGACAACACCCGAGCTTATGTAGCTCTCGTAGGCGGCCAAGGGCTGGTAATGCTGACCGTCATCGGAGGAGTTGTCTCGCATATTCGAGGTGAATTCGGCAAGTATCGGGAATCCGCTTCTGCGCGACAGGCTAGCCGCCCAAGGCTGCAACACCTTCGTCTCGTATTCGCTTCGGCTGGCACCATGCCCGAAATAGATGATGCCAGTCTTGTTAAAGACTTCCTTATGCAGATGTCCTAAAGGATCCTGCGCGGACTGCTGATGTTGCCTCGCGTAACGCGTCGGCTCTCGTCTATCGATTCTCAGCGCATCGGCATCGTTGTCGCTCGGTTCAAAGGGTTTGCGAAAGGGTAAGTTGATATGCACTCCGCCACGTTCAGTCTTGGCTAGCGCTCTAGCCGCCAGGCTGCGCAGATTACGTATCGCCAGCGCGGGCGCATCTGCTTCCGGCAAAGGCGCATCATAAAACCACTCGACGTAATCTCCATACAGCTTGACTTGATCAATGGTCTGGTTCGCGCCACTCTGCCGCAGCTCATGCGGGCGGTCTGCCGTGAGTACCAGCAGGGGCAGCCGCGATTGATGGGCTTCGACAATAGCCGGGAAGAAATTCGCCGCCGCTGATCCCGAGGTACAGACCAGTGCCACCGGCTCATTGGACGCCATTGACATGCCCAGGGCAAAAAATGCGGCGCTGCGTTCATCGAGGTGGGAATAGATGGCAATGGCATCCCGATGCCGCGCCAAGGCCAAAACCAAGGCTGTATGCCGCGACCCCGGCACGAGACAGACCCGCTTCAGTCCCGCGGCGATCAACGCATCGATAAAGGTATTGGCATAGATTGTGTTGGGATTTGGCATGGACTATTTTTCTTCACCACAAAGACACAAAGGACACAAAGAAAAGATTACAGGACTATCCTTTTGATACCTTCCTTTAGAACACTAACGTTGAAGTTGATCAGCAATCCCGTCTTGAGACCAGTGAGTTTCAAATAGGTCAACAACTTTGCCGTATGTACAGGTTCCAAACACCGAACTGATTTCAACTCGACGATTATCCTTTTCTCAACGATACGATCTGCAACGAGGTTTCCGATGTCTCTACCTTTTTATTCAATAGCAATTCGATTCTGCCGATCGTAGTTCAATCTTCGTTCTTCTAGCTCAATACAAAGGGCGTCCTCGTAGACGCTTTCAAGCAGGCCAGCACCAAGATGCCTATGAACTTCAATCGCCGCACCGATAATATCGTAAGATAGGGGCTTGTGATTTCCTAGTACATTCATCTCTTGTCGATACCTTTTTTCACCTCGTGATTCTTAGTGTCCTTCGTGTCTTTGTGGTACATGAATTGGATGCCTTCGAGCCATCCTCGAGAGTAAGCTATCTGTACTTATGTGGTTATGTTACTCCATGGGCATCGAGCATCGGGCGGAATTTCAGCTCTGTCTCTTGCCATTCTTTTTCCGGCACGCTATCCGCGACGATGCCGGCGCCGGCATAGACCCAGACGCGCGCCTCCTGTGCCACAGCAGAGCGGATCGCCACGGTAAATTGACCATCCAGATTGGCATCGATCCAGCCGAAAGGCGCCCCATACCAGCCGCGTGGGATAGGCTCTAAATCGCGAATCAGCGCCATAGCGGCGTCGCGCGGATCGCCGCCCAAAGCCGGCGTCGGATGCAGGGCTTCGACGAGCGGCAGTACGCCCTCGGCGCTCCTTAATTCACCGGATATAGGAGTGTGCAGATGCTGAATATTATTCAACTTGAGCAAGCCGGTCGGCGAAACCTGCAGCGAATCGGTCAAGGGCAAGAGACGGTCGCGGATTTTATCCGCCACGATCTGATGTTCGTGCCGATCTTTCTCGCTGTTCAACAACGTTTCACTCAAACGCAGGTCGGTCCGCGCATCGTCCCCGCGGCCGATGCTGCCGGCCAAAGCCATGCTCTCGATATTTTTGCCATGTACCGCAGCCAGGAGCTCGGGCGATGCGCCGTAAAAGGCATAACGCGGGCGCGGCTCGAACAAGAAACGGTAGCATTCTGCATAATGGGCCGCCAGATGGCGCAGGATCGGCAAGATATTGACGCGATCAGCGAATTGCAATTCCGCCACGCGCGACAATACGACCTTATTCAATGCGCCGGAGCGGATGTGGCGGGTCGCTTTCGTGATCATCTCCTGCCACATTGCGTAACTCATAGGATATTCGATGCTGCGCAGCTTGCTCAGTTCCTGATCAGCAAGGGAGCATTCACCGGCTTTTAGTTCTGCGATTTTGTCCCTCAGCGCCGATTGTAGATCGGCGAGCAGATCGGCGGGATTTTCCTCTAAGGGGATCTGCGCGTTGATGGTCAACCACATTTCCCCGGCGATGCTCACCAGTTGATAATGCGGCAGCACAAAATAGGCTGGCGAATAAATTGACCAGGTGTTATCCGGCGTGAAATCGCTGCGGAAGGCGAATCCACCGAACAGGTGCGGACCCGTCAAGGGATGATCATTGTCCGGCAAATGCGCCCGTTCAAACAATTGCGCTACCGCATCAGCGATTTTGCGATAGCGTTCATCACCCCATGCCATTAGCTCGACGGCCGTTCCCGCGCCGGCAAAGGCGATGTGATCGTTCTGGTTCTCCCAGTAGTAGCGCGCCTGGCCGGCCGCCTGCTGCAAAAAACCGGCAAAGCTGATGCCGCTACAAGACAAGCTGCAACTAAGCAGACGGCCATAGCGATGTTGTATCGAAGTATGACGGATTGCGGTGGAATCCATGATTACTCCTGATAGCCGACACTCTTGAGCAACAAAGGCAACAGGGCATCCATTATTTCCTCTTTATTTGGCTCGCCAGTGTAGACCCACTGAATCACTACGTTATAAATTGCGCCCATCCAGGCATGGGAAACGATATGCGTATCCACTGGCACGATAGACCCGTCTTCCACCGCTTCATCGAGGTAAACCTTGATAAGCAGAGCAAAGCGATCGTTAACTTCCATACGCTTGCGCTCGAAGACTGTGCCCAGTCCCACCGCCTGCACCAGTAGCAATTTGGCTGGGCGGCGGTATTTGCCGAAAGTTTCCAGCACCGCTTCCAAGGCGGCTTGAACTCGGCGTATACCTGGCGACTCCTCTGCGATTGCTTCTTTGGCGCGGCGCTCTATCAGATCGGCAAATTGATCGACCAGGGCAATGAAGAGCTTTTCCTTGTTGGGAAAATGGAAATAGATCGAGCCTTTGCTGATGCTGGCTTCGGCCACGATCTCATCGAGCTTGGTATCGTGAAAGCCTTTGGCGCTGAAGATATTCATAGCGGCATCAAGGATGCGCTCGCGGGTGGACAGTGTGTCGCTGTTTTGTTCGCTCATGTCCGTTCACAGTACTGACTGGTCAGTACTGTCATTGTAGCACAGATCGGGATCAGGTGTTTAGCACTTTTTGTCACCTGTAATGAGATTGACTGAAGTTCGCAGCACGACATTCTTCAGCATTGTGAGAACCTGAAGATTGTCGGCTACAATGCAAGAGTGTCTTATCGTGGCAGTGTGCTAAAGAAGAAAGGGGTCTAACCAATGGACAAATTCATGCAGATGGCAATCAAAGAGGCGAGTGCCACCAAGGCGGAAGGCGGCAGTCCTTTCGGGGCAGTTCTAGTCCGCGCGGGCGACGTGATTGGGCGGGGACGCAATCTTATGATCCAAAACAACGACCCGCTCAGCCATGGCGAGATGGAAGCCATCAAAGCAGCGGGTCTGCAGGACAGCTATGCCGACACGGTACTTTATACCAGCGCATTTCCTTGTCTGATGTGCGCCGGCGCTATTGTGCGCTATCAGATCCCCAGGGTGATCATCGGCGCCAGTTGGGACCATAACGCGCCATCACGGAAATTCATGCGGGAGCATGGGATTGATTTAGTTGAGCAACGGCTGGAAGAATGTTATCAGCTGGTGGAATGATCCAGCAACTTGCTTGCTACGTCTCTCTGATCAAGTATCCGTCATAATTTCGGCAAAAGCATGTTGAAATGCCGACTCGATATCCAAGCCCAAGGCGTCGTTAAATTTGTTCCAGGCTGAACAGAGGGCGAAACGCATCGTCATATCGACGATTTGCCGATCATCAAAATAGAGATGCAACTCGTCAAACAACGCGTCTCCGATCTTGTAGGGCTCGCCCGTCATCTGCTCGGCGTAGCGAATCACCAACCACTCTTTTTGCGTCCACAAATCGCGCGCCTCATTCCAACTGCCCTGCTCAATGCAACGCAACTGCTCGCTAGTCAATCCCGATGCGTGAGCCAGTGGTGTGTGATGTTGCAGGCAGTATTCACAGGCGTTGACGCGCGAGCAAATCAACACGCCCAACTCCATAAGCTTACGTTCAACCGAGGGCGACTCCGCAAAAGCTTCGTAAACGCCGATCAGCGCTTGAAGCAGTTGCGGATGATGCGCCAGGGCGCGGATCTGATTGCCGAAGAGCGTCGGTCCGGGCAGTTGGCCATCTTGCATTGCGCTATCAGCTCGGTCGAAGTGTTCAGCCAACTCGGCGGGCGCTTCGTCTTTTTCGATCATGCGAATACGATTGCTTGACACGATAAATTCTCTAATCCTGGATGGACGCTGCATCACTTAATTTGACCAGCTCTATGCTCTGTCGCCAAGGCCGCAGAGCGCACTATGTTTCCGTGCCGGTTTCTCTATTGCTGCGCGGTCTTGCCAGCAGATTCCGTTACAGTTCTTGGCACTGACGCAAAGATTCTGTTACCGAATACAAGCGCAAATATCACGACAATCCCAAGAATGCTGCCAGTTACGATTCCGATTTTTGTAGCGAGCAGGATGGCGACTGCCATTCCAATCAGTGTCGCCACCCGCATTCTGATATTGCCGAAGAATCCCGTTACAAAATAGACGATGGCGACTGGTATAATGATATGCAAATTGCCAATAGCGTCAAAGAAAACTGTAACGATGAAGGCGAATAGTCCCCAAGCTCCACCGACAACTCCGCCTACTCCCTTACTGGTGTCTTCAAAGCCATCACGCAGTTGACCGAGCCGCATCTCCAAATCATCTTTCCAACTGTTAAATCGGCTCCCGACACCACCTGTAAGATCATTAAAGCGCCTGCCGAAATCCTCGCTCCAAGTACGGAATCTTCCGGTAATGCCGTCGGAGAGATCGCCAAAGCGTCTACCAAAATCGTCGGTCCAGTTGTCAACCTCTCTTGTGATTCGACTAAGTACATTCTGTTGTGCTGCTAATTCAGCTTGTACCTGCCGATGCCTGATTGTTGCCCCAATGCCGACCAAGGCTACGATCAGAATTGTCGATATCAAGAGAACTGCACGTGAACTACCGCCCATCATGTTGTCCACCCTACTTCCATCCGCATGATATGTATCAGGTTAAGTGAGAATAGAATCGGGTTATACCCCAAAAGTTAGGGATTCCTCAAGTAAGCGAATCAAGATGTTTTTGGCAACTCCCCTCAATTCCGAGTCACTCCCGCCCAACGCCCGGGGATTTCCACCAGCTGACGTTCCAACTCTTCATATGTCGCCATATCGGCATTCTGATAGATGTAGGTCGCGCCGGCGTGGGTAGTCATGCCACTGTGGTTGCCATTTTTGTCCAGCGCGATCAGATTCATCCTGCCAATATAATCGCCGCCGAGATCGCGCAGATCTGCCATCGCCCTTTCTGCGGCTCCCGCGACGGACATGCCCAGCTTGATGTACATCACGACGCTGTGTGCAGTGCAGGCGCGGATCGCCATCTCGCCCATGCCGGTACAGGCACATGCGCCGTAGCGATTGTCGGCATAATTGCCCGCGCCGATGATCGGCGAATCTCCGATACGACCGGGATACTTCCAGGCCCAGCCGCTGGTGCTAACGCCGGCGCAAATATCGCCCTGACCATCAATGGCGATGAAATTGATTGTGCCGGCGACGCGTTCCGGATCGGTCGCCATGTTGACCGACTCAATCAGCGGCGCCTCGTCATCCCGCTTTAGCGTTTCGGCGGAAGAAGCACTTTCGTTCAGCCGCTCACGCCAGACCGACTTGATCTCCTCAGTCAGCATGGATTGCCACTGCTCGGCAGCTATTTCGCGGGCGAAGCGCTCTGCCCCCTCACCTGCTAGCAAGACATGTGGCAGCTTGCGTTCCATGACTTGACGCGCCACCGAAATGGCATAAGGAAACCCGCGCATGATCGCGACCGCGCCGGAATCCAAAGTCTTGCCATCCATAATGCTGGCATCCAGTTCGAGTTCGCCGAGGATATTGGGATAGCCGTTGAAGCCGACAGTATGATCGGCCGGGTTGGCTTCGACCTGGCGAATGCCGATTTCCACAGCGTCGAGGGCGCTGCCGCCATCTTTTAGCGCTTGCATAGCCGCGTCAATAGCGACCGCGCCATTGCTGCTAGCGATAATCATCATCACGAGGTATTCACATTGTCTTTCGACTTCCGCAAAAGATTTAGCTGGCCTTGCCCATGCCGCAAGTTAAGGAATCGCCCTTTTGCAGGACCTGAGTTTCATCGAAGCGATGCTTGCCCAGCCCCGTCAAGACTAGCTCGGTGAATTGGATCTCGCCAAACAGGACGTTGAATTCTACGCCGCAGCCGCCATCGTCTTGCGGTGTCAAAGCACAGGTCCCCCAAGCATATCCATTCGACCAGAAATGCCGACGGGCTTGCGCGGGCGCCGCGAATGCGATCGATTTATCCACGGCCGAATACTGGAAACCGGTGAGCGCCAGAATCGCCGCCCAACTGGCCATCGCCCGCGCATAATGATGGCCGCATTCCGCTTCATCGAAGGGGTTGCGCTTTTGTCCGTCATAACGGTCGCGCACGGCTTGAATGCACTTGATTCCGTTGTCGAGATCTCCTTCGTAAAGCATGCCCACTGCCGCGGTGTATTCGAAACCGGTCATTACTTCGTTGTAATAGGGGAAGGGCCGCGCCGGGCGATTCCCGCGCGGATATGTGGCCATTAGCAGCGCCGACTCATCGTTGAGCACGTAGGAGCGCATGTGATTGAAATGGCCGTACATATTCTCTTTGAAGTTGTAGCGCATAATGCTGTCCAGCGTGCGCTTGACATGGTCTTCATCCACCACATAACCCAAGCCACAAACATGCGCCAGGAATTGCCCAACCAGTTGATCTACCAGGCAGCCCGCGCCCAATTGCAGCACCGGCTCGGTAGGATCAGCCGCGCCCATTGCGCTTATCAACATGCCGAAAACCGAGTCCTTGCTGGCTGCCGGACGAATCTCGTGCTCGTAATATTCTCCATTGAAGATATTGTCGTCGATCCACGAGCGTCCGTTTTCATACAAACTTCGGCACTCATCAGCGAAGTCGCCCTCAGCCAGGTGCCGCGCCATCTCTTCCATCGCGCGCAAAGCACCCAGGTACCAGATGCCCATCTGCGGATTGGGACCGTAATACTCCACGTCCATGGTATTGTGCTGACAGCCTTCCATCACGCCATCTTTATCGGCATCCCAGCCACCCGGCAGCCAACAAAATTCCATTGCCTTGCGCGCGTTAGCCCAGAGCTGCCGCAGTTTGTCGCTATCACCGGAAAGCTGCCAATCGCGATACAACTTCATGATGCAGCCCATTTGCCCATCGGCCGCCGCCAGCGACCAGGACGCTGCATGTTCCAGCGGCAGGTCGACGCGGAAGCTCATGCCGCCATCTTTGCGCGTGGCATAATTGAATTCGACTTCGCGCATGCCCGTTGACAGATCGCCAAAGAGAAAGGCTGTCGCCTGCTCATAATTCCAGACGTGCGTGCAAGAGCCGAAGCAGCAGCCTGCGGTGTCGTCGCAGCCTTCCCAGCCGTACATGAAGCCATCAGGCGTACGGAAAACCGTTTGCGAACGCAGGGTGCTCAAGTTGAAAAGCGCTGCTTCTTTGACGACGGTCGGTAAATCACTGTCACAGACGCCGTTGACAAAAGACAGTGTCTCGGCTTCCAACCAGTCCAGGTTGCTTGACGTGTGCACAGCGGCAGCCCAGGCATCAGTATATTGCGTGGTATAAAAGTTGCCGATGGTTGCGCCTTGCTGGACCGGGCTTTGCGGGTGGTTCGAGCCGGCTTCTTTCCAGGTGATGCGGTTGGGAAAATGCCAGCTGAGGAAGAATGTCACCGATGTCGAAGCATGCGCGGGCACGTTCAGGGAGACGGAGAGTGAGCCGGTCGGATTGTCCTTGCCATCGCGGTCGCGTTCTTCCAGCGCGCCGTCGTCACTGAAGTCATCCCAGAAATCGAGCAGGGAATCGCCCCAGCTGTAGTTCGCCCAGGCGCTGCGATGGCTGATGCCGCTCCGCTGTGATGTGGTCAGGGCGAGGGTGCCCCACTGCGGCGCTTCGCGGTCGAGGCCGCCGGATTGCATGAAGAGACCAGCCAAGCCGTCTTCCTCGCGAAAGGTATTGAAGTTGTCGCGCGCTTCGCCACTCGTTCCGTCGGCGCCGATGAAGTTTTGCAGGCTGCCACACACCGCCGCTTCAATATCCTGATCACCATCATTGCTGAGAACAAAGCGCAAGATCGCCACTGGGATGCCGCTGGCATCGCTATCGCCCGGGATGAGTGGATTAAACGCGTCAAGGCGTATCGAGAGCGGCACATCATCATCGCAGAGCATGACCTGACCCAGGGGATAAGCCGAGGAAAAGCTGCATTCGCGGAAGCGTGGCAAACCGTGATTCGGCACGATCGCTCCGCGCGCGCCTTCGTAGTCGGCAGGCGGAATGACACCTTCCAGGGCGTGAGCGGTTTTGCGTCCGTCCGCGCTCTTGGTATACAAACTGAAGAAGCTCTGCTGCAAGTCGAAGCCTTTTGCCGGGCGGTTAACAATCTCCCAATCGTGCAGGTTGCCGCGGCCACCGAGCGAGACGACACCGGTGCCGATGCCGCCGAGAGGCAAGCCGATTTGGCGCAGGTGGTCTTGATCGTAAGTGGTCAACACAGGCCAGCGAGGTATAGATGAATCGGTCATTTCAAATCCCTTTGCATACTTATCGAAAATCAAATTAGCCTTTTATTCCGGAACGCGTCAATGCTTCGATAATCCAGCGCTGCGCCGCAATGAAGACGAGCAGCACCGGCAGAATCGCCCAAACCACCGCCGCCATCACCACCGACGGGTCGCCTCCGCTAAAGCGTCCCGTCAACAAAGCGATGCCTTGTGGCAGCGTCATTAAGTTATCGTCGGTCAAGAAAATCAGCGCGGCGAAGAAGCCATTCCAGCTGGCGTTGAATGTGATGATGCCCAAAGTAGCCAAGCCGGGACCGACCAAGGGCAGAGCGATCTGTAAGTAGCAGCGGAAGTGCCCAGCGCCATCCACTCGCGCGGCGTCAAATAGCTCCTGCGGCATCTGCTTAAAGAACTGCCGCATAAGGAATACGCCGAAGATGTTGACTAAGCCCGGTAGAATCAGCGATTCGTGCGTGTTCACCAGCCCCAGGTCGGACATCATCAGGTAGATGGGGATTATGGTCACTTGACCCGGCACCATCAGCGCGGCGAGCAGCAGCATAAACAGAATGTTTCGCCCCGGGAAGCGCAGACGGGCAAAGGCAAAGCCGGCCATGGAGCAGGTGATGAGTTGCCCGATGGTCGTCAGCGCGGCGATTTTGAAGCTGTTGCCGAAGAAAAGCGCGAATGGCACACTGTATTGGCCCTCGCGCGCTTGGAACGGCTTCAAGTAGTTGTCCCAGTTCCATTGGGTGGGCAGCCAACTCGGCGGCAGCTTGAAGCCTTCGCCCAGTGGCTGCAGCGACTGGGAAAACATCCACAGCAGTGGCATCAACACCAGAATCGCGGCGATGGTCAGTACGATGAAGGCTAACGCATCCTGCCACTTGAGAGGCTTGTCCCGCCGCCAGGGTAGGGCTTTGATGCGAGCGCGGTACAGATTGATCTGTGTATGCATGCCCCGTTCTCTCGCTTATTCGTAGTGAACCCAGCGGCGGCCGCCCCAAAACTGCACCAGTGTCACCGCCATGATCACGAGGAATAGCGTCCAAGATATGGCGGCGGCATAGCCGAAGTCCAGCCGCTGGAAAGCCTGCTGATAGATGTACATCACCACCGAGCGCGTGGCATCGCCTGGACCACCTCCTGTGAGCACGAAGATGGAATCAAAGACCTGGAACGCGCCGATGAAGAAGATGACCAGGATGAAGAAGATTGTCGGGCTAAGCAGCGGGATGGTTATGCGGGTGAAGAGCTGCCGCTCGCTGGCGCCATCCAGTTGCGCCGCTTCGTAGTATTCGTTGGGGATTGATTGTAAACCCGCCAGGAACACCAGCATGGCGAAGCCGGCGTTCTTCCATACATCCATGATAATAATCGCCGCCATCGCCCAGCCGGGCTCCCGCAGCCAGGGTATGCTGTCAATATTGAGCAAGCTGAGATAGAAATTTAGAACACCCGTGTCTTCGGCGTAGAGGTATTTCCAAATGACGGAAATATACGTGTGGGCGACCAGGATCGGGAAGAAGAAGACCGAGCGATAGAAGTTGCTCACCAGCGTGGGCATACGGCGATTGAGGAAGACCGCCAGCAGCAGGCCGACGCCTGCATTCAGAAAGACCGCGAACATAGTGAAGACGACGGTGTTGCGGTAGGTATGGTGCAGACGCGTATCCGTCGTAAGGCGCTGGAAATTTTCCGTGCCGATGTAGGTCGTGTCGCCCCAAATGCCATAATCGTAGAAGCTGATGCGCAGGGACTCGACCAAGGGGTAGGCGATGAAGATGACGAAGCCAATCAGCGTCGGCAAGATGAAAAGATAGGCAGCAATCGCTTCGCGTGATTTCGGCGAGAAGCGTGACATCATTATTCTCTCAACTATATGAAAAGATAAGCTTGCATGATGTATCATGCAAGCTTATGCGCCAATCGGCAAAGGCAGCGTAGGCTTTCCCAGCCAGCGCGCTAGCTGTCAAGGCTGGCCATCTCGGCGCTGAGCTCGGTGTGCGCTGCTTCGAGCCCGGCTTCAACCTCGACATTGTTCGCCATGATGTCGCTGAGGTGACGATGGACGATCTCCTGCATGGCGGCGAAATTGATCGGTGAAGGCACCGGCTTGATATCGTCCAGGCTCTCCCAGAAGTAGTTGGCGTGAGCGGGGAAGCTGAGAAATTCTTCGGTCTGCACCGTTTCTGGGCGCGCCGGCATCGAGGTGCGATAGGCGACCATGTCCGCGTCTGTCTCCAGCGAGGCGAGGTCTTTGATAAGCTCGATTGCCAAGGGAACATTCTCTGCCGTGCGCGTCACCGCCCAGCCGCCGGAGCCGAAGACGGTGGTGGCCGCTCGCTTGCGGGGCCAATGCACGATATCGACATCATCGAATTCGGCAACATGGTAGCTGTTGAAGGGCCAGCGGCCGGCCGATACGATAGCCGCGCGCCCGGAAGTGAAGAGCCCGCCTTGATCCGCGCCTTCGACGTTGGGCGCTACGCCATGCTTGTAGACCAGATCATGCAAGTACTGCACCGTCTCCATCACCTTGGGGTCGTCCAGGTTGGACTGCGACCAGTCTTCGGTCAACACCGATGTGCCGTTGGTGTAGAACCAGGGTGTATAGCCGAAGAAGAACCAAGGCAGGACATAGCCGAATACCTTGTCTTCGCCCTCGCCCGTGGTCAGTGCGATGGTGGCTTCGAGGAAGTCGTCCCAGGTCCAGTCAGGCGCCGGCGTGCCCAGCCCAGCCGCTTCGAACTTCGACGGGCTATAGTGCATGATCATGTTGTTCCACTCGCGCGTGATGTAATAGTTGTTGCCATCCGCGCCGAGCAGGGCATCACGCAGCGCCGGGTGCGAATCGTCAAGCACGGTTTGCAACTCTGGCTCGGTGACGAGGAGGTCATCCAGCGGCAGCAAGATTTCTTGGGCGATGGCTTCATGCGCCACTTCAATCGCCGTGGCCATGATGTCGGTCTGCTGACCGCTGCGCATACGCAGAGCGAGGTTGGTCTGGTACCCCCCCCAGCCCTCGGTCGACGGAATGTAGAGCGCCTCGACCGTCACATTCGGATAGCGCTCATTAAAACGGTCGATCGCTAGCTGATAAAGCTCCGGAATGCCAAAGTTGTAAACAACAAGATGCCCAGCGGTATCACTGGGAGGGGATTGTGCCAGAGCGGTGCCGAGCGGCATGCCATAGGCAGCGGCAAAGGCAGCGGCACTACCCATTCCGGTGTACTTCAGAAAATCACGGCGTGACAAGTTTTTGGACATCATTTTTCTCCTATATTTGTTGTATAGAATCTTGCGCATCGGGATTATAAATCGCGAAATCGAAAAAGACAAATACACAAGGCGTCAAAGGCTCCATGCCGGCTCTACAGCACCGGCAATGCAAGAGACTTATGACTGCGATCCGGTCGGTTTGGCTGGATTCCGGGCGGTTATCGCGAATCGAGCAGCAGATCGCGCTTGCCCAGCGGCAAGGTCGGGCGCGCGTTGTAGGCGTACATCTCGGTAAATGCGGCGATCTGTGTCGCCGACAGATTTACGGCTGTATCCAGCAGCAGCCAACGCACGATCTCGCTGCAGGGCGGCGTCGTTAATGACCCTTGATAGGTATAATAGGTACGCTGATCTGGTAGAAGCGCCATCAGCGATATAAGCTCGCTCATCGTCATCTCTTCGCCAGCTTGGGCAGGCATATGATCGAAGATAGTCGCATACGCCTCGTTGTCCTGGTCGCTTTCCCGCAACAATATGCCAACCACTGCCAACATTCCCGATTTGGGATCTTGATGCACAAAATGACCTTCCATCGCCGCCGCTTCGCCGTTTATCGTATGTTCGCTGGGGCTATGGAAATGGAATTGCAGCAAGTCGTAGCTGATGCCGTTGTAAACGATAAGACTGCCGGGATCGACATTACTCTGTATGGTATGGCCATTATTGACAATACTGCTTCCAGTCGCGCCATAATGGAATTCGATGGCCACCAGGTCAACTTCGGCAGCATCGCTGATGTCGATTGGGGATTGCGCCGTGCCGTCGGCACAGAGCGCAAATTCGCTCGACATTTCGCTCCAATGTTCGGGACCTTCGTCTCCTGTGTAGCCCCATTCGGCTTCGTCAGCCAGGGTATTCGCGAAGACTGCGGCCAACGATAAAAGGATAGACAGAGTCGTAAGCTTGACAAGCTGCTTGGCATGCTTCACGAGCAGTACTCCTGTGCAAGGCAAACAATACTTGATTATATTACCCCTGCGAAAGGTATTGCAATAATACTTTGCCCTGATGTTCAGCTGATAAACGCCGGCGGTAGCCGCAATTCGTCGCGCCGCCATCGGATTTCGACTTATACGCAGTATCGTCTATAATATGGCATTGATGAATCGAATAAAGCACAACGATTTTACATTTGACACGATAAGAATCGACAAACAGGAGCGCTTTATGGCTGAACAAGGTTTTACACCGCCGACCAGCGAATGGTACTACCCGACAGCAGAAATGGTGGAACAATCCAACGTTCCGGATTACGAAGCGGTCTATGACCTCGCGCAACAAGATCCGCAAGCATTTTGGGCCAATCGCGCCGACACGCTGGAGTGGTACCAAAAATGGGACAAAGTTCTGGATGACAGCAACAAACCCTTTTACAAGTGGTTTGTCGGCGGCAAGACCAATATGGTGCTTAACGCGCTGGACCGCCACGTCAAGACCTGGCGGCGCAACAAGCTGGCGATCATCTGGGAAGGCGAAAATGGCGACAAGGTGACCTTGTCATATTGGCGGTTGTGGCAAGAAACCAACAAATTCGCCAATGTATTGCGAAGCATGGGTGTGAAAAAAGGCGACCGTGTCACCATTTACATGGGACGGGTGCCAGAGATCGCCATTGCCATGCTGGCTTGCGCCAAGATTGGCGCGCCGCACAGCGTGGTCTACGGAGGGTTTTCTGAGCAAGCACTGGCAAGCCGCATCGACGATGCCCAGAGCAAAGTCTTGATCACATGTGATGGCGCCTGGCTGCGCGGCAAGATCGTCAAGCTGAAAGACACCGTCGACGAAGCCGTACAACGTTCGCCGGTGGTGGAAACGGTCATCGTGGTAAAACGCACGGAACATGCCATCCACATGGAGCAAGGCCGCGATTACTGGTATCACGACTTGATGGCGCTGCCAATCGCCAGCACCAAAGCCGAAACCGAGGTGATGGATGCCGAAGATCCGCTTTTCATCCTTTATACCAGTGGCACGACCGGCAAACCAAAAGGCGTTTTGCATACGCATGGCGGTTATCAGGTCTATACATCAACAACACTCTCCTGGGCTTTTGATCTCAAAGAAGAGGATCGCTGGTGGTGCGCGGCGGATCCGGGCTGGATCACCGGCCATAGCTATATCGTCTACGCACCGCTGATTCTTGGCGCGACCAGCATCATATACGAAGGCGCGCCGACCTACCCTTATCCCGACCGTTGGTGGCAGATCGTGGCGAATTATGGCGTGACCATTCTCTATACCGCGCCTACAGCAATACGTGGATTGATGCGCTTTGGCGAAGCCTGGCCCAAGCGGCATGATCTGAGCAGCTTGCGTCTTCTGGGTACGGTTGGCGAGCCGATCAATCCCGAAGCCTGGCGCTGGTATCATCGCGTGATTGGCCACGACAATTGCCCAATCATCGATACCTGGTGGCAGACCGAGACCGGCGGAATCATGATTACTCCGCTGCCTTCGGTCGGATTGAAACCGGGCAGCGCCACCCGCCCCTTCCCCGGCATTGAAGTTGATATCGTTGATGATGATGGCGTACCGGTAGCAGACGGCGAAGATGGGGATCTGGTCATCAAGTCCCCCTGGCCGAGCATGATCCGCACCGTCTATGGCGATGACGATCGATTCCTGAGTCAATATTGGGAGAAGTACCAGAAGCAAGGCTGGTACCTGGCAGGCGATACGGCGCGGCGCGACGAAGACGGCTATCTTTGGGTGATCGGCCGCAATGATGATGTGCTCAAGGTCAGTGGTTATCGCTTGGGCACGGCCGAAGTCGAATCCGGCTTGGTCAGCCACAGCGCGGTCGTCGAATCCGCCGTCATTGGCATTCCCGACCAGCTGAGGGGCAATGCCATTCATGCCTTCTGCATATTAGTTGAAGGCGCTCAAGGCTCGGACGCGCTGGAGGCGGAATTGAAAGCGCATGTAAGGCACGAGGTTGGTCCGATCGCGGTGCCGGCCCAGATCGAATTCGTTGATACATTGCCCAAAACGCGCAGCGGCAAGATCATGCGGCGGGTGTTGAAGGCCAAGGCGATGGGACAGCCGCTTGGGGATTTGAGTACGCTGGAGGATTAGCTTGAGCAAAGTTCAAGCGCAAACGAAGTCCGTTAAGCAACTGCTGACCGGCGTCAAATACGGCATCGATTTCTACCAGCGCGAATATGAATGGCAACGCCGCCACGTCGAAGATTTGCTGAATGATTTCGAGAGCAGGTTCAACTCAAACTTTTCACCCGAACATGAACGATTCGAGGTAAGCAATTACCAACACTATTTTCTCGGTACAATAATAACGATCGCCGAGAGTGGGAAACGCTTTATCGTCGATGGACAGCAGCGTTTGACCACGCTAACGCTGTTGCTGATCCATATTCACCATCTTCGAAAAAAGAGTCCCGCCGTTTTTGATGTAGTCCCGCTAATTTTTTCGTCTAGTTTTGGACAGAAGTCTTTCAACATTGATATGCCAGAACGGCGAAATTGCATGGATTCGCTATTCAGGCGAGGTGGCTATGACGCGAAAGACCATCCAGATTTATCTGTGCGTAATCTAGCAAGTCGCTTCAAAGAACTCGATGAGTTGTTCCCTGAGGCGCTTAAAGGGGCTACTTTGCCGTTCTTTACCGACTGGCTAATTGAATGTGTTGATTTGGTTGAAATCGAAGCGCAGTCAGACGACGACGCCTTCACCATATTCGAAACAATGAACGACCGCGGCCTCAACTTGGGGCAAGCGGATATGCTCAAAGGCTATTTGCTGGCGAATATAAACAGTTCTAATGTAGCTTGGATGCATGATAAGAAGACGGAGGTGAATAGTTTATGGAAGGAACGCATACGAGAATTGGCAGACCTTGGCGATGGTGAAGAAGATGACTTCTTCAAGAATTGGCTGCGCGCAAAATATGCCGATACCATCCGCGAACGAAAAAAGGGTGCGGCCAACCGGGACTTCGAAAACATCAACAAATATCATCGCTGGGTGCGCGATAGCAAGCAGCGCTTGGAACTGCAAGGGACGCAAGATTTCTACGATTTCGTCCAATATCGTATGAATCGCTTTGCGGGGCACTATGTTTGGCTGCGCAAGGCATCTATAGAGTTGCAGCCCGGAAATGAAGAGATTTACTACAATCTGCACAACAATTTCACCCTACAATACATGCTAGCTTTAGCGCCGCTGTGCTTGGAAGACGACTTCGTCACTGCGCGCGCAAAAATGAGATTGGTGGCGAGGTTTATCGATATATACCTTGCGCGACGGATGGTGAACTTCAGGTGGAATGGCTATAACCACCTTTACTACGCTATGTTCATCCTTGCGAGAGATATCCGTGATAACTGCCTCAGTGCATTGCAGGATAAACTTCTCGCCTATTTGGATCGCATGGACGATACATTCTCCAGGGTGACCGCTGCCCACCATGAACCATTTTCAAGAAATAGCTACACTGGCAGGTCCATTCGTTATTTGCTCGCTCGAATGACTGCATGGGTCGAACAGGGAACTGGCAATACGACGACTTTTCCAAATTATCTCCACGATGCCGAGGGAAAGCCTTATGAAATCGAGCACATCTGGGCAGACAAATATGAGCGCCACGATGATGATTTCGATAGCGAAGAGCAATTTCATCGTGTCCGCAATTACTTTGCCGGGCTGGTTCTACTGCCGCGCGGCACCAACCAAAGCTTCGGTGATATGCCATACGAAGACAAAGTGCAGCATTACCTTAAGGAAAACCTGTTGGCCGCGTCCCTGCATCCGAAGAACTACGATAACAACCCCAACTTCGCGAACTTCGTGAAACGCACGGGCCTTCCCTTCAAACCCCACGCCCTTTTCAAACAGGCCGACCTCATGGAACGTCAACAACTCTATCGCCAAATCTGCGAGCAAATCTGGAGTCCTGACCGCCTCTTGGAAGATAATTAGGCAAGAATGCGTTCAACTCGATCTCTTTACGCTATAATCCTCTAATGTGCGTTTAGCCTCCGCTTTGGAGCGGCGGAGAATCTACTTTCAGTCAAAGATCTAGAAAGGATTTGTTTCATGGCTAGGTTAAGCAGAAGAGACTTTTTGAAGGGCTTGGCCGCATCCGGCACGGTCGTCGGCGCGCAAATGACGGGTGGATTGCTCACCCGTATGCCGACGGCGTTCGCGCAGGATATGGCCGAAGTGACGTATGCCACGCCGGGCGGGGTTGTAGAAGACGCTGCCTGGGAACCGGTGTGGGAAGCATTTAATGAAGATCACGACGATATCCAAGCCAACTATTCGGCGGTTGGCGGCGGGTATGGACCGCAATACCTGCAATTGCTGCAAGCGCAAATCGCCGCCGGAACCGGACCGGATGTATTCTTCGTGATGGACGGTTTCATGGTTGGTTTCGCGGCTCGTGGTGTGCTTCTGCCGATCGACAGCTATGTGGACGCAAACCCGGATGTTGATCTGGAAGACAATTACGCGGGCCATATTGAAGCCCTCCGTTGGCAAGATCAGCTCTGGGGATTGCCGCGCGATGGCGCGCCTTACGCCACCTGGTTCAACGCCGATATCTATGACGAAGCCGGCGTCGATCATCCACATGGTTTGACCTGGGAAGAGTTCCTTGCTCAGGCCATCGAATTGACCGATCGCGATGATCGCGGTCGCGCGCGTGTCATCGGTGCTGGTCGCGGCGCCTGGATCGATTGGATCTGGCAGGCTGGCGGCGATGTACTCAACGACGAGGGAACGAAATGTCTGATGGACGAGCCGGAAGCCATCGACGGTTTGCGCTTCGCACAGAGCCTGGTCGTCGAACATGAGTGCGCGCCATCCGCGGCAGATTTGGCCGATCAGAGTGAAGGCGCGCTTTTCACCTCGGGTCGTATGGCGAGCTTCACGATAGCGCGTGGCTTCCTGGGCGCGGTGTGTAACACGTCATTCCGCTTTGACGCCGCGCTGCCGCCCGCCGGCGCCGTGCGTGTGGGACGCACCAATGTGGGACCCACCGTCATGCTGGCAGAGACAGCGGACAAGGACGCCGCCTGGGAGTTGCTGAAATTCATAAATAGCAGTCGCGGTCAGACGCTGAAGATCAGCACGGGTTATGCCTATCCCTCGCGCCGCTCGGTGGTCAAGGAGGACTGGTACGTCAACTTCAGTTGTGGCGAAGCCATCGGCACGGGTCTCAACACGGTATTCAACGACATCATGGAAAACGGTTGGGCGCGCACCTGGCCCAAGCACGTGCAATGGCCGGAAATCAACACTGCCATCAACAGCCAGCTTGACGCGCTATACAGTGGCGACAAGTCGGCAGAAGATGTCGGAATCGAGATTGCAGCGCAAGTCAACGCGATCCTTAGCGCGGAATAGCTTCGCCCTTTGTTGGGGGGAGAGACTGGGCCTTGGCGCTGAAATAGCTCCCCTCAACGAAGTAATTCGCGGCAAACGAATTAGCCCACTCGTCAACAGCCCTAAAGCGGCGGCTGTCGTTTTCCATGTTATGGACTCACTATGCTAGGGAACAATCTCTTCAAGCCAAAACGGCTGAGTTTTTGGGAATCGCTAAATGCCTGGTTTTTCGTCGCACCCTGGGTCTTGGGCTTCATCCTATTTACCGGCGGCCCCATCCTTGCTTCGCTGATCATATCCTTCACAAAATGGGATATCGTTAATCCGCCAATCTGGGCAGGCCTGGGCAACTATGCAGACATGCTGCAGGATGCGCTGTTTTTTCAATCGCTCAAAGTGACGACAATTTACGCGCTAGTGGCCGTTCCGCTGCAAATTGTAGTTGGCTTGTTCATCGCGCTGCTGTTGAACACGAAAATTCGCCTTATCGGCATTTACCGCACGCTCTTTTATTTGCCGGCCGTCTTGCCGATAGTATCGGTTGCGGTGATGTGGCGCTGGATCTTGTCGCGTGACTGGGGCTTGATTAACTGGTTCTTGTCGCTCTTTGGCGTCTACGGCCCGGGCTGGCTATCGGAGCCGGAATGGGCATTGCCAGCCCTGATCTTGATGAGCCTGTGGGGCGTGGGCGCCGGCATGTTGATTTATCTCGCGGGCTTGCAGGGCATCCCGACTGATCTTTACGAAGCAGCGAGGGTTGATGGCGCCGGAATCTGGACATCATTCCGCTACGTCACCTTGCCGATGATCTCTCCGGTCATCCTATTTCAATTGGTTGTGGGGCTGATCGCGGCCTTTCAGGTATTCTCTCAGCCCTTCATCATGACATCAGGCGGACCGCAAAACGCCACCCTCTTTTATCTGCTGCACTTGTTTCGCAACGCTTTCGAGTTCTTCCGTATGGGATACGCCTCGGCTTTGTCCTGGGTGCTATTCATGTATATCGCCATTTTGACCGTGTTGATCTTCCGCTTTTCCGCGGCCTGGGTCTTTTATGAAGGCGAAATCAAGAACGAGTAAGGTGAAAATGACCGCCACAATTGAATCAGCAACAATTCATAGGAAGCATGATAAAGAACGCGGCATCGACTGGGCGAAAATTGCGGCGCACATCATCTTGATTGCAGGATCGATAATGTTCCTGATGCCCTTTATTTATGTAGTTTCCACCTCGCTCAAGACTGCCGGTGATGTTTACACCTTTCCGCCCGAGTTCATTCCCGATCCGATTCGGTGGGCGAATTACCCTGAAGCGCTGACCGCCCTGCCCTTTGATGTCTTTTTCATTAACACCATCATGCTGGCGCTGGGACGGATTATTGGTTTGACGCTCAGTTGCTCGCTGGCAGGTTTTGCCTTTGCCAAGCTGCGCTGGAAAGGGCGTAACACCGTCTTCTTCATCGTCTTGCTCACGTTGATGATACCCACCGAAGTGACGCTGATCCCAAAATATATTATGTTTTCCAAGATGGGTTGGGTCGGTTCCTTCGCACCCTTGCTGGTACCGGGTTTCTTCGCAGAAAATGCTTTCTTCGTCTTCTTGTTCAGGCAATTCTTCATGACGATGGGCCAAGACACCATTGATGCCGCCCGCATCGATGGCTGTAGCTTCATCGGCGTCTTCTGGCACGTTATCGTGCCCAATGCCAAGCCGGTTTTCGCTGTGGTGGCGATTTACATCATTCAGAACAACTGGAATTCGTTCTTGCTCCCGCTGATCTATCTGACCGACCGCGCGCAATACACACTGGCGCTGGGCTTGCGGCTCTTCAACGAGCAATATTACTCCCAGATGCATTTGCTGATGGCGGCTTCGGTATTTGTGACCATGCCCATTGTCATTCTCTTTTTCTTTATGCAACGCTACTTCATTCAAGGTGTAGTATTCACCGGGACGAAAGGCTAAGCGCCGTGAGCCGCTCTGCTCCGCACATTGTGCTCATCACCTGCGACGAATTGCGCAAGGACGCCCTGAGCTGTTATGGCAATCGGGCGATCGCGACACCCAATCTGGATGCATTGGCCGCTCGTGGCACAAGGTTTGAGCGCGCCTACTGCAACAGCCCCTGGTGCTTACCCAGCCGCTGTTCGCTGGTGACGGGATTGTATCCACATAATAATGGCTCTTATAGCAACTTCCGTGACATAGCGCTGGATGCCGAAATCCCAAATATCTACACCCTCTTGAAAGGCGCGGAATATCAGACGGCACACATTGGCAAATGCCATTATGCTCCGGTGCCATATCATCAGACGCGCCCCGACCGTACCTTGCCCTACGACGATTTTCGCGAATATTACTTCAGCCTCGGCCTTGACCACCTCGATCTGCAAGATGATAAACAGGTGTCCGTTTGGTTCATGGACGACTACAGCCGCGAATTGGATGCAGCCGGTTTCCTGGATGCTTACCGCGCTGCCACCTGGGACAAATCGAACGGCAAAGTCTTTCCCTTCCCGGGTCCGGCCGAATGGCACCCCGATAGCTGGGTAGGCCGCAAATCTGTCGAGTATCTTGAAGCCTGTTCGCCAGATCAGTCGCAATTTCTCTGGGTTTCCTTCAGCGGGCCGCATTATCCTTTTGATGCGCCGGCGGACTACTATGAACGCGTCGATATGACAGGAGACTCGCGGACCTTCAGCACAGAAGAATTCTCCGATGCTACGAGAATCCATAGCGCGACCTATCATGGTGGTAGGACTGGCGCCATTGATGGCATGCGCGCGGCAGCTGACGGCGCGACCAGGAACTTCACAGATGCGTACTGGCACGGCTTGCGGCGCAGTTATTTCGCCAATGTCGCCCAAATCGATGACTATGTCGGGCGAGTTTTGGCGACCGTCGAGGCCCGCTTTGGCGACGATGTCTTGATCATTTTCATTGCCGATCATGGCGAGATGCTGGGCAATCACAGTTTGTGGGGCAAAAACAACTGCGCTTACGAAGATGTTTGGAATGTACCTTTGATCGTCAAATATCCCGGCATCAATCAGCCACATACGAGCGAGGAAAAGGCGATGCTGGTAGACATTTTGCCGACTTGCCTGGACAGCGCCGGATTGCCATATGACTTTTGCGATGGCATCCCGCTGTCGGAACGAATCGAGTCCGGTGGAGCGGATTATGTCTTCGCCGAGGGTGAAGGCTTCCTGGCGGTAAGCGATGGCCGGTATAAGTTGGTGCGGGTTGCGCAGGGAGAGCGTCAGCATGATGAGTTGATCGACCTCGAGACCGATCCGCATGAGTTTGTCAATCGCATTGATGATGCCGCTTTTCAGGAGCAGCGTGTCCAGCTGCAGGGTAAGATGGTTGATCTGCTGATGTGCCACTCTCTGAAATAACGGAAAATCAGTCTGGGCCTACCCGACGCGGCACAGCATTAATTCATAAGCCCGTAACATGCCTGTATGATCGCTTCTCGCCGGCTTGTTAGTGCTTCATGATTGGCTTGGAGATCCGCATTCCAATCAATTTCGCACCGCGCCTCCAACTATGCGTTATAATCCGAATTAAGCGCAACGCAGCTCCGCTAGCCGAAAGGTCTGCTCATGGCATCAGCCTCACCCGTGCTCGAAGTGCGGGGCATCAGCAAACGCTTCCCCGGCGTACTTGCCAATGACAATATCAACCTAAGCTTGCACAAAGGCCAGGTCTTGGGCTTGCTGGGCGAGAACGGCGCCGGCAAAAGCACGCTGATGAACATGATCTACGGCTTGTATAAACCTGACGAAGGCGAAATCCACGTCAACGGACAAGCAGCAGAGATTGCCGGTCCCAAAGACGCCATCGAGCTGGGCATCGGCATGGTGCATCAGCACTTTCAATTGGTCGATGTCTTGACGGTTACCGAGAATGTCATGCTCGGCAACGAAAGCGTCACCGGGCCTTTTTTGCGTCGCGATGTGGCGCGGCGGCGGATTCTGGAATTGTCGCAAGAGTTTGGCTTGGATGTGAACCCCGATGCGCTAATTTCCGATTTGCCGGTTGGCGTTCAGCAACGCGTCGAGATTATCAAGGCGCTTTATCGCCACGCCGATATCCTCATACTTGACGAACCTACAGCCGTTCTTACGCCCCAGGAAACCCGCGGTCTCTTCAAGATTATGCACACGCTCCTGGACAAAGGCGTGAGCATCATTTTCATCAGCCACAAGCTAAAAGAGGTGCTGGAAATCTGTGACGCGGTGATTGTCTTGCGGCGTGGCAAAGTGGCTGGGCATGCGGACCCCAAAGCATCGACGGAGCAATCTCTGGCATCCCTGATGGTGGGGCGCGATGTCATCCTGGAAGTAGAAAAAGGGATAGCCACACCCGGTGACGAAATCTTGAATGTTGTCAACTTGCAGGTGCACGACGATCGCGGCCTGCCGGCTGTCGAGGGTGTTAACTTCGGGCTGCAGCGTGGCGAGATCCTGGGTATCGCCGGCGTGCAAGGCAATGGGCAGACCGAATTGGTCGAAGCGCTGACGGGAATGCGCTCTGTCGATAGCGGTCGCTTTTACATCAAGGGCGAGGATCTGACCAATGCCTCACCGCGCACGGTCATGGAACGAGGTATCGGCCATGTACCGGAGGACCGTCAGCGTGATGGCTTGGTCTCGAGCTTTACTGTCATGCATAATTTGGTCTTGTGTACTTATTATCAGAACGCCTTTTCCACGGCGATTGTGGTAGATGACCGCGCCATTGCCGATAACGCCCGTAAACTGGTCGATCAATACGATGTGCGCCCGCCGATCATCAACAACCTGGCCGGCGGGCTTTCCGGCGGCAACCAGCAAAAGGTGATCGTCGCTCGCGAATTTTCTCGCAACGTCGATCTGTTGATCGCCTCACAGCCGACACGCGGCCTCGATGTAGGCTCCATCGAATTCATTCACAAACAGATTATTCGCATGCGTGATGAAGGCGCCGGCATCTTGCTGGTCTCATCAGAGCTGGATGAAGTATTGAGCCTTTCGGATCGCGTTGCCGTAATGTTCGAAGGGCAAATCATCGACATATTGCCAATTGAAATGGCCGACAAAGACCGGGTCGGTTTGCGCATGGCAGGCGTGCGTGAAGAGCCTCAGATCGAAGGTGAGAGATGACTGCCGCAGCGGAAACTCCACAAGGCCGCAGCGGGCTCGTCGGGCTTTGGGCAGGCATATCGCCAAGCCTGGTGCCAATCCTGGCTGTCATCACCGCATTTCTGGCAGGCATCCCGCTTATCACGCTCACCGTGAGCGACAATGCCTTGCAACCGGATATCGCCGAGGGTTTGCGCGTTTCATCAACGGCCTATGTGGCATTGGTGGAATCGATCACCGGCTTAACCATCAACGAAGCGGCCAGTGCCGACGACTTTGCTGAATTGCGCGGTTACGCCGCTAACAACCAAATCACCACATCACGCAGCTTGTCTCGGCAGGCACGGCCTTTTGAGCGAATCGTCGAAGTCGGCAAGGAAGAGACCCGTGCCTTCGCAATCTTCTTTGAGCGCTACGAGATTGATGAAGACAACGCAAGCGCAATTGCCGAGCGCATCCCGATGATCAGGGAAATTGGCGCGGATACGCTTCGCGGTCTTAAGCCCACCCTGGACGAGTTGGATGGCCTGAAGCGCTCCGATCTGGGCGATTTGGCGAAGCTGGTCTCGGACGAGACTGAATTGAACGGAGATACGCTGGTCCAGGCATCATCCCTTTATCCCGCCCTGGAAAGCAAGTCCGCTACCGAGCTAAGGCAAATTCTAGCGGCCTTGAAAGCCATCGACGAACATGGCCAGGTCGCCTTGCTGCGTAGTCACGACGCCCTGCTGCAGCTGGATGCGCTGGGAATTGACCTGGCAAGCGCCGATGCCGACAACATATTGGAGATTGTGGAAGCCGATTACGACGATGTACGCGAGGCAATCGAAACGCTGGCAATTCTCGACGCCTTGGACATCACGGATCCGGCTGCCTTGGGCGCGCAATTCCGCATCATTGGCAGGATGGTTGATGCCGGATACTTGACCGGCGAGTCGATCAACACAGTTCTGGATGAACAATTGAATGCCGCGCTCGATCAGCATTTGGTGATACGCCGCCCGGGCAATCGGGTTCTCAGTGCCAACGACTTGGGCGCGGTGACCTTTGGCATATTGAAAAACGATCAGGAGCTGGAGGTGCTCTTCTTGCGCCTGGGAGATCAGGTGCTGCTCTTCATCCCGTCTAATCTGGAAAAGACGATCGTGCGCGCCATTCCCTTCATCATCGCCGGCTTGGCGGTGGGCCTGGGCTTCAAAGCGGGGCTTTTCAACATCGGCGCCGAAGGTCAACTCTACGCCGGCGCGATCGCCGTTGCGGCTCTTGGCGCATTTGCCGGGCCGGATACGCCCGCGCTGCTCTTGCTGCCCTCGGTGATTCTCTTTGGCATCCTGGGCGGCTTCCTCTGGGGAGCGGTTCCCGGCGCGCTAAAAGCCTATACCGGCGCCCATGAAGTGATCACAACAATCATGCTCAATTTTATTGCCATCTTGATCGTTGACTGGCTTATCAAGTCTGTGGACCCGGTTATTTTGGGCGATGTCAACTCGAGTGTGCCCAAGACACCGGTGATATTGCCAGCGGCAATGCTGCCCACGATGGACATGATTACGTCCCTTCCGGCGCTGATTCTATTCATGGCAGCGATAGCGATAGTCGCTTTCCTGCTCAACTATTTGCCGGCAAGGCGCGATAATCCGCAAGCGGCGCTGCGCAGCGGCATAGTCTGGGCCATCATCATGGCGATCTTGCAATTGTTCCTGGTGCTTATCGCCGTCGGAGATCAATCGAAAATGCACTTTGGCTTTTGGCTGAGTGCCTGGTGACCGATCTCGGTCGCGTCAACGATGGCACTTTCAATCAGTCAGCACATGAAGGCACCGATTCCGCTGCGCAAGATTATGACCTGGAATACAAGTTCATCGAGACACAGGCGGAAACCGATTATGGCGCCAATATACAAACCTGTGTCGACGAAGGCTTCGAGGTGATCATCACCGTCGGCTTCCTCATTGCCGATAGTACCTGGGCTGCTGCCGAAGCCAACCCGGGCGTTTACTTTCTGGGTGTCGATCAATTCGTGGCAGATGGACCGGAGAACTATGTCGGCATTCAATTCCGTGAAGATCAGTCAGGCTTCCTTACCGGAGCCTTATCGGCATACGTCGCCGAGTGGCTGGAATCGGATACGATCGCTGGCGTCTATGGTATTGATATCCCGCCCGTCAAGCGCTTCCGCAACGGCTACGAACAAGGCGCGCGTTATATCAATCCTGATCTGACTATCCTGGGCGTCTATATCGACAGCTTTATCGCGCCCGACCGCGGTGCTTCTGCCGCCCTTCAATTCATCGGCGAAGGCGCTTCGGTGCTCTTCGGCGGCGGCGGACCCACGGGCACAGGGGCGATCCTGGCCGGCGCTCAAGAAGGGGTCTATGTCATCGGTGTCGACAAAGACGAATGGGTGACCAGCTTCGGCGCGGGCGAAACCCCCGGTTCGGAATTCATCATCTCCAGCGCCATGAAGCGCGTCGATCAAGGTGTTTATGACATGGTGGCAATGTTGGCGGAGGGCGATATTGACGCATTCCCCGGTGGCGGGATTTTCATGATGGACGCGGCGATGAATGGCGTCGGCTTGGCGGAAAAGCACGAATCGGATATTCCCGACGAGCTCTATGAGAAAGTCGCGGAAGTGAACGAGCTATTGATTGCCGGCGAGATCGACACAGGTGTCAATCTGATTTCTGGTGACCTGCTCGACGATGACATGATGGGCGAGGAAGAAGAGGAATCCGAAGAAGCTAGCGGGTAAGTTGTCACATGGAGTTAGAAGAACGAGAACAGCCTCATCAGATGATGGGGCTGTTTTTAAATTGAAAGTCTAGATGCCGGAATCCGAATACACATCATCCAGCATGCGCATGATCCCCAGTGGATTGTCATTCTTCAGCGGATCCGGCAGCAGCGCGTCCGGCACATTCTGGAAGGCGATGGGACGCATGAAGCGGTAGATCGCGTTCGTTCCTACCGAGGTCGTGCCGGGCGCGGTAGTCGCCGGGTAAGGTCCACCATGCTGCATGGCATGCACGACTGCCACACCGGTCGGGAATCCGTTCCAAATCACCCGTCCTGCCTTCTCGCGCAGCCGGTGCAGCAAGTCGCCGATGCTCGGCAGTTCCTCGTCTTCGGCGTGCACAGTACTGGTCAAATTTCCCTCCAGCACATCTACCGTCCTGCTCAGATCGTGCATATCTTCGCAAACAACAAACAGGGTAACTGGTCCGAAGTGCTCGACTTGCAGGCGATCATCGGCGCGGATGGCGGCGGAAGTAGTTTGCATGACCGTGTTACGAAAACAGAAATAATCGCTTTCTGCGACGGCTTCCCCGCCGGTCAGCACGTTGATATTGGGGTTAGCTTTGGTCTGGCTGACTGCTGATTCCAAGCCGCTAGCGATCGCGCCATTCAGCAAAACACCGGCCGGCGCTGCGTTCATCTTCTCTGTCACAGACTGAATGAAGTCGCTTGTGGCGGCGCTGTTCTCCAGCAGAATAAGGCCGGGATTGGTACAGAATTGACCCGTTCCCATGGTGATTGAGCCAACCAAATCTTCAGCGATACTGTCGGCGCGTTTGGCAAGCGCGGCCTGTGTGATGACTACCGGATTGACGCTGCCCATCTCGGCATAAACCGGTACCGGTCGCGGACGGCGGGCGGCGGCATCGTAAATGGCGCGTCCCCCGCGCAGCGAACCCGTGAAACCCACCGCTTCAATGCCATCGTTGGCGACCAGCCACTGGCCGACATCGATGCCGCTGCCTTGCAGCATCGAGAACATGCCGGCGGGGAATCCGCAAGCGTTGACCGAAGCTGTCAAGGCGATGGCAAACATCTCTGAGGTGGCGGGATGTCCCGGATGCGCTTTGACCACCACCGGGCAACCCGCTGCCAATGCGGAAGCGGTATCTCCGCCGGGGACAGCAAAGGCAAAGGGGAAGTTACTCGCGGCGAATATCGCGACCGGACCCACCGGAAACTGCATCTGACGGATGGAAGGCTGCCCGGGCTGTGCCGAACTGATAATCGGTCGCAAATAACTGCCATCGCGCAAGAATGCTGCGAAGGCGCGAAATTGCCCGGTTGTACGGGCGCGCTCGCCGGTCAGCCGCGGCAATCCCAAACCGGTCTCGCGGTCAGCGGTGTCCAGTAATTCGTCTCCGAGCGCCTCAATCTGTGCAGCCACCTCGTCAAGGAATCCGGCGGTTTTCTCCGACGAGTAGTGGCGCACTTCTTTGAACGCGGCCACAGCGGCGTCAACAGCGCGATTGACTTCCGCCTCGGTGGCGCTATGGAATGGCAAGTCGTCAACGGACTTGCTGCGCGGATTCACGCTGTAAAAGGTCTCGCTGCCCGCGGCAGAAGTGCTGTCCGCGATATAATTCTGTCCTGTCAGTCGCATGAAAATCTCCCTAAGCTTGTGAAATACGTAACTCTAGCTCGTCAACTATTGCAAAAATATCCGGCAAGTCGGCCTCGTCAAAGGCGACCGTCGGTCGTCTCACGGTTGCGCTGTCGATATAGCCGGCGCGCTTCATCAATTGTTTTCGCAGGTGCAGCGAATACTCATGACCTCTTCCAGAGACAGCTTGCACCAGTTTGTCACCTTTTTCAATCTCTGCGGCGGCCGCAGGCTCATTTCCCGCTTGCCATTGTTTCCAGGCAGCCAGGAAGATCTCGTTGAATCCGACCCCCGGGATCAAGCCGGCGGCTCCACTTCGCAATTCGCTCAGCACCGTGATGCCACCACCGCCGCCGAACATCTTGTTATCGGCCGGCAAAAGGGGCGCCAATTCTTGCATCTTGGTCGTCGAGCCAGGTCCCTCGATCTTGAAGTATTTGACATTTGGCGCGCGATGGGCGATTTCGGCAAGCGCGTCCGCAGACAAAGCGCAGTGGCGATACTGCGGGATATGCGGCGCCTGCTGCACGATGATCGGCACATCGCTGGCATGACCCAGCGCAACATAATGATCGACGAGCGCTTGAACGCCGTTGTCCATGGTGGCTGGCGGCAGAACCATCAAGGCGGCGGGCTGAAAGGCAGCATATTCTTGCGCCTGTCGGATCGCGGCCTCGGTGCTGCCAGCAGCGATTCCGATAATCAGCGGCACTTGTCCGGCGACTTCGCCGAAGGTTATCTCAATATTCTTGAGCCGCTCGCAATCGGTGAGTTTATAGGCTTCGCTGGCGAATCCATTGATGCCGATTCCATGCACGCCGCCGTCCAGCTCGAAGCGCAAGATACGGCGCAAGCCATGCGCATCAATGTCGCCATTTTCATCGAATGGCGTAAAAACAATCGGGACGATACCCTCTAACATTCTGTTCTCCAAACGACGCAGTGGAAAAAGAGAATTGAATTGCGGAACGGAGTACCTATACGGTTGCGGCAGTCGCGCTTTGTTCGTTTGACAGTACATCATATAGCATATATGCTAAGCGCGGCTCGCGCAACGTATAGCCACCATCGGCGGAACTCGTGTCTTCCGCGGGCACCCTTCAACGAAAAACCGGCACAAATATCGTTCCCTGAATTGAAGAGGCGGTCATAGTCAATGCGCATATATCTTACGGGAGGCACTGGCCTGGTTGGCAGCAATATCATACGCCTCGCGCGGCAGCGTGACGACATCGAGATCATCGCCGCGCAATATGGGCCATTGCCGGAATGGGAAGTAGATTATCAGCTCGACCCGCTGGATATGGCTGATTTAGAAGGCGTGCGTTTGAGCATAAGAAAGTATCAGCCCAATGTTGTAATTCACTGCGCCGCCCTCCTCGTTCATTCTTACATGTATGAAAATCGCGCCGAGGTATGGCGGATGACCGTAGATAGCAGCCTGGCATTTGCCCAGACCTGTGCCGAAATCGGCGCTCGTTATGTCTTTGTGTCTTCTGATTGGGTCTTCGACGGGCAGCAAGCGCTGGTTGATGAAGATTCGCCACCATTCCCTGTCAACATTTACGGCTTCATGAAGACGATTTGCGAACGTGACATGATGGGAGTCAGTGGCTTGAGTTATGGCATTGGACGTCTGGCCGGCGTCTTTGGCATCAATTACAGCAATCCTTCACTGCTGCGCAAGGCAAATGACTTGGGCTTCGACCTGGGAAATTATGTGATCGATCAGCTTTCGCAGGGATTAATCGCCGAGATCTGGACCGGCCCCAAGGTTAACGAAGTCGCCCATCCAACTTTGGCATCGGACGGTGCCGAGATGCTCTTGCGTCTGGCGGAACACGACGAGAACGGCATCTTCCATTGCTGGGGCAGCGAAGCCGTCAGCCGCCTGCAATTGGCATATCACCTGGCCGATGTCTTTAAGGTGGATCGCACACTGATCGCCCCGGTGCCGACCGACCCCTACGTGCTGGACAATTATCGTCACATACGCATCCCCTTCCGTATTGTCACTAGCAACGAAAGAACTTGCCAAGCCTTGGGCCGAACGACCTTTGGCGTGCTGGAAGGACTGCGTGACTTGAAAACGCAGTGGGACGCATACCACGCCCTATAAAGGCAAGCGGTGAATATCTACCATATGGAGCAAACAATCACATGAAAGCTTTAACCTTAAACGCGGAGTGGTCACCGAAGCCCGGCTATCGCATGTCCGAAGAAGAGATCCAGCGGCTGCGCGTGCCCAACGGCATCATGGTCTGGAAGGGTCCTTCCTTGAGTTTTGGCGAGGTGCCCGATCCGGTCTTGAAGCCGGGCCAGGTCATGCTGGAAATCGCGGCGGTGGGCATTTGCGGCTCCGACATGCACATGTACGAAGCCGGCGCTGACGGATATATGATTTATCCCGGGCTGGTGAGTACCCCGAATATCCTCGGTCACGAATTTGCCGGCCGCGTTGTTGAAGTCGGCAAGGGAGTGAAAGATCTACAAGTTGGCGATCTGGTGGCGGTGGAAGAATTGCAGTGGTGCGGTAGCTGCAGCGCTTGCCGGCGCGGATTCGTCAATCATTGTCTGGATATTGAAGAGATCGGATTCACCATACCCGGGGCAATGGCGCAGTACTTGCCCGTGTATACCCAGTATTGCTGGAAACTGGATGAGCTGGCCGAACGCTTCGGAGAAGAAGAAGCGCTGGTGATGGGCGCTATGGTAGAGCCGACCGGCGTATCCTACCAAGGCCTTTTCAACCGCCTGCAGAATTGGCAGCCGGGCAATAATGTCGTGATCTTTGGCGCCGGGCCAATCGGCTTGGCGGCGCAAGCCTTGTGCATCGCGGCTGGCGCATCGCAAGTGATCGTGTTCGATCCTTCGCCCAGCCGAAGAAAGTTCGCGGAGAATATGGATGCGTCCGCAGTTCTCGATCCCATTGGGATTGATCTTGACGAGGCGATCCTCGAACATACTTTTGGCAAAGGTGCCGATTATGTCGTGGAATGTGCCGGCGTCGCCGATTTGACAATCGAAAAGATGGAAAGAAGTCTGGCAGTAAACGCTTCGATCATCGATATTGGCATGGGCGAAACCAAACCGACCTTGCCAATCGTGGCCTACAAACGGCTGGGTGTGCAACTGGCTGGCTCGTTAGGGCATTGCGGCATGGGTACCTTCCAGAATGTGATCCGGTTGATGGCTGCTGGTCGCATCGATATGCGCAAGATGATCAGTGAACGGATGCCGCTGGACAATGCCGTGGCTGCCTTCAAACGCCTGGAAAGCCGCGAGGACGCCAAGATCATCTTGCAGCCGAATTAGGGATAGGTAAACGGTGCTGTAATAATGGGCGATGGCATAATGATTCTGGGCGGGATCGCCTTCTGGATTCTCGGCGGACTATGTTACTTCCGCTTGGACTGGGTATGGCGCTTGTATTCTCTGGAGCCGCGCTGGCGCAAGGACAATCCCGAACGCACTCCCGCCTGGGAAAAGAAGACACGGCGTTCGGCATTGATATTTGTTTTGATTGGCACTGCCTCCGCTGGACTGGGATTGCTGATCTGACAGCCTAGCCCCCTTCCCTCCGTCTCGGTCCAAGAATCTGAGACCTTATAGATTTTCTAACATCTTGAGTTGGAGAATGCAATGAAAGATTTTACTGTGTTCATGTCGTACAGTCATCACGATGGCCAAGACTACGCGGTGCGATTGAGCGAGCTTCTCAAACATGTATTCTCAGATATTAACGTGTTTTGGGATAGAGGGTTGATAGCAGGCCAAGACGTTTGGGGCGGGCTGTTGGAAAAGGTGCGGCATTGCGATGTTTTTCTCTATCTAGTTTCAGATCGCTCTACGTCCATGCCAAGCGGTTGCATACGAGAATATAGCTGGGCAATGCTTTATGAGAAGCATGTCGTACCCTGTATATTGCCAACCTTTACTGGTGATCCGAACGGCATTCCCGGATTTCCTGAGCTAAAGGATCTACTGTATGTTGATTTGCGCAAAGGTATAGAAGACGCGACAGATGAGAATGCAAAACTCTATGGGGCCATTTACGAATCTATATTGAACGCATCGCCCATAACACAATTCCATAGAAAAGAAATGATACTGTTATTTGAAATATTGGGCAAGCTAACGGACGACATAGATAATAGCGAGGGCTATAAGGTTGGGGTGGAAGTTTATGAACGCGGATTTGAATTCGAATACCATGAATATCCCAATATTGAGGGCAGGGTGTCTGAAGCAGTGTGCTTGGAAGTGATAGACTGTTTGGAAATGATGGAGAGTCTACAAGGGGCTTGGAAAGAATTCAACGGTGCGGAGAAGATACGTATACAGAAAGCAGCGGGAAACACAGTAGATTATCTAGTTAACAATGTAGGATTTTGTGGCAATCACGAAGCCGAACATCTATCGTACATGCGGTTTCTCAAAAGAGATGACAAGTTTACCCAACTGAGTTATGCATTTGGCAACGGGAATTCTCACATGCCAAATCTGCCACGTTATCGCGCTATGTTGGAAGAGTATCAGCGGATTAAACAAGACGGCAACAATGACTTCTATAGAGACAGGTTTCATCTGTCTGTCGAAGAAGTATTTCAGATTCTTCAAGCACAAAATGGCGTACTGTCACATCCGCTCTAGTGTGCGTACATTGGCGGCTGTGCGCGGCTACACGCCGATTTCCCCCAAGTTGTGATACAGCCGAACCGCTGCTTCGAGTGAGGTAAAGAAGGTCTCGATACTGAGACTCTCGTTGGGTGAATGGATGCCGTCGCCGTGTCCATAGGCAAATGCCGTGATGGGCAAGCCGATCATGCGATTGAAGACACCGAGAATGGGAATTGATCCGCCGGTGCGCACGAGTTGGGCGCGCTTGCCAATGGTCGCTTCAATGGCCGATTGCACTGCTTCCAGATAGGGTCCTTCGGTCTCGAGCTGGAAGTACCAGGCCTCTTCGCCGATTCTGCATTCGACCTGCGCCGTTTCGCTGGTGAAGCTTTCCAGGTACGACTTAAGTAATTGAGAAATCACGCGCGGGTCTTGATCCGGCGCGATGCGCATGGTGATCTTGAAGCCCGCTTCCGCCGGAATGATCGTCTTGTTGCCCGCGCCTTGATAGCCACCCCACATGCCATTGACATCCAATGTCGGATAAATGGTGGCCCGTTCCGCTGCTGGTGCGATCGCTTCCGCCCAAAACCTGTCGACTCCGGCAGATTCCTTCATCGAATCTTCCTGAAATCCCGCCGTTATGCGCGCTTTTTCTGCCTCGCTGACCTCGCGCACATCGTCATAAAAGCCCGGCAATTGAATGCGTCCGTCGTCATCATGGAAAGATCCGATGATCTTGCCGGCGATATGCAGCGGGTTATGCACCAGGCCGCCATTCGAGCCAGAATGGATATCGGCTTTGGGTCCGCGGACCCGTACCTCGGCACTGACGATGCCCCGCCCGGCATAATTCAAGCGCGGATCATCCGGCGAAAAATCTCCATCACAATTCAGCAGTACATCGGCTTGCAAACGCTCTTTATTGGCCTCGACGAATGCTTCAATACTCGGTGAGCCAGATTCCTCTTCGCCTTCGAACATGATCTTGATGTTGACCGGCAGTTCGCCATTCGCTCGCAGCAGCGCCTCAAAGGTTTTGAGATTGCCCCAGATACCGGCTTTGTTATCGCTCGCGCCACGCGCGACCATCGTGCCCTCGCGGATAACCCCCTCGAAGGGTTCCGAATTCCAGAGCGGCAACGGATCCACTGGCTGCACATCATAATGTGAATAGACGAGCACCGTGGGTTTGTCGGTACCGGCTTTCAGCCACTCGCCATAAACAACGGGGAGCCCATCGGTGGCGATCGCCTCGCAGTTATCGAAACCCATGGCCTCAAGCTGCACCACTATCCAGGCGGCACAAGCCTCTACATCTGCCGCATAAGCCGGGTCGGCACTGATCGAGGGAAAGCGCAGCAATTCCTTATAGTCTTCCATTATCTTGTCTTGGGTTTCCTGGATATAGTCTATGGCGTTTTGGATGGTTTCGTTCATGGTTTAGCCTTCCGAGGCGAAATAGGGATTGGACGATGATAACGCAACATCAGGCATTTTGCTTTGACAGATCTTTGATCCTCGCAAGCGCGGTCTTCAATCCATAGCTGCACGAGATAGATGTGGTTTCTCCATAAACTGTTCAGACTTTTTTCAGATTTGCAATGTACGCTACAATCTAGCGTCAATATGGATTACAGGACGGCAAAAAGCGAATGTCCAAAAAACGTAATATCCTGGTTGTCGATGACGAGCGGACGATCCGCGAAGTGGTTCGGCGCTACCTGGAGCTGGAAGGCTATGTCGTCACAGAAGCCGAGACCGGTCCAGAGGCGCTATCCATCCTGCAAAACCAACCGCCGGACTTAGTCGTGCTAGATATCATGCTGCCTGGCGTCGATGGTTTTTCAGTCACGCGGCGCTTGCGACACCCTTCGGAATCTAACCCGCTGCGTATCAAGGGCGATATTCCCATCATTCTGTTGACCGCGCGAACAAACGAGGTCGACCGCGTGGCCGGCCTGGAACTGGGCGCAGACGATTATGTGACCAAACCTTTCAGCCCACGCGAGTTGGTAGCGCGGGTTAATTCGGTTTTGCGCAGGACCGCAGCGCCGGATTCGGAGAGCGTGCCCCCGGTAGAATTTGGAGAGCTTTATCTCGATCCGCGCAGCCGCTCGGTATCCGTGGGTGGGCGGGCGATAACCCTGACTGCCAAAGAATTCGACCTGCTTCACTTCCTGTTGCGGCATCCACGCCAGGTTTTTAACCGGCAGCAATTGCTTGACAGGGTTTGGGGCTACGGATTCGTAGGCGACGAAAGTACGGTGACGGTGCACGTCCGCCGGCTGCGCGAAAAGCTGGAAGTCAATCCCAGCAAACCAGATTACATTCAGACCGTATGGGGTGTTGGTTACAAACTCGAACTCCCTCCCAAGCAAGCCAGAGAGTAAATGATATGGAAAGAATGAATCATAGCGTGTCGCGGAATCCGCTGCTGGTATTCATCATCCTGCTGGTGATACCGATTGCCGGCACGCTGCTCAGCAGCCTAATCATGTTCGATCTGCCGGAAAACGAAGTGCAGCAGTTGGTTACATTCATGACCTTGACCGGTATTCTCAGTTCGCTGATTTCTTATGCCTTGTATCGTTTGCGCATTCTGGAGTGGTTCCGCAGTTTGCGTTGGGCGATCTGGACCATGATCGCGCTCATGGTGCTGATGATCTTCCTCAACGTCTGGGTGATTGCCCGCGCTACCTTCCTTCAGCAGCACTACCTGTCCCTGACCTCGGTCCTGCTGATATTTGCCGGATTGTCCGCGCTGACCATTGGTTTTTTCGCTTCCAAAACAATGACAGACCGTTTGAGCAAACTAACAGATGCCACGCAAGAGTTGGCTGGCGGAGATTTCAGCATCCGCTTGAACATCGCCGGTAACGATGAAATAGCTCAATTGGCGGCTACATTCAACGGCATGGCAATGAGCCTGCAAGAAGTCGATGAACAGAAACGCCAACTGGAACAGACGCGCCGCGACCTGACCGCCTGGGTTTCGCACGATTTACGCACGCCGCTTACCTCGATGCGTGTGATGATAGAAGCGATGCTTGATGGCGTGGTGCAAGATCAAGAGACGGTGCATCGTTACCTTGATAACAGCCGCGCCGAAATTGAACATCTCGGCCATTTGATCGACGATCTATTTGAATTGGCGCAGTTGGATGTCGGCCACTTGACCATCAATATGCAGCAAGCATCAATAAGTGACTTGATTTCCGATACGCTTGGCAGCATGATGGCGAAGGCTGAGGCGCAAGGCATCAAACTCAAGGGCGAAGTGGCAGGCGATATTGATATGATCCTGATGGCACCAGACAAGATACAGCGCGTACTCACGAACCTGGTGGACAACGCCATCAAATACACACGCGAAAATGAAACAGTAACGCTGCGCGCCTATCGCAGTGCCAGTGAAATCCGTATCGATATCCACAACAGTGGTTCCTTTATCCCGCAGGATGTGTTGCCGCGCCTTTTCGAAAGCTTTTATCGTGGCGAAGGCTCGCGTATGCGCGCTGATGACGGCGCACGCGGGACGGGATTAGGATTGGCTATCGCACGGGGCTTCATCGAGGCACATGGAGGGCGAATTTGGGCGAAAAGCGTGCAGGCCGAGGGCACAACTTTTAGCTTTACCCTGCCACAGGCAGCCTGATACGTTACAATTCTGCCAGTGGCAGTTCTCGCCAGAACAGGAAAGGCGATGTCCGATCAAACTACGGTAATAGTTATTTTTGGTGTGACGGGAGATCTTGCCCGGCGCAAGCTCATTCCCTCGCTATTCAACAATCTCATTAAGGGACGCTTGCCAGAACCATTAAAGGTGGTCGGTGTTGGTCGTCGGGATTGGACCGATGCCACGCTGATTGACCACGCGCACAAATCGCTGCAAGAATTCGCTACCGCCAACTTTGATGAAAAAGCGTGGAGCCGCTTCAAGGGATCCTTGACTTACAGCAAGGTAAATCTGCCACAACCCGAAACCTATCATAATCTGAAAAACGATCTCGATGCCCTTGACAATGGCTCGAGCAACCGCCTCTATTATCTGTCGATCGCGCCGGAGTTTTACGCGGAAGTGATCACCAACCTCGGCAGGCTGGACATGGCGCGCGAAGACGGGGGATGGCGGCGTATCGTCATCGAAAAGCCATTTGGTTACAACCTCAAGACCGCGCAGTCACTCAACAAGGTTGTGCATTCCGTCTTCGACGAATCGCAAGTCTATCGCATTGATCATTATCTCGGCAAAGAAACAGCGCAAAACATTCTTTTTATGCGTTTCGCCAATACCATCTTTGAGCCGATTTGGAACCGCAGCCATATCAGCAATGTGCAGGTGACGGTTGCCGAAACCGTCGATGTTGGCACACGTGCGGGCTATTATGACAAATCCGGTGTCGTGCGCGATATGGTGCAAAACCACTTGCTGCAGCTGCTTTCGTTGATCGCTATGGAGCCGCCATCGGCGTTCGATGGCATTGCGCTGCGTAACGAGAAAATCAAGGTCTTGCGAGCAGCGCGGGCGGTCAAGCTCGACGACACGGTACGCGCTCAATATGCTGGATACCGGCAGGCTGATGGCGTCGATCCTGATTCATCCACACCCACTTTTGCCGCCGTGAAGCTCTTCATCGATAATTGGCGCTGGAAAGACATTCCCTTTTATTTGCGCTCGGGCAAGGCGCTGCAATCCAAAACCACGCAGGTCAATATTCAGTTCAAGCGTCCTCCCAATAGCATATTTGAATTGGCGGAAAGTGGCGATCTGTCGCGCAATATGCTCTCCATTTGCATCCAGCCCGACGAAGGCATTCACCTGACCATCCAGGCGAAAATCCCGGATCAGCAGATTGCCAAATCAGTGGATATGGAATTGCACTATGTGGACGCCTTTGTGGCGGACAATTTGCCCGATGCCTACGAGCGGCTTATTCTCGACGCGATCAATGGCGATACGGCGCTCTTCATCCGCAGTGACGAAATCGAAAGCGCCTGGAAAATCGTCGATCCGATTATTGAGGGCTGGGAGCATGACGCGGCAGCACCGGCGATGCAGACCTACGAAACTGGCTCGTGGGGTCCTTGCACCGCTGATGAATTGCTTGAGCGCGAGGAGCATGTGTGGCGCATCAGTTGTTTGCAGCACGATTTGTGACCGCCGGACAAGCTGTGAAAGGCCCTGCGTCCGGCACGGTGAAACAGCAACCAAAAAGGGCGGACATGAGCGTCCGCCCTCGCGATCGCGCCGGCAAAGCGGCGGATTATTCTTGCCAAGCTTCTGCTGTAACCAACTGAATGACGTAGAAATGTGAGCCGGCCGGGTCTTTGACGACCGAGAAAGTGCCGGTTCCTGGCGCTTCGTGTTTTGCCATGACGACAGCGCCGCCCAACTCTTCGACTCGCCGGGTGGCTTCGTCAATATCCGCAACGGTGAAATATGCCTGCCAGACCGATGGCATATTGCCAAAGCGTTCATCCATTTGCAAGATACCGCCGTTGTTGCGCCCGCGATTTATGATGTGAATGTATCCGTTGTCATCGATGAATTCCCAGCCGAGCAGCTTGCTGTAGAAAGCTTGCGCCGCGGCGGCATCACGGGTCATCAACTCGTTCCAGCACATGGCGCCTACGGTATTAACAATGCCGGCGCCGATGTGATTGCGCGGCTGCCATAAGGCTAGATCTTCACCTCCCGGACCCTGAATGTGCAGCATCCGCCCGCTGTCGAAGACATCTTCGGGGCCAAAAACGATTGTGCCGCCATTCGCCGTGACCACATCCGCCAGCGCGTCCACATCGTCCACTGTAACGTAATTCAGCCAGACCGAGGGGACGCCCTCCGGCAGCATTCCGCTCAGCGCAGCCACATTTTCGCCCTGATGCTGAAACACGGTATAGTCCATGCCGTCGCCGATGGGGACCTCGTACTTACCCCAGCCGAATAAATCCATATAGAAGGCTTTAGCCGCTTCAGGGTCGGTAGAAGTATTATCTGCCCAGGAAAATGTGCCGTGCGGGTATTTTGTTACTTTGTACATTCTGTTTACTCCCTGTTAGTTCATGTCCCATCTGTAGGGAATCCGATCGCGAATCTATTCAACCCAAGGCTCCGGCTGGATCAGCTCAATTATGTAGAAATGGGCGCCAGCCGGATCAGAAAGATAAGAAAAATGACCGGCACCTGGCGCTTCCGTTTTGGGAATTATGATCCCCACGCCCAATTCCCTGGCTCGCTCGATAGTGTCAGCAACGTTCGCGACGGTAAAATACGGCTGCCACATCGACGGCATCTCACCGAAGCTCTGATCCATCTGCATCATTGCGCCGTTATTTCGACCGCGATTCGAAATCAAGACATAGCCGTTCTCATCAACTGTGTATTCCCAGCCAAACAATGCGCCATAAAAGGCTTGAGCGGCAGCGGCATCCCATGTGAGCAGCTCGTTCCAGCACATTGCGCCAACGGTATTAACAATGCCGGCACCGATGTGATTGCGCGGCTGCCACAAACCTAACTGCGCACTGGTGGGGTCTTGAATTTGCAGCATGCGTCCACTATCGAAGACATCCATTGGACCATAAAGGATGGTACCGCCGTTTTCGGTTACGACATCCGCCAGTGAATCGACATCGTCCACGGACACATAGTTTGTCCAGTGTGAAGGTATGCCCTGCTCTTGCATCTCCGGCATCATCCCGCTCAGCGCGGCGGAATATGCGCCATCTTGCTTGAACATCGTGTAGGTCATGCCCGGCATCATCGGAATCTCGTCCTTGTCCCAGCCAAACAATGCCTGATAAAAGGCTTTGGCCGCTTCAGGATCGGTAGAAGTATTATCTGCCCAGGAAAAGGTGCCGTGCGGGTATCTTGTTACGTTGTACATTGCTGGACTCCATAGAATATTTGTTCAAGGACGCCTATACTAAATTATGGAATGGCAGTCTGTCAACGAATTAGTCATGAGAGATTCTTGCCTTTCCAATCTCTATGACATTCTTTGCGCGAGGCTGCCCTAATAAGCGCGAATACTCCACAAAAAAGGAAGCGCCTTGGGTCTGCATCTCCTCATCCCTAGCGATAAGCGCAGCGACGTTTTCGTCCTCATTCTTTAACATGGCATAGGTCATACGCTCTGCAATTGGAAATTATTCTTAATTCCAGCCGGAGAGACTCGTATGAGAGCTTTGGGCGGTCTCTGGATCGGTTGAAGTATCCTTCGCCCAGGAGAAGGTGCCGTGCGGAGATTTTGTTACCTTGTACAGGGTACCAACTTCATGAATCGCTATCTTGATTCGAGTGAGAAATCACCCGGCCAGCAAAGCGTACTGAGCGCTAGTCAGGCCGTCAATCGCTCAAGCGGCGCGCAGAAAATATGCTGGAAAGCGGACTATCCGCCGAAATTACTTCCCAAAGCGAACCGGCAAGTCAGTCGATTCGCAGCGGCTGGTCGAGAAACAAGCTGTCCCCATTTCCCAGCCCGATCCGCTCACCTGAAACCGGGCGGTACCACCCTACGCGCACATGGTATACACCGGGCGACAATTCAAACACATGCTGCGTCGTGAGGTATTCCCCGGGCAGCCAACCGGTGGTCGGGCGCGTCCAATCCACCGGCACGCCATCCGATTGCGCCACGATCAAGTCATCATCGTTGATAAGGTGTACAAACAAGCGGAGATTTTCTGCCAAGGTCTGTTGCGTCTCCCAGACCAAATCCAGCCCTCCCCTTCCCTCCATGCTGTAACCGTGCAAGATGATGCCGTTATTCCACTCGGCAGCAAGTGCATTGGCCAGGTCGGGTGGCGCAAACTGTCTTGTTGGAACAGTTACGCTCATCTGCTGTTCAAGTGCCATAACATCGCCGAGAAGATTCTCATTTTCGTCCACAATTTGCAGCCCCAACAAGTAGGATCCTGCCGCCAGGCCCGGCGGAACGATCACAAGGTGATGGCCGCGGTAAACCTCGCCCATTTGCCAACGGGCAAAGTCATGTCCCGGCACCAGAGCCAGAGCCTTTGAAAAGCCTGAAATATTCGAGTCTTCGTCAATCCAGACCAGGCGCGCTCGTAAATCAGCGTTACTCTCGCCGATTTTCTGCCACAGCCAGTTGAAATGCAGCTCTTCGCCGACGGTCACAGAATTCGGCAAAAGAGGCTCTTGGTAAAGCGCGGCGGCTGACTGGTCGTTAGTAGCGGAAGCCGGAATCGTTTCCTGTGACATCAGTCTAATTTGCTCGGGAGGACGATAAGGCCGCGTGCCCAGCTGATAAACCACGCCGTGGGGATTGCCAGCGCTGTTGATTACGCTCAACTCTTGCAGCGATTCGGCATCGAATAGCGCCACCTCGAAGCTATAATTCTGCTGCAACGGAGGTGTAAACGGTGGGATCTCCAGGGTGATCAGGTCTTGCAAATAGCTGCCAGGCAGCCAATTGCGAGTCGCCAGGCCGCCCGGCGCGAAGGAACCGGCCTCGGCGATCACCTGCCCCCGGGGATCACGCATACGAATTATGCTCGAATAATCCCGTGCCAGCACCGTGTCGTGCAAGCGCCAGTAGAGCTTGAAAGTTAAGCGCCGCTGATCAAGCCGTTCTTGCGGCAGGTCCACCGCCAGCAGATCAATCGTATTGCCGAAATTTGCCAGCGCCGGCTGCGCAACCGGTGCGTCAAAACGCGCGGCTTTGAAGACACTATCATTCTCATTGAGCAGCCAAGTCTTGATCAAGAATACGGCAAGGCTTGTCACCACCACGACAACAATAGCCTGCCGGTCCGACGCAATGGAAAATCGCTCGGCAGCGGAGACAGCGGGAAGATAGCGCCACGCCGCCGCTACAACCAGCAAGCCAAGTACACCCAAGGCACTGATAATAAGCGCAAGGTTCTGCGGCCCGGTGGGCTGCAGCGAAACATACAGATCAATTTCGCCGGCAGGCACTTGCAGCGTCACCAATCCGGCGGGCACAGAGGCATTGACCGCGACCTCGCGGCTGTCGATATCGGCGCGCCAACCCGGCACATATAACCAATCAAACACTAACGACTGCGGCTGGTGGGAATGCAAACGCAATGTTGCCGATGTGCCTGTCCATCGTTGCGATAGAATCTCCAGCGTATCTGATTCTGACAAACGAGGGATCACATCGGCGGAGGCGAAACGTTCTTGCAGGCGATTCGGCTGCAATTGCTGCGCATCGGCTGTGATTGGCAAGTATTCGGCGTAGGACGACAGCGCCAGTCGCCCGCTTTCTCGCTCGAGCTGCTGCACATCACGAATATCTCGCACGAGCAGCTCACCATGATAGGCGGTATATGTCCAGGGGATAGCTGTGATGAGCAGAAGCGCGCTAACGCCGCCGATCGTTATCAGTCGCCACCGGCCCGCCGGCAGGCTGCAAACTATCAACCAGGTCGCGATTCCCGTCATCAGCGCCAGCAGAAGGCTCGCCAAACCCAAGAGCCGCCAGGGAAACTGCGTATAAGCGACAAGCGGAAGAGCATCCCATACACCTGCGGACGCCGGTGTATTCAGGAAAACAAGCAACACGACGATGCCGCCCGAAAACAGCATCAAGGGCAAAAACCTTCGAAAGTCCTTGCGAAAGCTGAGCAGTAATCCGCCGACTGACAGGAGCAATTGTGGCCAGCCCAAGCTGATGGGAATCCCCTGATTCAGTTGCGTCGGATCGGCGCGATGTGGCGCAGCCAGTATTTCCGTCAGCGGACGCAAGTGTCGTTTGACATCGATATCGCTGAGTTGCTCGGTGATCAAATCAAGCTTTATGGCATGCGTCTCCAGCAGCGCCGGCAGCCAGTAGAAGGCTGTCAGCAATATGGCCACGCCTCCGGCCAGCAGCAAACGCAGGAAGACCGCCCGCCTGTCCGGCGCGCGCCAGACCAGAAACAGACAATACAAAGCCAGCACGACCGTGCCATGCAAGGTGATCAGAGTATGCAGCGGAATGAAAACGGCATAAGCCAGAACGGCAATTAGGAAGTCCCGCCGTTGGCCATGAAATGCCAGCCGAGTGAAGCCGAGCAAAGCAAAAGGCAAAGCGGCCAGCGCAGCCACTTCCGGGCTTGTCCCCCGCGTTACGCTATCAAAGAGAAAATAGGGTGCGTAGATATATGCAAGGGCTGCGATCCATCCCGCCAGGTGTGAACGCGTCCACATGCGGCCTAATAACAATATTCCCCAGGCCGCCAGTAGCGTGTATAAGACCATCGTCAGTAGCCAGCTACCCACAAAGTCCATTCCCAGGCGATGCAGCCAGGTCGTCGGAAAATATGAGAGCGGCGGGAAATAATTGAATAGCGGAGCACCGTAGCCGTAAACCAGGCCTGATGAGAAACGTGGCCAAATTACGATGTCAGCAGCTAAAGAATGCTCCAAAGCGACCGCGCGATACATCTGCAGCAGCCCATCTGCGCTATAGGGCAATTGATTCAGCGTGAAGGGCTGTATCGCCAGCAACGACACGGTGATGACAGCGGTCAATAGGGCGAGAAATTGTAAGGGACGCCTTGCTAAAAGGCGATCAAGCAGAGCCATAGCCGGTCTATTGCTTGGCCATCTCGCGATTTTTCATCGCCTCCTGCATTTCGAAAATGGAGCCGGCTTTTTCCGGCGGAGGCTGAGGGATAATCACTGGCACTGCCGTCATCCGCGGCCTGTTGCAAGCTTCGCCACGGAGAATCGTGTTGAGGTATGCCTCATAATCGGGTACGCCGAGCAAGGGCCAGGAATCGATTGAGCAATATTGGAAGAGCAGCAGGCGCCGAGGCTGTGTAGAGTGGTTTGGCGTCGATGCGTGCAACGTTCGCGCATGATGAATGGAAATGCCACCCGCCTTGACAGTGACATGCTCCACACGATCCGGCAGGAAATCGGGTTCGGCGACAGCGCCGACAAACACGCCCGCCTCGTGATGAGTGAGCAGCTCGCCACGATGCGACCCGGGTACCATCAACATGCAGCCGTTTTCTACGGTCATATCGTCAATCGCGATACCGACCGCCAGCACATCGTCGTTGGTATGCGGATAAAAGGCCCAATCTTGATGCCATTCCACCGCGCTGCCATGCGACGGCGGTTTCATATTCAATTTATTGCCATTGGAGCGCACACCCTTGCCGATCAGTTGCTCAACCATGGTGAGAATCCCATCGTGACGCAGCATCTGATCATAAAATTCATGATGCGCGGCCGGATTCTTCAAACGGCGCATGCGCGGATTGTCCGCACTGTGATTAGGTTCGAGGTCGTAGACAGCGTCATTTTGCGATATTGCACGCGAGCGTTCGACGAATTCATCCGTAACCCGCCGCAAGGCATCCAGTTCAATGCCACTGAGCACATTCTCGACGGCAATAAATCCTTTTTCTTGATAAGCAGCAATCTGATCCGCACTTAACATTTTTTGCTCTCCTAATAAAACGAGAATACGTCAAGTATGTAAGAATTGCGCGACTCTGTCAACAGTGCCAAATGCAACTGCGCGCGTAGCTATGCTCTCCAATAGTCGTCCCGGCTGTGCTGCTCAACCTGTTGTCGCAAGCGTTCCATCAAGTCCACGCCCATCTGTCGACAGAGGTCTATCATATCGATCGGCACCCAATTCTCGATCAGATAGTTACCTTCACGTTTCCACCAGTCAAAGTCCCGGATTGTCATCAATTTGCCAGTTTCCGGAATGCCGACGTATTCGCCATTGTGATACGAAAAGGCCGTATCCCAGATTCCACCACAAACGTACTGCTCCTCAGCAATTCGGCCCATTCGCCGTCCACTTCCTTCGCGACTGATATTTCGATCACCGAATCCATGCAACCAGGGACGCTGGTGGAAGTCTTCAAACTCCGCCAAGCTGAAGCAGGCGCCGATGCCACTCGGCCCGTACCATTTCATATCCGGGTGCCAGTATTTGTTCTGCTCCATCGCGCGCATGTCGTCGCCATCACGATCGCGGACGTAGCGCCTCAAGCCCTTGCCCATCTCTTTTACCAACTGGAAACTTTTTCTAGATTCCAACGGATCTTGCTGAAGCAGCAGGATGCCATCTTTGCCGGCCGGACCAGGGATTTTCCCGCCTTCCGCGCCTGGAGCGGGCGGCAATACCTGGAATCCAGCTTGTCGCATCACGGCCAAAATGTCTAGTTGCAAATAACTCTCGGCGATCTTGCCCTCGCGCATCACATAAAACTGACCGAAATGGATGTTTGTCTTCTTGCCAGTGGCTGGGATATCAAGCCAATCCTGGACAAACGTACCTGAAAGATAGCCGCAACCAGATACCCATTCGATGCCCGCTTCAGTGGCATAGAAGCTGGAACCGTTGTCGATTCCACCCATAAAGATATATGGAGTTCTTTGCAAATCGGGAAACGAGTTCAGAAGGGGTAACCAGAAGTCGGAGGTTAGTCCTTCAGCGCCCACAATCTGATCTATGGGAGCCGAAGCGTTCCAATCGACCTCGACATGCACGGCTGCTTTAATTGCGTCGGGCACATTATCAACCCCGACATGATTGAGCTTCTGCCAGAGGTCCCAGACAATTTCTTTGTTCTTTTGGTTGAGTGAATTCGTCATATATGCACCTTCTCTATCATTTACGTCCGCTGACGTCAATCACTTGCTGATGACGATATGTCGCGCATCGACAGGACTTCCAGCCCGGCCTGCAGCGCCGCTATGATTTCGTCCACATCATATACACATCCCGACCAAACACCACCGCTCGCCGCTTGCAAAGCCGCCCACAGACGCGTATCCGCCGGCAGATCCGGATGCGCCGCCAAACCCGGGTGTGGCTCCCGCATGTTCAACAAAGTCTGCGCTTGTTCCGCCGACAATTCGCCGTCGACGGTGCCAATAAACTGCACTGATCCAGTCAAGTCGTTTCGGTCGACTTCAATCGCTATCACATCGCCGTCGCGAAGCTTACCTAGCGGACCACCTGCCAGCGCCTCTGGTCCCACATGACCGATGCAGGCGCCGGTCGACACGCCGGAAAAGCGCGCATCGGTCACGATCGGCACTTGCTTGCCCCAGGGAATAAATTTCAGCGCAGAGGTCAGTTGATAGGTCTCTTCCATACCGGTGCCCAAGGGACCCACGCCGATCAGCACCAAGACATCGCCGGCACGGATCGGATCGTCGCTCAATCTCTTGACGGCGCGGATCGCTTCCCGTTCCGATGTGAAGACGCGGGCCGGTCCCCGATGACGGTATACCCCATCTGCATCCACCACTGACGGATCAATCGCCGTCGCCTTGATGACCGATCCCTGCGGCGCGATATTGCCCACCGGGAAGACCGCCGTGCTGGTTAATCCTCGCTGTCGCGCCCGATCCGCGGACATGATGACATCGTGCGCAGAGATGTCATCTCTCTCGCGCAGTCGCTCCCGCGCCAAGTGACGCCGCTCGCTCTCTTGCCACCAATCCAGCACATCAGCCAGTTTGTCGCCGGTCACCGTAAGCACATCAGTATTCAGCAGCCCCATTTCGCGCAGATGGAGCATGACTTCGGGTACTGCGCCGGCCATGAATACCTGCACGGTGGGATGATTGCGCGGTCCGTTAGGCAGGGCATCCACCAGCCGCGGCGTACTCTTGTTGATGCGAATCCAGTCGTCAACAGTTGGCATATCCAAACCCGCAGCATGGGCAATCGCGGGAATGTGTAGCAGCAGATTCGTCGAGCCGCCAAACGCCGAATGCAGCAGCATGGCGTTTTCCAACGCTGCCGGTGTCAAGATGTCCGCCAGAGTGATATTCGCCGCTTTCAGACCAAGAAGCGCCAAAGCCGAGCGTCGCGCCATATCCAGCCAAACGGGCTCGCCGGAAGGTGCCAGCGCGCTATGTGGCAAACATAAGCCCAAGGCTTCCGCCACCACTTGCGCGGTCGCAGCCGTGCCCAAAAACTGGCAGCCGCCACCGGATGAACCACAAGCTTTGCAGCCCATCTCCGCCGCATAATCGAGGCTGATCATGTCATGGGCAAAGCGCGCGCCAATCGTCTGCACTGTGCCGGCATCTTCTGCGCCTTCCGCCGGCAAGGTCACGCCGCCCGGCACGATAATCCCGGGCAGGTCACCACATCCCGCCAAAGCGATCAGCGCGGCCGGCAATCCCTTGTCGCAGGTGGCAATGCCCATCACGCCGTCACGGGTCGGCAGCGAGCGAATCAAACGCCGCATTACCACCGCCGCATCGTTGCGATATGGCAGGCTATCCATCATGCCGCTCGTGCCTTGCGAGCGCCCATCGCAGGGATCAGAACAGTAAATGGAAAAGGGAATGGCATCCTGGGCGCGGATCGTCTCTGCCGCTTCCCGCACCAGCAAGCCGATCTCCCAATGCCCGGTGTGATATCCCAGAGCGACAGCGCTGCCATCCTCGGCGCGCAAGCCACCCTGCGTACTCAGGATCACATACTGCTCGCGATTGACCTCTTCCGGATGCCAGCCCATCGCCACGTTCTGTGTCATGGCAAACAGATTGCCGCTCGCTTCATTGAGCAGCATATCGGCATCAAGCGGCAATTGACCTTGGCTACCCGTCCCGCGAGTGCGCGTCGAGCGCAATAGTTCCGCCCCACCATATATTTCCTTTTGCATCAGCCTGCCCTCGTTGACCTTGTCACTCGGAATTGCATCGGACCTCGAATTACGATCACGCGCGTTCTGACTTTGGTTACGCGAATTGCCCCTGCTATAATCCCCGCAGTTGCAACGGGAGAGATTATGGCACAGAAGCGATTTTCTAATCAAAAAGTCATCGTCACCGGGGCCGGGGAAGGCATCGGTTACCAGGTGGCGCGTCAATTCTGCCAAGAGGGCGCGGCGGTGCTGCTCAACGACATCCTGCCGGAACGTGCCCAAAGCGCTGCCGAAAACATCACCACAGAGACCGGCAGCCAGTGCATCGCGGCAGCCGCCGATATTGCGGAAGTTGACAAGGTCCGTGGTTTGGTGCGTCAGGCTGTCAAAAGTTTCGGTCGCCTGGATGCCTGCGTTTGCAATGCCGGGCTGACGTCTTGGGGCAGCTTCTTCGATTATGAACCGGCCGATTTCCAGCGCGTGGTTGATGTCAACCTGCGCGGCAACTATTTTCTGGCGCAAGCCGCTGCCCGTCAATTCCGCGCGCAAGGCGATGGCGGCCGCATCGTCTTAACATCGTCGGTTGTCGGGCATCAAGCCGTGCCCTACCTTAGCGCTTACGGGATGACCAAGGCAGCCCTGGAAATGCTGGCGAAGAATCTGGTGCTTGAACTGAGCGCGCACGGCATCACGATCAACTGCGTAGCACCGGGCGCGGTCATCACGCCGCGCAACCTCAGCGATGATCCCGATTATGAAACGCGTTGGGCCAATCTGATTCCCCTTGGCAGAGCCATAGAGACTGAAGATATCGCCAACGCTGTGCTTTTCCTGGCGTCAGCGGCGGCGGAAAAGATCACCGGGCAAGCACTGGTGGTGGATGGCGGTTGGACCAGTACCAGCCCGATTCCGGACATGGAATACGGCAAGGATTATCAGCACTGAGACGTAACGGTTGTCGGTGCAAATCGGCGCGCTCTAGCCTAAAGCTGAAGACACCCGGGCTCCAAAGTTTCGCCCATGGCGAGAATCACTGTATGGCGAGAATGTGATAGTATTGTGAAATATGCAATTAGCCGACCAGGAATACGCTTGGATTAGGAGAGGTCGAACGATGGCATACGAAGCGACCTGGCACGCGAATCTCAAAATTCGACTGCGGCGACTGCGCCTCTCGCAGAATATGAGACGTCTGGTGCGCGAAACCGAGTTGACGTCAGATGACTTTGTCCATCCGCTATTCGTGCGCCACGGCGAGGGCATCAAACTGCCCGTTGAGTCGCTGCCGGGAAGATACCTTTTGTCGGTGGATAATCTGGCAGCGGAAGTACGGGAGATCGCCGCTCTAGGCATACCGGCGGTGATCCTCTTCGGAATTCCCGAATACAAAGACTGGTGCGGCACGGAAAACTTCGCGGAAGATGGTATCGTTCCGCGGGCGATTCGCGAGATAAAGGATACGGATCCCGATCTCTTGGTCATTTCCGATATGTGCTTTTGCCAATACACCGATCACGGACATTGCGGCATTGTCAATTCTCCCGAAAACCCGCATTTTGATCCGGGCCTGCCCCGCGGTTACCTGCACAACGACCATACTCTGGATTTGTTGCAACAAGCTTCGTTGGCGCACGCCGAAGCGGGTGCTGATATCATCGCGCCTTCCGGCATGATTGACGGCATGGTCGCGGCAATTCGTTCCGCACTGGATTGCAACAACGCTCAGCACGTAGCAGTGATGAGTTATATCAAGTATGCCAGCGCATTCTATGGTCCCTTCCGCGATTCATCCGACAATGCGCCGCGCTTCGGAGACCGCAGCCAACATCAACTCGATCCCGCCAATCAGCGCGAGGCATTCAAGGAGATATCGCTCGATATCGAGGAGGGCGCCGATATCATTATGATAAAGCCGGCAATGCCGAATCTCGATGTCGTCAGCCACTTGCGCGAAAAGTACACACAGCCCACAGCGGCTTTCCAGACCAGTGGCGAATACGCGATGATCCACGCCGCGGCGCAGCGGGGCTGGATCGATCTGGAACGCGCCGCGTTGGAAAGCCTGACTTGCATCAAGCGTGCAGGTGCCGACATGATCGTAACGTACTTCGCCAAAGAAGCGCTGAAGTGGCTTGATGCTTCCAGACGCTGACGTAAGCTTGCTGGCCTGGATGCCCTGTGGAAAGCCAGTCACATCCAAACTTGGGGCGACGAGGTCGGTGCAGTGTCAGTCCATCAATTCCTGAATCACGCGATTGCTGGATGATAGTCGATCCGATAATACGCAAGAGATTAGCACATGTATCGCTGAGGCGGCGTACGGCGCTGTCTCTTGCATCTGGCGCAGCGCTTCGAGGCTCAGCCGCTGCAGCACACCGGCTTCCGTAACGACAACTGAAGCAATACGCGCTTTCTTCAAATAGAATCCGACTTCGCCTACGACAGTGCCGGCGGTCATACTACGCAAGCGCAACACTTGATCCGATTGCACGCGCAAGAGCACGTCAACGCGCCCAGATTCGATGAAGTACATGGCGTCGGGTCGGTCACCCTGGCTAAAGACTGTATCGCCAACCTTGGTCTCCATGCGCTCGAGATACGTATGTAGCGCGCTGACATCCTGGCTTTGAATCTCCGTGTGCTGGGCAAGTTGCTCTTCTACGGTGACGCGGGCGGCGGCAAGCAAGTCGGCGTCCGCCAGCATGGCGTTTTCACACCATTCCAAGGCGTGGTCTAGATCATTGAAGAGCGAAGATCTGCCGGACCGGCGCTCCACTATTCCGCCATCCGCCAATACCGGCTGCAATTGCGGCAGGACACTCGAGATCAGCAAATCGATGCCATTTTTGCCAGTCAGCCGCTTCAACTTCATAAGGTCGTGGATCGCTGACGCATCAATCCCGCGCACTGCCTTGAAGTCGAGGATCAGAAACTTCGGGGGCTCACTCGCACTTTCCGATATGCGAGCTTTAACATGTTCATAGAATCGGTAGGCCGTGCCAAAGAATACAAAACCCTGTAGGCGCAAGATCAGAATCTTGTCACCCTCCTCTTGCAGCAACTGGATTTGCGAGAACGATCGGTCCAGATTGCTGCGATGGAAACGGGCGGAAAACTCTTGTTTTATGACATCCATCCGGCTGTATTCAAGAACAAAGAAGGAAATCGTTACGACCAAACCGAGGGCGATACCCGGTAGGAAACCAAGCAGAGCAGTCGCCAGCGCGATGACGACGACAGTCACATAATCGCGCCGCGGCAGCTTGACCCAACTGTCCAGCAGCCATTCTTTCATGAAAACCAGTCCGAAATACATCAGAATTCCGGCGGGTAGGAAACGCGGAAAAAGCGCGAAGATTGTGCTGCCGAACAAGATCGTCAGCGCGCACATGAACGCGAGGATGATTCCTACCAGCCGACCATAGACGCCAAAGGTTTCCACCAGCGCGGTGAATGAGGGCGTATGATAGCCCACTGCACCGCCACCAAAAAGGCTTACAGAGATATTTGCGATGCCGTTTACCATACACTCGCGGTTGAAGTTGAGTTCGCGGTTGATAATAAGTTCCTGTGCGCTGGCTTTGAAAAACAGATTAAGCGTAACGACGACGATCATAGTCACGATATTGCCGGCGCTCGCCGCAATCATGGAGGGATCAATCTGCGCGATAGCAGCGAGATCGGGCAAATGCCAGCCAAGCGTGCCCGATACTTTTGGCAGGAACCAACCTGCTTCTTCCACGGCATTCACATCGCCAACGATGAGATATACGCAGGCATAAAACAGGGCCAGCGACACGATAATGGTGCCAGGCACGATCATCGTGCTTTTGACGCGAGCCTGCAGTCCCAAAATGCCCAAGCCTACAATCAAAGCGGGCAGCCAACGCGCGAATACGCCGCCGTCCATGAGAACAGGCAAGGTTTCTGCGTTGACGTTAAGACCGACCACGACGATGAAGCCGGCGTTCAGCATGAGCCATCCCAAACCGGCCATAAAGCCGCCGACGATGGGATAGGGGATATAGCGAATCAAGTCCCCGGCGCGCCCAATGCCCAGCAGCAGTAGAAAGCCGCCGGTAAGGAACGCAGAGAGCGCGATTATCCAAAACACTACCGCAAACAGGGTGTCCGGCGACATGTCGGCCGGCGCTGCAGCAATCACGCCGCCGGCGATGATGCCTTGCACCACCACGGGAGGGCTCTGCGGAACCGCCACGGTCGAATGGTCTGAACTGAAGAGTGAGGTGATTAGCACGATGACGAGCTGGCTTACCAACATAATACTCAGCCCGGCGGCAAAATAGCCGGCCAGTCTGTCCCGGAAGATCAAGCCCGAAAACGATGGCAGCAAGCTAATCATTATCAGCCAAATGACGGCGCTCGCGAGCACGCTTCGCAAGATAACCGTTGGCTGCAACACCTGTTTGATCGTTTCGCGAGCGCTACGACCGGGGACGTCAAATGAGGAATCGTTATTCATAGCAAGCCATGGAAACGGGCCAACGACGCGGACAAGTTTCGCGGGCGAAGGTCGTCAGGTTGCGATGACGTTTGTTGCAGCGTTCTCCTGCTCGGTATTGCGCCGGCGAGCGCGCATGATATCACCAGCCAGCCAGCCCACGCCGATCAATGCCAGACCAATTCCACCGACAACCATCATGGTGAATTGCTCGGCCACCAAACGCCTCCGCTCAATATCGGAAGCCATCAAGCCCTGTGCCTGACCCTTGCTTTCGACAGTGACTTCGCCGCCCTCATCGTGGATCTGCGCCGCCAGGTTGGACGATAGCTTATTCGACAAATCAAAGTAACGCCAGCCTGCCCCAACCGCCAGCAAGATGCCGATAACGATGGCAGTGAACAGCAGACGGTCAACTAGTTCGGTGTTGAGCAAATCGCGCATAAGCTTTACCTGCCTGGCATTTTTTTGCACTAATCGCTTTTTTCGTGCGGACACAAAAGTTGGTCGTATTGCCTCAGCGTGGCAGTCTGGTTCGTTGCCGAGGGTCAATGTCTGCGCGACTGCCGAGCGGCTGTTGCCGAATGCCGCACGTAAAACTACAATAGGCGGACAAAATTGCCCACTTAATTGTACGGAAAATTAGCATGCTAAGCAACATAGTAAATGTCGGAATGGTCGGCACGAGTTGGTGGGCGGATGCCATGCACTTGCCCGCGCTTGACAGCCACCCCAATGCGCGGACCATTGCCATTTGTGGGCGTAACCGCGAAAACGCCCAAAAAATGGCCGATACCTGGAAGATCACGCAAGTCTATACCGACTATGCCGAGATGATCGACAATGCCGATCTCGATGCCATTGTCATCTCAACACCCAATGACTCGCATTATCCTATCACGATGAAGGCGCTGGAAGCGGGCTTGCATGTGCTCTGCGAAAAGCCCCTCGCCCATAGCTACGCGAGTGCAAAGGAAATGGCGGATCTTGCCGAAGCAAAAGGACTAAAGCACCTGGTACCGTTCACCTACAGCTTTATGCCGACGGCACGCTATCTCAAGGAGCTGATCGACGGCAGCTACCTGGGAACACCTTATCATCTCAACCTGCGCTATTACTCCGGCTCCGCACGCGATGGCGACTATCGCTGGCGCTTCGACCGCAAGATCGCCGGCTCGGGCGTTGTAGGAGATTTGGGCTCACATTTTCTATATTTGGCGGAGTGGTTTTATGGCGAGATCAGCGCCATCACCTGTAGGCTGAGTCATATCGTGCCGCGTCCGCCAAAGGACCCGCAAGGCAATGCCTACGAGGTCGTGGACGATAGCTGTATGATCATTGCCGAGTTCGCTAATGGCGCTAAAGGCATGATCCATTGCACGGCGCTCTGTTACGAGGATACGCCCTTCGGCCAAACGCATCACATGGAATTTCACGGATCCGACGGCACGCTCTACAGCTTCACGGATTGGGACAAAACCCAGCAAGTCAAGGGCGCGCGTGTTGGTGAAGGCATGGTGCGCGACTTGCCGATTCCGGAGCATATTTGGGGCGATGCCCGCCGAGATACTGTGCATAACACCTACAAAGATATGTTCCGCTCGGAAGATTTCATGATCCGCGGTTTCATCAATAGCATCATCAACGATGGCGATCTGGTCCCGAATTTCCAGCATGGCGCCCGCATCCAACGCCTTGTGAGTGCCGCGGTCAAGAGTCACGAGACTGGTCAGCGTGTTGAGGTCACTTCAATCACCGCTTAGTTTTGAGAGGCAACCAGAGTTAGAGCTTAGTTCTCAATATTTAAGTCGCCCCTCCATGAAGCTTCCTGAGGACAGGACAGGTTTTGAGGTGGAACGTGATGTGGAAAAGGACGGGAAAAGATGGGAATAGGATGGGAAAAGATGGGAAAAGGATGAGAAAGGACGACAAAAGGACGAGAAAAGGGGCAAATATAGCGATAACCTATCAATACAGTATCCATATTGATGAGGATTTCGCCAAATTGGATAGCGATCCGGCGAGAGCCTGTCAGTTGCAAGTAAGACCTGGAGGAAAGCGATAAGATTCCCATAGAGCCGAGCGTATCATCATTTGCAAGGGACGCGGCGACTATATGGACGCGGTTTTATGCAGGAATTGCTGATGGTCTCTAGCTGATGCGCGGGGCGGGAGTGAAACCTGTCCTGTCCTAAGATGAAGCTTCGGGGAGGGGACGGGAGAAGGGTTGGAACGATGCGCCTGGCAGGAAAGGTAGCGCTGATCAGCGGTTCGAATTATGAGGTAGATGGCGGCATCAGTTCCAAAGGAGAACAGCCGCAAGATTAATGACCACAGGTCGATATGGAGCGAAAAATGAATAGCGCACCTCAGTTAATTCAATATTTTCAGCCGGGCGAGGGTCCGCGCATCGGTGTCTTACGCGGCGATGCCGTCCATGACATCAGCCATTGCTTTCCGACACTCTCCGACTTTTTCCGCGATTCTATCGGACACGTTGAAGGTGCCATCGCGGCGGTCGCCAAGTCCGCTGATGACGACGCGCGCCGCTTCTCGGCGTCCGATCTTGATAACGCGCCCGCTTCCGATGCGCCGCATTGGCTGCCTCCGGTCGATGAGCAGGAGATCTGGGCGGCCGGCGTCACCTATATGCGCAGCCGCGAGGCGCGGCAAGAGGAATCGAGCGACGGCGGTGATGTCTATGCCCGGGTATACGATGCGGAACGCCCGGAAATCTTCTTCAAGGCTTCGCGCAAGAATACCGTCGGTCATCTCGATAAAGCGGGCATTCGCCGTGACTCGCGCTGGAACGTGCCGGAACCCGAGCTTGGCCTGGTGCTCAATCCGGCCATGGAGATGCTTGGCTTCACCATTGGCAACGATATGAGCAGCCGCGAAATTGAAGGCGCGAATCCGCTTTATTTGCCGCAAGCCAAAGTTTACACCGCCTCCTGCGCTGTCGGTCCGGGTATCTTGCTGGCACCCTCCGATAATTGGCTTGACACCACGATTCGTCTATCGATCCGCCGTGACGGGGACGAAGCCTTCAGCGGCTCGATTTCGACGGATCAGATCAAGCGCAGCGTCCCCGACTTGGTCGCTTATCTGGGACGCAGCAACACCTACCCGGCTGGCGTTATCCTGTTGACGGGCACCGGCATAGTACCTCCGGCAGATTTCAGCTTGCAGCCGGACGATGTCGTTACCATCACCATTGATGCCATTGGTACGCTGGAGAATCAGGTCATCGAGGTCTGATAATGGCGCGTTCTGCAGGTAATATTGTTTAACACATCAAGTCAAGACTCATATCGCATTGCGTCAACTTTGGATCAAATGTGTTTGCATAGCAAATTGAGCCTAGTACTTCTGAGAGCGACAGCAGTGGTCTATGGACTCCAGATCACAACTAAATGAATAGCCTTTAGTAGCGACTATGCACAATCTGTTTCCCGTTTGATTTCCTCAACTTTGACGTCTATTTCATCGTTCAATTCATTGGCTACATGGTCATACGATGGCATAAGAGTAGACTTCGTAACATCCAATCGCTTTAGCAAATAGCTCAACTTATCTATCTGCTCACTGGGCAATGTAATGCGGAATATGTTCTCCCCCGGTACCAAGAAAGCCAATGTGTTGTCCAATTGGGTCAAACGATTGCAAAACAGATGAGGTGCACTGGATAACCAACGTTCATAGGAAAACCTAGCTGACTGCGCCTGAAAATAGTCGTTTCCCGTGCTGATGTGGCGTAACCACAAAAGCAAGCGTTCCAACCGCATAAGGTCTTGCCTAATCGTCCAAACTACAATCTTTTCGCCCGGACCGTCTTGTCCATGGCAAGCAAAATATGCAGCACAATATGAATTCTGTGTCCAATCCAACAATCTTGTCTTTATGCCATGGTGCTGAGCTAATGCATACCATACAGACGTCGGATAGCTTGACATTACGCCCATTTGATTAAGCGTTCTGTTTTCTATTGTTTCGTCATCCGCTGCACCTTCGAGACTTTGAACTATATTTTGGCTCATACGAGTTATGACTTCGGCGACTCTACTAGATAAAAGTATTGAGTCTGGGAAACTGTAACTAGGCACAAATAGGCCAGAAGCGTTGCTCCGAGAAATAAACTGAATCACATCTTGGAATTCCAGCCATGCACAGACAACCCAAAGAATACAGTAATACGAGTACGGTTGCTTGCGAAAGTACGCGATGTTGTCTGTTTCCTCATCACATTTATCGGCCTCTTGTTTCCATTGCGTTATGTCAGAAGAGTAACGCTGCTGCTTATCCGCCACAAAATGTTGAATCTCATATTCTGCTCGGAGTATAAGCTGATTGCTCCTTATGATGCTTGGCCGCAATGTCCAGCTAGCATCGCACTGCCCTCGGAAGAACCAATTGCCCGAATCATAAGTGCTATTGATGGGGCTAAGTGCTTCAATGAATTCGTCTGCCGTATTGCAGCCAATTGTTCCTTTGCCTTCCGGATACTTATCGGCAAATGGGTACTCGGACATTTCTGTCTATTTCCTCTCTACTGTGGAAACCAGATTCCAGACACTGAGACGGGATATGAACACCGCCACTGAAATGGGTGTTTTCGGTAAACAGTTAGCTGTTTCACGTCAATGTCATTCTTTTTGTGCTTGAGACAAGCAGGCTTGACTGTTAGCATACCATTGCTTGCTTATTGCTTTACAGTCGTTTATGCCGTCTAGATTTGAAGCAATCCCCGCCTATCTGCCGCCCTTCTGGTTGGCGCCGCAGATGGGTATGCGCCTGTCAGATTAGACCCACCAAGCCGGAGCAAACGGATGAAAATCTCCGCTATCGAAACCTTGCAATGGAAGGCTTTTCCCCGCCTGCTGACGGTGCGCGTACATACCGACAGCGGCATCATCGGCTTGGGCGAGACCGTCGACAAGATTCCCGCCGCCAAAGCCGCCCTGCACGGCACGATCGCCCCGCTGGTCCTCGGGCAAGATCCGCTTGATATTGAAGGCTTGTGGCGCTTTGCAATGGACAACATTATGTATCACGGCTATGCCGGTGCCGAGACCCGTGCCCTGTCCGCCTTTGAAGTCGCGCTCTGGGATATCATGGGCAAGCATTACCAGGCGCCCCTTTATCATCTGCTCGGTGGCAAAACCCGAGACGAAATCCCCACGTACAACACCTGCATCGGCTTCGGCGACATTCATGATTATCAAGCCTGGCATACAGACGCCGGCGAACTGGCACAGAGCTTGCTCAATGACGAGATCTATGCCATGAAGATTTGGCCCTTCGATCAGTTCAGCGAGCGCAGTTTTGGCCAGCGCGTCACAAAAGCGGAAATCGAAAGAGGGCTGAACCCGGTCAGGCAGATCCGCGACACTGTCGGCGACAGCATGGAGATCGGCATCGAATGCCATTTTCGCTGGAATCGCGTTAGCATGGAGCGCATCGCCCGTGCCTTGGAACCATACAACATCTTGTTCCTGGAAGACGTGCTGCCCGCAGTTTATCCAGACGAGATCAAGGCGCTGGGCGACCGAACATCAATCCCGATCATCGGGTCGGAGTTGCTGATGACGCGCTGGCAATTGCGTGAATGGCTGGAAAAGCACGTCTCACAGATCGTCATGACCGATGCCGTTTGGAATGGAGGAATCGCCGAGACGCGAAAGATCGCTAATCTGGCGGAGACGTTCGGCGTACCCCTGGTCCTTCATAATGTTGCCGGTGCCATCTGTCACGCTGCCTGTATGCACCTCGGCGCCCACATTCCCAATCTCTATTACGTGGAATCCGTACGCGCCTTCTATAAGCAGTATTTCGCCGTCTTGACCGACTTTAGGCCAACTGTCAGCGACGGCCACCTCGAAATTCCCTCCGGACCGGGTTTGGGCGTCAATTTGCTCGAATCCGCACTGCACCGTGACGATTTGCTGCGGCAGATTAGCGACGGCGATGGTTTGGCAACGGGGCGCCGCGCCATGGGCGACCACTGGGCTGTGGAAGAGATCCGCTGACATTGAAGCAAGGGGATTATAAAAAGCCCCCGATTCGCGGAGGCTTTTAATTTGCTTTGCATCCATGCCTTTAACTCGATCAACAGAGTTGATCTGGTTTACTTACCTTGACGGGACTTACCCAAGATAGCTCGCGCAACCGCAATCGCAACGGCAAGCAAACATACGATTAAACACACCCAGAGCAGCAACGAAAACCAAATCACGGCAAACTCTCTCGGTGACATTATTGCACCCTGTGAGTGATAACAAATTTGCAACTGAAGTTTACGGCGTTAGAGCCAAGCCACTGACCAGTGAAGGAGTGCGTTTGGACCGTTCCGGAGAATCGGACAAGCAAGGAGGATCCATCGTCTTGCACATAAGCGCTCGTGCTGCCATCAACGTTGAAGTTGAACAATATGGAATCCTCAGAGTAGTAAAAGCCCTTATCGTGAACTTGCGTGAATCGCCTTTCCGAGCTGTTGTACGAAGCGTCAGCCCAAGCCTTAATGTACAAGTTTCCGTAGGTTTTCGGGCAGGTGAATCGATCCCTTGCGCTCGCTGACAGCAGCGCATTCACAGCGATAGTGGATGATGTTCCACTACCAGACAAAATCGCATTGGATAAAGCATTAAGCTCATCCCTCATTGCGTCTGGATCAAATGATATACCATGTACCGCAGCGGCTTCTGCAAGTTCTTCATCTGGCGGCAAATTCGCAATTAATGGTGAATCAGCGAATACGGGCATAGTGATCGCGACAAGTACTGCTATCAAGATGACCAACTTTTTCATGATATCACCTCCTAATAAACGAAAACCACAAAGCGAGAGCTGCTCACACTTCTCAATATCCTCCTTCCTACTACAAACACAACGTTCAATTTCATCTTAAAGTTTATTATGTGTATATGTCAAATCGCTTTGTACATTTTATACAAAGGATTGCCATTCGATCTCTATTCCCGCGACGGGAAGTCAAATTTTGTAGATATGTGATACCGGGTTTGGGCCTCAAGCTGCTGGATTCGGCTTTAGAGCGTGGCGATCTCGTGCGAGAAATCTCCGAGGGACCGGGCTTGGCAAGCGGACGCCGCGCGATGGGCGATCACTGGACGGTGGAGGAGATTCGCTGAAGCTCTAGCAATAAAGAAGCCCGCCAAAAATGACGGGCTGCCGATAGTGAGGTCTAGTCTGCTGGCAGAGGCTTTACTGCTTAGCTGGTATAGTCTCTCGGTGACACGTGGCGCTAATCGCCTAAGCATCGGTGTCTTTTGTTTTTGAGTTGTCCTGCCCCAGTGAATGCCAAATACACCAAGAAGGCAAAGGTTGCGAGCGGTCCCACAATTGGCACAACCCAACTGATGATTCCCCAGAAGATTAAGTGGACATGGTTTCTAGCTCGTCGCCAGAGCAAGATGCAGGCAGCCACACTTAGTGCAAACACTGCGCCAACTTGAAGTACCAGTGACGGAGTCGATACTGTAAGCTGATCTACTAACTGTCCATTGGTTTTCCAACACCTCAGGCTATTCACGTTCGAGATGCTGAGTTGTGCCTTCGGATTACTTTCTTTGCCTTGTGCGAAAATGCTTAAGCACGAAGCAAGTCAATAATCCAATGCAAATCACGAATCCGACCATGCAAATCATGAATCCGACTATGATTATTTCAGGTGCGCCTACGTGTACGTTTGTCATGGGTGCCCTCGATTAATCTGAAGCATTGAATGTGCAGTCTGAACTGTATGGTCCATGAGTAACGACTGCCTCAACGTCGCCCACTTTAATGCCTTGGCGAAGATACCAATGGCTATACAAGTTAAGTTTGCGACTGGAGTCTTCCTTCGTAGCGGTTTGGGTTAGATTGTGAAGCCATGTCGCTGGGTGGAAACCAATGATGGTCAGCGTTGGTTCATGGACGGTCGTAAAGCGGGCTGCGCTACCTGAACCTGATGTTTGTGCAGTAACAGCGGCCTCAACTCTGAAAAACGGGCGAAGGTGTGGGCAGTAATATGTGTCCACTTGCGCGTATGCTTTTGGCGGACTTGATCCTGCGGAGCCTGCTGAAACTTGTGCGATTAGAGCAACAGCTTCTTCAAGGTTGTTTGCCTTCTGAAATACTACGCCTGCACGAGCAGCAGCAGCTTTATCCGTATCCGTTGCTACCGCAACTTGGTAATTCAAGTCACGAAGCTCTTGAATGATGGACGTAGCCAGCGTAGAACTGCTTGTCTCCTGGGCTACAGTAGGGGAAAATACGGACAGAAGAACAACGGTCGTCAATACTGCAACTAATCTCTTCACGACGCCACCACCAACATGGACTCAAACCGCAAAGCGAATGGGGATTTCTATCGCTATCCTCCTTCCCACTACAAACACAACGTTCAATTTCATCTTAAAGTTGATTGTGCATCCATGTCAAATCTCTTTGTCATTTTATACAAAGGATTGCCATTCGATCTCTATTCACGCGACGGAAGCGTCAAATCTTGTAGATATGTGATACCGGGTTTGGACCTCAAGCTGCTGGATTCGGCTTTAGAGCGTGACGATCTCGTGCGAGGAATCTCCGAGGGACCGGGCTTGGCAGGCGGACGCCGCGCGATGGGCGATCACTGGGCGGTGGAGGAGATTCGCTGAGCGTCCTGATCCTTCGCCTCGGCACTTCAGTAATGCTTTTATTGCTTCGCCGCGCCGCCAGACCGCCGCTAGTTGAGTTTCAGTCAAAATGCGTTATAATAGCGTGCGGTTGCCAAAAAGCCGTATATATGGGCAGGTTGGATTAACAAAACGTTTTGTTTGACACGTTCCGACTTGTCTTGCTAGCATCAAATATCGTATATCGTATCTGAATTGTGCCCTGCGATCAGTAACAGGTACGACAGGGTAAAACAGACGCTCGTTTTCGAGCAACTTTTTCCCCAACCGATCTTGGTCTCAACAGGCAACATGCCTGAGACACTTATCCATTTTGGTTAATTAGAGGAGTCTCGATATGAGAAAGCTGTTTCGTTCAATCCCCGTACTTCTATTTGTACTGGGTATCATGGTTGCCGGAATCGGTGGCGCCGGTGCGCAAGACCAACTGACTTTCAGTATGGTCAGCCACGGTGGTATCGGTAATCCTTTCTGGGTCGTCGTCATCAAGGGTATGGAAGATGCATGTGCACTTCTGTCCGCAGATTGTGCCTGGCTGGCGGATCCTGTTGATAGCATTGATGACATGGCGGGCTACTGGGATGATGCGCTCGCGCGCAACAACGATGGTATTGGCACCACCGTTCCCAATCCCGAAGTCGTTCGCGACGGCATTATCCGCGCAGCGGAAGCCGGTATACCTGTGATCGTATTCAACACGGCCGATCCCAACGCGGGTACGCCTGACGCCTTGCCGACCTTGTTCTATATCGGCGCCAACGAGTTCCTCGGTGGCCGCTCCAACGCTAACGCTGTACTCGATGCAGCTGATGCCGCCGGTGTCGAAATCGCGAGCGCTGTCTGCCCGATCCAGGAAGTTGGACACAGTGGCTTGGAAGCCCGTTGCGCTGGTGTACGCAGCGTCTTTGAAGAAGCTGGCATCCCGCTGGATCAGCTGACCATCAGCAATGATGTCACCGCATCCGCCGGTACATTTGCCGATTACTTCAGTGCCAACCCGTCTACCAACGCGGTATTCAGCTTGGGCCCGAACCCGGCCAGCTCGCTAAACCTGTACATTCAGGAAGCCGGCGTGATGGCTGGCGAGATCTTCGCCACGACCCATGATACCAGCGCCGAGATCTATGAAATGATCCAAAACGGCTATCTGATCCAGGCGATCGACCAGCAACCGTACCTGCAAGGTTTCGAGACGATTATGTGGCTCTACCTGAACAGCCAATTCAAGATGTCTCCGGGTGGCGACATTCTGACCGGACCTGGCGTCATTGATGGCAGCAACGTCGATGCCATTATTGAACTGACCGCGCAAGGTTATCGTTAAGCCGAAATCGGTATTCTTAATGGATGGGAAGTTTTTTTCCATCCATTTCTTTTCTCGTATCTGTTGTAGTCCGTTTAGCCTGCGAGTAACCGAAAAGAGGCACGCCAGAATAGCTTCCGTTGCCCGCCGAGTGGGCTTTATCCTGCAACTTAGACCCTGCAAACAGTTTGCCCGCTTCAATTTGATACGGGTTTAAACGAATTTTTTTCTTGTATTCGAGAGACAGCTTATGATCCAAGCATATATTGATGGCAAACGAGAGGCCTCCTATCACGGCACTCTCGTTATGCTAGTGGTCTTTGGCTTCGCCGCCTTGGGAGCCGTCATCGCTTACATGGCGCTTTTCGGCTGGATGCCCTTGGGCGAACGGGCCAATATTCTTCGCAGCGACCGCAACCCCGTTGAGTTGATTGTCACCCTAGCTGGCATACTATATGCCTTGGGGTGCGCGCGAACCGCCGTCGGATTGTGGCAGCGCGAACGATCGAGCCTGCGTTGGTCACAGTGGATGTATTTCATCACCTTCATCATCGGTGGCGCTATATTGCTCAGTGTAATCATTCCAGTGGGTTTAAAATTTTCGCTATTGCTGGGGCAACAAGTCGACCTGCGAACAGTTATTGACAACGATGTTGGTGGCTTGGCACCCATTGCCCTGAGCATCGGCGAAGCGCTGATCAGCATCAGCGTGCTTGTCGCCGCGCTGGTTGCTCTCTTGGCAATGCTCGTCTTCCTCATCCCACCTTTAGAATTCCTGCGGGATAAAGAGGGAATCCGCCTGATTGTCGCCCCGCCCCGCCGGTTTGTGCTTGCGATAGTCGTGGTATTGGCTGTCGGCGTCATCTGCATATTGATCGCCGGAGCTTACGTTGTTCCGTTGTATCCGGGCACAACCACCATCCGCGATGCGGAGAACCATCGGCTGTTGGCCGGCTTGCTTTTCTTCTTGCCCGGCTTATTCGGCTATCGCCTTGTCCGTCAGGTTGAAGAAGAATCGGACGAGCTGCAGCGGGCAATTGCTTTAACCCCGGGCAAGTTTATCCGCTCCGAGCTGGCCAAATCACCGAGCGCCGGCGCCATCATCGGATTCATCGCCATCTTAATGGCCTTTACCATGGCTACCGATCTCTTCCTGGAGCCGAGCTCGGTCGCATCCTTCCTGAGCAACGTCGCGACCAAAGGTGTAATCGCCATCGGTGTCACCTATCTGATGATCTCCGGCGAGTTCGACTTGTCGGTCGGCTCGATCCTGGGTGTGACAGCGCTATCATTCATGAACTTTATGACACATGGCGCGCCCGTTTTTGGTGTCATGGAGCCAGTCCCGGCAGCCTTGCTCGCCATCTTCATGGCATTCATACTGGGCGCTATCAACGGCGTTCTCTTGATCTCTACGCGTATTCCATCCTTCATTGTGACCTTGGGAACGATGCTGGCTTTCCGCGCTATTACCCTGGTGGCAATCGCCGGCGGCCGCATCTTGCGCTATAGCGACCATCACGAATCTCTGCCAATTATTGGCATCAGCAATATCGTATTCCTGGTTTTGGCGGTGATCGGTTTGCTGGTCGTGGCATTTACTGCGTATCGGCTCTTGCCCGTCTTGTATCGCGGGGCAAGGCATGCCTGGTCGATTCGAACGAATAATGGGGATTTCGGTACGTCCGGCGCCATCGGGCGCACTGTAGTCTTGCTGCTGGTAGTGCTGGTTCTGGTTGCAATTGTCGTATGGTTGGTCGCGGTCCTCTCCTATCACGGCAACGCTGGTGGCGGGGAAACGGTGGAAGTCGGCTACTTTGATCTCTTCAACGGTCGTGTGCTTTCGATTGGTTCCGAAGACGTTTTCCTTCACGTGCAGATCCCGCGCAGCTCGAACGTTCGCCTGGCAATCGTCTGGTGGTTTATCTTCGTGATTGTCTTTCACGTTATCCTAACCAACACGTCCTTCGGCAACAGTATCTTTGCCACCGGCGGAAACGAGGGCGCGGCACGCGCACAGGGTGTTAACGTCGACAGAATCAAGTTGCAGAACTTCGTCATCGTGGCGGTGATGACAGGCATAGCCGCCATTTACGAGACTTCTCGCAACCCCGGTGTGGATCCGCTCAAAGGCACCGGCTTGGAATTGGAAGTTATCGCCATGACTGTGATTGGCGGCGCTCTGCTGACAGGTGGTTATGGCAGCGTGGTCGGCTCGCTGCTCGGGGCACTGATATTCGGTATGCTTCAGACAGGTTTGGTTCTGGTCGGCATTGAATCCCGTGTCTTCTCCGGCACCATCGGCGTAATCATCATCGCGGCGGTCGTCTTGAACACCTTGGTTCGCGGCGCACAGCGAAATTAGGGAGCTTGAGACATGCAATACGAGCAAAAGAACGACAACGCATTGGTGGATATGATCGATATCCACAAGTACTTCGGCAGTGTGCAGGTTTTACGCGGCATAGATTTCCACGTTGATCGGCAAGAGATCGTCGGCCTGCTCGGCGATAACGGCGCCGGCAAATCCACGTTAATCAAGGTGTTGACCGGTTTCCATTCGCTGACGCGAGGTCAAATCTATTTCGATAATCAGGCCGTCAAAATCAATTCGCCGCACGATGCCCGTGAGTTGGGCATCGAAACGGTCTATCAAGATCTGGCGCTAGTACCCTTGATGAGCATCGCGCGTAACTTCTGGCTCGGCCAGGAACCGACTTACAAGGTCGGACCCTTCACCTTTCTTGATAAGAAGACGATGGCAAAAGAATCTGTGCAGGCTCTTGGAGACGTTGGCATTGCTATTCGCGATGCCGAAGAGACAGTTGGCAACATGTCCGGTGGCGAACGGCAGTCTATCGCAATCGGACGCGCCGTCTATTTCGGCAAGAAACTGCTGATTCTCGACGAACCTACCTCGGCTCTGTCGGTCGGAGAGACACAAAAAGTTCTCGACTATACCATCGCCGCCAAAGAAAGTGGCATGAGCGTCATCTTTATCACCCACAATATCCGCCACGTCTACGAAGTGGCTGACCGCTTCACGATTATCGAGCGCGGACATAAGTTGGGCGACTTCTACAAAAGCGAAGTTTCTGAAATAGAAATCGCCGATATGATCGTTACCGGCGAGATTCCGGAACGCCTGCGCCTGTACCATGAAGAAGGCGGGGATTAATCATGAGGCAAACCACTACGCAACGAACGCGAATGCTTGCATTGACCCTGGTCGCCATGCTTGTTTTTGCTGCCTGCAGCCCGTTAGACACGCTCGATATCACGCCCTCGCCAACACCGACACCGGCACCGACCGCCACACCCACGCCCACGCCGACTCCCGCGGGATTCGTGGAGGAAAGCAATCCCAATGAGGAGATCATCGCCGCGTTGCTGGAACTCTTGCCGACAACGCTGCCGGCGGGCGAAGAGGAGTGGAAGTTGGATTACGAGCGAGGGGATGCAGGCATCGGCAGGGTCCGCGGCATTCGTGCCCCAGCCGACTCCACGAGAGCTTATTACCGAACGCAAGAGGGCGGCTTGATGAACCTCGATTTCGCCGTCTTTGATACGGCGGAAGAGGCGGCCGCCAATTACGAGCGACTCCTCGGAATCCGCTCGGTTCTGGAAAACGGAAAAGTCAACGAAGACTTCCCGCAGCCGAATATCTTCGGCGCCGGCTTGTACGGGTCGGTGTCCATCTTCCAAATCGACAATTACTTTATCGAAGTATTCGTCGAGCTCTTCACCAGAGGCAGCCCACTGGTGCCGCTTTCGGAAGAGACTATCAAGTTCTTTGAACGAAACCGCAGCAGCTTCGAAGCCGCTGTCAGCAACGCCTCGTTGGACGCCGGCTCAGTCGATGTCCTCGAGGCGCTACTCGACAATATGCCCAACCAAATTGTTACCAACACACAATGGCGGCGCGATTTTTCGCGTTTCGATAATGGTGTGGATTCACCGCGTAACATAGAGAACGGCCGCGCTTTCCGAGTTGCGTATGTTGATCAGATGGCCAACAATTTCCAAATGACCTTCGGCCAATTCGACACGTCCGAAGACGCCATGGCGCATTATGAAAGAATCAAAGGCATCCGCGAAGGCATTGAGGGTGAAAACACCATTGAAGATTTCCCGCAGCCGCACGTTGTCGGTCGTGGACTTTATGGATCGGTCGCTATCTTTGCCATCGACGAGTTCTTCCTGGAGGTCTTGGTCGAGCGCGCGCCCGGCACCAGCGCCAACCCCACCGAAGCGATTGCCCGCAAGGCACTTGCAATACTGGAAACGGCGCGCGGCCAATAGTATCTATAATTCATGCAATTCTCGATGTGATATAATTCGCTCCAAAATAAACTGAGGAGCGATCCATGCAAGCACTCCCTAGGTACCGCCGTTGGCAACTGTGGGCGTTGGAAAAAAACCTGCTGAACATTGAGCACATCTTGGCTACCATCACTGAGCCTGCCGCCTTCGACAGACGAGACGGGGGCGATGGCTGGACGATTTCCGAGGTCCTCGGCCATCTCGGCGATGTGGACTCCTACTTCTTGGCGAGGGCGCGCGCCCTCGCCGAGAACAATGATCCGCCACCTTCGTCTGGCCGCAGTCAGGACGAAATGGTCAAAGATGCCGGTTACGCCGGGCAGAACGCGCTGGATTTGTTCGAGAAATGGAAGCAAGTCCGTGTTCCCTATCAGGAACTTCTGGCATCCTTGCCGGAAGACGACGAAGCGCTCTGGGAACGGCCAGCCCTATCCGGTGCGTTTGAGAACAATTGGCACGTCCCGCAAGCCCGCTAGTGCATCTCAGAGCGGGCTTGCTTTGGGCTTACAACAGCGCACTGCCCAAACTTTATGGCTAGATATATCGAATCGCTATGCTCGTGAGAGTAGACGCTGTGCTGTCCCCTTCCTTTTGAACCGCTGTGCGCGCAAGAGCAGCGGACTTGTTATTCTACGTGAGCGCAGCCGTCCTTTTCGCCGCCGCCAAGCGGCTGTGGCCAGAATCTGCACCATGCTATAATCAGCGCACAGTCGAGCTACCAAACCGGAAAACCGACCCATGCAGCAAACATCCGTCCCCCTAGCCGAACGCATCCGACCGCGCGATCTTTCCGGCTTCATCGGTCAGCAGCATCTTGTCGGCGACGGCAAACCACTTAATCGCGTCTTGCAGCAAAAGTCCATCCCCAGCATGATCTTCTGGGGTCCACCGGGTGTCGGAAAAACAACGCTGGCGCGCATGATCGCGGATGTCACTGAAAAGCCCTTTTACAACTTGTCGGCCGTCTCCGCAGGCAAGGCGGAATTGCGTCAGATCGTTGAAACTGTCAAAGGAAGTGCAAGCAAAACCAAGGCTCAGATGCAATTGTTCGCCACAAGCGATGCCAGCGAGCGGCCGGACAGCGTCATCCTTTTCCTCGATGAAATCCACCGTTTCAACAAAGCCCAGCAAGATTTCTTATTGCCTTATGTCGAGGACGGCACCATCGTCTTGATTGGCGCCACCACCGAAAACCCGAGCTTTGAAGTGATCTCGGCATTGCTGTCGCGTATGCAAGTCTTCACGTTGAACTCGCTGACTCACGACGAAATCGAAAGAATCATCGCCCGCGGCATCACCGCTCTTGATCTCGAGATTGACCCAGACGCTGTGCACTTCCTGGCGAATTACGCAAATGGCGATGCCCGCGCCGCGCTCAACCTGCTAGAGAATGCGGCCCGCCTTTACAGCGAAAAGCGAATCAGTGTCCATTATCTGCGCGAGACTTTGCAATCCAAGCATTTGCGCTACGACAAATCCGGCGAGGAACATTACAACACCATCAGCGCCTTTATCAAAAGCATGCGTGCCAGCGATGCAGATGCTGCGCTTTATTATTGCGCGCGCATGATCGATAGCGGCGAAGATCCCAAGTTCATCGCCCGGCGCATGGTCATTTTCGCCAGCGAGGATATCGGCATGGCGGATTCGCAAGCGCTGGCTGTCGCTAACGATGTCTTCCGCGCTGTCGAGACCATCGGTTTGCCCGAATGCCAATTCAACCTGGCCCATGGCGTCGCCTACCTGGCTTGCGCGCCAAAGAATCGCGCCGCCGGCAATGCCTATTTTGCCGCGCTCGACGATGTCAAAGAGCTTGGCAACCTGCCGATCCCGCTGCATATTCGCAACGCACCTACACAGCTCATGCGCGAATTGGATTATGGCAAGGGTTATCAGGCCTATACGGACGAAAGTATGCTGCCTGACGAAATCAAGAGCAAGCGTTATTATCGAGGCCAATCTTAAGTCATTACCTTTGTCCATCCCCAAGGAACGCGGCCATATGTCAAGACTCAACGTCCTGCTCATCACATCTGACCAGCAACATTGGCGCACACTGGGACAGAATAACCCGGAGATTCAAACACCTGCGTTAGACAAACTCGCAGCGCAAGGAACCACGTTCACCCGCGCTTATTGCCCCAACCCCACTTGCACACCGACCCGCAGCAGCCTTATCACCGGCAAATACCCCTCCCAGCACGGAGCCTGGTCCCTGGGCACCAAATTGCCCGAAACCGAACCAACCATCGGCGAGTTAACCAATGCTGCCGGCTATCGAACAGCATTGGTTGGCAAGGCACATTTCCAGCCCTTGCAGTCAACAGCAGAATATCCTTCACTGGAAGCCTACCCTACCTTGCAAGACCTGGATTTCTGGCAAGACTTCACCGGTCCCTTTTATGGTTTCGATCACATTGAGCTCGCCCGCAACCACACCGATGAAGCCCATGTCGGGCAGCATTACGCGCTGTGGATGGAAGAAAAAGGCTTGAGCAACTGGCGCGACTATTACCTGCAGCCGACAGGCCACATGACGGCACAGCACCGAAAATGGCTGATTCCCGAAGAATTCCACTATAACAACTGGATCGCCGAACGCAGCAACGCGCTCATCTCGGAGTATCAGGCGCAGGATCAGCCCTTTTTCCTTTGGGCGAGCTTTTTCGATCCGCATCCGAAATACTTGGCGCCCGAGCCCTGGGACACTATGTATGATCCCAATGAGATCACCGTGCCGGTTGCGCTACCGAGCGAACACCTTGCCAACCCGCCGCATCTGCAGCTGACGCAGCAAGGCAATCCAGACTTTTCGCCTTGGCAAGAAGCCAACGGAAGCGGCTGCCACGGCTTCCATTCCCATCTGCACGATCGCGATGAATTGGCGAAAGATATCGCCTGCTACTATGGCATGATCAGCTGCATGGACAAATACATCGGCCAGATCGTCGATCACCTTGATCGGCTCGGCATGGCGGAGAACACCTTGGTCGTCTTCACCAGCGACCATGGGCATTACTTCGGACAGCACGGTTTGATCGCCAAAGGCGCATTCCACTACGATGACGGAATCCGCGTGCCGATGATCGCGCGCCTGCCCGGCCAGATTCCCGCCGGACAGCTCAGCCACAGCTTGCAATCGCTGGTGGATTATGCGCCCACCTTTCTCAGCTATTGCGGGCTCGATATCCCGGACGACATGACCGGCATCAATCAGGAGCCGATATGGAATGGCGACGAATCGGGCGCGCGGCAGCATGTCATCATCGAGAATCGACATCAACCGACCACGCTGCACCTCAAGACCTATGTTGAAGAGCGCTACAAACTAACCCTCTATTTTGACCGCGCTTATGGAGAGATCTACGATCTGCGAGACGACCCCGGCGAACTGAACAATCTATGGTCAGATGTGGCCTTGCGTGCTGAGCTGACCGAAGCCATGCTGCATGCCGAAATACTGAA